>NZ_JAAOIE010000009.1 GCF_011326755.1 Cochlodiniinecator piscidefendens | reverse complement strand
TCTACAAGTCGCTTCCAGCTAAATCAACCTCTAAATCCCATCCGCAACCTCAGCTGCTTCCGTTCCCCTCAGAGCGTCTCGTTTCCGTGTCGCCCTTTCGGTAAGGCGGTGTTTAGGCCTATGGATCGGGGGCCGCAAGTGCTAATTTCAAGAAAATGACACAAAAAACGAATTTTTCTGTTAAGTTGTTTAATTACAGATAGTTACACGTGTTATTTTCTTTGGTTAATCTCAGATTACCGCAAAATCGCCAGAAATTAGATTTCAAAAAACACCCCTGAAAAGAAGTATTAGTGCCGCACTGCGGCAAAGCACCTATTTACGGGATAAAAAAGGGGTGATTTGCACCCAAATCACCCCTTCAACCTGACTCGTTTTTTCGAAAAACCGATTCACCGGCGATTCACACACCGTAATAGGTGCGATACCATTCGACGAACCGCGCCATACCTTCGCGCACATCTGTTTCGGGCTTATATCCGGTCAGGCGTTGCAGCAGGCTCGCGTCGGCCCAGGTGGCCGTGACATCGCCCTTTTGCATTTCCATATAATTGCGTTCGGCTTTCTTGCCGGCGGCGTCTTCAATGGCCTCGATGAAATCCATCAGGCGGACTTTGTCTGAATTGCCGATATTCACCACGCGATACGGGGCCACAGCAGACAGGCTGTCGCCCTCTTCTATATGGGCCGCAGAGTCTGGACACACCGGCGCCGCATCAATAAGGCCGCGAATGCCGCGCACCAGATCGACCACATAGGTAAAGTCGCGAAACATTTCGCCGTGGTTATAGATGTCGATTGGCGTGCCTTCGAGGATGCCCTTGGTGAATTTGTAAGGTGCCATATCCGGACGGCCCCACGGACCATAAACGGTAAAGAAACGAAACATCGTTGTCGGCAGGTTCCACAGATGCGCATAAGAATGCCCCATGGCCTCATTTGCCTTTTTGGTGGCGGCATAGATTGTCAGTTGGCTGTCGACCTTATGCATCTCAGAAAACGGCATCTCTTCGTTCGCACCGTATATAGAAGACGTGGACGCCATCAAAAGGTGATCAACCCCCAGCTCCCGCGCGCATTCCATAACGTTAAATGTGCCGACCACATTACTCTCTATATAGGCGCGCGGATTTTCGAGGCTGTAGCGCACCCCGGCCTGGGCCGCGAGATGCACAATCACATCGGGTTTTTCGCGCAAGCACAGCGCGCGCAGTTGATCAAAATCCTCAAGCTGACCAATCTCACAACTGAAATTGTCATTCTTTAACAACTCTGCATGGCGGTCTTTCTTCAGCTGGACATCATAATAATCCGACAGCCCGTCATACCCCACAACGCGAAAACCTTCGCTTAGCAGCAGCGCCGACAAATGAAATCCAATAAACCCGGCAGACCCGGTCACTAAAACTGTGCGCATATACCTGTGCCCTTTATTAACAATTGCCCGATTTCTTAACGCAACACGTATGAAACACCAAACCCCAGTTACCATTCCGAAAGATCAGGGGCGTAAAAGAGACACAGGAGATGCGCCCAATAGAATGCCAAATAGAAAGACTCTATCGTGACCCCAAAAAACGCCGCCCTCGTCCAAATAAGTTTTGGTCGCATTTTTGCGCATAAAGCAGACCTGTCGAACCGGTTTTACGTTCACCTCTTTCAACATGCGCCAGAGGTTGAACCGTTGTTCAAACACGGGATGTCCCATCAGAAAGAAATGTTTGGCGCAATGTTGGCGACTTTGGTGAAAAACCTGAACACACCGGATCGGCTGTCTGATGTTGTGCAAAGGTTGGTACAACAACACGCAATGCTAAACATCGAGCCTCAACACTTTGAGGCGGCGCGCACTGCACTTATCTTAGCAATCGAAGATTGCTTTCGCGGCGACCTAAGTGACGAAGAAAAAGCAGCGTGGTCTGAGGCGGTCACCCACCTCACCACTGAGATGGCTAGGGCAAATACCTAATTGCGCTAGCCCCTAATGGCTACTGCACCCTCAACGACTGAAAAATTATTGACCCAAAAGAACCGCTAATTACTATGATCCAATGAAAAATCTAAAATCAAAGCCGCCAGAAGAAGTGTATGTTGCATTGCAAATTGCGTTTTATGGTAGCGGAGAACTACTAGAATGGGTCAAATCTACATCGCACCTTGATGCATACGCAGAAGACGGGGAAGTTGCTGAACTTATTTGCGCAGACGCCAATATAGATCACGACGCAGGAGAGATTATTCAAAAATATTTTCGAATAGTCCAAAGATATTGGGAAGACTTAGTAATACCCTCCGACACCACCGAACAGATAGCAAAAAGATTACTTGCAGAGCGCCTTGCAGAATACCTGAGCGGAGAATGTAAGCCCTTTGAGGTTTGCAGGGTATTTCAACATATCGAAGTTGCTTTTGACTACCCTGCTTGGTTGGGAGACATGTATAGTGCCTGCGATTGGGTGGAGCCAGAAACGGCTTCTTCTGACCACCCCTACCTCGCTGAAATTTACACCACGCTTTTGCCTAAGCTGACAAGAGAAATATAAATGAACTCAATACCCACAGACTTGTCTCCACCGCAGCCCGATCAAACTTGGCGATTACAAAGATGAAATTTGACGACGGACAAGCTGTAAAAATTTCCAAAACCGCACCGAAGCATTTCTATATGCTGGGAGAAATCGGTTCGATTTGCGGTATGGACAAAATTAGAACCAATCAACGCTCACTTGAGCTTGAAGTACCTGTTGGAAGTATCGTTTATCTCGTTGAGGCACCATGCGGTAAATCCATTGAAGTGCCAGAAATACATTTATCGAAGTTATAGGTTTAGAGCTCTTTACCCATGTTTAATGAGAATGGGTCCACAACTTATACCCCATCAAACGCGTCGGGCTCTAGCGCTTCCCAGAATGCGAAAATCGCACGGGCGTTTAGGGCTGAATCCCAACCACGGTTGCGGAAATCTTCGCGGTCCATGTCATTATCAAGCTGCGATAAAAACACCCGTCGATCCGCATCGCGTTGGGTTGGGTTGCGCGCCGAAACCAGTCGCTCCACCACTGCAAATTTTGCCCGGCGCTCTGCGCGTTCACGTTCGCGGCTGTCATCTTCTTGACGGGCGCGTGCCACCTCTTCAGCGCGTTTTTCAGCGGCTTTCAGCGCCTCTGCACTTGGGGCCGGCGCAACCTTCACCTCTGGCGTGACTTCAACGTAGTCGTCCCGTATTGCCGCTGACAGATAGCCAACCTTTGATTTCACCTGATCCTGATGCGCCATATAAGACAGCTTTTCAGCGATATAAGCCTCATCATGTTCCGCAAGCCACTGGCGCGCCAAACGGTCAGATACCCCAAGCTCGAGCAGGCGGTCATAAACGCCACTGCTGCGCGCGGCATCGTCATCTTCGATATCAAACATCGCCAGCTGACGGTTTTCTTTGATCAAGAAACGCACATCCGTCACCGCCCTGCCCTGCTTGCGGAACTCTGGTGTGATGTGAATGTTTGAGGTTTTATTGACCTCTGTGACCGCCGGTTTGATGATCTTCGCGTTCAGGTGCTTGAACGTCTCATAATAAGCACTGCCCTCAAGCCCCATGAACTTGCGAAACAGATCCAGGCTCCACCACCCCGTCGATCCGGTGCGCACAAAGCGGTAGCAGTTTTCATAAAGTGCCAAGCCATGCCCGGATGAAAAGTTCCGCTGAATGGTCACATTGATCAGCGCAAATACTTTGGGGTCATGCAGCTTTTGCGCCAGAACCGGGGAATAGGCGTATTCGCAAACGCCATCCTTCAGCTTGGCATAGGACAAAAGCGCCGAAACGCCCCATTCCTGTTTACCATCCTCGTCCAGCATATCCCATTCGGCGACCGTCTCGGCCAGCGATTTTAGCGCGTCGCGCAGCGTGGCGGTGTCGTTGGAATTATACCCAATCATCAAGCACAGGGTTTTTGCGTCGATCGAATGGCTCTGCTGCGTGGTCAGCGTGTCATAGGCGTTCAGCAACAGAACATTGGACAGCTTGCGCTGCAACAGCGATAGCTTGCCGCTCACGTGGATCGCCCCTACGTGTTTCTTGACGGAGTCACGGCGTAGCGCGCCGGTCAGTTCTGGTTTGGCATCGTGCAGAGCAGGCATGTTCGGTTCAGTTTATCGCGTTCGGTTCGGATGAGGTCAGGGCATCACCCTGTGGAAAAATGCCATAAAAGGTACCCAGAGACAAATTGCAAGTAGGTTCTTCACCTTTTTTGGCGTCCCTGCATGCGGGTACCTTAACCTAAATAACCCCGTAAATAGGTTCCTTTAAGCGTGGAAAAACGTGGGAAAACGTCGATATCAGCATGAAAATTGCCCGAAATTCACCTCAAACACGCTCAAAACGCCTTTCCCGAAAACTGGGACCCTCCCCCCTGTATATAGGTTCCTTTAAACCCGGACTCAGGTGCTTCTTGCCCTGTAAATAGGTACTCTTTGCCCTGCATGTGGGTCCTCAAATCAGTTTAAGCTCTTGAAAGTAAATTCATTTAAATACCCAAACCTCTTATAGTCCTTAAAAAAAATAAACAGTTTATGTGTGGTCTTTTTCTTTAATATTTATTGGTTTCGCACGCGAAACCTCACGGTTTTTAACCTATCAACAGTCAAAGAAAAACATTCTGGAAAATGTGCGTCTTTATCGATACTGTCTAAGAAAATAGCGCATATCTTTAAAATAGGCAGTCTGTCGTGAAAAAAATAGAGCAACCCCTCCCCCCCTATCTAAATCTCGACCCCGAAGCCGCAGCAGCGAAGTTATCTGATCCTATCGACACAGCTCGATTCGCCAAAGCAGCGTCTTTCTGTGCCAAGGGACGCGAAGATTTAGCCAAACGCGGTTATGCCCCAAACGGGCAAAAACGATTGCGAAAATTCTCAACTTGGGAGGTCACAAAATATCTGATCCCCATTGCCCCCGCCCATTTACGACGGGTGCTCAAAGCCAATCCTGACTTACCCCAGGGCGAAGGCGAAGGTGGGTCAAAATGGTTCACGCTCGAAGAGATTTTAGCGCTCCGGAACTTCTTTGCCCAAGAAGGCGTTTCAACCAAAGAATACCTGCCCTACCGCCCGGAAGGCATCCCGGCTAAGGTTGCGGCTGTTGCGAACTTTAAAGGCGGGGTTGGGAAAACATCCACCGCGGCGCATCTCGCGATGTCCGCGGCATTGGATGGCTACAAGGTTCTGGTCATTGATCTCGACAGCCAAGGCTCTATGACATCTATTATGGGCGGCACAGTTCCAGATGAATGGAAAACAGTCTTTCCCCTGATCGCCAAAGATTACGCGCAATCCTTGGTCGCCGAAAACCGAGTACGTGTGGCGCAGGGCAAACCCGAAATCCCGCTGGATGAAACTTTAGAAGAGGCGCTGAAAACCACCGCTGATGATGTGATCCAGGAAACTCATTGGCCCAACATTGATCTGATCGGCGCGCAGCTGAACTTGTATTGGGCGGAATTTCAAATTCCGGTGTGGCGTCAGCATATGCGCGGATGGGCGTTGTGGGATGCATTGACTAACTTTCTGGAAGATGAAGGCATCCTTGATAACTATGACCTCGTGTTGCTGGATACGCCCCCTGCACTTGGGTACCTGACGATCAATGCGCTGGCGGCTGCTGATATTTTGATGGTGCCACTTGGCGCAAGCTTTCTGGAGTTTGACAGCACCGGGCGCTTCTTTGACATGTTGTACACGACTTTCGCGTCTATTGAAGAAGGTGAAAACGCAGCCCTGCGCAAGGCTGGATTGCCGGAAATGAAATTCGAATGGGATGTGGTGCGCGCGCTAGTGACCCGGTTTGATGCCAGTCAGCAAACGGATATGGCAAATGTTATTCAGGCCTATTTTGGTGATTTCATGAATGCCTATCGGCAGGACTACACCGCGCTTGTTGGGCAGGCGGGGGAACAGGTGAACGGGATCTATGAGGCCGATTACCGCGACTTTAATCGGGATACATATGTGCGGGGGCGCGAAGCCTTTGATCGCACCTATGCAGAGTTCAAAGAATTGCTGATCGGGTCGTGGTGGCGTGATCTACAAGTGATGGAGGCCGAAGATGGCGAAGCGTAGACGGTTAAGCGCCCCAGACGCAGATGCGCTGCGCGCGCTCAATGATAGCTTTGACGAAATGCCAGAGTTAGAGACGAAATCAATGGTTCCACCCATTGCGCAGGTCGCGGCAGATGCGGCGGGTGAAATGGCGGTGTCTCGCGTCGAAACCCGCGTGGAAAACGCCCAAGACAAAGCCGACGCCGAACGTCTGCGCAAAGCGGACCGCGAAGGGCTGTTGGTGCAGGAAATCCTGCTAGGCGACATTGCGGCGGATCACCTAAGCCGGGACCGTGTGATGTTGGACGCGGAACAGATGGAGGAATTAAAATCCTCGATCCGGCAACACGGCCAACGCACCCCGATTGAGATCATGCGCACCGATGATGGCTTTGGCCTTATTTCTGGGTGGCGACGTCTAAAGGCAATAGGGGAGCTGTTTGTAGAGACTGGTTCAGAGTCTTTTTCGCACATTAGAGCCTTTATTCGTGAACCCGAAAGCGCGCCGGATGCTTATGTATCCATGGTCGAAGAAAACGAAATTCGCGCTGATCTAAGCCAATATGAACGTGGACGCGTCGCGGCGGTTTCTACGGCGCAGGGTGTGTTTGCATCAGTTGAGGCGGCGGTAGATGCCTTGTTTGCATCTGCGTCGAAAGCCAAACGATCAAAGATCCGCAGCTTTGCTGCGATCCATGATGCGCTTGGGGATTTGCTGAGTTTTCCGGGTGCATTGTCTGAACGAACAGGGTTGCAGCTGGCGTCAGCGTTGCGCGCCCGTGGCGGTAGCGAATTTCGCGCGGTTCTCGCTGAAAGTGCGCCGCAAAACCCTGCTGAAGAATGGACCATTCTAGAGGCAGTGATCACCCAAGCCGCGGTGAAAAAGGACAAATCACGTGGCGGGCGTCCAACCCGTGAGGCAACCAAAATTGCGCCGATTGAACTGGCATCAGGTGGAGAAATTTCAGGGGCCTTGTTTGAGGATCGTTTGGTGATTGAACTGAAGGGGCAGGAAATCACCCCGATTGTCGCGCGCGAGATGTTAGAGCGTTTGCGAAATCTTGCGAACAACAACTAGGTTTCGCATGCGAAACCGTTTTGAATATCCAATTGGGGCAGGGTGATTTTCTGCCCCTTTTTTGCATACCTTAAGTGAAAATCAAAAATTATGTATTTTGATCATTAAAAAAGTGATCTAAATGAATACACATGACAAAATATCTTGCGCCAGAATCCCCGTATGATGCCGAAACCGAAGAGGATGATCTTTGGTTTCTGCCACCGATGCCTGAAGGCGTCGAAGATGAGCTGCGCCAAAATCCGACAATGTCAGAGCTGCGTGGGGATTGGGTTGCTGCGGAACATGCGACTTATCCTGATTTGTTACGCGCGGCAGAGGCGCTATCGCGGCTGCGGGAACGGCTAAGCTGGATGCCCAAAGAAGTGGGCGAGCGCTTGGCGGTGCAGTCTACGGTCGCGCTTTTGCGGCAAGAGGGGCATTGGATCACGGCGGATCAATTGGCGGTCTATATGAAACTGGGCGCGGCCCCGATTGATCAAGCGCAGGATTTCGCGCGGGGGGCCTGGGCGGTGCGGCGGTTGCTGGGGGCTTTGACGCCGCAACAGGGGGTGCATGGGTTTTTGGGGCGCCAGCAGGTTCAGGATGATGGGTTGTCGTCATTGCAACACCGCCCGGTTGGCGCGGAGTTGGAAACGCTTGGCACCCAATGGGCTGATACTTTGGCCAGTGTTTTTGATTTGCACCGGATCACGCAATCCGCTGTGGCGTTTTTTGAATGGCAGCGGTTGGGCCTGTCTGACCCCGAGGACAGTTTGGAAGGCTCGGTTGCGGCGATGTGTTTCGCGGCGGGGGATGGAATTTTGTTTCAACCGATTGCGCCGGATGCCTCTGTAATGCGCAGCGGTGCAGCGGCTGAACGATTGGCGCGGTGGTTTCGGGCGGTGGAAACGGGATGTTTGCAGGCGCTGCTGGAACTCGAACGCCTGAACGCATGGCGCAGCAGGGCAGGGGCGGCCACACAGGGGATGTCTGGCCGTTCTGTTGGGCTGTTGATTGAAACGCTTTTGGCGGTGCCTTTGGTATCTGCGGAGTTGCTAGAGGCGCGTACCGGGCTGTCGCGCCCATCGGCCTTGCGCAATTTGAATGCGTTTTCTGATCTTGGGTTGTTGCGCGAAGTGACGGGGCAGCGGCGCTATAGATTTTGGACAGCGCGGCTGTTGTCATAAAAACTTCATTTGAAAAACAGCATAATTCCTATATTCGTGAATTATGGAAACAATAAATGCAACAGAGATTTTTGCCACGCTAGGGCATGAAGGGCGGCTGTCCGTTTTACGGCTGCTGATCGCAGAGGTGCCTGACCCTTTGCGCCCGACCGATATTGCCGCGACGCTTGGCTTAAAGGCAAACACACTTTCAACCTATCTTAGCGTGCTAGAGCGTGTGGGGCTGATTCAATCAAAGCGGGACGGCACGTCGATCTATTATACGGCATCGATGCCTCAAATGGGTGCGTTGATCGAATTTCTCAGCATTGATTGCTGCAATGGCCATCCAGAGACCTGTGGGCTCCCGCAATTTCAGACAGACGAAGAAGAAGGATTTTCAGATGACAAAGATCGCAATCAACGGCATCGGCCGGATCGGGAAACTCGTGCTACGCTCGTTCTTCGACGAAGGGCTAGAGGGGGAGATCGTCCTGCTGAATGACCCGGTTGGGGACATTGAAACACATGCGCACCTGTTGGAATTTGACACAGTGCATGGCCGTTGGGACGCGGATATTTCCTATGACGATGAAAACATCACCGTAAATGGCAGTGCAATGCGCAAAACCAGTGTTTGGTCACTGGAAGAGCTGCCATTGAAAGAAATGGGCGTCGATCTGGTGATTGATTGCACCGGTGCGTTTAAAACTGAGGCAAAGCTTCAGCCCTATTATGATGCTGGTGTGAAAAAGGTGGTGATTTCCGCCCCGGTGAAAGACCCGATTGCGCTGAACCTTGTTTACGGCGTGAACAGTGATCTTTACCAACCGGACACGCACCATTTGGTCACAGCGGCCAGCTGCACGACGAACTGCCTTGCACCTGTGGTGAAAGTGCTGCTCGAAGGGGTCGGGATCAAACACGGATCGATGACCACGATCCATGATGTGACCAACACACAAACGATTGTGGACCGCCCAGCCAAAGATTTGCGCCGCGCGCGGTCGGCGTTAAATTCGCTTATTCCAACCTCAACCGGGTCGGCGACCGCGATTACGATGATTTACCCAGAGCTGACGGGAAAACTGAACGGCCATGCGGTGCGTGTGCCATTGCTCAACGCGTCTCTGACCGATTGTGTGTTTGAAGTTGAGCGCGAAACCACGGTCGAAGAGATCAACGCATTGTTCAAAGAGGCGTCAGAAACATCGCTGAAGGGTATTTTGGGGTATGAAACCCGCCCGCTTGTGTCAGCCGATTACACCAACGACACGCGTTCATCTATCATTGATGCGCTGTCAACGATGGTGGTGAATGGTACGCAGGTGAAAATCTATGCCTGGTATGACAATGAATACGGCTATGCATGGCGTTTGGCTGATGTGACCCGTTTGGTTTTAGCAGGGATGTAAACGGATGAAGCCCGAAGGCCTGTCGGCATATATCGCAGTCACCGCGGCCTATTGGGCGTTTATGTTGACGGATGGGGCGTTGCGTATGTTGGTGCTGTTGCACTTTCATACGCTGGGCTTCAGTGCGATTGAATTGGCGTATCTGTTTCTGTTTTACGAATTTGCAGGCATGATCACCAATCTGTCGGCGGGGTGGGTCGCGGCGCGGTTTGGCCTGTCACGGACCTTATATGCGGGTCTATCGCTGCAGATTGTCGCGCTCATTCTATTGGCGCAATTGTCGCCAGACTGGGGCATTGCGGCTTCTGTCATCTTTGTGATGGCGGTGCAGGGGCTTTCGGGCGTTGCTAAGGATCTGGCAAAAATGTCGTCCAAAAGCGCGGTAAAACTGCTGGCCCCAAAAGGGCAGGGCGGCGCAGAGGATGGGTTGTTTCGCTGGGTTGCGGTCCTGACCGGATCAAAGAACGCGGTCAAAGGGGTCGGCTTTTTATTGGGTGCGGCGCTGTTGGGGCTGTTTGGGTTTATCACCTCGATCGTGGCGATGGCTGTGACCTTAACCGCCGTTCTGATCGCTGTGGTGTTGTTCATGCCTGCGGGCCTGCCCGAAGGGAAAAAGAGCGCAAAGGTTTCCGAAGTCTTTTCCAAAGACCCTGACATCAACCGGCTATCGCTGGCGCGGATGTTCTTGTTTGGCGCGCGGGATGTTTGGTTTGTCGTTGGGATCCCGATCTATTTCTACGGTGTGCTGTCGGATGGATCAGAGGATGGCAACCGCGCCGCGTTTTTCCTGATCGGTAGCTTTATGGCGCTTTGGATCATTGCGTATGGGGCAGTGCAGGGGGCGGCACCGCGTATTGTCGGGGCCAAAGACAAAGCGCTGTCAGCCATCAAGCAGGATGCGGTGCGCTGGTGTTTCTGGCTTGCGATGGTGCCTTTGACCTTGGCTGTGGCCGCTATGGCGTTGGATGTTGGGTTAACGGCGGTTTTGGTTATTGGGCTGTTGGTGTTTGGATTTGTCTTTGCGGTCAATTCATCGCTGCACAGCTATCTGATCCTCGCGTTTAGCACATCAGAACGGGTGACCATGGATGTTGGGTTTTACTATATGTCCAACGCAGCGGGCCGCCTGATCGGTACATTACTGTCGGGATTGTCGTTTCAGTTTGGCGGGTTGGTTTTGTGTCTGGTCACATCCGGGGCGATGGCGTTGTGCAGTTGGATCGCGATGCGCGGGTTAACCCGTTAAAAGCCGCCAGAGAAAAACTTAGAAATGGCGGCACCGCGCGAATTCACCTCTAGCTTTTGATAAATCACCTTGAGGTTATATTTTATTGTGTTCTCTGAAATGCCCAACCGGGTCGAAAGCTGAAAGTTGGTTAACCCCTGGGCGAGGCATTCTAGAATTTCATGTTCCCGTTTGGTCAACGGATTGGCGTTGTCGCGCACGATCCGTTCCAGCAATGTGGTGGGCAGGCAGGATACGCCGCGCGCCACGCTGTGCAGCATCTGGGGCAGTTGATCTTGTACATGATCAATCAAGCAA
Organism: Cochlodiniinecator piscidefendens; assembly: GCF_011326755.1. Classification (GTDB taxonomy): domain Bacteria; phylum Pseudomonadota; class Alphaproteobacteria; order Rhodobacterales; family Rhodobacteraceae; genus Cochlodiniinecator; species Cochlodiniinecator piscidefendens. The sequence goes on along the minus strand of NZ_JAAOIE010000009.1, from coordinate 86,477 downwards.
ATGCCGGTGGCCCCTTCGCGCACCGCGAGTTTGGCAAGCGTGGCCTCATTCGCGTTGGCCAGTGCAATGGTGATTGGGGTGAAGCCCTGACGGCGTAGGTTGGGTAGAAAATGGGTGATGTCCCCATCAACCAGACGCAAACCCGTGACCAGAATTGTGTCTTCTGGGGCGTTAACCATGGTTGTTACCAATGCCCCCAAAGAGGTTGCTGTTCCGACGACATCGACATTTTCCATAGGTGAAAGCATGGCGGCGATACCTTGGCATACCAGCGCACTTTGATCTGCTATACAAACAGTCAATGTCATTTTCCGTCCTCCCTAGGCGCAGAGAGTGAAGGGGAACAGATTCCGCCAGATGTTCAAAAACGACGCTTTTCGCGGGTTTTTGCAGGGAGATTGTTTATGAAAGGAAAATTTGTGCACGATAGGTTAAAGTATTCTAATGCATACATAATTTATACCCTAAACGGGTAGGATTGTCTACCCGCACGGGGTGCTTTTTCCACTCAGGGGGAGGTGTTAGCATGGTGAATTTTTCGCAAATCTGATTGCGAAGCGGCCTCGGGAGGGAGGCGGCAATCAGGGATTTCATCATGAGCTACACTTTGCACCCGCTGAAAAAGCAACGTCTACAACGGTCAGAATTGGCTGTTCCGGGGTCAAACCCAACAATGATCGAAAAGGCCGCCGAGAGCGCCGCCGACTATATCTTTCTTGATCTTGAAGATGCGGTTGCGCCACCCGATAAAGTTCAAGCGCGCAAAAATATCATTGAGGCCCTGAACGACATTGATTGGCGCGGCAAAGGTAAAACCATGTCGATCCGTATCAATGGTCTCGACACACATTATATGTACCGCGATGTGGTCGATATTTTGGAACAAGCGGGTCAGCATGTTGATACGATCCTTGTGCCAAAGGTTGGCGTGCCTGCGGATTTGTACACCGTTGAAACCATGGTCAGCCAGATCGAAGAATCCATGGGCCTCACCCATAAAATCGGTATGGAAGCCCTGATTGAAACCGCACTCGGCATGGCCAATGTTGAGGCAATCGCATCCAGCGGTGGACGTCTTGAGGCGCTGCACTTTGGTGTGGCGGATTATGCGGCGTCCAACCGCGCGCGTACCGTTGTGATCGGTGGTCTGAACCCTGATTATCCGGGTGATCAATGGCACTATGCGTTGTCACGTATGACGGTTGCGTGTCGCGCTTATGGTTTGCGTGCGATTGATGGCCCGTTTGGCGATTTCTCTGATCCGGATGGATATATCCTGTCTGCGAAACGCGCAGCTGCACTCGGGATTGAGGGCAAATGGGCCATTCACCCAAGCCAGATCGAAATGGCAAATGATGTGTTTTCCCCACCTGAGGCCGAAGTCACCCGCGCACGCCGTATCTTGGAAGAGCTTGCAAAAGCGGCTGCCCAAGGCAAGGGCGCAGCATCGCTTGACGGTAAAATGATCGACGCAGCGAGCGAAAAAATGGCCAACAACGTGCTTGAGGTTGCAAACGCAATCGCAGCGCAGCAGGGGTAATTCTAATGGATATCCACGAATATCAGGCCAAAAACCTTTTGGCTAAATTCGGGGTCGCGGTGCCACGGGGTGGCATCGCATACAGCCCGGAACAGGCGGCCTATCGTTGTCAGGAAATTGGCGGTGATCGTTGGGTCGTCAAAGCACAAATTCATTCGGGCGCGCGCGGCAAAGCTGGTGGCGTTCGTGTGTGTAGCTCTGAGTCAGAGGTGCTTGATGCCGCTGAATTCATGCTGGGCCGCAAATTGGTTACGCACCAAACCGGCCCCGGTGGTAAACTGGTCGGACGTCTGTACGTTGAAGAAGCGTCAGACATCGCCCAGGAAATTTACCTTGGGTTTGTGTTGGACCGCACCGAAGAGCGTGTTGTCGTTGTGGCCTCTGCTGCGGGTGGGATGGAGATTGAACAAATCTCAGAAGAACATCCAGACACATTGATCCGCTCTGTTGTGGATCCGGCTGTTGGGATGGAACCGTTTCAGGCGCGCGAAATCGCGTTCTCGCTCGGTCTTGATGCCGGGATGATCCCGCAGGCCGTAAAAACGATTATCGGGTGTTACAAAGCGTTCCGCGATCTGGATGCGACCATGGTTGAAATCAACCCGTTGGTTGTGACTGGCGCTGGCGACATCGTCGCGCTCGACGCCAAAATGTCATTCGATGATAACGCGCTGTTCCGCCGTCCTGAGATTTCAGAACTGCGCGACAAAAGCCAAGAAGACCAACGCGAAACCTACGCCAATGACCGCGGCCTGAACTACATCGGGCTAGAGGGTAAAATTGGCTGCATCGTAAATGGTGCAGGTCTGGCGATGGCGACGCTTGATATGATCAAGATGGCGGGTGGTGAACCTGCGAACTTCTTGGATGTGGGCGGCGGCGCGTCACCTGAGCGGGTTTTGAAATCATTCCGTGCGGTTCTGAATGACCCTGAGGTCGAAGCGATCTTGGTGAACATCTTTGCGGGGATCAACCGGTGCGATTGGATCGCTGAGGGTGTTGTGCGCGCGGTGCAAGAGCTTGAGCTGAAAATTCCACTCGTTGTGCGCCTGTCTGGCACCAACTTTGAGGAAGGTCAGAAAATTCTGGATGATTCAGGTTTGAACATCGTGACAGCCGGATCATTGGCAGAAGCTGCGGACAAAGTTGTATCCGCCTGGAAAGCAGGGGCTTAATCATGTCGATCCTTATCAACAAAGACACACCTGTTCTGATCCTTGGGTTCACCGGACGTATCGGGAGTTTCCACGCTCAAGAAATGATGGAATACGGCACCAATGTTGTCGGTGGTGTTACGCCGGGCAAAGGTGGCACCACGCATTTGGGCCTGCCTGTGTTCAACACCATCAAAGGTGCGGTTGCTGAAACCGGTGCCGAGGTGGCGATCGCCTTTGTGCCGCCCCCCTTTGCAGCAGATGCATTGATGGAAGCCGCAGACGCAGGCATCAAAACCACCGTTTGTATTGCGGACGGTATTCCCGCCCAAGATATGATCCGGGTGAAACGGTTTATGCGCCGCTATAAAGCGGAAAAACGCATGCGCCTGATCGGACCAAACTGCGCGGGTATCATCACACCGGGCGAAGCCTTTGCAGGTCTTATGCCGCCCCATATCTATCTTCCGGGTCGCGTTGGGATCATCGGGCGTTCCGGCACATTGGGATATGAAGCCGCATCGCAGATGAAAGAGTTCGGTATTGGCGTTTCATCCTCTATCGGGATTGGTGGTGATCCGATCAACGGCTCATCCTTCCGCGATATTCTGGAACTGTTTGAAAACGATCCTGACACAGACGCGGTTGTTCTGGTTGGCGAAATCGGCGGCCCACAAGAAGCCGAAGCTGCCGAATACATTCGCGATCATATGACCAAACCTGTCGCGGCCTACATTGCCGGTCTTTCGGCGCCAAAAGGGCGGACAATGGGCCACGCTGGCGCGATTGTTCAGGCCTTTGGCGAAAGCGCGCAGGAAAAGGTTGTGATCCTCAAAGATGCAGGCGTGACCATCGTGCCGACGCCATCTGCCTTTGGCGAAACTGTAAAGGAAATGCTGGGATGACCATGATCGAGCCGGATTTTACGACAATGAAAACGGGTGCGTCCCAAAAATTTGCAGCGCTGACAGATGTGCTGCAACAGGGCGCACAACGGATCAAATCTATCGACACTGACGGTTTTGTTTCGGTGGTGGCCCTGTCGGGTGATCGCGAAATGCTACTGTCACGTTTTGCGCAGATATGCCCAGCGGATCGCAGCTTTGCTGTGAACAGCCCGTATGACGTGCAACTCAGTGAAACGCTGGATTTGGCCTGGGACGGTGACATTGTTGTGTTTCTGGTTGGCGAAAGCTTTGAAGAAGGGTCGCGCGAACATCGCACCCTTTTTGAATTGGCTGAACGCTGCGCCCCGGCGCAACCGATTATTCTAGATTGCAGCGCAAGCTGCGACAGTGCGGGTAAGCGCCTGCACTGATGTTCATGCACTCCTTTTCCTGAGGTGCATGTCTGGACGGCGTAGCGATGCCCATTCGCTGCGCCGTCTTTTTATTGGGGTGCGCGGCTTATGGGGCGCCGCGCAAACACCAATGGCGTGGCATACATCGGCACCTGATACATCGCCACAAACAGGCTAAAGAACGGATCAAACGGCAGCGCCGCAATATAAAGCGCGACATTGCGATTGCCCCACATCAGGCCAAGCGCGCCTGCGGTTTCATCAGAGGTTGGGGCGATTTTACGGACCATGATGTGGCTGCCAAAATTGAGCGTCATTGCAAAGCAAAGCACCAAGGCCGCCCGCAGCGGATCTGCCAATATCGCAACCCCAACGCCGTCAAACAGCGGCAGTACAAACAGCACCATTGTATAGGCGGAAATGGCGTCAAATTCGTACTTAAGGGCGGCAATACGACTGCGGCCCATCAGCATTTGAATGATCGCCCCCATCAAAAGACCGCCGCCAATCATTCCGCTAAGTTTGAGGATCAGCGCTGTGGTGGTTGGGCTGGGCAGGTCAGGCAGCAAAACGCCTAACATGATCGGCCCTGTCAGTGGCGCCATAAGAGTTGCGATCAGCGTAACTTCGAGCGCGCGCCGGGCGTCATATCCAAGGATAAAACACAAACCCGCCGCCGAAGATAAAGGCGGCGCAAGCGCGAACAGAACCCCGGTAATGACATAGGGTTGCGCCAAAGGAAGCGTATTCAAAAGCACATACATCACCAAAGAGGTCAGCGGCATAATCAGCAGGCTGGTGATGACAAGGCCTGCAACATGGCGCAGGGACAGCAGGCCGTGCGCAAATGAAATCAGATCAATCCGCGCGATAGAAACCCCCAGAACCATGACAATCAAAAGCGGCAATAATGGGCGCATTAGGGTCGAAATCGAAGGCACAAACAGCGCGGCGATACAGCCCAAAATGAGGATGTAACGGGCGCGCTGACCAGACCAGATTAGGAAGTGATGCATAAAGGTGTTCCAAAAAAGAACGCGCCGTAAAGGCGCGTTCAGGTGGTGTCATGACCGCATCTAACCGCCGCCGGCGACTTGTCGCATATTGTCTGGCAGATAGGTTGCGATCTCTGGGAAGAAGATCAACAAGAACACCATCACAACCATGATCCCAAACAGGGGCAGGGCGGTTTTGGCGATATATCCCATTTCGTGTTTCGTCATGCCCTGAAGGACAAACAGGTTAAATCCGATCGGCGGCGTGATTTGGGCCATTTCGACCACCACCACAATAAAGATACCAAACCAGATCAAATCAATCCCGGCGTTCACGATCATCGGTTGCACGATGGCCATGGTCAAAACAACGGATGAAATCCCGTCGAGGAACATGCCAAGCACGATGTAAAAGAACATCAAGGCAACCAAGAGCGAAAACCGCGACAGTTGCAGCGTATCAATCCATTCGGCCAATGCACGCGGAAGACCGGTAAAGCCCATCGCGAGGGTCAGCGCCGTGGCCCCCATGAGGATCAGCGCAATCATCGCAGAGGTGCGTGTCGCGCCAAGCAGGCTTTCGACGAAGGCTTTCCACGTCAAAGACCCCTGAACGCCCGCCAACAGCAACGACCCGATAACGCCAATCGCGGCGGCTTCGGTTGCGGTGGCAATGCCGCCATACATCGACCCAATCACCGCGAGGATCAAAATGATCACTGGGATCAGGAACCGCGACTCCGCTATCTTTTCCCCAAAGGACATTTTTTCGGCGATCACCGGAACTTCGGATTTGCGCACAAAGGACCATGCAGCCACGTAGGTCATGAACAAAAGCGCCAGAACCAGACCCGGCAGAAGCCCCGCGATAAAGAGCGCGCGAATGGATTGTTCGACCGCAACACCGTAAACGATCAAGGTGAGCGAGGGCGGGATCATCAGGCCAAGGGTAGCCGCACCAGCAAGGGTGCCGATGATCATGTATTCAGGATAGCCACGTTTGCGCAGCTCTGGGATCGACATTTTACCAACAGTGGTCAGGGTCGCCGCAGATGATCCGGACACCGCCGCAAAGATGGTACAGCCCACGATATTTGTATGGACAAGCCCACCGGGCAGGCGTGACATCCACGGGGCAAGGCCGCGGAACATATCCTGGGATAATCGACTTCGATAGAGGATCTCGCCCATCCAGATGAACAGCGGCAAAGCGGTCAATGTCCAGCTGGAACTGCCGGTCCAAATCCGGGTGAGCATCGCATCACCTGCAGGCCGTGAGGTGAACATTTCTAGCCCGAGGTAGGCCACACCAAACAGCGCCAAGCCAACCCAAACCCCTGTGCCCAGTAAGAAAAACAGCGCAAACAGGAAAATGCTGATCAGATAAAATTCTTCCATATCAGTTACTCCGTATGCGCATCGAGCGCTTCTTCTTGAATGTTATGATTGCCGACAAACAGCAACCGCACGAGGTGATCGATAAAGGCAATCGCCAATAGGCACACACCCGCGACCATGGCCATTTGTGGAATCCAAAGTGGGGTTGCATCCTGTCCGGGGCTGATGTCGTTCCAACGGATCGACCCCATCATGGTTTTGATCGCGTAATAGGCAAAGAACAGTGACAGAAACGTCCCAACGCTAAAGCACCAGATTTCACCGATGCGGCGGTATTTGCCCAACGCGGACAACAGCAGGCTGACCCGAATGTGGTTGCCTTTGTTCAGTGCATAGGCCAGCGCCAAAAACGATGAGGCGGCCATGCAGTAACCTGCGTAGTCCGGCGCGCCAACAAAGGCTTCGCCAGTCCAGCGTGCCACCATTTGCACGACGATCAGGAATAAAATTGCGATTAGAAAAAGGGACGCAAGTATGCCCCCTGTGAGATACAGCCCGTCCAGAAACCGGCGTGCTGCTTTGCCGAGGTTGGTCATCTGTCCCGTCCCTTTGTTATGAATTGCCCCCGACGAAAGGTCACCGGGGGCGCTTAAGGATCAGATGATCTTAGTTAGAAGAGGCGTGGAACGCGTCAACAATGGCCTGACCTTGATCGCCCGTCGCTTCGAGCCATTCATTGGTCATGATCACACCAAATTCACGCAATTCAGCGGTCAGACCTTCGCCTGCTGGGCCAACGGTCATGCCGTTTGCAGCCAGTTCATTCAGGGTAAAGTCTGTGTACTGAATGGAACGCCAGTCGCCTGCGTATTCCGCAACAACAGAACAGCCGTTCATGACGTTTTGGGTTTCTGCGCTGAGACCGTTCCATGCATCAAGGTTCACGAGAACGTAGTTGCGTGGCAACCATGCATCAACTTCGTAGAAGTGTGACAGGCTTTCCCAAACTTGGCGGTCATATCCGGTTGAACCAGAGGACACCATGGATTCCGCAACACCTGTTGCAAAGGCTTGGCTGATTTCAGCGGCTTCGATCTGTACTGGCAACATGCCTGATAGTTCGGCCAAACGCGCAGTTGCGTTGTTGTATGACCGGAACTTGATGCCTTCCATTTCAGCAACAGAGTTGATTTCGCGATCAAAATAGAGACCCTGCGCTGGCCATGGCACCGCATACAAAAGATGCAGGTTTTGTTCAGCAAGCAGATCAGTCAACGGGCCTTTGGCCGCTTCCCACAGACGCTCTGAATCATCAAATGATGTTGCGAGGAACGGGATGGAGTCAAAGCCAAACAATGCGTTTTCATTCTGGTGACCAGACAAGAGGCGTTCGCCGATATTGACCTGACCTGTTTGAATGGCGCGTTTGATTTCAGCACCGGCAAACAATGAGCCGCCCGGGTGCGTTACGATTTCAAGATCGCCGCCAGTACCCGCAGTCACGCATGATGCAAACTCAGCGCCAACAGCAGAATGGAAGTTGGTCGCGGAATAGGCCATTGGCATGTCCCAAGTTTCTGCGAAACCCGCAGTCGCGCCCATAGCAACGCATGCTGATGTTGACAGCATCGCAAGTGTTTTAGTGATAGATTTAGTCATTCTTCATCCTCCCAGATGTCGTTTAGTTAAATCGTGATGGATCAAATGCAGAGAGATCCAAGTTCGTGCCGTTGCGTGTTATGAGATCCGCAATAAGTCGACCCGTCTTTGGGCCACCAGTCAAGCCTATATGGTGGTGTCCAAAACCTGCAAACACGCCAGAGTTGTTGATTTCTCCGATCAGGGGCAGGCTATCTGATGTGGCAGGGCGATGACCCAGCCATTCTTCTGTGTCGCTGAATTGAAGGCCCGGAAAGGTTTCCATGACCTTTTTCTTCAAGAGGGCCAGAGGGGCCTTTGAAGGCGTGTCGTTCAATCCGCCAAACTCCACCACACCCGCACAGCGCAAACCGTCTTCCATTGGGGTGGCGACAAATTTTCCGCCGGCAATCATCAAGCAGGACTTCAGCGTAAAGCTGGGGTCTTTGAACATGATGTGATAGCCGCGTTCGCTTTCGAGTGGGACGTTCAGACCGAGTTTTTTGGAAAGCTCTTTAGACCACACGCCCGTTGCCAAAACCGCAGCTCCACAGGCGATTGGGCCTTGTTTGGTGATGACTTCGGTGATGCGGCCGTCAGTCAGCGTGATGTCGGTGACTTCGGCTTGGCGTAGGGTGCCGCCCTCGGCTTGAAAGACCTCCGCCAGGGCCTGCACGTATTTACCCGGCGCGCGCACGTAAGCATGGTCTTTCATCAGAGCGAGGCATTGGATGTTGCTGTTAAAGTTGGGTTCATAATCATGCACGTCTTGGCCGGTGATGACATCAGGCGTGAACCCCGCTTCGCGGCGCAATTCCCATGTGTAGGCATCAGCGTCAAAAGCGGCGCGATCGGTGTAGGCAAACCCGTATTCTGAATCTGTGATCCAGTCTTCGGCTGTGGTGCCTTTGACCAATGATCTATGTTGGTCTTTGGTATCTGAGGTGATGTCAGCCAAACCACGCGAAATGCGGCGGGTGTCTTTATCATTGGCGTGGGACAGATATTTGATCAACCACGGGGCCAGTTTAGGCAGATAGGGCCAACGCACAAACAGCGGGAAGTTCGGGTCCATCAACATCTTTGGCCCCTTCATCACGAGACCCGGTGCAGTGACAGGCGCAACCGAACAGGCCGCCAAAATCCCACCATTGCCATAAGAGGTGCCCATGCCCGGCGCGCCCTTATCTAAAACAATGACCTCTTTACCCGCACGACGCAGCCAAATCGCGGCGGACATGCCGACAATTCCGGCGCCAATAACGATGGTGGGTTTATCAGCCATTTGACATCCCCTGTGTTGGCCCTGTGCTGGTGTGAATGGCGTATTTTGCGATCTTGTCCTCGTCAGGCTTAATGCCAAGACCCGGCGTTTGTGGCACTATGACTTGACCATTCTGAATCTCAAACGGGGTTTCTAGAATATCCTCGACCAAGAAATAGCTGGCTTGGTAAAATTCGCAACCAAGTGTGATTTCCGGAGTCGCGGCAATCATATGTGTGCCTGCCAGATGGGCGATCCCAGCCTCAAACATGTCACCCCCATAGGCCGACATGCCAACGGAATTGGCCATGCGCGCAACGGTCTGTGCGCGGGTCAATCCGCCGGTTTTCATGATTTTGATCGATACACCATCGGCAATACCCATGTTGATCGCGGTTTGCATATCTTCGGGGCCAAAGACGCTTTCATCAGCCAACAGCGGGATATCAATGCTGTCGCGTATATGGGCCATCAGGCTGCGCAGGTGCGCTTTGACCGGTTGTTCGATAAAGGTCGGGGCAAACTGGGCGATGTCCTGAACGCATTGCAGCGCATTGTCGTGGTGCAGGCCTTGATTATAGTCCACGCGAATATCAAATTCGGGATATTCTTTGCGCAGGCGTTCCATGCGCATCATGTCATAGGCGTGGCCCTTGAAACCCGTTTTAACCTTAATGATCCGAACGCCATCTTCGCGCAGGCGATCCATGAGCGGAACATCTTTTTCAAAATCCGGGTCAGCGATCGAACACGACAACGGAATGCTGTCGCGGCATTTGCCACCGATCAGCGCCCAAACCGGCAGACCTGCAATGCGGCCCTGAAGGTCCAGCAGAGCGGTTTCAAGCGCGGCCTTGGCCTCAGTGCAATGGGCAACGCAATAGGTGGCGTCGGCCATGATGGCTGAACGATCGCCAATCTCACGCCCCACCACATGCGGGCGCATATAGCGATCAAGCGCGGCAAAGCTTGCTTCAGCGGAACCGGTAAAGACCGACCAGCTTGACGCTTCGCCATATCCGACGGTGCCATCCTCAGACGTGAGGCGCACAACGACGATATCGACCGAATGTTCGACCGATCCGATGCCATGATCGCGGCGGGCATTTACTGGAAGTTGCAAGTGCCATACGGCCATCGCAGTAATTTTTTGAGACATTGTTAGATTTCTTTCCCCGAAGTTAACGAAGCCTGACAAGTCGCAAGCATCATTTCAAATATTAATTTGTGGCAAGATCATCATAAAAAATGATATAGATGCCGTATGTCGCTTAGATTTCGCCAACTTCAGGCCTTTCATGCCATTGTCGAAACCGGAACCGTCACGGGTGCCGCCGAACAATTGGGTATTTCGCAGCCAGGGATTTCCAATCTTCTGGCGCAATTGGAACGCCAAACGCGGCTGAAACTGTTTGAACGCTCCAAGGGGCGGCTCGCTCCGACGCCAGAGGCGGGTGTGCTGTTTCAGGAAATTGACACCGTTGTGCGTGGGTTGGATCACGTTTCGCAAGCGGTGACAGATTTGCAAAATAAACAGTCCGGGCAGTTGCAGGTGGCATCGCCGCATTCGCTGTCGTTTGGGTTTATGCCGAAACTAATTGCGCGCTTTGCCAAGGATAAGCCGGACCTGTCGATTGCCTATCAGTCGAACTATTCCTCAAAGGTGCAGGAATGGGTTTTGGCCGGATTGTTTGAAGTGGGGATTTGCGAATTGCCCATTCTCTACGATGCCTTTGATACGCATATTCTACATTTTGAAACGCTCTGCGCCTTGCCGGCTGACAGCCCGCTTGCGGAACATGATGTGCTGACGCCAGAGATATTAGAGGATCACCCGTTCATCGTTATGGGCCCAGATCACATGACCCATCGGCGCACGCGCGAAGCGTTTCACAATGCCGGAAAACGCTGGCGTACGCGGGTGCATTCGCATCTGTTCAAAAACAACCTTAGCTTTGTCAAAGAGGGCATGGGTGTTTCCCTGCTCGACCCGTTTGTGTTGGCGTTTGATTTTGAAGGTGGCTTTATCACCCGCCCGTTTCGCCCGGCCGTTGGGTTGGAAATGGCCGTGATCACCGCCAAATCCCGCCCCCTGTCGACACTGGGCCAAGAGTTCAGAGAGCTGCTGCTGAGTGAAATACAAACCTTTGCGGTACCGCAGGGTTAAATAAAATCATTCGCGCAAAGGTCAATCTACCGGCGCCACTTTTTATAAAGTGCACGGAGCAGAAGTATGCCAACGGGAAACGCACCAAGCGTTATCCAAATCTGAATAAAAAAGAACATGATAAAGGCATCTGCTGCGGACCCGGACAGATCAAAAAACAACAGGGTGCATGTATATTCTCCGCCACCCGCAGATTCACAGATACCAAATAGGTGGAATGTTTTTAGAAGAGTGAACCAAAGGCCAAATAGGCCGATGGGGAACAGCCATATGGCAAGAGTGGTGAACCACGTAAAAAACGCATCATTTTTGATTTTTGATGCAAGTGTGAAACATATAGCACAATATGATATTAAAGCTAAAAAGATCAAAACTCTGGTCCAATATGTAACCCAATACGGCTTTGGTTCAATTGGCTTAGCCATTCTGCAACGAGGCTAATTTTCAGAAAATCGCGAAGATCTATCCTTAGCGCAAGCGTGTATTGTGGGCGCGCAACAGCGACGCCCACTTCGATGAACTTAGTATTCAAAGTTGCGTTGATTGGATTGCATTCTGAGCTCTTGAGTTTCCATTCCCTCTTGCCAAGCAATGTTAACATCGCGGCACCGCAGCGTCAGCGTATCTGCAGGCGCATCTAGGTCAAGCTGTGTGAAGTAACCGAGGTTCCGCTTGAGCCGGGTGTCACCCAAATAGAGCGATGCTGAGCGCAATTGTTCGCGGGAAACGATGCTGATAATAGAAACGCCTTCGGTGTAGAACCCACCGCAAACACCAACTTTTCCGTTCATGTTGACAATGCTATACAAATAGGTTGTTTCCCCTCTGCTGGCCCCGCCCCAAGAGGTTCGCGTACCTTGTACGTCATCCGTCAGTGGAATGTGTGCGGTATCGGCGAGTGTCGCGGATGTTGACCCAACAAGAGCAGCTGCAACAACGATGGCGCTTAGTGTTTTTTTGATCATGTAAATGTTTGCTTTCTTCGGGTTATCTATTGGCGATTAGGGATCGAACAGCGTTGATGAAGTGATAATCATTGGAATGAACTGCCGCCAGAAGCCTGCGCTTTTCTTCAATCGTCAGGCTTTCGTAATCGATATCCGGAATGCTGGGCCTGGCCAAAGCGCGTAGCAATTGGCGTTCTTGTCCCGGGGTGAGTTCCGCAGGGGGATCATTACGACCTAAAAGCTCGCGCAGCGTTGGTGCAGAGCTTTCTAAAGATTGATTTTCCGCATTAAACTCTTCGATTAAATTCAGAGCAACACGCTCTTCCCCGTAAGTAAGTGATATTATGCGAGCAACAAATTGCCGTTGCTGCCGTGAAGTCATTTCCACTGAATCTGTAGGGATATTTAAGCTATTTAAAATATGAACAACGCTAGGACGCAATGGTTCGATGTCTTCTGCGGGTGTCATCGTGGTAAAGGCAAGCGTTGCAATCAATGCCCCAGCGGATAGATGTGTCAGCTTCAAAATTTTATTCCTCATCAATCAATAAGCATAAAATATACGCTCAAACCTTACGTTGATGGGGTATAAGTTCGCGATTTCATCTCGTCTAGTGGTTGTTTATGGACGCGCTGATACGCCTCATATTTTATGTGAATAAATGGGCTGCATTTCGCCTTGGTTCTGAAAGGCCCGCCCCCAAATCCAGTTCAGGGGCGGGCGATATTTTAGCCCATCCAGCGGCGCACAGGGGCGTTGGATTCTTCTAGGGGCTGCACGATGACGTCGATCAATGTGGGGCCGTCGTGGTCGATTGCTTCTTTCAGGATGCGGGGCAGATCATCTGGGTTTTCCACGCGCCAGCTTTTCACACCATAGGCGGCAGCAACGGCGGCCTGATCGGTGCGGTTAAAGTCGACGTTGTAGTAACGCGCGCCTTTGTCGGCTTCTTGGCTCGCTTTGATCCAGCCAAAGTTTGAATTTGAAAACACGATATAGGTGATTGGCGCGCGGTGGCGGGTGACGGTTTCTAGCTCACCACAGGTAAAGCCAAACGATCCATCGCCCATCATTGCCACAACTTTGGAGGTTGGGCGGCCAAACCATGCACCGAGTGCAGCAGACAGCGAATACCCCAATGCCCCATGGGCGCGGTTGGTGATAAAGTGACGGCCCGCTGTAGGCAGCTGATAATACGCTGAGAAATAAGGACAGCTGGTGCCGGGATCAGAAACCACTGTGGCGTCTTCGGGCAGAACCTTCATCATGGCGTCAATCACCCGCTCCGGGCGCATTGGCAATTCATTAGACAGGGCCAGTTGATCAAAGATTTCGAATTTGCGCTTTTTGATGTCAGCAATCGCAGCGGCGCCCCCAAAGGTGGTTTCGCCTTGGCCGCGTTGATCAAGGATCGTGTTTACCTCAGCCAATGCCAAACGCAGATCGCCCACAACGCCAACTTCGGTGCGGTAGTTTGCACCGATGACCATTGGGTCATTGTCAAAATGCACAACACGGGTGCCGGGGGCAGGGGCCTCCCAACGGGATGTGGTGGTGGAACCAGCCCGCGCGCCCATAAAGACGACGAGGTCAGCGGCCTCCATCATTTCCCAAGTTTGATCAGTGCCGCCGTTTGAGCCAACAACACCCAAACATTGCGGGTTGGTTTCAGCCAAAGAGCCTTGACCAGAAATCGACGTTGCCACAGGAATATCAAGCCGGGTCGCAAGGCGGTTCAATTCGTCCATCGCGCCAGCAATCACCACGCCACCGCCGCAGATGATCAGCGGGTTTTTCGCAGACAGGATCGCGTCAACAGCAGCCTCTGCCGCGCCCGGCTCTGGGGCTTGGGGGTAGGCGGGGTAGGACGTGTGTTTTGGGTCCGCCCAGATATCGCTTGGATCAACATCCTCATATTGGATGTCATAAGGCAGGCCCAAATGCGCCGCACCTGAGCGCCCAGTGGTCATTGCGCGAAACGCTGTGCGTACCATACGCGGGATATGTTCGGATTTTTTGATCACGGTGTTCCACTTGGTCAGTGGTTTCATCAACGCGTCTTGGTCCACTTCGGTCAGCGGGTATTTTCCGTAGGATCCAACCGAAATATCGGTGGTGATGCCCAAAACCGCATAGGAACTTTCGCTGGCTTCGATCAGGCCTGGTAGAATGTAGGTCGCGCCGCCGCCTGATGGGCCCTCGGCCACACCAACACGTCCGGTCACGCGCGAATAGGCATCAGCCATATAGGTCGCGCAGCGTTCGTCGCGGGTCAAAACATGGGTCATTTTATGATCAAGTTTATGCATCGCGTCATAAAACGGCAGGGTCGTGTCGCCACACAGGCCAAAGATATGCTGAACGCCGTGCGCCTCTAGCATCCGTACCATTGCTTCTGCGCCATTCATTTTATTGGTCAAAGCATCACCTATAGGTTGGGCCGCATTTGCGGGGAAATTGGGATTTGAAAAATTGTATACAGCAAAAAATACAAAAGTGAAGACAAAAATATTGCACCCTGTTTGGAACAAGGCTATGCCTAACGCGATAGCTTTTAATGGGGCCAAGGATGACCAAACCAGAAAGCAGCGTTGACCGCGTCTATGTGTGTCTGCGCGAAATGGCGGTGAATTTTGAGTTCAAACCAGAGGAGCGTTTGAACGAAAGCGCGCTTTCCGCCAAGCTCGGCGCAAGTAGGACGCCGCTGCGCGAGGCGCTGAATCGTTTAGTGGCCGAGGGGTTGTTGACCTTTAAAAACGGGCGCGGATTTTTCTGTCGTTCGCTCAGCCCTGCGCGGATTTTAGAACTTTATGAGGCGCGCGCCGCGATTGAGACAGAGGCGGTGATCCGAGCGATTGAGCGTGCGTCTGACGCGGAGATCGACGCGGTTGCAACTTATCTGGAGGACTCTGAGGCGACTTATGGCGCCTGTGATGATCTGCCAGAGCTGCTGCGGATGGACGAAGAATTTCACACGCGTCTTGCGGAGCTATCTAACAATGCTGAGCTGCTGCGGATGTTGGCAAACCTGAATGACCGCATTCGTTATGTGCGGCTGGTGAACCTGCAACTTTTGCACGCCAACCGTGGTAATCTGGTGGATGATCGCTCAACACTTTCGGCACATCGCGTGATCATGGAGGCCATTCAGGCCCGTGATACAGGGGCCGCTGTCACAGCGCTGCGCGGCCACATTGAACGCCGCCGCGAAGAAACAACAGAGGCGGTGCGCATCGCCTATTCTCAACTTTACGTTCCGGTCCATTAAAGGAGATCCGTGATGTCTGTCGTACATGGTGGTAAAACGATTTACGGTGCAAATGTCGGTATTTTGATGCTGGAAACCCAATTTCCACGCATTTTTGGCGATATTGCTAATGCTGCGACCTGGCCGTTTCCGGTGCAATATCGCATCGTGCGAGGGGCAACGCCAGATAAGGTCGTGCGCAATGATCCGCGTCTTTTGGTCGATGATTTTATCGCCGCCGCCAAAGATCTGGTGGCGCATGGCTGCGATGGTTTGACGACAAATTGCGGGTTTTTGGCCCTGATCCAAGATCAGATTTCAGAGGCGGTTCCGGTGCCTGTGGCGACATCATCCCTGATGCAAATCCCGATGGTGCAAGCGCTGCTGCCAAAATCAAAACGCGTTGGCGTGATCACCATTTCTAAGGCGACTTTGACACCTGCACACCTAGAGGCCGCCGGCGCGCCGCTTGATACGCCGATTGTGGGCACTGACAATGGCCGCGCGTTTACGCATGGTATTTTGGATGACCAGCCCAGCATTGATTTTGAGGCAAGCCGCCTTGACCTCTTGGATGCCGCGCGCGATCTGGTCACGCAAAATGACGACATTGGTGCAATTGTTTTGGAATGCACCAACATGACGCCATACGCCGCCGACATTCGCAAACTGACAGGCCTGCCGGTCTATTCAATCTATAGCTTCGTGCGGTGGTTCCATCAGGGACTTGTCCCGGATCGTTTTGAATTGGATTTGGATGATCCACTGCTGAATTTGGCGCGGTAGTTTTGTTATAATATAACATAATCTGCATTATTAAGATAAGGTTGATGTCTTTGAGCGATCCTTTGGTTGGTATAATTGATGCTGTACTGGATAATTGCGACCCTAACTGCGCTCATGACCTTCTGTATAGCTTCAGTTACGCCGCTCTGACTGACCTTTATCCGGAGACTCTTGAAAAATGCTCGGATATTTCAGCCGACAATTTAGCGGCCCTTCGCCTAATGCACAAAGGAAAATCACCTGCCGAGGTGTTTGATATAATTGATAAAACGACGAGTTCGCAGGAGTTTCTTCTGATGAATTTATACCAAGCTATTCAAGAAACTTCTGATTTGGATAGCGTAGATGAATTGATCTTCGGACTTTGGGAGACGCTCGAGCGTGAAGGCTATCCGAAGCTAGTTATTCATGACGTTTTTAAGAATGCACTTGTGCAGTTTCATTTATAGAACCTCTAAAAACTGGCTACTTTTCAATCAGCCACGCCTTAAATAGTCGTGCTGATGGGCTAAGGGTGTCGCCACCATCGCTGAGGTAATAGCCCCAGGGGCTGGCGATCTCTAGATCAAACGGTTCAACCAAACGGCCTTGGGTGACATAGGGCGTCACGACGGATTTCAACAGAGCAACGCAGCCCATGTTTTGTGCTGCAAACTCCAACGCGACGTTTGAATTGCTGGTCTTTAGGCCGCCCTGCATTTGCAGGTTTGAACACCCGAGCGCCTCTTCCACCAATTGCCAATAAACGGGCCGCCCTAGAACATGCACCAATGTCGCCTGCCCCAGATCATCCGGGGTTTTCAGGTGTGTTTTGTGATAGCTCGGACTACAGGCCAGCGTTACGCGTTCATCCCAGAGGGGTATCGCGTGGGCGGGCGGTGTTGCGGTTTCCTCTAACGTGATGCGCAGGTCTGCGACGTTGTCTTCGACATCGGTCCAGACTGTGCCGTGTAGAGTGATGTCGATGTCTGGATGCACTTCGCGAAAGGTGCGTATCTGCCCCACGAGCCAAATTTCCGCCAAAGAAATCGGACTGGAAATCACCACCTTTTTTTCGTGTTGCTCGGCCATGATGCTTTCGGTGGCGGCATCAACCTGTTGTAGGGCTTGGCGCACGGTGGGCAGGTACGCCTCGCCCACACCGGTCAGGGACAAAGACCGCGGATAGCGCACAAACAAAGGCCGACCCAGATAATCCTCAAGCGCGCGAATATGGTGGCTGACAGCGGATTGCGTCAGGTTCAATTCATCTGCCGCAGCGGTAAAGCTAAGATGGCGGGCTGATGCCTCAAACGATCTGAGAAAACCAAGGTTGGGCAGGTGCTTCATGCGTGATCCCTTTGCCGGTGCAGACCAAATGCGCAAATATTTATGGCCCAATGCCCCCTTAAATATCGCGCATCATGGGGCTGGTAAAGTGAACCCTAACAGGTGTTTCATATGGCGCAAGAAACAGTTGCATAGGATCATGCGCCCATGGGAACGACATTTGAAAACCTCGTTGAATTCACGCTGCACAAACCGGCAGAGGATTTCCCCGAAAAGACCCGCCACTATGCGGCGTTGATGTTGCTTGATACCCTTGGGATTGTGATTGGCGCTGGCCCGATGGACGCTGGGGTGATTGCCCGCGAAACGGCGGTGGCGCTGTATGGGTCTAGCGATGCGGCAAACACCGCGCGTATGATGTTTGATGGCCGCAAGGTCAGCGTGGCCGGGTCTGCCTATGCGTCCGCCACGCAGACCGACAATCTGGACGGCCATGATGGCTATAATCCAACCAAAGGGCATATCGGTGTTGTTGTTGTGCCAACCTTGGCCGCGATTGCCGAAACAATCCCAGATTTTTCCGGCCCCGAAGCCTTGGCCACGGTGACCGTTGGGTATGAGGTCGCGGGGCGTGCGGGTATTTCATTGCATGATACTGTGTCTGATTATCATACATCTGGGGCGTGGAACGCGCTTGGTGTGGTGGCGATGATCGCGCGGATGCGCGGCATGTCTGCCGATCACATGCGCGAGGCAATGGGCATCGCAGAATACCACGGCCCACGCAGCCAAATGATGCGGGAAATCGCAACGCCAACCATGTTGCATGATGGGTCAGGCTGGGGGGCTATGGTGGGTGTGTCGTCCTGCGTTCTGGCGCAAAAGGGATTTACCGGCGCGCCTGCGATCACGATTGAAGAAGACCGCGTTGCCAAACATTGGGACGATCTGGGGTCGTTCTGGCAGATGGAATTACAATACGTCAAACCCTATCCGATTTGTCGCTGGGCCCATGCTTCGATTGATGCAACGCGGGCGCTGATGATCGAACATGGCCTGACCCACACCGACATCAAACATATTCAGGTGAACAGTTTTCATGAGGCCGCCTGCCTGTTCCCAACAATGCCTGACAGCACGTCAAAGGCGCAATACGCATTGCCGTTTGCCGTGGCAACACAGGTGGCTTATGGGCGCATCGGGCTTGAACATATTTCGGGTGATGGCCTGAGCGACCCACTGGTTGAAAACATTCTAAACCGCATAACAGTGACGGAAACCGAAGGGCATTCATCGCGCTTCCCGCTTGGGCGTTGGGCCGATGTGCAGATCACGTTGAACGATGGAACAGTGCTCGACTCCGGTGATACCCATGCGCGCGGCGGCCCCGAAGCCCCGCTGACGGATGAAGAGGTGATTGCAAAGTTCATGGAATTTGCCACACCTTCATTGGGCGAAACCCGCGCAGCGGCGATCCGGGATGCAGTGTTGGGGTTGGAACACCCAGACAGCAAATTCTCAGACCTCGCGGCGCTGATCTTTGACGCCCCATAAGGAACAGATGATGAAATCCCCCGTTGTAATCCTGCATACAGATAACCCGGAACCGTCCCGTGCCGTATTGGCGCGCGCGCATGGTGATTTGGATATTCACACCTGCGACAGCTACGCCGCCCTGCCCGACCTTGTGACTGAAACCGGGGCTGAAGTCGTATATTCCGTGCGCTTTGCGGGCACCCCAAATTTTCCGCGTCAGGCCCTAATTGATGCGCCATCTGTTAAATGGGTGTCGATTGGTGGATCGGGCACAGATCATATGAACCCGTGGAATGTGGATGACATCACGATCACCAATGCGGCGGGTGTTGCGGCGGATATGATGGCGCAATATGCGCTTGGCGCGATGTTTCACTTTTCGCTGGGTTTACCGCAGTTTCGTGCAGCCCAAACCCGTCGGGATTGGACATCGGCCAAGGTTGAGCCGATTGACGGCAAAACGGTTCTGATTATCGGTGTAGGTCAAACCGGGCTGGCGGTCGCTGCGCGCAGCAAAGCTATGGGTCTAAACACCATTGGCGTGCGTGCCCGGCCCAAGGACACTGACAATGTGGATGAGGTCCACGGCATGGACGCCCTGCCCGACCTATGGGAGCGCGCCGATTTTATCGTGACCTGTGTGCCCCTGCTGGACAGCACGCGGGGTATCGTGGGGGCTGATGCGTTTGACGCAATGAAGCCCGAGGCGGTGATCATTGATGTGTCGCGCGGCGGTGTGATTGATGAAGTCCCGCTGATCAGCGCGTTGAATGAGGGCCGTATTCGTGGCGCAGCCCTTGATGTGTTCACGGTTGAACCTCTGCCGCAGGATCACGCGCTTTGGGGTTTTGATAACGTGATTGTCACACCGCATTGTTCGTCCGTCTATGAAGGCTGGGATCTAAAATCAGTTGAGATGTTTTCACAAAACCTAATGCGGTATCGTCAGGGTGAGCCCCTGACAAATATCGTCAATCCAGATCGGGGATACTAACCATGGCACGCGAAAAAAGAGCAGGCGGTCGTCGCGGAAAATCATCACGTTCTGGCGCAGGGATTGACCAACTTCCTTGGCAGCAGGTGCAAAACACCTACCCTAAATTTGAACTGCTCAATCCCGATCAAATGCAAAAGTTGCATGATACATCCATGCGGATTTTGTCAGAGGCCGGCATCCGCGTGATGGGTGACAATGTGATGGATCTGTTTGAACAGGCCGGCGCCATTGTTGATCGCGATACGCAAACCATCCGGATGGATGAAAGCATCGTAAATGAGGCCCTGAAAACGGTCCCGTCCGAATTTACCCTGACCGCGCGTAATCCGAAAAAACGGATCACCATGGGCGGCAATAACATGACTTTTGGTCTGGTGGCGGGTCCGCCCAATGTGCACGACCGGATCAATGGCCGTCGCCAGGGCAACTACACCGATTACTGTAACTTCATCAAATTGGCGCACCATTTCAACGCGATTAATCTGATCGGCAATCAGGTGATGGCCCCGATTGAAATGCCCGCCAATTCGCGGCATTTGGATACCTATGCGGCCAATCTGACCTATAGCGATCTGTCGTTTCACTGCACTGCAATTGGCCGTGGCCGCGCGATGGATGGCATCAATATGATGGCGATCACTCGCGGAATTTCGGTCGAAGAGATGGCCAAAGACCCCGGCGTGATCACGATCATTTCGGTGAATTCCCCGCGTCTGTTTGATGACGCGATGGGCGATGGTTTGATCGCGATGGCCGAACACGGTCAGCCGGTGACGGTGACACCCTTTACCCTGATGGGGGCGATGACGCCGGTGACGTTGCCTGCGGCCTTGGCCCAGCAAAACGCCGAAGCGCTGTTTGGTGTGGTGTTGACGCAGCTGGTGAACCCAGGCGCGCCGGTGATGTATGGGTCATTTACCTCTAACGTGGATATGCGCTCAGGTGCGCCTGCCTTTGGTACACCTGAAAACGCAAAGGCTAATATCGTCGGTGGTCAATTGGCGCGGCGCTATGGCATTCCCTATCGGACCTCAAACACCAATGCGTCTAATGCGGTGGATTTGCAGGCCGCTTATGAAACGATGATGTCCACGTGGGGCGCTGTTTTGGGTGGGGCAAATATCGTCTACCACGCGGCAGGTTGGCTTGAGGGTGGTTTGACTGCCTCTTATGAAAAATTCATCATGGATGTTGAGATTATTCAAAATATGATCGAATTCCTGAAACCGATGAAGTTCGACACCGATGAACTGGGTCTTGATGCGATCAAGTCAGTGCCAACTGGTGGGCATTTCTTTGGCGCGGAACACACCATGGCGCGCTATGAAACCGCGTTTTATAAACCGATGTTGTCGGATTGGCAGAACTACGAAAATTGGGAAGCCGCCGGCGCCAAGGATGCGCTTGAGCGCGCAACCGCCCTTTGGCAGCAGGCGTTGAAGGATTACGAAGAACCCGAAATGGATGTTGCAATCAAGGAAGAACTGCACGCCTATATGGCCAAACGCCGAGAAGAGATCGGTATGGGAGAGCCATAAAACATGCCACATGCAGAGCTAAAATATTCGGATGATTTAGGATTGGATGCAGGACCCGTTCTGGTCGCGATTGAACGGGTCCTGCAGCAACATGATGCGGGGTCAGGCGAATGCAAAGGGCGCGCCTACCCTACCGCAATTTACCATCATTCCCATTGTTTGGTGGAAATTGCCATGTTGACCAAACCGCACCGTGATCAGGCATTTACAGATGCGGTGATCGCCGACCTTGAACGTGAAATCAAAACCCATATTCCTAAGCCCTGCTTTTTCTCGCTGGATGTTCGCTATTCCGGGGCGGGATATATCACCAATTCCCATGTGATTGAGGGTTAAATAAAATCAACGATCAGGGGAAAATGATCTGACGCGCAATGCGCGCGATCGGATGTGATGGCTTGGACATCACCGGCATGAGACGCCACAGCTGGGCTGGCAAAAACGTAGTCAATTCGACGATTTAAACGACGGCTGTGATCGGCTGGCAGGCGGCTGGGATGTGTCCAGCAAACACCGCCCCGGCTGGCGTGGTGCAGATCAATGAAACGGGTGTTCATCTCATCAATGGTGTCGAATTGCAGGCCAAATTCGCTTTCGTCATCTGTGTAGGGGTCAAAACAGCTGAGGGCGTTAAAATCCCCTAAAATGATCTGCGGACCACAGCTGTCTTGATAGGATAGGACGGTTTTTATTTCTGCCAAACGCCGTGCCTCATCAGTGGAATGAAGATGCACGTTGCAAATTGAGATTGGGCCAAGTGGGCTGTCGGCATCTAGTGACAGTGCACCGGTTTCAAACGCCTGCCCTTTGAAGCGATGAATATTGCGGATCGGATACCGCGAAAACGTCACGACATTGTAGCGCTTCCCATCGTCAAATGGCGGGGCTTGGGTCACGGCATAATATGGCAATCCAAGCGTTTTTGAGATCTGCGCGGCAACGGCAGGGTCATCGAAACCATTCGCCTCCTGAAGGGCGAGAATATCCGGGCTGCCGTATTGAATGACCTCTAAAATGGCCTCAAGGCGTGACGGTCCACCGGGCATGGGGTGGCCGCCGCACAGGATATTGTAGGTCATTACCCGCATCATTCGCCCCTAAAGGTGATCGAACAATTGCCCCGGTGCCCGGTCGTGGCGCGCAATGGAAAGGGCCTGCATCAGGCTAAACATCATCGCTTGGTTAGAGGTCACGACAGGTTTGCCCAATGTGTTTTCCAGACGCTCAATCACTTCAACCGACCGCATATCCGTGCAGGATAAAACGATGGCTTCGGCTTCTGGATGATCGGCTTGCAGCGCAAGCGCATAGACCTCATCCGGGGTCAGTTCGCCTTGGCCGTAGTTGCCCAATGGCCGACCAATATCCGCGCAATTGACGGTTTCAATGCCATTGATGCGCAGAAAATCCATCGCCTGCACATTGATTTCCCCCAAATAGGGCGACGCAAACCCAACCTTGGCCGCGCCAAGCGTTTTGATCGCATGAATAAGCGATCCCGCAGCGGTTAGTGAAACCGCCCCCGACCCCGCTTTGATTTTTATTGCAAGCTCTGCGTCAAACTCTGGCCCGTGGGTCAACGTGGCTGAGGTGCAGCCGTATAAAATCACGTCGGGGCGCACACCTGACAGCAGATAAAGATCACCGCTGATATCAGAGGCACCCAGCCCCGCCATTTGATCAGAACCGGGAATTTCATCAACGTCATAGCCCCCCATGCGTTGAAAATGCACTGTACAATTGGGCGGGCGCAGCAGCTCCATATCCGGTTCTAGATTGGTGTTGGTAAAGGGGACAAGCACCCCGATTTTGGCACGTGTACGGGTTTCTGGGGTCATGTCAGGGCCTCTTTGATAATGGCGGCGGCGCGGTCCATGATGGGGGCGGAACATATGGTTGCGCGTAGGCAATCGGGCAGGTTGTAGCCCCCCATGCCCCGCATCATCAGCCCATTTTTGCGCAAAGCCGCGTCAATCTTTTGCGCGGTGTCCACATCCCTGAACCGCATCAAAACAAAGTTGGTGTGGCTGTCTGGCGTATCAACACGTGCTGCGCGTACCTGTTGAATAAACGCATCGCGAATACCTGCGGTTTGGCGGACCACATCGCGCATATGGGATTGATCGTGCATCGCGGCGGTGGCGATGGCTTGGGCCGGTATCGAGATATTATTCGGGTTCAAAAGCTTGCGCACCTCACCCCCGATTGCGGTTGGGAAATATCCCCACCCGACACGTGCACCGGCCAATCCATAAGCTTTGGACAGCGTGCGCATAACAACGGTGTCGCCGCGTTCGACCAGCGCGAAAACCTCAGCCGGGTCATGGGCTTCATCTGCAAACTCTGCATAGGCCTGATCAACCACCAAAAGCACGTTTTCCGGCAGGGTTTCACGCAAGCGCAGGATGTCTGCATTTGGGATGACAGTGCCTGTCGGATTGCCCGGATTACACAGGAACACAATTTTGGTTTTTGCGGTGACGGCCGACAGGATGTCGTCAATCGAAACGGTCAGGTCCACTTCGCGGGCTTTGACGTAATCAGCCCGTACCTGCGCGCTGGCGGAGGACACAAAAGCGTATCCGTAATCCGTGCCCAGCACATGATCCCCCGGCCCGGCATAGGCGCGGATTAGACAGCCGATCAGTTCCATTGATCCTGCACCACACAGAATGCGCGCGGGGTCTAGGGCGTGAACATCTGCAATCGCGGCACGTAATTCAGGCCATTCTGGATCAGGATACAGCGGCAGCTGATCCATCACCGCACGACCTGCCGCAATAGCGGCCGGACTGGCGGGAAAGGCGCTTTCGTTTTGGGCCAGTGAAATCGTGTCTGGCCCGCCGAGGTCTGCCAAAGCATAAGCGGCCATCGCCCCAACGTGAGAAACAGGTTTGATCATGCGTTTTCCTCGTATGCTTTGGCGCCTATATCAGTTACTAATCCGCGCTTTAGATCCGAATTTAAGGCCTCTGGATCACGCAGGTTGGGCGCGCCAAACCCACCACCGCCAGGGGTTTCAAAGATCAGGTAATCATCCCCTTCGACACGCAATTCGCCTTTGCCCGGAATGTCATTTTCGCGGCCTCTAATGCGGATGCGGCCGGGTGCGCCGGGTTGCCCGCCCATACGCCCCAACGCGGGGAATTTCAGGCGTTCAACCGATAGAAACACGATGAAGGGGGCATCATTGGCCGCGCTCATTTCAATCCGTTGTCCTAACCCACCACGGTATTGCCCGGCTCCGCCGCTGTCTGGGCGCAGCTCGCGCCGCCACATGATGACGGGGGCAACGGATTCCGTGATTTCCACTTGGGAGCCATAAACCCCTGAAGGATAGGCCGTGGCGGATAACCCGTCTGCGTGCGGCCGTGCACCGGTACCGCCATTGTGGACTGGCTCAATCGCAAATTCCTGCCCACCATCGCGCGCCACTTCTGGGGCGTGGCGCATCGGAAGGTCAAACATACACGATGCCCCCTCTGCCGGGACAAGGTCAGGCACGGCCTGATGCAAACACCCAAGAACAAGATCCGGTGTCACCTGCCCCAATGTGTGGCGCATCGCAACGGGCACGGGGCGTTGGGCGTTTAGGATGCATCCCTTTGGCCCCGTCACTTTGAACGGCTCTAATGAGCCTGCGTTGTTGGGAATATCTGGCCCCACAATGCAGCGCATCGCAAAGACGGTATAGGCCGTCGCGTAGTTCAGCGGCACGTTGATGCCTTTGCGTGAACAGCCAGACGTGCCGTCAAAATCCACCAACAGCTGATCTTTGCTGACGGTCAGGGTCGCATGCAGTTCCAGTTCGTTTTCGTAGCCATCCATGCGCAGCATATTCTTGTAGGTGCCTTCGGGCAGCTCTGCGATGGCATCAAGCGTACCCTTGCGCGACGTGTCGATGATGTAGGTTGCAAGTGCCTCTAAATCATCTAGGGCGAATTCATCCATCATGCCTAGCAGACGTGTGACACCCGCCTCACAACAGGCGATCAGCGCGTAAATGTCGCCCTCATTCGCGATGGGTTCGCGGGAATTGGCGCGCACAATGTCCATCAAAAGGCTGTTCAACTCCCCTTGATCCACCATCTTACAAGGCGGGATCAGCAGGCCTTCGTCATAGATGTCAGACCCTTCGGGGCCCATGCCCAGACCGCCCAAATCCACCAAATGCGAGGTGCAAGAGGTAAAGCCAACAACTTTGCCGTTTTTAAAAGCAGGCATCATCAGCAGAAAATCATTGAGGTGACCCGAGGCAAGCCAAGGATCATTGGTCATGTAAATATCGCCCGGTTTCATATTCTGCACAGGAAAGCGTTCGCGCAGGGTTAGTACCGCTTCGGCCATGGTGTTGATGTGACCGGGGGTGCCGGTGACGGCTTGGGCCAACATGCGGCCTTGGGCGTCAAAAATACCGGCGGAAATATCACCACATTCGCGCACGATCGGCGAAAACGCCGCGCGGATCAGCGTCTGACCTTGTTCTTCGACCACCGCCAACAGGCGGTTCCACATCACTTGAAGGCGGGCGGGGGAAAGATCGCTCATTCTGTGTCTCCCTTTTGGTCTTGGATCAAAATCAGGTTGCCAGCGCCATCGACACGGACGGAAAAATCGGCACTGACCAATGTTGTGGTTTGCGGTTCAGTAATCAGCGCAGGCCCCTGAACATGATCGCCGGGCGCAAGGCTGTCACGCGCCACAAAGGCGGCTTGTTTTAACGTGCCGTCCACATCACAGGTGATGGGGCGGGTATCGGTTGCCTTAATCGTGTTCAGATTGGGCGCGGGCGGAACGCGGGGAATGTCCCCATCAGGGGTTGCAACCCGCACGGCCCAGTTGAGGATTTCAATCTTCATCCCCGGTACAGGGCGCGAAAACTGTTTGCGGTATTCTTCTTCGAAGGCTGCCGTCAGCGGGGCGATGTCATCTAGGGTGAGCGCGCGATCTGGCAGATCAATTTCGATTTCATGACCCTGACCATTGTAACGCATAAAGGCGGTGCGTTGGGTGAGGGTTGGCGCATCCCCTGCCCCTTGGGCGACCACGGCGCGGGCCTCTGCAATCATCTGATCAAACAGTGTGTTGATCGCGGCGGCGTCCAATGTATTGAGCATGGAATATCGGCTGCGCACGATTTCGAAACTGACAGGCGCAAACAAAAAACCAACGGCAGAGCCAACGCCTGGATTGGGCGGAATAACAATCCGGCTCACGCCAGCAGAGCGCGCGACGCGGCTTGCGTGCAGTGGGCCGTTGCCCCCAAAGGCGATCATGGTGCGCCCGCCTAGATCCTTACCGCTTTCGACAGCATGCATGCGTCCGGCGCTGGCCATGCTTTCGTCAACAATACGGCTGACGCCATCAGCAGACCCGACTGCATCAAGTTCCAATTTCGATCCAATAACGCGGGTTAGAGCCTCTTTTGAACCTTCTGGGTCAAGTGGGATATGCCCCTCGGCAAAGGTGTCAGGCACGATATAGCCAAGGGTGATATCGCTGTCCGTCACCGTTGGATCGGTTCCGCCGCGCATAAAGGCCACCGGGCCCGGTTCAGATCCGGCACTTTGGGGGCCAACGGTCAGGCGGCCCAGCCGATCAACCCCGGCAATTGATCCGCCGCCAGCGCCGATCTCGATCATTTCAATCACAGGAATGCGCACTGGCATGCCCGACCCTTTGATAAACCGGGCGGCGCGGGCAATTTCAAACTGGCGCGATGTTTGTGGACGGGCGTTGTCGATCAGGCACAGCTTGGCGGTGGTGCCCCCAACATCAAAGGACAGGACCTCATCCAATCCTGCGCGTGCTGCGATACGCGCGGCCAAGATGGCACCGCCTGCCGGGCCAGATTCAACCAATCGAATGGGAAAACGGGCCGCTGTTTCAATGGTGCACATACCACCGCCTGCGGTCATCATCAAGATTGGGCAGCTCACCCCATCGTCGGCAAAACGCTGCGCGAACCGATCAAGGTAGGTTTCCATCAGTGGTTGGATATAGGCGTTTGCAACCGTGGTGCAGAGCCGGTCAAATTCACGAGCCTCCGGGCTGACGTCTGATGAAATAGACACCGTGACATTGGGGCATTTGGCGATGATCGCATCGCGCAAGGCCCGTTCGTGGGCGGGGTTTGCGTAGGAATGCAGCAGACAAATCGCAACGGCTGTAGCGCCGCTGGCGGTCAGTTCCGTGATCATCGCGCAAACAGATGCATCATCCAAAGGGATCAGCGTTTCGCCTGAGGCCGACATCCGTTCACGTACCGTCAAAGACAGATCGCGCGGCACCAGCAGGTCAGGTTTTTCCAGATTGATGTCATATTGCGAATAGCGCCGTTCATAGGCGATTTCCAAAATGTCGCGAAACCCTTCGGTGGTGATCGTTGCCACCACAGCGCCGCGCCGTTCAATCAATGCATTGGTCGCAAGCGTCGTGCCATGAATGAACCCAGTCACCTCTGACAGGGTGCGCCCGGTTTGTTCCATCACCCGTTCCGCGCCTTGCATAGCGCCATCTGCGGGGTTTTCGTGTGTGGTTAGCGTTTTGGTCGATGCAAGGATCGTATCAACGCCGCTTACCAAAACGGTATCAGTAAAGGTGCCACCAATATCAATGGCCAGACGCAAAGCTTGGGATGTCATGAAGGTCTCAGCAGATCAGAGTTTTAGTCACAGGGATGGGGCGCGCTGTTGCGCGTGTTGCCTCAATGAGGAACGAGGTCACATCCCGTTGCGCGCCGATCAAGGCGTGGTGGCGTAATACTCTTCATGGCGAAAGCGTAAGAGAGAAACGGACGCCAAAACAGCCCCATTCGCGACGATAATGTCGTTCTTAGACCCTATTTGCGGGGGTTAAGCGCCGTTTAGCCCGATCAAAACGATCCCGCAAGCCACGATGGTTGCTGCAATGAGCCGAGTTGAAATGGGCCGTTCATGGAAGAAAAAGACACCGATAAGGGCGGCAAAAATCACTGAACTTTCGCGAATAGCTGAGACCATTCCAAGTGGGGCGTAGTATTTCGCCTGCAAGACGAGACCATAAGCAATGATCGAAACGACCCCGCCCAATAGCCCTTTGATCGCGGCGCTGCGGGGAATGGCGCGCACGCGTTCCCACCGGGTGATAAACACAAAGCCTGTGATGAATATATGGGCAAACGCCCCCCAGGCGACGTATGAAATTGTATGGGCTGACAAACGCACGCCGATCCCATCAACCACTGAATAGGAAGATATACAAAGTCCGGTGCCAAGCGCAGACCAGACGGCCATTTTGCTGACGTGGCCCTTAAGAACATCCTTTGACAAAGTTAAAATGCCCAAAGCCACGCAAAGAATGCCGATCCATGCCCAAAATGGCAGAACCTCCCCAATAAGCAGTTGCGCCCAAAGGGTCACCAGAACCGGTGCGCTGCCTCGGGCAATTGCGTAGACAACGCTTAGATCCCCATGACGATAGGCCGTCCCCAACATTAAAAAATAACCAAAGTGTATAACCGTAGACAGCCCGACATAGGCCATTGCCTCCCATCCGGGGAAAGGCAGTATCGTGATAAGAATTGCGCCGGGGATAACTTGCCCCAGCGCAACCAGTCCTAGGATCACTGTGCGGTCCACTGCGCTTTTCACAATGGCATTCCAGATCGCATGCAGCACTGCTGCGCTGATCACCAGTGAAAAGGCAAAGGCGCTCATTAGTGGTGTCTACCGCCTTGGCGTTCGAGTTCTTTTTGAATGTCCGCTGGGTTCACTTCGGCCAGTGGTTTATCTGTTTTAACCGAAATCGCGGCGGCGATACCTGCGCCCTGCCCGGTTACAGCACAACAGGCCATATTGCGGGTTGCGGCGTGGCTGTCGCGATCACCCCCTGTTGCGCGGCCAGACACCAACAGGTTTTCAACGCCTTTGGGCAGCAGGTTACGATATGGAATTTGGAAATACCGGCCAGTCGTCGGCAGGATCAGAATACCGTACCCATCAATGAATTCCGGAAAAATACCGATGCTATCGTCAAAGCGGGCTTGTTCGCGCACATCATGGCTGGTCATGTTGTAGACTGTATCCACTTTGCGCGTGTCGCGAATGCCGATCGACATGCCAAAGTTACGCAACCGAATGCCTTCGCAGCCGGGGGTGTAATGGCGCAGGGCCTCAATCGCCAACATGGATTGACGACGCCCTTCGATTTCATACTTGGTCAGGCTGTCGGGGTCAGTGCCGTCGCAATCATCCATGTGGATGAGGTTCATATAGGTCAGCTCACCGGTGTCATGAACAGCCCCCCAAGTGCCCGCGATGGTGTTGAGATGCGGCGGGATCATCCCGTCCTTGATCGCCTGCTCAAATGGTTTTTTGAGGAAAGGTGAAAACATGTCGTCCTCTTTGCCAGAGGTTTCGATGTTCCATTCGCCGCCACCGCCCCAGTCTTTGTAGGTTTGGGGGTCGGATTTGATGCCATCCATGAATTTCTGTTTATCAACGCCCGCAACGTGGAACATGACAGAGGCGGCCATCATGTTTTCCTTGGGTGTCATAAAGGTCGGCGCGCCTGCGCGTTCTACCACGTCTGCGTCGCCGGTCGCGTCAATCACCCGTTTGGCAAGGATCGCTTCGCGGCCCGCTTTGGATTCCGTGATGATGCCGGTGATTTTGTTGCCGTCCATAATAGGGGCAACAAATTGGCGGTGCAGCATCGGGCGAATGTTTGGTTCATTCTCAACCATCTTATCCGCGACCAATTTGAACCCTTCGGAGTCAATTTCGTAGGATAAGGATTGGCTTTCGGGAACAGCCGCGCCCATTTCTTTGGCGCTTTCTTCAAATTCACGGGCGATGCCGTTGCTTTCGATGGTGTCCTCGTGGCGATACCAATGCATGCCTTCGACACCCACAACGGTCAAATTACCGCCAAAACAGCCAAACCGTTCAACCAAGGTGACTTCGACGCCGGCGCGTGCGGCGGCCAATGCGGCGGGTAAACCACCGGGACCAGAGCCAACAACCAGTACATCCGTTTGATGAATAACGTCAATTTCGCGAGCGGGTTCATTAATCTTGAGAGTCGCCATTCGATTCACCTCCGAATCACCTAATTTTATTGAACGCTACGCATAAATTATCAAATTGCACGCCAAATTTTATGACGGTTTGTTAAATTATTCACAAAAAGTACTCGCTCTGAAAAATTAATTACAAAAATATTGACAGAGTGTGTATTTCGCCGTCAAGTTACCTCCTACAGAATTGCCGTTGTAAGGGGATACGCATTTTGAATTTGCTTGAACGTGGGGGGAGCCACCGGGAGCAGATCAGGGACTCGTCACAAAAAATATACAAAAATGAGTCATTGCACCCTTAATGAACTGCTTGTCCAATGGAGGAAATATGAAACGTATATTGCTATCCGGAGTCGCATTTGTAGCGCTTCCCGTTGCTGCAATGGCCAGCTGCCCTGCGGTCACTGTCGCTGATATGCAAGGCGTTGCAGGTGGAATGTATCCACAGCAATACGACCTTGCTGAATTTCAATCTGCCGCATCTTGCGAACTGACATTTGCCCAAAACCCAGCGATTGCTGATCTGAATGCGCGCATTCGCGGCAATGGCGATTTGGCTGCTGTTGCTGATCGTCTGCCAGCCAACCCACTGGTTGTTGCGCCATATGACGAGGTCGGCCAATACGGTGGCGTTCTGGATGTTTTGTCCAACGCAACTGAATCTGGCACATCTGATTTCTTGTCTGTGCGTCACGTGAACCTTGTTCGCTATTCAGATGATCTGCAAACCATCGTGCCAAATGTCGCGTCTAGCTGGACTTGGAACGATGATTTCACCCAGTTGACGGTCAACCTACGCGAAGGCCACAAATGGTCTGATGGCGCTGCATTCACCGCGCATGATGTTGTGTTCTGGTATGACAACCTGATGATGGACACCAACGTAATCGCTGAGCCAAAAGGCTATGCGCTTGCTGGAGGTGAACCGATTGAGGTTCTGGCCATTGATGACACCACGGTTCAATTCAACCTTGCGGCACCAAAGCCCGGTTTGCTTGAAACCTTTGCGTCATCTTATGTGCAGCCATTTCAACCGCGCCACTTCTTTGAACAATTCCACCCGGCTTTGAATGACCAAGCAGACGCAAATGCACAGGCTGTAGGCTATGAAAACGGCTATGAGGCGATCAAAGCGTATTACGGCAACTCAGACTGGATGGATACGCCGTCACCGATGCTGACAGCGGGCGACAACTTGGCCGATCTGCCTGCAGATACAATGCCAACATTGGAAAGCCACATCTTGGTGTCTGAAAACACCGAGGGCCGCCATTACGTTGCTAACCCGTACTTCTTCCAAGTGGATACAGCGGGCAACCAGTTGCCTTATATCTCTGAAATGGACGAAACCTATGTGGGTGACGCCGAAGTTCGTATTCTGAAGCTGTTGAATGGCGAAGTTGACTACAAATCTCAGTCAATCGCGTTGGATTCAGCACCTGTTCTTCTCGAAGGACAAGAGGCCGGGAACTACACATTGGACGTTCGTCCAAGCATCTCTAGCCCGACCATTACGTTCAACGTGACAGCAAACGATCTTGATCGTCGTGCGATCTTTAATGATGTACGGTTCCGGACTGCGATGTCATTGGCGATCAACCGCGATGAACTAAATGAAGTTGCTTCATTCGGATTGGGCACGCCTCAGCAGTATATCGGGTTCTCTCCACGCCCTGCGTATATTGACGAAGCATGGTCCACCAATGGGCTGGCATTTGATCCTGATCAGGCAAACGCATTGTTAGACGAAATCGGTCTAGTTGATGCGGATGGCGACGGCGATCGTGACCTTCCAAATGGCGAACAATTTGTTCTGGATTGGCAGTTCTCTACGCAGCCAACGTCAGCACAATTCGTTGAATTGATCGCGCAAAACTGGACCGATGTTGGCGTTACAACCACCATTAAAGAGGTCACAGACGATGAGTTCCGCGCAGCGCAATCTGCAAACAACCTCGAAGTGGGGATGTGGAATAAAGGTCAGCCAGCCGGGTCTATCCTGGGTGATAGCGAAACTTGGATCCCGCCGTTTGATGGGTATTTCGATGTGCGTACCGGTATGCTTTGGGCTGAATACATCAGTTCTGAAGGCGCAAATGGAGTAGAGCCACCTGCATGGGTTGCAACGCTGAAAACAGCGCTGGATACTTACCAGTCATCCGCACCAGGTACGTCAGAATCTGAAGCGGCTGCACAGCAGATGGTTGAAATCATGGCAGGTGAAATGCTGTTCATTGGGACAGTGAATGCACCGGCTCCGGTTTATCACTCTAACAATCTGCATAACTTCCCGGATTTCCAGACTTCATCTTATGAATTCTACCGGACCTACCCTTACCGCCCATCACAGTGGTGGTTGGACGAATAATCCGCGCTTAGCGTAATACAGAGGCGGGCGTTTTCGCCCGCCTTTAGCGACCTTGGGGGAAGCCATGTTGCAATTTGGAAGGTTCGCCGCGACACGTGCGGTGATGGCATTGATCACACTGGTGATTGTGTCGTTTGTTGTTTTCTCACTTATGGAATTGGTTCCCGGAGACTGTGCGGAGCGCTATCTGGCGTATAAAACCACACAGGGTCAGGCGATCACGCTTGCCGACATTGACGCCGAACGGGTCCGCCTCGGGTTGGACCGCCCTTATATGATCCGCTGGGCCACGTGGCTGACGGGTGCGTTTCAGGGTGAATTTGGCGACAGCTGCATCCTGCGTGTAAACATTGCCCAGCTTTTGGGGTCTAAATTTTGGATTTCCCTTAGCATTTGCCTTGGCTCTTTGCTGTTGGCTTATGCAATTGCGATCCCGGTTGGGATCATCTCTGCAGCATCACGTAACGCGGCGATGAACAATACTTTGCGGATCGTCAGCTACCTTGGTCTTGCGATGCCAAACTTCCTTTTGGCTCTGATGATCATGCTGTTTTCAACGCTGTACTTTGGTGAAACGCTGACTGGTTTGTTTTCTGCTGAATACAAAGATGCGCCGTGGTCTTGGGCCAAATTTGTCGATTTGCTAAAGCATGCTTGGCTGCCGATCTTTATCTTGGGGTGGTCTGCTACGGCGTTTGCTTTGCAAACGGTTCGGGCGTTGATGTCTGATGAAATTGGCAAACTCTATGTGACAGCCGCCAGCGCGCGCGGCCTTTACGGTGGGCGTCTGCTGTGGCGCTATCCGGCCCGTCACGCGCTTGGCCCGATTGTGAATTCACTGGGCTTTGATTTGAACCGCATCTTTAATGAGCTGCCGATTGTGGCGTTGATCCTCACTTTGACTGAGGCAGGCTCACTCCTGCTTGAGGCCCTGGCCCGCTCCAATGACCAACAGCTGGCCGGTGCGATTATTTTCCTTTTGACCGCCTCCATCGTGACGCTGAACTTCTTTACCGATATTCTGCTGGCCGTTTTGGATCCGCGTGTACGCAAAAGCATTCTGAGGTAAGCCGATGACAACAACGACTGAAAATCAGAAAGCCAAAGAAGCCTATTTCACCGCCTCCCAAGGGCAGTTGATCTGGGCACGATTTAAAAAGCAACGCGCAGCGATGATTGCAGCGATGGTGTTGGCGATGTTGATCCTATCAGGGATCTTTGCGCCGATCCTGTCGCCCTATGACCCAACGATTGCGGGCCGCGATGCGGATTATCTGAATGGTGCCCCGCAGATCCCATCATTTTGTGACACCAACGGCTGTTCTATACGCCCCTTTTTACACACGGTGACACGGGAAAGATCGCTGGCAACAAATTTCCGCTGGGTTGAAACCATCAATGAAGATGAACGCCGCTATATGGAGTTTTTCGTCAGTGGTGACGAATACAAACTCTTTGGCCTGATCCCAATGGATACGCATTTGTTTGGCATGTCTGAGGGCTATGTGCATCTGTTTGGAACGGATAGTTCTGGCAAAGACATCTTCAGCCGCACCTTGCACGCGATTTGGACATCGCTTCAGGTGGGGACTATGGGGGTTGTGATTTCCTTTGTTCTGGCGCTGATCATTGGCGGGGTGTCGGGGTATTACGGCGGCTGGCTCGATAGCTTTATTCAGATGGTGACCGATGCCATTCGAACGGTGCCGGCTATTCCGCTCTTTATGGCGATTGCCGCGTTTATTCCGCCGGAATGGACAGCAGAGACCCGGTTTTTATTCATCTCGATGATCTTGGGGTTGATTGGTTGGCCAACCTTAGCGCGGCGCGTACGGACCCATTTGTTGACCGAACGAAACCAAGAATACGTGCTGGCGGCGCAACTGTGCGGGGCATCGGGTGGGCACATTATTCGCCGCCATCTTTTGCCGAGCTTTACCAGCTATATCATCGTCGATCTGGTGATTTCATTTCCGTATATGGTGCTGTCTGAAACCGCGCTGTCGTTCATTGGTTTGGGCCTAAAAGACCCGGTCAATAGCCTTGGCGTGATGCTTCAGAACGTGACCAGCGCGGATGTTTTGCTGAACTACCAATGGTACTTCATCCCGGTGATTTTCTTTGTCGCGCTTGTGATGGCCTTTGTGTTCGTGGGCGATGGTCTGCGTGACGCCGCTGATCCTTATTCGGAGGCAAATAAATGAGCCTGATCGATGTTGAAAACCTGACTCTCGAATTTGACACGGATGAGGGTCGCATCACCGCAGTTGACGATGTGTCGTTTTCACTGGCACCGGGCGAAGTCATGGGGTTGGTCGGTGAATCCGGTTCTGGAAAATCCGTCACCGCAAAATCTTTGATGAAGTTGAACGCGCGAAACGGTCACTACAGCCCAGATACCAAAATCACCCTGCATCTGGATGATGGCCCGGTCGATGTCATGTCCCTAACCAAGCCAAAGGATATGTCAGTGATCCGGGGCGGTGCTGTCTCGATGATCTTTCAAGAACCGATGGCCAGCTTTGCCCCGGCGATGACAGTGGGCAGCCAGATGGTTGAGCAGCTTTTGATCCACAGCGATATGAACAAAAGGCAGGCCAAAGAATTGTCTGTTGAAATGTTGGATCGTGTGGGCATTTCGGACGCGTCCCAGCGGTTTAACCAATACGCTTTTGAAATGTCGGGTGGTATGCGCCAACGCGCAATGATTGCTATGGCGCTGTCGACAAAACCAAAACTGTTGATCGCGGATGAACCCACCACCGCCTTGGACGTGACCATTCAGGCGCAGGTGATTGATCTGATGAAGGATCTGGTGGATGAATTTAAGATGGGCATCATCTTTATCACCCACGATCTGGGGGTTGTGGCCCAAACAGCTGACAAAGTTGCAGTGATGTATCTGGGTCGTATGATTGAACAGGGTCCGGTGCGCGATGTGATCCGCAATCCGCAGCATCCCTATACGCAGGGCTTGCTGGATGCATTGCCAAAGCTGGACGATCTTGGCGCGCCGTTGAAACCGGTACCGGGTGATATCCCCTCTCCGCTAGAGCGCCCATCGGGCTGCGTGTTCCACACCCGCTGTTCGCAGATCATGGGGGATGTGTGCAAACGCGACACCCCTGCATGGGCCAACACCAGCGAAGGCCACCGCGCCGCCTGCCATTTGCGTCATAAAGGGGCCTCAGCATGAGCGATCCTAACCTGATCAAAACCGATAAACTGTCTGTAGAATTCAACATCGGCGGCAGCATCTTTAACAAAAAGACGCTAAAGGCCGTGGATGGTATTTCCATCGACATTCCCAAAGGATCATTCTTTGGTGTTGTGGGGGAATCCGGGTCTGGCAAAACCACATTGGGCCGTGCGTTGTTGAACGCCGTGCCGATCAGTTCAGGGCACGCGACCTATGACGATGGTGAGGTGCAATATGACCTTGCCGAAATCAACGGGCCGGAACTGAAAGATTACCGCAAACGCGCACAGCTGATTTTCCAAGACCCCTACGCCGCGCTCAGCCCACGCATGACCGTGCGCGATATTATTGCTGAACCGCTTGAAGTTATGGGCCTGACCAAAACCCGCGAAGAAACCGACGCCCGCGTGCGCGAGATCGCTGAAAAATGTCGGCTGAACCTCGAACATTTGCGCCGCTTTCCACACGCGTTTTCTGGGGGGCAGAGGCAGCGTATTTCGATTGCGCGTGCGCTTGTTTCTGGACCGCAGTTTATCGTCGCTGATGAATCCGTGGCGGCGCTTGATGTGTCTATTCAGGCGGACATTTTGAACCTGCTCAAGTCGATCCAGGAAGAGATGGGCCTGACGTTTATGTTCATCAGCCATGATTTATCTGTGGTGGCGCATACCTGTGATCATGTGGCGGTGATGTATCTGGGCCGCATTGTCGAAAGCGCGCCAACCCGGCAGCTGTTTGAAAATGCTCGCCACCCGTACACCAAGGCATTGTTTTCGGCCATTCCATCCCTGGACCCGGATGACCGCGGCAAGGCGCAAAAGCTAGAAGGCGAAATTCCATCGCCAACCAATCAACCTTCGGGGTGCAAATTCCACACACGCTGCCCATTTGTCACTGACATCTGCAAACGCGAAGAGCCGCCGCTCGAAACCTGCGAAGAAGGCCACGCCGTGTCCTGCCACCGCTGGAAAGAGCTGCAATTGAACGATGTGGCGTGAATAAGACCTCCGAAGGGAGGGCTTATTCACGCCAATATTTTGATCGATCTAAGATGGGTCGTAGATAAATATGCCTTCGATCGGCTGGGCCAGAATTGTTGAAATTTTGAACGCCAGAGGCAAGCTAGGATCATACCTGCCGCGTTCCAGTGCATTGACTGTTTGACGTGATACTCCAAGCCGTGTGGCAAATTCAGCCTGTGACCAATTTTGCGCTTTGCGAAGCTCTTGAATACGATTTTCCATCAGTACCTCAGGCGGCCAAAGATCACACCTATAAGCCAAAAGGTGCCCATTAATGGCCAGATGACAAACATCGACATTTTGGGATAGCCAACATTTTCCAAAAACCCATAACCCAATGTGATCAGCCCTGTTGCTGCGAAAGAAATGGCCAGTGCCTCTAATTGCAATCTGCGTTGCATTTCATCTATGCGGTTAATTTCTTTGAAAATCACGATGCAAATTAAAAACGCAGGCAATACAGGCAAGAGGGTTATCCCAACACGCTGCCCTGGGTGATCGACGCCATTGGCCAATGTTGTAAGTGAAAAGACAAGTAAGATCACGTAGGCGGTGAAGCTTAGAAAAAGTGCAAATAAATATTTTTTCATGGTGCCCTCATTGTAAAGTATGCTTTACATATTTGAGGTGCTGAAAAAAGTAAAGCTCCCTTTACAAAAAAGAACGCCGTACAAGGGCGCTCTTTTGGATATTCAGGTAGATATAGTATCGTTTTTACGCCTCGATCATATCGACCCGCGTTGCGTGACGGCCGCCTTCAAATTCGGCGGTTAGAAACGCATCTACGATATCAAGCGCGATACCTTCGCCCACCACACGCGCGCCGAGTGAAAGCATGTTTGCGTTGTTGTGCTGACGGATCATGCGGGCAGAAAATGTGTCTGTGCAAACACCGCAGCGAATGCCTTCGACCTTATTTGCGGCCATCATGATGCCTTGCCCGGTGCCACAAATGATGATCCCTAGGGCACAATCACCTGAGGCCACGCGCTCAGCCGCAGCTTTGCCGTGAATGGGGTAATGGGTGCTTTCGGTGGTGGTGGGGCCAATATCAACAACCTCCCACCCGAGGGTTGCGATGTGTTTTGCAACCGCTTGGCGCAAGTCGATAGCGGCGTGATCACTTGAGAGGACAATGCGTTTGTTGATGGTCATGATAAAGCCGTTCCGTTTCCCAGGGCAATATAGCGCCACAACCTGATTGATTTTGGCGCGCTTTGATGTGGCGGATACCTTATTTGGCTGGGGTTTTCTAGGTCTCGCGTGCGGTGAGGTGTTAATTCAGTAATTCTAGTTGTCTGTTTTTCTCGAAATATGCGGTGAGTGTGAAACCCAAGATGTCGCGGTAGGCCGAAGGGATTTTTGTTGCGCTTTGCATTTTTATCGATAAATAAATAGTAAGTAATAATTCACTTAGGAAATTATCGATAAAATGACCCAAACGCAAACCACTTGGACGCGCGAAAGTGCAGAGCGCCTATACAACCAGCCTTTGATGGATTTGCTCTTCGAGGCACAAACAGTACATCGGGCGCATTTCGATCCGAATAGAGTCCAAATGTCCCGGTTGCTGTCGATTAAGACAGGCGGATGCGTTGAGGATTGTTCATATTGTTCTCAATCCGCACGCAATGGCTCTAAATTGCCTGCAGCCAAACTGATCGAGGTTGAGCGCGTTCTAAACGAAGCCCGCAAAGCCCGAGATGCAGGAGCAACCCGGTACTGTATGGGCGCAGCGTGGCGGGAACCTAAGGCCAGAGATATGGATGCGCTCACGGCGATGGTCGAAGGCGTTAAGGCGATGGGGCTGGAAACCTGTATGACGCTTGGCATGCTGGATGACACTCAGGTCGTTCAGTTGCGGGACGCTGGTTTGGATTATTACAACCATAATATTGATACCTCTGAGCGTTACTATTCAGAAGTCATCACGACACGCACATTCACCGATCGGATCGACACATTGAACCGTGTCAGAGATGCCGGAATAAAGGTGTGTTCAGGGGGCATTTTAGGGATGGGAGAGAAAGATATTGATCGCATCGATATGCTTTTAACCCTAGCAAATCTGCCGGTCGCGCCGGACTCTGTGCCGATCAATATGCTGATGCCGCAGGCCGACACACCCTTGGCCGATGTCGCACCATTAGATCCAATCGAATTCGTGCGCACCATTGCGTTGGCCCGTATTTTGATGCCGCGCTCGCATGTGCGTTTATCAGCGGGACGCAGCGAAATGAGCGATGAAATGCAGGCGATGTGCTTCTTTGCTGGCGCTAATTCTATCTTTGTGGGGGATACGCTGTTGACCGCTGACAATCCTGAGGAAGACAGCGATATGGCACTCTTTGCAAAACTTGGAATACGCCCAATGGAGGCAGAAACCCAAGCCCGCGTGGACGCGGCGGAATGAAAGCCAAGACAAGGCTGAAGGGGATTTTGGATGCCTTAACCACACGGCATAAACTACGGCAGCTTTCCCCTCAGCGCGGCATTGATTTTGCATCAAATGATTACTTGGGTCTCGCGGAATCTGACCTGTTGAAAGCTGCGGGTCAGCAGGCTTTGGCGCGTGGCGTTCCCGTTGGTTCTGGTGGATCACGCTTGTTGCGGGGCAATCATGCAGAGCATCAAGCGCTTGAAGCTGAAGCCGCAGCCTTTTTTGGCGCTGAAGCGGCCTTGTTTATGGGCGGAGGTTTTCAGGCAAATCAGGCGATATTTGCGACCCTTCCTGCGGCTGATGATCTGATCTTATATGATGAATACATCCATGCCAGCGCCCATGAAGGGATCCGGCTTGGGCGGGCCGAGGCGCGATCGTTTGCGCATAATGATGCGGCGGCCGCTCAGCAGATATTAGGCCAGTGGCGTGCTTCCGGTGGGAAGGGGCAGGTCTGGATTGCAGTGGAAAGCGTCTATTCCATGGAAGGCGATCTTGCACCGCTCGATGATCTGGCGGCGATTGCCCGTATAAATGGTGCGGTTTTGGTTGTGGATGAGGCGCACGCGACGGGTGTTTTTGGCCCCAATGGGCGCGGTCTGGCATATGGGTTAGATGCGGAAATACTAACGTTGCACACCTGTGGTAAAGGGCTCGGTATTGCGGGTGGGTTGGTCTGCGGTGCAAAGGTGATGATTGATTTTTTGATCAACCGGGCACGTCCATTCATCTTTGCCACTGCGCCGTCCCCGCTCAATGCTGCATTGGTCAGGTCGGCATTGGCCGCATTGCAAAATCAGGACAATCTCACAGAGCAGGCCCAAGAGCGTATGCGACGTGCGCATTCAGAGGCGCACAGGCTTTTGGGTCTCAGCGATCTACACAGCCAAATCATTCCGGTGATCATTGGTCGTGATGATCAGACGATGGCGCGTGCGGAGGCGCTTCAGGCGCGCGGGTTTGATGTGCGTGGTATTCGTCCCCCGACAGTACCGCGCGGTACCGCACGTTTGCGGATTTCACTAACGGGCAGTGTCACAAATCCAGACATCACCGCATTGTTTGAAGCCATTGCGCAATATCATTCAGAGGCAGCATGAACACTTTGGTTATCACAGGCACCGATACGGGTGTGGGCAAAACAATTTTCGCAGCAGGCCTGACCGCTGCGCTTGGGGCGAGCTATTGGAAACCGGTGCAGGCTGGTTTGGATGAGGCCACTGATAGCGAAGTTGTGGCATCGCTTTCACAATGTCAGGTATTGCCTGAAACTTATCGTCTTAGGCGTCCCGCATCGCCGCATTTGTCTGCTGAAAATATGGGTACAGAAATTAATCTGGCACGCTTGTCTTTGCCTCGGGTCGATGGCCCGCTGATTGTTGAAGGGGCTGGCGGTGTCATGGTTCCCTTAACGCGCGATGCTTTCTATTTGGATCTGTTTGCGCAATGGCAGGCCCCTGTTATTTTGGTGGCGCGTACTGCGCTTGGAACGATCAATCACACGGCGCTGTCGCTTGCGGCATTGCGGCGTGCGGGCTGCCCTGTTGTTGGGGTTGTGTTTAACGGTGCGCCTGAGCCAGATGTTGAGCAGACGATTGTTGAAATGTGTGCTGTGCGTCATTTGGGGCGTTTGTCCCCTATTCAAAACCTAACGCATGCTTCGCTTTTGCGTGCTTTTGATGCCATTGACCTCACATCAATTCGGAGCGCGCTGTGACCCCTCTGGAGTTTGACGCCCGCCATCTATGGCACCCTTATACAAATGTTGCAGAGGCTGGCCCAATGCATCTGATCACCGAAGCCAACGGCGTCTGGCTCACGCGTGATGATGGTGGGCAGATGATTGATGCGATGTCGTCATGGTGGTGCGCAATCCATGGTCATCGGCACCCGACCATAACACAGGCAATGCAACGTCAGCTGGCACAAATGCCCCACGTCATGTTTGGGGGGTTGTCGCATATGCCTGCGATCGAACTCGGTCAAAAAATGATCGGCCTACTTCCCGACGGGCTAGATCGGATTTTTTATTGCGACAGTGGCTCTGTGTCGGTTGAGGTCGCCTTGAAAATGGCCGTGCAGTACCAAATGGCGAAGGGGCACAAAGATAAGGTTGAATTTGCGACCATTCGCGGCGGGTATCATGGGGATACCTGGAAAGCGATGAGCGTGTGCGACCCTATCAATGGAATGCACGGGCTGTTTCGCGGCGCGCTATCGATCCAGAATTTTCTGCCGAGACCAAGTATTCAGATCGGCCAGGAATGGGACGATGACCCCCTCAAAAACGGGCTGGCATTGCTTGAAGGCTTGCTGATGGAAAAGGGGGCACAGATTGCAGGGCTGATCGTAGAGCCAATTGTCCAGGGTGCAGGCGGAATGTATTTCTACCACCCTAACTGGCTGAAGGGGGCCCGCGATTTATGTGATCAACATGATATTCTATTGATCTTTGATGAAATAGCGACCGGTTTTGGCCGTACGGGGAAACTGTTTGCGATGGAGCATGCTGGCGTGATCCCGGACATTGTGTGCTTGGGGAAGGCGCTAACAGGTGGGCATATCTCTTTTGCGGCCACAGTTTCGACTGATGCGGTGGCACGTGGTATCGGAGAAAGCGCAGCAGGCGTTTTTATGCACGGTCCGACGTATATGGCCAATCCTTTGGCGTGTGCAGCCGGTGTGGCCAGCTTAAGCCTGCTTGAAAGTGGGGCGTGGCGCACTCAGGTTTCTGGGATCGA
Organism: Cochlodiniinecator piscidefendens; assembly: GCF_011326755.1. Lineage (GTDB taxonomy): Bacteria > Pseudomonadota > Alphaproteobacteria > Rhodobacterales > Rhodobacteraceae > Cochlodiniinecator > Cochlodiniinecator piscidefendens. The sequence continues at coordinate 43,932 of NZ_JAAOIE010000009.1, read as the reverse complement.
AACCCAGATGCGCCAAGAATTGGAAGCCGCCCGAACCCTACCTGATGTTGTTGATGTCAGGGTGTTGGGGCCAATTGGCGTAATTGAAATGAAGCAACGGGTTGATCCGAAAATTGCGCATCAATTGGCGGTCGAAACGGGCGTATGGCTGCGTCCGTTTGCCCATAATATCTATTGCATGCCGCCCTATGTCATTTCGCAGCAGGACCTGAGCAAAGTGACTTCGGCAATGGTGGCATTGGCCCGTGGTGCACCATGAACAAACATTGGTTGACGCGGCAAAGCTCGGATAAATTGACATTGGTTTTTGGGGGCTGGGGGTTGGGGCCTGCCCCGTTTTTAGGCTTGGCTGGTGATCAGGATGTGTTGGTGGTGGATAACTATACCTGCATTGAAGATCCGTTGACCGAAACTAAAGACTACCAAAGCGTGCGCCTGTTAGCCTTCTCTTATGGTGTTGCGTCTGCGGCGCATTGGCTGTCGCGTTTTGGCCTGAAACCTGATCGTTCTGTTGCGGTGAACGGCACACTGTACCCCGTTGATAAGCGCAAAGGAATTGCACCCAATGTATTCACTGCAACAGTTGAGGGTCTGAGCGACGAAAGCTTTGCTCTATTTTGCCGACGCGCCGGGCATCCTGATTTGCCGCCCGTAATCGATGTTCTAGCCGCACAAGCAGAACTAAGGGCCATCGCGGCGCGTGGACCAGCATCAACATTTGCGTTTGATCGTGTATGGATATCTGACCGCGACCGGATCGTTCCCGCATCTGCACAAATAGCCGCTTGGGAAACGCATCTAAATGCCGTTCGGCATATTTCAGCGCCGCATCAACCCTTTCGGGCTGGCCAAGCTTGGCAGGAGTGGTTTGATTGATCTGCAACGTTTCAAATCGGGTCCAGCGCAGTTTTGACCGTAGTTTTAACAGTTATCATGGAACGGCAAGCCTGCAGGCGTATATCGCGCAATGCCTTGTGCGTCGTTTGCGGGATCTCGGGGCCCCACAGCATTTTTCGAACGGGTTTGAGGTTGGATGTGGAACCGGACATTTAACCAACGCCCTGTGTCAGACGACATCTTTTTCACGCCTAATCTTAAATGATCTGACCTTTGCTGCACACCAAACCGCGGAGCGCGCCAGCGCGCAGTTTATTCAAGGCGACGCGCGCGAAATTTCATGGCCAAAGGCGCCTGATTTGATTGTATCCGCTTCGGCGATTCAGTGGATGGATCATCCAGCAGACTTTGTGCAACGTGTTGGGCAGGCATTGGCGCCCGGGGGATGGTTGGCCATTTCTGGTTTTGGGCCTGCGCAATTTTTAGAATTGTCTGAACTTGGATCATCTGCAAATGCGCCGGGATTATGTGCAGTGGATGTTTTGTCATCCGCACTCAGACCGATGAATATTCCGGGCATCGAAATTCTTGAGGTACGCGAAAATCTCAGCACACTTTGGTTTGAGAGCCCGCAGCATGTTCTGCGGCATTTGCGCGAAACTGGTGTGAATGGAAAGGCGTCAAAGGTGTGGACGCGGTCATCTCTTTTGCAGTTTTGCGATGAGTATGTTCAAAAATTCGGTGGTCCAGACGGGGTGCCGTTGACCTATAATCCCACTTGGATTATTGCGCGCAAAACTCTCACGTGCGTTTAAGTTAACCGTGTTAAGTGACGTTGAAGCACGGCACTCGCCTTTGGCGCATCTCTGTCGAGTATCGCGGCGATAATGGCCTGGTGATCAGGATCCACACGGGATTTCCAGCGGTTGGCGTATTTCGCGAGAAAATGACGCGCATACAGCAGTTGCAGATTGTTTATCTCTTCGGTGAGGCGCGCCATGCCACAGCCCGCAATAATGGCCATATGAAACTGGCGGTTTGCCTCTTCCCATTCCAGGGCCGTTTCCGCCATATCGCATTGCTCTTGTACGTTGATGGCATGTTTGATCTGATCGCCTGTGAGGTTGGGCACGGAATGGAACAGCGCGAGAGGTTCCAGCGCCTGACGCATCAAACTCAATTCATCTACGGCCCCTTTGTCCAGCGGGGCCACACACATTCCGCGACGCGGCAGGCTTATAGCCAACCCCTGCGCAACAACACGCATCAACGCTTCGCGAACGGTTGCCTGACTCACCTTAAATTCCCGTGCAAAATGATCTTGGGGGAGCTTTTCGCCGGGTGCGAATTCTCCGCAGACAATCTTTTGAACAAGTTGCTGTGCGATCACGTCAGATTTTTTGTTATGTGGGTCCGTCACGGAAAATTCGCTGCTATGATTATTCTAGCTTGTTCAAATACAAGAAAACCCCCTTCGTTAGAAGGTTAAAGTGAATGAGGGACGCAGGCATTTTGCAGTCGTAATTCAGTGTATAATGCGAAATGTCCCTAACCGCGTATTTGCACCCGCCAAAAAGCCAACATAAGTCTCATCAGGAAGCTGACCAATACTTATGCAAAGTGTTTGGCCACGACGCAGGGCCTCCCAGCGACTACAGACTTGATTGCTGTCTAACCACCACACACCGCTGTCATTGCCCAATAGAGGTACGATTGCCTCAAAGGTATTGTCTGCCGAAATCGTTGCGGTACCTGAAAAACGAGTACGGCTAAAGGCGATCCTGTGATCTGTGCTGAACAGCTCCACCAGCTCCTCAGCCGTCAAGATTTCGACGTCTTCTTCACAAGCCATCAAAAACGTGGCGAGACACAAGGTGATAAAAAGGCGCATTTGATCCGTTTCTTTCGGGGGCACGGTCGAATTTGCCGGGTGGAGGCAAAACCATCAATCCCTGAGTTTACACATCTCCGTTAGGTAAAAACGCCAAAAGGCGACCCAAAGGCCGCCTTTGTGCATGATGCTTACCGCAATTTAGATGCAGTCGATGAACAGCTGCTTGGTGTTTTCGGTGGTCAACTCAATCGGGTTGCCGCCGCAGCTTGGGTCATTCAGGGCCATTGCTGTCAGTTCATCAACGCGATCTGTGCCAACACCCATGTCAGACAGTTTATGCGGGATCGCCATGCTGTCGTTCAGGTTTTGGACGTAATCGCGGAACCCTTTGAACCCGCCAGAAATGCCCAAATACGCAGATGCCATATCAAAGCGGTCTGCAATGGCTGGCGCGTTAAAGGCCAGAACCGCAGGCATACACACCGCATTGGTGGTGCCGTGGTGGGTGTTATAAACCGCGCCAATCGGATGGCTAAGCGCGTGAATAGCACCGAGACCTTTTTGGAACCCGGTTGCCCCCATCGCCGCCGCTGACATCATATGCGCGCGCGCCTCTAGATCAGTACCATCGGCATAGGCGCGTGGCAGGTATTCCTTGACCAGACGCATCCCTTCTAGCGCGATGCCTTGTGACATCGGGTGGTAATGCGGGCTGCTAAACGCCTCAACACAATGGGCAAAGGCATCAAGCCCGGTGCCTGCTGTGATAAACTTCGGCATTCCAACGGTTAGTTCAGGGTCACAGATGACAACCGCAGGCAGCACTTTGGGGTGAAAGATGATCTTTTTCACATGGGTGACGGAATCTGTGATGACCGACGCGCGACCCACTTCTGATCCGGTGCCTGCGGTGGTCGGCACAGCAATGATCGGCGCGATGGCATCTGCGTCGGCGCGGGTCCACCAATCGCCAATATCTTCAAAATCCCAGATCGGGCGGGTTTGACCGGCCATAAAGGCAACCATTTTGCCAAGGTCCAAACCAGAACCACCACCAAAGGCAATAACGCCGTCATGATCGCCCGCTTTATAGGCGGCAACGCCGGCTTCTAGGTTCAGCTCATTTGGGTTTGGATCAACCTCTGAAAACATACCACGGCCAAGGCCTGCGGCCTCCATGATATCGAGTGTTTCAGTTGTGATCGGCAGACCCGCAAGACCCTTATCGGTTACCAACAAGGGGCGTTTGATCCCAGCGGCTGCGCAGGCTTCGGGCAGTTCTTTGATCCGGCCATTGCCGAATTTCATTGTGGTCGGGTAGGACCAGTTGCCAACAAGGTTCATGATGTCACCTTTTTCAAGTGGTAGGATTTTGGGCGTGTGAGGTTGTGGTAGCCAATGACAGACAGACCGCCACCGCGCCCTGTGTCTTTGCACCCGGTCCAGCATAGGCCCGGATCAAGGTAGTCAGCCCGGTTCATAAACACGGTGCCGGTTTCGATTTGATCACCAACAGCGGCCGCGCGATCCAGATCAGCGGTCCACAGAGACGCAGTCAGGCCAAAGTTGCTGTCGTTCATCAATAGAATTGCTTCGGCATCTGATGACACCTTCATGATACCCACAACCGGGCCAAAGCTTTCTTCGCGCATCACGCGCATGTCGTGGGTTACGTTGGTCAGGATTTGTGGGGTGAGGTATGCACCGCCATCGTCTGCCGCCATCGTGTCGATATGGGCCACTGCGCCTGCTTCAATGGCTTCAGCGATTTGTGCGCGTACATCATTGGCAAAGCGCACGCTGGCCATCGGGCCGATGGTGGTTTCTGCGTCCATTGGGTTGCCAAGGGTATAGCCGTTTACGATCGCCACAGCCTTTTCAAGGAAGGCGTCATATAGGCTTTCGTGTACGTAAATCCGTTCAATGCCACAGCAGCACTGGCCAGAGTTGAACATCGCGCCATCAATCAACGTATCAACCGCTGCATCAAGGTCCGCGTCTTCCATCACATAACCCGGGTCTTTCCCGCCAAGTTCAGTGCCAACGCCGGTAAATGTGCCCGCCGCCGCGCGCTCCATCGCCTGACCACCGCCAACAGACCCGGTGAAGTTCACAAAGTTAAAGGCCTTGCGTGAAATCAGTTCAGATGTGGTGTCGTGGTCTAGGAATACATTTTGAAACACATCCGAAGGAACGCCAACGCTATGGAATGCTGCGGCCATACGTTCACCGACCAGTAGAGTTTGGGTCGCGTGTTTCAGGATCACGGTGTTCCCAGCAATCAGCGCAGGCGCCACGGTATTGATCGCGGTCATATAGGGGTAGTTCCAGGGGGCAACGACCAGGACCACGCCATGCGGCAGTCGTTTGATATAGCGTTTAAAGCTGTCGTCTTCGCCCACTTCGATATCGGCCAACGCGGTCTGCGCGATAGAGGCCATGTGGCTGGCGCGTTCGTTAAACCCACCAAATTCACCGCCGTATCGTACAGGGCGTCCCATCATATGGGCAATTTCGGGCACGATCACATCGTTCATTTCACCAACGGCCGCCACACCGGCCATCACCAGATCAATGCGTTCCTGCAACGGGCGTGCAGCCCATGCCGCCTGCGCGTTACGGGCGTTTTCTGCGGCGTCAAAGGCTTCGTCGCGCGTCAGACACGTGCGTTCAGCATAAACCGATCCATCAATCGGTGAGATACATTTCAGAACTTTGGTCATGGCATCCTCTTAAACCAAAGGCTCTGCCGACATGCGCCGACAGAAACCCAGTAGGCGTTCACCGCCGTATAAATCTATGCGCTTAGGCGCGTTCAAAGCCGCGGGCGATTTCATAATCGGTCACCACACGGTCAAATTCTTCGAGTTCCCATTCCGCTGCGCGGCTATAGTGATCAATCACATCTTCGCCCATGGCATCGCGTAGCATTTTGGATGACGTCAACGCCGCCATCGCATCACGCAGGTTTTGCGGAATGAACCCAGTATCCCCTGCATAAGCATCGCCAACGGTCGGCGGATCAAGCGGCAGTTGATCTTCGATCCCTTTGATACCCGCAGCCAATTGCGCAGCAATCGCCAGATATGGGTTCAGGTCCGATCCACCCACCCGGCATTCAACCCGCACAGATTTTGACCCAGCCGCACAGAGGCGGAACCCAGCAGTACGGTTATCAACGGACCAGATGGTGCGCGTCGGGGCAAAGGTGCCTTTCTGGAACCGCTTATAGCTGTTCACATATGGCGCGAGAAAATAGGTATAATCCGGCGCGTATTTCAGCAGACCCGCCATGTAGTTTTTCATCAGATCGGACATGCCGAGTTCATCATCCGCATCAAAGAACGCATTTTTTCCATCTTTCCAAAGCGACTGATGCACATGCGAAGAGGACCCGACCCGGTCATGAGACCACTTCGGTAAGAACGTCACCGCGCGGCCCTTTTGCCAGGCGATTTCCTTAATCGCGTGCTTGGCGATGGTGTGATAATCGGATGTATCCAGTGCTTCGGCGTATTTGATGTTTAGTTCTTCTTGGCCTGCTTCGGCCTCGCCTTTGGTGCCCTCAATCGGCAGTCCAGCGGCATAAAGATGATTGCGCACCGGGCGCATCAGGTCTTCTTCTTTGGTGGTTTGGAAGATGTGGTAATCTTCGTTATAGCCTGAAATAGGCTCTAGATCGCGGAACCCCGATTTGCGGATATCGTCAAAGCTTTTCTCAAAGATAAAAAATTCAAGCTCTGTCGCGGCAATCGCAGATAGGCCCATTTCCTCAAGCCGTGCGAGCTGCTTTTTCAGAACCGCACGCGGTGAATGGGGGATCGGTTCGTGGTGATGATGATCAAGCACATCACATAGCACCATAACGGTTGCATCCAACCACGGCACCGGGCGCAGCGTCGCCATATCGGGGCGCATCACGTAATCGCCATAGCCGCTTTCCCAACTGGTTGATGCATAACCATCTGGCGTTGCCATCTCCAGATCGGTGGCCAACAGGTAGTTGCAGCAATGGCTTTCTTCCCAGCCACCGTTCACAAAATGGGCGGCGTGAAACCGTTTGCCCATCAGGCGGCCCTGCATATCAACAAGGCACATCAAAACAGTATCAACCTCACCAGAGGTAACCTGCGCTTTTAGGGTCTCAAAACTCAGAATGCCGGACATATCAAGGTTCCTGTCTGGTTGGGGTTAGGTGTGGGAACGACCCAATTGGATCAGCCCCAGATGCACAAGCGCCGGACCAATGAGGGTCAGCAGCTCTTGCGCCATTTTGGCTTCGTCTTCGGGGTTGGTGGCCAGATCATTGCGCACCTCAATCATAACATTTGGCAAGCCGCGCGATTGACCGTGTAGCTTTAATGAATGGGTCACACCATCAGCGGGACCATAAGGTTCATTGCGCCGCACAACGCGTTCACCAAGGCTTGGGGCTTGATACAGCATTGCATCTGCAAAGGCGCTGTCGTCGTCATGCAGAACGCCAATTTCAACGTCGCGCATAGCGCCGTGGTAAATCGGGGTAAAGGTATGCATGGTGATGACTGCGGTTGGAATGTCCTGTGCAACCCGTCGAGCCAAAACCGCGTCTACTTCTGCGCAAAAAGGAACGTAAACTGTTTGTGTCCGTTCTGCGCGCGCCTCGGCCGAAAGGTTTACGTTGCCGGGGACATCAATCAATTCTGATTTAGACGGCATCGCGCTATCGGCTTCGGGTGGTCGGTTGCTGTCATAGACCAGACGTGACACCGTGCTGGTCACCAGAGGGGCGTCCAGTGCTTTTGATAGAATCTTCGACATTGCCAGGGCGCCAGGATCCCAAGCTGCGTGGCTTATGCGTGCTTCTGCTGTTAGGCCCAAGCCATGGTATCGCTCCGGGATAAAGTTCGATGCGTGTTCACATAGGATCACGACCGGACCCCGTCCCTCAGGATTGAGTGTCTCAACCACGGTCTCACATGGTTCAGCAGTGGTGTGCAGCATTGAAAATTCCCTCTTGTGATAAAATACTTTCTAAAAATACGCCTTGTGTCAATATATTTTCATAGCAGAAATACATTCCTTCGGCTTTACTGGCTTAATGCGTACAAAACGCATAGTATCCGGGTGAACAAGACAGGAATATGACGTGCCCAAAGCGACCTCGACCGTCCGTGAATTGATCCGGGAACATTATGATTCATTGACACAAGCCGAACGCAAATTGGCCAATTCTCTGCTTGAAAACTACCCTGCGGCTGGCTTGGCCTCCATTACCATTGTTGCGACGAATGCAGATGTATCAACACCAACGGTTGCCCGCATGGTTCAAAAGCTGGGCTTTAAGGGCTACCCGCAATTTCATCAGGCGTTGCGCAATGAACTCGAGGCCAAAGGATCAGGCCCAACGCAGCGGCGCGAAAACTGGGCGGCTGAGGTGCCGGATTCTCATATGCTGAATCGGTTTGCAGATGCGGTGATGAACAATCTCGGTCAGACGTTTACCAATATAGACACGGTTAAATTTGATGCCGCCGTTCAACAAATGGCAAATACTGATCATCGCCTTTATGTGGTGGGCGGGCGCATTACGCGCGCTTTGGCCGATTACGCGTTTACCCACCTTCAGGCGGTGCGCGAACGGGTCACGCATATGACCTCCTCCTCCGCAACCTGGCCGCACTATGTGTTGGATATGGTCGAAGGCGACACCTTGCTGATGTTTGATGTGCGGCGCTATGAAACCAATTTACAAAGACTGGCTGAACTGGCCGCCGCGCGTGGGGTAAAGGTGATTTTGATCACCGATCAATGGGCCTCTCCGGTGACAAAGGTTGCGTCACAGGTGTTCAATTGCTGGGTTGAAATCCCATCAGCGTGGGATTCCAATATCTCAACCATGATGCTGCTTGAGGCGTTGATCGCCGCCACCCAAGAAGAAAGCTGGCCAGAGACCCGCGACCGCTATGATCAATTGGATGAACTCTTTGACATGACGCGGCTGTTTCGCAAATTCAGTTAGGTATCGGCCTCGTCCAGCGATTCAATCAGGCGCGTTTCTAACAACTGTCCACTGCGATAGAGCAGCGGATAGGCAATCGCAGCGCATTGACTGTTGAGATCACGTAAACCCCTTAAAGTTTCAAGGTGAATATCGCTGGTTTCAAAGCTGGAAACACCGCCTTCGGCCAAACGCTTCAGGTGCTTTTTGCGGCTTTTGCGTTCAAACCTGGCGATTTCGCCTTTTTCGCCCACCAACAGACGCGCGCTTTCGATGTCTTCGGACAGCAGCACGTTTGAGGCAAGCCGCATACTGGCCAGAACCGTTTCATGCAGCGACCGTAATTCCGACCACCCCGCCGGGGAAAAGCTAAGGCCTTTTTTCGCTTTTTGACGGGCCAGCGGCATCAGGCGTTTGGCAACGGTATCGCCAGCAGTTTCAAGGCTGATGGCATATTCGGCCAATTCACGCGCGGCTTTGATATCCGGTTTGGACCACTCAGCCAAAGGCAGCGACGCCATATATTGGCGAATGCCTGATAGGGTTTTATTGACCAGTTGATCGAGCGCGATCAACTCTTCGATCCGGTCTTGATCGCCGCTTTCGTAGACTTCCATCGCAGGCGCGGCCATACGTTCAACCATTTCACCCATGCGCAGCACTTCGCGTTTCAGACTGGGCAGGGCAAGGCGTGGGTTGTTCAGAACACTATGGTCTAGCGCGCTCATGCTTTCATCCAGCGGATTTGTCCCGCCTTGGGCACCATCCGGCAGATAGGCTTCGGCCAAACCGCCCAAACGATGCACAAATGGCAAGGCGACAATCAGCAGCGTGACGTTAAAGGCAATATGCGTATTGATCAGCGTCTGCGCGGGACCAATCATCGTCAGGTATTGCGTGACCGGAATGAGGTTCACGGTCAACAACATCAAAAACGCCCAACTGCCCCGCAATCCAAAGTTGGCAAAGGGCACACGCCGCGCTAGCGGTGGCATCCCCCGCGTCAGCCAAATCGGGATCAAAGCAGACCCAAGGTTTGCCCCCAACACCAGCGATATGCCGGCCTCTAGCGGGATCGCCCCGATCGCAACCAACGTCACACACATCAAAATCGTCGCAACGCTTGAATGCATGATAAAGGCCAGCGCCGCCCCAACCAAAAACGCGGTGATATAATCGCGCGCCAGATAATCCGCGAGCGCGGGTAAAAACGCGCTTTCGCGGATTGGGTCCATGGCTTCGCGCAGAAACCGCAGTGAAATCAGGATAAAGGCGACACCCATCAGAATACGCCCATATTGGCGCAGGCGCTTTTGATCGCTTTTCACAAACAACCAACCCCCAACAGACAGGAGCAAAGGCACAAGCCAATCCAGCCGGAAACTTAGAACCTGAATGATCAAGGCAGACCCAAGATCACCCCCCAAAACAACCGCAAGCCCGGTACCAAACGCCATCACGCCGCTGGCTGAAAACCCTGCAACCAATAGGGCCACCGCCGCCGACGATTGCAATACAATCGCCAAGCCAAGCCCCGCAGATGACGCGCCAAGCAGGCTTTCTTTTTCCGTCAAAATACGCTGAAACGACGCGCCAAAAGCGCGTTCAATCCCAGTGCGCACCATACGAACAGCGAACAGCAACAGCATCGTTGCGCCTGCCAGGTTCAAAAGAAAGCCAAGGATCGCCATTATACGTTCACCAACTCAAGCAATTGCGCGTGCAATTCAGGTGTGGCTGCGGTGATGGTGCGCCCATCAGATTGCATGTTTAAGGCGTTTCCGGACCAATCTGTCATGATCCCGCCTGCGGCTTCAACCAATGCAGACACTGGCAAATAGTCATAGGGTTGCAAATCAAAATCAACGACGCAATCCACATGCCCCGCCGCCACCAATGCATGCGGATAACAATCATACGCCATGCGTCGGGTTTGGCCTGCCTTAGTCAGGCGATTAAACACCTCAGGATGTTGGGCATATAGTTTTTCGCCCTCATTGATGAACAGGATCGCCTGCCCCAGCTCTGTTTGTTTGGATACATGAATAGGAGCACCGTTCAGCGTCGCCCCCTGCCCTTTGGCCCCCGCAAAGATTTCATGCATCGCGGGCATCCCCACCACACCCATAGTGGGTGTGCCGTCAATCAAATGGCCCAGGAGGAAGCCAAAGAGGGGATGCCCGGATAAGAAGGATCGCGTGCCATCAATTGGGTCCACAATCCACATTTGCGCACGCTCTGCGCCTTCCATGCCGTGTTCTTCGCCAAAAATTCCGTGATCGGGAAACTGCGCACTGATCATGTCACGCACCACAGCTTCGACCGCTTTGTCCGCATGTGTGACCGGGCTTTCGTCGGCTTTGAACTCAATCCCTAACTGACCGCGAAAATACTTCCGGGCTTCGATCGCTGCAGTTTCTGCAATTGCAATTGCATCAATTAAGTTTGGGGATGTCATGGATTAGTCTTTCTTGTTCGCAATGTACGTTGCAACGCGCCAATTCGCCAAAGATTTGGTCAAAGGCGCATCCGGTGCAGCATCGGTTATGAGGTCAGTAATACGCTCAGGGGGGCAGGCCACCACCGGCGCGCGTTGTATAAATTTACGAGAATCCGCGGCCATCACACAGCGCCGCGCCTGTTCTGTAATTGTACGGGTGAGGTCAGCCTCAGAGGGGTTCATCACCATAAACCCATAGTCAGCTGAAATTGCATCGCACCCCAGTATGGCGACGTCATATGAAAACTGACGCGCATAGGCTTCTGTCGCAGCACCAAATGCCCCGCGCTCAGAGTGGAAAATTTCGCCGCCTGCCAAAAAGACCCGATTGCCATTGTGATTGGCCAAAGCTGAAGCCACTGTCACTGAATTGGTCACCACCATCAGTTTGCGCCGAATGCGCAATTGTTCTGCGATATAAGTGGTGGTGCTGCCAACGTTGAGAAACACGGTCATTTCATCGTAGACCATTTCAGCGGCCGCTTGGGCGATGCGAGTTTTGCCTTTGGGGTTTTGCGATAGCTTGCCGGTAAAGACAGGAGTGTCTTCGTTGCCCCGCAGATAAGTACCGCCATGCACACGTTCTACCTGACCGCTTTTGTCCAGTGCTTTGACCAGACGGCGCACGGTCTCTTCGGACACATCCATGACCTGTGCGATCTGTGCATTTCGCGCAGATCCGCCAAGGCGTCGCAACACGCTTAGCAATTCATGTCCCCGGTGGGTTATGGTGTCTTTTTCTTTTGGCATTTGCCCGTACTGATTTGTCATTTTTGGTTATTTCCCTCAAAAAACCACATTTACCCACATTTGTCCAGAATAAAGCTTGAAACCCTTAGCAAATCAGCGTTTCCTGCGCCGTAACACATTGGCAAAGGGTTCGTCATGTCACAGCAAAACGTCATGTTTATCATCATCGATCAACTGCGCGCTGACGCTTTGTTCGGGGGATTGGCGAAACACGTTGATTTACCAAACCTGCGGGCTCTGATGGGCGATGGGGTAACTTTCAAACGTAACTATTCTGTGACAAACCCCTGCGGCCCATCGCGTGTATCGATCCTGACTGGGCAATACGCGATGAACCATCGTTCTGTGCGCAATGGAACGCCTTTGCGCCACGACACACCCAACATCGCAACCGAGGTGCGCAAGGCGGGCTATATGCCTTTGTTGTTTGGCTACACAGACACCGCCCAAGACCCCCGCGCCTACCCTAAAGGCGACCCAGCCCTGAAAACCTATGAACATCCAATGCACGGGTTTCACGAGGTCACGGAAATGCGGCTTGAGGAAAGCTACCCGTGGCGGGCTGATCTGATCGCCAAAGGCTATGACGTACCCGACAGCTATGATGATTATTACATTCCGGTGGCCCAAGACGGCCAGCCGCGCCGCCTGAATGATCCGGCGTTTTATCGCGCCGAAGACAGCGATACTGCGTTTTTAACCAATGCTTGCCTGACGGAACTCGGGGCGCGCACGGCTGAAAATTGGTTTGCGCATCTGACCTATATTCGCCCACATCCCCCGCTGGTTGCGCCGACGCCCTACAACACGATGTATGACCCGGCCACGCTGCCTCTGCCGCTGCGCAATGGCACCCAAGCCGATGAAACAGCCGTGCATTCCTTTATGGCCCCGGCCCATGCCAGCCAAAACGCAGCAGGGTTTGTTGATGGCTTTGAGGGCCTCAAAGGCACAGACGACGACATTCGCATCATGCGCGCGGTCTATCTGGGGCTCGCAACCGAAGTGGACGATCACATCGGGCGGGTTGTTGATTTTCTGAAAACTTCCGGCCAATACGACAGCACCCTGATTGTCGTCACTGCTGACCACGGCGAAATGCTGGGGGATCGTTATGAATGGGGCAAAATGTCGGTCTATGACGCGGCTTATCACACGCCCCTGATTATTCGCGATCCACATAACCCGCAGGCCCATGGAACTGAGGTCACCAAACTCACCGAAAGCATCGACATCACCCCGACCATTTTGGAATGGATCGGCCGGGACATCCCGGATTCCATGGATGGCGCGCCGTTGACCGAGTTCCTACAAGGGGGCACACCCAACTGGCCGGATCATAGTTTTTCAGAACTTGATTTCGGCAATCCCGTCGGCAGTACAAAATGGCAGGACATGCTGGGCATCGGCCCCTCTGTTGCTAATCTGAACATCCTACGCGGCCCGCGTTATACCTTGGTGCATTTCAACGCTGACCTGCCGCCCCTGTTGTTTGATCATGAGGCCGAAGGCGAATTGCGCAACGTCGCAGCAAACCCTGAAAACGCGCCCATCGTGCTGGAAATGACCCGTCAAATCCTATCCCACCGCATGCAAAATGCCGATCAAACCTTGGCGACAACCATGATCACGTCAGATGGTCCCGTGCGGGGGCGGCGCTCTTAAAGTTAGTCCAGTGCGTACACATAAACGTTGTTCAAATACGCCTGATCCTTTAGCCGGAAATGTGTTTCCCCGATCTGTCTAAACCCTTGGCGGTGGTAGAATTCTATCGCGGGGGTATTTTCGGAATTGGTGGTCAGCCAAACGGATGTAATGCCCTGATCTTTGCAATGGTCAGAAGCCGCGCGCAACAGCGCCTTGCCGATGCCTTTTCCATGATGTCGGGGCTGGATGTAAAACGTCGAAATCTCGGTGTCTGAACACCCATCGACCGGGCCTTCGCTGCCAAAAGAAACCCGGATAAACCCATCAATCCCATCTTCATTTTCCGACACGAGAATATATTCAGATGGATCGGCTATAATGGTTTCCACCTTAGCCGTCGTGAATTCCGATAAAACGTAATCCGCAAAGAACCCGTTAATCCCCCGCTTGAGATACGTGCCCAGCCACACCTCAATCGACAGGGCGGCGATGCTTGATGCATCTGAAATCTCTGCGCGGCGTTGTGTCATTTTAACCCGTCACATTTCATAAGTGTTGATGATAAATTAGTACCACAACACCCCCGAAACAAGCATCACATATCCCAAGAGGCGTGGGATCATGGCAGCCAAGTTTGCGTAGTGATACAGGGGCATAAACATGACCCCCAAAACAACTGCTATAAATATATGAACGGTGTTTTGATCTTGGGTGGGTAGAAAAAATATTCCCCCTGCAATCAGTATAAAAACAACAACCGGCCATGAAAAATAAAGGATCGAACCAACCACTGATTTTGTCAAATACCTGTCTAAATTATACCGCTGAATTGGAAGTTTATTTTCGGATTCAACCACCATCATCATCAGAATGTATCCAATAATCATGCCGCCTATTTCGCAAACCAAGAAAAGCTCCGCCGGGGAACTTATGTGATCCCAAGCCATTGCAGCACCACAGAGCGCAAGTAACTGACAGACATAAAATAGAGCGATCCAAAAATACCAATTATTTCGATCTGATATTTCACGATACGCAATCAATGATCCTTGGAATGCATCGGCACCCATCAAAAAAGCTGCCCCAATGACGATGCCCTCAAATATAAATTTGAGCTTAGAAGAGCAGATGTATCTTGGGCCACGCCCATCGAGTTATACATCCCAATGGACATGAACGCTGAAATTATAACGATCCAAAGATTGGGGTAGGATAGGTGGAATGTTTTCATTGGGTGTCTCAAGCTTAATACGAGTGACTGGCAGAATCTTGGGCCGAAACCAAACGATCCCACACACGTTCGGCCATATAGGGTCCAATGTGATAGTACCAATGCCCGTGGTGGGGCATAGTGATTAATTCGACCCTATGTCCAGCATTAGACAGGGCTTCGGCGCTTTCTTGGGCGAATGTGGTGGGGACCAATGGGTCTTGGTCCCCTAGGAAACTGTAAATCGGTATTGCACCGGGTTTTTGGCGCACCTCAGAGGCAGACAAAGCTCCGGCATGAGTGGCAACGGCGCGCCATGGTCCGTCAGTACGATTGGCGAGGTATTGCGCCACGCCAGCCCCGGCTGAATGCCCAAACAGGTAAATCTGATCTGGGTCTATCGAATATGTTGCTGCGGCATCGTCTAATACAGCTTCTAAATAATCTGCAGTGGCTTGGCCTAAGGGCCACCCTGCCTCATTATTGGAATCTGGCGCGATGAGATTGATGTCAGCCTCGTGGGCGAAATCATCCCACATATCCAGCATAGATCGGCCATCTCGCCCCGACCCATGTAGCAATACCAACGTTGGGCGTGGCGTGACTGATGCGGATTTGACCCCATGCCATTCGTATTCAATCTCAGGTCCAAACCCAAACAAAGACGGCATTGTCAAAATATGGGTTTCCCCGATTTGCGCGGGCGCACTGTAGTCCTGCACCGCAGGGTCGCGCAGGAGTGAACCTGAAAACATCTCTTCGATCAAAACACCGGGGATGTGGGGTGCTGTGGGTGTGGCGGGTTTTAAAATCATCCCTGCCAAAACAACACCAATGAAACTGACACAAATCAAAATAGATAAAAGACGCACTTCAATACTCACCTATCAAAAATCAAACGCGGAAAAACAACTTTTGCGTGCGCAAATCGTATGCATAAACCTCATTTGAAACCAGACGTTTTCTGCATGTTTCCCTTATGCTGTTTTTTCGACTATTCCTTTGGCGTTTGCTACAGCTGTTCAACCCTTCCTGATCTGCTGTAACAATTGTCGAAATTTACTGCACATGTGCCTATTTAACCGTCAACATCGACCCACCAAAGGAGACGACCATGACGACATACGAAAAATCAGACGCCGCCATCGCCGCCTTAACACCAGAGCAATTTCGCGTCACACAACGCGACGGCACAGAACGCCCCGGCACCGGAGAACTGCTTTATAATAAAGAGGTTGGCATCTACGTTGACGTGGTATCGGGTGAACCCTTGTTTGCCTCAGCTGATAAATTCGAAAGCGGCTGCGGCTGGCCCAGCTTTACCAAACCGATTGAACCCGCCCACGTGAACGAGCTGCGCGATGCAAGCCTTGGCATGGTGCGCACAGAGGTCCGATCAGCCCATGGTGACAGCCACCTCGGGCATGTTTTTCCCGATGGCCCCCAAGATCGCGGTGGCTTGCGCTATTGCATTAACTCTGCGTCTTTGCGGTTTATTGCAAAATCAGAAATGGAATCAGAAGGTTACGGCGCCTATCTGGATCAAGTCGAAGAAGGAAACGCATAATGGCACATGAAAAAGCAATTCTCGCAGGCGGTTGTTTTTGGGGCATGCAGGACCTCATTCGCAAACGCCCCGGCATCGTGTCTTCGCGGGTTGGGTATACAGGCGGTGATGTTCCAAACGCCACCTATCGCAACCACGGAACCCATGCTGAAGGCATTGAAATCATCTTTGATAATGACGTCACAAGCTACCGTGATTTGTTAGAGTTTTTCTTTCAAATTCACGACCCGACCACGCTTGATCGTCAGGGAAATGATATGGGTGCGTCTTATCGTTCGGAAATTTTTTATATCGACAGCGAACAACGCGCCGAGGCGCTGCGCACAATCGATGATGTAAACGCTTCAGGGCTTTGGCCGGGTAAGGTCGTGACCAAAGTCAGCATGGCAAGTGATTTTTGGGAAGCCGAGCCAGAACATCAAGATTATCTGGAAACGCGGCCAAATGGCTATACGTGTCACTTTGCACGACCAGATTGGAAATTACCCAGATCATAAAGCAAAGGCCGACGTCACTGTCGGCCTTTTCGTTTAGAGCGGTGGAAAACCATCGCCGCGACGCAGAGGTTGCCCTGTTTGGGCAGACAAACGTGGTAACGGGCAGCCTTGCATTGCGGCGGAACGGGTTAAAGCGGTGTAGTGTCCGCGCGCAACGGACAATTGGGCAGCTTCATCCCTGGTAAAAGGAAGGCCCGCAAACGCGATCCCTGTCACCAGTAAACCCGCAGTTACATAGGTCGCATCCAAATTCGCACGACGGCTTTGGCGGCTTGTGACCTCGGTCACGTAGTTTGCCAATTGGGTCTGTTCAAAACGCAATTGTTCGCAAGTTGCACCGTTGTAAATAATACTGGGGATATATGTTTCAGAAATCCGTTGCGGGTATTCCGCGCAGGCACTCACAAAAATGGTCGCACAGATCGAAACGGCCTTAACAATTGTTTTCATAAAAACCCCCAAATAATAGGTACCATTGAACAAATGCCGCGCTTCAAGTCAACATATCAGCGATAAGTTGTATGAAATGCGCCGGAAAACCTTACTCATGCTGCGTTATTAGCTGGTTAATTCAGTTCAGATTGCCATGGCGGATTTGCACCGCGTCGGCTTACGGTGATTGCCGCAGCCTTCATGGCAAACTCCAGCGCAGTTCGCACGGTATCTGATGTAAGGTCGTGGAATGCGCCCTGTTCCCGAAGGCTAACCAGAAGACCTGCATTCACCGTATCCCCTGCCCCAATCGTATCAACGATTTTGACGGATTCAGCTTTGACATGTACGGTTGATTGATCCGGCAATATAGCCTGCGCACCGTCCCCACCTTTGGTGATGATCAACACCCCTGTCATCTGCGAAGTCACCTGCGCGATCTGGGCGCTTGGATCAGCGGCTTCGGGGCAAATCCATGCCATATCTTCATCTGACATTTTGACCATATCGGCGCGCCGTATCATCCGCCAAAGACGATCCCGATAGCCGCTTTCATCCGTGATAAACGCGGGGCGAATATTTGGGTCAAACAGGATAAACCGCTTTCCTGCCTCACGGTCTGCCAGAGCCTCATATGCTGCGCCAGATGGATCACCGCACAGACTGATCCCGCCGAACAACAATGCTTCGGTGTGCTCAGGCATCTGCGTAAACTCAGACACCATGCGCCCGGCGCTGCCTTCGTCGTAAAACCGATACCTTGCCTGACCATCGATCAGCTTTGCAAAAGCCAGCGTGGTGGTCCGATCAGAAACAGGTGAATACGTGAAATCAACACGGCTTTCTTCGAGATGCTCGCGGATTTGATCCCCAAAGAAATCTGACGATAGGCCGGCGACCATCCCGGACGAAACACCAAGGCGCGCCATCGCCACCGCCGTGTTCAACGCGGCACCACCAACGGCCGGCACAAATTGACCCGCCTCTTCGATCATATCAATCAGGGCTTCGCCACAGGACAAAAGCATCAGGAAATCTCGGCAGTGGCTTCGATTTCCAATAGGGCCTCATCTTCGACCAGACCGGCAACCACTACCATTGTCATGGCGGGAAAATGACGTCCAAAGACCTTGCGATACACCGCGCCAACCTCTGATTGTCGGGCAAGGTATTCCTGTTTGTCGGTCACATACCAAGTCAGACGTGTCACATCGGTGATGGCCCCACCGGCCGCTAAAACCACATCTGATATATTGCTCAAGGCTTGCTCCATCTGACCGATGAAATCGTGGCTTTCGAACACTTGATCTTTGGTCCAGCCAATTTGTCCGCCCACATAAAGGGTGCCTGATTTACTCAGAACGCCGTTGGCATATCCTTTGGCTTTCGCCCAACCTGCGGGTTCGATAACTTTATGCGCCATTGTTTTGGCCTTTCTCTAAATCGGTCGCGATGGCGTGGTGTAATACCTCAGGCCATGGGCTGGATTTGCCAGTCGTTAGCGCGACATATACCAAAGTGCTTTCGCAGTGAAAACGGTGCTGTTCCCCGCAATGGGCATCTAAAGTCAGTTGTAAACTGCTGGTGCCAACACGGATCGGAATTAGGGTCAGCGTCAACATATCACCATGGCGGCTGGGGGATCTGAATTCGGTATTCAGACGTGCTGTGGGCACGCCAAAACCCGTGCTGTGCATAATTTCAAACGGGGTGCCGAGATGATCAAACCATGCCTCAATACAATCATTGATCATTTCAAAGTAGCGCGGATAAAACACGATCCCGGCTGGGTCGCAGTGTTTAAACAGCACCTTCTGTGGCATCGTAAACATTGCCTAAACCCCCAAATAGCGCGTTGTAATATCTGCGGTCAGATCCGCAGGGGCACCGGACCAAACATCACGCCCCTTTTCCAAAATCACTGCACGATCTGCAACACTTGCCAATTCCTTAAGCGATTTATCAACCACGAGCAAAGACAGCCCGGACTGCGCCTTAAGGGTGCGAATGGCGGTCCAAATTTCCTGACGTACGACAGGGGCCAACCCTTCGGTCGCCTCGTCCAATATCAACAGGCGCGGGTTGGTCATCAAAGCGCGCCCAATCGCAAGCATCTGCTGTTCACCACCCGACAGCGACGACGAAAGCTGATCGC
Source organism: Cochlodiniinecator piscidefendens (assembly GCF_011326755.1). GTDB lineage: Bacteria > Pseudomonadota > Alphaproteobacteria > Rhodobacterales > Rhodobacteraceae > Cochlodiniinecator > Cochlodiniinecator piscidefendens. The sequence goes on along the minus strand of NZ_JAAOIE010000009.1, from coordinate 24,523 downwards.
GTCGTTCCTTAAGGCGCGGAAACAATTGCGCGACTTTTTCAAAATCCCATTCACCGTCGCGCGCTGCAACGATCAGGTTTTCTTCGACCGTAAGATTTGGAAAACACCGCCGCCCCTCTGGCACCAACCCGATCCCCAGTTGGGCCGCTTTGTGGGAGGGCAGCCGATTAAGAGATGTACCGCCAAACTGAATATCACCTGATTTCATGCCCATCATACGGGTTAGGGTCGATATTGTGGTGGTTTTTCCCATCCCATTGCGCCCCATCAGCGCGACGACTTCGCCCTCGGCGACGCTGAGATTAACGCCAAATAAAACCTGTGACGCGCCATAGGCAGCCTCAAGCGCGGTGATGTTCAGCAATGTCATGCATCATCCCCCAAATAGGCGCGCTGCACTTCGAGATCGTTGCGAATGTCATCGACAGCCCCTGTTGCGATAATGCGGCCATAGACCAAAACGGATATCCGATCCGCGAGCGAAAACACCGCATCCATGTCGTGTTCTACCAATAGGATGGGGGCCTCATGCCGTAGATCATCGAGTAAAGCAGTCATATCTGCTGACCCCTCTAGGCCAACCCCAGCCATGGGTTCATCCAACAAAAAGACCTTGGGTCGCAGCGCAAGCGCCATCGCCAATTCCAAACGCCGCCGTTCGCCATGTGACAGATCAGAAGCGCGGATTGCCTCGCGTCCTGCTAGTCCTGCCCGTGCAATGAAACCCAGCGCTTGGTCGCTAAAGGCGGTTTTGCGCAAGGCCGCGCGCCACATGCCAAGGTTCTGATGCCCCTGCACTGCCAACACCACGTTTTGCAGAACGGTAAATTCCGCCGCAACCGATGACACCTGAAAGCTCCGCGCCAATCCAAGACGCGCACGCGCTGCGGTATCTAAGGCGCTGATGTCTTGCCCATTTAGAATGACCTCACCTTTGTCGGGTCGCATCCCCCCAGCGATTTGCTTGATTAGGGTTGATTTGCCCGCACCGTTTGGGCCGATCAAGGCGTGAATTTCCCCGGCGTGTAGATCGATGTTTACATTGTCGCTCGCCTTTAGCGCACCAAAGAATTTTGACAGGTTGGTGACGGATAAAACGGTATCAGTCATGGGCGACCTCCCGACCGGCCAATGTGCCAATCACACCACCGCGTGCAAACAACACCACAGCCAGCAAAATCAGCCCCAGATAGAACTGCCAGAAATCACTGATACCGCCCAACCAATGTTCCAGCAGGATAAACAGCGCCGCCCCGACAACGGGACCAAACAGCCGCCCAACACCGCCCAAAATGACAAAGATCATGATTTCACCACTGGTGTGCCAGCTGAACATGGTCGGACTGACAAAACGATTGAGATCCGCAAACAATGCCCCGGCCAATCCCGTGATCATGCCGGAAATAACAAAGGCGGTCAGGCGCAGTTTAAACGGGCGCACGCCCACAGCCTCTAGCCGCTCCGCGTTCTGCCTTGCGCCGTGTAGGGCAAGACCGAAACTTGAACTTGATAGCCGTGCAGACACCAACAGCGCGGCACATAATAGCACAAAACAAATGCAGTAAAATTGAATTGGGTCCAAGGTATTCAGCCCCGGAAATCCATTCCGCACGTAAATCGAAAGCCCATCTTCGCCGCCATATGCGGGCCACGAAATCGCAAAGTAATATAGCATCTGACCAAAGGCTAAGGTGATCATGATAAAATACACACCCGAGGTGCGCAGACTAAGCGCGCCGATAAACAGGGCCGTGATCCCGCTAAAGACAATGGCGACCGCCCAGATGATCAGCATGGACTTTGTGCCCTCAACCTCAAGCGCGCCGATCTGCATGGGCGTATAGCTTTGGGCGTGGCTGGCAAGAACACCCATGGCATAGCCGCCCACCCCAAAAAACGCCGCATGACCAAAGGACACAAGCCCCCCATACCCAAGCGCGATGTTCAACCCGACCCCCGCAAGCGCAAGGATCACAACCTTAGTCGTGAGCGTGATGGTAAAGGGTTCATCCATCACCACAGCCCACAACGGAACCAGGATAAGCCCCAATAAGATCGCCAGATTAATCCATGTTTCACGTTGCATCAGGCCACCTTAAACAATCCGCTGGGGCGCCACAAAAGCACCCCGGCCATTAAGATATAAATCAACATCGACGCGAGAGATGCGCCAACAGTGGTCGCGTTAATCGGGTCCATGAAATAGCCAAACACCGTAGGTAACAGCGCGCGTCCTAAGGTGTCTGTCAGCCCCACCAAAAGGGCCCCAATCAACGCGCCTTTGATCGATCCAATGCCACCAATCACAATCACCACAAAAGCAAGGATCAGCACGGGTTCACCCATGCCAACCTGCACCGATTGAATGGCCCCAACCAACGCACCAGCCAATCCGGCCAAAGCCGCGCCAAGTGCAAATACGATGGTATAAAGCCGTGAAATATCGACCCCAAGGGCGGCGATCATGTCCCGGTCGCTTTCGCCGGCGCGAATACGAATGCCAAGCCGGGTTTTTGCGATCAACCAGAACAGGCCCGCCGCAACACACAGACCCACAACGATAATCGCCAATCGATACAGTGGGTACTGAATACCACCGGGCAACGAAATAGGCCCCGACAACAGATCAGGCACATCTAAAAACAGCGGAAATGATCCAAACATCCAACGCGTGCCTTCAGAAAACACAAGGATCAACGCGAAGGTTGCCAGCACTTGATCCAAATGATCCCGCGCATACAGACGGCGGATCACCGTCATTTCGACAATGGCCCCAGCCGCCGCTGCCGCCGCAAGACTCGCGAGTAACCCTAAGAAAAAGGACCCCGTCGCCGTCGCAACTGCAGCGCAGGCAAATGCCCCCACCATGTAAAGCGATCCATGCGCGAGGTTGATCAACCCCATGACCCCAAACACCAGCGTCAGCCCGGCGGACATGAGAAACAACATCACCCCAAGCTGCAACCCGTTGAGGATTTGCTCGATCAGCAAAACCATTGTCATTGAAAGACCCCAATCATTAGGGGCAGTCGCACCGCGCGCCTGCCCCTTTTGTTTTTACATTTGGCATTCAGCCGCATAGGCATCAGCACGGTCTGTCAGCGCTGTACCGATAATGCGGTTGGTGAAAATATCGCCGTCCTGAATGACTTCACGCACGTAGATATCTTGGATCGGGTGATGGTTTGGTCCGAATTCAAAATCACCACGCACTGAATCAAAATCAGCCGCCTCAAGCGCAGTGCGGAAGGCGTCCGCGTCATTTACATCCGCCGCCGCAATCGCAGACAGCAACAGGTTGGCTGTGTCGAACCCTTGGCTCGCGTAAAGCGATGGACGACGGCCATATTCAGCCTCAAATGACGCGGTAAAGTCTGCGTTAGCGGCATTGTCCAGATCCGGGCTCCACTGTGATGTGTTATGCACGCCAAGTGCTGCGTCACCAACCGCCTGCAAAATACCCTGATCAAAGGAAAACGCCGGGCCGACGACGGGTAAATCAACGCCACTATCCGCAAGCTGTTTCAAAAACGCGATCCCCATACCGCCGGGCAAGAAGAAATAAACGCTATCCGCCCCAGAGGCCCGGATTTGCGCAATTTCAGCCGCGTAATCTGTTTGGCCGAGTTGGGTGTAAATCTCGCCTGCGGTTTCGCCTTCATAGTAGCGTTTGTAACCCGACAGCGCGTCGTGGCCTGCGGGATAGTTTGGCGCAAGAATAAAGGAATTGGTATAACCAGAGCCGTTGGCATGTGCGCCTGCTGCTTCGTGCAGGTTATCGTTTTGCCACGCGACGTTATAATAATTTTCATGACAGCCGCGCCCTGCCAATGCAGATGGGCCTGCGTTTGGCGACAGATAAACAACACCCTGTGCGGTTGCCGATGGCACAACAGCCATTGCGAGGTTTGACCAGATAATACCGGTCATCACATCAACGCGTTCTGATTGGATCATGCGATCGGCCAATTGCACGGCCAGTTCCGGTTTGCGTTGATCGTCCTCAATGATGACTTCGATATTATCGACGCCCGACTGTTCTATCGCCAACATAAACCCATCGCGCACATCAATACCAAGACCCGCGCCGCCACCCGAAAGCGTGGTGATCATACCGACTTTTACATCTTCTGCGGCAGCTGCACCCGCCATAAGCAAAGCCGCACTGGCCGCTAATGTTCCAAATTTCTTCATCGTTTTATCCTCCGGTTGGTGTTGTTTAGGGATCAATGCCCCTATTCACTCTGGGCTGCCTGCTTTGCGCAAGCGAAAGCGCTGGATTTTTCCAGTCTCGGTTTTTGGCAGGCCGTCGCAAAAAACGATAGACCGCGGATATTTAAACGGGGCGATGGTGGTTTTGACGTGTGTTTGCAGGGCTTGAATGGTGTCTGCGTTAGCGTCAGCCCCTGACAACACCACATGTGCCTCAACGACCATGCCGCGCGCCTCGTCCGGGGCGCCGATCACGGCACATTCCGCAACATTGGGATGGGCCAGCAGCGCGGCCTCTACTTCGGGGCCAGCGATGTTATAGCCAGACGACACAATCATATCATCATTGCGCGCCGCAAAATGCAGATGCCCATCCGCATCCATCGAAAAACTGTCGCCGGTGATATTCCAGCCATTGACGACATAATCCGCCTGCCGGCTATCTGCTAAATATCGACACCCGGTCGGGCCACGCACGGCTAGACGCCCAACCTCACCGGGTTCTACGTCTTGCCCGGTTTCGTCCAAAATGCGGACCTCATAACCCGTGACAGGTTTTCCGGTACAAGCGGCACGGCTATCATCAAAACGGTTCGACACAAAGATATGCAGCATCTCGGTGGCACCAATGCCATCAAGCATTGGTTTGCCTGTCTTAGCCTTCCAGTCGTCATACACAGGTGCAGGCAAGGTTTCCCCCGCCGACACAGCCGCGCGCAGGCTAGACAAATCGGCCCCCTCTTCCATCGCGGCCAACATCACCCGGTAGGCGGTTGGCGCGGTAAAACAAACCGTTGCTTTGTAATTCTCGATCATCTCAATCATGTTGGGGGGCGTTGCTGTTTCGAGCAATGTTGCCGCCGCGCCAAACCGCAAAGGAAAGATCGCCAATCCCCCCAGACCAAAGGTAAACGCCAAAGGCGGAGAGCCGATAAAAACATCCTCAGGTGTCACGCCCAATACTTCTTTGGCGTATCCATCCGCGATGATCAGTAAATCCCGGTGAAAGTGCATTGTTGCCTTAGGTGATCCCGTGGTGCCGGATGTAAAACCCAACAGCGCCACATCATCGCGCCCCGTCTGCACCGCATCAAACTGCACAGGTTTTTCCAATGCCAAGCGATCAAGGTCAGCATCGTGATTTGATGTGCCATCAAACCCAACAAGCGTTTTCAGAAATGCGCTTTGCGCAGCACAGGTTTCCAATTCATCCAGCAAACGCGTATCACACAATGCATGGGTAATTTCCGCCTTATCAATGATTTTGGTCAACTCGCCCGCGCGCAGCATTGGCATGGAATTCACCACCACAGCGCCGGCTTTGGTCGCGGCCAACCAGCAGGCTACCATTGCCGGATTATTAGCAGAACGGATCAAAACACGATTGCCCGGACGCACCCCTAAATCATCCACCAACACATGCGCCAATCGATTGGTCCAATCGGTCAGTTCTTTGTAGGTGCGTCGCCGTCCATTGCCGATCAACGCGGTATGGTCGCCAAAACCACGCGCCACCATGGCATCCGTCAATTCAACAGCAGCATTCAAATGATCGGGGTATGCGAACCCCCTGAGGTTAAACTCTGGCCAATCCGCCACCGGGGGAAGGTTGTCGCGCGCGAATGTGTCTTCATGTGCGGTTGGCCCTAGCATCGGTTATTCCTCCTGAAACTGCGTCATGGTTTGGCGGGCGATGATGATTTTCTGAACATCCGACGCGCCCTCATAAATCCGCAATGCGCGAATTTCGCGGTAAAGCAGTTCAACCGTTTCGCCGGATTTCACCCCGTCACCGCCAAACAATTGCACCGCTTTGTCGATCACCTTTTGCGCCTGATCCGTGGCAAAGAGTTTGGCCATTGCCGCCTCTCGCGTGATGCGGGGTGCGCCGCTGTCTTTGGCCCACGCAGCGCGGTAAATCAGCAATGCGGCCGCATCAATATCCATCGCCATTTCCGCAATGTGACCCTGCACCATCTGCATTTCAAATAAAGATGTGCCACCAATTTTACGCTCTGATACCCGCGTTAGAGCCTCATCCAAGGCGCGCCGGGCAAAACCCAGTGCCGCCGCCGCAACTGTAGATCGAAACACATCCAGCACCGACATCGCGATTTTAAAACCAGCACCTGAGACGCCAATCAGTGCAGTTTTTGGAATCCGGCAATCTGTAAATTTTAGCCGCGCCAGAGGATGCGGGGCAATGGTTTCCAATCGCTCCGTCACGTCCAAACCGGGCGCGTCGGGCGGAACGATAAACGCCGACAATCCTTTAGCACCCGGCCCTTCGCCTGTGCGGGCAAAAACCGTATAGACGTCGGCAATACCCCCGTTTGAAATCCACGTCTTTTCGCCATTCAGAACGTATTCATCACCCTCAAGAACCGCAGTCATCGTTGAATTAGCCACATCTGACCCGGACTGAGGTTCAGTCAGCGCAAAGGCAGAAATTGCCTCTCCTTTACGTGTTTTGGGCAACCATTCAGCCTTTTGCGCCTCAGTTCCAAACAATGAAATCGCACCGGTTCCCAGCCCTTGCATGGCAAATGAAAAATCCGCCAACCCACCATGGCGCGCCAGTATTTCCCGTGACAAACACAGGGTGCGCACATCTAGAATACCATCCTCAGATGCAGTCGCTTCTAACCACCCAGCATCCCCCAAGGCCCCAACAAGCGCGCGGCACAAAGCGTCGGTGTCCCCATGGTCCACCTCTGCCAACGCACGCGTGGCCCATTCATCCAAACGCTGCGCATAATTGCGGTGCGCCTCATCAAAAAATGGCCAGCTGAGGAAACTTTGGTCAGACATCGTTTAATCCCCCTCAAACACTGGTTTTTCTTTGGCGACAAAAGCGTCATAGGCTCGGGTGAAATCCCCGGTCTGCATGCAGATTGCTTGCGTCTGCGCCTCAGCCTCGATCGCTTGTTCAATCGACATGGACCATTCCTGCGCCAACATGGTTTTGGTCATCATATGGGCAAAATTCGGCCCCGCTGCGATGCGCTCTGCCATATCGCGCGCAGCCATTGGCAGGGCGTCAGCGTCAACAAGACGGTTGTAAAACCCCCAATTCAAACCCTCATCCGCCGTCATACTGCGCCCGGTATAAAGCAGTTCTGCCGCCCGGCCCTGACCAATAATCCGGGGCAAGATCGCACAAGCCCCCATGTCGCAACCCGCCAGCCCAACACGGGTAAACAGAAACGCGGTTTTAGCCTCAGGAGTCGCAATGCGCAGATCAGACGCCATCGCAATAATTGCCCCGGCGCCCACGCAGACACCGTCCACCGCTGCAATCACCGGCGTTCCGCAATTCACAATGGCTTTGACAAGATCCCCGGTCATTCGGGTAAAGCGCAGCAGCTCTTTCATCGACATTTTGGTCAACGGACCGATGATATCATGTACGTCACCACCAGAACTGAAATTGCCACCGTTTGAGGCAAAAACAACTGCCTTTATATCCTCATTGTAGTGCAGATCGCGAAACCAATCGCGTAGCTCTGCATAACTGTCAAAGCTCAGCGGGTTTTTACGCTCAGGACGGTTTAACGCCACCACGGCAACGCCACCCTCAACGGTCAATAAAAAATGCTTTGGGGCGTTAGTCATTGTGGCTCTCCAATGAGATGTTCAATTGATCAAGTGTGTCTGACAGCTGCTCTGCACCTTCTGCGTCAAAGGATTGCAAAAGTTCTGATACCCAGGCTTCATGCGCCTCTGCCAAAGTCGCAAAATACGAAATACCCTCAGCTGTGAGCTGCACTTTCATCGCGCGACGATCCTGTGCCACAGGGGTTCGCGTCACCAAACCATCCTCAACCAATCGCTCAACAATCCCGGTTACATTGCCATTGGAGACCTTCAAATCGCCCGATAACTCGCTCATCCGCAAACCATCCCGATTACGATCCAACGCCGCCAACACATCAAATCGCGGCAGCGTGCTGCTATACTCCGCCCGAAGTTTTTCACGCAGCTCCCCCTCAATACGACGCTGCGCCTTTAGCAAACGCAACCACAGTCGCAACCGCGCCTTTGAAACATCAGCCATCAGATTTCCCCTCCTGAAATCGGCAGCGCGTGGCCGTTTACGGACCACGTTTGATCAGAACATAACCACAAAACACTGGCCGCAATTTCATCTACTGTAATCAAGCGCTGCTGCGGGTTGTCTTTGGTCAGGCTTGAAATGGCGTCTTGTTTTGACATACCCGTTTTTTCCATAATCACCTGAATTGACCGATCCAAAAGCGGCGTATCGGTAAAACCCGGACAAATCGCATTCACTGTGATCCCGGTTTTCGCCAGTTCAAGCGCTAAGGACCGTGTGAGGCCAACAACCCCATGCTTCGCTGCACAATATCCCGATACATAGGGGTATCCTTTGAGCCCTGCGGTTGAGGCAATCGCAATCATCCGGCCCGAACCGGCTGTTTTCATGTCGGGCAGTGCTGCCTGCCAAGACTGAAAAACCCCCTTTAGATTCACGCCCACCATTGCATCAAAATCATCAGAGGTCATTTTGCCAAACGGTTTACTGTCTGCCGCCCCTGCGTTGGCCACAACAATATCAATCGGGCCATTTACCGCACGGGCCTGATCATAGGCCTCCTGCACCGCATCCGCATCTGTAACATCTGCCGTAACGCACACCATCTGATCCTGTGCGACCGCCTGTAATAGCTCTAATCGACGCCCTAGGATCGTTACCTTTGCCCCGGCACCCAACAACGCCTGCGCAATCGCGGCCCCTGCACCGGATCCGCCACCCGTCACCACCGCATGTTTGCCTGCAACGCTCATCACACTTTTCCAATCTGTTCAGCCGCGCGCGCGGCCAACCGTTCTGCCTGATCGCGTCCAGGGCCATAAGGATCTGGCCAAACTTCATGGCCATCTCCCAATTCAATCGCCGCATGCAATGTCCAATAGGGATCAGACAGATGTGGCCGCGCAAGACAGACCAAATCCGCACGACCCGCCATCAAAATCGAATTCACGTGATCCGGTTCAAAGATATTCCCAACCGCCATTGTTGCGATCCGGGCCTCATTGCGGATGCGATCAGAAAACGGTGTCTGGAACATCCGTCCGTAAACGGGTTGCGCCTCGGGTGTGGTTTGCCCCGCGGAGACATCAATAATATCCGCACCAGCCGCTTTGAACATTTTAGCGATCTCGACGGCTTCGGCCGGGGTGACACCTGCGTCCGCCATCCAATCATTGGCAGAAATACGGACCGACATTGGTTTATCATCTGGCCACACGGATCGCATCGCCAAAAACACCTCAAGCGGATAGCGCATTCTGTTTTCTAGTGACCCGCCATAGTCATCCGCACGATGGTTGGTCACTGGCGAAATGAAAGAACTGATCAGATACCCATGTGCGGCGTGGAGTTCGATCATATCAAACCCCGCGCGCTGCGCCATTTCGACAGAGCGCACAAATTCCGCCTTCACCTGATCCATATCTCCGCGTGTCATTTCACGCGGGGTTTGGTTGCCATCTGACCACGCCAAAGCCGAGGCCGACATCAACGGCCAATTGCCCGAAGCCAGAGGCGCATCCATCTCTTGCCACCCAACCTGCGTTGACCCTTTGCGCCCGGCATGACCGATCTGGCAACACATCTTTGCCCCGGTCTGTTGGTGCACAAAATCAGTGACACGCCGCCAAGCCGCCTCATGCTCTGGGGCATATAGGCCTGGGCATCCGGGGGTGATGCGTCCCTCTGCCGAAACGCAAGTCATTTCGGCATAAATCAACCCTGCACCCCCTTTGGCGCGCTCCCCATAATGCACGAGATGCCAGTCGGTCGGGCATCCGTCCACGGCCTTATATTGCGCCATCGGGGACACAACGATGCGGTTTTTCAACGTCATGTCGCGCAGTTTATAGGGGGCAAACATCGGCGCACGCACGGGCGTGGCGGCAGGCACTCCTGCGCGTTGCTGAAACCACGCCTCCGCCCCTTTTAACCAATCAGGATCACGCAGACGCAGGTTTTCATGGCTGATCCGTTGGGATCGCGTCAGCAGGGAATAGTTGAACTGAACAGGGTCCAAATGCAGATAGCGTTCGACCTCCTCAAACCACTCAAGCGAATTGCGCGCCGCAGATTGCAGGCGCAGAACCTCGACCCGGCGTTCGTCTTCGTATTTGGCAAACGCATCCGCAAGGCTGTCTTGGGACTGCACATAGTCCGCAAGGGCAATCGCAGATTCCAACGCGAGCTTACTGCCCGACCCGATCGAAAAATGCGCCGTTGCCGCGGCATCCCCCATCAAAACAATATTTTCATGGCTCCAGTGCTCACACAGCACACGGGGGAAATTGATCCAGGCTGACCCGCGAATATGACGGGCATTTGTCATCAAAGAATGCCCACCCAAATGCGCTTTGAACACCTCTTCACAGACCGCGATGCTCTCGTCTTGGCTCATCTCGCCAAAACCGAACTTTTCCCATGTCTCTTCGGTACATTCCACGATGAACGTCGCGGTGTCGCCGTCAAATTGATAGGCATGCGCCCAGAGCCAACCATGTTCGGTTTCTTCAAAAATAAAGCTAAACGCATCGTCAAATTTCTGATGGGTGCCCAGCCAAACAAATTTGCAGACACGGGTATCAACATCCGGTTTGAAATGCTGCGCCAGATCAGTGCGTGTGCGGGAATTTAGCCCATCAGACGCGACAACAAGATCGTAATCGCGTGCATATTCCGTAGCACTGCGCGCCTCGGTTTCGAACTGCAGATCAACACCCAATTCACGCGCGCGATCCTGCAGAAGCAACAAAAGTTGCATCCGCCCAATACCGCAAAACCCATGGCCCGAGGAGGCAACACATTGACTACGGTAATGCACGGCGACATCATCCCAATAGGCAAAATGGGCGCGAATGGCTTCAGCGCTAATCGGGTCATTCTGCGCGAGATTGTCCAGCGTTTCATCAGACAGAACGACCCCCCAACCAAAAGTATCATCCGGTTTATTGCGCTCGATCACAGTGACCTGCGCCGTAGGCTGACGCAGCTTCATCGATATCGCAAAATAGAGCCCCGCCGGGCCGCCACCTAGGCAAGCGATCTTCATCCATTATCCCCTGTGTCAGTGTCGAACACGTTCTTGGGAAATCAGGTTAGGGCGTTTCATATTTATTTCAAGCTTAAAATATATCGATCTACAGAGATCATAAAATCCTACACCAATTGACGAATTTATTCTTTTTGTAACAACACCTTGAATACTTCTGTCAGCTCTGAAATCTGGGCTGGGCTGTAACCGCTTGGCAGGTCAATTTCCGGAGTTTCCAGATCGCCTGTTGCAAAAAGAACGCTTAAGCTTGGGAAGAAATCTTGGCGCAGATCTTCGTTGCTGTCAGCATATTTATCTAAATACGCCCGCCGTTCTGCTTGCGTTAGAACACGTGCTTTTCCACCCGGATCAGCCGGCAGGGCCCGTTGAATTTGGCGCACCTTCGGATGACCAGCCTCCCCCAAGGCCTGCATCAACTGAATACGACCAATCGAAGGAGAGGTGTTTTCAACTCGGGATTCTGGCACATTTTGCGCCAATGTTTTAAATCCCATCACATCCAAGGCATCCGTCACGGTTGACCCGCCAATCAGGCTGCTGCGTTCGCAAATTCGGGGATGCACATCACATTCCATATTAAACCATGGGCGCAGTTCAGCCATATAATCCGACCCGGACCCCTGAAACTTTTCAATGTAATCCCAGATCGATCCCTTAAACCGCCCATTCTTCATCTTTTGCAGGTATTTGCTTTCGATATAGCGATCTTGGCGGCGGATATAGACCAGCACATTCAGCGGATAATCCCGCAAAATTGGCACAGCTGACAGGATCTTATCCGGCGCCATTCCAAAGAACATCTCTGACGAAATCAACGCCACCTGTTCGGGGCCGGTTTCGATTTCACGTGTGATGTGTTCACCAATTTTAATCAGCTCATCTTCGCGGTTTTTATTAATTGCGATGGCCAGTTTATTGGCTGATGAATGCCCCGGTGCCGTTATATATTTCAGGCCGGCCGCAGATAGGTCTGACAAGTTTTCGTTATAATAATGCTGCAAAGCGGTGGTGCCGCTTTTTGCCGTCCCAATATGAAGCCAAATTTCCTGAACCATCTGTTTCGCCTATTCTGCAAATTTCGGATCACCCCAAAGGGTCGATTGGTAGAACGCAATCAGTTCATCAAACTCTGGATTTTGGCGCGCATCCTGAATCCGGGAACGGTGTATATCACAGGCCGCTTCATGTAACTTAGCCAACTCTGGGTCCGACTTTAGCTTTTCAAGGTTAGCCTGCAAACGTGGCTGAAAATCCAACATATCAGGGTAGGATTCCGTATTCTGATTACGCTTACGCCAGTATTTCCAACCTTTCGTTCGGCTGGACCGGACAGCGTCGCCGCGCGATAGTTTTGTCAGGAAGCTTTCCATAGAACGCATGGAATAGTGGTACAGCACGGCCAGGTCATACCTGCCGCTGCATTCCATCCCTGGTTCGCGGCCATCGCGAAACACATCCGGCACAGGTTGACCTGATCCATCAACCCAAGTGACCTCATCCCGCCGTGTTGGGCGTATGATAGGGCGGTGGTTTTTGCGATTACGCCAGACATCACTATTGCGAAACAGCGTTTTGACGCCGCGCCTTGATGAGGTCCCTTCAGGAGTTTCCTGACGCATCCCGTGGGTAAATTGGGATGTCACCGGAACATCTTCATAGGCCTCAATACCGGAGCATCCCATCAAACATTCCCCAATAGAAATAGCGTCTGGTCGGCCCGATGCCTCGATCAATTCATGGATCGTTCCAGTGCCATCTTTGATATGCAGAAACTCATCTACATCACTGTGCATGATCCAATCTGAACGGCGATATTCCTTCAATTGGGGCACGTATTTCAGCGCAGTGCCTTGCGGTGTCCCCCTATCAAATAGGCCAAACGGGTTAGGCAGGTGGGTCACAATCCCCATATCATCCAACCGATCCAACATCGTATCAGTTCCATCGGAACAGTTATTGGTCAAGACGATGAAATGGCTGACACCAATCATCTGGTTCCACGCAATCCATTCCAAAATGAACGGCGCTTCGTCCTTCATCACAGTGACGACGGTAACACGATCAGACATCAATCATCCTCTTCTGGGGTGATTTCATCAGGATCGATTTCAACCACACCTGTGATCTTATCATAGAGTTGTAAATAATCTGGGCGCGCCTTGAGTTCCTCGATCTTAGCGCGATGCCATATCACTGCTTTGTCGTGATAATCCGCAAGAACAGGGTCTGATTTCAATTCATCAAACAACGCGCGGGCCCGATCAAGGCGGGGTAGGATCGAGCTGTCCTCATCCATGGCATAATCACGCGCCACCCAATAGCTAAGGCCCTGATCCTGATCCACGTGGTTGATCCGGCCGCGATCGCGTTTGACCAGATAACTGTCAGCCGAACGCAGCACATAATGATTGAGCGTCACCATCGCGTAGCCGATTGATCGCTTGGTTGAACGCCAGCCATTATTGGTCAGCAACATCTCAGGCATTTTGCGCCCAGACCCATTGACCCAACGCACTTCATCCAGACGTTCTTCGTCCAAGGCAAGCGGGCGATGCACGCCTAGTTTTTGATAAGGGCTCGGCACCGCGAACATGGTTTTAAACCCCCACCCCAGACGCGGTTTTGGCAAAAACTCTGGTGCGCAGCGGGTGAATTGTTCGGTGATAAAACGATCTTCATAGGCGTGCACATCGCCATTGCCGAACAGCTTCCATGTCATTGAAATCACGTTGGGATAATTGGCGGCCTCAAACAGGTCTTGCATCGTGCCATCACCGACATGGATATTAATAAATTCATCATTGTCGATGCACATCGCCCAATCTGAATTCTTGTATACATCCTGTTCAACCGCGTGGTTCAGCGCGCCGCGCTGTGGCTTTTGCCCTTTGTCCTTTTTGTAGGGGTTATCAAAGCGGGTGACATGGCCCATTTCCTGCAAACGATCCAGGATTTCATTGGTGCCATCATTACAATCGTTGGTGTAAATCAGGAAATGCTTCACCCCAATCGACAGGTGATAAGCAATCCATTCCAGAATGAACGGGCCTTCGTTTTTCATCGCAGAAACGATCAGAACATTATCGGATTTTGGTGTAACGGCAGGCGGGTCAAGATATTCAAACTTTGCCGCTGCTTTTTGTTCAAGCGCAGTCATCGCGCGACGCAGTTCCAGAATATTCAGGTCATGAACGGATGCGCTTTGTTTCACCAATCCGGTGTTTTCATCGATGTCACCGACGGCTTCTTCCAGGTTGATATTATACTTTGCCAACATCTTTCCGAAAAAGGATGTCGCCACTGGCAACCGGGTTTCGCCAGATAAGGCTGAGCGCCGCAACCGGCGCCCCCACATATGCACGCCGTAACTTTGATCTGTGAGCTTGGGTGTCACCGGATCGTTGGCATCAAACAGATCATTTCGTTCCTTAAATTCACAGGGAAAGAAAGAACGCGCTGGCAAAATATTCGCGACCTCGCCGCTTTTCTTTAGGAAATGCGTCAGCCCATGCACGCCAAACAGGCCCCGTTTCAGGTTGGCAGGTGCAATAGGCTGGCCTTTGTCTTTGGCGGTCTGAGCGTCGGTTAAGTCATCGCCCTTTAGCCACGCAGGCACGGGGGCCGGATCATCAGCAACAGCACTGATCGCTTGTAAACTGGGGGAGCTTGCAGGCAAACGCAGGGCGGCCCCAGCAATTTGTTTATCCTGACGCTGCCAACACACGACCGGATCATCACCAAAATCCCAAGGCCGCAAGCACAGCATATCCAAATCGGCCCAAATGGTATTTTCGGCAATCAACAGGCGATACTTGAAGCGATCCGCGAGGATTTCAACATCATCATAAGAATAATCACCAAGATCCTTTTCAAGTGGCAAAATATCCGCCGCATTCCGGATGACCACACCTTCAGGAACACCCTCCAATGGGCCATATGTAAACAGTTGATAAACATGCCCTTCGGCCACAAAGGACGTCATCGAAAGCTGTTCTATATATGTGAGGGTCTCACCGATCCAGAGGCCGGAAATCGTAGGTAGCGTCATTTGTTATTGCCTTTATTGACGGTTAGCCCGCTTCGGAAAAATAGGTGTCAGTGATCCAATCCCTAAGCTCTTTGACTTCGGGTTGGTCTTTAATCTCGTTTAAACGCGCTTTGTGACGTTCAACGCAAAGCGCATGCAATGCGGCGATTTTTTCATCCGCCAACAGGTCGGCTTCAACCGCACGGGCTGCCGGGATCTGATGATCAACCCAACCCTGTTCCGCATCACCACCTGCGCGCACGCGGTAATATTTCTGGTTCACCTTGCGCCACTTGGCCACCACATCCCCGCGATCCATTTTGATCAAGTAGGAATCCACACTGCGCAGCGCATGATGATTGAGCGCCACCAAATCATAAGCGCCGCGACAATCGTAACTTTTCTGATCATGATCCATGGCGAATTCAGGTGGCACAATACGGCCAGACCCATCAACCCAAACCAATTCATCCTCGGTCCCCGGCACCATAATCGGGCGGTGATTGGCAGGTCGTTCAAAGGCGCCCATACCATTCAAAATCGTTTTAACCCCACGCCGTGCCTTCCATCGGCCGGGTCTGGTGCTTTCGTGGGTTTTGAAGTTTTCGGTCAACCAGCCATCTTCATAGGTTTCATGCCCGCCGGAGGTGAAGTTCAGCTCGCTCATGGAAAGCGCATGAAACGGGCCGGCAGCCTTTAGCAAATCAGTAAAATGGCCCTTACCCGCGCGAATGTTAATGAACTCATCCACGTCCATCGAAATGATATAATCAGAGCGCCGCACAACGGGCATTGTCAGCCCATATTTAAACGCGATCGGTTGGTAATAAGTCTTTTCCATCATGATCGCAGGGTTCGGCATATGGGTCACGATGCCCAGTTCATCCAATCGATCCAACAACAGATCAGTGCCATCTGTGCAATGGTTGGTGAACACCACAAAATTTTCAATCCCGATGGATTTATGAAAGGCGATCCATTCCAGAATGAACGGACCTTCGTTTTTCATACAGGTGATAATCGTGACGTTAGGGTTATCTAATTTATGCTCAGGGCTCGGCATTTCAAAAGGGGGGCTCGACGCGACAGTAACCGGCGCAGCCGGGCGCTCAAACACCCAAACAGAGCCTTTTAAATAATCCTGATGCACCTCGAACCCAAGCTTTTCAAACACAGAAAAGATATGCGCCTGCCCCTCGTCGCCGTACACTTTGGGGTGCAGTTCAATGATGATCGTGCGCACACCTTCAAGCGTGGAATTATCAAAAACTTCTAGCTCACCACCCTCAATGTCCGCGATTAAAACGGTTGGTTGAACGTCGTTTAAAACAGTGTCCAAGCCCATACCTGGCACAGATGCGACCGAAACATATGGTCTTGAATCTGGCTCCATGCTGGAGGCCCAAAAATCAGCACGCAGGTAAAAATCCTGGGCCGGACTATCCGTTGCTGCAACAACCCCATTGCGCAATTCAACATTGGTGATTTTGTTCACACGGTGGGTTTCATGGATCAGGTCAATCAGATCTGGATTGGCTTCAATTGAAACAACCCGATCAATCCCTTCGACTTGGGCCGCGATACTTGAGACAAGCCCAAGCCCCGCCCCCAACTCCAACACACGATCCCCCGCACGCACCAGTTTTTTCACCGCTTCGCACTCGCCCTTTTCATAACGGTTGTTACGCATAGGGCGTTCGATTTTTGGCGTAATGATCTCAGGCACAAATGGAACATGAATGCCCATGACCTCGATCGCCTCTTCATAAGAATATCGCGATGGTTGGCTTTCGGTATCAGATGGCAAAGGGGCGCTGGCAGACATGATTAAACCTTCTCTGCCTCGGTGATCTGATAGCCAAGGTTTTTAAACGTGCGCAGCGCTTTTTGCCGGATCAAAGGATCTTGGCGCAGGCGTTGGGTCATATAGCGTTCGACATTGCTAATCGCGATATTTTCTTCATACCGCTGTCGTACCAACTGTTCAGACAGGCACAAATCATCGGTAAAACCTTCGGCCTTTTTCACACTATTCGGGCCAATAAACAGGGCGGTGATAAAACCGCCGCCAAAGCGAATATCATGCGGAATATTTTGGCTTTCGAGATAACTGCGCGCATTGATGACAGCCGGAAAAATGATGTGGCTGTCATCAAAGACAACGATACAATCGTCATTCATGACCTCTAGCACATTTAAAAAATCACCAAAGGCCGCTGTGATTGTATGTTCCCCATCAATGAAGGCCAGATCAAATTTCACCTTGGGTTTCGAGGTGCGCAAACAGGCCGACGTATCATCGATGGTGCGCAGCTTTGACATTTGTTTTTTGCTCGCGTGGGCGCGCAAACCTTCTAACATATCTTCGGTACTGACGTGTTCATAATCGCTGACAGTGCCACGTTCATCAGGTGTCAAATCCGGGCGCAAATCAATCGACAAGGCATAGCTGCAATCACTGTCTTCGACATGCGGCTGTAGCGATTTACCCAGATACGATCCAACCTCAAGATACCGATACGACCCCTCTGATGAGGCAAGCTCTTGCAAACGGATCAGGGTGGCGATGCCTTTGCGGCCCACCTGCCCTTTCAGTTTAAAGTCTTCTTTCGTCAAAGTGTTTGGCGCAACCATGGTCAGTCCCCTTTGATCGCGGCTAGGCCGCTTCGGTTTCGGCGTTTGCGTCGACCAATTCTTTTGCGAGTTTGAGATAAGCTGTGTTCAGTTTTTCATCGTCGTGCAGTTCACCCTTTTTCACCAGTTTGTTCAGCTGGCCCCAACGTTGGTTTAAAATGCAACGACACATCGCCGGCGGGAACAGCGCCGCCTCTGCCCCGGCCTTGGCCCAGGCGTTCAGAATTGACGGTTTTGGCACATCGCCATCCGCGCACCACGTGTGTTCAAACAAGGTCATAATGAAATCAAGCGGCGCCCGCTTTGGATGCCGACGATCTGCCACATATGGCAGCTTAAAGACGTCTGTGATGATTTCAAAAGACGGCCAATAATGCAGGTACCCTTCGTCTTCAAATTCACGAACAGTTTCATCAATTGCGACCCGAAGCACGCTTTTAGAGACTGAATTGGACGTCAGGCATGAATTATCGCGGAAGGTCGCAATCAACGGGATCGGCGACAGAGTGAACATGATTTTTGCATCAGGACGGTGTTTGCGGATCAGATGATAAATCGCGCGAAGGTTTTCTTTGTTTTCATCCACCGTTGAAACGCGGAATTTATGACGTTCAGGGTCATAAGCGTCTTTGGGAATGGTGCGCCAAAATACGTTGCTTGTGACTTCATCGTACCAAATTTCGGACAGACCAAAGGTCAGGATAAACACATCAGTGCTGTCAAAAATCCGCTTGGTTTCAGCCTGAATCTTGGGGTCATACCCATAAGATTCCGCTTTATAACCGTGCCATAAATCCTCGTCGAAAATCTTATTTTCCCACGCCCATTCGAACTGCTGACGAATAACAAATGAATTCACCATGCCTTCGCCACAAGTCACCACGTAGGCGTCTTTGGCTTCTTCGTCTTTGTTCAGAACCCGGTAATTACGACGCGCCAGCCATTCGGAAATATTAGCGGCAAAGCAACTGCCAAACGCAGTAATTTGCGTATCAGGCGTGATGAATGGCTCTTCCGGCTCCCACCCTTTTAGCACGTGACGCTGCACCGCATTCGCGGGGATCATGCGTGCCATGGTGGGATTATAATGGGTGTGTTCACCGCGGAACCAAGTCCGAAACTCGGGGGTATCTTTGGTGGTTGTCTGGAAATTAAAATGCTGTGCTTTGGTCTTTTTGGCCATGCCCGGTGTCCTCAATATCAACTTTGTTGGCATTTTGATCTGATCTTGCGCCAGATTATGCCCTTTTTTATTTGTCTTAATCCTAACATCTCAGGGGAAATTAGGGCCATTGTTTCCATATTTGCATCATTTTTATGCCGCTTGTGACTTTTGAGATGCGAGCCTGCGGTGGAGTTTTGCAAACTCTGGCTCTTCTCTTAGCTGCCGCACCCCGACCCGCCACTGCCGAAACGATCGGCGCCGAATACCCATCAATCGTCCATTGGTAAGGTCATCCAAAACAGCCATTTCATCGACAGTTTTTGGCATTAAATCCCTCAGGCCCGTGTCTTCGACCTGATTGTAATTGAAGCGGTTCCAATATTGCATATTGACCTGCCGCCCAACATTTGACGCGCTGCCCCTAGCCGATTTCAACAGAAAACTTTCGATATCCCGCACGGCGTAATGGTTGATCTGCGCAAAGGCGCGCTGCCCCGGATCAAGCGATCGAAACCCGCTGGTTTCAAACGCCTCCTGCGGCAAGCCTGATCCGTTGCTAAATCGCAGCGTTTCTTTTTGCGGCTCTTTGGGAAGGTGAATGCCCGGACGCAGAAATGATTTTGTCCGAAACAACGTTTTTACGGGGATCATCCGGGTTGTGACCAGATCATCGCGATCCGCCCAGGTGAACCGCTCCGTCATCATGCGTTCATCAAAGCTATCGAGAAAGCTGTTGCCAAACAGGCGCCAGTTCAGCCTGATTTCATCGACCTCGCCAGCCCTCTGTTCAACTGCGGATACAAGTGAATCCAGCGTGCCCTCTGGCGTTTTGATATGCAGAAATTCATCGCCATCCAACCCAATGCACCAATCCGCATTTTGATAGGCTTCTGTGTGGGACGCGCGCCGCAATGCGCGGTTCTGATAGGGTGGGTTTTGGAAATTTGGTCGAAATTCATTCAGGTGGTATTGGACAATTCCAGCCTTATCCATCACCTGCAAACTGCGGTCGGTAAAGTCAGTTGATCCGTTTTGAAAAATGATAATATCATCAAAACCAAGACGCTTATGATGGGCCACCCATTCTAATAAATGCGGTCCCTCATTCTTCATCGTGGCGACTAAAACATAGCGCGCCATACTGCCTCCCTGCACGCGGAAACACTGCAAATCCCCTTTTGGGGTAACGGCTGTGATTACTGCTCTACGCGCCTATATGTTATCTTTTTAGCAACAATAATCCGTACAAACTGCCCATTGTCAACTTATTCACAGGCGGTTCTAGACGCATTGTGCCCAATCCACTACGCTTTGGGCAAAAGAATGGGGCGGGGCACGTATCCCAGCCCGAGGTACAGGTATTTAGGGCAAAAATGACAGATCTTCATCAAATTGGCATGCTGTGGATGCGCGGCTCACTTAGTTTTCTTGAGCAACTCTGCGTAAAATCCTTTCTCGATGCGGGTCATCACACGATCCTATATACCTACGAAGAGGTCGGCATGGTGCCGGATGGCGTGGAGTTTCGCGACGCCTCTGATGTGTTGCCGGAAACGGGTTTTCTGGTTCATGAACGCACTGGCTCCCCTGCGCTTCATTCCGATTTGTTCCGCTATCACATGCTGCGCGATGCAGACCGGATGATCTGGGCTGACACCGATGCCTATTGCCGCAAACCCTTTGTCACAAAGACCGGCCATTTCTACGGCTGGGAAAGCAAAAAGCACATCAACGGCGGTGTTCTTGGCCTGCCCAAAGACAGCCCTACCCTAGAGGGACTGTTGAACCATTGTTCTGACGAATTTGCGATCCCGACCTGGTATGGCGACGATTACGTGCAGGAGTTGCGCGATAAAAAAGCCGCCGGAAATCCTGTGCATGCCGGCGAACAGCCTTGGGGCGTTTGGGGGCCGCATGCGGTGTCTCACTTCCTGCATGAAACCGGCGAAGACCGCTATGCCTTTGCCCAAGACGGCCTATATCCCTACACATTCAAAGACCGCCGCAAGATCGTAAAGCCGAACAATAAGATCAGCGATTACGTCACTGACAACACCTTTTCCGTGCACCTTTACGGCCGCCGGATGCGCAAATTCCTCGCGGAACATTACAAAGGGGTGCCAGATCCAACCGGACTATTGGGACAGCTGTTGATCAAACATAAGGTCAATCCACTGGACGCACCGCTGCGCGATTATCCAAACCCAGACCGCGATAGCGCCTTTGCCAAAGTGTTCCGTGAAGAAATTGACGGCAAACAATATCAAGCCGCAACGCCTACGGCGAAACCAACCCCCGTCCCTGTGCAGGCTGCTACTCCGAAATTGACATCTGACGCTGCGCCACTCAATTCCGTTGTTGGCGTCACCACCATGAAAAACGAAGGCCCCTATATTCTGGATTGGGTCGCCTATCACATGTGGCTCGGATTTACGCATTTCCTTGTTTATACAAACGATTGTTCCGATGGAACCGACGAAATTCTTGATCGCTTGGAACGGCGTGGTCTGGTCACGCGCATAGATAATCCGGCCAATATAGATGCCGGCGAACGCCCACAGCGCATCGCGCTGGCCATGGCGCAGGAACACCCGGTGATCCAAGCCGCCGATGCCTATATGGTCTTTGACGTTGATGAATATATCAACATTCACACACCCGAAGGCACGATCCGTTCCCTCATGGATGCCACCGGAAACCCAGAACTTATCGCAATGACATGGCGGTTCTTTGGCTGTTCTGGCGTCACTGAATTTGCCGACGTTCCGGTACCCATGCAATTTGCCAATTGCGCGCCGCAGCTCGTGCGGGTGCCGCATCACAACTGGGGTTTTAAAACCTTTGCGCGGTTCCCATCGACCTATTCAAAATTCGGTATTCACCGCCCATTGAAACCTACATCTAAAACGATGCCTCATTGGGTCAACGGTTCTGGCGATCCAATGCCGGATCGTTACCTCGAAGATGGCTGGCGTTCCTCATTGGAAAGCTGGGGCTACGGGCTGGTGACGTTGAACCATTATTCCATCCGATCGCTCGACAGTTATCTCGTGAAACGCGATCGTGGCCGCACCAATCACATCAACCGCGAACAAGGTGTTGAATATTGGAACGTGCATAATCGCAATGACCAAGAGGATCGTTCAATTGAAGTGAACTTCGAAAAGGCGCAAACTATTCGCGGTATGTTGTTTGCCGATCCGATCCTGTCAGAACTGCATGAAGCATCGTGCAATTGGCATCGTGAACGCGTCAACATGTTGAAATCAAAAGATGACTACAACGCGCTTTATCAGATGTTGGCCCAAGAACCGATGTCACACGCCGTTATTGAGGACGACAGCATTGGCGCCCGTGTGCTGCCTGATCTTGCGTTAACTGGTGCGGCGTTTGACAATGGCAAACCCATCGTCACGGCCAAGCCTTTTCAACCCGAGCCGCCAAAGCCAGCCAAAAACCAAGGTGGGAAAACAGCGGCGCAGAAAAACAAAAACGCCGACCCCATTCTATTGGGTGCCGACGCACAAGAAGCCTACGACAGCATCCGCGAGCGTGTCGAACGTCAGTTTCCACACCTCGATCCGATTGCGCCTTTGTCGCGGGATAAAATCACCATCGTCACCACGGTCCGCAATGAGGCCCCGTTTTTGATCGAATGGATCGCCTATCATCGTTCGATCGGTGTTACTGACTTTTTGATCTACACAAACGATTGCACCGATGAAACGGTCGCCCTACTCGACCGTTTGCAGATGCTTGGCTATGTCACCCGACTTGATAATCCGTTCAAAGTCGATAAGGGTCAGAAACCACAGCGCGGCGCATTAAACCACGCTGTTGATCACCCTCTGATCACGGAATCCGACTGGCATATCTGCATGGACTGCGATGAATTTATCAATGTTCACGTGGGCACCGGCACCCTTTCAGAGTTGTTCACCGAAATGAATGAACCCAATGTTGTTTCAATGACTTGGAAGTTTTTCGGCAATGGTGGCATCAACGATTATGAGGACCGCTGGGTCAGTGAGCAATTCACCCGCTGTGCGCCGCAATTCATTCCAAAACCGCGTTTGGGATGGGGGATCAAAACCCTCGTTCATAAATCTGCCCCCTATAGCAAACTGGGCGTACACCGCCCATTGAACGCAGATGAGGCACGCCTGTCAGAGGCCCGTTGGGTCAACGGCTCTGGTCGGATCATGCCGGAACAGATGTTGAATTCGAACAGCTGGCGCTCAACCAAACGCACGCTTGGCTATGATCTTGTGACGCTTAATCACTATGTTCTGCGTTCGGCCGACAGCTATCTGGTCAAACGGGAACGCGGGCGCGTGAACCATGTTGATGAAGACATGGGCGGCTATTACTGGGATCGTCGCAACTACAATACCGAAACCGATGATCGCATGCATGCGCATCAGGCCCGCGCCCGCGCTGAGGCTGACAAAATGCTCGCCGATCCTGAGGTCTCCGGCCTGCACGCTGCCGCCGTTCAAACGCATAAATCCAAGGTTGCCGCCCTAAAGGCCAATCCAGATTACGCGACGCTATATGCCAAGATCTCTGCCCCCAATCAGCCTGACGCAATTTTCATGCTGGAACGGTCGGAAGAAGAGCTCACGAACGCTTAGGGTAAGGTATTGATATGATTACACTCGAAGACGCAATGAAGGTCTACCACAGTGACATCATCACTGGGTTAGATACCTCAATGTTCAGCGATGCAGATATCTTGAATATCTTATTGCAGCGGTCTGAGGTTTTGAATGACCAGCCCAAGCCCGGTAAAATCATTCGCGCCTGGACAAACGGCGACACCGGCCCCATCGACGACATCATCGCGCGTATGGGGCATGATCTTATCAAACGTGCTGCGGCATTTATCTATCTCGAATTTCTCGAACTGCGGCCACATCTGGATCAACTTTCGCTCAAACGGGTGGCTGACATCGGTTGTGGCTATGCCTTTGTCGATCTGTTTATGTCCAAAACCTATGACAATGACATTGTTCTCATCGACATCGAAGAGAATGAGCATCGCCATTTCGGGTTTGAGGATGAGGGCGCGGCCTACACCAGTCTTTCGGTTGCGCGTGCGATGTTAGAGGGCAATGGTATTGCGGCGGATCGGATTACGACGATTAACCCAAATACCCATGATCTGGGGGCGGTAGAACCTGTTGATCTTGTGACCAGCTTTGTATCGTGCGGTTTTCATTATCCCTATGATATGTATATGGATTTTTACAAAACAGGCGTTGTTTCTGACGGTTTTATTCTTTTAGATTTGCGTCGTCGGAAGGCGGATGCGGGGATTGAGGGATTGTCTGCGTTAGGTTCTGTTGATGTGATTGAAGAAGCGGCTTACGGGAGCGC
>NZ_JAAOIE010000008.1 GCF_011326755.1 Cochlodiniinecator piscidefendens | reverse complement strand
TTGCTCAGCCGCATGCGCCGTAATTCCAACCGTCGCAATATCACCCTCAACTGAAACCCACTCATGATCCTCTGAATAATAGATTCCCATTACTATATCTCCCTAGCTCAACGCTTGTAGTTTTGCTGCACGAAGGGCAGCGATACGATTTCGGCAGGCTGGGCCTTGCCGCGAATGATAAGATTGATTTGCTCGCCCGGTTCACCATGACCCGCGCTCACATAGCCCATTGCAACCGGGCCGCCCACTGTCGGGCCAAAGCCGCCAGACGTGATCGCACCGATAGTGTTGCCATTGGAACATTGGATTTCAACGCCTGAACGCGCAGGTGCACGACCAGATGGTTTGATCCCAACAAGTTTGCGTGACGCACCCTCGGCCAGTTCTTTTTGGATGCGTGCCGCACCCGGGAACCCACCGTTTTCACGACGGCTTTTCTGCATGGCCCAAACCAATGACGCCTCAACCGGGCTTGTGTCATTGTCGATATCGTTGCCATACAAACACAGGCCAGCCTCTAGGCGCAGACTGTCGCGTGCACCCAAACCGGCTGCTTCGCAGTCTTCATGCGCAAGGAACGCTTTGGTGATTTCAACGGCGCGGTCTTCTGGGATGGAAATTTCATAACCATCTTCGCCAGTGTAGCCCAGACGTGAAATCCGGCATTCCGCACCCAAGATGTCACCCACCATGGTTTGCATGAATGTCATGTCCGCCACAGCCGGGCAAAGTGCTGCCACAACGCCTTCGGCTTTGGGGCCTTGAACCGCAATCAACGCACGATCAAAGATTTCGGTAACTTCGACGCCTTCAAGATTATCGCGCATATGCGGAATATCCTGATGACGCATGGAGGCATTCACAACCACGAACAGATGATCACCCGCGTTTGAAACGATCAAGTCATCCATGATGCCGCCGTTTTCGTTGGTAAAGAACGTGTAACGCGCTTTGCCCTCTTTCACGGTTGTCATCGCAGATGGCACCAATGCCTCAAGTTTCTGAGCCACATTTTCGCCACGCAAGATCACTTGCCCCATATGAGACACGTCAAACAAAGCTGCGCGTTCACGACATTGGGCATGTTCACCCATAATACCAAGTGGGTAGTTCACCGGCATCATCCAGCCTGCAAAATCGACCATCTTGCCACCCAACTCTACGTGTAAATCGTAGAGAGGTGTATGTTTAGGAGTATCTGTCATTGTTGACATACCTTTCTTAATTCAGTCGCGTACAACCATAACCGTACAATGCGCATTTCTGACAACGCGGGCAAGGTTCGGACCGATTTCGTAGTTTGGGAAGTCACCCTTGGCCGATGCCATAACGATCAAATCATAACCGTCTTTGTGGGCGAGCTTTAGAATTTCGCGATAAACGCTACCTTCTTCGATATGAACAGGCACGTCATTTGCACCACCATCTGCAAGGATCGCGCGGATTTTCTCTGCAACATGTTCCTTGGCACCAGCACCATAATTGGCAGGCAGGTTTGGCAATTGGATGATCTCGGGAATGACCGAAACCGCGTGTAGCTCCGCGCCGTAAAACTTGGCCTGCTCCAATGCGACGGGCAGTGCCTTTTTCCACGATTGGGCGTCACTATGATCTACGGGGAACAAAATTTTAGTCGCCATCTGTCATCTCCTGAGACATTGAATTTCTGGAGTGGAGGCCCGAATAAACGGGCCTCCGTTGTTCTTATTATTCTGCTGGTGTTCCAGATTCAGACTTACCGCCGGACGCAAAGAATTCGCGTGTCAGTTTAAAGACGATCGGGCTAAGCAGAGCCAAAGCGATCAAGTTCGGGATCGCCATCATAGCGTTCAGCGTATCGGCCAAGAGCCAGATAAAGCCGAGATCAGCTGTCGCACCGAAGTAAATCGCAACAACCCACAAGACGCGGTAAGGCATCAGCGCTTTCGCACCAAAGAAGAAGCCTACGCATTTTTCGCCGTAGAAAGACCAACCCAAAATAGTGGTGAAGGCAAAGATCGACAGTGAAATTGCGATGATGTACCCACCGATACCCGGCAGAGACATTTCAAACGCAAGTGATGTCAAAGCAGCACCAGATTCACCCGATGTCCAAGCACCAGAGGCGATGATCGCAAGACCAGTGATCGAACAAACGATGATGGTATCAATGAAGGTACCCAACATCGCGATCAAACCTTGGTTGACCGGACCAGCAGTCGATGCTGCTGCGTGCGCGATAGGCGCTGAACCCAGACCAGCCTCGTTTGAGAACACACCACGTGCCACACCGAAACGGATCGCAGCCCAAACAGCCGCACCAGCAAAGCCGCCTTCAGCAGCGGATGGTGTGAATGCATGTGTGAACACAAGGCTAAGCGCAGAACCAACAGAACCGATATTGATCAAAAGAACCAAAAGGCCTGCGATAATATAAGCAACCGCCATGAACGGAACCAATTTACCAGCGACAGAACCGATGCGGCTGATGCCACCCAGAATAACGCCTGCTGTGAGAACCATCAGAACGATACCGGTTACGGCTGTTGGAACACCAAAGTTAGAGTTGATAACCGCAGCAACACCGTTCGCCTGAACGCCGTTGCCGATGCCGAATGCCGCAATCGCGCCAAACAAAGCAAACGCAGGTGCCAACCAGTACCAACCAGAAGACAGACCGTTTTTGATGTAGTACATCGGGCCACCAACAAAGTTGCCCAATTCATCTTGTTCACGGTATTTCACCGCAAGAACAGCCTCAGCATATTTGGTTGCCATACCGACAAGCGCGGTCATCCACATCCAGAACAGCGCACCAGGGCCACCTAGGAATACAGCCGTTGCAACACCAGCAATGTTACCGGTACCGATGGTCGCGGACAATGATGTCATCAGCGCGTTGAACGGGCTGATTTGGCCTTCGCCGCTATCTTCGCGACCTTTAAAGAGCAGGCTAAAGCCCGTTCCCAATTTCATGATAGGCATAAATTTCAGCCCAGCTTGTAGGAAAAACCCCACACCGAGAATAAGAACCAGCATCACTGGTCCCCACACGATTGAGTTAATCTGCCCTACTAGATTGGTAAGCGCTTCCATGGTTTCCCTCCCTGTTTGCGTTTTCCGATTAGATCGTCAGTTCGTTTGCTGCCCTATTGGACAACGCCTTTTTCCGCGCGTCTTTCAACGCTGCGAAATCCTCATCCGCGTGAAAAGAAGACCGCGTAAGCGGTGTTGCTGACACGCCTAAAAATCCCTTAGCGCGGGCTGCTATCTCAAGCTTTTCAAACTCCTCAGGGGTCCAAAAACGATCAATAGCGTGGTGTTTTGCGGTGGGCTGCAGATATTGCCCAACTGTTAGAAAATCGACATTGGCGGCGCGCAGATCATCCATGACCTGTTTGACCTCTTCCAAACTTTCACCAAGCCCAACCATGAGACCGGATTTCGTAAAAATTTCAGGATTGGCGCGCTTTGCATCATCCAATAAGCGCAACGATTGATAGTAACGCGCACCCGGACGCACCGTCGTATAAAGACGCGGCACAGTTTCAAGATTGTGATTGAACACATCCGGTGCAGCGTCATAAACGATTTGGCCGGCGTCCCCTTTGCCCAGAAAATCCGGCGTCAGAACCTCAATCGTGGTGTCAGGTGTTTGGTGGCGCACAGCGCGAATGGTTTGCGCGATATGATCCGCACCGCCATCCGCCAAGTCATCACGGTCCACTGATGTGATCACAACGTGACGCAATCCCAGCTTTTTGACCGCAGCCGCAACCCGACCCGGTTCAAACGCATCCAGAGCATCCGGTTTACCCGTTGAAACATTGCAAAACGTACAACCCCGCGTACAGGTTTCGCCCATGATCATCATAGTCGCGTGACGCTTAGACCAACATTCACCAATGTTTGGGCAGGCTGCCTCTTCGCATACAGTAGACAGATTATTGTCACGCATGATGCGGCGGGTTTCATAGTATTCGTTTGATTCAATCTTTTTCAGTCGAATCCAGCTCGGTTTGCGCGGGATCGCAGTGTCGGCCTTGTGGGCTTTTTCCGGGTGGCGTGGACGCAGCTGGATGGTCATATCTGGCAACCCCTTACGCGTGGATCGCGCGGTTGAGCGCATCAAGACAGGCTTCTTTCACCGCTTCGCCCATTGCAGGGTGGGCGTGGCATGTGCGTGCGACCTCTTCAACAGTGGCGCCTTTGACCATCGCCAGAACCAGTTCAGCGATCAAATCACCACCATGAGCCCCAACAATATGCGCGCCTAAGATCTTGCCAGAAGGGTCTGCCAGAACTTTGACCATCCCATCGGTTTCGCCAATAGAACGCGCGCGGGAATTCGCCATAAAGCTGAATTTACCGACGATGTAATCCACACCGCTTTCTTTCAGTGCCTCTTCTGGTAAACCGACAGAGGCAACTTCGGGGTCTGTGTAAACCACACCCGGCACAGTGTTATAATCAACATGGCCGTGTTCACCCGCTAAGGTTTCAACACAGGCAACGCCGTCTTCTTCTGCTTTGTGCGCAAGCATCGGGCCGGGGATACAGTCGCCAATCGCATAAACGCCAGCAACGGAAGTTTGGAAGTTTTCGTCAACTTCGATAAACCCGCGACCATTGACGTTCACGCCAAGCGCCTCAAGCCCAAGACCATTGATCACCGGGCGACGCCCAATCGCGACCAAAACTTTGTCCGCAACCAATTCTTCTTTTTTATCTTTGCCAACACGTTCAAGTGCCAGTGTTAGACCATCTTCGCCTTTTTCAACGCCCAGAACTTTGCGCCCCAAAGAAAACTTCAAACCGCGTTTGCTCAGCGCACGTTGTGATAGTTTTGCGATCTCGCCGTCCATCCCCGGTAGGATACGATCCAGATATTCAACCACGGTCACTTGGGCGCCAAGGCGTGACCAGACTTGGCCTAACTCAAGCCCAATCACGCCGGCGCCGATCACCACCATGCGCTTTGGAACCTCTTCCAAAGACAAAGCGCCGGTGCTGCTCAGCACGTCCACCTCGTCCGTCACCACACCAGGGAGCGGCGTTGGTTCAGAACCGGTGGCAACAAGAATGTTTTTTGCAGATAATGATAAATCACCATCTTCAGTTTTGACGGAAACAGTGCCAGCAGCCGGGATAGACCCCCAGCCCTGCACATACTCAACGCCATTTTTCTTAAAGAGAAATTCGATGCCTTTGGTCAGATCGGCAACGATCTTTTCCTTACGGCCCATCATGCCGCTCACATCAAGCCAAACACCATCAACAGAAATCCCGTGCCCCGCCAGATGAGAAAGCTCCGCGAATTTAGCCGAAGACGTCAGCAAAGCCTTTGACGGAATACAACCAACGTTCAGACAAGTGCCCCCTAAGGCCCCTCGCCCTTCCACGCAGGCCACTTTTAGACCCAACTGCGCAGCACGAATTGACGCAACATATCCGCCCGGACCACCGCCAATCACTACGAGATCATATTCAGCCATCGG
This sequence comes from Cochlodiniinecator piscidefendens, assembly GCF_011326755.1. Taxonomy (GTDB): domain Bacteria; phylum Pseudomonadota; class Alphaproteobacteria; order Rhodobacterales; family Rhodobacteraceae; genus Cochlodiniinecator; species Cochlodiniinecator piscidefendens. Next base: position 100,174 of record NZ_JAAOIE010000008.1, on the reverse strand, counting down.
ATTTCTCCCTATTGCGACGCTATTTCAACTGGAATCGCCATTAAGTTTCCTCTGTGTTTCCTTTAGTGGAATTTTCCATCCATAGCAACAAAAACAAACATCAAGGAAATTTGACTGAAATTTGAGAATGCACTAGATTGTGCTAACCAACAGAAAGCGAACGAAAAATGATCATTGAACATCCCGAGGACGAAGCGCTCGGCGCAGAAATTTCCAAGGCCGCACCGGATTTGGCCGAACTAGGACAGATGGTGCGCGAGGCGCGAAAGCGTCAGGGATGGACACTAGAGGAAACAGGACAGCGTGCAGGAATCGGCCGCTCGACCCTCTCAAAAATCGAAAACAACCAGACAAAACCAAGCTTCGATATCATCCGAAGACTGACAGAGGCGCTCCAGCTTGAGACACCTAATCTGTTCTTACAATCTGGGAAATCAGATATCTCGGGACGCCGTGATGTCACGCGCAATGGGCAAGGTGAACGCAAATCCACGCAAACCTATTCGCATGAATTGCTCTGCACCGAGTTAACCAGTAAAAGCATGGTGCCTTACATCAGCCAGATCAAAGCACGCGACATTTCGGAATTTGGGGATTGGATTCGTCACCGTGGCGAGGAATTCATGTTTGTCCTCAGTGGCGATGTCACACTTTATACAGAACACTATCGCCCACTTAATCTTAGCGCCGGGGATTCAGTATATTATGACAGTGGCATGGGGCACGGCTGTATCTCAATCAGCGAAGAAGACGCCATGGTGCTGTGGGTCTCTCTCGAAACCACATAGATCATTTGTGGCCCGGCCGTAAATCAGCCGGGCAAACAGGCTTCGATTTAGAAGTCGAAAAGCTCGCTTAAAAAGCTCTCACGCTTTTTCTTTTTACGGGGGCGATCATCGTCCCTATAGCGGTCGTCGCGCGGCGCATCATACTTAGAGGCCGCTGGTGCCTGTTGGACAACGCTGCGTTCGATGATTTTATCCAACTCACCGCGATCAAGCCAAACACCGCGGCATTGTGGGCAATAATCGATTTCAACACCATTTCGGTCAGACATGACCAATTGCGTTCCGTCTAACGGGCACTGCATATGTTTTCTCATCCTTCTATATCTATCGCTGTTTATATAGGTGCGCATTTCCATCGAACAAGACACCGGAATCATCCCAAAGACACGATCTTCAGATGATTAATCAAATGGGGAAACGAATCCGTTCTTTCCCCTGAAACAGGTCTCATTCGTCGCGTAGCCTGCCCCAATCAAGATTGATTCAGTGACGGTTTTCCCACCAAAAACAACAAATCTTAATTGCTCTGATTTTTTTCACCGGCACGATACCCCAATAAAATAAGGCGCATTTTCTAAGGACACGAACAACCCTTACGATTGCCTTAACGTCGCAGTTTTTTGCCGCATTTCGGCCTCACCTTTCATCGAACACTGATCAGACCGATGGAGGAAACATGCGAGTTATATTATTTATCATAGCGCTTTGCTTCGGCACCAACGCCGTAGCCCAAAGCCAACCGTCAACCGTCACTCAGTCTGATCGCTGGGGGGCCGTCGGCCGACTGAACATTGCCGGAAACAGTATGTGTACCGGCACATTGATTGCCACAGACATTGTTCTGACCGCCGCGCATTGTATGTACAATCAGCGCACCGGCCGACGTGTTGACCCGACACAGATCGAATTTCAGGCTGGGCTTCACAATGGCCGCGCCATTGCGACCCGCGGAATTCTTGCCGCCGTCATTCACCCCGACTATGACCACCGCACCCGTGGTGAATCTCAGATCGGGAATGATCTCGCGGTGCTGCGTTTGCGTTCACCGATTGATCACGGAACAATCGAACCCTTCCTCACCGACACCCGCCCCAACGCCGGGGATCGGCTCGGTGTTATTTCCTACGCCCAAGGCCGCTCGGAGTCTGCCAGCATCCAGCAGCCATGCCAAATTTTAGCCAGCCGTCACGATACGCTTGTGATGTCATGCGAGGTTGAATTTGGCGCCTCAGGTGCCCCTGTGTTTCTGTTCAGCGCAGGGGCCCGCCCGAGATTGGTATCCGTGATTTCCGCCAAAGCCGAAGTCAACAATCGCGCGGTTTCAATTGGTACAACACTAGAGGGTCAATTGACTCAAATGCTCAGAGAAGCGGGCTAACCCCCACCCCGTTTTCTCCGTCAAAGGCCAATGTTCAGAAATGGACATTGGCCTTTTTTATTTTGATCACTGCTGATTTTGCGGCAAGCCATCGGTGATGTCGTAATAATCATCTTTGTTCGCCACAAAGATATGCATCTTTAGCTTGGTCTTGGTTGGGGTATCAAACGCGCCCATCGAAATGCCAATCCAGTCTAGGTGCGGCGGGTCGAAAAACAACGTTGATCCACAGGTCGAACAAAAGCCGCGCCGTACCCTTTCGGAAGAGTGATACCAGCTTAGCGCTTCCGCCCCCTCAATCGTCAAGGCAGAGCGCGCGACATCAGTGGACACTTCAAAATGCCCCGTATGCTTACGACAGTTGGTGCAATGGCACGCACTTGGATCAGAGAGATCACCCGCGACCGAAAACCGTACAGCCCCGCAAAGGCATGAACCCATTTTCATATCTTATCCTTTCAAACGGCCTTACGGCTCGCGAAAGGCTTCTTGTGATTTATAAAGCGGTTTCAGAAGATACTGCAAAACGGTTTTGGACCCGGTTTGCAGTTCGACCTGTGCGCGCATACCAGGGCGGATTTCGATTTCCTGCTGGCGCTGCGTAAACGCAGAGGTATCCACGCGCACCGTCACCCGATAATAGGGCTCAGCATTTGGGTTGCGTTCATCTTCAAACGTGTCTGCCGAAATAAAATCAACCGTCCCCTGAAGCGTACCGTAAATCGTGTAATCATACGCTGTCAGTTTAATTGATGCCGTTTGCCCGGCCTCAACACTTGCGATGTTTTCCGGGCGCACGCGGGCCTCAACAAACAGTTCTTCGCCCAAGGGGGTGATTTGAAAAATCTCCTCGCCCGGGCGCACAACGCCGCCAATCGTCGTGACAGATAGGCTGTTGACGATCCCCCGCAATGGGCTGGTGATAACGGTGCGTTCCAACTGGTCCGTGGCCAGTCGCAAGTTTTGCCGCAGTGATGTCAGATCCTGAAGCACCTGCGAATATTCCTGCGCGCGGTCCAGCTCTGATTGCGTCGAAAGTTCATTATACCGGATTTCCGCATCGCTAAACGCTTTGCGTGCGCGGTTGACTTCGATCAGCGCCACGATTTCGCGCGAAAACATATCTTCCATCATCCGCAACTCTTCGCGGGTTTGGTCCAGAATGTCGCGCGCGCCATCGCGGCGGCTGGCGTAATCGGTTTGACGCGCATTCAACAACGTCCGTTCAGACGCATAAATCGCAGGCGACCGGGCCGCCAACGCATCCGGGGCTTCAAAATCAAACGCGCCAGATAATTCCGCCTCAAGCCGCAATTGTTTGATTTCCAACGTGTCGATCTGATCCTGCAAATCATCCACCGCCGTCTGAAACTGCGTGCCATACAACCGCGCAAGAACCTGACCCGCCTCAACAATATCGCCCTGCTGCACCGTCAATTCCGCAAGAATACCACCTTCGAGGTTTTGAATGATTTGTGACCGTGATGACGAAACGATCTCGCCCTCCGCACGCACGATTTCATCCACCCATGCAAAGGCCGCCCAGATGATAAACACCAGAACTGCAACCGCAGACAGTCGGATAATTGTGCTTGGCCCTTTGAGGGAGCTGTCGATTGGAACATCCATCATCGCCATTGTGCTATCCCTTTTTCCCGTCGGTCTGCGCGAGATGCGCCATCACCTGATCGCGCGGCCCATCCACAACCATACGTCCGGCCTGCAAAATCATCGTGCGTTCCGTGAGCGCCAAAATCGGCATCCGGTGCGTCGCAATTACCGAGGTACGCCCTTTTAGCCATTCACCCAGACGCGCAACCAATGCAGTTTCCAACGCCTGATCCAACGCCGCTGTTGGTTCATCCAACAGCACAATCTTTGGGTCCTGCAACCAAAGCCGCGCCCAACCGATAGATTGACGCTGCCCAATCGAAAGCCCATCGCCCCCGTCGCGGATTTCCAGATCCAGCCCTTTATGGTGGGCGCGCACAAACGGGCCTAAACCGGCAAAATCCAGTGCGTCTAGCAGGCGTTTGTCGTCGCGTTCCAACAGGTTGAGGTTCAGGTTCTCGCGCAGCGATCCCGCAAACAGGCGCACGTCTTGCGACAAATACCCGATCCCGCGGCGTAAATCTTTGGGATCGATTTGCAGCATATCAACACCGTCGATCAGCACGCGACCTTTGGTCGGCCCATAAAGACCGGATAGCAATTTCAGCAGCGTTGATTTGCCAGACCCATTGGCACCAAGCACGGCCAAACTCTGACCCGCCGGAATAGCAATTGCAGGCAACTCAAGCGTTGGCGCGCCATCCTCATCATAGCGAAACTCTGTTTCGCGCAGCTCAAATTCACCATCAAAATTTTCGCGGCGCAGATAGGTGCGGTCTGCTTCTTTTTCTTGCGGAGCCTCGGCAATCGCCTCCAGCCCATCCAACGCATTTTTAACGTTGCTCCAACGGGCCATTGTTCCGGTCAATTGCGTCAACGGGGCCAAGGTGCGACTGGTCAAAATGCCCGTCGCGATAATTGTGCCCACGGTAAATTCACCCGCAAACACCAGATACGTCCCGATCACCACCGCCATTACATAAGTGGCCTGCTGCACACCCTGCGACCAAAGGGTCAGCATCGACGATAACTTGCGCTGCTCGGCTGAGGTGTGGGAGGCGAGAACATTCAACTCTTCCCACAGGCGTTCAATGCGTTCTTCGCCGCGTTGCGTTTTTACCGTGTCATGTTCCATGATCACTTCGTGCAACAACCGCCCGGCTTTGGCGCTTGCGCCTTGGGTTTGGCGCGTCAGATCAATCATCTTTTTCTGCATGAAGTAGCCCGGCAGCACCATCAAGATACCGCCAAGAACCAACAGCCACACCAGATTGCCCGCAATCGACGAAACCAGCAGCAAGAACACCAGAATATAAGGCACATCCGCGATGGTCGAAATCGTTGAGGATGTAAAGAATTCGCGGACAGACCCAAATTCGCGCATCACCGCAAACAGACCCGATGGTGGCATGGGTTTGCGATCTGACCGCATGCCCAAAATGCGCTGCATTAGCCGTTGCTGAACCGACAATTCCAATTGCCGCCCCGCCCCATCCATCAGGCGCGACCGCGCAAATTTCAGGAGCCCCTCAAGCCCGATGGCCAAGAACGCACCAATCGCCAACACCCAAAGCGTTGCTTCGGATTGGTGTGGAATAACCCGGTCATAGACCTGCAAAGAAAACAAAGCCACCGCAACCGCCAACAGGTTCGCGATGAACGATCCCAGCATGATTTCTGAGATATGGCGTTTATAGCGTGGGAATTCGCCCCAGAACCAATGATTGCGGTTCAAGAAAGGAACGTGCTTTTCCGCCACCTGACTAATATTGGTTTTGGCCGCAATCACTGTGCCACTAAACACCGGGGCAAAATCGCTGACCGGAACTTCGGTTCGGTTGTCACTATTGGTTTGGTCATAGACGGTTAAGACGTCTTCAACCTGTCCAAGCACCAAAACACATTGACCGTTGACCATCAAAGCCAACCCCGGCCATGACTCTGGATCAAGCTTAGCGTTTTCGTGAATTTCAGGCGTCACGCCAACCGCTTGCAACCCAGCCGCCAGCGCATTTGACGACACATCATCCGGCGCATTGACCAGCATCGACTCCGCAATATCAGACGCCGACGCTTCGATCCCACGCAATGACGCATAAATCGACAGCAAATCCGCCCGATGCACAACCCGCGCTGTTGCCTCATCAGCAGGTGTTTCTGGTTCTACTTCGACTGCCTTTGCCACAGGTGCAGGCACAGAAACCGGTTCAATTTTTGCAATTGGCGCGGGCTGCTCTATCGCTTTTTCAACGACCGGGGCTGCAACCTCGGCCTTTGGCACCTCAATAGGTTGCGGCGCGGGGGCAACTTCGGCTTGCACAGGCTTTGGCGTTGCCTCGGCCTTGGCTTGTTCAAACGCCCGATCGCGGAATTTCGCTTTGACCTTTTCGCGCAGCGCATCCAGATCCGGGTTTGCCGGTTTTGGTTTTGGTTCAGGCTCTTTTTTGACCGCAGGCGGGATCGCCAATAAAGGTGCTGCTTTTTTCGGCTTTGGTTTATCCGTCACCACAATAGAAACCGGTTTTTTCTCCGGTTCCGCAGGTGTTGGGGTCGCCGGGCGTGCAGGCCCACCGATAGAAATTGAAATCGGCTTTTTGACGGCGGTCAAATCGCATCTCCGTCAGCCAATATGCCTGCATCGCGGGCCATTTCCATCTGGATCAGCAGAACTTCGTACTTTGCATCCACATGTGCCTGTTCACGCTGCACCAGTTGTTCATAGATGCTGACCACATCCAAAACAGACCGTTGCCCCGCCTGAAACTGATCTTGGAACAGGCGGAAGGTGCCGCGACTTTCGCGGACCAGCATTTCGGCCTCGCTCTCTTGGCGGCGATAACTGGCCAACCGTTGCTCAAGCCGACTTTGACTGCGGCGCGCGGTTTCGCGGGCCTCATTCACACGGCGATCGGCGGTTTCGCGGCTGGCCTCAATCGCGCGTAAACTTGCACCGGTTCCAAAACCAATGCCCTGTTCACTGCTTGCGGTTAGGCCGCCGGTTGTGCCGTCACCCGTCACATTGGCCGAGGCTGTCAAACCCGGCAAAAGCCCGGCCCGATCAATCGTCGCCTGTGCAACGGTGCGGGTTGCTTCGGCCTGTGCGCGCAAAACGGAAAGGTTCGTTTGCCCCTCAACCGAAAAGGCCCCCTGCCCCGCGCCTGCGCCCGTGAAATCCTGCCCGGTCATCGCATAGAGTTCAGCGCGCGCGGTTTGCGCCGCTTCTTGAGCTGAGGACTGTGCAGACCGCATATCGTTAAGTTTGGATTCAATCACCCGGCGATCCGCCTGATCCGAAACACCGCCCTCAATACGGCCAATCACAATGCGTTCAAATTCATACATCCGCGTCAAAGCACGCGCGCTGATCGCTGCCTTTTCTTCGGATTTCTGCCCGGTGATAAAAAGCGACAGCGCGGTAAACACACGCCCGTTCAAATCTTCCGACAGATTGACCGCTGCCACCTCAACATCCGCAGCGGCAAATGCACGTTCCGCACGCCGCCGTCCATTGTCGAACAAAACCTGTTCAATCAAAATGCTGCTTACGATTTCGCCAAGACTGGTCAGACTGATATTTGGCCCCAAGGTTGGCAACCAATTGCGAGACGTCGCCTCAGCGCGCAAACGTGCGCTATGCAATTCCGCCGCAGACGCGCGTGAATCAGCATCAAGCGCCCCATCCGCTACAGTTGCAAAAGCACTGCCACTGGTCAGAACGCTTTGACGTGCCAATAGCGCGTCGATGATCTCAGAGCGGTTTTCACCCTCTTCTTCTTGTTCAAATGTGCTGGCTTGGCGGCTGACCTCTTCGGTCTCTGTTTCGCGCCCCTGCCCTAGCCCAAACGGCATTCCGTCGGGCAATGCGTCCATGCACCCTGTTAGGGCCGTCATGGCGACGAATAGTACTGCTAGATTTACCTGCCTCATGCGCGCACCCTTTCTTTGTACGAAGGATATTGTTCGGGGGCAGATGTGAAACCACCCTGCCCCCGGCGCTGTTTAGATAATAACGTTGATGTCTTGTTCGACAACCAAAGTCGCCCCATCAGAACCGATGGTGTAGACGTCGTAGGATTGGCCATCAATCTGACGAACTTCAAGCGTACGGGTTGCACCCGCAACAGTCAGTGTATCGTCATTTCCGCCATGCACCATCAAGGTGTCAGACGAACCTGACATTTCCATGATCTGGTTTTCGGTCAGAACCAAATTAGCCTGATCCGCGTAATCCAGATTGATCGCACCAATATCAAAGTTAGACAAACCGGCATTGTTCAACGTGTTGGCGTTTGTTGCGTTATCTTCGAGAACCAACAAAGTGCCAGATCTGTTGCCCGCAGCATCCTCAGATGAAATCACCAAATGCGTGCCATCCGGAACGGGTGAGTTAAAGGTAAACTGCGTACCCAGATTGCCGAGTGACGATTGGGTAAAGGTTGGGTTTTCAACCGTACCATTGGCGTTCAGCTGGCTTACTGAGAAGGCATCAGAAGAACTGTCCACAACGATCCCGCCGACAGTCGCCCCAAAGAAGGTAACAGCCTCAACATCAGGTGTGTCAATCGCGGTATCTACGGCAAAGGTATCGCTGATGCTGCGGCTGTTGCCCGCTGCATCTGTTGCGGTCACAGTTGCTGTTGCTGTGTAGGTGCCTTCGGGAATGTCTGTGGCCGCAAAGGTCACAGTCCAGTTGCCGTTGCCGTCAACAGTCGCGGTACGATCTACACCTTGAACGTTCACAACCACGGTTGAACCCGGCTCCGTCACACCGTTCAGGGTCACACCATCTGCGCGCTCTGCCGCATTCACAACATCGTCGCCTTCGGTGGTGGTGCCCATGGTCAATGCGTTCACACCGGTATCAACACGCACATTATCGGTCAGCGTGCTAACGTTACCCGCCGCATCTGTTGCCGTTGCCGTGATGGCCGCGTCATATTCACCCGCTGGAATATCACCTGCGTTATAGGTCACAGTCCAGTTGCCGTTGGCATCCACAGTTGCAGATTTCGTGACAGACCCAACCTGAACCAAAACAGTTGAACCTGGTTCCGTTGTACCGGTTATGGTCACGCCTGCGTTGGCTTCAGCTGCGTTGATCACATCATCCCCCGCGATTGACGCGGTATTGGCTGTGTAGTTGGTGACTTCGGTATCAACCTGAACGCTGTCGGTCACAGTACGTGTGTTGCCCGCGTCATCTGTGATGGTCGCAGTAATCGGCGCAGTGTAAGTGCCCGGTGTGATTTCACCCGCAGCAAAATTTGAGCTCCAGTTACCATTGGCGTCAGCAAGCGCTGTATGCGTCACAGTTCCCAATTGCACGGTCACAGTCAGACCCGGTGTCGCTGTACCATTGATCATCACACCGTCTGCGCTTTCGACAGCGTTGATGGTGTCGTCAATTTCGATAGGCAACGTTGACAAAGCAACTTCGCCAACAACCGTATCCACACGAATGGCCGTCGTCGCGGTAGAGCTGTTGCCAGCCGCGTCAGTCGCAACTGCAACAACGGTTGTGTCATATTCACCGCCTGGCAAAGACCCGGCTGCAAATGTCGCAGTCCAGTTGCCATTGGCATCGACAACCGCTGTGCGGGTGACAGAACCGATAGAAACTTCAACACTTGCGCCCGCTTCAGCAACACCGTTCAACACGATGTCAGTCGCAGATTCAGCCGCATTGATGATGCTATCGCCGCCAGCATGATTTGTGCCGATGGAAACAGATGTTTCCGTGTCCACATGAACCGACCCGTTTGCAGTGCTGGTGTTACCCGCAAGATCTGTTGCAACCGCAGTGATCGCCGCATCATATGTGCCTGCTGGAATTTCAGTCGCGGTAAAGTTCGCGGACCAGTTCCCATCGCTATCAGCCGTCACAGTATGTGAAACACCCTGAAGCGTCACAACAACAGATGAACCTGCTTCGGCCAGACCTGTAAGCGTCACACCATCAGACTGTTCAACCGCGTTGATCACGTTGTCGATTTCGATGTTAGAGTTCACAGAAACGGTCGCCTCTGTATCAATCCGAACAGAACCTTCCGCCGTGGTCACGTTGCCAGCCGCATCCGTTGCAACCGCAGTGATGGTCGCATCATATGTCCCCGCGGGGACTTCGGACGCGGTGAAGTTTGCAGTCCAGTTGCCATCAGCATCTGCGATCACGGTGTGTGAAACGCCCTGCAATGTCACAACAACACTTGAACCTGCCTCAGCAACACCGTTCAGAACCACACCGTCAGATTGCTCTGCTGCGTTGACGATATTGTCGCCCTCAATGTTTCCACCAAGCGATACGTTGCCTTCGGTATCGACATGCACAACTTGGGACACAGAGCTGCTGTTGCCAACCGCATCAAATGTGGTGACGCTGACTGTGGTGTCATATGTGCCGCCGGCCAGTGTTGTTGCTTCAAAGCTAACAGACCATGTGCCGTTTTCGCTGATCACCACTTCGCGGGTTTCGCCGTTCAGTTCGATAACCGCGCGCGCGCCTGCCTCGCCTGTACCTTCGATGACGATACCATCAGACAGTTCAGAACCATTAATTGTGTTGTCGCCTTCGATGGTTGAGATTTCAGCAACCGGAGCAACCGTATCCACAACCAATGTATCGGTCACAGTGCGGCTGTTACCGCGCACGTCCGTTGTGGTGATGGTCACGTCAGAAGTATATTCGCCAGTCGTAATTTCACTGGTTTCAAAGTTCACTGACCATGAACCGCCTTCGCCAACAACAACGCTGTGCGATGTGCCTTGGATTTCTACAACAACCGTTGAACCCACTTCGCCGGTACCGGAAATGGTTGCGCCGCTTGCGTGGCCAACAGCATTAATATTATCGCCAACAGAACCGGTGCCAGTTTCAACAACAACTTCTGGTGCGGTTGTATCAAAGTCTAGGCTTGGCCCAACCAAGGTTGTGGTTTCACCTTCGGGTGTGGTGACAACGACTTCAGCCGTATAAACGCCATCCTCAGGGAATGGGTCAAAGGTAACTTTCCAGTTTCCGCTGTCGTCAATCACAACTGTTTCGGTCACACCGCCAACAGTTACAGCAACAGAATGCCCAGGTTCACCGGTACCAGAAACAGTTGGTGTTTCTGTGGATGTTCCGCCAATCACCAGATCGCCACCGTTTACGGTTGGAACAGCAACACTGTCACCACCGCCACCGATCAGCGCGCCGCCAACAACAGCAGCACCCGCAGCGCCCGCAATACCAACGCCGCCAAAACCACCAAGCAATGGCGCGACCAAAGGTGCAACAACTGGTTCAATGCGTTCGATATCAAGGAACACGAGATCATCGTATTCAGACCACTTACCCGCGATATCATGGGTATTGTATTGTGCGAACAAACCACCATTGCCGTCTTCGACCAGTGTGACTTCGATCAGTTCGCCGTTCTCGCTGAGGAATAAGCTCTTATCGCCCGTCACCCCTTCGGAGTAGAAGTTCTCTAGAATAATAACTTCGCCACTTAGCAAAACCACACGAAGGTCTTGGCCTGCGCGTTCATACCCTGACACGTCACTTGGACTGAGATTCAGAGAAACGTCTTTGCTAACTGCTGTGAAAATTGATGTTTGTTCCGCACCCGTAGACGCACCACTATAGGAAACGCCCGCGTTATCGCGGATTGTGTAATCCACTGTAATCATTATGTACCGCTCTATGTTTTTGTCGGATTTATATCCGGTTATCTTTCGTATTCCATAAAACTATTTTGGAATCTCGGCTAGTAATTTTTTTGGTTACCGCCACAAAATGTGGGTATTTTTCAACATATTGTGTCAAATTTGCGCCAAAAGTAGGGCAAACCCTACCTTTGAGGCTAAGTCAAAACGCCAAAATTCATCAGAGGATACCCTTTTTTGCGTAAAAACGAGTATTTTGCGTCGATTTCTCCAAAAAATTACATATTCTGTTTTATTTTCAAATACTTAGGTAAAAAGAAAGGGGAAATCCCCCTCCCCTTTTCTTTACTCAGCGTCAAGTGCGTCAAAAAATGCCGCCACGGCTTCTTGTAGTTTCAGGCGATCAAGGTCAGAAAAATCGCGATCCATCCGCAATTCGATCCGACCATCCGCCGCAGCACAGCGCACCGTCCCGGCGGGGACATCATAACGAAACGTGGTTTTCGCCGTTGATTTCGGCGCGGCAGGTGTTTTCGGTTTTGCACTTGGGTTGGCCAATTCACGCAGCACCGCCAATTCAGATGGTTCTGTTGTCGCCATCGCCGCGCCCAACGCATTAGACATTGCCGCAGCAGCGCCCGGTTCCGACGCAAGCCGTTTTTCCAATTGCAAACCAAGCGCGCGTGGAATGGCCTCTGCGAATTTTAGCTTGTGACCAATCGCATCCAGCAGCGTTACAAAATGCCGGATATAGCTGCGCTTTTGACGGGACGCCGAACCAAACAAATGCGCCACCGCCGCCTCGACACTATCGCAATCCGTGTCGCTGTCATCGCGGTACGCCCGCGCGAGCTCGGCCATCTCGGCAAATGAAATGTCACGCCGCACGAGGTTCTCATCCACCATGCGCCGATACAGAACTTCTAACGCCTCGCCTTTCGCGGTCAGGCCTGCTGGGATTTTGGCGAATGCCTCATCCCCGGTTTCCGCATAAAGTTCGCGGTAAGCAGACAGACGCCGAAAGCCTTGGATCAACTCAAAGCCATCTTCAGACTGTTCCACCCGGATCGGATTTGACAGGCCCACGCTTTGAATGGATTGCTTCAGCTCATCCAAATCATCGTCGCGCCCATCTTTGCGGTCGCGGGTTAGCTTTTCTGTTTTGATGTCATGGACCGAAATCAGATCATTGATCAGCCCGGCCTTTTTCAGGCGCACATGTTCATGGGCCAAGGCGTCATTTTCGGCACGTATCTGAGCCTCGGCAGATTGACGTTCGCGCATCGCGTCGGCGTTTTCACCAATGGCGGATGCCATCGGTCCCCGCCGGGACTCGGGTTTTGTGGTGTCCTGAACGACGGGTTCGTCGCTGGGAAAATCAATATCGAAAACGCGGCGCTTACTCATTGCTCATCCTCCAGATTATCCCACGCGGTCAACAGATGGGATTTGAATTCATCATACGCCCCATCAAAAGACGTCCGCGCCCGACGCCAGGTTTCGCGCGTCATATCGCGGTAATCAATTTCGTAAATCGAACTTAGGAACCGTCCAGATTGTTCAACAGCGCGGGTCAGCTCAATGGGGTTTTGCGCCACTCTATCGCCAAAAACCTTTTCAAACGCAGAACGCATCGCACGGTGCAAATCGTTGTTCGGTTCGTAACGCGTCAACAAAAACCGCACGTCGTGAAACACCTTTGGCAGGTTCATTGTCCCCGCGGGGACAACATTGGCAAAGCGCGACAGATCCTCCAACGCTTCGGCCAACTGACCGATAAATGACGTGGTTGAATCGTATTCCCAATACCCCGGCCCCGAGGGGACATATAAAACATCCGCCGCGAAAACCGCGTTCATAGATTGGTAGCCAATCGCGGGTGGGCAATCAAAAAGGATAAGGTCATAGGCATCATCCGGGATGCTATCAAGATACCGAGACACCGCCGCAAAGAACGACCATTCTGGGTTAAGGTGACGATACTGCGCAGAGGCAAATTCAACAAACGCGGCGTTGGCGCAGCTTGGGATCAGATCAATCGTCGGCCAAGAGGTCGGTTTGATAAAGTCATTCACTCGCAAACCGGCCAAACCCATATCAGTGATGGAACTGGGCAATTGGCGTTGGGGCAGAGCGGCACCGCTTTCAGCCCCTTGGGTTGCGGAATTCATCCGCTCTGTTTCATGAATAAGGTCGCGCGCCATAACCCCCCAAACGGTGTATTCCTCGGCCACATCAAACAGGCCCATCGAATGCGACAGCGTTGCCTGCGGGTCAAAATCCACACACAACACACGGTACCCATCCAATGCGGCGGCGTGGGCGAAATGCAGGGCGACCGTCGATTTGCCAGCACCCCCTTTGAAGTTCGCAATCGCGGCGCGGATCGCGCGTTTACCTGCTGGGCGTTCGGGCATCAGGGATTTACGGTTCACCTTTAGACGGCGGCGCAGTTCGTTGATTTCCTCAAGCGAATACCAGCGCTGGCGACCATCTTCCTCAACCTGCCCCTGAGGCAACGACGGATCAGCCGCAAGACGCCCCCGGAGTGTGGATTGATTGACCTTAAAGATCAGCTCACCCACTTCCCAACTGGAAAAGCGGCGCAAGGTTTTGGCCAACTCAGGGGAGAAGGTTTGTTGGCGGATCCATCCTTGCATCTTTAAGGACTGTGCCTGCATCTGCGCGAGGTCTTCGTGATTAAACATCTGCTTTGCTCTCTTATAGAACGCTAATTACTGCTCAACCCTGATTTACGCTGTATTTGCAAAAAAAGCAAAAGCGAATATTCTAAATATGAAAATAACATGTCCCCACGGGGACAGCCTTAATTTTATGGCGCTGAGCGATTCGGCCAGCCGGATCAAAGGCCACAGCGGCGATATAGCGTCCGCCACCCTATATTGGGGGACAGTTTTAGAGCCTCCACAACAGAATGGGGGACAAAAATACGCAAATAGGGGCCATACTGTCTGTCCCCCTATACCTATTAATACCCTTTTTCTTTTTTTGAATGAGAGAAGGATAAAAGGTAAACCACCAAAACCCTTGACAGAATCGACGCATTGGACGCAAATCAGTGGCAGAGAGCAAAGAACGTTGCGTTTGCCGGGAATTCAGCAATAATAGGCCATAAGGCCAATCCAGCGAAGACCGGAACAGATTCGCCCAGAACCATTCAGGGCGGATCAACAGGCAACGTAGTATGAGGGCAGTGATGCTACAACCAAGGGCAACAGGGCGCAGTGCCTCTGCGCGCAAGTATGATCTTTTGACGGCGATGGGGTCTTATGCCTTAGCGCAGGCCAAAGGTCCGCAACGGTTGGTGTTGCGATTGATGACTCTCATCACTGCAAGATACAATTGGGGACGGGATGAGCTGTGTGTCGGGCAACGCGAAATCGCGCAACTCTGGTCTGTCGATGAACGCACGGTCAAACGTGAAATGGCAAAACTGCGGGCGATGGGCTGGCTTGTTGTGCGACGGCAGGGCGCGCGGGGACGTGTCACACAATACAGCATTGATATCGAAGCTATCCTGAAAACCACGCAACCGCAGTGGGCCGCTGTTGGGCCTGATTTTGTGTTACGGATGGAACAGGGCGATGCCCCTGATCCTAAGGTCGTGCCACTACCGATGTCTGGTAGTGTTGCGCCACCTGATCTCAGCGATGGCAGTGAATGGGCACTGGCGCAGGCTGTGTTGCATCAAGAGGACCCGGCGTTGTTCGGGGCCTGGGCGCGATCCTTGGTGCGTCAGGATAGGGCAGGGGGGCGCTTGACCCTATGCGCGCCAAGCAGGTTCCATGCGGCGTATGTGGAAACCCACCTAAAGGATCGTATTCTAGCGCTGTGCCATTCCGTGGATTCAGAAGTATCTGAAATCAGGATCACCCACGCCTAATCCCCCTCTGTCCCTGCGGGGACAAAGTTGAATTTTGCGGTTTTTTGAAAAATACGCTTTTAGGATTTCGCGTTTATATGCGTTCACCTGCGGCGTTGAACATAAACTGATTGGCAGCATCCCAGGTTAAATGAACCGCTTCGCCAACTGCGATGTTGTGCTGACCAAAGAAACGCACTGTGATGGGTTCGTCATGCTCTGTTACTAGAATGGCGTTTGTTTCCCCGCCTAAGCGTTCCACATGCGTTACGCGCGCGCTAAGGCCCGTTTCCGCCAGTTGAATATGTTCCGGGCGAATGCCAAGGGAGTTTTCACCGTGGCGCAGAAAATTCATTGACGGCGCCCCAAGGAACCCCGCTACGAATTGATTGGCAGGGTTGTTATAAAGTTCCATCGGCGCGCCGACTTGTTCAACCTGTCCATCCCGCAGCACAACGATTTTATCCGCGAGGGTCATCGCCTCTGTCTGGTCGTGGGTCACATAGATCATCGAGGCCGCCAATTGACGGTGCAGGTTGGCGATTTCGATACGGGTGTTCATGCGCAACGCAGCGTCGAGATTGGACAGTGGCTCATCAAATAAAAACAGATCCGGTTTACGCACTATGGCGCGTCCAATGGCAACCCGCTGACGTTGACCGCCGGACAATTCCGATGGGCGACGATCTAGATATTCAGTGAGCGACAGCATCCTCGCCGCTTCGCCAACGCGTTTGATGATTTCGTCTTTCGGGGTCTTTTCCTGTTTCAGGCCAAGCCCCATGTTCCCGGCAACTGACAGATGCGGATAAAGCGCGTAGGATTGAAACACCATCGCAATGCCGCGTTTGGCAGGTGGGATAGCGTTGACCATGCGCTCACCGATTTGCACGGTACCTTTGGTTGCATCCTCTAGCCCGGCAATGACCCGCAGCAGGGTGGATTTCCCGCAACCCGACGGGCCGACAAATACGACAAATTCCCCGTCCTCAACTGTGAGGTTGATGTTCTTTAGGACTTCGACCTCGCCAAAGGATTTACAAACGTTGTCTAAGATAAGGGCGGTCATTTTGGCTCTCCGGTCAGGTCAATCGCGCGGCCGGTGCGAATGCTTTCATCCGCAGCAAGGCAGATGCGCAGCGATTGCACGGCGTCATTCATGTGGCGCGTCAGGTCGATGTCGTGGGCGATGGCGTGCAGGATATAGGCCTGTTCGGTATCGCAAAGGGTTTGGTGGCCGGGTTCGTCCGGCATGTCAATTTGGGTGTCACCAGAGGGGCGATGCACAAGAATACCGCCAACGCGGGTGTGCCCATCAACATCGTCTGAGGCCCCTTTGTTCCCGTCCGTTATGGAAACCGCGCCATTTGGGCTGATGATGTCTTTGACGAAAAAAGCGGTTTCAGACATCATCGGTCCCCAGCCTGCCTCATACCAGCCGACGGAGTTATCATCAAATGTCACCTGAAACTGGCCGTAGTTATACATATCCGGTGCGATTTCGTCAGACAGACGCAGGCCCATTCCATTAACACGTATAGGTTGAGCATCGGTAATTTGGCACATGACATCCACGTAATGCACACCGCAATCCACAATGGGGGAGGTGGTCTGCATCAGCGCTTTGTGGGTTTCCCAGGTGGGGCCGTCTGATTGCTGGTTCAGATTCAGGCGAAACACATAAGGGCCACCCAGATCACGAGCCTCAGCAATCAGGCGTTGCCAGCTGGGATGATGGCGCAGGATATAGCCAATCACCAGTTTTTTGCCGGTTTCAATCGCGCAATCGACGACCCGAACGGCATCTGTGACCGTGGTTGCCAAAGGCTTTTCCACGAAAACATGCGCACCGGATTGCATCGCCGCAATGGCGAAATCAGCGTGGCTGTCGGAATAGGTGGCAACAACAACAAGGTCAGGTTTTGTTTCGGCCAGTGCGGCGTGAAAATCGGTAAACACCGGGTAGGATTGCAGGTCGGGATGATCCACCTCGCCAGAACGGTTTACCAACCCAACGATTTGGACCTCTGCGTGATGATGATGGGCGAGCGCATGGGACAACCCCATATTGCCAAGCCCGGCGATAAGAACACGTATCATTTCACCGCCCCCGATGTGATACCCCGGATCAACTGACGCGAAAATAGGGTATAAAGGATGATCACCGGGATGATGGCAAGGCCAAGCGCGGCAAGAACTGCGTTCCAATTGGTCACGTATTGCCCAATGAAGACTTGCGATCCTAGCGTAAGCGTTTTGACCGATTCAGCCGGCGCAAGGATGAGCGGAAACCATAGGTCATTCCAGATCGGGATCATGTTAAACACGGCCACCGTCGCCATGGCGGGGCGCATCAGCGGCAGCACCAGTTTGAAAAAGATCGTGTATTCATTCAGCCCGTCAATGCGGCCAGCGTTCTTTAGGTCGTCGGACACTTGTTGCATAAATTCGCTGAGAATAAACACCGCGAGCGGCAGACCTTGGGCTGTATAAACGAGGATCAGTGCCATTAGCGTATTCACCAGCCCGGTTTGCACCATCAAATCCAAAATAGCGACGGTGCCGATGCGGATCGGGATCATGATCCCAAGCGCAAGGTAGAGGCCCATCACCGTATTGCCTTTGAACCGATATTCCGCGAGCGCAAAGGCGGCCATTGCGCCAAACAGCAGGATGAAAAACAGCGACACGACCGTGACGACAAAAGAGTTCTGGAAATATTGCAGAAAGTCGCCTTGGTTCAGGACGGTTTGATAGCCTTCCCAGGTAAAACTATCAGCGTTGGGCAGGGCAAGTGGTTCGCGAAAAATCGCGCGGCGGGTTTTGAAGCTATTGATCAGAATGACAAAAACCGGAAACAATGCGATCACGACATAGGTGATCAAAACAGCATGAACGGCGATTTTGCGGCTGAGGGCGGTGCGGGCAGAATTCATGTCAAATTCCCCTTAAAACTGGTAGCGGCGCAGCCGCGTTTGAATGCCAAAGAGGTAGACGCACACCCCGATCAGGATCACAGCAAACATGCCGGACGCAATGGCGGACCCCATATGTGGATCACCCAATTGCAATTGGAACCCAAAGAATGTGCGATACATCATGGTGCCCAGAATATCGGTTGAAAAATCTGGCCCCGCCAGCGCGCCTTGGGTGGTATAAATCAGGTCAAAGGCGTTGAAATTGGCCACAAATGTCAGAACGGATATGATGCCGATTGACGGTAGGATCAACGGCAGTTTGATTTTCCAAAAGGCGGAAAATCCGGTGATGCCATCACATTCTCCGGCTTCTAGAATTTCATCAGGGATCGACAGAAGTGCAGCATAGGTCAGCATCATCGGTATGCCGACAAACTGCCAAACGGAAATCAGCGAAAGCGTCAGCAATGCTGTGCCTTCACGCCCCAACCAAGGTTGGAACAGGGATTTTAACCCAACTACATCCAGCAAATCCGGCGCGATGCCCCAAAGGGGGGATAAGATCAGCTTCCACGCAAAACCAACGATCACAAAGCTTAGGATCGTGGGGATGAAAATGGCAGTGCGATAAAACGCAGCCATGCGCAGTTTTGGGTGGCTCAGCAGCGCGGCAAGCAAAATACCGACCGGGTTTTGCACCAGCATATGCACCACGAAGAAAACCATATTATTCCACAGCGCATTCCAGAAGGCATCAGACCACAAAGGATCACCAAAGAGCGTGCGGAAATTTTCCAGCCCGACAAACAGCCGCGTTTGGTCAACTTCGGTGTAAAGCGCGAGGCGCAGCGTGTTGAACAGCGGGAAAATCATGATTGCAGAGTAAACAAGCACCGCCGGTGCCAGAAAAACCACAATATGCCATTTGATACGGGGGAATTGCATAGCCTGTCCTATTTTGATGGGTGGGCTGAACAAAATACCCGGACGCGTTGCCACGCCCGGATATTTCGCGAGTGGTGTTTATTGCTGGGGTTCGTACCAGCTTGCCAGACCCTCTTGCAGACGGGCGCCTGCGTCTTCTGGGGTTTCTGTGCCTTTGATCGCCGCAACGGAGGCGTTCCAAGTTTCCGTTTCGAGGTTCGGAGTGCCGCGAGACAGAATTTGATAAGTGGAACGGATGGTTGAATGACAATCACCACGCCAGCTTACGAATTCCTGTGCAAGAGGATCTTCCATATCAACTGCGTGGTTTGACAGGGAAAAGAACCCCGGTAATGCGTTTGCATAGAGGGAAGCAAATTCAGATGATCCAACCCAATCAAGGAAAATACGACCTGCTTCGGCGTTCGGGCTGGCGGCATTCAGGCCAAGCGCGATGTCGGTGTGATCTGAAATATAGCATTCGTCACCAGCGTTTTGCACCGGTGGGCGGAACGCGCCCATTTCAAAATCTGCCAAGCCGTTAAAACCTGAGATTTCCCAGCTGCCTGCTGGATAGACCGCGGCGCGCCCCAAAGTGAACAGGTTTTGGCTGTCTGGGTAGGTTTGGGCCTCATATCCGTCGCCCATATAAGCACCCCAACGGGCCAACGTGCGATATGGTGCAACCCATTGTTCGTCGGTTAGGCTTTGGTCACCCGCGATAAGGGCAAGGCGGCCCTCTTCACCGTTCCAGTAGTTTGGACCGATGTTGTTGTAGCCCATTGTCGCCGCTTCCCATTGGTCATTAGTCCCCATGGCAAGCGGAATGTAGTTTCCGTCTGCTTGGATCGCGTCCAATGCGGCGAAAAACTCTGCTTCGGTTTCAGGGGCTGCAAGACCGAGTTCATCAAACGCTTCTTTGTTGTAAATGAAGCCGTGAATCACCGATGCCATCGGCACGCAGAAGGTTGCTGCACCATCATCGGTTTGCCATGCTGATTTTGCCACGTCAGAGAAGTTATCCATGCCGGATAGATCGCTGAGGTCTGCCAATTGGCCGGCGTCATAAAGCGCAAGTGACGCGTCAAACGGGCGACAGGTGATAAGATCACCGGCGGATCCCGCGTCGAGCTTTGAGTTCAAAACAGCGTTGTACTCCGCAGGGGAGGACGGTGCGAACACGACGTTGATGTCGGGGTGCTCTGCCTCAAACGCAGGAATAATCTGAGATTGCCAAAGCGCAAGGTCATCATTGCGCCAGCTTTCGATTGTGAGCGTGGTTTCAGCCATCGCAGCCGTCGCGCCCAATAGGGTCGAGGCCAAAAGAGCCGTTTTTGCTGTGGATTTGATCATATTTCTTCTCCCTTAAAATTGACCCGGATTTTCCCGGTGACTTAAAGTTTTTCCAGTGCCGCCCTGAGGTGGCCCTGGGTTGTGCTCAATAAGTAAAATGCCGTGTCGTGCGATGCGCCGGAGGCCATAAGGATCGCGGGTTTTACCGCCCAGTTGCAGGTTTCCAAATGACCAATTGCGGTTGAGGCATCGGTGTTTGCAATTTGGGTGACCATGCCAACCGCGCGATTGCGCAGTTTGAGGTTGTCCGCGACAAGGTTCACCATCATGCCGTCATAGACATGGCCCAATTCTACGCCCATCAATGTGGACATCGTGTTGAGTGCCACTTTTTGTGCGGAGCCTGCGCCCATCCTGGTCGATCCCGCGATGAGTTCGGGGGGCGTCGGCAGGCAAATCGCGACATCAGCCAACTCAAAGAACGGGGCGCCGATGTTGTTTGCGATTGCGATGCGACTCGCCCCTGCATCTTTTGCAGCTGTCAAAATAGCGGTGGGATAGGGGGTTGTTCCGCTCGCTGAAAGAGCAATGACCGTATCGCGGGCCTCTATTTCACCGGCATCAGCGCGTGCGGCATGGGCATCATCTTCGGTATGGCCGGGCATATGTGAATCTGTAGGAAAGCCACCTGCCATCAAGATTTTCACCTGATCTGTCGAAATTCCAAATGTACCCGCCAATTCAAGTGCATCCGCCATGGCCATAAGGCCGGATGATCCGGCACCCGCATAAATCAAACGACCGCCTGCGCGAATGGTTTGGGCCATTATCGCGGCAGCTTTGGTGATATTCGGTAAGGCCGTGTTTATGGCGCTTAGCGCTGTTTGCTGTGTCTCAAGCAATAGGTGCGCCACTTTTTCCGTTGGCTGCGCGTCTAATGCGGCTGAGGCGTCGCATACGCTTTCTGTCACTGGCAGCGACATTAGATTTCCCCCTTTAGTTGCTGAATAAGATACCGATGTAATACCTTTTGTCCAGATATTTTGTGTAAAATCTAAAAAATTACCAAATTTGGCTATATTGGCTTTGTTTTTTGCACAAAGGTATCATATAGGTATCTTATGGCGGATACAGAGATAGATATGGTATTAGGGGTAGATGGTGGCGGAACGTCCTGCCGATTTACTCTGTTGTGTGGTGCGACCCGATATGACGTGATTTTAGGGAGCGCGAATGTTCATTCAGATTACCAAGGCGCAATGGCCGTGTTGGAAAATGGATTAAGTGAACTCGCTGCAAAGGCTGGCGTTGCCGTGGAACGTGTTAAGTCTACCTTGGCCTATGTGGGGTTGGCAGGTGTGTTGTGCCCCAACATTGCCGCGCAGGTTTCACGCGAGCTTGGATTGAAAAACGCCTTTGTCGGGGATGATCGTAAAACTGCAGTTGTTGGCGCGCTGGGGCCGCATGACGGCGTTGTTGTCAGTATCGGGACCGGATCGTTCGCCGCGCGTCAAGTGGCGGGTGGTGTGCAATTGATGGGGGGATATGGTCTGCGTCACGGCGATGAAGCGTCGGGTGCCTGGCTTGGGCTGCGAATTCAGTCTCAAGCACTGCATGCCGTTGATGGATTGGTTCCTATGACACCTTTGTTACAAGAGGTTCTAAGCCAATACAAAAGCCCTGCGGCGTTGATCGTAGAGGGGGCTGAAATGTCTCCGGGGGAATTGGCGGGATTGGCGCCGCGCATTATACGGGCTGCCCAAGAAGGCGATAGTGCTGCGCTTGCGTGTATGGATGCCGGTGCGGCTTATATTGAACGGGCCTTAATGGCGTTGCGGTGGCAATCCGATGAACCGATTTGTTTGCTGGGGGGCGTGGCGCGCCATTATGCGCCTTATCTCAATCAAAGTGTTGTTGCAGCGATAACTGATCCAAAAGGAACCGCGTTGGACGGGGCGTTAGCGCTGGCCATGCAACGCCCCAAAGTAAAGCAGGTGATCCAATGAATGTGACCGAATTTTTACGTCCTGAGCATTGGTTATCTGCAACGGCCGGACCCCGGTATGTGCAATTGCGCCGCCGGATAGAAGAAGGCATCGCCAGTGGATTATTGCCGATTGAATCGCCTCTACCGCCGGAACGTGAAGTGGCTGCTATTACCACTTTGTCACGGGTTACAGTGCGCAAAGCTATACAGGAGCTCGTTGATAAAGGGTCCGTTGTGCAAAAGCAGGGGTCGGGGTCGTTTATTCAGGACAGCACGCTGCGGGTTGAACAATCATTGTCTCAGCTCACATCCTTTACCGAAGATATGTCAAACCGCGGAATGGAAAGCCATTCCGTCTGGCTGGAGCGCGGTGTCTTTCTGACCTCATCGGAAGAGGCAAAAGCGCTGAACCTAGAGCCTGAACATTCTGTCGCCCGTATCGCGCGGCTGCGTCATGCGCAGGATCGGCCTATCGCGATTGAACGGGCCTCTCTTCCGTTGGATTTACTGCCAAATCCCCTAGCGGTGACAAGTTCCCTTTACGAGGTGCTTGGTCAAGATGGAAATCGGCCAGAGCGCGCAACGCAGAAAATTTCGGCTGTTAACCTATCAGAAGCTGACGCTGAGTTGTTAGACGTCACGCCGAATGCTGCTGGTTTGAAAATTGAACGGACTTCTTTCTTATCATCCGGCCGGGTGGTGGAATTTACCCGTTCGCTTTACCGCGGTGATGCATACGACTTCGTCGCTGAAATGAGGCTCGCCCATCCATGAAAGCTGCTATGTCTTTAACAAAACCCCCATCGCAAATGCGACGAGAAATCGAAGAAATTCCAGTGGCGGTTGAACGCTTGGTGTCCGAGGGACAGGTGGGCATTCTTCGTGCCGCAGTCGACATTATTGCCCGTGATCCTAGATTTGCTGTGACAGTGGCACGTGGATCATCTGACCATGTGTGCACTTACCTGAAATATTGTGGAGAATTGTTGTTGGGTTTACCGGTGGCATCGGTCGGCCCATCGGTTGCGTCGATCTACAAAGCGCCGCTGAAGCTAGATAACAGTCTGTGCCTCTCTGTTTCGCAATCTGGTAAAAGCCCAGATATCGTTGAAATGACCCGCGCGGCCCGCCGGGACGGCGCGTTGACCGTAGCATTGACCAACGACGGCACATCACCATTGGCGGCTATGGCGGATCATTGTTTGGATATCCATGCTGGGCCAGAACGTTCTGTGGCGGCAACCAAAACATTTGTGACCTCTGCGGTTGCAGGGTTGATGTTATTGGCGGAATGGAAAGGGGACGCAGACCTGCGCGCTGCGATCCAGAATTTGCCGGACGCGTTAGACCGTGCGACGCAGATCGATTGGCCTGAAATGCGTGCGGCTGTCGCCGGTAAAAATTCGTTGTTCACTTTGGGGCGTGGGCCTGTTTGGGCGATTTCAAACGAGGCTGCTTTGAAATTCAAAGAAACTTGCCAAATCCACGCTGAAAGCTATTCCTCAGCGGAGGTTTTGCATGGGCCAGTTTCGATTGTTGAAGAGGGCTTTCCGGTTCTGGGATTTGCGGCAGGCGATCAGGCCGAAGGGGCATTGGTGGGCATCGCTGATCAAATCGCCGCCAAGGGGGCAAACGTTTTTGTCACATCCGATAAGGCAAAACACGCAATCTGTCTTGAACATGTGCGCGCGGGCCATGTATTGGCGGACCCGATCGCTTTGATTGTTTCGTTTTACGCAATGGTGGATCAAGTTGCCGCCGAACGCGGTATCAACCCTGATGCGCCGCGCCACCTAAAGAAAGTCACCGAAACCCTATGACCCTGCGCCAAACTGCCCTGATCTGTGACCAAGTTTTTGATGGCTCCGCGTTGATTTCCGGACAGGCGGTTGTCGTGGAAGGGGCGGATGTGATTGCGGTGTGTCCGGTCAAAGATGTTGCAAAAGACGCTGATAAAGTGAACTTGGGGGCAGGTATTTTAACGCCGGGGTTTGTTGATCTTCAGGTCAACGGTGGTGGGGGCGTTATGTTCAACGCCCGCCAAGATGTGGAGACGTTGAAAACGATCGTTGAGGCCCATGCGCGGCTGGGGGCCACTTCAATTTTACCGACGTTGATCACCGATACGCGCGATATAACGCGGGCGGCAATTGCGGCGGGAATTGCGGCGTGGAACGCCAGATTGCCCGGATTTATTGGATTGCATTTGGAAGGTCCGCATTTGGACCCCGTGCGCAAGGGCGCGCATGATCCATCATTGATCCGCAAAATGGATGACGAAGACCTCACGATGTTATGCGAGGCTGCGCGGGTTTTGCCGGTGTTGATGGTTACGGTTGCGCCAGAAAACACGACGCCGGATCAGATCGCGACACTGACGAACGCTGGCGTGATTGTGTCATTGGGACATACGGACGCCACCTACGATAGCTGTGTTCAATCGGTCAAAGCGGGTGCGCGTTGTGTGACACATTTATTCAACGCGATGCGCCAGCTGGGCAATCGCGAACCGGGTGTTGTTGGGGCCGCGTTGGATCTTGGTGAGGTGTGCGCAGGGTTGATTTGTGATGGATTGCATGTGCATCCGGCAGTGATGCGCACAGCATTGCGTGCGAAAAAAGGACCGGGGCAGGTGTTTTTAGTGTCTGATGCAATGGCTGTTGCAGGGACCGATTTGGACCGGTTTACGCTAAATGGCCGTGAAATTTTACGCCGAGACGGGCGTTTGACGCTGGCGGATGGAACGTTGGCCGGGGCGGATTTGGATATTCCAACCGCCGTGCGTTTTGCACATGAAAAGGTCGGCGTCGATCTGGCGCAGGCTTTGGCTATGGCCACGCGGATTCCGGCAGATTTAATAAACACCAAACACGTTGGGCGTTTGCAAGCCGGGGCAGAGGCAAACCTTGTGCATTTATCACCTGAGCTGAAGTTGAACTCCGTATGGCATCAGGGCGTTGCGCTTTAGTAGCTTGTGCTCATCCGATAACCGGGGTGGTAGGTCATACGTACAAATGTGACAGGTTTGTTTTGCAGCCATGTTGTGCGTTCGAGCTGAAACACCGGTGTTCCTGTTGGCGTTGACAAAAACTCAGACAGATCGGCGTCCGCGCCCACAGCGCAAAAGTTGATTTGGGCGTCGGTGAATGGCACCACGCTTAGCAGCCATTCGTTTGGACCGGTTTCAACGAGGTCAGCGTCCAGAATGGTTGGGACGGCATCGATGTTGACCCAGCGTTCTTCGAATTGGTAGGGGCGATTGTCAGCGTAATGCATACATTTGAGGTACATCACTTTGTGGGTGATGGGCAGATCCAGTTGGGCGGCTAACCATGGCGGGATCGCGGTTATTTCTTTGTGGACGAGGGCATAGCGATATATTGCGTTTTGCTCTTCGACGGAATGACGGACAATGGCAATTTCGATTTTGGCTTGTTTGACTGGCGCGGTGTTGACACGTGTTCCGCTTTTGCGTTTGCGATCAACAACACCATTTTCGGCCAATTCCCGCAGGGCGCGGTTCACAGTTGCGCGGGCACAGCCGAACTCTTCGGCCAGCTCGACCTCAGTGGGGAGCAAGGTGCCTTGGGGCCAGATACCACTTTGAATGCGATGAATGACTTCGTCGCGCACGTCTTGAAAGCTGGTCTTGCCGGATTGATGCACGCTATGTCCTGTTTGTTAAGTTGTTATGCCGCGCTAATTGATATTATGTCTGGGTATATGCGCGATTGCAAAGGATATTCCCAATGAAACGATTTTCAGCCGCAACAACCGAAGCAAAGCCATGGAAAAATGGTGGTGGGCTTATGCGGGAGTTCCACGAGCAAAATGATGGAACACAGGTGTTATGGCGTTTCAGCCTCGCAGATATTACCCAAGACGGTGCTTTTTCGACGTTTCCGGGGATGTCACGCGCGTTAACTATCGCCAAGGGACACGGCGTGATTCTGGCTGGGGGCGGGGTGAGCCTACATGCGAATCCCGGTCAACCGTTGGCGTTTGATGGGGCGCGGGTGCTGGACAGCCAATTGGTAAATGGTCCAACGCAAGCGCTGAATATCATGTGGAACACCAATTTGGTGCATGCGGAAGTCAGGGTAAAACAAGCGGGATCGGTTGATCTGAGCGCTGATGCAACCACTGTTGCCTTTGTTTTGAAGGGCAGGGCCGAGCTGGGAGGGCAGTCGTTTGCCGCCCAAGAGGGCGCGATCTGGGAAACTGGTCGGGTCACGGGGCATGTTGCTGACAGTGCCGTGTTATGGATTGCGCGGATAATATTGCGATGACGTGATGGCAATGCACAAAGATTTTTATTTGAGCAAACAAAAGACTATTAAACGCAACATAATGCATGTAGGGTTTTTGCGAAATTGTACCTGTGCCGCTTGACCAAAGTGACACAGACGCACTAGTAAAATTTAAACTCACCCACGGGTGAGCCTAACAAACAGGAGAGACTCATGCGTACTCGCGCTGCTGTAGCCGTCGCCGCCGGCAAACCATTAGAAGTAATGGAAGTGAACCTTGAAGGCCCGCGCGCGGGTGAGGTTTTGGTCGAAATCAAAGCAACTGGTCTGTGTCACACAGATGAATTCACCCGTTCAGGTGACGACCCCGAAGGTATCTTTCCAGCGATTTTGGGCCATGAGGGCGCAGGTGTTGTGATCGAAGTGGGCGAAGGTGTAACAAGCCTAGAGGTTGGCGATCATGTGATCCCGCTTTACACCCCGGAATGCCGCGAATGCGATTACTGTTTGAACCCAAAAACAAACCTCTGCCAAAAAATCCGCTCTACGCAGGGTGCGGGGCTTTTGCCGGATGGATCAACACGTTTTTCCATGCTCGATGGCACACCAATCCACCACTACATGGGTTGTTCCACCTTTGCGAACCACACAGTTGTGCCAGAAATCGCATTGGCCAAAGTGCGCAAAGACGCGCCATTTGATAAAATCTGCTACATCGGTTGCGGTGTAACGACAGGCATCGGCGCCGTGATCAACACAGCCAAAGTTGAAATCGGTTCAACTGGTATCGTGTTTGGTTTGGGCGGCATTGGTTTGAACGTAATCCAGGGTCTTCGCCTTGCGGGTGCGGATCAGATTGTTGGTGTTGATCTGAATGACGGCAAAGTTGAAATGGCGACAAAATTCGGCATGACCGACTTTGTAAACCCATCCAAAGTTGACGGCGATCTTGTTGCGCATCTGGTTGAACTGACAGGTGGCGGCGCGGACTATACGTTTGACGCGACTGGTAATGTTGGTGTGATGCGTACAGCGCTTGAGGCTGCGCACAAAGGTTGGGGCGAAAGCATTATCATTGGTGTGGCACCGGCTGGCGCTGAAATCTCAACACGTCCGTTCCAATTGGTTACTGGCCGTAGCTGGCGCGGGACCGCGTTTGGTGGTGCATCTGGTCGTACGGATGTTCCAAAAATCGTTGATTGGTACATGGATGGCAAGATCGAAATCGATCCAATGATCACCCATAAATTGACCCTTGATCAGATCAACGAAGGCTTTGATCTGATGCACGAAGGCAAATCAATTCGCGCTGTTGTTGAATTCTAAACACTGCGAAAACCTAACATTGGGGCGGGCCGATTGGTCCGCCCTTTTTCGTTTTCTAGGTGCGCGCCGCTGTGGCGCACCCGATCAAGGCGGCTTCGTCTTCTAAGATGACCGAAATCGGGACGTGTTCAACGTGCTGATCAAACAGCGCATCCCGACGTAATGCGGTTTTGAAAACATCATGAAACCCCGCGGAAAACACGCCGCGCGCTACGCTGCCTGCAAAATAGATCCCGTTCTGCGGCATGTACTGAAGGATATGCTGCTGGCACAACGCGCCAAGGGCTTCGGAATAAAGCGATAGTGTTTTGGCGGCCAGCGGGTCAGCGTCATTGAGATGAGCGTTGACGATATCCAGCCCTGACATTCCGAATTTAGCGGTTATCAGGCTGTGCAATGCCTCTAGCCCGCGCCCGGAAAAAAGATGTTCAACGGTTGGGAATTGGTTGATTTCAGTCCCAATGATAGGGGCGAGTATGGCCAACACGGTTTGGGGCATTTGAATGTGTCCGCCTTCGGCAGCCAAACACACCGTGCCATGGGTCGTGCGTTTTACAGGGCAGACGTTAAACCCGGTACCGATGCCAACAACAAGCGATTGATCGTTGGTCAGAGGATGATCAAATGCACCGCAGATATGATCGGTGCCTTTGGGGGATAGGTGATCAAGCGAATACCCAAGCGCGCTGAGATCGTTGATCAAAACGGCCGTGTTTGCGCCGGTTTGATTTTTCAGCCCATCCAATGAAATGATCCAATCGCGATTGGTCAGCCGACCGGATGTTCCGGCAATTGGCCCGGCAAGGGCGGCGCAGCAATGGGTGATTTCGGGTGTGTCCAATTCATCTAGAAACGCTGCAATGACATCGTAAAACGATGTAAAGCTTTGGTTTTCAAACCTGCGAATTGTCGTGGTTTCAACACCATTTTCTGTGGCCAACGCCAGTCTGGAATTGGTTCCGCCAACATCGGCCACAAGAATTTTCATCGTGTCTAATCCCTTGGTCTTAGTTCAACCGTTCGCCTGTGTTTGGCTCAAAGTAGGATACTTTGCCAAGATCAAAGGCAAACTCCAACGGTTGACCCGCGCAAGCTGTGGTTTCTGCGTGTAGGCGTGCGGTGACTTCTTTGCCACCTAAATGCGACACAACAAAGGTATCAGCACCCGCCGGTTCCACCACGTCAATCATACAATGGGCGGTTTGCACGTTCTGGCCAGACCGATAGCCGGCTTCGGCGATATCTTCGGGGCGCAGTCCGATGATCACATCATCCGGCAGATTACGATGGGTTGTGTCCGTTAATAACAAAGGTTTCCCTGTTGCGCTGGCGATTTCGATCTGCGTGCCGCCGTCTTTCTTTTGGGTTCGAGCGGGGATCAGGTTCATGGCAGGGGAACCCATGAAATCTGCGACAAACAGGTTTTCGGGGTGATTGTAAATTTCTGAAGGCGTGCCGATCTGTTGAATAATGCCGTCTTTCATCACCACGATTTTAGTGGCAAGCGTCATGGCTTCGATTTGGTCATGGGTCACGTAAACCATGGATGCACCTAGGTTCTGGTGCAGCTTTTTGATTTCGGTGCGCATTTCGACACGCAGTTTAGCGTCAAGGTTTGACAGGGGTTCGTCAAACAAAAACAGCTTTGGATCGCGGACCAAAGCGCGGCCCATTGCGACGCGTTGGCGTTGACCACCTGACAATTGACCGGGGCGGCGGTTCAGCAGCGGTTCGATTTGCAGTTGGGCTGATACTTCGGCCAGTTTTGCAGCTTGCGTCGCCTGATCAACGCCGCGCACCTTCATGCCAAAGGTGATGTTTTTGGCAACGGTCATGGTGGGGTACAGCGCGTAAGACTGAAACACCATCGCGATATTGCGGTCTTTGGGGCTGACGTCGGTCATGTCTTGGCCGCCGATGTCTATAGATCCGCCAGAGATCGGTTCAAGCCCGGCAATGCAATTCAGCAAGGTGGATTTACCGCAACCAGACGGGCCAACAAGCACTAGGAAATCACCCGGCTCAATCGCGACGTTGATGTCTTTTAGAATTTCGGTCGCGCCGTAGCTTTTGTAGAGGTTTTTGATATCGAGGATAGGAGCCATTTGATTATCCTTTCACAGAGCCAGCGGTGAGACCGCGGATGAAATATTTGCCAGCAACGACATAAACAAGAAGGGTCGGAAGCGCTGCGATGATCGCGGCGGCCATATCGACATTGTATTCTTTGATGCCAGTCGTGGAATTAACGATGTTGTTCAGCGCAACGGTCACGGGTTGGGTTCCAGCCTGACTAAAGGAAACCCCAAAGAGGAAATCATTCCAGATTTGGGTGAATTGCCAGATGACGGTCACAACGATGATCGGCAGCGATAGCGGCAGGAAGATCGACCAAAGGATGCGGAAGAACCCGGCACCATCGACCTTGGCCGCTTTGACCAGTTCACTTGGGATCGACACATAGTAGTTGCGGAAAAACAAGGTGGTGAAGCCGATACCATAGATGACGTGGACAAAGATCAACCCCGGAATGGTGCCTGCGATACCCATCAGGCCAAGCACCCGCGCCATTGGCAGCAGAACAACCTGAAATGGGATGAAACACCCAAAAAGCATCAAGGAAAAGAACAGGTTCGCGCCGCGAAAGCGCCACTGGGCAACGACATATCCGTTCAACGCGCCGATGCCGGTGGACAGGATCACGGCGGGAACTGCGATCAGAACGGAGTTCCAGAAATAGGGGCGCAACCCTTCGCATTGGATACCGGTACACGCCCCGGACCAGGCTGTGGCCCAGGCATCAAATGTGATGTCACGAGGCAGGGCGACCAAGCTGCCAGAGCGAATTTCCTCAATGCTTTTGAGCGATGTGGTGAGCATCACAAAAAGCGGCATCAGGTAATAAAGCGCAAAGACACAAAGGATGAGATATAGGCCCCAACGTAGCGCTATCTTTGACAGCGGTACATTACGCGAACGACGGGGGGCCGTGGGGAATGCTTGATCAGTCATTTTTCGCCCTCAGTTCAGAGTATAGGTATGGCACAACGATGGTGAAAACGACCAACATCATTATCATTGCAGAACTGGCGGCTTGGCCAATGTCGCCGCGTGAAAACGCCATGGCGTACATGTACGTTGCGGGTAGATCCGTGGCATAACCGGGGCCGCCGCCTGTCAATGCAATCACAAGGTCAAAGCTTTTGATCGCGAGGTGTGACAGCACGATGAAGGCTGATAGAAAAATCGGGGCCATGGATGGGATGATAATAGCGGAATAAATCCGGCGCGTGGGGATGCCATCGACTTGGGCAGCTTTGATGATCTCCTGATCAACGGACCGCAGGCCCGCCAAGAAAAGCGCCATCACAAAACCCGATGCCTGCCAAACCCCCGCGATGACTACGGTGTAAATCGCATAATCAGGGTTCACGAGCCAATCAAATTCAAAATTTTCAAAGCCCCAGCCTTGGACCACAGATTCAATACCCAAACCGGGGTTCAAAATCCATTTCCACGCCGTACCAGTGACGATCATCGACAAAGCCATGGGGTATAGATAAACGGTGCGCAAGACACCTTCGGTACGGATTTTTTGATCAAGCAGGATTGCGATCAATAGACCCAGAACCATAGAAATAAGGATAAAAAGGGTGCCAAAAATGAACAGATTGTTCATAGCAGTGTCCCAACGTGGCGCAGCAAACAAGCGGCCATATTGAAAGAACCCTTCGACTTCGTATTTTGGCAGCAGGCGTGATCGTGTCAATGATACCCAGGCTGTCCAGCCAATGAACCCGTAAACAAAGATCATGATGGCGACAAAAGACGGGGCCATTACGATCTTAGGGATGTGTCGTTCAAGCCATTCCGACATGATGTTTCTCCGATAAAAGAACGGCCCCTGAAAATGGAATCAGGGGCCGTTTTGGGTTTTATTATTGGCTGTTAGCGACTGCAGCAACCAACTGTGAAACCGCATCAGCAGATGACATATCTGAGTTGAAGTGTGCAGTTACAACGTCGGTGATTGCACCGGACTGCGCACCACGAAGCGCCATGCCATGTGCATAAGATGGCAGAAGCGAACCAGATTCAGTGCTTGCGGCCATATCAGCGGCAGATGTGTGCGCACAGCTGTCGAAATCATCCAACGCGATGTCTGTACGGGCTGGAATAGAGCCTTTGTTCAGGTTGAACGTGTGCTGGAAGTTTTCGCCAACAATCAATTCAGCCAAAAGCGTTTGGCCGTCGATGTTGTCTTGGCCATCTACGTCAAACATCGCAAAGCTGTCTACGTTGTAAAGGAAACCTTCGCCCGGTGTAGACATGCAGAGGAAATCTTCGCCCGGTACAAGACCAGCGGCTAGGAATTCGCCTTTGGCCCAGTCACCCATGATTTGAAACGCTGCTTCGCCGTTCATGACCATCGCAGTTGCAAGGTTCCAGTCACGGCCAGAGAAGTTTTCGTCAACGAAACCACGCATGATACGCATCTGATCAAAGATCGCGACCATTGTGTCAGAGGTCAGAGCTTCTTCGTCGAGTTCAACAAATGCTTTTTGGAAGAACTCTGGGCCACCAATGCCAAGTGCAACAGCTTCAAACACTGTGGCGTCTTGCCAAGCTTGGCCACCATGCGCGAGCGGGGTGATGCCTGCGGCTTGCAATTGTTCTGCAGCGGCGTTGAATTCTGCCCAAGTGGTTGGCATTTCGATGCCGTTTGCAGACAGAATGCCGGCGTTTGCCCAGATCCAATCGATGCGGTGAACGTTTACGGGCGCTGCGCACCATGTTCCTTCGCACATCATGTGGTTGGCGATAGATGCTGGCAGGACGTCAGCCCAACCCTGCGCTTCGGCAACAGATGAAATGTCAGCAAGAACGCCTTCTTCGTACCATTCTTGGATCGCTGGGCCTTTGAGCTGAACAGCGGTTGGCGCATTGCCTGACAAAACGCGTGCGCGTAAAGCGGTCATCGCTGCGTCGCCGCCACCGCCTGCAACAGGCATATCGGTCCATGTGCCACCGCGCGATGCGAATTCTTCCTGAAGCACAGCAACAGAGCGTGCCTCGCCGCCGGATGTCCACCAATGCAGAACCTCTGCTTGTGGATCAGCGTACGCAACATTGGTTGCGAGGAATGACATTGCAGCCGCCGCTGCAAATGCGGATTTCTTATTCATGATTCCCTCCCAGAAATGAGTTTTCCATCAATTTGATGTGGTGGTGGCATTGCACTTGGTTGGGGAGGGCTTGTAAATGTGTAATGGCGGATATGCGTGGGACGCAGTGGAAAAAACAGATGCTTTGTTACCTGTTGTTACGATAGAGTTGATTTTGTTGCACAGTGTTACAATGAGGATGCTGCACCAGACCTGAGGGACGCGCACCAAATGACGATTTCCAGATTGATGGTCGTAGATGACGACGCTGAAATGCGCCAAATGCTATCGCAGTATTTGCGGACCAACGGGTTTTTCGTTTTAACGGCGGCCAGTGAACAGGATATCCTGAACCACTTAGACGCGGGGCGGATTGACCTCGTTTTATTGGACGTCATGTTGGGCACCGAGAACGGGGTAGATATTTGCAATCGTTTGCGCAGCGAACAAGATGTGCCGATCATACTTGTGTCTGCGTTATCTGCGGATCACCATAGAATGGCCGGGTATGAGGTGGGCGCGGACGACTATATCGCCAAACCGTTTAACCCTAGTTTGCTGCTTGCTCGGGTTAAGGCCGTGTTGCGACGTGGCAGGCGGTCTGCGTCCTTAAGTTATCGCCGCAATACATCGGTCTATCAATTTGGCGGTTGGCGTTATGATGGAAAGAAAGACACAATCAGTGCACCAGACGGGTTTCAGGTGACGCTGTCAAAACGCGAAACCAACCTACTAAAGGTCCTGTTGGCCAATCCGCATATCCCGCTGACACGCGAAGAAATCGCGGATGCCTTAAATGTGGCCCGTGATCCAGCGGCGGCTTTGGAAAGCAGTGAAAGCCGGGCAATTGATGTGCTGGTTGGACGTTTACGCTCAAAGATAGAAAAGAACCCAAAAGAGCCAGATTTTCTGCGCACAGAACGTGGTGTGGGGTATGTGTTTGCCGTCGATGTGGTCGTGAGCGATGGGTAGGTTTCGCTTACGCAATTACGGCGTTGTCTGGAGCATTGGATCACTGTTCATCGGTATCGCGGTGACCTGGATTTGGATGGCTTCGCAGGCGGCATGGCAAACACATCTTAACACCGCTTATACGACAGGATTACAGTTATACGATACATTGCTTGCAGATAGCCCGCCACCCTCTGGTGTGCAGGTTACGCCATTGTCTGCATCCGAAATTTCTGTCGGGGGTGATCCCGTTCCGCTACCTTTGACCACCGGGCGCGCTGCACATATCACGTCGATGTCTGTGTTCACCGAACCTGCGCCTCATTTGGTCGGGTCACGATTGCAGTTGCACATTGTCTCGGCTGATATGCGATATCCGGTGTCAGGTATCGCATCTGATCGGGCTGGCAATCTGAATGCTCAGCTCGGCAATATTACTAAGCTGTTGGCCAATTATTGCAGCGAGCCAATCGTTTATGCCCGTCTTGATCAAAGGGGATGGATGCGGATCGACGGGAATGGGGTTTGGGGCTGTGGCGCTGCCCCGCGCGACAACCGATTGCTGGCTTTGTTGTTGCTCGTGGTTGGAGTTGGCATTTGTCTGTCACAGGTTTCAGAGACAGCGTCGTATTTTACTGGATTTGCGAATGAGCTAAAGAACCGCGGGCGTTTAGGGCGCCATGACCCTCTGCGCGAAGAGGGCCCGCAGGAACTGCGTGATATTGTGAGAACGGTGAACGATTATCTGGATATAGAGCGTGATAATCTGCAACAGCGCGCGTTGGTCTTGTCAGGGGTTAGTCACGATTTGGGTACGCCGGCAGCTCGGCTTCGATTGCGCGCGGCGCTGATCGAGGACGAAGATTTACGGACAAAACTCGAATCCGACCTTGATCAAATGACTGGGATGATCGAGAGCGTTTTAACGTATACGCACGCGGAAATCAGCGCTGAGGAACCGGTGCAGCTTTCCCTTACTTCGTTGGCCGAAGCTGTGGTCGCGGATTACGAAGATGTTGGAAAACCCGTACGTTTTATCCAGCGTGATACGCAGGTTATTGATAAAAGCCGATCCGTGTTTGGCATTGGGAGTGCCCAGCTGAAAATGCCAACGGATGACGCGCGGCGGGTGCTGGTGTCAGGGCGGCCGATTTCGTTACAACGTGCTTTGTCAAACTTGATTGATAATGCTTTAAAATATGGTCGCACGGCCACGGTTTCGGTCGAGGCAAATTCTTCAATGGCTTCGATCATTGTCGAAGATGAATGCACCACGTTATCTGAGGACGCATTGAACCAATTGACCGGCCCGTTTCAACGGGGTGAAAATGCGGGTTTGATTGATGGGGTTGGACTAGGCTTGACCATTGTATCAACCATTGCCCGCCAGCACGGCGGTACCCTGAGTTTTGAACGATATCCTCAGGGACTGCGCGCCGTTTTGCATTTTTGTCGGCAGTGGGGTTAACGACCCAATTGGGATGCGGCTAACGCAAGTGTGCGAATATCATCCCATCGCTCTGCATCGACCAGCCCGGCGGGGGCGACCCAGCTACCGCCTGCGCACAGAACATTTGACAAGCTAAGATAAGATAATGCGTTTTCAGAGCTTACGCCCCCGGTTGGGCAAAATGTGATGTGGGGCAGGGGGGCACCGATTGCCTTTAGGGCGGGCGCGCCGCCTGACGCTTCGGCGGGAAAAAATTTCTGCATCGTGTAGCCACGCTCTGCCAAACGCATTGCTTCCGAAGCCGTTGCAGCGCCGGGGAGCAGCGGTAAATCCGCGTCTTCGCAGGCGTCGATTAATCGCTCGGTTGCGCCGGGAGATACACCAAAAGTTGCGCCAGCGTTTTTTGCTGCGATTACATCTTCGGGGGTGATCAGCGTGCCAGCTCCGACATGGGCACCGGGGATGTTGGCCATTTCGCGTATGACGTCTAAAGCGGCAGGCGTCCGAAGCGTGACCTCTAATGCGGGTAATCCACCTGCGACCAATGCGTCGGCCAAACCGCGCGCTTTGTCTGCGTCGTGAACAACCAGAACCGGAACAATCGGGGCAAGGGCGCAAATGGCGCGGGTTTTTTGTGTGCTTTGGGCTGGTGTCATGATTTAAACTCCGAATACAGTTGCGCCGGTTTCGGCAGAAGAAACAGCACGGCGAAACACAGAGAAAAGATCGCGGCCCGTGCCATGTTCGTTAGCGCTTAGGTCTGCAGATGCGGCAAGGCGATCATTGATGCCACCCGTGAGAACATCGAGTGTGCCGTTCACAGCATCGAGTCTTAGAACGTCGCCGTCTTCGAGCTTGGCAATCATCCCGCCGTCTAAGGCCTCGGGGCTGACGTGAATGGCGGCGGGCACACGTCCCGATGCCCCAGACATGCGCCCATCTGTGACCAAAGCGACCTTTAGCCCGCGACCCTGCAAAATCCCCAGCATCGGCGTGAGGCTGTGCAGTTCAGGCATACCGTTTGCCTTGGGACCTTGGAACCGAACAACGACAATAACATCACCGGTGAATTCGCCTGCTTTGAAGGCATCCTTTACGGCGTCTTGGTCGTGAAATACCCGAACCGGGGCTTCGATGTATTGATGTTCGCGTGCGACGGCGGAAATTTTTATGACTGAATTCCCAAGTGCGCCCGTAAGGCGTTTTAATCCACCTGTGGTTTGGAACGGGTTAGACGCCGGGCGCAAAATAGCATCATTTAGGCTTTGGCCTGCGCCGCCGATCCACTTTAGGGTGTCTCCGCTAAGCTGGGGCTCTTGGGTGTAGTGATGCAGTCCAACACCGGCGATGGTTTTAGTGTCCGGGTGTAAAAGCCCTGCGTTTAGCAAATCACCGATCAAGTAGCCCAAACCGCCTGCCGCATGGAAATGGTTCACATCTGCCAAGCCATTTGGATAGACCCGTGCCATCAGGGGGGTGATGTCGGAGAGGTCAGAAAAATCCTGCCAGTCTAAAATGATCCCGCCTGCTTGGGCCATCGCGATTAAGTGGATCAGCAGGTTTGTTGATCCGCCCGTCGCGTTTAGCCCAACGATCCCGTTTACAAAGGCCCGTTCATCTAAGATATCGCACACCGGCGTGTAATTCTCGCCCAATGCGCTTAGGTTGAGGGCGCGTTTTGCCCCTTCGATGGTAAGGGCGTCGCGCAAGGGTGTGTTTGGGGAAACAAAGCTGGAACCGGGCAGGTGAAGGCCCATAAATTCCATTAACATCTGGTTGGTATTGGCGGTGCCATAAAAGGTGCAGGTGCCGGGACCGTGGTAAGCCGCACTTTCTGCCGCCATGAGCGCATCGCGCCCAACTTCGCCGGTTGCGAATTTCTGGCGTACTTTGGCCTTTTCATCATTTGACAGCCCACTGGTCATAGGGCCCGCCGGTAGGAAAACCGCTGGCAAATGGCCAAAGCTTTGCGCCGCAATGACCAAGCCGGGAACAATCTTATCGCAGACCCCCAAAAACACCGCGGCATCAAAAGTATTATGGCTGAGGGCTACACCGACGGACATTGCGATCACATCGCGAGAAAACAGGCTCAGTTCCATGCCCGCTTCGCCTTGGGTGACGCCATCACACATGGCGGGTACACCGCCCGCAACTTGGGCTGTGCCGCCAATATCGCGTGCCGCGTTGCGGATCAGGTCAGGATAGCGTTCAAAGGGTTGGTGGGCAGACAGCATGTCATTATAAGCGGTGACAATGCCGAGATTTCCAGATTTGCACTCCGTAAGCGCGCCTTTGTCATTGCCAGTGGCAGCGTAGGCATGGGCTTGTCCACTACAGCATAGATGCGCGCGCGCGGGGCCTTTGGATTCTGCATCGCGCATACGGGCAAGGTACGCAGAGCGGGTCGGCGCACTTCGTGTGATGATGCGGTTGGTGACGTCGGATATCGTTTTATGCAGGCGCATTATTTGGTCCTTGCGGGTTGGCTTGGATCACTGTTAGCGCTAACAATCATGATTTAGAGATTAAATCAAGAGTGATCATTCCCGTTTGTTCAACAAATTGGCCATCAACCGGAACGCACCGGGCGTTAATGATGCCATTTGATGATGCAGGATCAGTGACGTATGGACATGGCGCCCTGCGCCGATATCAGCAACAAGCAATGCGCCGTTGAGCGGCGCTTCGTCCGGGTCATGCATGGACAGAGGGGCGATATAGTCATCAGCCCAGTCTTTGGCAAAATATAGCCCGCGCTCTTTGTGCCAACCGTCCCAATCTTGGGGGCTTATTTTATTTGGTGTGGTCAAAACTGCATGGGGATGGGTAACGGTGACTTCTGCGTTTTCATTCGTCACGCGCCACCGCAGACTCGGTTTTCCGATTTCAAGATGGCGTGGGGGCGTCGTTGCAGAATCCCAATTGTCCCATGGTCGGTGATATAGCGTGACAAGCGTGCCGCCGGCTTCGACCCATTTATGGATGCGAGGCATTTGCGCAGATAATTTTTGACGAAACCGCATGGCAAAAATGCCGATCAGTAGCGTGTCAAATTGGGCGAGGACAGCATCCGACAGCAGATCGTCGTCCGATACTGCTGTGATATCGCATCCGATCGCATTTAACCAATGATCGGCCGTGTCACGCTGTGCGCCCATATAGCCGATCCGACTGTTGGGAAGTTCACATGTGACGCTGAGGATTTTCAGAACGGTAGGCGTGATCAGGGCGCGGCGCGCGGTGTGGTCATGGGTCAACCGGGTGATGGTATGTGCGATTTTACCATTCAGCCGCAATTGAAGATGATCCACCGTATCTGCGTGTTGATCCGCAGGTGCAGTTAGGGCAAAGCCCGTTTGGGTGCGTTGGGCATGCCATCCTTTGGGGAGGTCAAAGCTGGGCTCGGCGCCTTCGGGTGTGATGTCTTGAAGTGTGACATTTACTGTGCGCTGCTGCGCTCTGGAGTTGAGGACCGACACGTCAGGTGTGATGCTGGCGCTGTACGTTGGCAGAACGAGAGGAGTTTGTTCTAGGCGCATTGGCACAGTGATTGTTTGGCCTTTGAGCGAAATATATGTGTTCACATATGGCGCGATTGGCGCGCCGGGAAGATAGACGGAAGGGTAAGGATCGCTAAGGGCCGCTGTATCGGAAATAGTCGCCGTGTCGCCGTCAATATCCCAGCCCTCAGGCAATACTGCTGTCGTTGTAATCGAGTCAGCAGTGCCCTTGCGGATTTCGACAGATAGGGCCGTTTGGTCGCCTGGGTGCAGTTCATCTTGGTCAAAGCGGGGGATAACCTCGGCACCAGCGGCAATCATCACGACTTCTGATAATTGCTCAATTTTGCGCTCTATACGCTGAATGTGCGGGTTAGTTCCGGTTTTTTGCACTTCGCTCAAAGCCGCAAAGGCATCCAGTGCATGTTCGATGATTTTGTCCGTATCTGGAAAAGATTTAGTTGCCATTTCAACAGCTTCTTGCGCATGGGCGAGTAAGGGTGCGTCAGACCCATCTGCAAAATCGGCTAATGTTTGAGGAATGCCGGAAAGTAGGGTGTCATCTGGGCCGCCCACGCGCGTTTTTGCCAAGTGAAGCGGCCAGTTGCGTTCTGATCCCGCTGGAACCCACCGCCCCATGCCTTGGGTTGCGTGACAAACGCGCGAATGCTGGCCGATCTGTTCAAAGCTCCAACCTGTGACAGGATCTTGGCCGCTAGCGTCAAAGGTCAGTGTCGCCGGGGGAGGAGGGAGATCATCATCGTAAGCGTCCCCGGCACCGGACCATGCGGGAAGATAGAGTTTGCTTATTTTCCACGGAGATAATTCATCTGTGACATAGTTTGGATCAGCCGCGAGATCAAAAGCCTCAAGCGCGGCTTCGGTCATGGCGCGGTGATGGCCATGCTGTCCGGGAATATCCAGAAATGTCGGGCATAAAATATCCGGGCACTCCATTCGAATTGCGGTTACTAAGCGATGCAAAGTGCGATCGCGGCCCCACTTTGACAGGGTTTCAACGCCAGATTTTGAAAACCCGAAATCTGTCAACGTGTCATCTGGTGTATATCCAAGCCAATACATGCGCAGCCCGAGTACATCGCAGGCGCGTTCCATTTCAGCGGTGCGCAAGGCACCCAATGCGGCCCCGGTTTCAACGCCAATATCGTTTTGTCCGCCTTCGCCGCGGGTGGAGCATACATAAGAAATGTCAATTCCGTCACGCCAAGTCATTGCAGCCAACATCGCAGAGGTTTCGTCGTCAGGGTGGGCGCCTGAGTTCATGAATTTCGCAACGGACTTTAGTGCAGAGAGCTTCCGCCAAAGGGTTACAATACGGGGTTGCAGGCGTTGTTCCTTGACCCGTTTTTGATCCGAAAGAGGCATTTTATATCCTAGGCTTGGATTAGGCTGCTGGGCCAAATACAGGTGTATAAACGCGATTGAGTACAAGCGAAGCTGCGCCGTTCGTTGCGGTGAGCCGTCCGCATTGCCCCAATATCACACGATCATGAGGCGCATCTGGTCGGTGAGATACGCTGGCAACATTTAAGGGAATTTTGCTGGTGATGTCTTTGAGAAGCCCGCTTGGCATTGCGCCACCTAAAATGACGGCTTGTGGATCAAAAAGATTTTCAATGATAGCAACAGCCTGCCCCAATGCTTTTGCGGCTTGTTCCGTCCAGCTTGAAAGAGCGGGGCTTTGGGCCGCATGAAGTGTATCAAGTGTATCCATTTCGCTGACGTCTATTCCAGCATTGTTCATGTGGCGTTGAATGGAGGACCGGCTTGCGACGCTTTCGAGCTGGGCTATCGTGCCGTCTAGATTGACCGGCAATTGCCCAATTTCGCCTGCGTTGCCAAACGCCCCTGCAATTAATTGACCTTGGCTGACCAATCCAAGGCCAAGACCCGTTCCAAAATATAGATAGGCGTATGTCGATAGGCCTTTTGCCACGCCAGTGACGCGCTCTGCCATTGCAGCTGCATTGGCATCATTTTCGATCTGAACAGGAAGCTCGAGCGCTTCGCTGAATAATTTGGTCAGATCTTTATCTTCCCATCCGGGTAAATCATGGGCTGATCCGCTTAAGCCAGTGCGGCCAAATGGGCCGGGCATGGCTATGCCAGCACCAATAATCCGTTCGGGCTGCACTGTTCGTTTTACATCAAGCATTAAATGTTCGAGCGTGCATAATGTTTCGTCTGGCGTCGCTTTGCTTAGAGGGAGCCGCCAAGTGGCGACGTTTGTTCCGCCAAGGTCTAGGATCGCGGCAAATAACGCAGTTGGCCGCACCTCTATTCCTAAGGCATACCCTCCGCTGGCGTTGATACTATATTGCACGGCGGGTAAGCCGCGCCCTTGGACCCTGCGACCAGCTTCCCTTAGATAACCTTCGGTTTCAAGTTCCGCGATAATATTAGAAACTGTCTGAGTGGTAAGCCCAGATGCCCGCGCAATTTCGGCGCGTCCTATTTCGTGTGCGCTATGAATTTTGCCCATCACCACGCGTCGATTATGGGCGCGGGAACGTTCGGCGTTGGCGCCAGATGTTGTGTGCGTTTGCTTCATATTTTGAGTTTAATTCAATTGACTTGAATAATCAATTGAATTGAGTTAAAAAGCTGAGGCGCTGAGTGAATTCCTCTGGGCGTCAAAGATTGCAGGAGCCAAAATTGGCCCGCCAACCGGGAGAAGATGCAATGAAATGGACGAATAAAACGCTCTTTGCTGGGCTGACGAGCGCTGCTGCGCTGCTTGGAACGTCGGCAAGTGCTGTGGAAATTGAATATTGGCAATATTTCTTTGACGCACGTGTCGAGGCAATGGAGCAGCTGATTGAAAATTTTGAAGCCGCAAATCCAGATGTAACCGTGAACATGACCCATTTCCCGTATGCGGAATATCGAACCAAGGTTGCGGCCTCAATTCCGGCTGGCGAAGGCCCGGATGTGGTTCAATTGTTTTATGGATGGCTAAACGATTACATCGAAGCCGATTTGATTCAGCCATTGCCAGCGGAACAATTTCCAACTGAGATGATCGAGGCAGAATTTTTCCCAATGGTGAGTGCGATGCAGGTGGATGGCGATTACTACGCGCTTCCGACTGCGGTGCGATCTTTGGCGTTGTTTTACAATACGCGTCTGTTCGAAGCAGCCGGCCTAGATCATCCGCCGGCTGATTTAGATGAGCTTGTTGAAATGGCAGGCGCTTTGACCGAACGGGACGGGGCTGGGAATGTCACTACTGTTGGTCTTACCACAGGCATGACGGCACAGGATCACC
This sequence comes from Cochlodiniinecator piscidefendens, assembly GCF_011326755.1. Lineage (GTDB taxonomy): Bacteria > Pseudomonadota > Alphaproteobacteria > Rhodobacterales > Rhodobacteraceae > Cochlodiniinecator > Cochlodiniinecator piscidefendens. The sequence goes on along the minus strand of NZ_JAAOIE010000008.1, from coordinate 57,811 downwards.
ATTGGTGGCGCGAAGTTTTAGTGCGTCAATTTGGTGGGGAGCCTTACGCAGAAGACAATCAAACGGTTACTTATGATTCCGATGCAGGCCGCGCTGCCGCTGCGTTTTATGAAGGATTGAGCAGCGAGCACGGAGTGACCCAAGTCGGATTTATGGATGAACCTCAGGCCGCCTTTAAGGCGGGGCGCGCGGGGATGCATATTGATGGATCTTTCCGTATTGGGTCGCTCAATAACACGCGCGGATTGGAGTGGGCTGTTGCTGAGTTGCCTGTTGGGCCAACAGGTACGCAATCTAACTATTCCTCATATTGGGTGAACGCGATCACAACCAAAGCCGAAGGCGAACGTTATGAGGCGTCAGTTCGGTTCATGGAGTACATTACATCTGACGAAGCGATGCAAATCTGGCTGGATGTTGTGGGGGAACTGCCTGCGCGCCCATCCGTTGGGATGACCGAAGCCAATGCAACGCATGAGGTGTATGGTCCGTTTATTCGTGGGTTGGAGTACGCACACACGACTGTATTTGCGAACGAAAGTGCGCAGCGCCAGGTGTTGGTGGATATGCTTGATCGCGTTTCATTGCAGGGGCAATCTCTAAGCGACAGTTTAGCAGAAGCCGCCCAAGCAGAGCAGGCGATTTTGAACGAATACTACGCCGATTAATCCGATCTCCCTGTGGCGGGCCAGCGATGGCTCGCCTTTTTTATGCCAAAAGAGGCCGCGCAATGACGCTTTATCGCAATTTGACGATCCGCCAAAAACAGATCGTTTGGGCTTGGGCTTTTCTTACATTGCCGGTGATTTTTTACGGTGTTATCCGGTTTTACCCGACCGGAAGCGCGGTATTAATTTCCTTTCAAGATTGGAATTTATTGGGGGAACGCACATGGATCGGTGCGGATAATTACATCCAACTTTGGAACGACCCAGTGTTTTGGAAGGTGTTTAAAAATACCTTTGTTTATCTCCTGCTCGGAACGCCGGTTTCATTGGTTCTGTCGTTCACAATTGCCTATCATCTCGATAAATTAAGGTTTTTACACAGCTTTGTACGGATGCTGTATTTTCTGCCATTTATGACCAGTGCTGTCGCTATGGCTTGGGTGTGGCGGTGGTTCTATCAGGGCGTTCCTATCGGGCTTTTCAATAATATCTTAGCGAAATTTGGTATCGCACAGATCGAGTTTTTAAACTCCACATCTTATGCTTTGCCTGCGGTTTTGGCGCCTGCGGTTTGGGCTGGTCTTGGATTTCAGGTTATTATTTTTATGGCTGGCATTCGTTCGATCCCAACTTCGTATTATGAGGCCGCGCGCATTGATGGTGTGGGTTGGTGGACCGTTCTTACACAGATCACGCTACCGCTGTTGCGGCCGACCATTGTGTTTATCGTTGTGTTCTCATCCATTGGGTTCTTACGGATTTTTGATCATGTTTTTAACATGACCACGAATAATCCAGGCGGTCCCCTTAATGCGACAAAGCCGTTGGTTCTGATGATTTATGATACGGCATTCAACAGTTTCAATATGGGATACGCAACGGCGCAAACTGTCGTGCTCTTTACGATTTTGTTGATTGTGAGCCTTATTCAATTACGCCTGCTACGGAGCGCTTAAAATGACATCAATTGCCCCTACAAGCGTAAGTTTAAATAACGCGCGCCCCACAAAACCCCGGAACATGGGTCAAATTATTCGCTGGTTGATTTTGTTTTTTGGCGGCATCGCGATGATTATGCCAATTGTCTATATGATTTCGACATCGTTGAAGTGGCCGCACGAAGTTTACAACGTGAACCTTATGCCAGACGATCCAACACTCGAGAACTATACTTACGTGTTAGAGGATGGACGGTTTTACATTTGGTTTATGAACTCGGCGATCATTGCGACCCTGACTACAATTTCAAATCTGCTGTTTGACAGTCTGGTGGGGTATACTCTGTGTAAATTTAAATTTCCGGGCCGCACGCTTGTTTTTATCGCTATTTTGTCCACTTTGATGATCCCGACGGAAATGTTGGTAATCCCTTGGTACCTCATGAGCCAAAATTTTGGGTGGCTCGATAGTTACTGGGGCATCATGTTTCCGGGGTTGATGACGGGGTTTGGTACATTTTTGATGAAACAGTTCTTCGAAAGCGTCCCCGATGATTTTCTAGAAGCAGCGCGGATTGATGGCTTGAACGAGTTGCAGATTTGGTGGACCGTTGCCATGCCTTTGGTCAAACCGGCACTCGCGGCTCTGGCAATCTTTGTATTCCTCGGCAATTGGACTGCGTTTTTATGGCCGCTTATTGTGACAAACTCACCGGAGCTTTACACCATTCCTGTCGGATTGTCGGGGTTCGGTGATGAGGCCGATGTTGCTTGGGAATTGATCATGACCGGGGCAGCTATTTCTACAATACCTACATTGATTGTGTTCCTCATCTTCCAACGATTTATCATCCGAGGTGTTGTCATGGCGGGGTTGAAGGGATGATTGATAACTCTGTTTTTCCAGATCAAACATACGTCGAAACTGTTTTGGCACCGTTATTTGATGGTGTAAAAACCCATTTTGCAGATCATATGACGACAATCAATCGTGCCCACTTGGTGATGCTAAACGAAACGGGTATTTTATTACCGGATCAAAGCCGTGAGATCGCTAGGGCTCTGCAAGCAATTGAGACAGAAACAGATGTCGCCGCGCAAATTTATACTGGTGAATATGAAGATTACTTTTTCTTTGTAGAGGCAGAGTTAAAGCGGCGCTTGGGTGATCTTGGTGGGGCATTGCATACGGCGCGTTCGCGCAATGATATGGACCACACCCTATTTAAAATGGCCTTGCAGCTAAAGGGTGAAGCGCTTCTGGAGCAGTTAAATACCCTTTCCCAGGTGTTGATTGAGAAAGCGGAAAAAGAGGCTGATACATTAATTGTTGCTTATACCCACGGCCAACCTGCACAACCTACGACCTTTGGTCATTATCTGGCTGCGATAATTGAGGTTCTCAATCGCGATTGCTTACGATTGAACGCCGCACTGGAGGTTGTAGATCATTGCCCGATGGGAGCGGCTGCGATTACGACGTCTGGGTTCCCAATTAATCGGGCACGCATGGCGGATTTATTGGGATTTGATCAACCGACTCTGAACTCCTACGGCAGTATTGCCAGCGTGGATTATGTCACGGGGCTTTATTCAGCGATAAAGCTGGCCTTTCTGCATCTTGGTCGGGTTGTGCAGGATATGGCGTTTTGGTCGAGCTTTGAGGTGGGGCAGTTGTATGTTCCAAACGCGCTTGTTCAGGTCAGTTCTATAATGCCACAGAAACGTAATCCGGTACCGATCGAGCACATGCGCCATCTTGCGTCAGTCACCATTGGGCGCTGCGATATGATTATGAATACGATGCACAACACGCCGTTCACTGACATGAACGACAGCGAAGGCGAAGTGCAGCAGGCAGGTTATGGAGCTTTTGAAAGTGGTGCACGTATGGTCGCGTTGTTAACTGCGTTTCTTCCGGCTTGCTCTATCAATACGAAAAATGTCGCCCGTAACACTGATGCTGCATGCATTACAATTACGGAATTGGCGGATACCTTGGTGCGTGATGAGGGGCTTAGTTTTCGCCAAGCGCATGAAATTGCCTCCGTTACGGCACGCGCGGTCATTGACGACCAAGTTTCCCTAAGCGCGGGGTTTCAGGCATTTTCTGCCGCGTTTGAGGCTGAAGTAGGGCGGTCATCAATCCTGACAGAAGACTGCTTTAGCGATGCAGTTTCAGCCAAGGTTTTTGTTCAACGTCGTGACCGCCTGGGTGGCCCTTCACCAGCTGCGCTGGGGCATGCGTTGTCGACCTATGCAGGCGAAGTGAAGGCGTTGCACGCTCTACAATCTACTCGAAAATCACGTCGCATTGATGCGAACGCGCGGCTTCAGACCGCGTTTTTATCTCTGACGGAGTCCTGAATTTGGCCAATCTCGTCCTTAATAATCTTGTCAAAGCTTACGGCAAAACTGAAATTCTTCACGGTATTAATCTCGATGTAGATGATGGTGAATTCGTCGTGTTTGTTGGCCCGTCTGGTTGCGGAAAATCGACGACACTGAGATTGATTGCAGGTCTCGAAGAAATCACTTCGGGCGCTATCGAAATTGGTGGGCGTGAGGTGAATAATCTAGAGCCCAAAGAACGCGATATTGCGATGGTTTTCCAGAACTATGCAATTTATCCGCATATGTCGGTCAAAAAGAACATTGCGTTTGGTTTGCGATCTTCCAAGGCTTCTAAGGCCGAAAAAGAAAAACGCATTCAAGAAGTGGCGGGTATTCTGGATATGGTTGATTTGCTGGAGCGCAAACCAGACCAGCTTTCGGGGGGGCAGCGTCAGCGTGTTGCGATTGGCCGGGCCATGGTGCGTGATCCGGCGGTCTTTCTCTTTGATGAACCGCTGTCCAATCTAGATGCAAAGCTGCGAACACAGATGCGGCTCGAGATTAAAAAGCTGCACCAGCGTGTCGGCAATACAATTATTTTCGTAACCCACGATCAGGTCGAAGCGATGACCATGGCGGATCGTATTGTGATTATGAAAGATGGCTATATTCAACAGGTTGGTACACCGGACGATGTTTATAATCGTCCAGCCAATACCTTTGTGGCAACATTTATCGGCGCGCCGTCCATGAATATGATTGACGGAGAAATCGTAGAGGGGGGTGTTTCTGTTGGAAGTGAAGCAGTGCTCTCCGTCCCCATTGAAGGACACGAAAAAGGGATGGTCACCGTTGGCATTCGACCTGATGATCTGAAGCCTGATATTGGCACGCCAGTGTTAAAGGGAACTGTTACTGTGTGTGAACCACTTGGGCCGGAAACCTTACTTTATGTTGAAACAGGCCAGGGCGAAGTGATCGCGAAGGCCGACGGCCGTACTGCGCCTCAGGTTGGCGATAGTGTTCAGCTTGGTGTAGATTTGTCCACTGTTCATCTCTTCGATCACAAAACCGGAGTTGCGTTGACATCATGATGGACGCGCTAAACAAAATGGGTGGCGTTCTGTCTGTTGGGCGGTTGTACTGTGATTTGGTGTTTACCGGTGTTCCGAGATTACCAACCATGGGAACGGAAGTGTTTTCTGATGGTTTGCAAATCCATGCAGGTGGCGGGGCGTATATTACGGGGGCGACCATTCGCGCACTCGGTCGACCCGCTGCGCTTGCATCAACGCTTCCGGCGGCGCCTTTCGATCATGTGTTGTCGGCGCAATTGTCAATGTCGGGGCTTGATACAACGCGATGTGTTCCAGCGGATTCTGGAAGTGACCCACAGATCACGGTGGCCATTACCAATGGCGCAGATCGGGCATTCTTAACCCGTGCTGACGGACCCGCATTGGGAAATGTAACGTATGAATCCTTGAACAATTCTGGGATTTCTCATTTGCATATAGGTGAGTTACGCACCTTAGTTGAACATCCGGAGTTGATTTCTCTTGCCCGAACATTGGGCCTGACGATTTCTCTGGATTGTTCATGGGAAGATGCGCTGCCCGACATGGCGTCAGAATTGATCAACGCGGTCGATGTGTTTTTACCAAATGAAGAAGAACACATGCGGCTACTACAATCTGGTATCAATTTGAAACCAGAATTACTGACAGTTGTGAAACAGGGAAAATTGGGAGCAACGGCAATCTGGGATGGCAACGAACTGTATGCGAATGCAAAGCCAACACAGGTCGTTGATACCACTGGCGCAGGCGATGCGTTCAATGGCGGTTTTTTGCATAAATGGCTGTCGGATGAACCATTAGAAACCGCGTTAGAATGTGCCAATGATTGTGGGACGTCGGCCGTTTCTGTTGTTGGTGGAACGGGGTGGTTAGGCACTGTAAGGTGCCCATAAAAAGGGGCAGCGCATAAACCGCTGCCCATGAGTTGGGGGAGGTACTTTAGACTGTCCCGCCAAGTGAACCTTCCAGTGATGCCAATTCTTGACCACCAGCCATCATATCTTGCAGTTCTTCTTGCGTGACATTTCCGCGGGTTGCCGTACCAAGCGTTTTCCCGCGATTGAGAACGGTAAACCGGTCCCCAACAGCAAGCGCGTGGCGCACGTTGTGGGTGATGAATACAACCGCGATACCTTGTTTGCGAACCTTATCAATGGTTGCCAACACATTAGCGGTCTGACGGACGCCAAGCGCTGAGGTGGGTTCGTCCAAGATCAGGACTTTCGCCCCGAAATGAACAGCACGCGCAATCGCAACAGTTTGGCGTTCACCACCTGACAACGTGCCAACGGCCTGATCAGGGCCTCGAAGGTTGATACCCATCTTGCCCATTTCATCCATGGTCACCTTATTGGCGTGATCATGGTCAAAGACGCTGATGGGTCCCACTTTGCGAATAGGTTCGTTGCCCATAAAAAAGTTACGGCTGACGGACATAAGCGGGATCATGGCCAAATCTTGATACACCGTTGCAATTCCGGCAGCGATTGAATCGCGTGGGTCGGCAAAATGCATAGGCTCTTCATCAAACAGGATTTCGCCTTTGGTGGGCTTATGAACCCCAGACATTGTTTTAATGAAGGTAGATTTTCCAGCACCGTTGTCGCCCAACAGGCAATGGCATTCGCCAGGATAAATATCCACCGACACACCCGCAAGCGCAATTACAGAACCGAAATGTTTTTCGATGTTGGACATTTGAATAATTGGTTTTTGTGTCTCAGACATCTTATCTCTCCCCTGTGATCAGGCGGCGGATGTAGGTGTTTAGGATCACAGCAAACAGCAGGATCAATCCTAAGAAGACGCGGAACAATGAACTTTCAACGCCGGCAAAGAACAGGCCTTGTTGGACAACTCCGAAAATCAGCGCACCAAGTGCCGCGCCAATGACGGATCCATACCCACCGGTGAGAAGGGCCCCGCCAATAACAACGGCGATGATGGCTTCGAATTCTTTTAGTAAACCTCGATCTGCCCCAGCTGAGCCAAATTCCATGACCTGGCATGTTGCGAAAACGGTTGCGCAGAATGCGGTGAACATAAACATCAGGATTTTAACACGGTTTACAGGAACACCAGTGTAACGTGCGGCTTGGGCATCGCCACCAGCAGCGAAAATCCAGTTCCCAAATCGCGTCCGCACCAGAATAAAGTGCCCAACGATAACCAAGCCGATCGCCCAAACGATCAACATAGGGATGCCGTCAACGACGGGGTCTCCGGCACGTGTGCCGCGTTCGAAGGTCGCGATAATGCCATTGTCGCCAAGCCATTGAAACAACCCGCCGAAAATCTTGCCGCCAAACAAACCAGCGAGCCAATCACCCTCGGCTGCGTCGTCAATGCCACCAATAATAGTGCGGCGTTCGATCAATTGAGGAAGATAGATCGTAAACCCACGAAGAATGAACAAAAAGGCCAAGGTAACAATAAAGCTGGGCAATCCTGTGCGTACGACAATGTAACCGCTTAAGGCACCAATTGCGATGCAAAGAGCAAACGTAACCAGAATTGCCTGCCACACAGGCCACTCGAGGGTCACCGTGAAGATCGCAATCATCATGCCGGCAAAGCCGATCATTGAACCGACCGACAGGTCAAATTCGCCTGCAATCATCAACATGCAAGCGCCAACGGCGATGATCATGAACTGTGCAGATACGATCGACCAGTTCATCACGCCTTGGCTGTTGAACATGCCGCTGTCGCCAGCAAAAATTAGAAATAGCGCAAATACGATGATCGTGCCGCAAATACCGCCGAGCTCAGGCCGGATAAGGGCCGTTCGCAGTCGCGAGGTATTTTTGATCCGTTCATCACTTAAGGCGGTGTTGGCCTCAGACATGGTTGCCCCCAAAACGTGGTGTTGGATAAAAAAATGGCGACAACACGCGCTGTCGCCATTTTCAGGATTACAATTTAGCGATATTCGCCAGCGTATTCTTCAACCAAAGTCAGACCATCGGCGGTGATGAAGCCAGGACCAGAGTTGATGTTGTTACCCGGCAAAACGCCATAACGGTGGTAGTTGGTCATAACGACAACCGGCAGATAGGCCTGCAGGAATGGCTGTTGGTCGATGCCCCAGTTGATGATGCCATCTTTGATGCCTTCAACGATGTTGTCGCCGAGGTCAAAGGTGCCAAAATAGATTTCACCAGCTAGGCCATTTTCTTCGAGCGCAAGCAGGGTCGGGTCAGCACTTGTTGGACCAAGCGTCAGAATCGCATCTGTTTCTGGGTTGGTGTTAAGATAGGCGAGAACACGGTTTTTGATCTCTGCAGGGTCTTGGCCGCTGTCGATCATCTGATTGCCCAATTCAACGCCGAGGCCGTCGGCAAAGCCTTGGCAACGCTCTGTTGAAGAAGGAGAGCTGATGTAGTGGTTCACGCAAAGGAAGGATTGAACGCCTTCACCTGCCGCACGCAAACCTGCTGCGTGGCCTGCATCATACTCGGGCTGGCCAACATACATCAAAGCACCAACTTCGCGCGCTTGTTCTGGTGTGCCTGAGTTCATGATGATGACGTCTACACCGCTGTCGACTGCGGCGCGGATCGGACCAGAAAGTACGTCGTAATCAGAAAGAGTCGTGATGATGCCGTTTGGGCCGGAAGCAGCTGCCTGTTCAATAATGCGTGCCATATCTGCAAGGTCGCCGGTCGGCGGGTTGCGATATTCAACTTCGACATCCATTTGCTCGCCCGCGAGCGCGATGCCATTTTTGATGGTGTTCCACCAGCTGTCGCTGTCTGGGGCATGGCTTACGAGGATATAGCGTTCGCCTTCGGCAAGTGCTGTTGTCGCTGCCAACGCCGGTAGCGATGCAACGGTTGCCGCAATGGCAATTTTTTTAATGAGTGCAGTCATGGTTTCCTCCCAAAAAGTCATTTTTGCGTTCTGTGTGAATGAGGCGCAATCGCCATTCCAACGTAGCAAAGCACGAATCAAATTATTTTGCAACCGGTTGCAAAAAAGGTTTTAAAATTCCATGCTGCTATTGAAGGCGAAACCCATTACACACCTACTGGCTACAAAAATTAGGCAGTTTACACCGGAGCAAGTATCCATATGTCGGCTACACTGAAGGATGTCGCGTTGAAGGCGGGGGTTTCTACCTCAGCAGTGTCACGTACCTTCACACCCGGGGCGTCGGTGTCGACAAAGATGCGTACCCGGGTCGAAAAAGCGGCTGAAGAATTGGGGTATCAGCCAAATTTCCTAGCGCGAAGCCTGACGACTCGGCGGACCAAGTTGATCGGACTGGTGTCAGACAACTTTACCAATCCGTTTTTTCTACATGTGTTTGACCTGTTTACATCTGGTTTACAGGAACAAGGTCTGCGCCCACTTTTGGTAAATATCTCGGGCCAACATGACCCGGTGGAAACGGCCCAGATGTTGCGGCAGTATTCTGTTGACGGTGTTATTGTTGCATCATCCACCGTTGGTCGGGATTTTGTTGATGCTTTTCAAAATGTTAAAATTCCAATCGTCTATACGTTTTCCAGATATTACAGCAGCCCTGAGGTCAATATTGTCGGCATTGATAACCGCGCTGCGGGCGAATATGCCGCGAATATTTTGATTGATCGAGGATATGAAACCATCGGGTTTATGGGTGGCCCTAAAGAAGCGATTTCAACCTATGATCGTTATCTCGGGTTCTCAAAGGTGATGTCCGAGCATCCAGAAATAGACTTTTCCTATAGTTTTGCTGAGGCTTATTCATTTGCAGCTGGCCGTAAGGAAATGATGCGTCTACTCGAGGGGGATAAAGCCGAGGCTTATTTTGGTGCGGATGACGTCGTGTCGATCGGCGCGCTGTCCGCAATCGAGGCGCACGGGTTATCTGTACCGGATGATATTGGAATACTGGGATTGAACGATATTGAAATGGCGGGTTGGGAAAATATTAACCTGACTACGATTCGTCAGCCCGTAGCCCAAATTGTTGCGTCATCGATTGAATTGATGGCCTCACTTCTCGAACGAGAGGGGGAGCAATATCCAGAGGCGCGGTTGCTACCGAGTCGACTGGTTGAACGGGGGACATTACGCCCCCCGTCAGATATTTAAGACCGATTAGCGAAACATTGGCGGGCGGGCATCAACCCATGTTCCGTTGTCTTTTCCAGAATCAGCAACCGCAAAAACAGCAGCCATAGACCGAAGCCCATCTTCAGCGCGCGGATATAAATCTGCGGCAGGATCAATTGCGCGGCCTTCTTTTTGGGCGCGAATAGCTTCGTCCAGATCAGAGTAGATATTCGCGAACGCCAATGGCATGCCTTCGGCGTGACCGATGGTGACGCGTGTTGTGCGATCTGCCTCAGGTGACAGGTTCGCTTCGCCTCGTTCAATCACTTGCAGACGTTCATTCAGCGGCATGTAATAAAGTTGGTTTGGCTGTTCCTGTGACCAACGCAAACCACCCGTTTCACCAAAAACCTGCAGGGTCAAACCGTGCTGGCGACCAATCGCAACTGAGGAGGTCCAAAGACGGCCAACTGTGCCGCCATCCATGCGGAAATTGACCATTGCGTCGTCTTCCAACACGCGGCTTTCAATGCAAGACACAGTGTCTGCTGACAGGCGCTCAACCTCTTGACCCGTTACAAAGCTAGCCATGTGCAGCGCGTGAATACCGCAATCTGCAAACTGGGCAGAAACACCAGCCTGTGCCGGATCATAGCGCCAACGCACCCGCGGATTGTCCGCATCCGCAGCATCAGCGTGGTGGCCATGCGCGAATTCTGCTTTGACCAAGCGGATTTTACCAAGGTCGCCGCGCGCGACCATCGCCCGCATGTGACGCACCAATGAATACCCGGAATACCCGTAGTTCACTGCGCAGATTTTACCTGTTGCCTTGGCGATTTTGACGATCTCTTCGCCTTCCTCAACGGTCATTGTCATGGGCTTTTCGCACAAGACATTAAAACCGTTTTCAAGGAAAGATTTGGTGATCTCAAAGTGGGTTGCGTTGGGCGTTGCAACGGTGACCAGATCGACGCGATCATCACGGTTTTTTTCGCCCTCAAGCATTTCACGCCAGTCGCCGTAAGAACGATCCGCAGCAAGACCCAAGCGCTGGCCATATGCGCGGCCTTCTTCTGGGCGGTGATCCAGCGCACCCGCGACAAAAGAAAACGCGCCATCAAGCCCAGACCCAAGCCGGTGTGCCGGGCCGATTTGACTGCCTTCGCCGCCGCCGATCATGCCCCAATTTAGTTTAACCATGGTATAATCCTTAGTTGAAGCCGATGGATTCTAGGTATTCGCGGTTGAGACGTGCATCGCCAACCGGATCAGGGTCAAGGGTTGGGTCGCAATCTTGTTCCACGGTGCACCAACCTTCAAAACCTGCATCAACTAGAACCTGACGCACAGCAGGGAAATCAACATCACCGTCACCAAGGTTGCAGAAAATACCTTGACCACAAGCATCATAAAACCCAGTGGATTTTGCAATGACGTCAGTTTTGATTTTGGGGTCTACATCTTTGAAATGCATATAGGAAATGCGATCAATATGCTTTTTCATGAACGCAACTGGATCAAATCCTGCATAGGAATGGTGGCCTGTGTCAAAACAGATTTTGAGAATGCTCTCGTCGACCTCGTTCAACAGGCGTTCAAGCTCTGGTTCAAAATCCATGAACCCGGCGGCGTGGGCGTGAATGCCAACGGTCAGGCCGTATTCTTCGGCGCCGAGCTTTGCCACGGTCGCAATGCGATCACGGAATGCAGTCCATTCTGCTTTGTCCATTTGTTCGGCGTCAGCGGCACGTCCGGCAGTGGGGGCGCGGCGTTCTGAAATGCTGTCGATCAACACAAGATGTTTGGCACCATGTGCGGTCAACGCTTTGCAAGTGCGTACGGCGCCATCCATTACGTCGTCCCATTGGTTTGGGTCGTGAAATGCGCGAAAAACAACGCCGCCGATCAGTTCTAGATCGTGTTCCGCCAGCCCATCCGCAAGCAACGCGGGGTCCTCTGGCATAAAACCAACAGGGCCAAGCTCGATGCCTTTGTAGCCTGCCTCGGCGTTTTCCTTAAGCACGGTTTGCCACGCTGGATTGCGCGGGTCATTTGCAAATTCTACACCCCATGAACAGGGGGCATTGCCAATTCTGATTGTCATTCTGTGAGGCCTTTCAAATGGTCAGAATGTTTGTACGGTCTGCCATGATTTCGTACGCGACGATTCCACTGCAGCGGCTATGACTTGGTTTGCGGCAACCCCATCGTTGAAGGTTGGCCACACCGAAGTGTTGGTGTGAATGGCGTGCAAAAAATCGCGCGCTTCGATAATGATCTGGTCTTGGTACCCTGTGCCGTGACCGGGGCCTTGGCAAAACGGCAGGTAATCCGGATGCGCGGGGCCTGTCAGGATCTTACGAAACCCGCGTTCGGCTTCTGGGCCGTCCATGCGGTAAAGCCATATGGCGTTTTGGTCCTCTTGATCAAAACGGATGGCGCCCTTGGTTCCGGTGACCTCATAGGCGTATCCCATTTTGCGACCAGTTGCGATCCGACTAAAGAACATCTGCCCCATCACACCGTTTTCAAATCGGCACATCAATTGACCTTGGTCGTCGTTGGTTACGTCCCCGCCGGGCCGGGTGGTGTGCACGGTTTCAACCTCGGCGATCACTGATTTGATGGGTCCGATCAGGGCAAGTGCCGCGTTGACCATATGAGGCGCTAGATCGCCCATGGTGCCGTTCGCTTCGCCAGTGGTGCGCCAAGTTGCGGGGGCGGATGGGTCGGCGTAGAAATCTTCGGTATGTTCACCACGAAACCATGTGACATCGCCGATTTCACCGTCTGCAATCAGCTGGCGTGCATATTGGGACGCGGGGGTGCGGATGTAGTTAAAGGCAACCATGTTTACGGTGCCATTACGGGCGGCCGCATCAGCGATGGCGCGGCTATCATCCAGGGATGCGCCCATCGGTTTTTCGCACAACACAGGTTTTTTCAGGGCCATTGCGGCCTCTACGATGTCGCGGTGCATTTCTTGCGGGGTCGCTATGACGATGGCGTCAACCTTGGGGTCGTTGACCAAGACGCGCCAATCGGATGTTGCGCGTGCAAAGCCAAAGGCAGTGCGGTATTGCTCGGCGGATTGATCGCTGCTGGCACACACCATTTCAAGGCGCGGACGCAGCGCGGTATTGAAAACGGCCCCAACAGCAGACATGGCAACAGCATGCGCTTTGCCCATGTACCCACCGCCAAGAATCCCTATGCCAATTTCACCCATTGTGCGTCCTTTGTGAAAATCAATTTGCAACCGGTTGCAAAATTAGTATCTTTAGAATCGAAACAGTGCAAGACAGAATCGAAATACCCAACAGGGTGCTTTGATGTAAGAGGATGCAAAATACGATGGCCACACCCACATTCACTCTGACCACCGCGCAGGCGATTATTAGGTACCTTGCCAATCAGTTTATCGAAATTGACGGTGAAGAAATGCGGCTGTGCGGCGGCGGTTTTGGCATCTTTGGGCATGGGAATGTCACTTGTCTGGGTGAGGCTTTGCACGACCACCGCACTGAGTTGCCACTGTATCGCGGGCAAAACGAACAAAGCATGGGGTTTGCCGCGGCGGCTTACTCTAAACAATGGTTACGTCAGCGTTTTATGTTCTGCACTGCAAGCGCGGGGCCGGGCACATCTAACCTTTTGACCTCAGCTGCATTGGCGCATGCAAACCGACTGCCGATGTTGATGTTGTGCGGCGATACGTTTTTAACCCGTTTGCCTGACCCTGTTTTACAGCAGATGGAAAACTTTGGCGATCCAACCTTTGGCGTGAATGATGCGTTTAAACCGGTTAGCCGCTATTGGGACCGGATCACTCATCCGGCGCAGATCATCCAATCTTTGCCAGCGGCCTTGGCGACAATGATGGACCCCGCAGATTGCGGTCCAGCCTTTTTGGGATTGCCGCAGGATGTCCAAGGTTGGACATATGAATATCCGGCTGAGTTTTTTGAAAAGAAAGTGCATCGCATTCGCCGGATTACCCCGGACGATGCGGAAATCGCGGATGCAGTCGCAGCGCTGAAAACTGCCGAGCGCCCAATGATCATCGCCGGGGGCGGTGTACAATATTCACGCGCAGTGGCTGAGCTGACCGCTTTTGCCGAGGAAACGCAAATTCCGGTTGTGGAAACTATTGCGGGCCGGGCAAACATGGTGGCGACCCATCCTTTGAACATTGGCCCGATTGGCGTCACTGGATCTGACAGTGCAAATGCAATCGCTGAGCAGGCGGATGTGATTGTTGCGGTTGGCACCCGGCTTCAGGATTTTACGACGGGGTCTTGGACAGCGTTTGCCAAAGATGCGCAGTTTATTTCGGTCAACGCGGCACGCCATGATGCGGCTAAACATCGGTCGATGCCTGTTGTTGGAGACGCGAAAAAGGCGCTTGGTCAGTTAGCCGCTGCGGCCAAAGGTTATGCAAGCCCGCCGGCTTGGACAGAACAGGCGCAGGCATTGCGCGTCAAATGGGACGCCTACGTTTCTGAAAACACCGCATTAGGTAATCGACCCAATTCTTATGCGCAGGCGATTGGTGTTGTGAACGAATTGTGCGATCCGCGCGATCGCGTTGTTGCTGCGGCAGGTGGTCTGCCTGCTGAGGTGACTGCGAACTGGCGTACACTTGATGTTGGTACGGTTGATGTGGAATTCGGATTTTCCTGCATGGGCTATGAGATAGCTGGCGGCTGGGGCGCGCGGATTGCCCAGGCCGAGCGTGAGCCTGACAAAGACACTATCGTTTTCGTCGGGGACGGGGCCTATATGCTGATGAATTCAGATATTTATTCTTCGGTTCTAAGCCGTAAGAAAATGATCATCTGTGTGCTTGATAATGGTGGCTTTGCGGTCATCAATAAACTGCAAAACAACACGGGCAACGAAAGCTTTAACAACCTGTTGGAAGATTGCCCGACCATCCCCGAACCGTTTGCAGTTGATTTTGAGGCGCACGCCGCATCTATGGGTGCTGCGGCGGAAACCGTTGCCAATCCAACCGAAATGGCTGCTGCCTTTGCCCGCGCAAAAGCGAGCGACAAAACCTATGTTATCTGCATGAAGGTCGACCCCTATGAAGGCTGGACCACAGAAGGTCACACTTGGTGGGAGGTTGGAACACCGCATATCACTGACAATGACAAAGTGCGCGCCGCCCATACCGATTGGGAAGCCAGCCGCAGCAAACAACGTAAAGGGGTGTAAAGATGGATCTGTCTTCAAACACCTTTGTGATTGTCGGTCGCGCGGGCATGGATATTTACCCTGATCCCCCCGGCACGAAAACCGAAGAGGCGACGCAGTTCTTTAGTTGTCTTGGTGGATCGTCCGCAAATATCGGCGTGGCAATCACCAAACATGGCGGCAAAACCGCGCTGGTGACCAGTGTATCGGATGATGCTGTTGGTCGTTTTGCGTTGAATGAGCTTGATAAATACGGGATCAACCGCGACCACGTTAAATCCGTCACAGGCGAAGTGCGCACATCACTTGCCGTAGTGGAAACGCGGGTTGAGGATCATCAATCGGTGATTTACCGCAATGATGCCGCTGATTTCCAGATGACGCTCGAAGATGTGGCTGAGGTTGAATACAAATCGTTTGGGGCGCTGATCACCACCGGGACAGTGTTCGCTGCACAACCGTCACGCGATGCTGCGTTTCACGCGTTTGATCTGGCGAAGGCCGCCGGTATTCCACTGATTTTCGACGTCGATTACCGCCCGTATTCATGGCCATCAGCCGAAGATGCAGCAGAGACATATTCACGCGCAGCGGCGCTATGTGATGTGATCATCGGCAATGACGTTGAATTTGGCTTTATGGCTGGGGATTACGACAAAGGGTTAGATAAAGCGCGCGAACTGGCGCAAACAACAGCCAAGATCGTCGTTTATAAAATGGGCGAAGAGGGTGCCATCACCATCACACCTGACACGGAATTCCGAACGGGGATTTACCCGGTCACGGCGCTTAAACCAACTGGGGCTGGTGACAGTTTCATGGGTGGGTTTATTGCCTCACTGGCCGCAGGGCATGAACTGAAAGACGCCGTTTTGCGCGGGTCGGCCTGTGCCTCAATGGTCGTCAGCCGTGTTGGCTGTGCCCCTGCAATGCCCACAACTGCTGAGTTGGAGGAATTCCTTTCCTCCCACCCCGGCCCAACAGAAGTCTGAAAGGACCGAACATGCATATCGCCCCTTATAATAATGAAAACAAACCCATCGTTGATGTCGAAAGCGAAACTGTTCCGTTAAATTATTTCAATATCGTGAAGCTAAAACAGGGTGAAGCGTTTGAATATCAGGTGCCGGGGTATGAAACCTGTATCGTGCCTGCGACAGGCACTGTTGATGTCGATATCGAAGGCATGGCCTTTGAAAATTTAGGTGGTCGTGGCGTTGATGTTTGGGATGGCGAACCCGAAGGCGTTTATGTTCCCGTCGGTGCCAAAGCCACAATCGTTGGTAAATCTGACACAACCGAAGTTTTCATCGCCGGTGCGAAATACGATAAGGTACTTGATCCGTTTGATGTACGCGCCGATGGTATTGATCTGGTGCAATACGGGTCTGATGACACTAAAACGCATCGCAAAATCAAACACATTTTGGGCCAAAAACAACACGACAAAGTCGGGCGGTTGCTGGTCAGCGAACTTTATACTGTGGGGCAGGGCGGCTGGTCAGGCTTCCCAAGCCATAAACACGACACTGACCGTCTACCGGATGAGACGCGTCATGATGAAACCTATAATTTCCGGTTCCGCCCGAATTATGGGTCTGGCGTGCAGATGTTGCAACGCGAAGATGGCAAACCCGGTGATGCCTACCATATCGTTGATGGATCGACGATATGCCTAGATGCAGGTTATCACCCTTGTGCTGTGCTTCCGGGTTATGAAATGTACTATTTCACAATCCTCGGCGGGTTAAGCCAGCGGTCGTTGGTGCAGTATTTTCAGCCATCACATGCCGCGCAACTTGAGACAATTCCAGGCATCAAAGACATGATCGCGAAATTCAAATGACGCTTGCGACACTTGCTGATGTTTTGCAACCCGCGCTTAAAAACGGGTATGCGGTAGCGGGTCTTGTGACCCTTGGTTGGGAAGAAATGCGCGCCTATGTTGCCGCGGCTGAGGCCGAAGGCTGCCCAGTGATTTTGCAAGCCGGGCCAAGCTGTCGTGACCACACGCCATTGCCGATTTTGGGAAAGATGTTTCGCCATTTGGCCGAAAACGCTTCGGTGCCAGTGGTGGCGCATTTGGATCATGGGTACACCTTTGAAGACTGCAAAATGGCGCTCGATAGTGGATTTACGTCTTTGATGTTTGACGGGTCTCGCAAACCACTTCAGCAAAATATTGATGAAACCGCCGCCATTGCAGAAATGGCCCATGCGGCTGGCATTTCTTGCGAAGGCGAAATTGGGTTTGTTGGATATTCTGGGGGTGAGAATTCCGCCGGGACAGATCCTGCGGAGGCTGCTAAATTCGCGGTTGAAAGTGGCGTTGATGCCATGGCTATTTCCGTTGGCAACGTCCACTTGCAGCAGGACAAAGAAGGTGGTCTAGACATTGATCGCATCCGCGCGATTGAAGCTGTAACCGATATTCCGCTGGTTATTCATGGCGGATCGGGTGTGCCCGTTGATCAACGTACGTTGCTCGCTAAAAACTCAAGCGTGTGCAAATTCAACATCGGAACAGAGTTGCGGATGGCGTTTGGTCATGCGATGCGTGATGCCGTGAACCGTGATCCAAAGCGGTTTGATCGTGTCACAATTCTAAAAGAAACCCACGATCCGGTTGTTGCGGCAACCCGAAATGTATTGCGCGCCTTTGGTGCCCCCAAACTGGGATAGAACTATGTTAAATATCGGAATTCTGGGATGCGGTCGTATTGGTCAGGTGCATGCAGGATCAATCGCTGGGCTGGCCAACGCGCGTGTTTCGGCGGTTTCTGATGCGTTCCCAGCCGCAGCCGAAGCCTTGGCGGCATCGCACAATGCGCAAGTGTCCACGACAGAGCAGATTATCGCTGACCCCGCGATTGACGCTGTTGTTATCGGGACGCCAACCGACACACATTACGATTTGATCCACCAAAGCGCGCGTGCGGGCAAAGCGATTTTTTGCGAGAAACCGGTGGATATGTCTGCTGATCGCATTCGTGATTGCATCAAAGTGGTCGAAGAAAACAACGTCGCATTTCTGACGGGGTTCAATCGCCGGTTTGACCCGAACTTTGCCCATATTCAGGCGGCTATTCGGGCAGGGGACATCGGGGATGTTGAGATTCTGACGATCCTATCTCGTGACCCGTCCGCCCCGCCGGTTGAATACATCAAAAGCTCTGGTGGGTTGTTTCGCGATATGATGATCCACGATCTTGACATGGCGCGGTTTATGCTGGGCGAAGAGATTACCCAGGTATTTGCTGTTGGGTCTTCTTTGGTTGATCCCGAGATTGGCAAAGCAGGTGATGTGGACACGGCTGCGGTGACTTTGACAACAGCGAGTGGTCGGATTTGCCAAATTTCCAATTCCCGTCGCGCTACCTACGGCTATGATCAACGGCTAGAGGTGCACGGATCTAAGGGGATGTTGCGCGCTGAAAATTTACTTGAAAACAATGTTGAAATGGCAACGGCAGACGGGTTTGCAAAAGCGCCTGCTCAGCATTTCTTTTTAGAAAGATACCAGGCGGCGTATTCAGTTGAGATGGCGCATTTTGTGGACAGCGTTTTGGCTGGAACACCTCCAGCGCCGAGCATCCATGATGGCTTACAAGCGCAGATATTGGCAGATGCCGCCGCGCTTTCGCTTGAGACGGGCGCCCCTGTAAATCTATGAAACAGGTCGGCGGTGCAGGCGCGCCGCCGGCTTTTTAGCCATCTTCGGCTTTGTTAAGAACAACCCCGATAAGGGGTTTTTTTCCACCTAACATCAATTCGACATCTCTGATTTCTCTGGCGGTTGTCATAGATCCACTGGCGACTAATAGAACGCCGTCAATGTTGGGCAAGAATGACAATACATCATCATTGCTAAGGGCAGGGGGCAGATCATACAGAACGACATCAGGCAGTAATGTATCTAACATTTCGTCCAATACATCGCCCGTCATGTTTTCCTGTAGCATCTCTGCTGGCGCATCAACTGTTTCTGCGTTTAACCCGACAACTAAATTTGGCCCGACACGCAGAAAATACTCTTCGGGTGTGAGATGGCCAGTCAAATAATCACTGATTTTTATAGTGTCTTCGACACCCATCACTTTGGCTAAACTTGGATTGCGCAGATCGAGATCTATTAAAACCGTGCGGATGCTTTCGCGTCGGGAAATGCTCATCGCGAGGTTGGTTGCTACAAAAGTTTTACCGCAGTCCTGCGTCGGAGACGTAATCGCAATTCTGTTCCAGCCTCGATCCGCCAAAAGCTGCAACAGCCGTGTGCGTAAAATATCAAAGGACTTATTGGCCGGGTGTTCTCGTGAGGCGCTTATCACCAAAGATTGCTCAAGAATTTTGGCGTTTAAGGTAACAGTGTCTAAACCATCCCACGCATCGACAACAGTCAACGCAGCTGACCGCAGCTCTTGGCTGAGGTCTTCGGGGGATTTGGAGGCGCTTTGATCTGACATACTGAACCTTTTGTTACACACAGCATTTACCAAATGAATTCGGCAAAATGATGGCCGCTTGGGATTTGGCCTAAAAACCTAACAGATTTGCATCAACAATGGCTGCGTCGATAAATTTGCGGCGATCTGGTTCGGGGGCCCATCCCAACACTTTTTTCGGAAGCTGATTGTCAAACGGCGAAAAATGCGCGCGAGATTTCCAGTCCTTGAGCGATGCACGATCCAATCCTGTACGCCGCAGCGCATATTTCTTGAGTAGATGTTTGACAGTATCGGCTGCAAAAAACACATGAAGTGAACCGGGCGATACTTTGATCCGTGCGCCAAGCGTATTATGAATGGCGTTAAAGTAATCTCGTGCGGTCAGCATGGGTTCGCCGATCAAATTAAAGGACTGTCCGATCGCTTCGGGCACTTCGATCATTCGAATGAGCCCTTCGGCAACATCGTCAATCAACACAAAAGGAAGCGTGTTTTTGCCGGGTCCCCAAATACGAACCGCACCGGCACCATGCCAGCGTCCAATACCCCAGTGCTGGAGCGGGCCGCCTTGGCCAACTACAATGCCAGGTCGCGCAATCACGAGTGGCAGACCACGATCGCGATGCATTTTTAGCAGCTCTTCTTCGCATTTAGCCTTTGAGCGCGCATAGAGGTTTCGATCCGTCATATCCTGTGAAAACCCGGTGTTTTCAGTAATGTGATGGGCCGGATCGGACATGTCATATGATGCAATTGTGCCAGTGTAGACGAATTGTTTGACACCGGCCTCAATAGCGGCCTCTGCAACATTGATGGTCACTCCAACGTCGTTTTCTAGGCAGGCCTCCCACGTGTCTTCTAACGCCTTGCCTAGATGATAAACGGCGTCACAGCCTTGCATGGCCTGAACCAACGCAGCGCGATCTTTGAGCGACGCCTGCATGATTTCCACGCGGTCGGTGAGATGCTCAAACGGACCTTTGCGACCACGACTAAGCACGCGAACATCATGGCCACGTTCGACCAGCATTTCGGTCAGGCGTTTGCCAATAAATCCGGTGCCGCCGATCACCAACACGCTGGGATTTGGGGCGCGGCTCTGCGTATGCACAGGGTCCGGCTGTTTTGGCAAAAAGGCGAGCGTGTCGTCGATGGCGTGCATAACCGTCTGTGCGGATTCCCCGGAAAACCTCGGGTCAATTGGGCGACCATGGCGCAGGCTCTCGCTAACGCTTTTGACCATTCCTTGAAAACTAAGCGCATAGGCGGATTTACGATTAAGGGATACAGTTTGGCGCGCGGCGTTTACGATCCCTTCGCGCAGATCCTGACCTGTCAGCGAAAGCTGGCGCCGCAGTGGGTTCATAACAATATCGGACGAATTTTCAGCGTTTATAGTTAATGTATCTGACGCATAATCAAGCCGGGCAATGCCCGTGCTTCCGCGTACAGTGACTGACCTGTCGTCCATTGTTTCAACAAGCGAAAGATTGATGGTGATATCAACATCCCCCGCACGTGCGATGACCCGCCAAGATTGCGGTCGTTCTGCCCCACCCGGCAGTGTAATCGGTTTGCCGATGCTAAGGTGTTCGATGTTAAGCGGACCAAACAGATCGACGGCAAAGCCAAACAAATGTGGGCCGAGCTCGAGCAACAGATTTTTGGTGTCTTGCAATAACCACAGGCCAAATGGCCCAGACCGCAAAGGGGCCAGAGGAAAATGCCAGTTAAACTCTGCGGATGTGATGCGCCCAATATCGCCAGCATCTTTGGCAGCTTTTAGGCGCTGATATCCGGGGGTGCCCATGAAATTGTGACCGGCTGAAAAACAACGGTCTGCCGCTGCGGCGGCTTGGTTTATTTCGGTGACGTCAGATGCCGACAGGGCCACTGGTTTTTCGACCAACACATGTAATCCACCCTGCAACGCCTCAATCGCGAGAGGTTTATGCAAAGGAGGTTGTGTAAGGATATGAACTGCATCGCAGGTGCCAGATTGAATAAGGTCTTCTAAAGAGGAAAACGTGGGAGCGCCGTGTTTAGCAGCGAGCGCCTGCGCCGCGCCCAAGGCGGGATCGCAGATGGCTGCAACACTTGCGCCATCCGTCATACGGATCGCGTCAGCGTGCCAATCTGCAATATACCCAGCACCGACAAGCCCAATTCTGATCAATTCTTTAGCCACGTTAGAAAACCTATTCGTCAAATTATGATGCGTTATTTATACTCAATGATGTTCATTTTATGGCCTTGGCGTTGCCGCTTTGTGAATATGAGCATGCCGATGAGGTTTGGAAATTTGGAAATCAGCAGATACAATCCGTGATGCAAAGCCTCGGGCAGGGGTAGCCCGTTTTGTATAAGCCCTTGGACCGTGCGTAGGTATGAAAGAACATAAGCACCCAGCAGGAAAATTAAAAAGATAGGGCTTAGTGTTAGAAAAATGAGGGCAAAGAGCGGCAATAGCGCTGCAAAAATCCAAACACGGCGTCGCTCACGTTGAAAATAGGGCGGGTGCATTGCGCCCACTTGGGCAAAGCCATGGCCGCTACGAATGGCGCGTTGCCACCATTGCGAAAATTGTGTCATGTCGGCATCGTGAAATGTCATGTCTTCTGGAAGGCGGCGAATTTTCCACCCAGCATTGCGGATGCGAATGCAAAATTCATCGTCCTCTGCGGCGATCACAGTTGGATCAAAGCCACCTACCTCGTCAAAGGCTTCAGCGCGAACCATCATATCGCCGCCGCACGTCAGGATTTCGCCAGCCGGGCGATACCATTCAAAGTCACACATGGCGTTATAGATGCTAGAGGCGCGGTTCACCTCCGAACGCCAACCTGTCACGATCCCAAGGTCGGGGTTTTCTATCAAAGCTGCTTTTGCTGCGCTCAGCCATGTTTTTGATAACACACAGTCCCCGTCGATGAACTGCACGAATTCGATGTCGGGGTTGATTTTCATCAATGCCTCAAACCCGGCATTGCGGCCACGGGCTGCTGTAAAAGGAAGGTCGGCGCGCAATTCTACAACATTTGCCCCTGCCGCACGGGCTGTGGTGACGCTTTGGTCTGTAGAACCTGAATCTACATAAACCATAGGGACAGCGATGTGTGATATCACGTCTAAGGCGCGCGCCAAACGGTTCCCTTCGTTGCGGCCGATTAATACAATTCCGATACTCATTACTTGTCCTCTGGCCGTAGCCCGGGTGTTTTGTGGTTGTGGTGGTCGATGATGATTTGGCTAAGCCACTTTGCTTCTTTCGCGGCATCAAAGTCTTTTAGAACTTTAGCACGCCCCTGTTTGGCCAATGCGGTGGCGTGAACCGGGTTATGCAGCAGGTCTTTGATACGCTGGGCAAGTTGTTGCGCATCACCGGGGGCTACCAACATTGCGTCATCCACCAGTTCAGACACACCCGCGATACGCGTTGCAACAACAGGCATCTCTGAGGCTAGGGCTTCCATCAGCACCACAGGAAGTCCTTCAGCAAAGCTGGGCAGGATGAGCATATCATGCGCTTCTAAAGCCTGCGCCACCTCGGATTGTGATTTATATCCGACAAATTTTACGTTGCTTGGTGCAGTCTTTTCCAACGCGGTGCGTTCGGCACCATCACCGATGAGGGTAACGGTCAGGTCTGGGTGTGTTGGGCGCAGTTGATCAAGTGCCTCAAACAACACAGGCAACCCTTTGACGGCAGCAAGGCGGCCCACGAACAGTAGGTTTTGGCCGCTCCGCTCGCGGGTGTTTTGATAACGGTCAGGGTCAACGCCGCAATGCACGATGTGAAATTTGCTCCAGTTTTCCGACGATGCAAAGCTCATGGCTTGGGAGCGCGCGAAATGACTGATACAAGCAACAAATTGCGCGCGCTTCAATTTTTCATCCAACCGCCAACGATGCGCCTCATAAAAAATATCAGGGCCATGCAGGGTAAAGCTGTAAGGAATGCCTGAGATTTCACTGGCCAGCATCGCAACAGTGCCGCTGGCCATGGCGATGTGGTTGTGTAGATGGGTGATCCCTTTGCGGTGCATGTGTCTTGCCAGTACGCTTGCCTCGGCAAGATATACCATTTGATATAGCAGCCCCTTCATCCCCGGTTGACGGGTTTTCAGCGCCAATGCAAAGGCAGAAAAGCAGCGTCGCGGATTCCGACGCATGTTGGACAGGTGGCTGCGCAATAATGTGAGCGGCGATAAGGCGGCTTTTAGGACGTGAAAGGTGCGTGTGGCTTCGGATTTTTGCTCCTCGCCGACCAGATGTTCAAGGCTTGTTTCGCGGATAGAACATGTTTCAACGGTAAGGCCGGTTGCCCGCAAGCCAGCGACTTCGCGCTGGATGAACGTATCCGTCGCACGCGGGTATTCCCCAGTGAGATATGCAATTTTATGATCTGTCATCTGATCCCCCGCTTTCGGCAAAAGCCTTTTCAAAGCTATGGGTTTGTTTCCATCCCATGGCATGCAATTTTTGCGTGTCATAAGTTACGCTTTGATAACGCGCCCGTAAGGTTGCAGGTCTGAGGATACCCGGAAGAGGTAACGATTGGGGGAGAATATGTGCTAATGCCAGCAGAAGTTTCCATGAAAATGGGATGATAATCCGCGGCCAGTTTGTAGTTTGCATGGTGTGCAAAAAATCGGCTCGGGTTGGTCGGTCATCATCAATGACATTTGTGATGTCATTTTGCAGGCCGCTTTGCTCCGCTGCAATTACCAATGCTTGAGCACAGTGTTCTACATAACAGGTGGGAACTGTTCCATGTTTTGATAGGCGAACTAATATTGGTCCTAACCCCACACCGATATGGCTGTTCCATAGCCGACTGGGGCCAAAAACAGCACCAGGGCGCATGATGTGAATGGGGCCGGAATACAGTCTTTGAACCAAGGCTTCTTGGGCTATTTTACTCTGACAATAGGTGTCTCGTAGTGTGGGGGTTGGCTCAACAGGGCAGCTTTCGTCAATGTGTAGTGCATTCGCGGGGTAGACCGCGATCGAACTGACCAAAACGAGGATGGGTTGGCCTTGAATGGCTTCGATTAAACCTTTGGTGGCTGAATGCGTGTCTCTTTGTTGGCGCGCAGGGTTTGACGATAGAGACGCAGCCACGTGAATGACGGCGTCTACCTTAGGAAAGGGAGCAGGCCCGTTCGCCAAATCGGCAACCAACGGTGCGATTTTCTGATCGTCGGCCCATTCCGGCGGGATGCTTTCTGGGTTGCGAACAACAGCGATAACGTCATGGCCACGTTTGCGTGCCATTTTGACAGTGTACTTTCCGATAAACCCAGAGGCCCCAGTGATCAGGATTTTTTTCATTTGGCCCAGTCCATGAGATCTGGTCGCTGGCATGAGGTTTGCATGGTCAAAGCGCCAGAATGTGCACCAGAGTTCTGGATCGCCAATGTGATCTCATTCACATGAAGGGCAAAATCCGCAGCCATACGGCAGGGGCGGTTTTCGCGTATTGCGTCACGCATTTCGATTGGGCCGAGCGCAAAGTTCATAGCCGCAGCGCCTTTGCGCGTCACCTGAGGATGGGTTGGGCCGCTGACTTTAACGCGCTTACCGAACGGATGTTCTAACAACCGCCTACGCAGGTTAAACCGTCGGTGAAATTTGACCGTCGCTGCGTTGTCCCACGCTTTTTTTACCGCCAAGACACCATTTTCACCGATAACGCGAATTTGGTGATTGTGGGGGGCGACAATTGAACAGGTTAAGCGTGCAACCATGCCATCAGTGAAAAACAACGTCGCGGTTGAAAAATCGGGTGTGTCAGTCGGGCCGGGTTTGTCAGGGATTAGTGCTGCGGAAGCGGCGACAACCTGTTTGACCGGACCAAACATTGCGATAAGCCACGTCAGATAATACCCGGCATGTTCCAATGTGCATCCCACATTGAACTCATCCTTGTAAGGCCATGGTGCGCCCGATTCACTGATCCAGTCGTGATAGCGGGCCTGCGGTATAAATCCATCGTCCAGTTCCGCGTAGACTAGGCGCGGTATTCCGACGATGTTGTCACGAACAGCTTTGGCTAACGTTTGCGCGGCTTCGCCCAAGTAACTACAAGGGGCCGAGGCAAGCAGGCGTTTTCTGTCGTCGGCAAGTGCGTAAAGCGATTGAGCATCGGTCATATCCATTGCGAGCGGTTTTTCGCAGTAGCAATGAAACCCAGCCTCAAGGATAAGTTTGTTTAATTCGAAATGCGCATCCGGGTTCGTAAGGTTGAGAAAAATAGCGTTTTCGTCGTTTTGAGCGCATTCAAAAAGTGTCTCAAGACTATCAACCGTCGAAACATCCCAATGCTTTGCAAAAGCCACCCGCCTGTCAGGGTCTTGATCAAAAGCTGCGGAAATTTTTGCATCTGAATAGAGGGCGAATGACCTCATATATAGGTCCGCCACGAAGCCACAGCCGATGATATAAAATGCGGTCATAAAATCCTCTTGTGAGGGACTTCTTCCCTTAAAATTGTGGCAAAACTATAGCGAAAAGCCCAAAGAATTCCAGTGAGATGCAAGAAATTCGTGTTGGTCACTGGCAATCGTGTTAAGCCAAGCCAACTTTGACGGAGGCCCAAGTGGAATTTACAGCAGGCGCACGTAAAATTTCAGTAAATGTTGCGACGCAATCCGAGCTTTGGACTGAGGTTGATCATCGGTTTCAGGCGGGCGAAGGCTTTGCCTTGGCGACGTTGAATTTGGATCATCTGGTGAAGCTGCGTGATTCAGCGGAATTTCATGCGGCTTATTGTGCCCAGGATTTGGTTGTTGCTGACGGAAATCCGATCGTTTGGATTTCTCGTGTGGCGGGTGAACCTGTTGATTTGCTTCCCGGTGCTGATCTGGTCTTGCCCTTGGTTGAACATGCCACACAGGCTGGGGTGTCTATCGCGCTGCTTGGCAGTACAGAGCAGGTGTTGGATGCAGCAGCGGAGCATTTGGAAACGCGCGTGGCAGGGTGCCAGGTGGTTTGCAAGATTGCGCCAAAGTTTGGATTTGACCCCGAAGGATCTGATGCTGCCGGCATGTTTGATGCGCTGAACGCGTCTGGGGCGGGATTATGTCTTGTGGCACTTGGTGCACCAAAGCAGGAAATATTTGCCGCACGTGGGCGAAGATTATCCCCACAAATCGGATTTGCGTCCATTGGTGCAGGTGTTGATTTTCTGGCAGGTGAGCAAAAACGCGCCCCTAAATGGGTGCGAAAACTGGCAATTGAATGGTTGTGGCGGCTTCTATCTAATCCAAAGCGTTTGTTCGGGCGCTATTTCAAATGCGTTGTGATTCTACCCGGACATTTTTTACGAGCATTGAGACAGCGTTATAAGTGACGTAACTTTGGCCCGCTGCGTAGAATTTTATCCCGGATGCGGCGTTTCAGTGATCTAGGTTCAGGGAGTTCGCGGTCCATTTCAAAGGTTGTTCCGCTCAGGCTACGATCATGCCAAAGCGCGAGTTTCGCACCCCACTTTGCGGCTTGGGTAGGGGACAAGCCAGTTGCCAACCCCATGTCGGTGGCCAACATGCCGGGCATCCAAGTGTTGACCACAATATCAGGAAACCTGTCAGAAATATCTGCTATCAGCGCGCGGGTAAAAATGCGCTGTGCTCCTTTGGAAACACTGTATGCCCCGGAGGCAGGAAGCGGCGCGATATCGGCAAAACTGGAGACATTTATAATTCGCCCAATTCCGGTACCTGTCATGGATTGCAGCGCTGCATGTGTTGCATTGACGGTCCCACCCAGATTGATAGCAACGGTTTGGGCATAACTTTCGGGCGTTTCATCTAAAAAGTCGCGATGCGGGTAAACTGCGGCGTTATTGATTAGGATGGTGATAGCGCCGAGGTCTGAAATGACCGTATCAAAGGCCGACTTTAATTCATTTGGATCGGATACATCTGCAACAACGGGGGTGAATAACCCGCTTTGCGCAAGCTTTTGCGTTTCAATGAGGGCTTCGTTGCGCCGACCAATACCCGCCACGCGCACACCTTGTAGCGTCAATTCAATTGCAAGCGCACGGCCCAGTCCAGAGCTGGCGCCCGTTACAACAGCAATTCCGTTTCTAAGGTCAATCATCCGATACCTTCAATTCATCAATAAGGTGCGCAGCAACCCTAAGTGCATTGGCCGCAATGGTTAGACTTGGATTAACGCCCATAGAGGTTGGCATGAATGAGGCGTCAACCGCATAAAGATTTTTAACCCCGTGCAATCGACATTGGGCATTCAAAACGCTGCTACGTGGATCATGTCCGAAAACCAAGGTGCCAGAAGGGTGGCCAAAATTCAATTCAGGCTGATGGGACAGAAAAAAGGGTTTTAATCCCCGCAAACGGGTTTTGATCTGTTTTCTAAACAAGCTGCGCCGGGCCATGAGTTCAGGGTGAAAGCGATATTCGAGTGTGATCGTATCTGGGTTCTGGTCCAGAATGACTCGGTTTTCGGGGTAGGGCAGGTCTTCGAAAATACCGACAAACAGACTCGCGCTACCAAAGAGTTTTGTTGCGATGGCAGCGGGCAATCGGGTGAGATGGCGCAGTCCTTTGAGGCGGCGTAAAAAGGAGCGATCATATATCATATTGAGATAATGAACGATTTCCCCATAAGAGGCCTCTATGCCCAAGGCTTGGATCATGCCAAGGCGTGTGGCGTTGTGTGTGTATAAATCGCGCAGGGCGATTGCCTTTGAAGTGCCTACACTTGCGCCCTTCGGCCTCAGCGCAAACATTTCGTTGAGGTGAAACATCAGATTGCAACCGACCAACCCGTTGGTATTTCCCAACCCATCTGGCCAGTGTCCGTTGCGTGATTTCAATAATAAATGAGGCGAACGAAGCGCACCAGCCGACAGGATATACCGCCGCGCGCGCAAAGAAACTTCGGTGCCTTTGTGCATGGCGGCAATATGGCTAACCTGATCCGAACTGCTGTGAATATGGGTCACGTCACATTCATCCAGTAGTTCTGCATGTCCGGTGGCAAGCGCAGGTTCCACCCCGGCGGATCGCCCATCCATTTTGCACGCTTTCGGGCATTTGAACCCTAGGCAACTCTGGCAATCTTCAACGTTCTTTATCGCCATATGGCCACGATAGGGGTGCAGGCCTTTGGATTTTAGCGCAGCAAATAAAGCGGTTTCACCCTCAGTTGGGGCAGGCGGGTTTTCTAATGTAGTAGGCTGTTTTGATAGCGGATCTGGCGTCCCATTGATGTGGTATTGGGTTTGCGCTTTGCGGAAATATGGAGCGAACTCAGCATAAGAGACTGGCCATCCCCCAGTAGGGTGTTTGATTTTCGCGGTATCGTCTAAATCGTGGGGCTCAGGACATTCAAGCGCCGCCGCATAAAACACAGAAGAGCCCCCAACCCCGGCACCAAGTGGCGCGAAGAATTCGGTTTCTATGCCGTTGACTTTGGCCTTCATCGGTTTTGGCCAATACCCGCGCGTTGCCCGCGCCGTTGCATCCCATACATCGTGCCGCAAAGTATTTTGCTCGCAACGCAAGCCCTTCTTACCTTTTTCTAAGAACAAGACCGAAAGACCTGCCTCGGCTAAGGCACGTCCAATTGTACCGCCACCTATTCCGGTACCAATAACGATAACGTCCCATATCTTATCGCTGGCTGTGGTCATTCGTCTGAACCTGTAAAGAAACGCGTAAACAGATGACGTAAGCTTAAGGCAGCAGTATTTGTGATGTGATTGTTGTCAAAATAATAGCCGGAACCATTTTGAATGGCGTTGCATCCGTTTTCACAAAGGATCGGTTGAGGATCAATTAGTGTGACTGTATCGGCTTGTGCGGCTGATTGAAGTTGTGGATCGCTTGAGGCAATGCGCTCTGCGAGTGCGGATTCTGTCGCCGTTAGCTGATCAGCTGTAACGGCGCGCCTGTGCGCCAGCGCTTGGGCGACATTCCGTGAATCGTAGTTGGGGAGTTCGGGGACTTGCCGCAAGATAAACACGTCTGAAACATAGCTTTGCAGCGCGGAAAGGGTCGTGTCAAAGGCTGTGCCAAAATGGGGTTCTAGGCTTATTGTATTGTGGGCGTCATTCCCAATGCCGGTACCTTCAGCATAATAGGACCATCGACCAATCAGCATCACACGTTCAATTGTGTCGTAGGTGTTGAACACATGCTCTATGCGGGCGTTCGCATCTGTACAGCTTGCATCCTCCGATGGTGTTGCAGCAGATTCCGTTTTTTGGATATTGAAAAAAGGAGGACAACCAGCACGCCATATCAAGAGCCCGGCGACTCCGTTTTCATGTGCGGCTAAATCAAGCCCTTCGCGAAAGGCGCGAACATGGGAATCCCCCCATACCAATACCTCGGGAGTTTGACCCTCGGGACCGATTGCGCAAATCTCTATCCCTGTAAGGGGGCCATCGTTGGCAGTGTCGCAGCGACTCCAATCTTGTAAAAAATCTTGGGTGGCGCGAATGTGGATTTGGGCAGTGTCGGAAAAACGATCAATCACGCCATTTTTCACGTATAAGGCGGCCCCGAGCGCACATAGTGTAACTGATGCTATTGCCGCGCTGGAAAATATCAGGTGGGGTGATAGAGATTTTGCGTGGCGTATTGGGTTTTCAACATAGCGCCAACTGATCGTCGCGAGCACAATGGATAGCATTAACCAGCCCAGTGTTTCACCTACGTTGGACGGTTCGCCAAAATAAGTATGTGACAGGACCACGACAGGCCAATGCCAAAGGTAAAGCGAATAAGATATCAACCCAACAGCCACAAAGGGGCGTGAGGACAAGATTGAGTTTACGAGGTTTTTGTTTCCCCCGTTTATGAGGATTAAAACCGTTCCCGCCACCGGGGCCAATGCATAAATGCCGGGAAAGGTTGCGTTGGGTTGTATCAACAGAATCCCCATACCGAGGCAGGCAATTCCAGCCCACGACCATAACGGGTGAATGTCCCATTTCGCTTGTGTTTCACGCCCCCAGATCGCCAGTAAAACCCCTGCAAGCAGTTCCCATGCACGGAATGGAAATAGATAAAATGCGGCAGGTTGATTGATTGAGGTGGCCCAAATGGATGCGGCCAACGAGGCGACAAATGCGAAACATAGGCAACCAAGCAGAGTCTTTCTGTGTCGGAGCAGCAAAAGCATCAAAAGGGGTAGGAAAATATAAAACTGCTCTTCCACCGAAAGCGACCAAGTGTGCAGGAGCGCTTTGTCCTCTGACGCGGTGTCAAAGTATCCAGCCTGACGAAAAAATAGGATATTCGAGAGATAGAGCGTCGCCGCAATGAGCCCTTTCCCGAATTCTCGGAATTCAAATGGCAGAAGAACCAGCCATCCAATCGCGAATGTTACCAAACACATGACAACGTAGGCCGGGGCCAAACGTTTTAGGCGACGTTGATAAAATCGGGACAGAGAAAGGCGGGAATGTGTGGAAATTTCGTCCCACAAAATGCCGCCGATGAGAAAACCAGAAATGACAAAGAAAATGTCAACGCCGACAAAACCGCCGGAAATTCCGGGTACAGAAAAGTGAAATAGCACAACCGCCATCACAGCGATACTGCGCAGCCCATCTATTTCTTTGCGGTAAGTCATGTAATTTCCTGTAAACCCTTGATTTCATCCATAACGCGTGGATCATGCGCGACAGTCAAGGCCCGGTTTCTCGGCGCTCTTGCCCCTGCGGCAGAAGTGAGACAGGCTAAGGGAAATTTATACAAAGGAACATCGCTTGGAGCCGCATCCAGATGATTTAAATGTCAGTGCTACCCAACCAGATTGGCATCGGGAAGCACCGCGTCGTTTTTGGGACCCTGCGCCAAAGCTATTGCGGAGTATTCGAAGCTATCAAAAAGCGCGGCAATCAGGCGGAGTGTTTGGAAAGATCTGCGCGAAGTATTGGGTGCTGGTGCATTGGTTCTGGTCTGTTGCGACGCAAAGTGAAATCCATCTGCATATGGAAATCAGCGGGGGGTTGCGGCTGCCACATCCGACAGGGATAATTATTCACCCGGATAGTGTGATAGGCCCTAACTGTATGATTTTCCAACAGGTTACCCTTGCCGGCGCCGTGAAGGTTGGTGGGCATGTCGATATAGGGACGGGTGCCAAAATCCTTGGACCGCTGACCATTGGAGACCACGCTAAAATTGGGGCCAATGCAGTTGTGACACAAGATGTCCCAGTGGGCGCAACTGTTGTTGGCATACCTGCGCGTGAAATTTAAAAGTCGAACGTTGGTTTGTCTGTGTGTCCAAGGGCCCAATCATAAATTTGGGCTATTTGGTTGGCTTTTTCGGTCCACGTAAAATGATCAGCAACGCGTAATTTTGCGGCAGCTCCCACAGTTCGGACGTGTTCTGGGTTGGCTGCGAGTTGTGTTAAGGCATCGCGAAAGCCCGATACTATTTCCGACCTTGCCCCTAAGGGGACTTTAAATCCTGTTGTTTCCGTGACCAGTTCAGCTGGGCCAGCATAGTCAACGATTAAAGGCGCGATGCCGAGCGCCATCGCCTCAAGCACAACACCGCCCCCGAATTCACGAACGGACGGGAACGATAGAAGTTGACAGGCGGCGGTGATATTTTGCACGTCTTCGTGGGCGCACCATCCATGAAATGTGACGGCACCCGCGAAAGGTTTTGCTTGGTTTTTAAGGGCTTCCATCATCGGGCCGTCCCCGATGAAGTCGATTGTAAGCTGTTCGTTTTGTAGCAGTGGTGCCGCAGCCTCTAACAACATATCAGGGCCTTTGTAGGGAACCATACGACCAATAAAGCTGGCTTTTAATGGACCAGATGTGGGCTTATTCGTTGCTGAAAACCTTAGGGGGTCAATTGCATTTTCTGGGATGTAGATGCTTTTTTCTTGGGCAAAATTCGGGATTTCACCCTTGGTGTGATGGGAGCCAGCAATGATCGCGGCCGCATGGCGCAGAGTGGATTTTCGACCGGGGAGCGCTTTGTAAACCCCACGGACATATGACAGAAATTCGCGCTCTTGACGGCGCTCAGCGTCAAAACCTTTGGGCCACGGAACCCCACCATTCAAAGGGCCAAGAACAAATGGGATATTTGCACGCGCGCACTTTGCAGCGATGGGACTGCTGATCGTTGGGGATAGGGGTGTCACCCGATGGACGATATCGTATTCACCGGCGCGAATGGCACCGCCGAATTGTTTCCAAACAAGCCGTTCAAAATATGGATAGGACAGGGCTGAAACGGCCTGCAATGCAGTCCATCCTTTGCCTTCGCCCATACGCAAAGCAGACCCAATGGCCCAAAGGGGTTTGGCGAAGGCTTCGGAATCGATTGCGGTAAAATCTTCCCCTTCGGTTAGGCCTGCCCGTAAAAACGCATCGCGATTGCGGATTTGCGTAACGATATGCACATCTGCGATCTGCCCAAGTGCGCGCGCAAGCGCCCATCCGATCAGCGGGACGGACACCCATTCCGGGTTGGCGGCTTCAGCGATCACGAGAACGCGCTTACGGGGAGGGGAGATCGTATTCAAATGAGTGTCCGCGCTGGAGTATCGGGAGTGGCGCCGTAGATATCTAATGGTTTCAATGTGCGTCCGCGCCGCAAGAGTTCTGCGTGACCAAGCAAGGCCCCAGAGAGCAACCATGTCATTGGTGTGAGTGTCGCATTTGGAATGAGGTCGATTAGATTGACTGCGAGCAAAAGCGATAAAGGTCCTATGTAGGGTGAAACAGCGCCCTTGGGTAAGTGCCTTGTTTCTCGCCATAACAAAAATAACGGTAAAGCCAGCAAGCCAAATTCGCCTAAAAACCCGACGATTCCAAAGACGCCAAAAGTTATGATCCATTGACCATCTGAAACAGTTGAAATGCTACCTGTTACAGGATCATGAAGATGGTTTCTGCCCCAACTTCCCCACCCAAATAATGGTTTTTCACGGGCGCGAACTGCCAATAAATCCTCATTCTCAAATCGAAATTGCAGAGAATACGCGCGCTCTCCGCTGACCTTTTGAGCAAGGGAAAGTAGCGTATTTGTTGGCACCAAGTCTGCAGATTTTAGCGCGGGATACAGTATCGCAAAAAATGCAAGTACCGCGGCTATTCGAATTTGGGTCCGATTTGGAAGCAATATGATTGCGGGGATAAGGAAAACAACGAAAATAACCGGCCCTAACGTTTTGCATAAAATCAGCAAAACTGAAAACAGTACTACGGCCCAAATATAACGGGTCCGCTTTGCCAGAGGCTCAGAGCGCCACAGGATAAATGCAGCGACGAGCGCTGTCATAATAAAGAACGCCACCCAGATCCCGTGTTCTAGAAAAACGAGGGGTCGAAATCCACCTGCTCGGATTGTTTGGCTAAAGACGTGTTGGAAAAATCCATAAACCCAGGTGTTAATTTGTGGGCTCAAGCGGACTTCGATCAGGATTGGTAATGTGTAAAATAACGCGCCGATCACCAACGCGACCAGCAAATCGCGCTGAGCATTGATTGAATTCAACAAAGGGCGCGACAACAAAAAGCCACCCAACAAAATGGCCTGATTTATGCATAATGCAAGGGCGTCTGTGACCTTAAGACCGGGCAGACCTTCGCCGCCGAATATCAAAGGCTCGGGGTTGTTTAAAACCGTAAAGATTGGCGAGAATATAAAAACGGCCAAAAGGCAACGCGCGGCAAGGGACTGTGGAACGAGTGGAGTACGTTGTGGCAACAGAACGACACACAGCAAAAGCGCCGTGACATTCGGAATAGTGTTTTTGTTAAACGGCGGTAGTAGCGGAAAATCAAAGCTGGTGGGTAAGGGAGGGAGCAGAAGATAAGCCCCCAACATTGTCCATATCAATGCCCGTGCTGGCGGTAGTTGTCGCCACAGCCCGACCGTTATGAGGGGCCAGAGTAAAAGCATTATGTATGCGATGGTGTTGGGCATACCCGACAGTACTACCTTTTTGTATTCTGAAAGAGATTCGTCATGATTTGGTCGATTTTCAATTGTATAGCAAAGGCAATGAAGACTGTCGTAAGGATGGTTCAAAGAAGAGCATTCTAAGTTAGGGTGTGTTTTTAGGGTCGCGCAAGTGCGGGTCTTTGAAACGGTTGGGTAAATGGATTTAGGGGTCGGCCTTGAAAATCGCGTATCTTTGTGACCATTCGCCAGAGTTGGACTGGACCTATTCAGGTGGAAATGCCCGCATTTTTAAAGCCCTTCAGTCCGAAGTGGGCGATGTCACTGTCCTGAGTAATCATTGGGGGGCATTAGAATGGATGCGCCGCGCAATTCATGAAATGCCTGACGCGTTAAACCTGCGACTACGGTGGCGGTTGCACTTGGCCTTTTCGCGACTGATTGCAAGAAAGGTTGCTGGGGAACTGGGCAAAGAACGCTATGATATGTTGTTTTGCCCTTACAGTTTCCAATCGCTTGCCGGATTGAAATTACCCTATCCGATGTTGCGTGTGTTTACGGCTGATGCAACTCCGACGGTCTATAAAAGATCCGAAGTCGGGGCATCCTTCGGGTCATTTCTTTCTGTTTCTCGCTTGTTTGACCCATTGGTTTTGAGGGCAGAGCGGAAAGTATTTCAGGCCAATGACCTAAATTTGTGGCCGTCTCATTGGCAGAAAGAACAGGCTGATCATCTCTATGATTTACAGGATGCGCAATCCGTCGTTGTGCCATGGGGTGCAAATATGTCGGCACCTCAATTGGGTTGCAGCCGTGGACTGGACAATGGTGTCCGGCTTTTACTGGTTGGGCGCGATTGGTTTGCAAAGGGTGGTCTCCTGGCGTTTGAAACGCTTAACGCCCTTCTTTCACGTGGGGTAGATGCCACGCTGAGTGTTGTTGGCTGTACCCCGCCTGATTTTCACAGGAACGCGGCGGTCCATGTTTTCCCTTCGCTGGATAAGTCAAAGCCAGAGGAGTTGAAG
The DNA here is from genome assembly GCF_011326755.1 of Cochlodiniinecator piscidefendens. Lineage (GTDB taxonomy): Bacteria > Pseudomonadota > Alphaproteobacteria > Rhodobacterales > Rhodobacteraceae > Cochlodiniinecator > Cochlodiniinecator piscidefendens. The sequence goes on along the minus strand of NZ_JAAOIE010000008.1, from coordinate 22,162 downwards.
ACATTTGAAAACCTCTTTCAGCAGGCGCATTTTTTATTGATGCCCTCGTTTGAATCCTACGGCTTTGCATTTTGCGAAGCCTCGGCATACGGATTGCCTTCTTTGTGCCTCAGGCAGGGAGGTATTCCAATAGTCGAAGGTGTAAATGGGTTTGCTTTGCCTTCTGGATCAACGCCAGAGATGTTCGCAGATCAGATTCAAAGTGTTTTGTCGCATAGCGAAAAATATGAAGCGCTTTGCAGATCATCGCGTAGATATTACGAAACGGATTTAAACTGGAAAAGCTGGGCGCAGAACCTGCGAAATCTATGCGAAGGAAGGATAGTAGAGCGACCCCTCGTTTCCCCCCGGAACGAGTAGGCCGCCCATGCTTTGATTAGTGGCCTGTGCCACGCAGCACGACCGACACTGTACGAAGCAAAACAACAAAATCGGTTCTTAATGACAGATCGCGATAGTAGCTCGTATCGAACAATGCGCGCTCAGCAAAGCTACATTCATTGCGTTCAGATATCTGCCAATATCCGGTGATACCAGGACGCATAGAATAGTATGCTGCGCCGGGATAAAGGTCTTTTTGGTTCCGCATCATTGGGCGCGGTCCAACAAGTGACATATCACCCAGAAGAACGTTTAACAGTTGAGGTAGCTCATCAATGGATGACTTGCGTAAAATCCGTCCAATTGGTGTGATCCGTGGGTCATGAGATAGCTTTTGATAAAGATCCCATTCTTTACGGGCCTCGGGGTTTTGTTCCAGATGATGCTCTAGCAGGTTGTCAGCGTTCGGGACCATACTGCGAAGTTTATACATCTTGTAGATGGTGCCGTTTTGGCCAATGCGCTCTTGGCAATAAAAAGCAGAAGCGCCATCGCGTTTTACCAAAATGGCTGCAACACCCAGAATGAGCAAAGCGATAGGGGCGACCAACAAGACAAAAAGAATGTCTAATGTTCTTTTAAGTGCATGCCGATAGGCCCCAAATGGCCGTGTCTCAAATGCACGAATACCAACAAAATCTCTACCAGATTCATATGACATTTCGGTTCCCCAGTTTTTGCTTAGGGGATCGATCAATTGTGCATGCTAACAGAACCCATGAAACGGGGCTCTGATTGTTATGGTTATGCGAAACAAATTTGCAGACATTTTCCCGCAAAGGGAAACAAGTTAACGCAGCAGCAGCACTATTTAACGATCACCTTATTACTCATCACTTGATTAAAATATGACGTATAGTGGTTTACAAGTCTATGCCAATGACCCTATCCAAAAGGATAAGGTCGTTGAAATCATTGAATAAATTTCGAAATCAGGGTTAATTCACTCTGAAATAATTGAAAAGACTCAACTATGAGGTGTAAATTGTTTCAATATTTTGGTTGACCTATCAGAAACGCGACTATTGTTTCAATTTTTCTCGGTTGAATTAACTAAGAATGCTCGAATCAAGATAGGTTTTTTGAACGCGAACATTCTAATTACACGGAAAAATTCAACTCAGCTCTCTTAAATACTCGTTGCGATGCCTAATAAAATGACAGCGCACAGAATCCCAACAATGAGATACAAATACCTCGGCCGGAACTGCACGATAGCTCTTTGAGGGGTTATGTCAGGTATTGCGACAATGGGACGAATATCTAAATTGCGTTCAAATTGTCCTGCTGTGCGCAGAACAGGGTTCCGTAGCTCCAGTAGGAAGACCACTCCAATCGCGATGGCCAAACTTGCCATAAAACCAAAGGCCACCAGTTTTTTCCTGTTTGGAGAAATTGGAAATTCTGGGACCAGCGCCGTTTCAAGAACTTGGAAATTCTGGGATTGATGACTGGAATCCAGCATCTGGCCCATTTCCGCCTCTGCCCGATTGCGGGTAATGACTAGGAACTGATCCTCGAGCTGCTGCAAGAACCGGTTGAGCGAATTTAATTCCCGTTCGACTTGTGGCCCATTCGAAAGTTGTTGCTCCAGCCCAATGCGTCTTTCTTGGATGAGGGATCTTTCATCTTCTAAACGGCTTAGTCGGTTGGCAAAAACAGTGCTTTCAGAGCTGTTGCTGTTGAGTTCTACAATCTGACGATCCAATTCCAATTCGGTTTCAATTAGGGACAGAAGCTGGGTGCGAATAGAGGCGAGCCCCTCAGGCAACACCTGTGCATTGATCTCTTTGAACGTGGCAATCTGATCGCTCATTGCTTCGATGGCATCACCCACCCTAAGTTCTTCGCTTTCAAAGAACGCGAGGGTTTCTTCAACTTGTTGAGTGCGGCGCTGGCGCGTTTGTTCGAGCAGGTTATTCACCAATTCATTCGCGATTTGCGCGGCTGTTTCTGCCTCCCCGTAGGTTACTCTTATCAAGAGTGCCGTTGGCGAGATATCAGATCGCCATCGCAAGTTTGGATCGATAATTTGCTCAACTGCTGTCGCTTGTCTAACCAACAACACTTGAGATCCCAAAGGTTGACCTGGGAACAACTCATATTTTTCGATGATTTGGATCAGATTGTCCCGTGCCATTAACCTTTGCTCGATGATCTGCAAGAGCTGCAAAGTGGCACTGTTGGTTGATCCGGCTGCGGTCGGATCAGGTATGCTTGGTTGTTCAATCTGAATAACTGCGGAAGTTTCGTACAACCTTGGTTGGCTAAACGCATAAAATACAGATGCAACAACGCCCACGATTAGGATAACGCAAACTACCAACAGGTGGCGGCGTAGGGTACTCAATAACTCACTGACGGGTGGGAACCTGTCCATCTATATTCTCCGCTTTTTAAAAGACCCCGGATTTGGCTGCTAACAAATCGGGGCTTTAGCTATATGAAGTCGAATCTCAGCGTTAAAATTGCCTTAAGATCGACGCCATGGGAGCACGATAGATTTCGAATATGGTTAACTTGTGGCGGGAGTTAGAAACTCACGCGGCAACAGTAGTTAAGATATAGCCATCTGCCTGGCCGATTTTACCTGAGATTTCATGACCTTTTCGGTACTCTCCGGTGTCCTCTGTAAACATCGCGCTAAAGGTCCGCCCTAAAAGGATGACGTTAAAGCGTTGAAAATCAAAAATCTCTTTTGTTTTGTTGTACTGGGCTTTGTACGCGCATTCTTTTGCGCTAAAAATTTCTTTGGCCTTGATCCCGCGCTCTGCCACGGGCTGCCGGGCTAACCATTCCTGTTCACTTTTGGTAAAAACGGTATCCCACAATTCTTGATGCAGCGGAGATGCGGGTTCAATGTCAATTGCCAACGTTTCAACCTCGGCCTGATGGGCAACAACCCCGATGCAGGCAGAGTCACAATGTGACAAGCTGCCAGTTACGCCATTTGGCCAAATGGGGGCCCGATCATCCCCCATAGGGATTGCCTGCGGCGGAAGGTCAAGCCCAGCCATAGCGCGCCTTAATGTGGTTCGACCTGCGGTAAATTCACGCAAACGCTGTGGTCGCGCGGATTGCATAGATTTTGCTTCGTCTGGGTATAGATCACCCATCGGCAAACGAGGGTCGACAACCACTACTTCGGCTTCTGGGGGTAACATGTTTTTGGCAAGGGTTTTCAATTCAGCAAAATTCATGAGCGGGCAGCCTTTCGTTGAGCCCGCATTGCACGCCGTTTGGACATGGCGTCAGTGCGGGTGGTCGTGGAATTTTCATTCGCGGGCGTCGCAACCTGAGGCGATGCAGATTTCGCCTCAGAAAGATCGCGGATGCGCCCCGCCAATTCTTTCAGCTTAGGGAAACGGAATATATCGGTGATGCTGAGTTTTTGCAATGAAAGCGTTGTACGCAACTCACGATGCACCTGAACCGCCAGCAAAGAATGGCCGCCAAGTTCAAAGAAACTCGCAGAGGAACTGATGTTTTCCACGCCTAAGAAATGGCTCCAAACCCGCGCGATTTGTTGTTCTAACGTGTCCGATGCCCCGACCATTGATTGGGGCATTGCGACGACTGAGGTGGGTTTGGGCAGTCCAGCACGATCGATTTTCTGGTTGGGTGTCAGAGGAAATTGATCGACGGAAACGAAATGCGACGGCACCATAAATGATGGTATCACTGTTGACAGGTGTTCTTTTAGGATTGTTTCGGAAAACTGTTGGCCTTTGATATAGGCTACGAGCCGTAGATCGCCGGGCGTATCTTCGCGTGCGACCACAACGGCCTGTTCAACTGAATCGTGATGTTCCAATGCAGCTTCGATTTCTCCAAGTTCGATGCGATAGCCCCGTAATTTAACCTGATGATCAGAGCGACCAAAAAAATCGAGCCGCCCATCAACCCGCCAAGCGGCCAGATCGCCAGTTCGATATAGGCGTCCTTGGCCAAACGGGTTGGCGACGAAACGCTCAGCAGTGAGCGTATCGCGTTGCCAATACCCTCGTGTTACGCCCTGACCGCCAATATACAATTCACCCGCTTCGCCAATGGCAGTGGGGTTCATGTCATCATCCAGTACATACATCGACGTGTTTGCAATGGGCTTGCCGATGTTCATTGTGCTTTCGCTTTGCATGACAGGTTCGACCGATGACCAAATGGTCGTTTCTGTTGGGCCATACATGTTTAGAACTTGCGCAGAAGTGGCTTCGCGCAAATCATCAACCAACGCGCCGGGCAGGGCTTCACCACCAATCAAAAGCTGGTCTAGCTGCCCCAAAGTGTCGCGCGCATCATCATCCATTGCGATCATGCGGGCCATACTTGGTGTGCATTGCATATGGGTGACATTGTGCCGTGCAATTTGAGCAGCGATCGAAAAATCATCTTCGGCAATATCAGCGGCTATATTTGATTTGCGCAGAACTTCCGCGAGTGGTTTCAGCCCCTCAAGAACAATTTCTGGCGCTATGCCGTAGTCGATAAGGCAGGCAACTTCGTCAACACCGATGCGTTTTAACGCTTCGACCCTTTGCACACAGTCATCTACGGTGCCAAACAAGCCGGAGTCTTCAAAATAGCGCAAGAACGCAAAATCCAGGATTCCCTCAAGCTCTTCTTCTTCGAGTGAACCTAACTCAAGATCAAAGGCGTTCTTGGCCCCTTCTGGGCGCTTAAATGCAGGGAACGCCCAAGCGTATTGTTTGATTAATCCGGCAGCGGACCGCAGGTAATCTTTCATCGGTTCGCGGGCAATTTCGCGCGCAGTTTCTCTGTCATCTGCGACAAAGCTGTGCAGCATCAAAGTCACATTGAAGTCAGCTGGATCATGACCGGATTTGCGCAACGCCTCGTGATACAGTTTAATTTTCTCGCCGACTTCCTCGACACTTTGGCCCAAAAGGTGGGTTAAAATGTTCGCGCCAAGCTCGCCTGCTTCGATCCAAGTTTGTGGATTGCCAGCCGTCGTGACCCATACCTCCAACTTTTTAGAAACAGGGCGTGGTTGCGTCACAACGCTGTGCATTGATCCGTCTTTTTTGGGAAACTCAACAGACTCACCCGCCCAAAGTGCGCGGACCGTTTTGATGCTTTCGTATAATGCAGGTTTGTTCAGTGGCGGTGTATTTTCCGGACGTAAGAGGAAATCATCCGGCTGCCATCCTGACGCAAATCCGATACCAGTGCGACCGTTGGTGAGGTTGTCAATCACGGCCCATTCTTCGGCGATCCGAGCAGGATGGTGAAGGGGGGCGACACAGCTACCCGCACGCACGGCAATGTTATTCGTGATTGCTGCAACCGCGGCCCCAGTCACTGATGGGTTCGGATAAGGGCCGCCAAACGCGTGAAAATGTCGCTCAGGTGTCCAGACAGCACAAAACCCGTTTGCGTCTGCAAATTGTGCGCCTTTCAAAAGGGTTGCGTATTTTTCAGGCCCAACGCCGTCGTCGTTGCCCCAGTAATACAGGCTGAAATCCATGCCACGCCCAGTTCCGATTACGGGGCCGTTGGACAATTGTGCGCGATTCTCAGACCCACTGATCACGGTTTTAAAGCCGCGGGCCAAGGTATAGAAAAGTTCAAGCACTGAAATGTCAAAAGACAAGCTGGTGACTGCCATCCAGACGCCAGCGGGGTCGTGCAGTACGTGGGCATCCATTCCGGCAAAGAAATTAGCCACATTGCCATGTTCGACCATCACCCCTTTGGGGCGCCCGGTCGAGCCGGAAGTATAGATCATGTAGGCTAAATTTTCAGCGCTAACAGATGTGCCTAGGTTTTCTGCGGAAGCGGATTCAAACCTCGGATCAACGTCTATTTCTAACACTGCCGCGTTATGTGCAGGCAGACGCTCCGTGAGGGCGCGCTGTGTGATTAATACCGACGCGTTGCTGTCGTGAATGAAGTGACTAATTCGGTCATCTGGATAGGTTGGATCCATGGGCACATAGGCGCCGCCTGCCTTTAAAATGGCAAGGGCGGCAACAAGCATGTCCAAAGAACGGTCAACATACAATCCGACCAACACGTCAGGGCCAACACCCAACTCACTTAAAACGCTGGCAACTTGATTTGCGCGTTTGTTCAAAGCTTCGTAGCTAAGTGATTTGTCCTCAAAGACCAACGCTGTCGCATTAGGTTTACGTTGTGCTTGTGCTTCGAACAAATGATGGATGGGCTGTGGATTATTGCTTGCTGCAGTGTCGTTCCATTGCGTCAGAACGGTTTCGCGTTCTCCGGCTGGGATAATGTTGCCAGTCGCAATAAAACTTTGCAGCCGAGCAAGGATAACATCTATCGCGGCATTACTTAGGCGGGATTGATCCACAAAGAGTTGGCCTGATGCAATGTCAAAACACAATACTGTGCCGGTCAATGCGCCAGCACCGTTTGATATCCCCATCAATGGTATCTGGTGCGACAACGAAGTGTCCCGTGCAAACAGATCCGCCGCCATTTCAGTAGCGCAAGTTTGGACATGTTCATTTTGGGAAACAGGCACCCAACCTGTCAGCAGGGGGTTTTTATTGGGCGTGTTTAGGGCAAGCGTAGGTTGCTTGATTTTCAAAAACGCCGCTGCAAATTCAAAAACCTGTTGTGTTGAAATTGAAATCGGGTGCGCCTGATACTTTGAGGGTTCTGCCTTAGGTTCGGCAAAGGGAAACTCATACGGGACGGCAGCGCTCAGTCTTTTGCGCCAGGTTTGTTCATTCGCAAGCGAAACATTATCAAATTGGCCCGGTTTGGTGATCATTTGACCAAGCGGAATTACATTTTTGTGAGTTTCACCTGACAAGCTTTGGAAGCCCCATAACTTTACCGCGCCTTGTCCACAGGCAACTGTGATATGATCTTGGGAGGTTTCCAGAACGCGGCCCGGCGCGCCGTCACCGTTGACAGGTTCAGCGTGCTGGACAATTGATATGCTATTGTTGTGGGTGATTTTTGCACAGCACAATGGGTTCCAATATGGTCCGTGGTCTAACCCGCGCACAAGTCGAGCAACTGCAATAGCGGGCTTTTCGAAATCCAAAACCCCATTGAAATCAGGGTAGGCATCGCGCGAAAAATAACTGCGCTGGTCAAAATTTTGGGGTTGGCGATTTGGCAGTTTGTTTTCGATTTGAACGATCAAATCTCCGAAACTATTGAGTGCAGCCTCATAGCATTTAGTGTTTAAAGTAAGTGCAGTTTCGTTGGGGCTTATTTCAAAGAGGCGTTGTTCAACGATGTCGCCGGTATCTGCGCCTTCTTCGATAACATGCCAAGTGATCCCATGTTCGGTTTCGCCGTTGAGAATTGCCCAGACAGGCGCGTTTAATCCTGCGTAGCGCGGGAGAGGGCCGTCGTGAAAATTCAATGCGCCCTTTTTCGCCAATTTTAAAATCGATTTTGGGATCATCGTCAGATTAGCAATGCTTAATAACCAATCGAATTTCAACTCAGGTAGGTCGGAAAAACTATGAGCGACCGTGCAGTTATGCCCTTTGGCCCATGCATGAATTTCTGGGTTGGTGCTGACCACCGCTCCAATAGAATGCCCTCGTGTCAACCATTGCTCACCGCATTGGATCAGGAGTGATCCGTCGCCAATAAAGAGACCGTTTAAAGGTGTCATTTATGCCTCCTGCGTCTTGGTTGAAATCTGAGGAACATCTGCCACAGCGCGTTTACGCCAAAATGAATGCCGAATGAGATCGCGTAGAAAATGGTTTGGGTCAGCCTGCGGTTTGCGCTGAATCAACCGGCGTATGCGCCACAAAAGCCCGCCTGAAACATGAGCTAAAGTCGCACCCAACGCGTAAAACTTCCCGTGGTTTTTGCAAAAATAATGATGCCGAGAGTCAAACCAAAATTTTGGGGTGCGCTGCCAGGATTTCATGCCTGTTGAGACTGATCCTATATGCATGACTTCGCTTTCGCGCACGAATAAAACTTGCCATCCCGCCCGTTGCGCTCTTAAACATAGATCTGTTTCCTCAAAATACAGGAAAAACCGTTCATCAAATAATCCGATCTCCTCAAGGGTTTGGAAACGCATCATCATGCTTGCGCCTGCGAGCCAGTCGACGGGTTGAGTTACCTCCGGAATTGGAATGGGTACCACAGCAGATTTAAGGGCACGGCTGATCGGGCCAAAGCGCGCAGCACCCTCCAGTTCGCTCGCGATTGATGGAAAACGAAAAGTTGTTACATGTCCTTGCGCATCTGGTCCGTGAATATAGCTTCCTGCAAATCCGATATTTTTATGGTTTTCGAGTGCATCCAATAAAGCCTGAATTGAGTTTTTTCCGGGGAAGGCATCAGAATTTAAAATATAGACATAATCAGGTTTTAAACCTGCGCTTAGCGCCCACTGAATTCCAAAATTATTGCCAGCACCGAAACCACCATTATGACCGGAGGCAACAACATGAACATGCTCCATATCTTGGGTTTCGGCTTGTAGCTTTTCAAAGGATCCATCCCCTGAATCGTTATCCACAACGACAATGTTGCCACTGATACCTTGCATTTCAGTGGTCGCCGCAACGATCGATTGCAGGGTCATATCCGGGGTTTTGTAATTTAGGATGACAGTCAGAAGGCTGATCGGTCGTTTCATTCGGCTGCCCTCACTTTGGTTTGTGTCGATTTGCGCTCAGCGGATGAAATCAAGCGTTTCATATGTGCGGCCAAAACGCGGACATTTGGTTCAAGCACCATTGAGTCATGATCGCCGGGCACTTCGATTACGTCGACTGTATTAATCCAGTCACCCCAATCATTGTCATGGAAAAGATAAGCGCGCTCTGAGCTGATTAAGCGGCCTTGCGCACCTGCCCAATGCCCAACAAGAGGGGGGCGGAACAACGCGACGGGTCCATCCCATTTTCGCAAAGAATAAGTGGCGACAGCGTGTAAAAATGCCGCCTCAATATCAGAGTTGTGGAACTGGTGTGTTGCGATTGCCGCATCAGGTTGGGATTGGCGTTTTTGCAGTTCCCATTGAATGCGGTTTTTGAGCCAAACAAAGGGGTATGAAAGCCCTTTGCGTTTCAATTCCTGCCATTGAATGCGCATACGATCACTGCGTTCCAGTGGTCGGCGGGTTGGCAGAGGCGTATCCAGCATTACCAGCAATGCGGTTTCTTCGCCGGCTTCGCGCAGTTGGCGTGCAATTTCATAGGCGGTGATACCACCCCCTGAAAAGCCACCTAGGAAATAAGGCCCATGTGGCTGCACGATCTGCATTTCCGCAATGTAATCTGCTGCCGCTGTTTCAATGTTGTCATGTGGCTTGTCATCGCCATACAACCCTTTGGCTTGCAATCCATAAAACGGGCGATCCGCCCCAAGAAGGTGCGCGAGATGGCGCAGGTTTAAGACGTTCCCGAACATACCAGCAACAAGGAAGAAAGGTGTTTTGGAAGCAGCTTCGCCTTCGTGCATTGGGACGATATGGGTGAAGCGGCGTGTAGGTTTTTTTAGCGGAGTAGGGGTGTCGCCATTGTTAGTGGCGCCGCCAACTTGATCCGCGATCAACGCTGCGCATTTTGTGATTGTTGGCGCTTCGAACAAAATCGAAATCGGAAAATCAATTTGATAAGCCTTTTTGACCATCGCAAACAAACGCACAGCAACGAGCGAATGCCCGCCAAGGTCAAAGAAACTATCCTCGACGCCGACTTGTTCAACACCCAGTAAATCCTGCCAGAATCCTGCAAGTGTGCGTTCGATATCATTGCTCGGCGCGATAAAATCACTGTCGAGTTCGGGCCGCTGAAAGCTCTGCCCAGTTGACGATTTTTCGACGGTTGCATCGGCTTGTGCAATCAATCCATTCAGATTCAGCGATGATACGATGATCTCAGACTGACCAGTCGCCAATGCACGCCGAAAGGCTGCGGCACCTTCGCTCGGTCTAATACCTTGTTCAAGATTATGGCGCAGGCGCTCTTCGGCGGCTGTCTGAGGTTGCTGGGCCCCAGTGATATCAAATTCCAGATCCTGTTCTTTGGCCGGAATGGGTTTTGCAAAGCTTTGGTTTGTTCCTAAGCGATGCAATGTAAACCCAGAAACCTCAACGCAGATATTGCCATCTTCGTCGGTGATAACAATGTCAAAGCGTGCGGTTTCGTCTTGGCTTGTATTGTGTGAAGCGTTGCGCACCCAGCTGTAAACGGTGTCGGGCAAGGTGCGATAAACGTCAACGGAACCATAAGACAATGGCACCCATAAATGGGTTGCAGTGTATCCATCAATCAGCTTCATTGCCCAACCGGTTGCGATGTCCATCAGGGCAGGGTGCAATAGAAACCCGGCGTCGATATCGCTGCGCAGATCATCAGGTAAGGCAAGCCGAGCAATACCTTCGTTTGTGCCATAGGCTGTTTTTTGAAGAACACTCCAACGAGGGCCAAAATTCAGGTGAACCTCTTGCGGAGATTTTTGCAATCCATCAGTAACATCAGGGCAACGTTCCATAACTTCTGCGATGTTGACGGGGGCAGGGGGGTCAATCGATGACAAATCAACATTGGCCTCTGCATGGGTTTCCCACCCCTTTCGACCGTTCACAGGGGATTGGCTTTGTACCTTGATATCGTAGCCAAAATCGCTGCGGTGCAGTTTAAGGCGTATTTCTTTGCGAGCGTGATCATCGACGGCGAGGGGCCGTAGGAACAATAGATCGTTTAGGGAAAATGGCCCGTCTTCGCCATGGGCCCGCAAGGCTTCGGCGGCGAGTTCCAAATACCCGGTTCCGGGGAGCAGGGCATCGCCTGCTTTGGTACGGTGACCATCCAAAACCCATTGATCTGAGACACGGTAGGTCGCGTGAAATTGCCGTTGCCCAGCGTGATCAAACCCTGCGTCGTCTAATAACGGCATATCAATTGGTTTAGCCTCAGACTGTAGGGCCGCATCGCGCTGTGCTAAGGCGTCTGCGGCCATGCCAACTTCGGCCCAGATCCCCCAGTTTAACGCTAGCACCCGTGTTTTGTCGTTAGAACGCGACGCGGCATATGCATTCAGAAAGGCATTGGCGGCGACGTAATCAACCTGCCCCACAGGCGCTGTTGCTGTACTGGTGGACGAAAATAGAACCAGCCAATCTAACGTGCCGTCGGGAAAGACTTGATGCAGAACCTCTGTGCCGTGCAGTTTTGGGGTAAAGACATCTTCGACGGAGGATGGCGTTTTCGCCAAGATAGGTGCATCATCCACGACACCTGCAGCATGAATGACACCGTGAACAGCGCCTAGGCTGCGCGCCAAATCGCGCATTTCAGTGATATTACAAACATCGGCACGACATAGAACAATTTCAGCGCCTAATGTTTCTAGGGCTTGAACGGCTTTGATACGGGTTGAGGTTTGATCAACCGGGCTGTGGGTTTTTAAATGTCCGACCCAATCCGCGCGATCAGGCAAACCCGAACGCGATAAAAGCACGATCCGGCTTGCGCCCTGTTTAATCAGGTCCTCAGCCAGCGTGAGACCAATACCGCCAAATCCGCCAGTGATCAGATAGGTTCCATCCCCGCGAATATTGGGGGTATCGACATCTAGGGTTTGTGTCCGATACTCGAGTTCAAACCGCTTTTCACCACGAATAGCCGCAACCATGTTGATGGGCGGTGCTATTAAATCTTCAAGTAATCGTAACGCGGTTTTGTCAGCGGCAACCTTACCAACATCAATCATTGACGTCGTAACTTGGGGCAATTCACGCGGGATGACACGGCAGGGGCCTGCGATTGTTGCTTTTTCTGGGTAAGGGAGCGGTTCGTTTTTGACTTGGCGCGCGCCGGAAGTCACTGCGGTGATATGCAAAGGTTTTGGTAGATTTTCGCCTTCGATTGCCTGTGCAAGAAACAGCAGGCTGAAAAAACCCTGTTCAATATTGCGATGGAAAAATGAACTGCCGGGGCGGAACGTTTCACGATCTGTTAGCAACCAAAGATGCACAATGCGTGTCGGAACAGTACCATTCGCGACCAAGGCCTGAAGCAATTGATCATAGCCTTCGCGCCCACGTTCGGGCGGCAACACATAGGATGTTTCGTCGATTTGCCCAAAGGCATCTCCGGCATGGATTTCGATAACCGGATGACCGGCCGCCCGCAGTCTTTTGGCCAAAGCTGCCCCTACGCCGGCATCATCCATAAAGATTAGCCAGCTTTGGGGGTCAGCCATATCCAATTCGGTTTCGGGGTCAACATCAGCCTCGGCCAATCTTGGGCGCCAATGGGGGCGATATCCCCAATCCGCAATTTCATCTGTTCGACTAAGGTAGTCGTCAACAACAGTTTCTTTGGCAGTACCCGGTTCGATAAAATATGGGGCGCGTTGAAAGGCGTAGGTCGGCAGCGGTACGCGATGGCGTTTTGCGTCACCCCATATCTGTTCCCAGTCGGCTTCTACGCCAGTTGCCCATAGGCGCCCAACAATTCCGAGAAAGTAAAGATCATCCTCGATGGCTTCATCCGGGTGACGCAAAACGCTAAAGACCTGTTGGGCAGTCACGGCACTGTGCATCTGGGTCAACGAGGACAGAGCTTTGCCCGGACCCATTTCCAGATAAACTCTGTCGGTCTTTTCCGACAGTGTTGTGATGCAATCCGCAAAATGAACCGTACCGCGCAGATGGCGGACCCAGTAGTCCGGGTTTGTTGCCTCATCCGCTGTGATGAAATCCCCAGTTTGATTTGATACAAATGGGATTTGTGGGGCATTCAAGCGAATGGAGCGCAAATAATCCCTAAAGCGGTCTAAAATCGGGTCTAGCATTCGAGAATGGGCGGCGATGTCAATCGGGATGCGCTGTGCAATAACGTCATCTTCGTCCAGAATTTGCGCCAAGGTATCAAGGGCATGCTGTGGGCCAGAAACCACGGTTAGGTCCGGCGCATTCAGTCCAGCAATATCTAAATCTTGCGACAGATATGGTTCAAGATCCTGCAATGATAACGGAACACTCAGCATACCCCCCGCGGGGACGGTATCAAACAATTGCCCACGCAATAACACCAACCCAATACAATCCTCAAAGCTGAGAACACCGGCCAAACAGGCTGCGGTGTTTTCGCCCATGGAATGACCCACAAGTGCGGCAGGTTTTACGCCCCAAGACATCCACAGTTGTGCCAGCGCATATTCAACGATCATGATGAGCGGCAACTGTACGGAGGGTTGTTTCAATTTAATGTCAGCTGTTGACCTAGCATCTCCGTCAGCCAACCAAAGCGCACGAATATCGTAGTCAATTTGTGGTTCAAGTACCGCAAATCCACGATCCATCCAGTCCTGAAAAACTGGCTCCGTTTCGTAGAGATCGCGAGCCATGCCGACATATTGAGCCCCGCCGCCGGGGAACATGAATATGGTTTCGGGATCATCGCCCAAGGCCGAATGCGTAAAGACCCGGCGTTTGTCATTTTCTTCGAGTAGACGCGCGGCTTCTTCGTGGGTTTCAGCAACGACGATACGGCGTTTTTCAAAGGCGCGACGCCCCTCCTTCAGGGTATATGCAACATCTGCCAATGGCTGATCTGAATGTGCCCGCAGATGCTTTGCCAAAGCGGTCGATGCGTCATCAAGCGCGCCTTTGGAACGTGCCGATAACGTCAGAATGTGAAAGGGCCAATCGCTTTCGTCTGATGCGGAACGAAGAGGGGCCTCTTCGAGGACTGCGTGCGCATTGGTTCCACCAACACCCAAGGAATTGACGCCTGCGCGTCGTGGACCCTTATGAGAAGTCCAATCGCGCAAGCTGGCGTTTACTGAGAAAGGGGACCCATCAAAATCAATAACCGGGTTTGGGGCCTCGTATCCAAGGCTCGGTGGGATTTGTTTATGGGTCAGCGACAGCGATGTTTTGATCAAGCTCGCAACCCCTGCGGCTGTGTCGAGATGACCAATGTTGGTTTTTACCGATCCGATGCCACAAAACCCTGTTTCATCGGTGGTTTTGCGAAAGGCTTCGGTCAGCGCGGCAACTTCGATCGGATCACCTAAATAGGTCCCGGTACCATGGCATTCGACATAGTCGATAGTGTCAGCCGGAATTTGCGCGATAGCATGTGCTTCGGAAATAGCGTTGGCTTGACCGTCCACACTGGGGGCCAAATACCCCGCCTTGGCCGCGCCGTCATTGTTAACTGCGGTGCCTTTAATCACGCCCCAAATATGGTCACCGTCGTTTATCGCGTCGTCCAATCGGCGCAAAACAATCGCCCCAGCGCCACTGCCAAATACAGTACCCTCGGCGCGGTGATCAAAGGCGTGACAATGCCCATCAGGTGAAAGAACTTCGCCCTCTTTAAAAATATAGCCGCGGTTTTGGGGTAACTCGATGGTGACGCCACCCGCCAGCGCCATATCGCATTCGCCATTCAACAAAGCCTGACAGGCGTAATGCGTAGCAACCAACGATGTTGAGCAAGCCGTTTGCATATTGATGCTTGGGCCCTTGAGATCGAAAACGTGACTAACACGCGTGGCCAGAAAATCTTTGTCATTGCCTGTGTGGCGCAACAAAAACATGCCAACATCATCAACCAGATCCGGGTTTGAACAGATATTGAAATAAAGATAGCTGCCCATGCCGCACCCGGCAAAAACACCGATTGGGCCATCAAATTTTTCGGGCACATGCCCTGCGTTTTCCAGCGCTTCCCATGTGACTTCTAGAAATTGACGATGCTGTGGGTCTAAAATGGCTGCTTCTTTTGGGCTGAACCCAAAGAAATCTGCATCGAAATACTCAAAGCGATCCAAGGGTGCAGCTGCGCGTACGTAGTTTTTATGATGAAGGCGGCCTGGTTTCTCGCCAGCGGCCAATAATTCTTCGTCAGACATTTGCCGAATAGATTCGACACCATCGCGCAAATTCGACCAGTACCGTTCCAAAGTATCAGCCCCTGGAAGGTGTGCAGCCATCCCTACTATCGCAATGTCATTTTCACTCATCTGAATGTGACCCGACCCGTCATTCATTTTAAAACCTCAGACCGGGGCAGAACCGGCCAATATACAAACGGGCCCGATGAGCCCAATAAATTACTTACCACCTGTCGCGAAGTTGAGGATAAACCGAGGGCAACGCTGTAAAAAGGATATTTCAGGGCATTTTTGAGGCAATAAGGATAGTTATCGCCTCTTGGTTGTAAATATAGGCGCCAAGAACCAAGATTCCGCCTATAATAGCGAAGATACTATCGTGTTTTGGATCCCATGCACCTTGTTTTAGGGCGAGC
This sequence comes from Cochlodiniinecator piscidefendens, assembly GCF_011326755.1. Classification (GTDB taxonomy): domain Bacteria; phylum Pseudomonadota; class Alphaproteobacteria; order Rhodobacterales; family Rhodobacteraceae; genus Cochlodiniinecator; species Cochlodiniinecator piscidefendens. The sequence goes on along the minus strand of NZ_JAAOIE010000008.1, from coordinate 6,533 downwards.
CAAACAACCACAGGATAAACCAAAAGCATCGCGATTCCCTGCCCGATTAGCGCGCCAAAAAGACCCGCAAAGTGAAACCCCAGCAATAAGCCAGCAATCATCGCCGCCGCGCGGGAGGCGGCCAGAACGAAAAAACCACGACTGTCCCCAGCGGCTAAGGCGGCTTGATCATAAGTTAAAACGATCACCTGTGGGATCTGTGACAACGCCAATATGACGACCATTGCGCCAGCCGCCTGATAGCGGGGATCATACATAATGCTTATCAAATCGACGCCGCCAAAGGCAAAGAACATGACCATCACGAAAATCAAACCCGTCAGCAGGAACCGCATCTTTTGCAGCTTGGCAAAGTTTTCGACGGATTGAGATGGGGGTTTTTCGCGATACAGAGGGATTAGAATACGTCGTATTACAATCCCCCCAAGTAGGAGCGGGAAGCTCGCCAGAAAATATCCGATATTATACACACCGAGTGTTTCGAGAGATAGAAACTTACCCAAAACCACTTTGTCGCCTTGGCTTAAAATAAAACCCGCGACAGTGCTGAGGAAAATCCATTTCCCAAAATGAATAAGCTCTTTGGCAGCGGGCTTTTCCCATCTAAAATGGTTGCGTACACCGGGCAAAAATCGATCATACATCCAAAGCTGAAACGCCGCGCCAATCAGGCCGCTAAATACCAACGCCCAAACTGAACGCAGCCAGTAGGCCAGCGCGATGGCGCTAAGAATCCCGACGGCTTGCGTTACCATATCAATGACGGTGACCCGCCCCAGCATGAGGTGACGATTGGCGGTTTCCAAACGCGTTGGATTAAAGGCTGTGATCAATAGGGATAAGCTGGCGACAGGTAACAAATGCAGTAATTGTGGTGTTTCGTAAAAGGCGGCCATCGGCCAAGCCAACACCGACGCAACAATCCACAAAACGCCGCCTCGGATCACTTGAATGGTCCAGGCTGTATTTAAAAAGTCAGGGTCATCACCGCGTTTGTTTTGTTGAATAGATGGCCCAACCCCAAGGTCGGAAAACATCGCCAATCCCATCATAAATATCCCGACAAGTACCATCATGCCAAAGGCATCGGGGAACAAAATTCGGGTTAAGATGAGGTTTGATGCGAGGCGCAAAATTTGCGAAATGCCATAGCCCATGACGGTTAGGCCCGAACTACGCATCACCCGCGCACGCAAACCTTCGCCAGCTAAAAGAGCGCTAAAAAGTTTCATCTCCCGCGGCTCCAATCTGAGGTATGCTTTTGGGCAGTCAGGCGCACCGCGATACGCACACTGGTATAAACGGCAAACCCAACCGGATCGCGTAGACCTAGCGCCAAAAGGCCTTTTATCCCCAAGCTACTTTCGTCGTCATTTTTCATGAGATCAGGGTGGTTTTCACGTAGCTGGTGGACACCGGCTTCTTGGCGGCGACGGACTTTGATAAGGTTTTTATAGCCTTCGACCAAAGGCCAATCATAGGTCGCGGGAACTCCGATGCGTTCAGTTGGGGTAAAGCTTAATCGGGCAAATGTGTCGTCAGAAATAATGTCACCCCAATGTCCCCAGCGCGCGCGACCTTCTGCATTTACGGCGAACAAGCCTGCGCCCGGTACCCCCTGTGTAATGAATGGAACTTTGGTGTAGATGCGACGGTATGCTTTGCTCGCCCAAGACCGCGGAATAGGAATGCGTAGCGTGCCACTGGCATAACGCGGGGCGGCAACATTCAACGCATCTGCAATTTGGTTCAATACATTGGAACTGATGTTCACATCTGCGTCCAGATAAACCCTTGCACCCCAATGGGCCGCAGCGTCCCCTGCGTTTAATGCATTCAGTTTTCCGCCTTCGGACAATTCGAGAACTTTAAACCGCCATCCACGCCCAGCAAAATGTGTTTCAAACGTGCGCGCCACCCCTGCCGTTTCATCGGTGCACCCATTGGCCACCACGATAACCTCCGCGTCATGCGTGCCATGTGATCCTAGAACGGCCGCAAGACATTGGCCAATCTCATCTTCTTCGTTGCAGGCAGGGATAATGATGCTCAGCATTGGAATGGCTCGGCTTTTGAGGAAAAGAATGCTAGGGCTAAATCAACGTGACGCATATTTTCGTATAACACCAACAAATCCCTAGTCAAAATGCCTGATGAATTAAAAAATCAAACAATCGGATATCTGATACCCCAATTTCCGGGGCAGACCCATATTTTCTTTTGGCGTGAGATTGCAGCGCTTGAGGCGCGTGGTGTTGATGTCGCACTTTTTAGCACGCGGTCTCCGCCAGCAGGGTTGATTTCACATGAATGGTCGCAGGAGGCGATGGATCGTACAACGTATTTAGGTGCGATAAAACCATTGGAGGCGCTGAAGGCGCTACTGTCCATTGCTCCGGGCAAATGGATGTTTGATGTCTGGCGCGAAGGAGTAGGGGCGTTCAAAGATGTCCTGATAACCCTCGCGGCGGCCCAAACACTTAGGGATGATTGCGCACGCAGGGGCATAACGCATGTTCACGTTCATTCCTGCGGTCGCGCAGCATTAATCGCGATGTTTGCCCAGCTAATGGGGGGGCCAAGCTATAGCCTAACGTTGCATGGGCCGATGTCTGACTATGGATCGCTGCAGGGGCTGAAATGGCGCCATGCTGACTTTGCGACGATCATCACGCAGAAACTTACCGCTGAGGCCCGATTGCAGTTGGGGAATGATTTTCCAGATCGTGTTGCTTTGCAGCCAATGGGTGTGGATACGGATGTATTAAAACGACCAACCGCGTATATTCCCCCAAAGACCGATGCCCCGATTCAGCTGTTTGCCTGTGGGCGGTTAAACGTCGTCAAAGGTCACCAAGATTTGCTGAGTGCAGTTCGCAATTTGGTTGATCAGGGGCTTGATATCCAGCTTGAAATCGCTGGCGAAGATGATGATGGCGGGCAGGGGTACCATCGCGAATTAGCTGCGCATTTGGCTGATCTAAATTTAGAAGGCAACGCTAAGCTACTCGGCGCTATCAGTGCCGAAGCGGTGCTTCAGAAATTAACTTCTGCACATATTTTCATTTTAGCGAGCTGGCACGAACCCTTAGGCGTGGCCTACATGGAGGCTATGTCGTGTGGCACACCTACCATTGGGACAAATGCAGGCGGTGTGCCAGAACTGATCCGCGACGGTGTTGATGGGATTTTAGTTTCGCCGCAATCACCCAAGGAATTGGCAAATGCAATTCAAGATCTGATCAGCACCCCGAGCAAGGCAGAGTCGTTAAGCGTTGCTGGTCGTGCGCGTATCGTTGGCCAATTTCACAGTGATATTGGCGCTGAAACCTTACTTTCTTTGATTAATGAGGGTCCAGACTGATCACTGTAAATCGGCAACAGGGACGACCAAACCCGGGTTTTTCTGAAACAGCAAATCTTCGATTGCGAAAAGAGTGTATGTTTCTGTCGAGCCAAACACGATGAGACGTTGATGGGGTGACCCTGACACCGTTTCAACCTCAAAGGCATAATCATTTACGGCACCTGAAAATACCGCGGCGTCGCGGCCTTCTCCGCCGTGCAATCTATCGCCTGTACCGGAGGCCGTCAAAATGTCGTCTCCATCCCCAGCAAGTATAATATCTGCTTTGGTGGTTCCTGACATTTCTTCGCTATCGTCGCCGCCGATCAACATAACACCATGGTCAAAAATAGAACCATCACGATCACTCCACCATGCTGGGGTGTTTTGGTTGAAATCGGTTAGTACGTCATTGCGCGTATTTTCATCGCCAAGATACCGCAAAGTTCCCCAGCTGCCGTATTGGCTAGGGGCGCTGACATCAACAAAGGCGTTGAACAATGTGCCTCCGACCTCCTGCCATGATGTTAACAGCTCTTCATATAGCTCTGCCATTTCAGGGGTGTAATTGAGGTGGTTAAAAAACGCAGTCAGTGAATCGTTGCCCGACCAATCCGCAAGCCCAACGACGTGTGTGCTGCCTTCGTACATGACCAGCTCAAAATTATTGTCGCGGGCGACTTCGGCCTGATACGGCCATGCTTCATCGACCAAGTGTTTCAGGGACCCATCCCTGATCATTTCAATGGCGCGGGCCGTCGCCGATTCATATTGACGTTCTTCGGCAAACAGGCGTAGTCGCACCCGGGCGAGACCTTGTTCGCGTCCTGTGGCCTCAGCCTCAGCGCGGCTTTCTTCTATCCAATTTAGAACCTCTGGGGCGACTTCGTCGGTGCCGAGTTCTAAGCCGAAATACCCGGTGACCGCATAAGCATCAAACCAGTCAGCAGGCGCACCTAACCGCCCAATCTGCCATAGCGGCGCCTGAAGAAGTGGTTCTTCCAACCCCGGCCAATCTGTGTGAGTGGCGATCACCCGGCGCAAACGCGTTTCTGTTTCTGGGCCAAAAACGTTGGTCCAGATCGCCATCATTTCCGCGGCGCGCAGACCGGCATATTCCATCCACTGCGCATCTGATCCGCTGTCCCCCCAGCGTTGTTGCGCTTGGGCGGCCACCCAATGGGTCTGGGGAAAACCAAAGTTCCATAGCTCATTGGAATATTCAATATAAGCGAGCAACTCAGGATTAAGATTGTCCAATACGTAAAACGCAAAATTGCGTACATAATCGTCTTGGGCCATATGTGGCATATTAAACCAAGGATCAGCCCCTATTTCATTGGCCAAGGCAACCATGACCTCAACGGGGGTGCCGCGCCGAATATAGGTGTAATCCAACAGATTGGCCCGGGTCTGCCATGTGGTTTTTTCCGACCCATTGGTGAACATCCAATCCATAAACCGCACAGACCGAAGATCAGACACCACATTGACCCATTCCGGGTTAAACATGGCCCCAACTTCAAACAGTGGAATGTTGTCTTCGCGCACCACCGAGATATTACGGATGTAGTCCCCGGTGTCGTCAGGGTCAGAGCTGCGGATTTGAATACCTACTTGGCCCTCGCCGGGTTCATAACTGAACCACATTTCACCGTCTTCGTATTGCACGCGTCGTGCGCGACCGGTTAATTGAATGTCGCCGGTACCTTCATAGGTGACGCGGTAGCGGCCGGTTAACCAATCAGAATCTGTCGGTTGGTCCGTTAACAACAGAGTTTCAATCGCCGTTAAATCCTCAGGAACATGCGTAACCCACCCAGCGGCATCTAAGATGCCAAGCGCTTCTAGTTCTTGTGCCGTGCGCCCGCCCCATTGTCCGGGAATATGGCCTGTCCATGGGCGGGCTGTTTTCATCAGGTCAACAAATGGATGTTGAGTAGACCAATCTGCAATCCCATTTAAACCCATCGCTAACGAAGGCGCATCCCGCGCAACAACGTGTTGGAAATTCTCCAATACAAAGTCGTCAAACTGGGCCTGTCTTTGATTAAGAATTGTGCGAACCTCAAACAGATGATCGTTCACCAACGGATGAATTGTATCAGGAAAGGATATCTCGGGGAGTGTGTTTTCAAAAAGTGCGCTATAGGTGATTGCGCTAGCCAAAGCATAAAGGGTTGCCGTTCCATGTGGATCTGTATCCACATATAGATCATTTGGTGCTATACCAGCCAAAGGTGTCTCGGTCATAAATTGCGCAAGCTTCTGGGCAACCGGAATGAGCGTAATCTGATAATCCGGACGTTCCTTTTGCAAATGGTCGACATAATCTTCGTACCATGCATGATAGGGGCCAACGGCGTCTTCGTAGTATTCCTGCAAATCTGTGGCCACGCCGACATCACCATTGATGTAGCCTGCCATTTCGGACCAACCTTCATAGATATAGAACTGAGCATCAGGGGCTTGAACATGCACCCAATCCATTACCTCTAAAGTAGCGCTAAGCGGGGAGGATTGATCAGGGTTTTCGCCGTCGTATGCGGTGTCAGCCGGTTGATATTGAATGAAGTTGGCGGGATTTATCATTACCGCATCAAATCTGGCCTGCGTAAAACTTTCACGTTCTGAATTCCACGCTGGTTCGACATCCGAGAAAGACCAATTTGGTTCTGGGGGCAATGTATCGGCAAAGTTACGTAAAAACCCCCATTGGCCTGAAATTTGGATTTCATGCCCATCTAAGGATGCAAACTGCGCCAACCAATGCGGCACAGTTGTTTCATCACTACCACTGTGGAAATTTATCAGGCTATTGCCGAATACAAATAGTTTAAGCGTATCGGCCCGTGCGGGTGATACAGCCATCAAAAACACAAAACAGAATTTGAGAAACACAGCGGATACTAAAGAATTTTTCATGCTCTAATTATGCCGAGTCTCCTGCGAGAAGAAAGAGCGAATTGTCGTACCAAATAATGAGCGATCAGTTTTTAGTATTTATAATCCGAAAAAATCGAAACTAAAGCGTTTCATTTGACCAAATTGACCCATGATCGTTTGAATATGGAGAACATATTCGGGATTTTTGCGATGAAGAGTCGGACGCGTGTAGTTGTAATAGGTGGTGGTATAGCGGGGTGTTCTACGCTTTATCATTTGACGCAGGCGGGGTGGTCTGATG
>NZ_JAAOIE010000007.1 GCF_011326755.1 Cochlodiniinecator piscidefendens | reverse complement strand
CGAAGGTGGCCGCACAGTCGGTTCTGGCGTTGTTTCCAAAATCGTAGAATAAGATCGTTCCCTTGGGCGGTAACGCCCAATACAACGACCTAAACAAAGGCCCGCTCATAAAAGCGGGCCTTTCGTTGTTTCAGAGCCACGTGAATTACTTTTGCCATTGATGCGCTTAGCGGAGCATCTGACGCTTGGCGTGCCAGATACTGGACTTTAATGAGCAACTCATCGCCTTTGCGGGTTTGGTATTGATTGTGACTGGGGCTGTGCTAGGCCAGCTGTGAGAGTTTAATGTTTTTGATTGTAGGAGCGATTTTTGCATGTTGAGTGAAAGCGGGCGAGAGGCACGGGCGAAATTATTAAAGGATATGAAGAGAACTAAGGGGGTTCGCTTTAATGCCTCTAAGCGAATGGAAAACTCCGAAAAAAAACTCAACACGCAATATAGCGTATGCATCAGCAGCAGTAATTGTGGTAACATTACTCCCAGAGTTTTTTCTGATGGCAGTCTTTCTGGAAAAGCTTGTTGTGTTGCTGGCGGTGGGATTAGCTATTTTTATCTTGGCGGCGTCTTTGTTGCATTCAGCCAACGCAGGGCAGGTCAAGGCGGAGCAGTTTCAACGATGTGCACTTGAGGTCAACTCTCTTAGGCGTGAATTACTCGCAGCCCCGGAAGGGGTAGATATTGCCGATTTTACAAATCGATATGATGCAATATTGAAAGTCTACAATGTCAATCACGATGCGGTAGATTACGACAACTATCGATTGGAGCATCCAGAAGAATTCAAAGATGTTGCAAAAGAAGACGTGGACGCTGCTCGAAAGAATGTAATTCACGTGGAAAAAGCTACTGAAATCACTACTCGAGTAATTTTAGCTACGACATTGGGTGTTTTGATTGCTGTGCTGTTTAGTGGCACTCTTGGCCAAAGAGTTCTTGAAGCAGTACAGAGGGTAATAGAATAAGCTCTTGCCACAACCCCTTTCCCGCTGTATTGGGCAGCAGTTCGCATTGCGAATAACCTACTGGTGGGATTCGCTCCCATCTTTTGGGTTCGAAGAGGGCAGGAGGAATGAGCCACCTGTCGTCCTATCAACTCTTTGCCTGAAAGGGCGAATGCTATGACAAGTCAAAACATTCGTATCCGTCTTAAGGCGTTTGATTATCGTGTGCTGGATGCGTCCACACAAGAGATCGTCAACACCGCCAAACGCACGGGTGCAAACGTTCGCGGCCCAATTCCGCTGCCGAACAAAATTGAGAAATTCACGGTTCTCCGTGGTCCTCACGTTGACAAAAAATCCCGCGATCAGTTCGAAATTCGCACGCACAAGCGTCTTCTCGACATCGTAGACCCAACACCACAGACCGTGGACGCGCTGATGAAGCTCGACCTGGCGGCTGGCGTTGACGTCCAGATCTCGGTCTAAGGGGGTATCTAAGATGCGCTCTGGTATCATTGCGAAAAAGGTTGGCATGACCCGCCTTTTTATGGAAGACGGCAAACAGATCCCTGTTACTGTTCTTCAACTCGACACATTGCAGGTTGTTGCACAACGTACATCTGAAACAGACGGTTATTCTGCTGTTCAGTTGGGCGCTGGTGCTGCTAAAGCGAAACGCACATCCAAAGCGATGCGTGGTCACTTTGCTGCTGCGAATGTTGCTCCTAAACGCAAAATCGCGGAATTCCGCGTTTCTGCAGACAACCTGATTGGTGTTGGCGAAGAAATCTCAGCTGAGCATTTCCTCGAAGGCCAAAAAGTTGATGTATCTGGTACATCAATCGGTAAAGGTTTTCAGGGTGCGATGAAGCGTCACAACTTCGGCGGTATGCGCGCAACACACGGTGTTTCTATCTCACACCGTGCGCACGGTTCCACCGGTCAATGTCAGGATCCTGGCCGCGTTTTCAAAGGTAAGAAAATGGCTGGTCACATGGGTGCTGCCAAAGTTACCACGCAAAACCTTGAAGTCGTTAAGACAGACGCTGATCGTGGCTTGATCATGATCAAAGGCGCTGTTCCAGGCTCCAAAGGTGGTTGGGTTACTGTCAAAGACGCTGTGAAAAAGAAATTGCCTGATGGCGTTCCTTTCCCAGCTGGTTTGAAAACTGCAGCTGCTGCGGCTCCGGCTGAAGCTCCTGAAGGGGGTGCTGAATAATGAAACTTGATGTAATCAAGCTTGACGGCGGCACAGCCGGTTCAGTGGATCTTGACGAAGCATTGTTTGGTCTTGAGCCACGTGCGGACATTCTTCACCGTGTGGTACGTTGGCAGCGCAACAATGCGCAGGCTGGCACTCACAAAGTGAAAACCCGCTCTGAGACTTCGTACTCCACGAAGAAGATCTATCGCCAAAAAGGTACCGGTGGCGCACGTCACGGCGACCGTAACGCACCGATCTTCCGTTCTGGTGGTATCTATAAAGGTCCAACACCTCGTAGCCACGGCCACGACTTGACAAAGAAATTCCGTAAACTCGGTCTGCGTCATGCTCTGTCCGCGAAAGCGACTGCCGGTGAACTCGTTGTTATCGACACTGCCGACTTGGCAGAGGTCAAAACATCTGTGTTGGCTAAGCAAGTAAAAGAGTTGGGCTGGAAACGCGCGCTCGTGATTGACGGTGCTGAAGTGAATGCAAACTTCGCTCAAGCAGCTAGCAACATCGAAGGTCTCGATGTTCTGCCGACAATGGGCGCTAACGTCTATGACATCCTGAAACGTGATACACTTGTCATCACCAAAGCAGGTGTCGAAGCTTTGGAGGCTCGTTTGAAATGAGTGCGAAAGCAGAACACTACGACGTAATCCGCAAGCCGATCATCACTGAGAAGGCAACTATGGCATCTGAAAACGGTGCGGTTGTTTTTGAAGTTGCGATCGACAGCAACAAACCGCAAATCAAAGAAGCTGTTGAAGCTCTCTTTGGGGTCAAGGTGAAGGCGGTTAACACTGCAATCACTAAAGGTAAGGCCAAGCGGTTCCGTGGCATGTTGGGCAAGCGTAAAGACGTCAAAAAAGCCTACGTAACCCTCGAAGAGGGCAACACCATCGACGTGTCCACCGGACTGTAAGTTTTTGGTTGTTTGAAAAATTGAAAGCCCTCGCTGAAAAGCGGGGGCTTTTTTTGTGTCCGAGTTTACACGAAGATGCCCTTGCCTAATCTGCGCACTATTCCGATGTTAAAGTTTTCTGCGCGACAGGGTGTAATGTTGCTGTTTAACATTAAGATTAACACCTGTGTCTCGGGTTGTTGGAAATCGCTTTCTTGATAGATTTGGCAGATATCTTTGAAGGAAGTTAAAAATTCAATTTGGTATTGGGAGGCGAACCCGGAGTTCAATCTATTTCGAACTGGGCGGCTATGTAGCTGGCATGCCGCTACCAATCTTTTTACTTTGTGCTTGCGTGGCTGTTTTTTCTTTAGGTCGAATTTTGGAGTTAAGCGGGAATAGTTAGAAATCACTTTATGAGGAACCTCCATCAGCAAGGTGAGAAAGTATTATATCGAACTTGGTGTTACTATAGGTCGGAATCAAGGTGCTTGCGCCGCCGGGCCAGCGCCCGTCCGCCCCGACGGGCGGGTGCTTTTTGGTTGGGTGGTGGAAAAGCTGGGTTAGTCTGCATGTGCTGTGGGATAAACTGCCATGACGATAGCCTAAGGGCACCGACCCACGGACGGGCGCTGGCCCTTTGCCAATTCCCCTATTTTTCTGTGCTCCCTATAGACACCCCCCGCCTTCTCTGATACTTCGCGCAAGTCTAAGTGGCCTCGGATTCGTTCCGGGGCTTCTGACATTTGAGATTTGGGACCTTCGGGGCCCTATATACCGGCCACCTTCGGGGGGCTAAACTCCACGGGGCTACGGCCTCGTAAGCAAAACGGAAGACAGAAAGCATGGCACTAAAGTCGTATAAGCCGACGACGCCAGGCCAGCGTGGGCTGGTTCTGATCGACCGTTCGGAGCTTTGGAAAGGACGTCCAGTCAAAGCACTCGTTGAGGGTTTGACTAAAAATGGCGGCCGGAACAATACCGGACGGATCACGATGCGCCGCAAGGGTGGTGGGGCAAAGCGCCTTTACCGTATCGTGGACTTCAAGCGTCGGAAATTTGATGTAGCAGCAACCGTTGAACGGATCGAGTATGACCCGAACCGGACTGCATTCATCGCATTGATCAAATACACAGACGGTGAGCAAGCGTATATTCTTGCACCACAGCGTTTGGCTATTGGTGATCAAGTAATCGCATCTGCGAAAGCTGATATTAAACCAGGTAACGCAATGCCGTTCTCTGGTATGCCAATCGGTACTATCGTTCACAACATCGAACTTAAGCCAGGCAAAGGCGGTCAAATCGCTCGTGCTGCTGGGACTTATGCACAGTTTGTTGGTCGTGACGGTGGCTACGCTCAGATCCGCCTCTCTTCAGGCGAATTGCGTTTGGTCCGTCAGGAATGCATGGCCACCATCGGTGCTGTGTCAAACCCTGACAACTCTAACCAAAACTTCGGTAAAGCTGGTCGTAACCGCCACAAAGGTATTCGCCCATCTGTACGTGGTGTTGTTATGAACCCGGTCGATCACCCTCACGGTGGTGGTGAAGGTCGTACATCCGGTGGTCGTCACCCAGTTACTCCTTGGGGTAAACCGACCAAAGGCGCACGTACCCGTAATAAGAACAAAGCGTCTAGCAAGCTGATCATTCGCTCGCGTCACGCTAAGAAGAAGGGTCGCTAATATGGGACGTTCTGTATGGAAAGGCCCTTTTGTTGACGCGTATGTCCTCAAGAAGGCTGAAGTAGCTCGTGAATCGGGCCGCAGTGATGTCATCAAGATCTGGTCACGTCGTTCTACCATTCTGCCACAGTTTGTTGGTCTGACTTTTGGCGTTTACAACGGCAAAAAGCATGTTCCAGTAAACGTGACTGAAGATATGATCGGTCAGAAATTTGGTGAATATTCTCCAACCCGTACCTACTATGGTCACGGCGCGGATAAAAAAGCGAAGCGGAAGTAAGAGCCATGGGTAAAGATAAAAATCCCCGCCGCGTGGCCGACAACGAGGCAATGGCGAAAGCCCGCATGCTTCGTACAAGCCCGCAGAAACTGAACCTCGTTGCTGCATTGATCCGCGGTAAGAAAGTTGAAAAGGCTTTGACCGATTTGACCTTCTCCAACAAGCGTATCGCTGCTGACGTGAAGAAATGCCTTCAGTCCGCAATTGCTAACGCCGAGAACAACCACAACCTGGATGTCGATGATCTCATCGTTGCCGAAGCTTATGTCGGCAAAAACCTAACCATGAAACGTGGTCGCCCACGTGCGCGTGGTCGGTTCGGTAAGATTGTAAAACCATTCTCCGAACTCACCATCCTGGTTCGTCAAGTCGAGGAGCAAGCGTAATGGGTAATAAAGTTAATCCAATCGGCATGCGTCTTCAGGTCAACCGTACCTGGGACAGCCGTTGGTACGCCGACACCAAAGATTTCGGTGATCTTCTTCTGGAAGACCTGAAAATCCGCGACTTCATCAAATCTGATTGTAAGCAAGCCGGCATCAGCCGTGTGATCATCGAGCGTCCGCACAAAAAGTGCCGCGTAACAGTTCACACTGCACGTCCTGGCGTCATCATCGGCAAGAAAGGTGCAGACATTGAAACTCTGCGCAAAAAACTTGCTGCTCTGACTGACAGCGAGCTGCACCTGAACATCGTAGAAGTCCGCAAGCCGGAGCTCGACGCTGCATTGGTTGCAGAAAGCATTGCACAGCAGCTTGAGCGCCGTGTTTCTTTCCGTCGCGCTATGAAGCGTGCGGTTCAGAACGCAATGCGTATGGGTGCCCTCGGTATCCGTGTTAACGTTGCTGGTCGTCTTGGTGGTGCTGAGATCGCGCGTACAGAATGGTATCGTGAAGGTCGTGTACCTTTGCACACCCTTCGTGCCGACATCGACTACGCACACGCTGAAGGTATGACTGCTTATGGCATCATCGGCATCAAGGTCTTCATCTTTAAAGGTGAGATCATGGAGCATGACCCAAGCGCGCGCGAACGTCGTCAACAGGAACTCCAAGAAGGCCCTGCACCACGTGGTGCTGGCGGCCGTCGTTAAGGAGGGCATGATAGATGCTTCAACCAAAGCGTACTAAATTCCGCAAACAGCACAAAGGCCGTATTCACGGTCTTGCTAAAGGCGGTTCTGATCTGAACTTCGGTTCTTTCGGTCTGAAGGCAACCACACCTGAGCGTGTGACTTCCCGTCAAATCGAAGCGGCCCGTCGTGCAATGACCCGTCACATGAAACGTCAGGGTCGTGTATGGATCCGCATCTTCCCAGATGTACCTGTAACCGCAAAACCTGTCGAAGTTCGTATGGGTAAAGGTAAAGGTTCTGTCGATCGTTGGGTGGCTAAGGTTAAACCTGGTCGCGTAATGTTTGAAATCGACGGCGTTTCCGAAGTCGTTGCGCGCGAAGCGTTGCGTCTTGCTGCGATGAAGTTGCCGGTGAAAACCCGCATCGTCGAGCGCGAAGATTGGTAAATCTATCCTTTCATTAGGGTGAAATAGGCCCCCACCGAGTAATCGGTGGGGGCTTTCTTTATTGTTGGGTGGCTGCTTTTTCTAAGTAGCAAATACACCTTGTTCACCCTTTTATTATTGGGTGAAACTTTCCCTTGCTCCTATGCCTTACCTCCCCTATACAACGCCATCTCGTGGATTCCGCGAGTAGACGGGATTCGTCCCACTAGAATTTATCCACCAGGTCAGAAGTGACCCTGTAGCAATATGGCAGGGGCTTTCTGGTGTTTATGAGAGGAAGAGGCTATGAACGCCCAAGACTTGAGAGACAAGACGCCTGATCAGCTCAAAGAAGAGCTGGCGAGCCTGAAAAAAGAATCGTTTAACCTGCGGTTCCAACAGGCAACAGGTCAACTTGAAAGCACTGCACGCATGAAGCAAGCCCGCCGGGAAGCTGCACGCGTAAAAACAATTTTGAACGAAAAAGCTGCTGCTGCAGCGGCTGAATAAGGGGAGCCTTGAGTTATGCCTAAACGTATTCTGCAAGGTACCGTGACATCCGACGCCAACGCACAAACTGTAACAGTTAGTGTTGAACGTCGCTTTACACACCCTGTTCTTAAGAAAACCATTCGTCGGTCTAAGAAATATCGGGCCCACGATGCTGAGAACGCTTTCAAAAAAGGTGATTCAGTCCGTATTCAGGAATGTGCACCTCATTCGAAAACGAAACGCTGGGAAGTTCTGTCTGCATAAGCAGATAGGGTTTTTCGGTATTATCGAAACCCTGGGGAATGAGCCCCAAAGGTCGGGAGAAACCATATGATCCAGATGCAAACAAATCTGGATGTTGCTGATAACTCTGGCGCACGCCGAGTTCAGTGCATCAAGGTCCTGGGTGGTTCCAAGCGTAGATACGCAAGCGTTGGCGATATTATTGTCGTCTCCGTAAAGGAAGCAATCCCACGTGGCCGTGTTAAGAAAGGTGACGTCCGTAAGGCCGTTGTCGTTCGCACAGCTAAACAAGTTCGTCGTGAAGACGGCACAGCAATTAAGTTCGACAGCAATGCTGCTGTGATCTTGAACAACAGCAATGAGCCTGTAGGTACACGTATCTTTGGCCCAGTTGTTCGTGAATTGCGTGCCAAAAACTTCATGAAGATCATCTCACTCGCGCCGGAGGTGCTGTAAGATGGCTGCTAAGCTTAAAAAAGGCGATAAAGTTGTCGTTCTCGCTGGCAAAGATAAAGGTAAAGAGGGTGAAATTTCCTCTGTTGATCCTAAGTCTGGCAAAGCGATCATTGACGGCGTAAACGTCGCAGTTCGTCACACGCGTCAGTCTCAGACTGATCAAGGTGGCCGCGTTCCTACTGCAATGCCGGTTCAACTTTCGAACCTCGCACTGCTCGACGGCAATGGCAAAGCAACACGTGTTGGCTTCCGCATGGAAGACGGCAACAAAGTACGCTTCGCTAAATCAACTGGGGAGACTGTATAATGCTTGATTCTGCAAACTACACCCCGCGCCTAAAAGCTCTTTATGCTGACAGCATTCGCGCTGCCATGAAAGAAGAGTTCGGTTATAAGAACGACATGATGATCCCTCGCTTGGATAAAATCGTTCTGAATATCGGTGTTGGCGATGCTGTTAAAGACACCAAAAAAGTGAAAGCTGCTCAGGAAGATCTGACTGCAATCGCTGGTCAATTGGCTGTTGTTACGAAAGCAAAGAAATCCATCGCTGGTTTCCGCGTTCGTGAAGAAATGCCACTTGGTACCAAGGTGACTTTGCGTGGCGACCGCATGTATGAATTCCTAGACCGTTTGACCACTATCGCGATGCCTCGCATCCGCGATTTCCGTGGTATTTCTGGGAAATCTTTCGACGGCCGTGGCAACTACGCTATGGGTCTAAAAGAGCACATCGTCTTCCCTGAGATCGACTTCGACAAAGTTGTTGACGTTCTGGGTATGGACATCGTGATCGCAACCACCGCGAAAACTGACGCGGAAGCAAAGAGCCTGTTGAAAGCTTTCAACATGCCTTTCAACAGCTGATCGCGGGAAGGATAGACACATGGCTAAAAAAGCAATGATCGAACGCGAGAAGAAGCGGGCAAAATTGGTAGCGAAATACGCAACCAAGCGCGCTGCTCTCAAAGAGATCGCGAATGACGAAAGCAAGCCAATGGAAGAGCGTTTCAAAGCGCGTCTTACACTTGCTGAACTTCCTCGCAACTCTTCTGCGACACGTCTTCACAACCGTTGTCAGCTCACCGGACGTCCTCACGCTTACTACCGTAAGCTTAAGGTATCTCGGATCGCGCTGCGGGAACTTGGCTCTACTGGCCAAATCCCCGGTATGGTTAAATCTAGCTGGTAAGGGAGAGACGATATGAATGATCCTATCGGCGATATGCTCACCCGTATCCGTAATGCCCAGATGCGTGGCAAGTCCACCGTTTCAACACCAGCGTCAAAACTGCGTGCTTGGGTTCTGGATGTACTGGCTGGCGAAGGCTACATCCGCGGTTACGAAGCAACAACTGGTAAAGATGGCCACCCGGCAATCGAAATCAGCTTGAAATATTTCGACGGCACCCCTGTTATTCGTGAGCTGAAGCGTGTTTCTACGCCCGGTCGTCGCGTATACATGGGCGTCAAAGACATCCCATCTGTCCGTCAGGGCTTGGGCGTGTCGATTGTCTCCACACCTAAGGGTGTAATGTCTGATGCTGCTGCACGGTCTGCCAATGTTGGCGGCGAAGTGCTCTGCACAGTCTTCTAAGGAGGTCTGGATGTCTCGTATTGGTAAAAAACCGGTCGGACTGCCAGCAGGTGTTTCTGCATCTGTGTCGGGCCAGACCATCGAAGTTAAAGGCCCTAAGGGGACCCGTAACTTCACCGCAACTGACGATGTAACAATGTCAGTAGAAGACAACGTAGTTTCGATCAAACCTCGCGGTATGTCGAAGCGTGCACGTCAGCAATGGGGTATGTCCCGCACCCGCGTCGCGAATCTCGTGACCGGCGTGACCGAAGGCTTCAAAAAAGAGCTGGAGATCCAGGGTGTTGGTTACCGGGCAACAATGCAGGGCACGACCCTGAAATTGAACCTCGGTCTTTCTCATGACGTCGATTATGTTGCTCCAGCAGGCATTACAGTGACTGCACCGAAGCAAACAGAAATCGTTGTTGAAGGCATTGACGAACAAGTCGTTGGTCAAGTGGCAGCAGAAATTCGCGCATGGCGTAAACCAGAGCCCTATAAAGGCAAAGGTATTCGCTACAAAGGTGAATTTGTCTTCCGCAAAGAAGGCAAGAAGAAGTAAAGGACCCAGGTAATGGCAAACAGCAAAAGAACCCTGTTTCTGAAGCGCCGCCTGCGCGTTCGGAACAAATTGCGGAAAGTGAACGCAGGTCGCGTTCGTCTTTCTATTCACCGCTCGAACAAAAACATCAGCGCACAGCTGATCGACGACGTTCAAGGCAAAACACTCGCGTCTGCGTCCACTTTGGAATCAGCATTGGGTGTTGTTGGCAAAAACAATGTCGAAGCGGCAACCAAAGTAGGCGCAGCAATTGCTGAGCGTGCGAAGGCGGCTGGTGTTGAAGACTGCTACTTTGATCGTGGCGGCTTCCTCTTTCACGGTAAAGTTAAAGCTTTGGCTGATGCTGCCCGTGAAGGTGGTCTGAAGTTCTAAGGAGACGATAGAATGGCAAGAGATAACAATCGGGGTAACCGTCGCGAGCGCGATGAAGCACCCGAATTCGCCGATCGTCTAGTCGCGATCAACCGCGTTTCAAAAACCGTAAAAGGTGGTAAGCGCTTTGGCTTTGCAGCACTTGTTGTAGTTGGCGACCAAAAAGGTCGTGTTGGCTTCGGCAAAGGTAAAGCGAAAGAAGTACCTGAAGCGATCCGTAAGGCAACAGAGCAAGCCAAACGTCAGATGGTACGTGTACCTCTGCGTGAAGGCCGCACTTTGCACCACGACATCGAGGGCCGTCACGGCGCTGGTAAAGTTGTTATGCGTACTGCACCGCAAGGTACCGGTATCATCGCAGGTGGTCCAATGCGTGCTGTGTTCGAAATGCTCGGTGTGCAAGACGTTGTTGCGAAATCTATTGGTTCGCAAAACCCTTACAACATGATCCGTGCAACACTCGATGGTCTTACCAAAGAAGGTAGCCCTCGTTCAGTTGCTCAGCGTCGTGGCAAAAAGGTTGCTGATATCCTGAAAAAGGATGATGCACCGGCTGCCGAAGCTGCGGAGGCTTAAGGAGTAGATCATGGCGAAAACAATCGTTGTAAAACAAATCGGTTCACCGATCCGTCGTCCGGCCAAACAACGCCAGACATTGATCGGCCTTGGCCTTAACAAAATGCACAAAACTCGCGAATTAGAAGATACACCTTCTGTTCGCGGTATGGTTCGCAAGATCCCGCATATGGTTGAGATCATCGAAGAAAAAGGCTAAGCAAGCGCTTAGTTGAACTTTAAAATGCCCCGGTGTCCGCATCGGGGCATTTTGTTTTGAAGCTGGCAATTTTAGGGCTAAGGGCTTGAACCGGTACGTCATCCCGTTTATACGCGCCCAGTGGCCTTTTAGGCTGCAGAATCATTTGTAAGCAAAGCCGTGGTTGACCTCTTCGCTCGTAGGTCACATCCGGCATAAGGAGAGCGACATGAAACTACATGAATTGCACGACAACGCAGGCGCAACTAAATCACGCAAGCGTATTGGCCGTGGTCCTGGTTCCGGCACCGGTAAAATGGGTGGCCGTGGTATCAAAGGTCAAAAATCACGTTCAGGTGTATCTATCGGTGGTTATGAGGGCGGCCAAATGCCATTGTACCAACGTTTGCCTAAGCGCGGCTTCAACAAGCCAAACCGCAAAGCATACGCTGTTATCAACCTCGGTTTGATCCAGAAATTCATCGACGACAAAAAGATCGACGCATCTGCAGCGATCACCGAAGACGCGCTTATCGCGTCCGGTCTGGTTCGTCGTAAACTCGACGGTATCCGCGTTCTTGCAAAAGGTGAATTCACCGCAAAAGCAAGCATCGAAGTAACCGGCGCATCTAAGTCCGCTATTGACGCTGTAGAGAAAGCCGGCGGCTCTCTTACAGTAACAAAGGCGGCAGCAGCTGAATAAGCCCTTGTGAGCGGCGCTTAGGCCGCTTACATAAATACAAGTTTTCCTTTCGCGCCGCCATTCGGGAAACCGTCTGGCGGCGCTTTTATGACAGAGAGGCCCATACATGGCATCTGCGGCAGAGCAAATGGCGAATAATATGAGCTGGGGCGCCTTGGGTAAGGCAACCGAGCTTAGACAACGCATTCTATTCACAATCGGTTTGTTGATTGTGTACCGGTTAGGTACGTACATCCCGGTTCCAGGCATTGATACCGTGGCGCTGCAAAGCTTCATGGAGCAGGCCGCAAGCGGTATCGGCGGTATCTTGTCGATGTTCACCGGCGGTGCTTTGGCGCGGATGGGATTGTTTGCGCTTGGCATCATGCCGTACATCTCTGCATCGATTATCATTCAGCTTTTGACTTCTATGGTTCCAGCGCTGGAACAATTGAAGAAAGAGGGTGAGCAGGGCCGCAAAAAGATCGCCCAATATACACGCTACGGCACAGTTTTCTTGGCGGTGTTTCAGGCTTACGGTCTGGCGGTTAGCTTGCAGGCTGGTGATCTTGTTGCGAATCCGGGTTCTCTGTTTATTGCGACAACGGTTATCACGTTGGTTGGCGGCACGATGTTCCTCATGTGGCTGGGTGAACAGATCACCGCGCGGGGCATTGGTAACGGTATTTCCTTGATCATTTTCGTCGGCATTATTGCTGAGGTTCCCGCAGCAATCGCACAGTTCCTGAGCCAAGGTCGCTCTGGTGCGATTTCACCTGTGGTTATCGTGGGTGTGATTGTGATGATGATTGCCGTGATTGCGTTCGTTGTGTTCATGGAGCGCGCGCTGCGTAAGATCCACATTCAATATCCACGTCGCCAAGTTGGCATGAAGGTTTATGACGGCGGCACAAGCCATTTGCCTGTTAAGGTAAACCCAGCCGGTGTTATCCCCGCGATTTTCGCCAGCTCTTTGTTGTTGTTGCCAACCACACTCGCGACGTTCTCTGGGTCACAAACTGGGCCGATCATGTCGACGATCCTCGCGTACTTCGGCCCGGGTCAGCCGCTGTATCTGTTGTTCTTCACAGCGATGATCGTGTTTTTTGCGTTTTTCTACACCTTCAACGTGGCGTTCAAAACAGATGAAGTTGCTGACAACCTGAAGAATCAGAATGGTTTTGTACCCGGAATTCGCCCAGGTAAGAAAACAGCCGAGTTTTTGGACTATGTTGTGACCCGTTTGTTGGTCATTGGTTCCGCTTACCTTGCGGCAGTTTGTCTCTTGCCAGAGATTTTACGTTCCCAACTTAACATTCCTTTCTATTTTGGTGGTACATCCGTATTGATCGTTGTTTCGGTCACCATGGACACCATTCAACAGGTTCAGTCACATTTGCTGGCACACCAGTATGAAGGTCTGATTGAGAAATCTCAGCTGCGTGGTAAAAAACGCGGTAAGAAAGGGACAGCTAGAAAATGAACATTATCCTTCTCGGCCCACCGGGCGCAGGCAAAGGAACCCAGGCCCGGAAACTCGTCGATGAAAGAGGGATGATCCAACTTTCGACTGGCGACATGTTGCGTGAAGCAAAAACATCAGGCACAGAAATGGGCCTGAAGGTTGCTGCGATCATGGACGCTGGTGAGCTTGTCACAGATGAAATCGTTATCGGTTTGATCGAAGAAAAGCTTCAGGGTGACAATGGTGGCGGATTCATCTTTGATGGCTTTCCGCGGACGTTGGCTCAGGCAGATGCGCTTGGTGATTTGTTAAAACGCAACGGCCAAACGCTGGATTGCGTCGTTGAGATGCAGGTTGATGACAATGCGCTCGTTGGTCGGATCACAGGGCGCTATACCTGCGGTTCATGCGGCGAAGGCTATCACGATGTTACTAAGGTGCCTGCCGTCGAAGGCAAGTGCGATAATTGTGGCGAAAGCAACATGCAGCGCCGTGCTGACGACAACGAAGATAGCCTGCGTACGCGCCTGATGGAGTATTATAAAAAGACCTCTCCGCTGATCGGTTACTACTATGCAAAAGACGACCTGAAGAGCGTTGATGGCCTTGCTGCGATCGACGATGTTGCGGGATCCATCACGGCTGCATTGAATGGTGGCGACATCATTGGAAACGGCTAATTTTTTCGCGCTCTTGACTGCGCGCGAAAAAACTCCTAATTGACAGCCTTCCCCCCGGGGAATCGATGTAGAATCATACGACGGTTTGACAATACTTCGAAATTGAATTCAGCAGTGGCCCGCAGGTATGACGCCTCCGGGCCTCCGTTGTGAAAAAAGGTTCCGGAACTACGGAATCGCAACGCAAAGGAATAAGACACTTGGCACGTATCGCCGGCGTTAACCTCCCGACCCATAAACGGGTCCCGATCGCCCTGACTTATATCACTGGTATTGGCCACACTTCTGCAGAAGCTATCTGCGAAGCTGTTGGCATCGACCGTACACGTCGCATCAACGAACTTTCTGACTCAGAAGTTCTAGCTGTTCGTGAACACATCGACGCAACTTACACCGTTGAAGGTGACTTGCGCCGTGAAGTTCAAATGAACATCAAACGCTTGATGGACCTCGGTTGCTACCGTGGCCTTCGCCATCGCCGTAATCTGCCCGTTCGCGGTCAGCGTACCCACACCAACGCTCGTACTCGCAAAGGTCCTGCAAAGGCCATCGCTGGTAAGAAGAAGTAAGGGAGGGTTTGATTAATGGCACGTGATAAAACTCGTACAAAGAAAAAAGAACGTAAAAACATCGCTTCTGGCGTTGCACACGTGAATTCTTCTTTCAATAACACAAAAATCTTGATCTCCGATGTTCAAGGCAATGCGATCGCATGGTCGTCTGCTGGTACAATGGGTTTCAAAGGCTCTCGTAAATCAACACCTTATGCAGCTCAGATGGCTGCAGAAGATGCTGGTAAGAAAGCACAAGAGCACGGCGTAAAAACACTTGAAGTAGAAGTTCAGGGTCCAGGTTCTGGCCGTGAATCTGCTTTGCGCGCTTTGGCTGCAGCTGGCTTTAACATCACATCTATCCGTGACGTTACACCAATCGCACACAACGGCTGCCGCCCACCTAAGCGTCGTCGCGTATAAAAAACTATTCTTGCTCGGGCTGTGTTTGCGCACGGCCCGAGTTTGTCATTTTAACCTCGGGCGTTTGCGGCAACTGGACATGGCTGTGAACAAGTATGGAGGCGACAAGCATGATCCACAATAATTGGCAAGAGCTGATCAAACCAGCGCAACTTGAGGTGAAGCCGGGCAATGATCCGACTCGTCAGGCGACTGTTATTGCTGAACCACTTGAGCGTGGCTTCGGTCTAACACTCGGCAACGCGCTACGTCGCGTTTTGATGAGCTCACTACAAGGTGCGGCAATCACCAGCGTTCAAATCGACAACGTGCTGCACGAGTTTTCCTCTGTGTCTGGCGTTCGCGAAGATGTGACAGACATCGTTTTGAACCTTAAAGGTGTTGCTTTGCGCATGGAAGTTGAGGGCCCGAAGCGTCTTTCAATTTCTGCTAAGGGTCCATCTGTTGTGACTGCAGGGGATATTTCAGATTCTTCTGGTATTGAAGTTTTGAACAAAGATCACGTGATCTGCCACCTTGACGATGGCGCTGACTTGTTCATGGAAATCACAGTAGCGACTGGCAAAGGTTATGTTTCTGCTGAGAAAAACAAACCAGAAGATGCGCCAATCGGTTTGATCCCAATCGACGCAATCTATTCACCAGTTGCTAAAGTGTCTTATGACGTTCAGCCAACACGTGAAGGTCAGGTTCTTGATTACGATAAGCTAACTTTGAAAATCGAAACTGACGGTTCCATCACCCCTGATGACGCTGTTGCTTTCGCTGCTCGCATTCTCCAAGATCAACTGTCGATCTTTGTGAACTTCGACGAGCCAGAAGCCGCCGGTCGCCAAGAAGAAGACGATGGTCTCGAGTTCAACCCACTTCTGTTGAAGAAAGTGGATGAGCTTGAGCTTTCAGTACGTTCTGCAAATTGCCTGAAAAACGATAACATCGTTTACATTGGTGACTTGATCCAGAAGACAGAAGCTGAAATGCTGCGTACCCCTAACTTTGGCCGTAAATCTTTGAACGAGATCAAAGAAGTACTGTCTGGCATGGGCTTGCATCTGGGTATGGACGTTGAAGAATGGCCACCAGAGAACATCGACGATCTGGCTAAGAAATTCGAAGACCAGTTCTAAGGTTGACAGTTTCGGGGGCCGCCTTTAAACGGCCCCCAAATGCCCGCACAGGCGGGGAATATCGGGCAATCGCCCCAAGGAGAGTGGCCTACACGCATGGGTCGCCAGACAAAGCAAAACGTTGAATTTTAGGAGATAGACTATGCGTCACTCAAGAGGTTACCGCCGCCTAAACCGTACACACGAACACCGCAAAGCGTTGTTCTCAAATATGGCTGGCTCGCTCATTGAGCACGAACAGATCAAAACAACTTTGCCGAAAGCTAAAGAGCTTAAGCGCGTGATTGAGAAACTCATCACCCTTGGCAAACGTGGTGATTTGCACGCACGCCGTCAGGCTGCTGCACAATTGAAAGAAGACAAAGACGTTGCGAAACTTTTCGAAGTTTTGGGTCCGCGCTACAAAGAACGCCAGGGTGGCTACGTTCGTGTTCTCAAAGCTGGCTTCCGTTACGGTGACATGGCGCCTATGGCGATCATCGAATTTGTTGAACGCGACGTAGACGCAAAAGGCGCAGCTGATAAGGCGCGTTTGGCTGCTGAAGTTGCAGCTGACGAATAAATAATTCGATTAGAATGCAAAAAACCCCGCTTTTTAGCGGGGTTTTTTTGTGAGCGAGGCAAATTAGTTCTTGTCGCTGTGCCCGCGATTCTGCTTTTTAGTAAGAGAGGATTCGATATCCTCGATGAGTCTGTTTAACTGGGCATTTCCGACGGGCGTCGCTCCGAGAAACTCGAGCAAATCCATACGTTTACCCTGGGGCAGCGTCATCAGTTTCGTAAAGAGGTCTGGATCTATCGCTTTCATGCTTTCAACACCTATATGATTCAGTGGTGCATACAATTTAAGGTTGACGACAGAATGATCAACTTGTCTAAAAAGACATGACCAATAAGGCAGGCGTAGATATTTTGCTCCAAAAGCTCGGTGTTCTTGCACCATATGGGTATTTTTTGGGGCTACATATTCGTTATGCAGCACCGCTGCTGCAGTTTTCGACATACAGTCAGGAATGGCTCGACCATTACACAGAGCGTGCTTTCGCACTTCGAGATCCTACAATTGCATGGGGTTTCAGTACAGAGGGTACGTGTAGGTGGTCTGAATTCACGATCCCTGATCCATTTGGTTTGTTTACCGAGGCTTCATCCTTTGGGCTTAATTTTGGCCTATCCGTGTCCTGTGGACCGGTTAGCTCCCGTACAATCGCGAGCTTTGCTAGGGAAGAACGTGAATTTGAAGATTGCGAGATTGAAGAAATCTCGCTTCTAGTTCGTCGGCTCCACGATATTACGGAGCCGCCGGAGAGTCTGACAAAGGCTCAGATCGAGGCTCTGCGCTGCATTGCAGAAGGTGACCGATACGCGGCCGCAGCAGATAAACTCGGTATTTCAGAAAGCGCATTGAAAGCTCGTTTGAACGGGGCCCGGCAAAAACTGCTCGCTCGGACCACCGCAGAGGCCATTCAGCGCGCGAAGGATTATCGATTGCTGTAGCTAAGGATCGGCGCCGTTTGCCGCCGGGGCTTTAGGTTTCAACCAAGCTGGAGACTGCCATGCAAACGACCACACTATCTTTCGAAAATATGCACAACCATGGGGAGTTGTTCGCAAACCTTTTTCGCGCAAGAAAGCAATCTTTTATCGTCCAAAAAAACTGGGATTTACCTGAAGCTCTGGATATGGAGTATGATCAATATGATACCCCTGCCAGTCGCTGGGTTGCCATTCATAACCTTGGGGAGGTTTATGCAGGCATACGTTTAACACCAACAAATGCGCGTTGTGGAATATATTCTTATATGATCCGGGATGCTCAACGTGGGTTGCTGGGAACAATCCCTCAAGATTTGCTCTATGAAAAGGCACCAGTAGACGAACATACATGGGAATGTACCCGTGTATTTGTCTCACACGCTACACCAGAACGTATTAGACGGCGCGTACACGCCTATATGGTGGGTGCGATGACCAAAGCGGCCCGGGAGGAGGGTGCTACCCGCCTGATCGCGCTGACGGCAGCAAATTGGCCGCGTTGGTTCGGTCGCTGTGGGTTGGATGCCAGTGCTATGGGCCGTGAAATGTATATTGGTGATGGAGATTATCAATGCGTTTCAATTGATCTGTCCGCAAAGCTCCACTAAGCGCGATGGGCAATTGCCCATTTTGCTTTTCACTCACGGGCCGAACGCATAGAGTCGCGACATGACTGATTTATTTCAATCCTCGTCGGATCGCGACTTACCCGAAAAGGGTAATGAAACAGGACCAAGGCCGTTGGCGGATCGCTTGCGGCCTAAGTCCCTGGCTGAGGTAATCGGGCAACAACAAGTATTGGGGCCTGAGGCTCCGCTTGGGGTTATGCTGTCTTCGAATAGTTTGTCGTCGTTGGTATTTTGGGGCCCTCCAGGTGTTGGGAAGACAACGATCGCCCGATTGTTGGCCGACGAAACTGATCTTAAATTTATTCAGATCAGCGCGATTTTTACGGGTGTGCCTGAGCTGCGAAAGGTTTTTGAAGCGGCAAAGATACGGCGCGCAAATGGGCAGGGTACTTTGCTATTCGTTGATGAGATCCATCGCTTTAACAAAGCCCAACAAGACGGTTTTTTGCCCCATATGGAAGATGGGACCATTTTGTTGGTTGGCGCTACAACCGAAAACCCATCTTTTGAGTTAAACGCTGCTGTGCTTTCGCGTGCGCAGGTTTTGGTGCTTGAGCGTCTGTCGTTGGGCGACATGGAGCTTCTTGCGCAGCGCGCAGAGAAAGAACTGAACCGCAGTTTACCTTTAGATGGCCATGCGCGCGAGGCGTTGCTTGAAATGGCAGACGGTGACGGGCGCGCGTTGTTGAATTTGATTGAACAAGTCGCGGCATGGAAAGTTGATAAAAAACTTGATGCCGAAGCTCTTTCAACACGGCTTATGCGACGGGCGACAAAATACGATAAATCGGGTGAAGAACACTATAACCTGATTTCCGCACTTCATAAGTCGGTGCGAGGGTCCGATCCAGACGCGGCGCTGTATTGGTTCGCGCGGATGCTAACAGGTGGAGAAGATCCTAGGTTTTTAGCACGACGTATAACGCGAATGGCCGTTGAAGATATCGGGCTTGCTGATCCGCAGGCCCAAGCGGTCTGTTTGCAATCGTGGGAAACCTATGAACGCTTGGGTAGTCCTGAAGGTGAACTCGCGTTGGC
Organism: Cochlodiniinecator piscidefendens; assembly: GCF_011326755.1. Classification (GTDB taxonomy): domain Bacteria; phylum Pseudomonadota; class Alphaproteobacteria; order Rhodobacterales; family Rhodobacteraceae; genus Cochlodiniinecator; species Cochlodiniinecator piscidefendens. The sequence goes on along the minus strand of NZ_JAAOIE010000007.1, from coordinate 109,449 downwards.
GCAGGCCGTCACGTATTTGGCGTTGGCCCCGAAATCCAATGGGGCTTATGTCGGGTATAAGGCAGCTATGCGGGCAGCACGCGAAACAGGATCGGAGCCACCGCCAAAGCATATTCGGAATGCACCAACTAAGCTGATGGAAGAGCAGGGGTATGGCAAAGGATATGCTTATGACCATGATGCCGAAGATGGATTTTCCGGGCAGAACTATTTTCCTGACGGTATGAAACGTGGCGTGTATTACCATCCGGTAGAGCGTGGATTTGAACGAGAGCTGAAACGGCGGCTCGATTACTTTGTTAAATTGCGCTCTAAGCGGCAGGGCGGTTGACTCTTGTCCAACAACACGAAAAAAGCGCGGGTCGGCGCGCAAAGGTGCGTTAGCTGAGAAAATCGGAAGGAATATCGCTATGAGTGGCGTTCAAAACGTAACACTTGATGCAGACGCGGCAGATCAACGGCTTGACCGGTGGTTTCGGCGAACCTTCCCCCACATCAGTCAGGGACGCATTGAAAAAATGTGCCGCAAAGGTGAAATTCGTCTGGACGGCACGCGCGTTAAGCCTTCGACCCGTTTGGGCTCAGGCCAAGTGATGCGGATTCCACCTTTGCCTGATGCAAGCGAATTTAAAGATCAGCCAAAGCCAACGCAGCATTCTCGCGTTAGTGAGGCGGATACAAAGCTGATCCAATCCTGTGTGATTTATCGAGATGATCATATTATTGCGCTAAACAAACCACCGGGCCTACCAACACAAGGCGGTAGTAAACAGTTGCGTCACGTCGATGGTATGGCAGATGCGCTTAGGTTTGGGTTTGAAGAAAAACCGCGCCTTGTGCATCGTTTGGATAAAGACACATCTGGTGTTTTGATCTTGGCACGTACACGGGCAATCGCCAGTGCGTTGACTTCAGCGTTCCGCTCGCGTGAGACACGTAAAATTTACTGGGCTGCTGTTGGCGGGGTTCCTCATCCAAAAGTGGGAACAGTACGCTATGGCGTGGTAAAATCCCCCGGTCACGGAATTAATGGCGAAGCAGAAAAGATGCATTGCATTCATCCACGTGATGTAGACAGTACCCCTGGTGCAAAACGCGCAACAACAGACTATGCGGTTCTTTCAAATTTAGGCCAGCGGACGGCTTGGACGGCGCTTATCCCAATCACTGGCCGGACCCACCAATTGCGGGTGCACATGGCTGAATTGGGCCACCCCATTATTGGTGATGGAAAATACGGCGGCTCTGGTCAGGAAAACATGGGTGACGGTTGGGGTGCACAGCTCGGTGGAGAAATTAGCCGTAAGTTGCATTTGCATGCACGTTCTATCAGTATCCCGCACCCTATTACGGGCCGTATGTTGAAGATCACCGCGCCAATGCCTGAGCATATGGAGCGGACCTGGGAAACGGTTGGTTGGCATGAAACGGACGTGCCAGAGGATCCATTTGAGGACATGATGTGACGCAGCCTCTTCGGTTGGTTGTTTTTGATGTGGATGGCACACTTGTTGATAGTCAAACGCATATAATGGAAGCAACGCGGGTTGCGTTTATTGCAACTGGGATAGACGTGCCTCGGCAATCGGATGTGCTGGCTTGCGTAGGTCTGTCGCTGCCGAAAATGATGGAGAGACTTGCGCCGCAGTTAAATGCGCAAACTCATTTAGCGTTGGAAAATGGATACAAACAAGCTTTTGTTGCCATGCGTGAAGCAGGCGATGCCAAAGCCCAGTCTCCGTTATTTGACAATGCTCGTGAAATTATAAATCAGCTGTCGGTCATACCCGATGTTTTGTTGGGGGTGGCAACTGGTAAATCCCGGCGTGGATTGGATCATATGTTGGCGGAGAATGGCTTTGGGGATGTGTTTATCACGCAGCAGGTGTCAGATCATCATCCATCAAAGCCTCATCCATCAATGTTGCTGAGTGCGTTGTCGGAAACTGGGGTTGATCCCGAAAATGCGATTATGGTTGGCGATACATCCTTTGATATCGAAATGGGAATCAAAGCGGGTTTTCAGACGGTTGGGGTTTCTTGGGGATACCACACTAGAGATCAGTTAAAACATGCAGGGGCAAATCAGATTCTTGATCACTTTGATGAACTGCCTACGATGCTAAACACTTTATGGGGAGGGCCCTATGTCTGATTGGAAGCAAAAGCGATTTTGGACAGATGTTACGGTTTCTAAAATTGACGAAGGCTATACGATTTTGTTGGATGGCCGGCGGATTAAAACTCCGGCAAAAACAGCATTTTATGTCCCAAGCGAACGCTTAGCCGAAGAGATTGCCAAAGAATGGGATGCGCAGACGGATGTCGTGAACCCTAATACGATGCCCTTTACCCGCGCGGCCAACTCAGCGATTGATAAAGTTACGCCGCAGCACTCCGAAGTTGCAGATATGCTCGCGGATTACGGCGGAACGGATTTGCTCTGCTATCGTGCAGATAGTCCTGAAGAGCTCATTCAGCGGCAGGCAGAAGCCTGGGATCCTCTTTTGGCTTGGTCTGCTGAAGCGTTAGAGGCACCCCTGATACAGATTTCTGGTGTCATGTTCGCGTCACAACCAAAAGCGAGTCTGGAGAGCCTGAAGCGTCGGGTGCATGAGCTGGATTCTTTTATGTTGGCGGGGTTTCATGACCTTGTCGCAATATCCGGTTCGCTCGTAATTGGTTTTGCTGCGCTGAATGGTCACATGGGGATCGAAAATCTTTGGGAAGTGAGTCGCCTCGACGAATCATGGCAGGCGGAACAATGGGGTGAAGACGAAGAAGCGACCCAGCAAGCTCTCCTTAAGCGCGAAGCATTCATTCAGGCCGCAAAGTATTGTGCGTTGCTCTGAGTGGGCAAAAGTCAAACGCTTGGCTAATAAATCAAGGAGGGAACGGAGTTTCTGGCGCCCGTTACGTGGTTGACCTTGGGGAAACATGTTGGCGGATTGGCATAGCGCCCTTGACCTTTATGGGCTAATTTGTCCAAACTCTGTTCACCTAGAAGGAAAACCTTCAGATAATTCGTATCCAATCAAACTTGATTGGCAAATAAACCGCTCACATAGAGCGGACTATCAGGAAGAGGTAAAAATGAAAAAATCCGTATTTCTTGGCGCGCTAACCGTTGCTGGTATCGCGGCTGGCGGAGCATCCGCTGGTACGCTTGATGACGTGGTTGCACGCGGCACGTTGAACTGTGGTGTGACCACAGGTCTCGTTGGTTTCGCTGCGCCAGATGCAAACGGTGTATGGGATGGCTTTGACGTTGGCATCTGCCGCGCTGTTGCCGCTGCTGTGTTAGGTGACTCACAAGCAGTTGAATTTATCCCGACCACTGGTAAAACGCGTTTCACTGCGCTTGCTTCTGGCGAAATCGACATGTTGGCACGTAACACAACATGGACATTCTCACGCGATGTCGATCTTAAATTCGAATTTGTTGGTGTAAACTACTATGACGGTCAGGGCTTTATGGTTCCGGCTGAATTGGGTGTGACATCTGCAAAAGATCTTGATGGCGCAACTGTATGTATCCAAACTGGTACAACAACAGAGCTGAACTTGGCTGACTTCTTCCGTGCAAACGGCATCAGCTATGAGCCAGTGCCAATCGAAACTAACGCAGAAGCACAACAGCAGTACCTAGCTGGCGCTTGCGATGTTTACACAACTGATGCATCCGGCCTAGCCGCGACACGTGCAACCTTCGAAGATCCAGGCGCACACGTTGTTCTTCCTGAAATCATCTCAAAAGAGCCACTCGGCCCGCTTGTTCGCCACGGCGACAATGAATGGGGCGATGTTGTTCGTTGGACTCTGAATGCACTTATCTCTGCAGAAGAGCTAGGCGTGACATCAGCAAACATCGGTGAGATGTCAATGGAAGCCGGTAACAACCCAGAAATCAACCGTTTGCTCGGTACCGAAGGTAACTTGGGCGAAATGCTTGGTTTGTCTGCAGATTGGGCTAAAAACGCGATCGCAGCTGGTGGTAACTACGGCGAGCTGTTTGAAGGCAACATTGGTGAGAATACGCCGGTTGGCTTGTCGCGCGGCTTGAACGCACAGTGGACAGATGGCGGCCTACTTTACACGCCTCCTTTCCGCTAAATACATCCTGCAAAGGGCGTGGTTTTCCACGCCCTTTGTATTTTTATTGACCGAAAAAACACCCTAGACATGAATGAGCGCCTAAGCGCCGAAAGAGCTAGGGATGACGGGGAAGTCTTACATGACTACATTGACCGAGCCTCCGAAGGAGACGTTTCGGCTGTCGATGCTAATTTACGATACACGCTATAGATCTTTGACCATTCAGGTCGTGGCGTTGATCGGATTTTTAGTTTTGATCGGCTGGCTAATTAATAACACGATGACAAATCTTGAAACCCTGGGGAAAGAACCAAACTTTCGCTTTCTATGGGAACCAGCAGGATATGACATCAACCAACGCTTACTAGATTACACATCACAAAGCCCACACATTCGCGCAGCTGTAATTGGGGTGCTGAACACTTTAGTTATCGCCGTGATGGGTTGCATTACCGCAACAATAATCGGTGTTATTGTCGGTGTTCTTCGCCTCTCAAAAAACTGGATCGTTTCTCGCCTGATGGCGGTTTACGTTGAGACTTTCCGGAACGTGCCTGTGCTGTTGTGGATCGTCTTCACCATGGCCATTTTGATCGAAACTCTGCCTGCGCCGCGCGCGTTTCGGGGTGACAATGCTACGGCTTCGATGCTTTTGGATAACTCTGTAGCGATTACAAATCGCGGTGTTTATATTCCAGAGCCGCTATTCTCGCGTGGTCTAGGGGACATACCAGTCTTTTGGGGTACTTTCGAAATTAGCCTGGATCTCATGGCGGTTATTGCGGTCCTTATCGCTGGTTTCTACGCATCTAAACGCATCCGTATGCGCGCAGATAGCATTCAAGAAGCAACAGGTGAGCGTCCTACAGTTTGGTATCAGCGGATCGCTGCGGTTGTCGTCCCGTTGGGCGTACTACTCTATGCGCTTGGGTTTTACCTCGGCTACCCTGAACTCAAAGGGTTTAACTTTACCGGTGGGACATACCTTCGGAACTCTTTGATTGCTTTGTGGCTGGCGCTTTCGCTCTATACTGCAGCGTTTATCGCTGAGATTGTGCGCGCAGGGATTTTGGCTGTTTCTCATGGTCAGACCGAAGCCGCAGCCGCGTTGGGCATTCGTCCGAACCGTATCATGCGGTTGGTCGTTCTTCCGCAAGCTATGCGCGTTATCATTCCACCGTTGATTTCCAACTATCTGAATTTGACCAAGAACTCCTCTTTGGCCATTGCAGTTGGTTATATGGATATCACAGGGACCTTGATGGGGATCACTTTGAACCAAACGGGTCGGGAATTGGAAACGGTTCTACTCGGAATGTTGATATATCTCACGATTTCTCTCAGCATCTCTACGGTGATGAACTGGTATAATAATCGTCTTAAGTTGGTGGAGCGGTAATATGAATGAAGTCTCTTTTGTCCGCACCGAAATGTTGGAGCAAGAAGCACCACCAGCCTCCACGGTGGGTGTTATAGGTTGGCTACGTGCGAATCTGTTCTCGAACGCACTTAATTCTGTGCTGACGATTATTGCGCTGTTTTCAGTATTTTCGTTGCTATACGGGTTTTTGCCTTGGGCATATTCACCAACATGGGCTGCGGCGTCACTAAGCGAATGCCGTGATATATTGCACAGCCTAGGTAGAGAAGGACACTTTTCCGGCGCTTGTTGGGGGGTTGTTCGTGACCGTTGGGTGCAGCTGTTATTCGGCTTCTACCCAAGTGAACACTACTGGCGTCCAGTATTAGCGTTCTTCCTGACCTTCGCCGCATTGGCCCCTGTTCTTTTTGCAGAAAAGACTCCTGCAAAAATGATCTGGGTGTCAGTTCTGTATCCTTTTGTGATGCCTTGGTTGTTGTGGGGCGGCACAGTTTGGACACCGGTTGTTGCGCTTCTTGGATTTGTGGTGGGGATATATGTTTATCGTACCGTCACCGCGGCAATGGGTAGCTTGTTCGGGTTGATCGCAGCGGTTGTCGCAGCTGCCATTTGGTGGTTGTTTATTGCATCCAGTGTATCGAGCGGCCTAGCAGGGATTCTCGAGCTAGCGATGGAACCAGTATCTAGTCGTCAATTTGGTGGGCTGATGCTCTCCCTGACAATTGGTATCGTCGCGATTGGTTTTTCCTTGCCACTTGGGATTGTTTTGGCACTGGGCCGGCAATCAGACCTGTTGATCGTAAAGGCACTTTGCGTTGGATTCATTGAATTCATTCGTGGCGTACCATTGATTACCCTGCTGTTTGTCGCGTCAACTTTGTTGAACATTTTCATGCCCCCGGGCACGAACTTTGACATCATCATGCGGGTCATCATCATGGCAACCTTGTTCTCATCTGCCTATATGGCCGAAGTGATCCGGGGTGGTTTGGCAGCGTTGCCCAAAGGCCAATACGAAGGCGGAGATTCATTGGGTCTCAACTATTGGCAGGCGCAGCGCTTGATCATCATGCCGCAAGCGTTGAAAATCTCGATCCCTGGGATCGTGTCAAACTTTATCGGTTTGTTCAAAGACACAACACTTGTGTCTGTGATTGGCTTGCTTGATCCACTTGGCTTGTCCACCGCTATTCGTGCGAATGCAGAATGGAACGGCGTTGTTTGGGAACTTTATGGTTTCATAGCACTACTGTTCTTCGTCTTCTGTTTTTCTATGGCCCGCTATTCCATGTACTTGGAGCGTAAGCTTCAAACTGGTCACAAATAAGGAGTTCACCAAATGTCTGAACTTTCCACATCACGCGAAATCGACCGTTCTAAAATGCAGGTCTCTGATAAAGTCGCGATCCAAATCAATGCCATGAACAAATGGTATGGCGCGTTCCACGTGCTACGCGACATTAACCTGACGGTTAATGAAGGTGAGCGTATCGTTATTGCTGGGCCTTCGGGTTCGGGTAAATCAACGCTGATCCGTTGCATCAATCGTTTGGAAGAGCACCAAAAGGGCGACATCATTGTTGACGGGATCGAACTTACCTCGGACCTTAAAAACATTGATAAAATTCGGTCTGAAGTTGGCATGTGCTTCCAGCACTTTAACTTGTTCCCGCATCTGACCATTCTGGAAAACTGCACGTTGGCCCCCATCTGGGTGCGTAAGACGCCTCGTAAAGAGGCGATTGAAACTGCGATGCACTTCCTTGAAAAAGTTAAGATTCCTGAGCAAGCAAACAAATATCCGGGTCAGCTTTCGGGTGGTCAGCAACAGCGTGTTGCGATTGCGCGTTCGTTGTGCATGAAGCCGCGGATTATGTTGTTTGATGAACCGACTTCGGCTTTGGATCCTGAGATGATCAAAGAGGTGTTGGACACCATGATCGAACTCGCGGAAGAGGGCATGACCATGCTTTGCGTAACGCACGAGATGGGCTTTGCCCGTCAGGTTGCGAACCGCGTGATCTTTATGGATCAGGGGCAAATTGTTGAACAAAATGAACCAGAAGAGTTCTTTAACAACCCACAAAGCGAACGGACTAAATTGTTCCTCAGCCAGATTTTGGGCCACTAAATACCAGCCCATAAAACGAAAGAAATCCCGGCCATGCGCCGGGGTTTTTGTTTGAAAAATCACGTATACTTTTTATGCATACGAATTTGCGGAAACCTAAAAGTCACGCGGTACGACGAAATCTAAAACACGTGCTGATTTCGGTTTAATGTCGGTCCAATTGTCTACAGAAAATTCGGCAACCATGGTGGCGCACGTAGGATACCGGCCAAATTGTGAGTGCTGTGGGGGCGTAATTGTGATGAGGTCGGCCAATTCTGCAATGCCCGGATTGTGAGCAACGACCATGACCGTTTTCCCTGTGGCGGCCTTCAACAAATCGAACATTGCGAAATCCGGAGCCAGATAGAGTCTTCTCGTAAAGCTAGGTTCCGGCGCTGATGAAAACGTGGATGAGAGCCGTTTCCATGTTTCTCGCGTGCGGGCGGCATCTGAGCAGAACACCTCATCTGGGACATACCCATTTTCCTTCAGCCATTCTCCAACTTTAGGTGCTGCTAAGCGTCCGCGCTCATTTAGAACGCGTTCATGATCTGAGGCGAAAGGATCATCCCAATCTGATTTCGCGTGACGTGTGAGGATGAGGCGTAAAGTCATGAATCTAGGAACGCTTTCATATGGAATTCGGATTGTTGGGGAAGCCTAGGATAGGTCTGGCTTATAGGGCAGATACGCCGGGCGCGACAGCCCCTGGTGAGGCATTCGTAGCCCTCAGGGCGCCGCAGAAACGCCTTGCAGCGTGGTACATCGTAGCTGGTAGGTGTTAGGGCGTCGACGGGGCATTCTGTTGTGCAAGGTGCGGCGCAAGCATTACAGGGAGATGGGCCGCCTTTGGGGAGGGAAAGCCGAGTGGGCAGGGTAATTGCGCCGCGAAAAGACACAAATAAGCCGGCGGAATCATGCACCATTAAGTTAACCGGGGACGCCCATGCCCGGCCAGATTTTAGGGCCCATTGGAAAAACGCAGGATAAGAGGGCCCGTCGCTTGGGAATTGAGGTGAACCGCCAAGTTTGTCAGCGAGGGGGGCAATGATGCGTTTTGACCAACGATCCATTGGATCAGGCTGACCGTCTGTATATTCTGGAGATGTAGAAAAAAGACGCCAGAATTCGGGCTCATTCGGCCCCAGCATCAGGATTGTTTTACACCCTTTAGGGGCAGGTGTGTCTGCGCCAGGGTTAAGTGCGGCAACGATATCAAGGCCAACGGCCTGAACCTGAGCAAGGGCATCGCTGTAATTCATTTTTTGAACGGAAGCCACAGGCTCCATCCCAAGCGAGAAGGGCGATCATCCTGCCATTGAAGGCCGATGGTCATATTGTCATGGCCGCCTTCTGGTTGGGCAATATAGGTGCCAAAAAGCCGATCCCAAACTGATAGTGCAAAGCCGTAGTTGCTGTCTGCCTCATGGCGTTTGTCAGAATGGTGAACGCGGTGCATATCAGGCGTTACAAGGATGCGGCGTAAAACCTGATCAAAGCCCAGCGGAAGACGCATGTTCGCGTGATTAAACATTGCAGTGCCATTCAGCATGATTTCAAAAATGAGGATAGCAATTGCAGATGGACCGATGATGTAAACAAGCCCGATTTTCAGTATCATCGACAATGCAATTTCAATCGGGTGAAACCGAATGGCAGTGGATACATCTATGTCACGGTCGGCGTGATGAACGCGATGCAATTTCCACAGAATGGGCACCTTATGCGTGATCAGATGTTGTAACCAGATTGCAAAATCAAAAAAGAGAACGGCGAATATGCCCTCGACCCACAGTGGAAAGTCGAGAAAATTTAATAGACCCCAACCGTTGGCCTGAGCGTCAATTGCCGCGCCAATTGTCAGGAGAGGCAGAACAAGTGCCACCGCGCGCAGTGTTAGGGAATCCAAAACGATGATCGCCCAATTGGTCAGCCAGCGTCGCGCCCGGGATTGGGTGCGGATGCGGCGAGGTGCATAGGCTTCGGCAGCTGCAAAGACAGCAAACAGGCCAATAAAAACCGCAAGGCGAATGGTAGCTTCGTTCTCCATGGACAGAGGGTAAGCTCGGTTCGCCTTGCGGGTCAATGGGTTAGGTGCCGGCCATGCTGACCTTTTGGGGCAGATAGGTCATCACAACTGTGTTAAGATCAATCAGTTTAATGTAGTCGACGTTTTCTGGCGCATCCATGAAGGTTTCTGAGGCGGCTTTCGCGGCGGCTTCGTCTGACCAAAATGCGAGATCTTCCCAACCGTCGTCGGTTTTAATTAGGGTACGGTAGTGAAACCCGGGCTGTGCCTTAATCCAATTGCCTGATGTTTCCACCGCGGCCATAAGGTCTGCTTCGTTTGTATTGGGAAGCGTGCGAAAGGTTACGCGTTCAAGGGTGTTGGTCATTTTGATACTCCGATTCACATGGCCGTTGTGGCCTGCGATCGTAGTAGCAGGGGGCTCCTGACAGCCTTGTGTCAGGAGTGATCCGCGCGAATGATAGAACCTGCACCATGCTCGGTGAATAGTTCGAGCAAGCAAGCATTTGGTGCGCGTCCATCGAGGATAACTGCGGCGCGAACACCGCCTTTGATGGCCGTGAGACAGGTTTCGGTCTTGGGAATCATACCACCGGCGATGACGCCTTCCTTGGTGAGTTCAACGACATGATCTGCGGTGAGTTCGGTCACGACTTCGCCAGAGGCATCTTTCACGCCGGCAACATCCGTTAACAGAAGCAGGCGATCTGCGTTTAGTGCAGCTGCAATCGCGCCAGCGGCTGTATCACCATTGACGTTAAATGTTTCGCCGTTGCGGCCCGCGCCAAGGGGGGCAATCACCGGAATGGTGTTGTTGGCAAAAAGATCGTGTAGCAATTCGGGGTTCATATCGGCAGGGGTGCCGACAAAACCAAGGTCCGGGTTGGTTTGATCACAAATCATGAGATTGGCGTCTTTACCGGAAAGGCCAACCGCCTTGCCTCCTTGGGCATTAATGGCTTGAACAATACGTTTGTTGACCCGGCCGGACAGCACCATTTCGACGACTTCGACTGTGGCTTTATCGGTGACACGTTTTCCGTTCACGAAATCGGATTTGATATCGAGGCGCGATAGCATGTCATTGATCATTGGGCCGCCGCCATGAACGATCACGGGGTTGATACCAACTTGCTGCATCAAAACGATGTCACGGGCAAAGGTATTCATGGCTTCGTCGTCACCCATGGCGTGACCGCCAAATTTGATAACAACGATGGCCCCATCGTAGCGCTGCAAATAGGGCAGGGCTTCGGATAGAGTACGGGCGGTGGCAATCCAATCACGGTTCATAGCGGTCTGTTTCTTCATCTTAGTGTCCTTGGTTTACCGGAGTTGGCAAACGGCGCAGTATGCGCAAGAAAATTCCGAGGGGTGTGCAGTTTAAATCAATGTGGCAATGATCGCACGCAAAGTCGCAATGCCGTCGCCTTTCTCTGACGATGTCACAACGATTTCGGGGTAGGCGGCGGGGTGCTTGGCCAAGGCTTCGCGTGTTTTTTCGATGGTCTTCTCACGCTCGTGCGGTTTAACTTTGTCGGCTTTGGTCATGACTACTTGAAACGCAACCGCGGATTTATCCAACAGTGACATGATTTCATTGTCGACGTCTTTGACCCCATGGCGTGTATCAACCAACACGAAGGCCCGGCGCAGAGTTTGGCGGCCTGATAGGTATGATTTCAGCAGCCGCTGCCATTTGGCGACGACGGCCACGGGTGCATTGGCAAAGCCATAACCGGGCAAATCGACCAGAAAATGTTCTTCACCCTGGGTAAAATAGTTTATCTCTTGGGTGCGTCCAGGCGTATTTGACGCGCGTGCCAACCCTTTGCGGCCGGTCAAGGCGTTGATCAGGGACGATTTCCCAACATTAGAGCGACCAGCAAAGCAAACTTCGATTCGATCAGCGGGAGGAAGGCCGTCCATCGCGACCACGCCCTTTAGGAAATCAGTATCGCCTGCGAATAGCATGCGACCTTTTTCTGCGGTGATGGTGTCTGGTTCTTCGGCGATGGGGAAGCGGATTTGCATTACAGAATCTCTGCTCTATCAGTGATGGCAACGGTGCCTGCTTTGGTCACGACACCATAAACGCCAAACTGTTGATGACCCAAGGATTTCAATGCACCAAGTGTGTCGGCATCGATAACCCCGGTTTCTGGGTTGGCGGTGGTTGCGCGGCAGCGTGTGATTTGCTCGCGAATTTCGAGTTCAGCTGACCCAATGCGAAGCGTTTTCCCAACCATACTGGCCTCTTCCCAAGCGGGAAGGTTATCGAGCCAGATATTGCTGCGCCATCTGAGGGGCGACAATTCCCGACCCAGTAATTCAGAAAGAGCCGCATTTGACGCAGTATTGGTGATCGCCACAGATGCAAATTCGCTGTCGGTGATACCGCGGCCATTGGCATGGGTGATCCCGGTTGAGGCGGCGCGGTCTGACGGCATCAGGGGAGTTACCCAATTGATGAACTCAGCGGACTGCGTGTTAGGATCAAAGGTGATTTCGGATAGGTCGGGGTGGCGCAAGGTAAGAAGGCCTGTGCCTTCGTCATATTTAGCCTTGATGGCCATGAGATGGGGGGCTTTGGCACCACGAGAAAAGTTAGCGCATGAAGCCCAAGCACCGCCAGTGGTTTTTGCGGCTTCATGGAGTACCGCCCAATGACGATCCATTGGCAGGCATTTTCCGATCTCTAATGGTGTGCTGCTAAGTACCTCCACCCCATGCGCTTTGATGGGGTGGCGGTAAATTTTTGAAACGGTGATCATTTGGTTGGGGCCGATTTATCACGCTTAAACGCCTTAAGGACGTTGCCTAGCACGTCGGGTTTGTACCCTTGACTGCGCATAATAAAGTATTGCTGCCCAAACGTGATCGTGTTGTTCGCAATCCAGTACAATACCAAGCCAGATGGAAAGCTGCCGAGCATGAACATAAATATCCACGGCATCCATGCGAAAACCATCGCTTGTGTTGCGTCTGTTGGGGCTGGGTTCAGTTTTTGCTGCAACCACATAGAGATACCCAAAATCAAAGGGAGGATACCGATAAAGATTGTCGCAAGAATGGTCCCGGCTTCCGGTGCGGCCCAAGGCAAGATGCCCCAAAGGTTATAGAAGGACGAGGGATCAGGTGCGGACAGATCTTTGATCCAGCCAATCCAAGGTGCTTGACGCAATTCGAGGGTTACGAAAATCACTTTGTATAGGGAGAAGAAGATCGGAATCTGTAGCAAGATGGGCAGGCAGCCCGCCGCTGGATTGACCTTTTTCTCTTTGTAGAGCTTCATCATTTCCTGTTGGAGCTTTTGGCGATCATCGCCTGCGCGCTCTTTTAGTTTTTCCATTTCGGGTTGGATTTCTTTCATCCGCGCCATAGAAACATATGATTTATATGCAAGTGGTAGAAGCAACGCTTTGATCAGCAGGGTTAGGGCAATGATTGACCAACCCATGTTGCCGATGACACTGTTTAGCCAATGCAATACAGCAAAGATTGGCTTTGTCAGGAAGAAGAACCAACCCCAGTCGATTGAATCGAGAAAGCCTTGGATGCCGGAGCGTTCATAATCGCGAATGGTGCTCCATTCTTTTGCACCTGCGAATAATCCACTTTGCGCGGTGGCTACCGTACCCGGGGCAATTGAAACGGTCGGCTGGCGCACTTCCGTTAGATAAATATCTGCGGCGGAATAATATTTTTCAACCGCCGTAAATGCTTGGCCTGGAGTTGGGATCAGAGTGGTCATCCAGTAGTGGTCTGTGAAACCGATCCAACCATTTGCTTCGACCGGAGTACTGGAAACACGCGCGCCTTCGCGTTCTGAATAAACCAGATCGACCATGTCGTCATAGTCCGTTTCAGCCAATTCACCGTCGGCCATACGAATAGCGCCTTCGTGAATGATGAAGAACCCTTTGAGGTCATCTGGTTCCGTATGGCGAACGATTTGCCCATAAGGGCGCAACGAAACTTCGACACCGGTGTTGTTTTCGACCGATTGCTCAACTTGGAACATGTAGTTGTCATCAACAGAAACAGTGCGGCGAAACACCAGGCCCGCATCGTTGGACCATACGAGGGTAACAGGTGTTTCCGGGGTCAATACATTGCCAGATTCAATTTGCCATAAGGTTTGGCCATTGGGCAATGCGCCGCCGCCTGTTTCACCTGCGGAGGTCCAGCCATATAGCGTGTAATATGCGTCTGCTTCGCCGGAAGGACGGAACAATTCAACGTTGGCAGAATCAGGTTCCAATGTGAGACGGTAATCAGACAATGTAAGCGTATCGATACGACCACCGATAAGGGACATTGAACCGGACAAACGCGGTGTTTCGATCAAGATGCGGGGCGCTTCTTCTGTCAATGCGACAGCAGGTGCCGCGCTTGCAGAGGCCTCAGCCGGAGGCGCAACGCCATCAGACGCAGCAGTCGTTGACGCATTCGGTAGTGTGTTTGGATCCTCAACAGGTGGTTCTGGTGAAAACCAAGTTAGCCAGACCAGCAGCACAAGGCCACTGAGCGCCATTGCAAGAATGAGGTTTTTGTTTTGATCGTCCATCCGCGGCCGTCCATCCATCATGTTCTGAAGTCAGTGAGGTTGAATAGCGCTGAGAGCGAAAGGTCAAGCAGTTTTGGGGGAAAACCTTAGAGAAGCGCCAAGAATGGGCGATTAAAAGCTACGTTGCGCGTCAAAGGGCTAAGGATTTCGAGTTAATTGGTTTTGCGCCCAATTTGAGGTGCACGCGCAAGTTTCGCCGAATGTTTGTTTAGCCAAGGTGCGACATCTGCGAATGGCATAGGTCGGGCGATTCCGAAGCCTTGGACATGAGCACAGCCCAATTGGGATAGCATTGCATGTGCGCCTATCGTTTCTACACCTTCGGCCAGAGTGTCGAGCCCTAAACGTTCAGCCATCGTGAGGACCGCAGAAATCATTCGCTGTTGTTCAGCGTCGTCTTCGACCTGTAAAACAAAGGAGCGATCAATTTTGATGCGACTGATTGCAAACTGCCGGATGTTGGAGATCGACGCATGTCCTGTACCAAAATCGTCTAAATCTATACTGCAGCCCATTCCTGCAAGCGTTTCGATGTTACGGGTAACAATATCATCGCCTTGACCAGCAACGACGGTTTCTAACACTTCTATACATAATCTTTCGGGGGCGATTTCGTAGCGATCAAGTTCCCATTGGATTTTAGTCGCGAGTTGAGGGTTGGAAAGTTCTTGCATGCAAAAATTCACACCAACCATCGGAACACGGATGTTTTCAGTATCCCAATCCCGTATGGCGCGTAAGGTTTGCCCCAATATAACTTCGCCCAAACGTTCGCTTAAGCCGGCTTCTTCGATTGAGGGGAGAAATTCGCCCGGGGAGACTAATCCCTTTTTGGGATGTTGCCAGCGCGCAAGTGCCTCTAGTCCGGATAACTCTCCAGTATCAGTGGAAATTTGCGGCTGAAACCATGGTATGATCTGGCCGGCCTCCAAGGCTTCTGCAACTTCTTCAAACATGAGATTTCGAGCGCGGGCGGCGCGATACATTTCGTTTGAGAACGAACGGATTGAGCCATGACCAGCTCTGTTTGCCTCGGTGAGAGCTGTTTCAGCTGCGTTTAGCATTGATTCGCCGCTTGGTTCGGGGCTGCGGGATGCAAGGCAAAATCCAATGCTACAGTTTACTGCTGCAGTGGCCGCGCCGACATTAAAGGGTGCGGTTATTGCATCTTGAATACGGCTGGCAATTTGAATGAGCGCTTCGAGGTCGGCGCGTTGAACAGGCGCAAGAGCGATAGCGAAGCTTGCTGCTTCTGTTCTGGCAATGGTATCCATGCTGCGGGTACTGGCCCTGAGCCTACTGCTCATTTGACGCAGGACTTCTTCGGATGCTCTATGCCCAAATCGGTCGGTAATGGTTTTGAAGCCATTAAGTTCAACGACCAAGCACGCGGTGGTTTTCCCTGTTTTAGCGGCACCTGTAACGGCGTCGTCTAGGTCTAATAGAAGCGTGTCGCGCAGGGTAAATCCTGTCAACGCATCTTGGGGACGCGATTGGTGCGCTGCTGGTTTTGATGTGCGACCAAGAAGCAAAAAAAGTGCAGGAGTTAGGAGGGCAACGCCTATTAACCCAGTTTCGCCACCTACCCAAAAAGCGATAAGCGTCGCCGCAGGGAGAAAGGCAAAAAGCTCTGGCCCGTTGATAACATCACGCAAACTGTTCGCGGCTCTTTGGGCCCAAATCCACATATATCTCGTCCTGTCTATGGCGAACGTTTTTCGCCCTATTCAATCAAGACGGTAGAGATATCTGGTAAGCTGACTGTTAACGCAGCTTTGGAATTTCATTCAGATTTTCACTATTTTCAACTTGCGATGTTTGCAGCCCTAGGAAATCGAACAGTTTAGGATCCAAAAGGTGTGATGGGCGCGCATTCATCAGAGAACGGAACATGACCTGACGGCGACCCGGACTATTCTTTTCCCATTGGTCGAGAATCTGTTTGACTTGCTGCCGCTGCAATCCATCCTGACTGCCGCACAGATCGCATGGAATAATGGGGTAGTTCATAGCGCGGGCAAATTTTTCGCAATCAACCTCAGCCACATGAGCGAGGGGGCGATAAACGAATAGGTCACCTTCTTCGTTTACCAATTTCGGGGGCATTGTCGCCAATCGCCCCCCATGAAACAGGTTCATAAAAAAGGTTTCCAAAATATCGTCGCGGTGGTGGCCTAATACAACGGCGGAACAACCTTCTTCGCGCGCAAGACGGTATAAGTTGCCGCGACGCAAACGAGAACACAAAGCGCAAAACGTACGTCCCTCAGGGACTTTATCCATCACGATGGAATAGGTATCTTGGTATTCAATACGGTTTTTTACACCCATTTTATCAAGAAATTCTGGTAACACTGTCGCGGGAAACCCTGGCTGACCTTGATCGAGGTTACAGGCAAGAATTTCCACCGGTAGTAGACCACGCCATTGCAGTTCGTGTAACACAGCAAGCAAAGTGTAACTGTCTTTGCCGCCTGATAGGCAGACCAGCCATTTTGCGCCTCGTTCGATCATACCGTATTGTTCAATCGCTTCGCGGGTATAACGCACGATACGCTTGCGCAGCTTTTTGAACTCAGCGGTACTGGGAGCACCGTGAAATAGCGGATGGATGTCATCAAGATCGTCGAGCATTGGCTTATCCTGCTAGGGTTCGGGCGGATATGCCAGATAAGGCACGCCGCTGCAATCCATTGCGCAAAGCAGGGGCTGGGCAAATCTGGCAGATTGGCGTAGGCGGGGGGTGTCCAAAGAAAGGTCTGATATGTCTTCGTGCCAATTGTGTAGTGCCGCAACTGATTTGATGGAAATCACCGTTGCTCCGCAATCTGAAACCGTAACAGTTTGCACTACGTGTCAAACCGGAATCGAAGGCGAAGTCAGCGATGCGCCGCATTGGCGGTGTTTGTCAGACGCGATCTGGTCGACTGAGCCTGCAGTGCAGGTCACAGCCTATCGTTTATTGAATCGGTTATCGTCGGAGGTTTGGGCGCGGGATATTTTAGATATTGCCTATCTTGAACCTGAGACACTGGCTTGGGCAGAAGCCGGAATGAGTGAGGATGATGCCGTCGTGCATCGTGACAGCAATGGTGTGATTCTATCGACGGGGGATAGCGTCGTTTTGATCAAAGATCTTCCGGTCAAAGGGGCCGGGTTCACCGCAAAACGCGGAACGGCTGTGCGCAATATTTCCCTAGTCTCGGACAATGAAACGCATATTGAAGGTCGCGTTGAAGGGCAGAGAATCGTAATTCTGACGCAGTTCGTGAAGAAAAGCTAAGCAGATTCTCTGAGCCAGATCGGGGCAGGTTTAGCCCCGGTTTTGTTGCTCTATATAGGTGCGCAATTCTTCGGCTTCTTGTCGTGCATCCCGCAGCCCGTCCATTGCGGCGCGCAATTCAGCCTCTGTTTGAGCCAGCTGATTGGATATCTCGGCCTCGCGTTGCTGAAGATATGTGATTGCTTGATCACGGGTTTCTTCGGCCTCGTGCAATTGTTGCGCCATGGTGTCGAGTTCGTTCAGATCACCAGAAGTCACGCGGGTAAAGCGATGGGCCAGCCAATGTGCAAACCACCCGAGCAGAAACGCTACGAAAAGAATGCCTGCGGTGGAAATGATAAGATTAGTTCTGTCCATTGTCTGTCCCTGTTGGGGTTTCTGAGGCTTCCTCTTGCGCGGTCTCTTCGGCGGGCGCTTCTGCGGTGTCCTCGGCAGGTGTTTCTGATTCGATCAAAGTAAATTCAATACGGCGGTTGGCTTCGCGGCCTGCGTCTGTGTCATTGTCCGCGATAGGAACGGTTTCGCCGTAACCGCGTGCTGTTAGGTTGCCTGTTAACACACGACGCCCCATGAGGGCATTGACCACGGATTGTGCCCGCTGTTGACTAAGCGATTGGTTCATCGTTTCGCGGCCTTGACTGTCGGTGTGACCACCAATTTCCATTGGGACCGTTTCGCAAAGCTCAATTTGTTCTGCAATGGCGTCGATGGTGTCGCTGGCGCTGAGATCAACTTCGGTAGAGCCTGGCGCGAAGACGATTTTGGTTTCCGCAAGGATGGCATTGATGCTGGCTACGCATTCTTCCGGAGTCGGAAGGGACAACACCGGATCAAGGCGTTCGTCGTAGGTTACGTCGACACTAAAGTTTTCGGCCTGCCCAAGTTTGGCAGATAAAATACGTGAGACTTCTGCACTGGCGTCGGGGTTGCCTGTTGTTCCGCGCAATTCAACGAAATCGGGTTGAACAACCAGGCTGCCGTTGGTGAGTTCTGCCAAAGCTTCGAGCCCGGTGAGAATACGAAGGGGCCATCCATCGGGTAGCTCTGGATTGAGGCGCGTCGCCGTATATGTTGAATCGACCCCGAAACGGGCCCTAGCGTAACCTTCAACCGCGGCCTGTGTGCGATCGTTTGTCAGAAGTCCGCGCAATTGAACTTGCCCTTCGGGGGAGAGGGTCGCGATAAATTCAGGAATTCCTGTGCTCTCCCCAGTTCCGTCAATTGTTACCGGTTCTGGACGGATGGCGCTGAGCGAAAAGACATCTGGGAGGTCTGCGTCTAGGTGGGAAATAACGCGATCAAAGTCTTCTTCACTCACATCAGGGGATGTCACAAGGCTGATGTCAGCGTCTGAAAACGTGATGGATCCTGCGCCGAGTTCTGCAAGTGCTGCGATTGTTTGGGTAACAGCAGTTCCCCAATGTGGTGAGGGATTGCCAAGACCGATGCGGCAACTTCCTTCGCCTTCAAGTCCTGCACGTTTTGCGGCTGCGATAATATCGTCGCTTGATTGAGGCGTATCTGCTGAACACGCGTCAAAGCGGCCCACACCGTTTTCAATTAAAAACCTAAGCGTAAATGGTGTAATCACGGGGCGCGGAGCAGAAATGTTTAAATTAAGGGCGACATTGCTAGGGGCACTGCGTTGCACCTGATTGATGAGGTCCGCGCGTTCTTCGCGGCTATTGCTGATGGCTGTGATTGCAATTTCGTCTGGGGAAATTGAAACTTTGGATCGCGGCAAATCTGCAAGCATTTCAATCCCGAAGGAAAGCGCAACATCCCAATCACGGGGTGTCGGGTAATCGGCTGTTTCCAAAAGGTCTGTAACTGTCGCACCATCGGCTATGGCGCTTATCGAAGACACCACCGCATCTCTGTCGGTGTTAGCTGGGATCAGACCTATTAGAGAAATACCCGTATCATTGCGCAGGATTTCAACTGAAAACCGGGGCGGGGCAATATCTGCGGCGGCCTGAACCATCATATGATCCAACACGCGGTGGGCATCAATGACGGTGCCCGCAACGGTAAGGGCGCGAAAACGCTCTGCTTCTGTCGGGGCAATACCGATCAATTCGACCTGAAGACCGTCAGCCGAAACATCTGCCCAATCAATACCATCAAGCGTCAATGCGCGTTCGATAGCGGATTGAGAAGCATTTTCAACCAATCCTGCGCTAACGGTCGCCGCAACAAAGGAAAGGATGGCACCGCTGGTGATGGCGCTTAGGACAATCAGGGAAGATGATAAGCGCATAAGGCCTCTGGTCTATCGAATTTCGTGACTTTTCTAACGCTTGGCAGGTTGGGGTTCAATCAAAGGATTGCGGCGACGGCGAAAAACAGCACAGGGATTAAGCCTGCGTCTCGATTAGCCCGGAAAAGAGAAAGGCATTTTGCCGTATCGTCGATGTCAAGATTGCGCAATTGCCAGACCAAATGCCACCCCAATGCCCAAGGTGCCCCCAGCGCAAGTGTGAGTCCAAGAACATTTTCATCCCCCAATGCGGTGATCGCGGCGATTGCCATAAATGTGACGGTTGCCATCATGAAATAACGTAACCAGCGGTGGGTGTTGTTGCCAAACAAGCGTGCTGTTGATTTTACGCCTATCAACGCGTCGTCTTCTTTGTCTTGGTGGGCATAAATGGTGTCATAGAACAATGTCCAAACAATCCCCGCAGCATAAAGCCAAATGGCGGGCCATTCGAGCTGTCCGCGATGAGCTGTCCACGCCAACAACGCACCCCAATTAAACGCAATTCCCAAAAAGGCTTGGGGCCACCATGTAAAGCGTTTTGCAAAGGGATAAACCAATACTGGGATCACCGCGAGAAAGCCTAGCACAATGGCGTTTGTATTAAACGTTAGTAGTACCGCTAGGCCGACGAGTGCCTGAATTCCCATCCAAAGGGTCGCTTGTTTTACTGTGACTTGGCCTGAAGGTAAGGGGCGTGAACGGGTACGATCTACGGCTGCGTCGATATCTCTGTCAGTAATATCATTCCATGTACACCCAGCCCCGCGCATGACAAAGGCGCCGATCGCGCAGCCCATGATGATCCACAGGTCAAAGGCGCGAAAGCCGTCAGTCGCCGCCGCGAGCATAATCGCCCACCAGCATGGCAGCAATAATAGCCATGTGCCTATTGGGCGATCTGCTCGTGACAGGCGCAAGTAAGGTCGCGACCATTCTGGGGCGCGGTGATCTACCCAGTTTTTGAAATAGGCGTCTTTGACCTGGCCTTTCACCTCTGGCGTTTTTTGGGGGTCGCGCATATTGTCCGCCTCATGAAAAGTACAAAAATTCGGCTCTATGTAGAACAAGCATTGGGGGAGGGGCAAATCATTCCTCTCACTCGGGATCAAGCGCATTATCTTTTTGGGGTGATGCGGTTGTCGGTTGGCGACCATATTGCATTGTTCAACGGAGCAGACGGTGAATGGCGTGCCGAGGTGGTCGAGACCGGTAAACGTGGCGGGGTGCTGAAGGCAGTTGCGCAAAGTAAGCCATTGCAAATGCCGCCGGATTTATGGCTGTTCTTTGCTCCAATTAAAAAAGCCCGGACCGATTTTATCGTTGAAAAAGCGGCTGAAATGGGCGCGGCTAAGATTTGCCCGGTTCAAACGGATTTTACAAATTCAGAACGTATTCGGCGTGATCGGCTGCAGACCCATGCTGTTGAAGCAGCCGAACAATGCGGCGGGACATTTGTACCTGAAGTTGTGGATTTACAAAAGCTTGGTGCTGTGCTGGATCGCTGGCCAGACGATCGCAAACTGGTGTTTTGTGACGAAAGCCTTGTTGGTGCGCGCGAAGCTTTGACCGCCGAGGGTGGCGAAAAATGGGCGATATTGATCGGGCCCGAAGGTGGATTTTCAGAGAGGGAGCGCGAACGGTTATCGAGCCTCCCCTTTGTAACGCGGATTAGCTTAGGTCCGCGCATTTTACGCGCAGATACAGCTGCTGTGGCTGCCTTGACCTTGTGGCAAACTACATTGGGGGATTGGACGTGAGTTTTATCCGGCCAGAGCTGCGCGATGCGATGTGGCGTTGGCGTGAATCCGTGCAGGGTGGCGGTGTTATCGCGCTGGGTGTTTGGGTGTTTCTATCAAGCCGGGGTTGGGTTGTTTGGCTTGGCTTACTGCTGATAATTTTGGGTTGTGCGTTGGTTTCTGCTGGGATTATTCGTGGGCGATTGCGCAGTTTCCGAAACGGACCTGGGGTGATCGAAGTCGTTGAGCGGCAGCTGACCTATTTCTCGCCCATCGGTGGTTCTGCGGTTTCGCTGGATGACGTTACCAAAATCGAGCTACAAGGCAGCGGAGTTTCGATCTTTTGGTGTTTCCATGTTCCGGGGCAGGCGCCGCTCCGCATTCCCGCGACCGCGCAGGGAGCGGAGCAACTTCTTGATGCATTGGCGAGCTTTTCAGGTGTGAATTACGATAATATCGTCAAGGCGTCACAAACTTCTGATCATCACCTTTTTCTGATTTGGAAAAAAGGCGATTGAACACAAGGCGACGAAAGATTAGCTGAGATTAAGCGCGCATAGCCGCCAGCAAAATAAAAGGGTGATAGAAATGTCCATTCCTCAATCCGGTGGCGGCCCCATCGAACATTTTGACCAGCTTGCTCAATATATGGCGGATGGGTGTAAACCCAAAGAAGATTGGCGCATTGGCACCGAGCATGAAAAATTTGGCTATTGCAAAGACAGCCTAAAACCGTTGCCCTTTGAAGGTGAGCGGTCAATCGTAGCTGTACTAAGCGGGCTACGTGATCAATTTGGCTGGGCTCCGGTCGAAGAAGGCGGCAAATTGATCGGACTTGAAAAAGACGGTGCGAATGTCTCGCTTGAGCCAGGTGGCGCGCTTGAGCTTTCTGGAGCACCTCTGGAAACCATCCATGAGACCTGCGACGAAGTGAATGTGCACCTGCGTGAAGTCAAAGAAATTGCTGAGAAAATCGGCGTTGGCTTTATCGGGCTGGGTGCTGCGCCGATTTGGACACATGACGAAATGCCTTTGATGCCCAAAGGGCGTTATAAGCTGATGAACGACTACATGCAGCGGGTTGGAACCATGGGGCGCACGATGATGCGTCGGACCTGTACCGTGCAGGTTAATATCGATTTTGGTTCTGAGGCCGACATGGTGCAAAAGCTGCGCGTTGCATTGGCGTTGCAGCCTGTCGCGACGGCGTTGTTTGCGAATTCTCCGTTCTTTGAAGGCAAACCGAACGGCCATAAATCATGGCGTTCGCGGGTGTGGCGCGACCTTGATGATGCGCGTACCGGCATGTTGCCTTTTGTGTTTGACGAGGGTTTTGGCTTTGAACGGTATGCTGAATATGCGCTCGATGTGCCGATGTATTTTGTCTACCGAGATGGAAAATATATCAATGCATTAGGCATGTCTTTCCGCGATTTTCTTGAGGGAAAATTGCCAGCGCTGCCGGGGGAAACACCAACGTTAAGCGATTGGGCGGACCATTTGACAACAGCATTCCCAGAAGCGCGTATTAAGAAATATATGGAGATGCGCGGGGCCGATGGTGGACCTTGGCGTCGTTTGTGCGCATTGCCCGCATATTGGGTCGGGTTGATGTATGATCAATCTGCACTGGATGCGGCATGGGATATGGTCAAAGGTTGGGATGCTGAAACACGCGAAGAACTGCGCATTGCGGCGTCTGTTGACGGGTTGCAGGCTGAGGTGAACGGCCTGAAAATGCACGATCTTGCGCGTCAGTCCGTGGAAATCGCTGAGGCTGGCCTAAAGGCGCGTGCGCGTCCGGGGGCAGGCGGTTTGGTTGCGGATGAAACCCATTTCCTAAACGCGTTGAAAGACAGCTTGGACAGCGGGAAAACACCAGCTGACGAATTGTTGGATGAGTATCACGGCGAATGGGGTGGGGATCTGACAAAGATTTTCGCCGCACATAGCTACTGATCAATTCGCGATATGCTTACGAAAAATCAGGATTAACACCCTGATTTTTTTGCTTTTGTGGGGTATGACAACCATGCACAAAGTGTATGCCAAACGTATGACTTTTGTGCATACGATTTGCGCAACGGTTTGATTGATTTTTGGCGTTTACGGATTTTTAATCCGTTCCCTTTATGTTCTTATTTGTCACCGGTTCATAGAGGGACAGATCAAGCACGAATTCAATGACTTTGGTCTCAGGCATTTCGCAGGGTTTTAGCAGAGCTTTGCCACTGGGCAAGCGATAGAGGTTGAGACTGATGTAGTCGTTGCCGCCGCGTTCATCCGCGACAAGCTTTAGACTATTGCCATTGGAAAAGGACGATTTGGTAAACACATAACTGCGCCCCCCCGAGGTTCCGATATGTGTCCCAAAAGGTAGATCGTCAAAAGCAGAGAGAAAATCAGGCGCAGGGGAAGCCTTTGGCATTGGGCTACTTCTGGCCGATTTTCGGCTCTGTACCCGCTTTGAGGCGTTTGATGTTGGTGCTATGGCGGATGTAAACGAGGAGGGTCAAGATCGCCCCAACCAGCAATCCTTGACCATAGTCAAAGACAATCATCCAGACCGGCGATAAACCAGCCGCCAGTAGTGCTGCTAATGAGGAAACACGCAGAGCAAGAGCAACAACAAGCCATGTGGCGCAACAGGCAAGGCCAACGTAGAAGTTCAAGGCTAGGATCACGCCCAAGAATGTAGCAACGCCTTTGCCGCCGTTGAATTTAAGCCAAACCGGGAAGAGGTGACCCAAAAAAGCGAATAGACCGGCGATTTGCGCGGCATCTTCGCCAAATAATGCCTGCGCAATCAGGACGGCAACGCCGCCTTTGGCAGCATCAAACAGAAGCGTAAAAAAGGCAGCGGTTTTATTGCCGGTACGCAAAACATTGGTGGCCCCGATGTTGCCTGACCCGATTTCGCGAAGATTGCCTAAGCCCATAACACGCGCCATGACCATGCCAAAGGGAACAGACCCAAGCAGATAAGAAGCCAGCGCCACAAGTGCAAGAATCATAGGGGCGGTGTCAATTGGGGGCATTAGATGTCTCCGAAAACGGTTTTGCCTGCAACGAGGGTCGCGATCACTTTGCCCTGCATTCGCTGACCATCAAAGGGGGTATTTTTAGATTTTGAATTGAGTTTGAAACGATCGAGTAAAAATGGTGCATCTGGATCGAACAAAACGAGGTCCGCAGGTGCGCCTTCACTCAGACGTCCGCCGGGCAACCCGAGGCGCTTGGCGGGGTTAAGCGAAAGGGCGCGCCACAGTGTCGGCAGGTCCATCATTTCCGCATGAACCAAACGCATGGCGGCGGGCAAAAGCGTTTCAAGCGCAACGGCGCCCGATGCGGCCTCTTCAAAGGGAAGACGTTTGCTTTCTTCGTCTTGCGGGGTGTGGAAGGATGATATGATGTCAATCAAACCGGAGGCGACGGCCTCGACCACAGCAATGCGATCAGTTTCGGCACGCAGCGGCGGTTTGACCTTAAAGAACGTGCGATAATCGCCCACATCAAATTCGTTCAGGGTCAGGTGATGGATGGACACACCGGCCGTGACATCCAGACCGTTGGCCTTTGCGCGCTCCAAAACGGGAAGGGCGCGGGCCGTTGTAATTTGGTCCGCGTGGTAGCGCGCGCCAGTCATTTCCACGAGAGTCAGGTCGCGTTCTAACCCAAGGCGTTCAGCCATGGCGGACACCGCCGGAAGCCCCTTGAGGGAGGCAAATTTGCCTGATGTGACAGCCGCGCCTTTGGAAAGGGTCGGTTCCTGTGGGTGGGCAATGATCAATGCGCCTAGCGATTTGGCGTAGGACATGGCGCGGGTGTAGACCTTGGTGTCTTCGACCACGCGATCACAATCGGTAAAGGCGACGGCGCCCGCGTCTTTCATGAACCCAACTTCAACCATTTCGCGCCCATCGCGGCCTTTGGTCAGCGCAGACATTGGCAATACGTTCACTGGTGCGCTTTCGTTGGCGCGGCGGTTGATGAATTCGAGCGCTTCGGGGGTGTCCAGCGCGGGGGTTGTGTCAGGACGGGTGACCATTGTGGTGATTCCGCCGGCGGCAGCGGCAGCCCCGGCGGTGCGGTAGCTTTCTTTGTGGCGCTCGCCGGGTTCACCGATTTTGACACCGATGTCGATGATACCGGGTGCGAGGCATTTGCCGTTGCAATCAATAACGGTATCGGCAGAGAGTTCGGGCCCAACTGAGGCGATGATACCATCGCGGATCAACACAGCCCCGCGTGTTTCAGTGCCGGTTTCAGGGTCAATCAGGCGGGCATTTTTGAGAAGAGTTGTCATGAGGTCAAGCTTTCCGCTGGTGGTCGATGTCGGCGCAGATCGCGGCGGGGTCGGCCATGTATTTCATCATGTATTTGTCACCGGTGGTCGCGACGACTTGGGCGGCAGATAGAATGGTGCGGGTTTTGGCAATGTCACGCAGGGCAAGCGCGCTGCCGTCTGGCAGGATGAGGCGCCGGTCGGTGAGGTGCCAGTGCAGGTTTAGCTGCTCAGATGCGAGGTAAAAGCCACGAATGCCGATAGCCATGATTGCGGCTACAATGCCAACCCATGGATTAGGGTCCCCCATAAACATCAAAACGGCAGTGGCGATCACTGACCCAATGGCGGCCAACATCACGTGTTCTTTGATGTAGGTCGCTTTACTCGCCACAAAGGTTTTCGTCAGCATTTCGTCTTCGTTGAGATTGGGGTGCAGCATGATCAGGCCACCCAGATCATCAATGCAACAAGGGCGAACATCACAAGGAGCGCATAGGTGGCGATTTTTCCGCTCATGCGGGGGTCTTTGGGATCATCCATGTTAAACCTCGACGCTTGCGCGGCTGGCACGCATGTTTCTGACCAGCAAGTCCATGGCGGCCATACGCACGGCGACACCCATTTCGACTTGTTCTTGGATCACACTGCGGTTGATGTCGTCCGCGATGGTGCCGTCAATTTCAACGCCACGGTTCATTGGGCCGGGGTGCATGACGATTGCATCGGGTTTGGCGTGGCTGAGTTTTTCGGCGTCCAGCCCGTAGCGGTGGTAGTATTCGCGTTCAGAAGGAATAAAGCCGCCGTCCATGCGTTCTTTTTGCAATCTTAGCATCATGACAACATCAACGTCTTTAAGGCCTTCGCGCATGTCATCATAGACCTCGACGCCGAGCTCGGAAACTTCAGAGGGCATGAGGGTTGGTGGGCCAACAAGGCGCACGCGGTTTTCCATTTTGCCAAGCAGGATCAGATTCGAACGCGCCACGCGGCTGTGGGCGATATCGCCGCAAATCGCGATGGACAAGCGGTGAAGGCGTCCCTTTTTACGGCGAATGGTGAGGGCATCTAAGAGGGCCTGCGTCGGGTGTTCGTGGCGGCCATCACCTGCGTTTAGCACGGCACAGTTTACTTTTGAGGCCAGCAATTCAACCGCGCCAGAGTGCGGGTGGCGCACGACCAAGAGATCAGGGTGCATCGCGTTCAGTGTGAGGGCGGTGTCGATCAGGGTTTCGCCCTTTTTGATGGAACTGGCTTGCATGGCCATGTTCATCACGTCCGCGCCAAGCCGTTTGCCTGCCAATTCAAAGCTCGCCTGAGTGCGGGTTGAATTTTCAAAGAACATATTGATCTGGGTGAGACCGGCCAAAACATCAGAGCGTTTGTTTTTGGAGCGGTTCAACGCGACGTAGTCGTCAGCAAGATTTAGGATGGTGTCGATTTCATCAGGTCCTAGGTGTTCAATGCCTAAGAGATGTTTCGCGCGAAATGTCATGGTTGCCTCGCCTTGAATTTGCGCTGTTATAGGCGGGGAGAGAGGACGGGGCAATGGGCTTGCTGCTTTACCTTCTTGTCGCAAAAGCATAGCGTTGCGCCATGGATGGGACTCAGGATTTTTATGCCTTAAAGGCGATGCTCGATTGGCAGGTTGAGATGGGGGTGACAGATGCGATCTGTGACGACCCAGTAGACCGCTATGAAGTCCCCGCTGAAGCGCCGAAAATCGCATCGGTGCAAAAGGCCAAGACAGAATCCGCGCCCCCAGTACCCGAGGCCCCCGATCCAGCGGTTATCGCTAAGGAAGTGGCCGAAAACGTTGGGGCATTGGATGGTTTGGCGGCAACGTTAAAGGCGTTTGATTTATGTGAAATCAAACGTGGTGCGCGTAATTTTGTGTTTGCGGATGGTAATCCGTTGGCGCGGGTGATGATCATTGGTGAGGCCCCCGGACGAGACGAGGATATGGCCGGGCGTCCTTTTGTTGGGCGCGCTGGTCAATTGTTGGATAAGATGTTCGGCGCGATAGATATGGGCCGCGATGCCGTTGACGCCGAAAAATCAATCTATATCACCAATATTTTGCCATGGCGGCCCCCGCAAAACCGAGACCCAAGTCCTGAAGAAATCGCGATGATGCGGCCGTTTGTCGAACGGCACGTCGAACTGGCGCAACCGGGTGTGATTGTATTGATGGGAAATGTTTCCTGTCAGGCGATCCTAGGGAAACGCGGCATTACGCGGTTGCGTGGCCAATGGGCAGAAGCCTTTGGCAAACCTTGCCTTCCGATGTTTCACCCGGCCTATCTACTGCGTAACCCTGCCGCCAAGCGCGAGGCGTGGCATGATTTGCTCATGCTGCGGGAAAAATTAAAAGGATAGGCCAATGTCGCCTGTAGAGCTCCATGTATTACTTGCGTTTATTCCAGCAGCTTTGGCGTTAAACCTGACGCCAGGGGCGGACATGATGTTTTGTCTTGGTCAGGGCATGCGTGGCGGCGTGCGTCCATCGTTGGCGGCATCAGCTGGGATATCGACGGGAGGATTCGTGCATGTGACAATCGCCGCTCTGGGGCTTTCGGCTGTTTTGGCAACGATGCCATGGATATTTGAAGTGATCCGTTGGGCGGGCGTTTGTTATTTGCTTTATCTTGCGGTTCAAACGCTGCGCACCCCGCTGAGCGGAGGAAGCAGCAAGGTGGCGCGTCCGGCGCGGGCCTACTTAGATGGCTTGTTGGTCAACTTAATGAACCCCAAAGTGATTTTGTTCATTCTGGCGTTTTTGCCACAATTTGTGGATCCGACGCGCGCTGTGCTGCCCCAGTTTTTGACGCTGGGTTTGGTCATGGCCATTGGTGGGTTTATCGTGAACGGGCTTGTCGGGGTATTTGCAAGCGGCGTCGGTCATGTGCTGCTGCAAAATCCGCGCGTCGATCGCATTCTGCGTTTCGTCTCAGCGACGGTGTTTGGTGCGCTGGCGCTTAAAATTGCAACAGAGGCAAAACAGTAATGTCAGAACGTGAATTTATCGCAAACCGTATCGCGGTTTTAACGGTGTCAGATACGCGGGCAATAGCCGGTGATAAATCAGGCCGCACATTGGTTGAGCGTATTGAAAAAGCAGGGCACGTTGTCGTCGATCGTAAAATATTACCTGACGAACGTAATCAGATTGCAGATCAACTGCGGATTTGGAGCGCTAATCCTGAAATCGATGTGGTGATTTCAACTGGCGGCACTGGATTGACAGGTCGTGATGTAACGGTTGAAGCGCATAGAGATGTCTACGAAAAAGAAATAGATGCGTTTGGGACATTGTTCACAATGGTTTCGTTCCAGAAAATTGGGACATCTGCGGTGCAATCGCGCGCGACAGGCGGTGTGGCCCAAGGAACTTATTTGTTTGCGCTGCCCGGCAGCCCCGGCGCGTGCAAAGACGCGTGGGATGAAATTTTGGTAAAACAGCTCGATTATCGGCACATGCCTTGCAACTTTGTCGAAATATTCCCACGTTTAGAAGAACATAAGCGACGGAAATGATCGGCAGGCGCGTATAAGCCTGTAGAGATCAACGGGTGCAGCACGACTGACCCCTCAGAAAGGAACGATATGCGGTTTCTGGGACGTAGCCTCACCGGTGTGTTTCTGCTGTCTTTGACAGTGGGGTTTTTGGCGCTGGGCGTATCGCTTTTGCTAAACGCTATTGAAGCGCAGCGCAGTGGTGGCGGGTTTGAGCGCGCTGCGCAAGAACGGGTTTTTGCGGTGAATGCGTTGGATGTGGAGGTGCAGGACATAGCGCCTGAATTGCGGGTGTTTGGCGAAGTGACCAGCCAGCGCACATTAGATGTGAGAGCAACGTCATCGGGGCGTGTTGTTTTTCTGGCACCTCAGTTTGTTGAAGGTGGGCGGGTTCAACAGGGGACTGTATTACTGCGCATTGATCCAGCTGAAGCGCGGTCGGCATTGTCACGCGCAGAGGCGGATTTGTTGGAAGCACAGGCCGAAGTTCAAGATGCAGCGCGGGCGCTTTCACTGGCGCAAGATGAACGCGCCGCTGCGGAAGCCCAAGCGCGGCTAAGATTGCAGGCCGTTGACCGGCAGCGGGATTTGCGGACGCGGGGCGTTGGGACAGAAGCTGCCGTCGAAACGGCTGAGTTGGCCGCGTCGCAGGCGGATCAAGCCGTTTTGAGCAGGCGACAGGCCATTGCACAGGCCGAGGCGCGCACAGATTTGGCACAAACCCGGCTCATCCGGCAGGAAATTAGTCTAGCAGATGCACAGCGGGCGTTGGATGAAACCGAAATACGGGCGGAGTTTTCAGGTGTCTTGGCCAATGTCGTTGTGGTTCAGGGCGGATTGGTTGCCAATAATGAACGGTTGGCCCAGCTCAGTGATCCGCTACAATTAGAAGTGCGGTTTCGTGTGTCCGCTGCCCAATATGCACGGTTGCTGATGGACGGGGGTGGATTGATTTCATCGCCTGTGACGGTCAGCCTTGATGTTGGGGGCTCCGATTTAAATGCCCAAGGTGTGATTTCGCGCGAAAGCGCATCCGTCGGCGAAGGGCAGACCGGGCGGCTGCTGTTTGCAGGGTTAAGCAACGCGCGTGGTTTGCGTCCGGGCGATTTTGTGTCTGTTCATGTGGTCGAACCTGTTTTGGCGGGCGTCGTGCTTGTACCTTCGGCGGCGGTTAGTGCGGATGGAACTGTTCTAGCGATCAATGAAGAGGATCGGCTTGAGGCGATTCCGATGACATTGTTACGCCGACAAGGGGATGATGTGATTATCGGTGCCGATGGTCTAGATGGACGTCGTATCGTACGTGAGGTTTCGCCAATACTCGGGGCGGGGATTAAAGTACGGATGATAGAAGCTGAACCGGCATTGGATGTTGGTTCTATCGCTGATGTCCCAAATACCCAGAACGGCGGTTGATATGCTGGGCGGTGGATTGATCGGCTATTTCACCCGGCATAAAACGGCGGCAAATTTATTGCTCGTTGTGATGATTGTTCTGGGATTGGCCTCTGTGCCGCGTATGCGTGCGCAATTTTTCCCGGATGTCATTGTCGATAACATCTATGTCACTGTGGATTGGTCCGGGGCTGGGGCCGAAGACGTCGATACGGCTATTGTTCAACTGCTGGAACCTGCGCTTTTGTCTGTTGAAGGTGTCGAGGGGTCATCTGTTACGTCACGCGAAGGGCGTGCCAGTATAGATCTGGACTTTGAACCGGGCTGGGATATGGCGCGGGCTTTGGATGAAGTCGAAACGGCGGTTGGCGCCATTTCCAATTTACCCGAAGATGCCGAAGACCCGGTGGTTCGCCGTGGTGCCTGGCGAGATCGCGTTACCGATGTTGTGATCAGTGGGCCGGTGTCCGTCGATCAATTGGGCCGTTTCGCGGATGAGTTCGTGACACGATTGTTCGCCGAAGGTGTGACACGGGCCAGCATTCGGGGGGTGGCAGCACCTGAAACCGTCGTTGAAATTACGCCGCAGGACCTTATCCGGCATGATGTCACGATGCGTGAAATTGCAATTGCGATTGGCGAAGAGGTCTCGACCGCGCCCGCTGGCGATGTCGAAGGGGCCAATCAGCGCGTTCGCACGGGTGTTGCCAAACGCTCTGCCGAAGCGATCTCGGCGATTACGTTGCGATCAAACCCTGATGGGTCGCAGTTAACGGTGGGGGATGTTGCGACCATTCGTGTGAATGGGGCTGATCGTGCGCGCAGTTATTTCGTGGGGGAACACCCGGCTGTTTCTGTACGTGTTGATCGTTCTGCGCAGGGGGATGCCATTGGCATCCAAAGTCAGGTCGAAGAGGTTGCCGCAGAGTTGCAAAGCGTTTTGCCTGATGGGGTCACTGTTGAGCTAATCCGCACGCGGGCGGCTGCGATCACCGGGCGGCTTGATATCTTGCTCGACAATGGGCTGGTTGGGCTTGGGCTTGTGGTGTTGCTTTTGTTTTTGTTCCTTAATGCACGCACAGCGTTTTGGGTGGCTGCAGGGATACCTGTTGCGATGACAGCTGCGATTGCGTTGATGTACGCCGCGGGACTGACGATTAATATGGTGTCGCTGTTTGCGCTGATTATTACGCTTGGCATCGTTGTTGATGATGCGATTGTGGTGGGGGAGCACGCAGATTTTCGGGCGCGCCAACTGGGGGAAGGCCCGGTTGTGGCTGCTGAAAACGCAGCCTATCGCATGGCGGCACCGGTGTTTTCGTCAACCATCACGACAATCATCGCTTTTTGGGGGTTGGTTGCTGTTGGCGGCACCTTTGGCAATTTAATTCGCGATATCCCATTCACGGTAATCGTTGTTCTATTGGCGTCGCTGATGGAATGTTTTTTGATCTTGCCCAATCATATGTCTCATGCGCTTTCTCATGTCGGTGAGGGGCGATGGTATGATTGGCCCAGCCGTACGGTGAACAAAGGGTTTTCTTGGTTCCGTGATAATATTTTCCGCAAGTTTATGCGGTTTGTCGTGTTCGCGCGATATCCTCTGATGGCGGGTGCCGTGCTGCTGTTGCTGATACAGATGTCCGTGTTCGCGAGTGGGGACGTGCGATGGCGGTTTTTCAACGCACCTGAGCGTTCTTCGATTTCGGGGAATTTTGCGATGCTCTCTGGGGCGACACGCAGCGATAGTCTTGAGATGATGCGTGAATTGCAACGCGCCGCGGACACAGTTGGTGCGCGCTATGCCGATGAGTTCGGTGAAAACCCTATGCTTTATGTCTTGACCGAAGTTGGAGGTAATACGGGGCGTGGCCTTTCGGGCGTAAGCGGTAAAAATGCGGATTTGCTTGGGTCCATCGCGATTGAGTTGATTGATGCGGATTTGCGCCCCTATACCGCGTTTGATGTGGTGGCTGAGCTGCAGGACGAAGTGCGGCGCCATCCGTTGGCTGAGATTGTCAGTTTCCGCGGGCATCGTTCCGGGCCGGGCGGGGATGCGATTGCGGTTGAGTTATACGGTGCTGATGCTTTGACGTTAAAGGCGGCGTCTGAGGCATTGCAGACAGCACTGGCACAGTATCCTGAAGTATCCGCGCTTGAGGATACAATGGCGTTTGACAAGGACGAACTGGTGCTTGACCTCACGCCACAAGGCCAGGCGTTAGGCTTTACCATTGACGGGTTGGGGCGCGTTCTGCGGGATCGACTGAGCGGGATCGAGGCAGCGACTTACCCTGTTGGGCCTCGGTCCGCCGCTATTCGGGTTGAACTGCCCGAACAGGAACTCAGTGCGGATTTTCTGGATCGTAGCCTGATGCGGACCCCTGCTGGTGCCTATGTCCCGCTGTCTGATATTGTTAGTGTCGAAACCCGCTCTGGGTTTTCGACGGTATTGCGGGAAAACGGGATCGTTGTCTTAAGCGTGAGCGGGGATTTATCAGAAGATGAACCAACACGCGCTGCGGAAATTAGCACCGCCATTTCAGAAGAGATTTTGCCAGACATCGAAGCGCGGTTTGGCGTGGCAACCCAACTGTCGGGGCTAGCGGAACAAGAAAGCGAATTCTTGACCGATGCAGCCGTGGGCTTTGGGTTGTGCATGATTGGGATTTACCTTGTGTTGGCGTGGATATTTTCCAGCTGGACCCGCCCGGCTGTTGTGCTTGCGATTGTGCCGTTTGGATTGGTGGGTGCGATCTATGGGCACAATTTGTTTGATGTGCCACTGTCTATGTTTAGCGTCGTGGGATTGATTGGAATGACTGGGATCATCATCAACGATTCTATCGTTTTGGTCACAACGATAGACGAATATGCCGAAGATCGCGGGCGCGTTCAGGCGATTATTGATGGAACGGCAGACCGATTGCGCCCGGTTTTGCTGACGACACTGACCACCGTTTTGGGGTTAACGCCACTGTTGTTTGAACGATCTGTCCAAGCAGAATTTTTGAAGCCAACGGTGATCACGTTGGTCTTTGGTCTCGGGTTTGGGTTTTTCTTAGTGTTGGTTGTGGTGCCTGCGCTTTTGGCAATGCAACTTGATGTGCGCCGACATGTGCAAGCTATGCGACGCGCGGTGTTAAACCCTATGCGCACAGGGCTCGCGGGTCGCGTGAGCATCATTGCGGGTTTGGGAATTGCGGCGGCGTTTGCCATGAGTTTCGGTACGATGTTTGTGACGGGCGCAGTGTGGGCGCCTTTGGTTGCGATACTGCCGATGCTTGGGAATATGTCACCAAATTTAGCTGCTTTTAGTGCGTTCATTCTGTTGGTGGTGGGCTGTGTGATCGTTACCTATGTGTCAGGCGCATTGCTGCTATCCACGCGAAAACAGCGTTAATTCAGTTATTTTGCTTTCCCTTTGGACGATTTAGGCTTATTGGGGCGGCTTACTGAACGCGCGACATGGGTTTTGAGCTGGGACGCTCTGATAAAGCCTGATGCGCTGACCCATGAGGCATTCCAATGATAAAGACACTCGCTGACGCGCTTGCTAAGCGCAGCTATGACACGTTGACCCCTGTTCAAGAGGCCGTGACAAACCCCGAACTTACAGAAGCTGACCTTCTGGTTTCTGCGCAAACTGGTTCAGGTAAAACCGTTGGTTTCGGTTTGGCTATCGCGCCGACCCTATTGGGCGATAGCGACCGTTTTGAACGCGCGGCGCTGCCGTTGGGTTTGGTGATTGCGCCGACACGTGAATTGGCAATGCAGGTTAAACGCGAATTGGACTGGCTCTATGAATTTGCAGGCGTTCAGGTTGCGTCTTGTGTTGGTGGCATGGACATGCGCGATGAACGTCGCAGCCTAGAACGTGGTGCACATATTGTTGTTGCGACGCCGGGTCGTCTACGCGACCATATTCAACGCCAAAGCATTGATCTATCTGACATTCGTGCTGTTGTGCTCGATGAGGCGGATGAGATGCTTGATCTTGGTTTCCGTGAAGACCTTGAGTTTATCCTGGGCGAAGCACCTGAAACACGCCGGACTTTGATGTTCTCTGCGACCGTACCGCGCGCTATCGAAGGTCTGGCGCGCAGCTACCAAAAAGACGCGGTGCGTATTTCAACTGTGGCTGACAAAGAACAGCACGCAGATATCGAATACCGTGCATTGCTCGTGGCTCAGCGTGATATCGAAAATGCGATCATTAACGCGATCCGTTTTTATGAAGCACCGAACGCGATTGTGTTCTGTAACACACGGGCTGTTGTAAACCGTTTGACTGCGCGTCTTTCAAACCGGGGTATGCAGGTTGTTGCGTTGTCTGGTGAATTGTCGCAGGCCGAACGTAGCCATGCGCTTCAGGCGATGCGTGACGGGCGTGCGCGTGTTTGTGTTGCAACCGACGTCGCAGCACGTGGGATTGATTTGCCAAAATTGGAATTGGTGATACACGCGGATCTGCCGTCTAGCTCTGAAACATTGCTGCACCGTTCTGGTCGAACAGGACGTGCTGGCCGCAAAGGTGTGAGCGCGTTGATCGTTCCGTCCAAGGCGCAAGGCAAAGCAAAGCGTTTGTTAAAGTTCGCTAAATTGACCGCGGACTGGGGTTCGGCGCCATCCGCACAAGAAGTGCGGGCACGTGACGAAGAACGCCTGTTGTCTGATCCTCTGTGGGATCAAGAAGTATCCGCTGACGAAAGTTCATTCGCTGAAAAGCTTGTGGCGCTACACAGCCCAGAAAAACTGGCTGCGGCTTACTTGCGTCTGTATCAACAACGCCAGTCTGCACCAGAAGATATTCAAGCGGTTAGCGGTGATGCTGCAGCTGAGCGTAAACCACGCGAAGAGTTTGGCCCGAGCAAATGGATGTCCCTATCTGTTGGCCGTTCGGAAAACGCCGAAGCACGTTGGTTGTTGCCGATGATGTGCCGTGCAGGCCGGATTGATAAACAAGATCTTGGCGCGATCCGCGTACAGCAGAACGAAACCTTCGTTGAATTGCGCGAAGGCGCGGTCAAAGGGTTCCTCGATTCTATCGGTGCTGTCATGGAGCTCGAAGATGGTGTTGGCATTACGATGCTTGATAAAGCCCCGACCTTTGACAAATCCAGCTTTGGTGGTCCACGCGGCGGCGGTCGTCCTGATTTCAAAGGTGGCGGTCCACGTGGTGGTGGCCATCGTGGGAAATCAGATCGCCCACAACGTGACCGCGATGATCGTTCTGAGCGCCCTCAGCGACGTGATGGTGACAAACCATATCACGCGAAGCCAGAGCGCCGCGATCATGATGGTGCCGTAAAGCCTTACAAAGCAAAATCAGATCGCCCAAATCGCGATGGTGATAAACCTTACCGTGCGAAAAGTGATAAACCGTACAGCGGCGGCGACGATCGTAAGGCCCCACGCGGCGACAAACCAAAACGTGATTTCGGTGATCGCCCAAGCTTTAGCAAAGGTGGCCCGCGCAAAGAGGGTGGCCGCAAAGATGGTCCGCGTTCTGAAGGTAAACCATTTTCCAAACCACGCGCTGACCGTTCAGAGCGTCCGCAACGCGCAGAGCGTTCAGAAGGTGGCGGGCAACGCAGTGGCGCGTCTTCTGCGAGCAAATCTTTCCGTGCACCAAAAGCGGGTGGAAAGAAGCCGGGTGGCAAAATTGATTTTGCAGGGACACCTGCGCCAAAGGCAAAAATGAAGCGTTCAAAGGGCGGCGATGCGCTGCCGCGCCGCAAGAAATAAAATTCAAAAGCGCCTGAGAGATCAGGCGCTTTTTTTATGACGGATTGGACTAATCTGCGGCGCGAGCCCAATCCCCTAAATGATGTTCCAACAGTTCCGATATGTCGTTTAGATTTGCGTGCTTCAGGCTATTTTGCAGTTGTCGCAAGACGCGCGGCATGTGATGCAGATAGACCGATTTTCCATCCCGTTTGTTGAGGCGATGAAAAATACCAGCGATCTTGGAATGTCGCTGCGCCGCATATAGGTGGTAGTCGAGCATAAACTGTTCGGCATCTATATTCGGTCGTTGCGCGAGATAGCGTTCGATCATTTTTGTTTCGAGGGCAGGCGGAACATCACGGCGAGCGTCCTGAAGTAATGACATCACGTCGTATGCTGCCCCCCCGATCATAGCATCTTGAAAGTCGAGCAGTCCGCATTTTGAATGACCATCGCGGGCATCGAGAAGCATGAGGTTGTCGATATGAAAATCACGAAACACCAATGTATCGCGCCGTTCTGATATGGTCCGCAAAGCCGTATGCCACAGCGCCTGATAGGCATTGTGAAACTCAGGGAGCGCCTGCGCGTGTGGGAGCGTCGGGGCAAACCATTCAGGCAATAACATTGCTTCGGTTAATAGGCGCGTTTCATCGTAATTAGGAACCTCTAGATGCAATGGGCAAGGCATGTCGTGGAATGTGGCCAGTACGTCAATGGCCAGTTCGTATAGTTCCGTTTCGTCGTGCCCACGCTTTAGAAGATTGGTGTAGGTCGTGTCTCCAAAATCTTCGATCAAGGCAAAGCCTTTTTTTGCGTCCGTAGCATAAACCTTAGGGGCAGAAAAATGATTGTCACGTAAATATTCTGCGATTTGAATGTATTCAGAAAACCCCGGAGTGGTCGGTGGAACATCCATCAACATACAGGGGCCAAAATCCGATGTGGATAGTCTGAAATACTGGCGTGCTGATGCGTCGGCCGGAAGCGCAGTTAGGTCGTTACGAAAACCAAAATTGCGTGCAAACCGAAGCCGGTCGTCAGGTCTGTTGGATGAGGTCACGTGGTTCCCTTTGGGTTGATATTCCCAGTTTTTGAAATGGCTTAGTTGGCTGCAAGATGAATTGCATCATTCCAGTTAATTTTACAAAGCATATCGCAAAACGCATCCACTTGGCGTCGAAATGGTGTTTTTTCGGCAATCATCAGGCTGACATAACGACGATCCGGTAAGCCAGAGATTTCACGAAAAATCAGGTCGTTTTGAGCGATGTGAATGACGGCCTGCGGTAAGACTGTGACCCAGTTCTCGGCTTTGACCATCGCGATTAGGGACAGTGTGTTGAAGATTGATAAATGGGACATCTCAATTGCGGTTTGAAAGTTGGGGTCTTCGATTAAATGGCATAGATCGTTTTGGATAAAATTTGCGGATGTGATTTCGTTAAGGGTTGGCGGTTGCTTCCGCGTTGCGAGCGGGTGATGAGGCGAACAGATAAGACCAAATTGGTCAGAGAACAGCGGAATTTGTTGAACGCCGTTGATGTGATGTTGGCTAGATGCAATGCCGATATCTGCTTGGCCAGTGGTAAGGGCATCAATGACTTGCTGTGAGTGGGTGTCGCGAAGTTCGATTTTGGTTCCGTGATGTTGTTCCATAAAATTTGTAATGATGCGGGGGAAAATTAAACTGGCAACAGAGGGTACAGACGCAATCCGAATGAGCCCTTGCGGCGCATTCGCGGACGCCTCAATGGCGCGAATAGTATCGTCAAATTGGCGTAGTTCGGAACGGGCGAGATGAAAGACCTGTTCACCCAGAGGTGTTAGCCGGTTTTTGCGATCACTTTCGAACAGTCGTTGGCCGAGGTGGTTCTCTAGTTGTTTGAGGGTCATTGATATGGCTGATTGCGTGCGCCCCAATCTGGTCGCGGCCTCAGAGAGGTTTCCGGTTTGCGCCACTGTGCAAAAGCAGCGCAACATTTCCGTCTTTATTGCCATATTTCAATTTTCCTGTAATTTTGTTCAGAAGTTTGAATTTGACTGATGTTGTAACTTGAGTCCATTCTTTTTCAACTCTGACCGTGGGAAGCAAAATGTCCGAACTTAATCTGAACTTGATCGCTGGTGAATGGCTCTCTGGCGAAGGCGAAATCGAAAACCGTAATCCATCTGACCTGACCGATCTGGTTGGTATCTATGCGCAGGCAAGCTCTGATCAGCTTGAGGCGACATTGGATCAGGCGCAAGTGGCGCAAGCTGAATGGGCCGCCTATGGCATGGAGCGCAAACAAGCGGTCCTGATGAACATTGGTAATGAACTGATGTCCCGCGCTGAAGAACTTGGAACGTTGCTATCGCGCGAAGAAGGTAAACCAATCGCAGAAGGCAAAGGCGAAGTTTATCGCGCTGGCCAGTTTTTCACGTATTACGCAGCTGAATGCCTGCGTCAGCTTGGTGAAAACGCGGATTCTGTGCGCGAAGGTGTTGAAATCGACGTACGCCGCGAAGCGATCGGTACTGTTGCTATCATTTCACCGTGGAACTTCCCTACGGCAACGGCGTCTTGGAAAATTGCACCTGCACTTTGCTACGGCAATGCCGTGGTTTGGAAGCCGGCAAACATCACGCCTGCCTCTGCTGTTGCGTTGACAGAAATCATTAACCGCCAAGACATCCCAAAAGGTCTGTTTTCATTGGTTATGGGCGCAGGTCGCTCTGTTGGTCAGCGTTTGGTCGAAAGCCCAAAGGTGAACGCTATTTCTTTCACCGGTTCTGTTCCAGTGGGCAAAGGTATCGCATCTGCTGCGATCCAAAACCTGACCAAAGTGCAGATGGAAATGGGCTCTAAAAACGCATTGGCCGTTATGGATGATGCCGACATTGATCTGGCTGTTACGCTTGCCTTGGGTGGCGCATTTGGCGGTACAGGTCAAAAATGTACTGCATCGTCACGTTTGATCGTTCATGCGGCTGTTCATGACCAGTTTGTTGAAAAACTGCTTGTTGGCACACAGGCGATGAAAGTGGGCCACGGCCAAGAGGCGGGCACACAGCTAGGCCCAGTTGTGAGCGAAACTCAGTTGAA
This sequence comes from Cochlodiniinecator piscidefendens, assembly GCF_011326755.1. Classification (GTDB taxonomy): domain Bacteria; phylum Pseudomonadota; class Alphaproteobacteria; order Rhodobacterales; family Rhodobacteraceae; genus Cochlodiniinecator; species Cochlodiniinecator piscidefendens. Next base: position 69,965 of record NZ_JAAOIE010000007.1, on the reverse strand, counting down.
CGAAAACCTGGCATGGGTTGAAAAAGGCAAAGCTGAAGGCGCTGAATTGGCCTGTGGTGGTGTGCGCCTCGATATGCCGCACGATGGTTACTACATGTCACCGGGCGTTTTCCTGAACACCAACAATGCGATGGAAATCAACCGCGAAGAAATGTTCGCGCCGCTGACATCCGTGATCAAAGTTTCAGGCTATGAAGAAGCATTGGCAACCGTGAACGACACTCGTTTCGGCCTGACCTCTGGCATCGTGACCCAAAGCCTAGCACGTGCAACGCATTTCCGTCGCAATGCGCGCACAGGTGTTGTGACTGTTAACTTGCCGACAGCCGGTACAGATTACCACGTTCCATTCGGTGGCCGCGGTGACAGCTCTTACGGTCCGCGCGAGCAGGGTAAAGCAGCAGCTGAATTCTACACAACAGTGAAAACAGCATACATCAGCGCTGGAAAGCCTTTCTAATGCTGATTGATAACCTGCAATATGCCAACTGGTCGGAAAAGATTTTCCGCCAAATGCGCGAAGGGGGCGTGGACGCTGTCCACGTCACCATTTCATACCACGAGAATTTCCGTGAAACTGTTCTGAATTTTGAACAGTGGAACCGCTGGTTTGAACAATATCCTGATTTGATCATGAAGGGGCAATGGGCCTCTGATGTCGATAAGGCACGCGAAACCGGGCGTACTGCGATCTTCTTTGGGTTCCAAAATCCGAGCCCGATCGAAGATGATATTGGGCTGGTTGAAATCGTGCACACCCTCGGCGCGCGGTTCATGCAGTTGACTTATAACAACCAATCGCTGCTCGCGACGGGGTGCTATGAGGCCGAAGATCCCGGTATTACCCGGATGGGCAAGCAGGTTATCAAAGAGATGAACCGCGTTGGTTTGGTTGTTGATATGAGCCATTCGGCTGATAGATCAACCATTGAGGCGGCAGATATTTCTGAGCGTCCGATCGCGATCACCCATGCCAACCCTTATGATTGGTCCCCAGCCCTGCGTAACAAAAAGGATGACGTCATCCGCGCTGTTACGCAAAACGGCGGCATGATGGGGTTCTCTGTCTATCCTCATCATCTGAAAGACAAAGGCGATTGCACGCTCGAAGGCTTCTGTGAGATGATCGCACGTACGGCTGAGAAATACGGTGCGCAGCATTTGGGCATCGGTACTGATCTGTGCCAAGATCATGCTGACTCTGTTGTAGAGTGGATGCGTGTTGGGCGCTGGAGCAAAGAAATCGACTATGGCGAAGGATCCGCCAGCGCACCGGGGTTCCCGGATATGCCGAAGTGGTTCAAAGACAACCGTGACTTTGGCAACATAGAAAACGGGCTGCGCGCGACCGGCCTGAACTCTGACGAAGTGGCGGGGATCATGGGCAAGAACTGGCATCGGTTCTACGCTGAAAACTTTACCCCAAAAGGATAAACTACATGGCGACAGGCGCGCAGACCCACATCCCGAGACGAGAACCAGGACAGGTCATGCGCCTGTCGCGGTTGGGGTCTTTGCATCAATCTCGGCTTAGCTTTATGCGGATATTGATGCGTCGTATGGCAAATGAGGAATGGAGCTTTTCCAGGCCTGTTTTTAACATCGATGAAAATGGCGTTGGCCATGCTGTTTATACCGCTCACGGTCCTGAACGTGCATATTCATTGGTCGCCTTTGCACATGATTTGCCTGCGGATAAACGGTCAGATCGAGTGATTGCCGAAGCATGGGATGCCACCTTTGCGATGTTTGATGGTATTCCGACTGTGGATGATATCGAACGCCTGTCGAAAAATGTACCTTACCAAGAAGCAGGGCGGGTCAGCCAGTCTGAGCTATCTCTGTCGCGTGCCAATCGATCTGTGCGTCTATGGGCGCATGTGGTCGAAGCCCTATCAAGCGGGCGCCAACCTGACGCCGCGCAAATTGGTGATGTCGGGTATCTGATGCGCACCACAGCGGTTTATGGCTCTGGAAAATTTGGTGCTGCTGATCGCGAGTTAATCGCGCAGCGCCCTGAAATGCACGCACCATTCCAGATTGAAATGCTGTCTGTCTATTTGACGCGGACATTTGTGCGCGATCTTGTTCAGCATATGGCGCAGGCTGTTGGTGGTGATAAAACAGCGACGCTAGATCCGGCAATTGCACGTCGTTTGGGTATCGGCAACTCTACCGGTTTGGGGATGGCACCCTTCATTATCAATCACCCAGTGTTGTTTAGTAACTGGATTATGGCACGCGAAGAGGCAATCGCGCGTGTACGATCCGTCGAAAAGGCGACGTCAGAAGAGATCGCCGCTTTTCAACGGTTATTTGAATGCAGTGCGATTTCTGTTGCTCTTTGGCGGTCTCAGCATCCTGTGCAGGTTGAAAAGGTCGCGGGATTGCGCGCAGATTTGGTTGCGCTTGATGAATACTTCGCCAGCAATGATCTGACAGGCGAATATCCTTGGGATAAGCTCGTGGTGTGGTCGCAAGACAACCTGAGCGAAGAGGGGCAGGAAAAAGTTGCCTCGCTCATCTTAGAACCCTACAGCGATCTCGTTGACGGATTAGCCGATTGTATGGGCGACACCAATCGGGATGCATTTCGCATTGATGGTTCTGCTTCTGTTGAAACCGTGCGCGACCTTATTAAATCCAGTTTTGGCTGGGCACTTGAACTTGACTGGGACGATCATGAACATTGCGCGCGCGCTTGGTATGTTTCTGCTGAAAAGCTAGAGCCACGTCTCGGTGAACGGTTTGATGAACCAATTACGGAATACGAACAACCGCTAGCACCTGCACGAGATGCTACAAAGGCCTTCGAGGCGTTAAACGATTGGCCAAATGATACGCCCATTGCTGCATTTTTACTTAAGCACCCGGAGTATCGCCATACCATTCGTCGGGCTCAACAAAGTGCTTTGGCACCCTATAGCGAAATTCACGACAACACGATTAGTGCTACTGTGATGCCAATAGATATGCTGCGCGCAAAGCTTTCGTTTTTCGGGGCGACACATTTCGACCCGCGGTCGGATCGTTGGGTGCGTATCTGTATGTATGCTGGCGCGCCGTATCCAGAAGACCTGACGCAGAAGAACGCAGATCTGTGGGTTTATCCGGAGGGCACGCTATGATCCTTTCATTAAATGAAATTCAGGCGGCAACCAAACGCGCAACGCGTGGCTTGGGGCACAGTTGGGGCATAGCCGAAGAATCTGCCAAAGCCGTTCGGTGGCTTTGCGGCCGTGGTTTGGGTGGATGTGAGGTGCTTGCGTCATATCTGCGCGAAACAGCCGGGGCGGATCTATCTAACATGGTTGTTCAGGATAGTGCCGGAAACTGGTCTTCTCAGTCGGGTCGTTTATGTCCGTTACTTTCAGGCGCTACGCTTTCCGATCATGCCTATATGTTGCGGGCTGATCCTATCCGGTTGCAGGGCGTTGTGGCCCCCGTATTCTTATTGGCGTTTGCTGCCGCTGCGGCAAAAGAAATGGATTGCGTTGTTTCTGTGAAATGGAACGATGTTGTTGCAATGACCGACGGGGCAGACCTGTGGTTGAATTGTGAAATCGGCGCCTTAACTTCTGCCAATCCTGCAGAAGTCTTGGTTCAACGGGTGGCACTACCCAGCGGTGAACGCGTCACCCGGCACACATTCGCGGTTCCCCAAGAAAGTAGCTTCAAAACAATAACAGAATTTGCTGAGCGCACATATGCTCCGGCCACCGAAGAGTCCCGTCTCTTGGGTGCGGGTGCTGGGCTTGGTGACAACGATTAAGCGAGGACACATGATCGAATATAAAACACTTAGCCTGTCGGAAATTGAAGACATTTCTTTCCGTGCGCTTGTCGCTTCTGGCACATCTGAAAAAAATGCGCGTCCGCTTGCCGTGGCGACCGCAGCAACCGAAGCTGACGGCGTGGCGAGCCATGGATTGGCTTATATCCCGATTTATTGCGAACACGTGCAGTGTGGTAAGGTCGATGGCCAGGCTGAATCAGCGCTAAGTCAACCGCGCCCTAGTGTGTTGACAGTTGATGCCGGAACAGGCTTTGCCCACGCCGCCATCGATGCCGGATTTGAGAAACTTATTCCGCTTGCGCGCGAGCAAGGCGTAGCCGTTTTGGCGATCAAAAACAGCTATAACTGTGGTGTCCTTGGGTATCATACCTACCGTCTGGCACAGGCTGGGTTATTGGGTATGGGTTTCACCAACGCCCCGGCATCTATTGCCCCATCTGGTGGTGCAAAGCCCGTTGTTGGTACCAATCCGTTTTCGATCGCTGCCCCAAATGAACAGGGCGAGCCTGCAATTTTGATTGACCAAAGTGCAAGCACAATCGCGAAAAGCGAAGTGATGAAACATGCCCGTGAAGGTAAGCCGATTCCTGAGGGTTGGGCACTTGATGATCAAGGAAACCCTACAACTGATCCTAATGTGGGCCTCAAAGGCTCTATGGCTCCATCAGGTGGCTATAAGGGCGTTGGTGTTGCATTGCTGGTTGAAATGCTGGCAGCGGCGATGACAGGCGCAACACTTGGTATTAATGCGGCACCGTTTTCCGGGACCGCTGGTGGGCCACCAAAAACGGGTCAGTTCTTTATTGCCATTGATCCTGCAGCGACGTCAGGCGGGGATTTTGCTGCGCGTATGGCTGATTTGGTTGGAGCAATTCATAATCAGGATGGTGCGCACCTACCTGGTGATGGACGAGGACAAAAACGCATTCGTTCTGCCAGCGAAGGTGTCGCTGTAAACACAGCGACCTTGCAACGCATTGAGGCCTTGATCGGTTGATGGGCTTTCTATCCTTCTGTGATTGGTAATGCGCAGACGGAATAGGTCAAAGGGAAGGGCTGTTTGACGGTCCTTCCCCTTTTTTGTTTGTAAACACAGCTGTTAGCTGGCCTCCGGTAACCCGAATTGGGTGGCGATGTTATCGCCGAGAGGAGTTAACGCGTATACAAAACCTGCCAGCATCGCCATGCTGATAATAACGAACAGAAATGCCGCGATCATTTTCATTTTGAAGATAGACCTCAGTAAAATTACCTCGGTTAAACTGGCACCTGCGCTGCCTATAATCAGGGCCATTACTGCCCCCAAAGACATCCCCTTTGCTGCCAATGCTGCGCTAAGTGGAATAACAGCCTCGGCGCGGATATAAAGTGGTATGCCAATGACAGCCGATATTGGAATAGCCATTAAGTTGTCGTTACCGGCGTATTTGCTGATAAGCTCGGTTGGTAAAAACCCATAGATGGCCGAGCCTATTAAAATGCCGGCCAATAAAAAGGGCAACACGCCTTTGAAATCTTTCCAAGTGATTTTCCAAATGCGGACCCAGCGGTTTTCAGGTTTTGAAAGCGAGGATGAGCAAGTTGACCCACAAGTATTGGCAGCGGGGGGGTGGTACGCGTTTGGTTCAATGTATTGTTCAAAGCCTAGTTTTTCTAATATCACTCCGGCCATAATCGAAACCCCCAAAGCAATTGTGAAGTATACGAGCGCGACCTGAAGCCCAAATGTAACGACAAAGAGGCCGATGATAATTGGGTTCAGCAGCGGACTTGAGAAAAGAAAAACCATCATTGGACCAAATCCAGCGCAGGCCCGTAACAGACCTTTCAAGAATGGAATGGTTGAGCAGGAGCAAAATGGCGTTATTGCGCCCAGCAATGCGGCCATGATGTAACCTTTCCCGTTGCGTGAGCTCAAGATTGATTGAATGCGTTCGGGTGAAATGAATTCTTGCAACACTCCAACACCATAACTGATGAGCAAAAATAGAAGTGTCAGTTCGACAGCTAAGAAAAGGAACATATTTAGCGCGTTCTCGACGCCTGTGAGAAGTTCGGGAGACATGTGTCTAATCCATTGTGTGTTGCGGTTATTGGTTATCTAGAGTGAAGGAACTCAATTATCAACATATTACCGGTATATTAGTATTATTAAATGCTAATAGGTGTTGCTCAACGATCCAAATATGCAGATTAATTAGCATCCTTGCACTGCTCGCCAATGAGTTATATTTTATGTTCATATGTGCAGACAAAAGGTAAGAATATGAATTGGGATGAATTTTTAGGCGAAACTGTTGGGAATATCACCACTCTTGCAAAAGAAATGCCCGATACGATGGCAGGTTTCGATAAAATGGGCAAAGCGGCCAAAAAAGATGGAGCTCTTGACGAAAAAACCAAAGAGCTAATCGCGCTTGGTATAGCCGTATCTACACGTTGCGATAGCTGCATTGGGTTTCATGCAAAATCTCTTGTTCGTTTGGGGGCATCCCGGGAAGAAGTTTGCGAAGCGCTTTCGATGACGGCCTACATGGGCGGCGGGCCTTCTTTGGCTTATGGTGCAAAGGCGCTCAATGCCTTTGATACATTCAGCGCAGGGTAGTTTGTTCCTTAGATCTAATTGAGAGCCCCGGCCTAAGCCGGTGCTCTCTTGTGTAAATGACTATTTACACAATCTTGTTTCACTGGCATCCGAATGGGGTAAGAGCGAAGGATATCGGGATTGATTTGGCGACGGAGGCAGTTAACTGCGCTCAAGTCATCGATTTAATACCTCAAAGCTGTTACTCTTGTGCGGGTATCTCAATTGATGAGGAATTTGGCAGCTCTGCGGTCTCAACATCAGCTAGTCCACCTACCCGATGTGATACCTGTGTATCCTGTTCAAGAAGCTCACTAAGCCAAACATATAAATCTGATCGCAGCCTTGAGTGCTGCCCACGATTGGCCTCAGCTAAATGCACACCGCTTTGGGTACATAAGTGCGGATATACCATGTGTCATTTTGGCGGTATATTTTGGGTGCGGTATGAGGGCGAAGCATACTCAATTCGCAGTAAAACCCACCGTAGCAGGAGAGTAACTTATTTTGAGCTTGGATAGGGTGATCAGGAACCCATAATAGTTCCTTTTTCAGGTCCTAAAATGTAATGAAATCAATGCATCCACGTTTGAACTGTGCAGCAAAGCTTCCCTTTCGGCACCATAAATATTCCTTTCAACGCCAAAGAAAAAGCCAGCGGAACGCTGGCTCTGTCTCGACGTGGCGATAGGCGACATGCTATCTCATTTTAGCACGTCGGACCGCCGAAAAATTCGTTGTGTCTTAGGACCAAGAGGCAATGGCGAATGCTTGGCTTGGATAAGATCCTGTGTCACGCGTTGGACGCTTTCGCCCCTTAAAAAACAGAGCTTTTTCAACGAGATGTATTTTCTGTTGAACTTGGCAACGGATTTCTTTGATACGATATGCCAGCGTTGACGTGTTTCTTGGGGTGAACGCAAGACGGTGTCGATGAAACCTGAACTAATCAGAGCGCGAACAGTTTTGGTGTCAATCGCTAGACTTTCTGCGGCGTCACTGAGGTTGCAAAAGGTGTCCTGTTGTCGTGCCATTGCTTTTTGCACCACCGGAAGTGATACCCTAAATTCATGGAACTTGGCAGTTTTGGGATTGTCGGCGTGAAGAGGTAATTTTTCAGAAAGTATGAGCTTTAGTAGCTCACCCAGTCCCCACTGAGACCTAGCGGCCACCTTTGAGAATGGATCGCTGCAGGCGCCAACTGAGCCGTCACTTTGGATGCATTGTCTTCTTAGTTGAGCAAGAAATGCGGAAACTTTACGACTGTCATAGTAGGGTGTTTTTGTGTCAAGTTTCAGCTCAACGTGAAGTACACCGGCTTTTGCTAGAATAAGTAATGTCCCGCGTTCAATGCCCAAGAAACTTGCAGTACTTTTTGCATCTTGTAGCTTCTCAATATCGTTTACTATCTGTTTTATTAGTTCCAAACTTGGATAGTCAGGAAAGACGGGGCGGCTTCCGTCCGGAGGTTTTGGTGCGAAGCCCATTTCGATTAGCCGTTGTTCAAATTTCCAGCGACTTACTCCAAATTTTTTCTCGGCAGTTCGTGGTGTAAAAAACGTGCTGTTTGGGGCAGACCTCGCCTAAAACTACGCTACCTTTAGACACTGGAAAATTCGACCAGATGAACGAGCGAACCAGATTACGGATGTCGTCAAACGCCGGATCCTTGTTGCGATCACGAAGCCAATTGAAGAAGATCCCGTAGCGTTCTCGATACTGTTTAACATCTACTGGAGACTGTAGCTGAATTTCTTTCAGTGTACCTGTTAGCGCATCGGGCCGTGTTGCAGGACATCAAATCCCTTAGAACCTGCTTTAAGCCACTGCTCTGCAGTTATTTTTGACCGTGCAATCTGAGGGCCAAGGGTAAGTAGCAACCCGAAGTTTTCGCAGGTCTGTGTTGCGACGTGCACTGGCAAGTTGTCGAGCCAGGTATGGGCCGCACCGTTTTTAAGACGAGCCAACAACCAAAGTTCCAACTTTTAGTCAGATATCCCTACGGGTAGCACGCGATCAGTTGGCGTATCGTCTAGAACGCGGGCGTAGTCAAAGACATCGGATTGGTTTTCGGGGCCAAGGATGTCAACCAGTAAGCATTGGTGGCGATGACAAGTACGCATGCTGGATAATTGCCATATGCCTTGGTGGGTTGGACCTGTTGTTCCGTCTCGCGAGCGTGCTTCCGTGACACAGCATGGGCACGCGCGGACATGCGTACGGTCGAAACAGGTAAACTTGAGTATCTCTTTCCCGAGGCGAAAATGGCCTGTTGCGTCGAGTTGTGGTGTCCAAAATAAAACTGGTTCTGGATTGCAACCGGCAAGTCCTACCATTCGTTCAATTTCGTTCGGACACCCATTGGTTAGTGCCTTGGGCACACCGAACAGCACCGATATCGTCGTACATACAAAAATTATCGACAGGGTCTGCATCGCCACATCGTAGTGGTCTACGAGGGCCAGCAGCATAATCGAGACGGCGACAAAGATCGTCACAGGGCGCGAACGCGACGCGTACCAGGAAATCGCCACCAGAAGAGGGACCATGATGAACCACGGCATCGCTTCAAACAGCCAAAGTGCGCCATCCAACATCCAGCTCAGTGGCTGTGTGATCGGGTCCAGAACAGTTTTTAGAGCCGGCTTGGCTGCCAGAAACCCCTCTTCTATCCCGTTGGTTACATCACGTGACTGCCATATGCGGTTGCAGCTTTCGTGCAGATTATCGAAGGAAGGAATCGGAACTAACGGCCCAGAGACCTCTTCTCCTCCTGCTTGCGCCGCAAGGTCCGCCAGCGAAAGAGGCGCTTTATCGTCTGACGTGCCACACCATTCGCTCAAACCCAATGCGCTGAATAACTTGTCATAGAAGGCCATTTATCCCACTTTCCGTTCTACTTCAGTGCGTCAGGGGCATCGCTGAGGATGCCCCTGTCCATGCAGTTTACTGTAGCAATGCGGAAAGCCTGTCGCGCGCAGCATCGTTAAGCCACGCCCCCCAAACATCATTGTAGGTTGTCAGGAAATGCACAGCACCTTCATCGTAGGAGGCATTGTTGTCCTCGACCCACGCCAGCGTTTCGCCCATCTGTGCGTTGGTGAAGGACAGATTTGTCATCAGCTCAGAGATTTCTGCGTTTTCAGCCATGAATTCCTTAGAAAGGACTGTCACCACTTCGCTGCGGGGGAAGGCGCTCATTGCTGGCGTCTCGCATTCCGCCGTGATGTTACAGGCGTGCGTTTCAGGGTCATGGGGGCCCATTTCGACCAGTGTCATCGGGTATTTGCCCAGTACCGATGTCGGCGCCCAATAAAAGCCGAACCACGGCTCTTGGTTCTCAAAGGCGGCAGCGATCGAAGCCGCAAGGGTTTCGCCTGATCCATGCACGAAGTTCTCAATGCCTGCATCAATCAACCCGCCTGCCATCAACAGGTTGGTGCTGGCATTCAGACAAGTCCATCCCTCGGGGCAGTTGTGAAAGCGATTTCCGACAAGTTCGGGATTGGCTGCGATGCCTTCAATTGTTGCCAGTTCCGGATGCTCCTCCACAAGGTAGTTCGGAACAAAGAACCCTTCGACACCGCCATCTGATAGAACTTCGGTCACAGGAATGATTGCACCTGAGTCAACCAGCCCTTGGTAAGCCGGCGCGCCGTTTGTCCAGATTTCAGTCAGAATATCGGGCTCTCCGGTCTCGGATACGGATGCCAGCGCAGGGTTGCTCGAGAGCGGAACCGTCGTCACTTCGCAACCATAGCCTTGCTCCATCAGGAACTTCGAGACCGCGGTCACAATTTGCGCTGACCCCCAGTCGCCTTGCATGATAGATACTTCACCGCAGTCGTCTGCCTGGGCCGCCGAGGCGGTGATTGCCGCAGCAAATACACACCCGAGTCCCGTTGAAATCTTGAACATTTCTTTCCTCCTTGTTATCGGCGAAACAGGGACGGAGAAACGCTCCAAGCCAAAATCCGCCTTGTTTGTAGGGATGATTTGTACCGACAGGCTTATGAGCAAAAAAACTGAAAAGAATTTTGAATCATGTACAATTGCTTACAGGTGGCGGATGAAGCGGGCGCGAATTTAGTGACTTTCGTTCCAACGAAAGCTTCTCAAATGTAAATCCCTAGGTGGTTTATGCGTGTGTATTTTTGACTCTTCCCAAAAGGCGGCAGGTGGAGTGACCACACCCGAGGGCGTCCGTTCTGTGATCATCACGCCCATTCGAACTAGCTGCAGCATCGGTAGATTTGGGCTCTTCAGGCGCATTCGCTGCGGTTTGTACGAGCGTCCGCTACGCGGCAACTTTCTCAAAAAGGAAAGAATATGCTGCCATAGAGGAACTATTATGGGGTGCTTAACACAGGGTGTTTGGTGGAGCCTAGGGGGATCGAACCCCTGACCTCCTGCATGCCATGCAGGCGCTCTCCCAGCTGAGCTAAGGCCCCAAAACAGCGGTCACTGTCTGTGAGCCGCTATCTATGTTCGTTCGGGGATGAGTTCAAGTGAAAAATCCCCGAACTCACTTAACTTTCGTCGTCGTTTGCTGGAACGTCAGCCAATTCATCCAAGGATACTGTATCCTCGTCATCATCGTCGTCCAGAACATCATCACCGAGATCTACGTCTGCGGTGTCTTCATCATCGTCCAATACCACTTCTTCATCGACCAGATCATCTTCGGTCTTGCTGTTGGCATCGGGTTTATCTGCAACCAGAGAGCGGGACTTATTGCCGGCATCAATGTTCACAACTTCGCCAGTATAGGGGCTGACAATTGGTGATTTGTTCAGGTCATAGAAGCGTTTGCCGGTTGTTGGGCACAGGCGCTTTACGCCCCATTCTTCCTTGGGCATTACATTTCCCTTCCGTCGTCGATATGCATATCTGAGAGTCGAAGCCAACTGCCACACTCAGGCCATGCTGTCAAAGGCTTTTGCCCAAAATTCGCAGTTCAAGCCGTTTTGGGGTTTCCTGATGATGTGTGACGTATACAACAGGGCCATGTTTAAGGGGAAACGTGATCACATAGTATTGGCTGGAGAGCCAGAGATTCGGGTGGCTATTAAACGGTCATCGCGGTCGAGGCGATTGAGTTTGCGGGTGTCACATTTAGATGGTCGCGTTACGCTGACGGCCCCAAACGGTATCGCTCAGAGAGCTTTGGATTCATTTGCGTTGGAAAAGGCGGATTGGATACGTGGGCATGTGGCAAAGCGAAGTGTGACTGAGCAGGTTGCTTTTGATGGGCACGTTCATATTGAGGGCATTTCTTGCCTCATCTCTAAGGGGAGCGGACGAAGCGTTGTAAGAGACGAGAACACTTTGTACGTGCCGGGATCAAGTGAAGTAACAGCTGCGAAAGTCCAAGGCTACCTGAAAACCCTTGCACGAGATAGGTTGGTCGCTGCGTCCGATTTTTATGCTTCGCAGGTTGGGCGGCCTTATGGGAAAATCACATTGCGCGACACACGATCACGTTGGGGGTCGTGCAGCCATGAAGGGCATTTGATGTATTCATGGCGTCTGGTGATGGCACCAGCTGACGTGTTAAACTATGTCGCTGCCCATGAAGTGGCCCATTTGGTGGAAATGAATCATTCTTCTGCGTTTTGGGCGGTGGTGGAAAAGCTCATGCCGGATTACGCTACGCATAGACTCTGGCTGCGGCAAAACGGTTCATCCTTGCACCGGTATCGTTTCAGCGATTGACCCCAGTTAAAAATTTGTGATCACATAACGCATGCTTTCAACCACAAAACCATCTGACCAACTGACATCCGCGCATGAGCGGGTGTATCGTGCTTTGCGAAGCCAAATTATGTACGGTCAGTTGGCCCCGGCGCAGGCCTTGACACTGCGCGGTATTGGAGAGGTGCATGGTGTTTCCATGACACCAGCGCGAGAGGCTGTTCGGCGTTTGGTTGCAGAAGGTGCGCTCACTCTGTCGTCATCTGGTCGGGTTACAACGCCGGCCTTGTCGCACGATCGGATTGAGGAACTGGCGGCGTTGCGTGCTTTGTTGGAACCTGAGCTGTCTTCTCGCGCGCTGCCGCGTGCACATTTAGCATTGATCGATCGTTTGCAAACCATCAACGGGGCAATCGCAGAGGCCGTTGTAAAGCAAGATGCGGTCGGATACATCCGGACAAATCTGGAATTTCACCGGACCCTCTACTTGCGGGCGCAAGCACCCGCAATGCTGGCGATGGTGGAAACGGTTTGGTTGCAGTTGGGGCCCACTATGCGTGCATTATATGGACGTTTGCGACAGACAGATGCGCCTCACAATCATCGGCTTATTCTGGCGGCTTTGAGAGCAGGGGACGAGCCAGGTTTGCGCCTTGCGATTAGAACGGACGTGACGCAAGGCCTGCGGCTTTTGGCGGGCTAGTCAGGTAGCCTGATGTCGGTTTGAGCATCTGCGCAAATCTGACTGATGGCCTCGTTCGGCTGAGTGTCTGTGAATAGAATGTCAAACTCAGTCAAAGAGGCAACGCGTACAGGCGCTGTACGGGAAAGCTTTGCGTTATCCATAACGGTGAACTTTCTTCTGGCTGATGCTAAAACTGCGCGCGTGGCGCGAATTTCGCGGATATCATAGTCGAGAAGATCCCCATCGCCGTCCAAGGCAGATGCGCTGATAATGGCGATATCGACTTTAAAGTTCTTCATGAATTCAGCTGTGAAATCGCCAACCATTCCACCGTCGGCATGGCGCAGCGTGCCGCCCGCAACGATGACCTCGGTGCTGGTGTTCATAGATAGGATATTGGCAACATGTAGGTTATTGGTGACGACCATTAAATCGCGGTGCGAAAGTAAGGCGCGTGCGACGGCTTCGGCTGTTGTGCCGATGTCTAGAAAAACAGATGCCGCGTCGGGCACCTTTTGTGCGACCATTGCGGCGATTTTGTCCTTTGCTTGTGCGTTTAAACTGCGGCGATCTTCGTATCCGATGTTCACAACACCAGATCGCAGCACCGCCCCGCCGTGCGTGCGCATCAACACACCGCTGTCACACAATGCCCCCAAATCACGTCGTATGGTTTGTACCGTGACGCGAAATTTTTGGGCCAATGTATCAACATCTACGCGTCCATTTTCCTGTGCGAGGCGCAAAATGTTTGTTTGTCGGGTTATTCCCATTCAATCGAAACTTTCGTTTAGGTTAATGTTCGAATTTTGCAATACGAATGGTATTCGCGCCATTTCGAAACACATCCGAACATTATAGAAAGAAAGTGACTGATTTCAACGGGTGCGACATGACAGATTCGATAAGCGATATTTTCATCATAGGTGGGGGCATCAACGGCTGTGGTATCGCACGAGATGCCGCTGGCCGGGGCTTGGATGTGACTCTGGCGGAAATGGGGGATTTGGCTCAGGCGACATCTTCTGCGTCAACCAAACTCTTTCATGGCGGGCTTCGGTATCTTGAGTTTTTCGATTTTCGGCTGGTGGCTGAGGCGTTGAAAGAACGTGAAACACTGTTATCCGCGATGCCGCACATCAGTCACCCGATGCGGTTTGTTTTACCCTATCACGCTGAAATGCGATTTGAAAAAGGGACACCAACGTCAAAGCTGCTTACGACGTTCATGCCGTGGATGAAGGGGCGGCGTCCGGCTTGGCTTATCCGATTAGGGTTGTTCTTGTATGATCGGTTGGGCAAGCGAGACATTTTGCCGGGAACATCGACCGTAGACCTGACATCTGATGTGGCTGGCGGAGTTCTAAAGGATAAGTTTCAGAAGGCCTTTGAATATTCAGACTGTTGGGTGGATGACGCGCGGTTGGTTGTTTTAAACGCTCGCGATGCGCAGCAGCGTGGGGCAAAAATAATGACCCGAACAAAAGTGCTTGGTGCGACCCGTGAGGGCGGGATTTGGCATATTAAAACAAAGGATCAGCAAACTGGCGTTGAAACGCTTCATAAAGCGCGAGCGATCGTAAACGCTGCAGGTCCATGGGTCGAAGATGTGCTAAAGGGGACGTTGGCGCGGCAAACCGAGGAAAGCATTCGACTGGTCCGAGGTAGCCATATCGTCGTCCGTAAGCGTTTCGACCATGATCGCGCCTATTTTTTCCAAGGTGAGGATGGCCGCATTATCTTTGCGATCCCTTATGAGGATGACTTCACGCTTATTGGAACGACTGATGCTGATCATCCAGACGCTGATACGCCGGCCAAGGCATCTGAGGCGGAGCAGGACTATCTCTGCAGATTTGCGTCGCAGTACTTTGAAAGTCCCGTACGTCGAGAAGACGTGGTGTGGACATACTCCGGCACACGCCCTTTGTATGATGATGGCGCGAGTTCTGCGACTGCCGCAACGCGAGAATACGTACTGTCACTTGACGATAACACAGGGGCGCCTTTGTTGAGTGTCTTTGGCGGAAAAATTACGACTTATCGCAAATTGGCCGAAGCCGCTTTGGAGAAAATCGCACCGCTGTTGGGAAATACAAATCCTGAATGGACCGCAGGTGTCGCTTTGCCGGGTGGGGATTTTCCCGTCGATGGGCGCGGTGGGCTTGAGGTTGCATTGCGCCGCAAGTTTGATTTCTTATCTGATCGTTGGGCTCGGCGTTTGGTTCGGTTGTATGGAACTGAGGCCGATAAAATGCTTGATGGTGCAGAAACGTCGAAGGATTTAGGAAGATGCTTTGGCGCGACTTTGACCGAAAAAGAACTCGCTTGGCTGGTGTCTAACGAATATGCAAAATCTGCGGAAGATGTGGTGTGGCGCCGAACAAAGCTGGGGCTGCGCTTGTCAAATGATGAAATAGCGGCGATCCAAATCTGGTTTGATGCGCAAGGGGGCAAATAGGCGATGACATTTATTTTGGCGATTGATCAGGGCACGACGTCGAGCCGAGCCATCTTGTATGATGCAAAGATGCAAGTCGCGGGTTCTGCCCAAAAAGAGTTCACTCAGCATTTTCCTCGGGCGGGGTGGGTCGAGCATGATCCAGAGGATCTGTGGGAAACCGTTGTCGAAACCTGTAAATCGGTCATTTCTAAAGTTGGTATCAGCGCTAAAGATATCGCTGCTATTGGTATTACCAATCAACGCGAAACAACAATCATTTGGGATAAAGCCACGGGCAAACCAATTCACAATGCGATCGTTTGGCAGGATCGTCGCACGGCATCCATCTGCGATGAATTGGCTCGTAAAGGTTTCGCATCAGATGTGACCGCCCGCACGGGCTTATTGCTTGATCCGTATTTTTCCGGAACCAAAGTTAAGTGGATACTAGATACAGTTGAAGGTGCGCGTGACAGAGCGGATGATCTGCTGTTTGGTACCGTGGATAGTTTTTTAGTGTGGCGTCTGACTGGGGGAACGCGCCACGTGACGGATGCAACCAACGCGGCGCGGACCATGATGTATAACATTCGCGATGGACAGTGGGATGAAAATCTTTGCCAGATGCTAGACGTGCCAATGACTCTGCTACCTGAAGTGTTGGGGTGTGACGGTGAATTCGGTGTAACGGAGCTGTTTGGCGCCCCCATTCCCATTCGTGGTATTGCTGGGGATCAGCAAGCGGCAACTATTGGGCAAGCCTGTTTTGAACCCGGTATGATGAAGTCGACTTACGGTACTGGGTGTTTTGCCTTGCTCAACACTGGTGACACTTTGGTCGAGAGTAAAAGCCGCCTATTGGGGACCATTGCCTATCAATTGAACGGAAAAGTGACCTATGCACTGGAAGGATCGATCTTCATCGCTGGTGCGGCGGTGCAATGGTTGCGTGATGGGTTGAAGATCATTGAAACAGCAACTGAATCTCAGCCCTTGGCTATGGCGGCTGACGCGCAGCAAGACGTGATCATGGTACCGGCCTTTACCGGGCTTGGCGCGCCCTATTGGTCCGCCGAAAGCCGTGGGGCAGTGTATGGATTGACCCGCAATTCTGGACCTGCTGAATTCGCGCGTGCTGCACTGCAAAGTGTTGGATATCAAACCGCAGATTTGTTGCACGCTATGGGTTCAGATTGGGAGGCAGGCGCCGAAACACGTGTGTTACGTGTTGATGGCGGTATGTGCGCGAGCGATTATACCATGCAGTTTCTCGCAGATATTTTGAACGTTCGGGTGGATCGTCCCGCAGGATTAGAGACCACGGCGCTTGGCGTTGCATGGGTAGCCGGAGCATCGGTGGGCTTATATCCAAATCAAGCAGAGTTTGCATCAACTTGGTCACTTGATCGCAGTTTTTCACCCGAAATGCTTACTGCTGAGCGACGTGAAAAGCGAGATCGTTGGGCACGTGCAATTGACGCCACGTTACAAGTGTAAATTCCTAAATTTATAGGGTGCGTGGTCGCAACAGTTTAGGCCGTTTTTGCACTTGGCCTTGTTGTCGCACCCTGCGAGCTCTACATCCCTTGTATGAAACAGTGGATACCCTTTTTGAAAAAAACACCGAAGGTCGCAGTCGTGCGGCTCTCAGGTGTTATCGCCAGCTCTGGTCGGGGCCGATTGAATGATGCGGGCATCGGTCCTGTTCTGGAACGCGCCTTTAAAAAAGGTAAGCCTGACGCGGTTGCGTTGATTTTGAATTCGCCCGGCGGATCGCCTGCGCAATCGTCTTTGATTGCGGCCCGGATTCAGCGTTTGGCACAAGAAAATGATACAAAAGTCTTTGCATTTGTCGAGGATGTAGCTGCGTCAGGTGGATATTGGTTGGCTTGTGCCGCGGATGAGATTTGGGTGGACCAAAGTTCAGTCGTTGGCTCCATCGGCGTTATTTCGTCAGGCTTTGGATTGGATGAGCTGATTGCAAAACATGGGGTGTCTCGCAGGGTTTATACTGCGGGAAAATCTAAATCATCTCTTGATCCGTTCAAGCCTGAAAACCCCGAAGATTTAAAGCGACTCGAAGGTTATCTGTCCCAGCTTCACGAAATATTTATCGATCATGTTCAGACGCGCCGTTCGGGTAAGTTGTCAGGCGAAGCGGACCTGTTTAACGGGGAAATTTGGATCGGTCAGAAGGCGGCCGAGCTTGG
Organism: Cochlodiniinecator piscidefendens; assembly: GCF_011326755.1. Classification (GTDB taxonomy): domain Bacteria; phylum Pseudomonadota; class Alphaproteobacteria; order Rhodobacterales; family Rhodobacteraceae; genus Cochlodiniinecator; species Cochlodiniinecator piscidefendens. The sequence continues at coordinate 52,553 of NZ_JAAOIE010000007.1, read as the reverse complement.
GCTCGTCGATGGTGTTGGACATCTGGTGCCGAAAATGAAAGAACACTTCGGGGAGAAGGTTCAATTCATGAAATACGGACAGAAAAAAGGCCTGTTTCAGCGCTTTGGCGCGGAAATTGTGCATGACGCAATCGCCGGGATCGAAGAACGCGCAGAATATGCGCGGTTTGGACTCTGAATGTTAGTAAAAATCGTCACGTTATTTCTGATTGGGATGGGGGTGCTGGCCATGTTCGGCCGGCTCCGCTTCCCCGGTCAAGCTGCGTTGAACTCAAAGAAATGTTCGCACTGCGGACGCTATCGGTTGGGCAAAGGCCCGTGTGATTGCCGACAAGGGAAGGGCTGACCATGGATTGGGTCTATGCAGGACTGGGGCTGATTATCTTGCTATTGGCAGGTGATGTTCTGGTTAAAGGCGCGGTGAATTTGTCATTAAGGCTGGGTGTGCCGGCGTTGATTGTAAGTTTGACAATCGTTGCATTTGGTACATCTGCGCCCGAACTCCTGATTGCTATCAGTGCGATTGATGAAGGTGCCCCCGGTATTGCGATGGGGAATGTCGTAGGATCGAACACGGCCAATATTTTGTTGGTGTTGGGGATACCTGCTATCATTTCAGGGCTGCGTTCGAGTGAATGCAATATCCGTAAAACTTATGTCTATATGATCCTCGCGACGCTGCTGTTTATAATAGTTGCCTTCACGGGACCAATCACATGGGTACATGGACTTATCTTGCTAGCGGCGCTGGGCGCCGTGCTGTGGGATCAATTCAGCGAAGTCAAAGCGCATCGCAAAGCGGGTCAACTCACAGTTTGCGAAGAGGATTTGGATGAGGTCGAGGGATCTGATCCCGACATGCCCGGTTGGCGTATTGCTGTGTTTCTCCTTTTGGGGCTTATTGGCTTGCCTCTTGGGGCGGAGCTTCTGGTTGAAGGTGCAAGCAATATTGCGCGTTCTTTCGGTATCAGTGAAACAGTGATTGGCTTGACGTTGGTAGCGATTGGTACGTCACTTCCTGAATTGTCGACGACTGTTATGGCATCGCTGCGCAATCAGGCGGATGTTGCGATGGGCAATGTTATCGGATCGAATATGTTTAACTTGCTCGCGATTATCGGCATCGCGAGTTTCTTTGGTAACATCCCGGTTGCTGAACAATTCCTGTGCTTTGATCTTTGGGTGATGTTGGCCGCTTCGGTTGTTCTTGCACCTTTTGTGTTTTTACGTTGGAACCTAACCAAGCGTTGGGGCATCACCTTTAGTGGTTTGTATGTCCTCTATATATACGCTGTTTTGAGCTGACTAAATGCACCCGAACGGCTTGGCTGTTCGGGTGCATTGGTCGCAAGCGCTGGTTACTAAAATACAGACTCAGTCCAATATGCCTAGGAAAACAGCTCTTTTATTGTTGATGGAATGAAGACAAACATACTGTGGTTTTAAGCAAACTAAATTTAGTTTTGCACTGCAAGCTGAAGGGTCACGAAGCTGTTACAAAAATGTTATTGTTTTCAATATCTTGTACAGAGCGTATATTTTTTCCGTTTTAATTCAATGGGTTATGTAAGTGCCTATTTTTTAGGCAGTGAGCTAAAAGGGGCGAAAAACAAGGGAAAATGTGTAGCTCCCGAAAGTTACACCCAGACTTATCCACAGATTCAGTGGACATATTCAAGCTTGATTTTGAGATGATAAAATGAAGACGAACGAGAATCAGGGCTAGACACAAGATGAGTGACGAAACAAACCATGAAAATCAAGAAGACACGCCGCGCGGGCATGCCTGTGTGCAGTCTTACTTGCGGTTGTTGGATCATTCACCGGGTGTGTATCGAATGCTCGATGAAACGGGCCGAGTCTTGTATGTGGGTAAAGCAAGAGAGCTGCGTAAGCGCGTTTCAAATTATGCCAATCCCAATGGGCACACAGAACGCATTCGCCAGATGATTTCAAAAACAGCATCGATGATGTTTTTGACAACCAAAACTGAAACCGAAGCGCTGTTGTTAGAGCAAAACCTGATTAAGCAGCTCAAGCCCCATTACAACGTTCTTCTGCGGGACGATAAGAGCTTTCCGAATATCTTGGTCACCAAGCACCACGATTTTCCGCAAATTAAAAAGCATCGCGGCGCGAAAAAGGAAAAGGGCGATTACTACGGGCCTTTCGCAAGCGCGAGCGCGGTTAATCGCACCCTGAGCCAGTTGCAGCGGGTTTTCTTGTTGCGGAACTGTACGGATGCAATGTTTGCCAGCCGCACCCGTCCGTGCTTGCAGTATCAAATCAAACGCTGTGCTGGTCCATGTGCTGATAAAATCAGCAAAGAAGATTACGCGGCCCTGGTGTCAGATGCGAACCAGTTTTTGGCTGGGCGTTCTACGCGTGTCCAAAGTGATCTGGCCGAGGAAATGGCCAAAGCAAGTGATGCGATGGAATTTGAGCGCGCAGCGGCTTTACGTGATCGAATTCGGGCGCTGACCCAGGTTCAAACCACGCAGGGCATTAATCCACGTACTATTCCCGAAGCAGACGTCATCGCCTTGCACATGGAAAGCGGTCAGGCCTGTGTGCAGGTGTTTTTCATCCGGGCAAATCAGAACTGGGGTAACAGGGATTATTACCCGCGCACAGGCGCTGGGGCTGACGAGAGCGAAGTTCTAGAGGCTTTCGTGGGGCAATTCTACAGCGATAAAATTCCGCCAAAGGTTGTACTACTTTCTCATCCTTTGGAAAATGATGATTTGGTGCAAGATGCGCTGAATCAAAAGGCAGGACGCAAAGTTGATCTTGCGGTGCCTTTGCGCGGTGAACGCGCTGAGATTATGTCGGGTGCAGCTCGAAATGCGCGTGAAAGCCTAGCTCGGAAAATGAGCGAAACAGCTACTCAGAAAAAACTCCTGAAAGGGTTGGCTGATGCCTTCGATTTGAAGGCTCCGCCAGCGCGGATCGAAGTTTATGATAACTCGCATATTCAAGGAACGAACGCCGTAGGTGGTATGATTGTTGCCGGGGCCGAAGGGTTCTTGAAAAGCCAGTATCGTAAATTCAACATCAAAGGCGATGATCTGACCCCCGGCGATGATTTTGGCATGATGAAAGAGGTTTTGAAACGGCGTTTTAAACGACTGCTTAAAGAAGATCCTGAGCGTGAAACCGAAAACTGGCCAGATCTTCTGTTGATCGATGGGGGAGCAGGGCAGGTGAGCGTTGTTGCCGAAATTATGGAAGAACTCGGTGTCAGTGATATCGCAATGGTTGGTGTCGCAAAAGGCGTGGATCGTGACCACGGTAAGGAAGAGTTTCACCGTAAAGGGCAGCGGCCATTTGCCCTGCGGATGAACGACCCCGTGTTGTATTTTGTGCAACGTCTTCGGGATGAAGCGCACCGTTTTGCCATCGGAACTCACCGTGCGAAACGTGCCAAAGCGATTGGCGCAACGCCGTTGGATGACGTGCCGCGCGTTGGCGCTACTCGCAAACGAGCTCTTTTGGCCCACTTCGGAAGCGCCAAAGCTGTTAGTCGTGCTGCGCTTCAGGATCTAAAAGCGGTTGACGGAGTCTCTAACGCTTTGGCAGAAACCATTTATGACTTCTTCCATGAGAAGGGTTAACGCGTTAGAGAGAGCTATGATCTGGAATCTTCCCAATATCCTGACGGTGTTTCGTCTTTTAGCAGCCCCCGGTGTGGCTGTAATGTTTCTCTATTTCTCCCGACCTTGGGCGGATTGGTTTGCATTGTCGCTGTTTGCCTTTGCGGCCATAACCGACTTTGTTGACGGCTATCTCGCGCGAGCGTGGAAACAAGAGAGCAAATTTGGTGCGATGTTGGACCCTATCGCAGACAAGGCGATGGTGATAATCGCATTGCTGATTTTGACGGCTTATAGCTCTCAGAATGGGGCGAACCCTATGGTGTTGATCCCCGCCGTTGCGATTATGTTCCGCGAAGTGTTCGTCTCGGGCTTGCGCGAATTTCTGGGGGATAAAGCCGGGTTGTTAAAAGTGACCAACCTGGCGAAGTGGAAAACCACCGTTCAGATGGTAGCAATAGCGGTCCTTTTTGCCTTTGGGGTGTTTGAGCATTATTTTGTCATGCAGTCTTACGGTATGAACCAAGAAATCGTTGGCGCTGTTCTCAGCGGCGAAACCGAAGATCACCTTGGTTTGATTTGGAAGTACAACGGGATGTATTATAGTTACTACGGCGGTACGATCCTGCTGTGGCTGGCCGGGGCGCTGACGCTTATCACTGGCTGGGATTATTTTGCCAAAGCAATGCCGATGTTGAAAGAGGACCCAAAACCGTGATTGATGTACTCTACTTCGCTTGGGTGCGTGAACGGATTGGCATTCCTAAAGAACAAGTATCAACCAACGCAACTACAGTGGATGAATTGGTCGAGGAATTAAAGTCTCGCGAAGAACGCTACGCATTGGCGTTTTCTGATGTATCTGCTCTGCGGGTGGCCGTTGATCAGGAATTAACCGAATTCTCTGCATCAATTGAAAACGCACGCGAAGTGGCATTTTTCCCGCCAATGACGGGTGGCTAGCTATGGCCGTGCGTGTTCAGGACGAACCTTTTGATTTCGGGGTTGAGGCCGAAGCCTTTGCGCGCGGACGTACTGATGCGGGCGCTGTGGTGACTTTCACCGGTATTGTACGCGATACCGATGGTACGCTTGATCGCATGGTTATCGAACACTACCCCGGCATGACGGAACGTGCACTGCAAGCGATCAATGATGAAGCGACGGAACGCTGGGCGCTAAAGGACAGTCTGGTCATCCATCGTCACGGTGAATTGCGCCCCGGTGATATGATCATGATGGTCGCCACAGCATCCGCCCACCGTGTAAACGCATTTGAAGCAGCGGAGTTTTTGATGGATTATCTCAAATCCCGCGCCCCGTTTTGGAAACAAGAGTTCACAGCGGACGGTAGCGCTTGGGTTGCGAGCAAAACAGAAGATGAAGATGCGCTAACCCGCTGGGAAAAGCAGAAATAAATTTCCGGATTGGGTCCAGATCCAAACCTGGATCTATTGGAAGGCGCTCTTGGCCCTATGTAAAAACGTAATACTGCCTATCCTCGTCGTACACATGGGAGATTTGCTGTGATACGTTGGGTTGTTGTGTTCAAAGATGCGCCTGAAATGCTGGATGTTCGCGCAAGACAGGATTTGCGAGATGCCCATGTAGCTTATGCAAAGGCTAATCCCCAGTTGCTCATTGGTGGCGGATTAAAGTCAGAAGTTGACGGGCCGTTTTGTGGTGCAATGTGGGTTGTAGAAACTGCAACAAAAGCCGAAGTTGAACAAATCATTGCTAACGATCCGTTCTATTTTCCAGAAGTTCGCACCTATGAGATTTTCACATGGGGAAAGCTGTTAGAAGATCAAACCGCTATTCTTTGAACTCAGCCAGTTAAAACTCCATCGAAATTGTCACAGGGCCATCGTTGACCAAGGCGACTTTCATATCAGCGCCGAATTGGCCTTGCGCCACTGTGATGCCGAGGGCGCGCATTTTATCGGAAAAGTATTCGTATAGCGGTTCGCCAACGTCCGGCCGTGCGGCTGTAGAAAAACCGGGGCGGTTCCCACGCGAAGTATCTGCAGCCAGCGTGAATTGACTGACAACCAACGCGCTACCGCCAGCATCCAACAGTGATGTGTTCATCTTGCCATCATCGTCTTTGAATATCCGCAGTTTTGATGTTTTGGTGGCAAGTGTATCGGCGTTCGCCTCTGTGTCGCCCTGCATGGCGCAGACGAGGATCAACAGGCCTTCTCCGATCTCTCCTATGACATTGCCATCAACAGTGACTGACGCCTCTGAAACGCGTTGAATGAGTGCCCGCATGGTGTCGCCTTATTGTTGTGCCGCAAGATAACCTATTGCTCCGGCTATAGCCGCCCCGACAATCACTGCAAAGGTAATTTTCCATGCAGACCAAGGGCGTTCCCCCTGAACACGTCCAGATTGTCCATTCACTACGAACCGATATGTTTTCCCACGGTATTTATAGGCCGCCAGCCAAACTGGTAGTAGAACGTGTTTAAAGGTGACATCATTGATTTGTGTGCTCAAAGAACTGATCCGCTGACGATCACCGCCAATGTCAAATTTGACATCACGTTCGATTACACGATCCATTTTGGCTCGGGCTTCTGTGAAACCCGTTTCCAAATCAACAGTGTACCCTTCGGCCCGAAAACCAGCGAGGTACTCTGGGCGGTAAGGCTCTAGCTGAGAAAGATCCCATGGCTCTAGCGCGTCGGTATATCGTTTTGGAAGCGACTTTGAACCAAGGACAAGCACGTCATCAAACCAACGTGCAACCCGGCCAGATTTCGGAGACCAGCGCACCTTAGGCACACGGCGTGTCTGCCGCTTACCGTTAATGGTGACGGTTTGATTAACATAGTAGACCGTGCCACGTTGACCAGAATAGCGCGTATTTGTGTCCGCGTCATAGGTCCAGTAGGGGACATAGATCCCCTGCATTTTTCGGCCTTTTCGTGCGTATTCTTGCAATCCATTTGGGGCGAACCATAGACGCCCCAGCCATTTGGTCATGTGGGCACGCGCTTCGCGTTCTTCTAACGCAAATGCAACGAGAGCTTTGGGTTTGATTTGGCGATGGGTGCCTGTATCAGACACGACCGGTGTCGCGCAGAATGGGCATTCAGAGGCATGATCCGCACCGCTTAATTCAACTTGGGCACCACAATTTGTGCAGGCTAGTATGCGGTTTTCTTCCATGTCCGAATCTGGAAGTTTGTCGCTAAGTGCCGAATTGAAATCCAGTTCTCGAATTGCGCCGCTTGGCCCATGACCTTCTAACGCCATAGTGTTCCCACAGTGGTCGCAAGACATCAAACCTGCGTCGGCGTCAAACCGAAGGTCCGATCCACAGGAGTCACATGGAAAGCGATGCTCTTCGATGGGGTCGTCACTCATCTCAAATACCTGTGCAAAATCTTTGGTACCATAATTCGAAGGGCGTTGTCTTTCAGCCAGAAATGCCGCCAAACATGAAAAGCGATATGAAAGCCAATTAAGATCATAAACCCATCAAAGGCGATTTCGTGGATTTCCTCGGCAAAGCCATGCAAGCCGTTTGTTCCGGCCGCTGGATTGATTGGAACCACGCCAAAGGCTCTTATGGCAAAAGGTGCTGCAAGCCCTGCGATTGCACCTGATGCAACGACAATAGGTAGTCCCCATTGCAGCGCCCAATGAGACAGAAAGTGAAACCGTTTTCCCCACGAGGGTAGTTTGGGCCCGGGACGCCCCATAAGGCCTTTGCGGATGTACATGCCCATCCATACTGTCGTGATAAGAGCAAGAATAAGCCCAGCCCCTGCGTGCGTAGATAATGCGCCACCGGGGTCTGCTCTGTTCTCGTCGGGTTCAACGAAAAAGAAATATAGGAGCACTGAGAAGCCAACCCAATGCAGCCATTTGAGGACAAAACGTCTGTTCATTGTTTAGCTCCCGGGAGGCGGGGGAGGTGGCATAACCGTGAACAATTGCGCCAGCTCTCCTATATCCTCGGCTTTTAACCACCCGTCCTGACCAGCGGTCCAGACATAAGTTTCACGCTTAAGATTACCTTCAGTGACCATCCGGCCCAATGAAGCTTTGGAAAACGGCCCCGTGGTTTCACCGCTGCTCGTTACATGCCAAACTTTTTCTACAGGGGGAGGTGGCGGCGGTGGTGCAATCGTCGCGGTGGGCTGCTGCGGAATTGCACCCCAAGGCCCAGATTGCGCCATCTGCTGGGCCATCGCCATGCCCATCCCCATTCCGATGCCAGACCCCATATCGCTGCCGGGTGTTTTTGCGGCGGCGGTCATGGCTTCGGCTGCGGAGAACTGAGTGAATTTCCCAAGATCACCCACGATGCCCATTGAAGTTCGTTTATCCAACACTTCTTCAACGGCAGGCGGCAAAGAGATGTTTTCGATGTATAGCTCGGGCATAGAGATGCCGTAGCTCTCTAATGTTCCGGAAATTTCAGCGGCGACCAGTTTTCCTAAGTCCCGTGTATTTGCTGCCATGTCCAGCACGGGAATACGCGATGCGGCTACAACCCGCGAAAATTCCTGTACGATGATATTGCGAATTTGGTAGCTGATTTCATCCATTGTGAATTCGCCATCAGTGCCCACAATTTCGGTTAAGAATTTGGCGGGATCAGTGACCTTGACCGAATAGGTGCCAAAGGCCCGAATACGGACGGGTCCAAATTCTGGGTCACGCAGGATGATGGGGTTTTTGGTTCCCCACTTTAGGTCGTTAAACCGCGTTGTATTTACATAGTAGATTTCGGATTTGAACGGGCTTTTAAATCCATGATCCCAATGCTGTAGTGTGGTCAGTATCGGCATGTTGTTGGTTTCCAACATGTACAAGCCTGGCGTGAAAACATCCGCGAGTTGACCTTCATGGATAAATACTGCGGCCTGACCTTCGCGCACGGTGAGTTTGGCACCGTATTTAATTTCATGGGCTTCGCGTTCAAAGCGCCAGACCATTGTGTCACGTGTGTCATCCACCCAATGGATCACATCAATAAATTCGCCGGAAAGGAAATCAAAAATACCCATGGTCACTCCGTAAGGTCAGGCTCAGTGCGGAAGTAATTCCGCAACAATTGTTTGAACGATTGGCTCAGCTTCGGGGGCGCTCATGCCGGGGCGGAGCCGTTCATCGTAGAGAATTTTTAGCAACAACTCATCGTGTCGGGTGAGCAATGCAAATTCTTCGTCGTCATTGAATATGGATGGAAACGCGTCAGGGCTATCATTTGGTAATCCGAGACCTTGAGCCAACTCTTCGTGGATGCACGATTTACGTGCCAAGGGCGGTAGTTCACCCCTGATAATCGAAACAGCATTATAGTAAGACTGATCCGATTCAGAGTTTGGATTCCAAAACGTAAACACTTGGCAATTTACATGGCGATTCATGGATACCAATTGCCGCAAATTCCGATCGCTAATGTCGGGTAGAAGCTCGCGCAATAACCCCAAAGCGCCAACACGTTCGTTTTCATTTACAAAAAGAATGTGGAAATTTGCATGCTGAGGCGGCGCTGTGTGGATTGAATGCCCGGTTGCACGAGACAAGCGGCGTGCATACTCGCGTACTGTACGCTGATCTTCTGCGCGCTGTTCAAGTGGTATGCTTTGGCCAAAGGTCACAGACATACGAACAGGGCGTTCCCAGCGTCGCAAAAGGCTGGCTGAACGTTGATTGTGCGCGCGCCTAAGTGATCCGGAATATTCAGTAAACAAAGCAATACGAACGAAATTCGATATTATATCTTCGGTATGGGCGCGTGTTAGGCGCCCACCATCATCTGTACGCATGAGGCCTTGGGCGATTCGACTCGTTTGGCGGCGCAGGAAATGAGATTCCATATCCAAGCTGACCCCCGCACGCCCCGTCAGCAATTCTTGAGGTGGGCGTTGTAAATAGGCCTGCGTTGTTTCTTGCGCCCAGAGTCCGCCTAAAGTTTGAACTGTTACAAGTGCAAACGATAGGCAGAATAATATAGGGCGCAGAGGCATTTTGGATCCTTTTACTGTGGCACAGAGGTGCCTGCGTTATCCCCAGTACCATCGCCGCGTGACTTCGCTGCGGCAAGTGTCTCTTTGAGATCTTTTTCCATTTTTTGCAGTTCGACTTCGGCAGCGGCACGTTTTGCTTTGCCATCATCCGCAATTTGCAGGCTTTCGTCTATGGTTGCAATTAATTCAGCATTGGCTGTTTTTACTGCTTCGATGTCAAAGACGCCGCGTTCCATTTCTTCGCGCACCACTTTGTTGGCCTCGCGGAGGTTTTTCGCGTTGGCGGTCAGCAATTCGTTGGTCAGATCATTCGCTTCGCGTACGGCCATTGCCGCCTCGGATGAACGTTGAATGGTGACGGCTTGGGCCAACTGAGTTTCCCACAACGGCACAGTATTAACCAGTGTGGAGTTGATTTTCGTGACAAGCGATTTGTCGTTTTCCTGCACCAGACGAATAGATGGCAAAGATTGCATTGTGACCTGACGGGTCAGTTTCAGGTCATGAACGCGGCGCTCCAAATCGTCACGAGCTGCACGCATATCGCGCAGCTCTTGGGCCCTCAAAATTGCGTCATCTTCGCCTGCTGCTTCGACCGCGGCAGCCATTTCTGGAATGATGTCTTCGTCCAATACGCGGAGCTTTTCTTCGCCAGCAGAAATATAGAGGCCTAACTCTTCGTAGAAGGACAGTGTTTTTTCATACAGCTGATCAAGCGATTTGATGTCTTTCAATAGTTTGTGCTCATGGTCTAGCAAATTGTCTGTGACTTTGTCGATTTGACCCTGAACCGTTTCAAACCTTGAAAGGAAATTTGCGAATGGGGCAGAACGACCCAATATGCGTTCCCACCAGCTGCGTTTGCGACGTACATCCAATTCAGATACGGAAAATCCGCGAATGGTCGTAACGATTTCACGGAGTGAGTCCCCTGCGGGACCAACATCTTTATTACGCACATCGGCGAGCATTGCTTGGCTGATCTGTTGCAATTCGGCCTGCGCTGCTGACCCGAAACTTACGATGGAATTTGTGTTGCCCATGTCAATTTCGTTCATACGTCGGCTGATTTCAGCGCTAACTGGTGCGTCCGCTTGGGCCATCGGCACGATTTCGGTGCTGGGTTCGATCAGTTCTACTGCGGTGACTTCTTCGATAGCGGCCAGAGATTGTTCAGCTTTTTGACGTACAGTTTCAGACATGAGTGTCTCCTCTTACTGGGTTCAGCTAAGCTGAACACCTTCACGTGCTAATCTTTCGCGGAGAACTTCGATTTCAACATCGAGGTCGCTGCGATCATCTAACAAAAGCGCACGGGTGCGCGCGGCGAAATTTTCTTCTAAATCGTTTAGTAAATCTTCATAGGCATCACGAGCGCGTGCATCGCCAGTGCGATCATAAAGGTCGGCAAATTTAACCGTCGCATCACGGGCCCCTTTTAAATAAACGCCCAGATACTTTCGTGCAGCGGTTAAATCACGCGGGTCCTCTTCAACGGTGCGAAACATCTCACGAGCTGTAGCCTGAAATCTAGTCACACGGTTTTCTAACTGACGATCTCCTGCGCGTTTGATCGCGTCGGACATGCCGGTTAGGTGCTTTTCTGCTTCGTCAATCACGCGCGCAACGCGGTCTGATTGAAATTGATCAACACCCTCAGCACCCTTATCCCGCATCGGATCAAGCCCAAAGGCAAACCCATGTAATACGGCGCCTACCATGGCGAGAATAACAGGTGTGAACACGCCGCCGCCGTCAGCGAAGCCTGCGATATATATCCCGATTCCTATGAGTATTGAGCCAAAGAGTTTCCGGGGAATTGCAGGACGTCGTGCAATTTTGCGTGCTTCATAGGCTTCTTGGGCTAACAAGCCTTCACGAGTAAGCCACGCGGCTAATATCAAAGCCCCAAAAGCCAGCAAGTTTAATGCCAAGCCAGCGGGTTCATGAAAAAACGCTCGAATTGCCAATGGGATTGGCGCAAAGAATAGTAGGTTTACACGGGCACCAACACGGCTGCGCTTAGCGTTGTGAAACGTGCTGCGTTTGGGTTTTTGGGATGCAGGTGCACCATCTGGGCTAAATTTCCCACCAAAGCGTTGTGCCATTAAATGCCCCCCGTCACGCTAACATAAACAATCAGCACCACAAGGATGAGAAAGGCCATTTTTTGTAGGCCGCTTCCGCTCATGATAGTTCCCCCAGTTGGCCGGATAATCCGGTGCTTAGATTAGATATAATCCAAGCACCGTTTTCAATCCAGTCTCCCGGTAGGGGGAAAAGATTTACCTTTACGTCAATCTATCAGTGATTGCTTTGCGCGTTACGCTCCGCTTCTAGTTTGCGAGAATAGCCAGATTGGATGATCTCAACGACAAACAATACAATTACAGCAAAGTAGAAGGTGGATTTTGACATCGGAATCAGAGCGTGGCCAAAGATTTTGATTTGGTCCATTTCATTGTGCGTTGCATGTGCCGCAGCAGTGCCTGCTTCGCCCAGCAATACGACGCCCACGATGAGCAAAATGAATAGCCCAAGCACTTCGTACATGCGGTTTTTTTCCAGAAATCGTGTCACGCCGTCGGCCAGCAGAAGCATGGCAAGGCCAGAAATGATAATAGCTGCGGCCAAAAGCGGGAATAAATCTGTGATCGCAAGCGCAGACAGAATAGAGTCAAAGCTAAAGATCAAATTCATAAACACGATCAATAGAACAACTTGTGTTGCCGATTTTCCTGATTTGTTTTCAACATCTGCATCTAGGTGTTTGATCGACAGCATATGTGAAATTTCTTTCACCGCAGTATAGATGATGAAAACACCACCTATAACAAAAATCAAAGAGGAGAAGTTCATACTGCCCTCAAGAATGCCGGGCATATTGAAGGTATAGAACGGTTCTTTTAGCGACTCGATCAACTGGATCATCACGAACAGGAGGATGACACGGAGCGCAACCGCAACAATGATTCCCCAGAACCGGACAGCCTTTTGGTGTGCGACGGGTGCGCGCTGGCTTTCGATGGTGATATAAAGAAGGTTATCAAACCCCAACACGGCCTGAAGAAAGCACAACATTAATAATGTGCCGATATTTTCGATGGTCAAAAGGTCAGCCATTTCACTGCTCCGGTCCAAAACATATAACTTGTGATGTCTTAAACCGGAGAGTCTAGAAAGGAAACCGTTCTAACGCGTGCGCGGTTTACCTGTCGGTCGGCCGCCGGGTTTGTTGCCAGATCGTTTTGCGGATTTATTGTCGGGCTTGTCGATAAAGTACCCGTTGTTTTTGGTGCCTGGCTTTGAGCCTCGGCGATCGTTTGGCTTCGCTCCGTCACGATTGGGGCGTGCCGGTTTAGTACCATCGGTTTTAGGTGCTCCGCGAAGCGGTCTTTCTTCACGCGCTGTGGCAGGCGCCCCATTGCGCTTGCGGACTGGTGTTTTCTTGACTTGCGTTGGATCTAATGGCGGAAGCCCCAACTGATCACGCACAACGCGGGATTTTAACTCTTCAACTTCTCCAGGTTTAATAATGCCCAGTTGGAAGGGACCATAGCTGACGCGGATCAAGCGATTTACGTTTAAATGGATTGCCTCCATTGCGCGCCGGATTTCGCGGTTTTTACCTTCGCGTATCGCAATGGTAAGCCAAGCGTTCGCGCCTTGTTGACGGTCTAACGTGACATCCATCGGTTGGAATTGTTCGCCGTCAGCCGTGATTCCCTTACGCAAGGGTTCAAAGGTTTCTTCTGTTGGTCGCCCATTGACGCGTACACGATAGCGCCGCAGCCAACCTGTTGACGGCAGTTCAAGCTTACGTTTGATTTCGCCATCGTTTGTGAGCAACAGCAACCCTTCGGAGTTGATGTCGAGCCGCCCAACAGAAACAACGCGAGGCATGTCTTCCGGTAGGGCGTCAAATACTGTTTCACGACCCTTTTCATCACGTTCCGTCGTGATCAGGCCCGTGGGTTTGTGATACAACCAAAGCCGAGGTGGCTCCGGTTCACCGACTTCTTTGCCATTGGCAACAATGCGATCCTCAGGCGTGACGTTCAGCGCCGGAGAGGTGATAACCTTTCCGTTTACGCTTACGCGACCTGCTTCGATCATGCGTTCGGCCTCCCGGCGCGAAGCAATTCCTGCGCGGGCCAGAACTTTGGCGATCCGGTCGCCTTTATGTGTATTATCCGTCATGGACCTGTCCTATCTTGTCTGGCGGAAAAGGGAAAGTGGCTTGGCAAACCCAAGGAACGCAGGCAAATAAGGAAAATGACCAATTTTAACAGCTATATGTCTCTTGCTCTTGATCAAGCGCGCCTTGCTGGTGAACGTGGTGAAGTGCCTGTTGGCGCCGTGTTGATTGATCCGCAGGGCCATGTTGTTGCGAAAGATGGGAACCGGACCCGAGAAATGTCTGACCCAAGCGCTCACGCTGAGGTGTTGGTTATTCGATCCGCTTGTGCCGCGTTGAGGAGCGAGCGTTTGGTCGGTTATAGTCTTTATGTGACACTGGAACCTTGCCCCATGTGCGCGATGGTTATTTCGGCTTCTCGCATAGCGCGCTTATATTATGGGGCCAGTGATGCGAAATCAGGCGGGGTGGCGCAAGGACCTAGAATATTCAGCCATTCGCAAGCGCATCATATTCCCGAGGTCTATGATGGAATTGCCGGGGCGGAGTCAGAACAATTGCTTAGGGCATTTTTTGCGGCCAAACGGGATTAGCCGAATTGGCAGCCTCGTCGCGGGCTTGGCTTAAATTGGGATAAAAGCGCTCGGTAGGTGGAAAATTTCGGAAATTTGGCGGTATGTGGCGCATGCTCTGACTTGCGACTGGGCAAGGGGCAGGTTAAACGCATCAAAGACCAATGACGGAGACCCCAATGTCAATTGACAAGGACACCGCTGCCCGCGTGGCGAAGCTTGCTCGTATTCGAGTAGAAGAAGACGCGCTTCCGGCGCTTGCTGAAGAGTTTAACGCAATCCTTGGCTTTATCGAGGAATTGAATGAAGTCGATGTGGACGGTGTTGAGCCGATGACTTCTGTGACGCCAATGCGTTTGAAGCGTCGCGTCGATGAGATCACTGACGGTGACCAGCAGGACAAAGTGTTGAAAAATGCGCCTGATGCGCGTGAAGGGTTCTTTGCGGTTCCAAAGGTGGTTGAATAATGTCTGATCTAAACAAACTGACCCTAGCGGATGCACGTGATAAAATGCGTGCAGGTGAAGTCACCTCTGTTGAACTGACCGAAGCATGTTTGAGTGAAATCGAAGGTGCATCAGCCCTTGGCGCTTTCGTTCATAACACACCCGAAATTGCGCTAGAGCAGGCCAAAGCGGCCGACGTGCGTATTCAGGCGGGAAATGCCCCTGACATGTGCGGGATTCCCTTGGGAATCAAAGATCTGTTCTGCACGAAAGGTGTCGCATCCCAAGCAGCGTCTGCGATTTTGGAAGGGTTTAAACCCGAGTACGAATCGACCGTGACGCAAAACTTGTGGGACGCCGGATCAGTGATGCTAGGGAAGCTAAACATGGATGAATTCGCCATGGGTAGCTCTAACGAAACATCAACCTACGGGAATGCCGTTAATCCGTGGCGCCGGACGGGTGACGATACTGCCTTGACGCCGGGTGGCTCCTCTGGTGGTTCGGCATCCGCTGTTGCTGCTGATCTATGCTTGGCCGCGACCGGAACAGATACGGGCGGATCTATCCGTCAGCCGGCGGCCTTTACGGGGATCACCGGAATTAAGCCGACCTACGGGCGCGTGTCTCGCTGGGGCGTTGTCGCCTTTGCTTCGTCTTTGGATCAAGCAGGTCCAATGACGAAAACTGTTCGTGATTCTGCGATTATGTTGGAAACGATGTGCTCTCATGATGCCAAGGATTCAACGTCTGTAGATTTTGCTGTCCCGAATTTCGAGGCGGCATTAACGGGCGATATCCGTGGCAAGAAAATAGGTATTCCAAAAGAATACCATATGGATGGGATGCCTGCTGAGATTGAAAAACTCTGGGCGGATGGCACGGCAATGTTGAAAGATGCAGGCGCTGAAATCGTCGATATTTCTTTGCCACATACAAAATACGCTTTGCCTGCTTATTACGTGATCGCACCAGCTGAGGCGTCTTCGAACCTCGCGCGGTATGATGGCGTGCGTTATGGGCATCGGGCGAGTCTCGGCAAGGGTGATGGCATTACCGAAATGTACGAAAAAACCCGAGCCGAAGGCTTTGGGCCAGAAGTACAGCGCCGGGTGATGATCGGGACTTATGTTCTGTCCGCCGGCTTCTATGATGCATATTATAACCGCGCACGTCGTGTGCGGACGTTGATCAAGAAAGACTTTGAAGACGTGTTCGCGGCAGGTGTTGATGCGATTTTGACACCCGCAACTCCGTCTTCGGCCTTTGGTCTGGGCGAAATGAAGGATGCTGATCCGGTTAAGATGTACCTGAATGATGTCTTTACCGTTACGGTGAACCTTGCTGGTTTGCCCGGCATTACCGTTCCGACTGGTCTTGATGCACAGGGGCTTCCGCTTGGTCTTCAGTTGATTGGTCGGCCTTGGGAAGAAGGCGATTTGCTGAATTCTGCCTATGTGCTTGAGCAGGCTGCGGGTTTTGCTTCCAAGCCTGCGAAATGGTGGTAAGCTTCGCGTAAAGATTAAAAAGGCAGTTGTTCCATGCGGTTTGTTATTCCGGTTTTGTCGTCTCTCGCACTCCTAGGATGTGGCGGCCCACCTATCCCTGATTCAGGGGCAGGCGTTGGATTTGGCGATTATGCAGAATATCAAACGCGGACTTCTGCTGGAGACGCGGCACTGCCACCTGCCGGGGCGGTTTCGTCGGAGTCCCTAGATGCGGTTCGTGCTGAGCCTACCGCTACAGCGGTGCCAGCCCAAGCTCCGGTGCCTTCAAACGCTCGGGCTTCCGCGAGTCCTAGTATTTCGGATGAACAAGAATTCAGCGCTGTGTCGGGCCGCGAAACAATCGAAAGCGACGCGGCGCGCATTCAGGCAAACCGCGATCGTTTTCAGCAGATTGAGCCAACAGCCTTGCCTAGCCTTTCAGAAGGGGCAGGACCGAATATTGTGCAATATGCGTTGAGCACTTCCAACCAAGTTGGGGAAGCGCTTTATAGCCGGTTTGGACTATTTGCGACCAATCGCTTCAATCGGAACTGCGCGCAATTCACATCCCAAGATTTAGCGCAAGAAGCGTTTCTTGCAAACGGTGGTCCTGAGAAAGATCGTCAGGGGCTGGACCCGGATGGGGATGGATTTGCCTGTTATTGGGACCCAGCACCATTTCGGGCTGTTCGTGCTGCTACAGCTGAAATCGCTGTGAGTTCTGCGTCCGATACTGATACGCCTGAGCAGTGATCCTTCGCGATTGCCCCTCGCCAAATTTCGGGGCGCGTCGAGGTGTCGATGCTCCGGATATGGTGGTTCTTCACTATACTGCGATGAATAGTTGCGAAGAGGCGCGTGTACGTCTGTCTGATCCTGCAATTGAAGTATCGGCGCATTATTTGATCTCAGAGCAAGGTGACGTTCTGCAGCTTGTGTCTGAGGAAAACCGTGCTTGGCATGCCGGTGCGGGATCTTGGGGAAATGTGCGCGATGTAAATAGTCACTCTGTCGGAATTGAGTTGGCGAATACAGGCTCAACGCCCTTCTCAGCACCGCAAATGGACGCGCTTGAGGCATTGTTAGCGGATGTATTGAAAAGGTGGTCCATTCCGCCAGAGCGCGTCATCGGGCATTCAGATATGGCGCCGGATCGAAAGTTGGACCCAGGCTCCCGATTCGATTGGAGGCGCTTGGCACGACAAGGGCTTTCAGTTTGGCCAGATAATGACCTGACCTGTCCGGTAGATGAAGTGTTATTTGAAGGAAACCTGTCCGCTATTGGTTACCCATTGGTAGGTGGTAGGTTGACGGCTTTTAGATTAAGGTTTCGTCCTCAGGCATTTGGTCCACTGGATGGTGTCGATATGGCGCTTGCGGCGTATCTTGCACTTTGCTTCCCCGTTGACCCTTCGATCAGAAACGCCTAAGCCCTGCCGTGACGCGGATGGCTGGGTGACTGCACCTTAGGGTGAGGAAAGTCCGGACTCCATGAAGTAACGGTGCCGGGTAACGCCCGGCCGGGGTAACCCGAGGGAAAGTGCCACAGAAAACAAACCGCCTCGATCAAGGTTGGGGTAAGGGTGAAACGGTGGGGTAAGAGCCCACCGCATGCTTGGTAACAAGGATGGCAGGGCAAACCCCACCGGGAGCAATGCCGAATAGGGATCGCGCGCGAAGTAATTCGCAGGGCCGCTTCGCCCCAGCAGATTCGGGTAGGCAGCTACAGTATGTTGGCAACAGCATGCGCAGAAGAATGGTCATCCAGAGGGGTTCGCCCCTTGGACAGAATCCGGCTTATAGGCTATCCGCGTCATATCAATTCTGCTTCGATGTTTAGAGTTGTTCGTGATATGGCAGGTTTTTCAATGCTGGCGTGTTCTTTCTTTTGCTTTGCGGTTGACTCGGGGGCCAAAGCGTCTAAAAGGCAGGCTTCAAGTATTCCACGGGTGGCCCGAAGCCGCCCCGTTGACTGGAGATAACCATGGCGAAGCCGACCACAATTAAAATCCGCCTGAACTCGTCTGCGGGCACTGGCCACTTTTATGTGACCAAAAAGAACGCACGTACCATGACCGAAAAAATGGTTATGCGTAAGTACGATCCTGTTGTTCGTAAACATGTTGAATACAAAGAAGGCAAAATCAAGTAAGCCTACTTTGTCATTCCAAGATCGAAACCGCGCAACATTAGTTGACGCGGTTTTTTTCTGTTTTGAATATAGTGTTTGATTTGCAGGGAGGGATCATTTCCTTAGCCGAAAAAAATGGGAAGGTTTGTCTAGATTAATTGCTGTTTTCAAATAGGGTGCTGCAGAGCACAATGCAAAAGCAGCTTACTCTATGGGGTTCAGATATGGTATTTTCTTGCATTTTATGTGGCGGAAAAGAAAGTAGATCAAAATCGATATCAGATGCAAAAACTGGTGAAGCGTTGGACGTTGCAGCGTGTCAGAGTTGCGGTCTAGTTCAACTCGCACGCGTGCCCACTGATGAGGAGTTATCGGCGTTCTACTCAACCGCTTATCGTGTAGAATATAAGAACCAAGCCCAACCAAAACCCAAGCACATTTTTAGGGCTGGGAAGTCCGCTTTGGAGCGTTTGCAAAAGATGCAGCCATTTTTTGAAGCGGGGCAGCGCCATCTGGATATCGGGGCTGGGGGAGGCGAATTTACTTATCTTGCGTCTCGATTCGGATTGGATGCACACGGGATCGACCCAAACAGTGGATATCTAGAATTCGGCCGAACGGCGTATGAGGTCCCTCTAGAAACGAAAGAAGTCTCTGAGCTTCCGACTGAGCCTAAGTTTGATGTGATCACGATGTTTCATGTGCTTGAGCATTTGGCGCACCCTTTGGAAGTTATCGAGCAAATCCACGCATTGCTAAGCGATGATGGCGTATTTGTTGTCGAAGTGCCCAATTTGGAATCTAAACGCTCTTCCCCGACCAATCATTACTTCAAGGCTCACATAACGTATTTTACCAGTCTATCTCTGGAAGTTTTGTTATCTGGCAGGTTTAAAATTGAATTCTTGGATAACTCTAATGTTCTCTATGCAGTTTGTCGCAAGATTGCATCTTCTGACGCTTCGGCAATTCCTGAGGGAAATCAAAACGCAGTAGATTTGGCTAACACCCGTTTGAAGAACAAAGCACTTCCTGAGTATTTTTTAAATGGGGGGGCGTTTAGTATTGCTCGAAAAACTCAGCAGACAATCGAGGAACTCAGGGGGTCTGCTGGCCGTGATCCCAAAGAGATTTTAGATGCTCTGGTTCCGAATTAAGTTTGAATACGTGGTGCGTTAATAGACGGTTGCTACACCCAAAAGAAAACCCGCCAATAGAATTGGCGGGTTTTCTTATTTTACGACTTGGTTCGCGTGATTATTCACGATTGCCCAAGAGCTGAAGCAAGAACATGAACATGTTGATAAAGTCGAGATATAGGTTCAACGCGCCCATGATGGCTGCCTTCGCAAGCCATTCTTGGTCGCCAGAATGTGCGTGTTGCAGGTAGGTGGTTTTAATTGTTTGCGTGTCATAGGCGGTTAGGCCTGCAAAAATCAAAACACCCAATGCAGAAATCGCAAAGGTGATCGCCGGAGAGCCGAGGAAGATGTTTATGACAGACGCGATTACCAAACCGATAACACCCATCATCAAGAACGTACCCATTGCGGATAGATCTTTCTTTGTGGTGTAGCCGTAAAGGCTGAGACCCGCAAAGGCGATTGACGTTACGAGAAAGACCTGAACAAC
Organism: Cochlodiniinecator piscidefendens; assembly: GCF_011326755.1. Taxonomy (GTDB): domain Bacteria; phylum Pseudomonadota; class Alphaproteobacteria; order Rhodobacterales; family Rhodobacteraceae; genus Cochlodiniinecator; species Cochlodiniinecator piscidefendens. Next base: position 32,561 of record NZ_JAAOIE010000007.1, on the reverse strand, counting down.
GGAATACCCGGTGTATACAGCAAAGATAAAGCTGATGGACGCACCCATTGCTGCTGCAAAAACATAGAAGAACAATTGTGCTGCAGCGGAAGACAGACGGTTAATCAACGCGCCGAATGCGAAGACCATGATTAACGGCGCAAACATTACAACCCATTTTAGAGGAGTCCCGAAAATGGCATTCAAAAGTGTTTCATTGGTGCCGATGGCCCAAGCAACGAGCGCTGTGATGATCATGCCTACAGACATGGTGCCGTAGACTTTGTTCATGTGTGTACGCAAGCCGGCGTCGATATCCGCGGCAACTCCGCGTGCGCCAATACCTACGTTTTGAAATTGTGCCATCCGTGGCCTCCAATTGCTAAATTCGTTATGGGCGCGATTGCGCCGCCTTCCCGCTAAATATCGGGAAAGACGGCGCGGTTTTCAAGGATAACCCGCATGATCGGGTGCAATTTAGCTATTTCAAGTGGTGCCAATACGTCGGAGCGTCCCAAAACGGCTTATTTGCCTCTTTTAGGGCCTCTTCGGTCTGGATGCCGACATCGTTTAGTTGTGTAGAATCAAGTTTTAGCAGCGCATTGCGCTGTCTGCTTAGTTCGCGCCAATTCCGTAACATTGCTAAAATCGACACCGAGCCTGTTTGGCAAGAATGCCCTGCATGTGCGCATTGTGATGTCTCAGACATGATTTTATCCTTTCGATATGGTGATTGTTTTTGACGATAGTATTCTTGTTGTTGATATATGAGGGTGTCTGTTGTATTTTGAAAATGAAACTATTTCATGGAAAGTATCAGGAATTTTGATGTGTATAGGAATTTAGACATAACTGCGCTAAGATCTTTTGTGACTGTCGCTGATACGGGTGGCGTGACAAAGGCTGCGGGTTTCTTAAATTTGACGCAGTCCGCCGTATCTATGCAATTGAAGCGCTTGGAAGAAATGCTGGGTGTGGAATTGATGGATCGGTCCGCCCGTCAAATTGGCCTTTCTGCCGCGGGCGAGCAACTTCTGGGGTATGCACGTAGAATTCTTGCGATGAACGACGAAGTGTTCGGACGCCTGACCAATCAAGAGTTCGAGGGGGAAATAACACTGGGTGTGCCGCACGACATCGTATATCCGGCGATTCCTCAGGTTTTGCAGCAATTCAACATAGATTATCCGCGTGTGAAAGTTCACCTTTTGGCGTCATTCACGGTGAAATTGATGGAGCAATTCAGCCAGGGGGTATGTGACGTTATTTTGACAACGGAAACAGCTGTGTCGCCCGGCGGAGAGACACTGACGGAGTTGGAACTACAATGGATCGGGGCGCCCGGCGGTGCGGCTTGGAAAGCGCGCCCGTTACGACTTGCCTATGAACATCGGTGTATATTTCGCAAAGACGTTGTTACAGCGTTGGATAAGGCCGGTATTCCGTGGGAAATGGCCGTAGAGTCAGATAGCACACGTGCGATAGAAGCCAGCGTAAGCGCTGACCTTGCGGTTCACACTGTCTTGAAAGGAATGAACGCGCCTTATCTCGAAGCAATCCAGCACGGCGGAGCGTTGCCCAACCTGACGCGCAAACAGATAAACCTGTATGCGTCGGACCTCGATCAAGGCCCAGCAAAGCAGGCATTGATTGAAGCCATACGCGCGGCCTTTCGAACGCTCTAAGGGGTAACAACAACCTTACCAGTTGAAGCCCGGCTTCTGAGTAATTCGAGGGCGTCTTCAGCGCGTTCCAGAGGAAGGGTGTGACTGATGTGAGGACGTAAATCCCCTGCTTCATACCAGCTAAACAGTCTAGACATGCTGTCGGTTAAAACATGAGGTTTGAATTTGAGATATGCCCCCCAATAAAATCCGATTGCGGTAACGTTTTTTACCAGTAGATGGTTGGCCGGAATTTGCGGGACGTCGCCTCCAGAAAAGCCAATGACCAATATGCGTGCATCAGGATTACAGGCCCGCAGTGCAGATCTAAACAGATCCCCGCCAATAGGGTCGTAGACAACATCTGCACCGCCAAGGGATTTCACAACATTGCGCAAATCTTCTGTTTCGCTGTCAATAAGGTGGTCGGCTCCGGCTTGTTGGGCGATTTTTAATTTTTCGGAACCACGTGCGCAGGCTATTACTGTCGCGCCCATTCGTTTGCCGATTTCGACTGCGGTTAAGCCGACACCACCAGATGCACCTAAAACAAGCAATGTTTCCCCTGCGCGCAGATTGGCTTTGTAATCAAGTGCGACGTGGGATGTGCCGTAAGCGATCTGAAACGCAGCGGCATGTTCGTGACTCATGTTGCTTGGTAGGGGGACGCAAAGGTTTGCATCAAAACACCCGTATTCCGCGAGGCCACCCTGTCCCGCAAAAATAGCCACGCTTTTACCGACGAGTGTGGGGTCAACATCTTCGGCGGCTGCCTCTACGACTCCGGACAGTTCCAGCCCAAGAGTGAAGGGCGGAGGTGGTGTATCTTGGTATTTACCCTTGATCATCAACAGGTCCGCAAAGTTCAAGCTGCAGGCTTTGATTTTAACGCGCACTTGGCCGGGCTTTGGAGTTGGGATGGGGCAACTCTCCAGTTTTGCTTCTCCAAATTGAAGTGTTCGAAAGGCTTTCATTTGCGCAGAGGTTGATTCGGACATGATGTGTTTCTCGTCATTTTGATTTCTTCGTAGTTAACTCGATTTGCATTTTGCAAAAACCTACCCTTAGGTCATTTTTGCAAAATGCAAAAAAAATAATCACACACGTAAAAGTAAACTGAATGGTCTTGTGAACGCGTTTCAAGGCAGTTGGAAACTGTCTTTATATTTCAAGTTTTTAGCGGATAAAGTTTCAAACTGGGAGAAAAACTTCAAAAAAAAGCGAGCATTGGCAATAAAGGTCGAGATTTTTTAAGGATTTAGGTAATCTTATCATATGAAACAATTCTAGTTTGTTGTGTCAAAAAAGCGGGAGATAAGAAATGAAACATCCAGTAGACGTACATGTCGGGAAACGCATTCGCCACCGGCGTTGGATGGTGGGAATGACTCAACAGCAACTTGCTGAAGATGTCGGCATCAAGTTCCAGCAAATTCAGAAATACGAAACAGGTATGAACCGTGTGAGCGCGTCTCGTCTTTGGGATATCTCAGAGACTCTTGGCGTTCCGGTTGCATATTTCTTCGAAGGCCTACGTGACACTGGTGTTGACGAGGAAACAGTCAAACAGGGTGATATCCTTGCTGACAAAGAAGCTTTGGAATTGATCCGTTCCTACTATGCGATACCTGAAAATCAGCGTCGTCGTTTGTTCGATCTCGCACGTGTCCTAAGCGACGCTGCCTGAGAGAAGCACCCTATGCCTTGACGCAATGGAGCCGATAGCGTTACGCGTCGGCAGACATTGCAGGAGGGCGAAGTGGTTATACTAACTGATCTCGAAAAACAATCTATCCGCGAAACTGCAGACGCGCTGGCTCAGGCCGCGCGGGCTGCGACGCTTGAGCATTTTCGTTCAAGTACTTTGACTGCGGATAATAAAGATGGATCGGGATTTGATCCTGTCACCGTCGCAGATCGTGCCGCAGAACGCGACATGCGCGAAATTCTTGCTATCAGGCGTCCGAATGATGCCATCTTGGGCGAAGAGTACGGGTACCAAAAAGGCAGTAGCGGCCTCACCTGGGTGCTTGATCCGATCGATGGGACACGTGGATATCTAAGTGGCACCCCGACTTGGGGTGTTTTGATTTCAATTCGTGACGGCTCTGGTCCTCTGTATGGCGTGATTGATCAACCTTATATTCAGGAACGTTTTTGCGGTGGTTTTGGCGTTTCTCAGATGTTGGGGCCGCACGGGGGCATGGCGTTGAAAACGCTCGAAGCACGCCCTTTGAGCGATGCAATCGTATTTACTACATTTCCAGAAGTTGGGACCGCTACCGAAGGGCAAGCCTTCAGAGCAGTTGCTGAAAAAGCAAAGCTCACTCGCTATGGTATGGATTGCTACGCCTATGCGTTGCTGGCTGCTGGGCAAATTGACCTTGTCATCGAAGCTGGGTTGCAAGCCTATGATATTCAGGCACCGATTGCAGTGATAACTGCCGCTGGTGGGGTTGTAACGGATTGGGATGGAAACCCTGCACATGATGGTGGACGCGTTATTGCGGCTGCAAATAAACAACAACACGAAGAAGCGCTTGAGCTTATCCAAAAAAGCTTGAATAGCGGCGAATAGTTATCTAATTTTCGCGTAAGCGCACGAGTCCTTACCCCTTCTGTCGGCGCAGTCACACGTTCACCGAAGGGGCGCAAGGAACGTGTGCTATGACCGAACTTCTTATCCAAAATGCCGATATGATCGTAACCATGAACGACGCCCGCGACGAAGTGTGCGGCGCTGACATCTTGGTCGTAGATGGCGTGATCAAGAAGGTCGGTTATGCTTTAACCACATCAGGTGAAACAATAAATGCGCGAGGGTGCGTTGTTACCCCAGGGCTGGTTAATACCCATCATCACCTTTACCAAACACTGACACGCGCTGTTCCCGGCGGGCAAGACGCGTTGTTGTTTGGTTGGTTGCAGACGCTCTATCCGATTTGGTCGCGATTTGGGCCTGAGGAAATGTTCGTTTCTGCCCAAGTCGGTTTAGCGGAACTTGCGCTGTCTGGCTGCACCATGACGTCGGATCATTTGTATCTCTATCCAAATGGCGCGCGATTGGATGATACCATCGCTGCTGCGCAGGAGGTCGGACTTAGGTTCCATCCGACGCGCGGGGCAATGTCAATTGGTGAAAGCGATGGTGGGTTGCCACCAGATGCTTTGGTCGAACGTGAGAGCGCGATATTGGAAGATTGTATTCGGGTGGTTGATGCATTTCATGATCCTAACCCCGGCGCGATGTTGCGTGTGGGGATCGCGCCCTGTTCTCCGTTTTCTGTAAGCCGAGATTTGATGCGGGACGCCGCGCTCTTGGCGCGGGATAAAAAGGTCATGCTGCACACGCACCTTGCTGAGAATGAAGAAGACATTGCCTATAGCCTAGAGAAATTTGGCTGTCGCCCCGGGCAATATGCCGAAGATTTGGGTTGGACAGGTGACGATGTTTGGCACGCCCATTGTGTAAAGCTGGATGGCCGCGAAATTGATCTGTTTGCGCGATCAAAGACTGGGGTTGCGCATTGTCCATGTTCAAATTGCCGGCTTGGATCAGGTATTGCACCCGTGAGGGCGATGCGTGACGCAGGGGTGCCTGTCGCTTTGGGAGTGGATGGATCGGCGTCAAATGACATTGGTAATCTAATCGGAGAAGCGCGCCAGACCATGTTATTGCAACGCGTGCAAAACGGTGCAGATGCGATGAGCGCCCGCGAGGCTTTGGAAATAGCAACCCGAGGCGGCGCCGAAGTGCTGGGGCGTGACGATTGCGGGCAAATTTCTGTTGGAAAACGCGCGGATTTGGCAATTTGGGATACGAATGGTATTGAGAGTGCCGGCAGTTGGGATGCTGCTGCTTTAGTCTTGGCAGGCCCAGATAAAGTGCGGGATCTGATCGTTGAAGGGCGTCAAATTGTGCGTGACGGACAGATGGTGACACTTGATCTACCTAGGGTGATTGAGCGGCAAAACATTTTAGCGAGACATCTGGCCACTTCGAAGTAATATGATGGTATCGCCAGCGTCAAAAAAATTGATGGAGCCTTCATATGCATAAGATGTTTACCACGTGTTTAGCGATGTTATTGGTCGTCGGTTGTGTGTCCGCGCCAACAACAACTGAGGTTTCAAACGCCGTTGTTGAATCTGGTCAACCCGCAGATGATTTGCTTTTTGCATTACTGAATCAGGAACGCAGCCGACGTGGCTTAGCGTTGTTGAACCGCAATGCGAGGCTTGAAACCGCAGCACAAAACCATGCAAGTGATATGGCGGAACGCGGATATTTTTCCCATACCTCGCCAAATGGACAAACAAGCGTCGACCGAGTGCGCGCACAAGGCTATAGCTATTGCCGTACCACTGAAAATATTGGGCAGGGGCAGCCCACCGCTGCGACTATTTTAGCGGGTTGGATGGGATCATCAGGGCACCGTGCCAATAATCTAGATACACGTGTAGATGACGTTGGCGTAGGGGTTGCTGCAAATAACAACTGGGTGCTTGTCTTTGGTCGAGAAGGGTGTTGAAAGGGCTAAATTAGCCCTTTTTCCCGTTGATCCAAACATCTTTGATTGCCCGATCATCCCCCATCATGATGGTCGGAAAAAGGGCCTCCCATGGGGTGTTCGCACGGGCTGACCTTTGCGCAATTGCTGGTGTAGATGATAGGTCAAGTACGGTAAGGTCTGCCTCCATACCTACGGCGATATTACCGATTTTGTCTTCCATTCTTAAGGCTTGGGCTGATCCCTGCGTTGCAAGCCAGTAAAGCTGTGCGGGGTGCAGTGCTGTTCCGCGCAATTGGCCAATTTCATATGCAGCGGCCATGGTGCGCAGCATTGAGAAACTCGATCCACCCCCGGTATCTGTAGCCAACCCTATCCGGTGGCCTTCGGCAGTGAGGCCTTGCATGTCAAACAGGCCGGACCCGATGAATGTGTTTGATGTTGGGCAATGCACGAGGCTCACATCAAGGTCCTTCATCCTAGCGCGTTCGCGGGGTGTTAGGTGAATCGCATGCCCCATCAATGCGCCGGGGCCAACAAGGCCAAAGCGTTCATAGGTATCCAAGTAATCTCTTGCGTCGGGGAACAGGTTTTTCACCCATTCGATTTCGTCAACTTGCTCAGACAAATGGGTTTGCATCAAACAATCAGGATGTTCAGCCCACAGAGTACCCATAGCTTCGAGTTGCTCTGGTGTTGATGTCGGAGAAAAGCGGGGCGTAATGGCATAACTGGCCCGTTCACGCCCGTGCCATTTTTGCAGCAATGCTTTGCTATCGTCGTATCCTGATTGGGCTGTATCGCGTAATCCGTCTGGGGCATTGCGATCCATGCATGTTTTTCCTGCAACAATGCGCTGTCCGCGCTGCTCTGCCGCCTCGAATATTGCATCGACGCTTTCGGGGTGAATTGTGCAAAAGGTTGCAACGGTGGTTGTTCCATTTGCGCGCGTTAGGTCCAAGTATCGCTGGGCAATATCGGTGGCAAAAGTTTTGTCGCCAAAACGCATTTCTTCGGGGAACGTATAGGTGCTTAGCCAGTCTATCAGGCGCTTCCCCCAACTGGCGATAATTGCTGTTTGGGGGTAGTGGGCGTGCGCATCAACAAACCCAGCAGTGATCAGGTGGTCCCCATAATCGACAGTTTTAGCCATGGGGTAACGGGCGCGCATGGCATCGCGTTCGCCAACAGCCGCAATTATTCCACCTTCGATCAACACGGCACCATGGGTTTGCCAGTGGGCAGCATCGTCTACAGACGTGTGCATTGGGTTCGCAGTAAAACTTAGAGTCTGTCCTAACAGTAAAACCGATGATGTCATGCGAGTGTTTCCTTTTTCTGACAGACTAAAGGGTGAAACGGCTGCGGTAAATCTTGGCTTTGCCTCTGTTTATTTGAAACACCTTTGGATATTGTACTTAAAAAAGCGAAAGGGGCCGCGGATGAGTGAAGAACTCCTCGAGATCGAAGAAGACGAAGAAGAAGATTTTTCGCTTGATGATGACCTTGTAGGCGAAGTTCTTACCGCGGTTTCCAATTTTGACAGTCCGCGTCTTGGTGAGTTACTTGAGCCGCTGCACGCTGCGGATATTGCCGACATCCTCGAACAAATCGGGCGTAAAGAACGACGCGCGCTTATCCAACTCTGGGATGGCGGTGACGATGGTGAGGTCGGTGATGTTCTCTCGGAGTTAGACGAGGGCCTGCGCGAAGAAGCAATCGACGCGCTTGAACCCGAAGAACTGGCTGATGCGGTACGTGATCTTGAAACCGACGATGTTGTTGATCTGGTCGAAGACCTTGATGAGGATCAGCAAGAAACAATTCTAGGCGCACTTGAAGATGCGGAGCGTGTGGCGGTTGAACGCGCTTTGTCTTATCCCGAAGACTCTGCCGGGCGGCTTATGCAGCGCGAAGTTGTCATTGCGCCTGAGGTTTGGAATGTTGGGCAAGCCATAGACTATCTACGTCGCCAAGACGACCTACCCGAAGAATTCTACCATGTCATTCTGACCGACCCGCGCTTGAAACCAACCGGGTATGTAACACTTGGGAAGTTACTTGCATCGCCGCGCAAGATGCCGTTGCAAAACCTGACCGAAGACAGTTTCCGCCCAATTCGCGTGACACAGCCCGAAGAAGACGTCGCTTACGCGTTTAATCAGTATCACCTGATTTCTGCACCGGTTGTCGATGAAGACGACCGTTTGGTTGGTGTGATCACCATTGATGACGCGATGGCGGTTCTGGATGAAGAGCACGAAGAAGATATTCTTCGGCTCGCGGGTGTTGGTGAAACCAGCCTGTCTGACAAAGTTTTCGAAACCACAAAGGCCCGGTTTCCCTGGCTCTTTGTGAATTTGATTACGGCAATTTTGGCGTCTTTGGTTATCGCTCAGTTTGAAGCGACGATTGCTGAGTTTGTGGCACTCGCTGTGTTGATGCCAATTGTCGCGTCAATGGGTGGCAATGCGGGGACACAGGCATTGACCGTGGCAGTGCGTGCCATTGCAACTAAAGATTTGACCAGCTCTAACATGTGGCGTGTGATCAAACGCGAAGCATTGGTGGGGTTGGCAAATGGGTTGGTCTTTGCCGTGGTTATGGGGATCGTCGGATATATATGGTTCGCAAATGCGGGGCTTGGCGTCGTTATCGCTGCGGCTATGGTGATTAATCTCGTTATAGCTGGACTGGCGGGGATATTGGTGCCCGTTTCGTTGGAAAAGCTTGGCGTTGACCCGGCATTGGCCTCCGGTGCTTTTGTCACGACGGTCACGGATGTTGTCGGCTTTTTCGCCTTTTTGGGGCTCGCAGCTTGGATATTACTCTGATGGATTTAGTTGAACGTAAGGCAGTCGCACGCAAAGAAGCATTCGCACGGCGCAAGATTGCACACGAAAGAGGGCAAGGCGCGCTAGGTGCGGCGCGTTTGCTTGAAGTGTTGGAGCCTTTTGCGGGAAAAACGATTGCGGGTTATATGCCAATCCGCACAGAAATCGACCCACTTAACGCTATGGCTGAAATGTCAAAAACTGGCTTTGTGACAGTTCCGGTGATCAAAGACGCGGGTTTTCCACTGGATTTCAGTGTGTGGACGCCGGGGTGCGCTTTGGTCGATGGACCTTTTGGCGCGCGCGTCCCGGAAAAAGCCCAGTTTTTAGAGCCTGAAGTGTTGATCGTACCATTGGTCGGTTGGGACCGCCAAGGCGGGCGGCTGGGCTATGGTGGTGGTTTTTATGATCGCACGTTGGAACGACTGCGCGGCATTCGACCAACTATCGCAATTGGTTTTGCCTACGCTGACCAAGAGGCAGAGAATTTGCCGTTGGAGCCAACAGATCAGCCGCTAGATTGTATCGTGACGGAAAAAGAACTTATTCAGTTCTAGTCCTCGAATGATATTTGGGCGACCTTTTGGCCGCCCAATTGCTTATTCAGCCGCAATGTTGGTTGGTTTGCTTTGGAACCACCCAATGCGTTTAAACAAAAGCCAATCCAAACAAAGCGCGACGATCAATGAAAGCCCCATAAGCGGCAAGAGGACCATCATAACCACGATTGCGATGATAACCCCTGCGCTTAGTTTCGCGTCAGGTGTGGTTGGCACTCCAATTGATCCAGCTGGCCTTCGCATCCACCAAGCTACAAAACCGGAAACGGATAAGAAGACGCCGAGGATAGCTGCAAGCGTATTTTGCACAATGTTTAAAGGGCCATAAAGCTCGCCTTGGTGAAATGAAATCCCGAGCGAAATAGCCTGCGCCAAAACGGGGTTTTCATCAAAATTGACACGGGCCAGAACCTCACCGCTGTATTGGTCGATTACCAGCTCTGTTTGCTCAAACCGATTTGTGCTTGCTGAACGAATCCAAAACGCCTCTTCTGGTTTGCGTGGTGAGCGCAATTCATAAGGGGCAATAAGCCCTTCAGATTTGGCGATGTCCAATACCGAAGCAAAGGGAATTTGTACGCCCTCTGATGTGGTTGAACTGGGGGCATTGCCGCCAAACCGCAAAGAGCGCGATTCCTGGTCTGTCTGTGTTTGTACATAAGACAATCCGCCGCCGAAAATATCGGTCCAAGGCAACCCCGTGATTAAGATAGGGACAATCAGCACGGTTGCCATCATCCCTGAAAACAGATGTGCCTCGCGCCACCATTTACGGCCAGTACCACGGGGGAGGCGGGTTGCGTCTTTGAGGCTTCGGTTATTACGCGGCCACCACATGATGACGCCTGTCACGAACATGACGATGGCCCAATGGGCCGCCAGTTCAACAAATTTGGTGCCAAACCCGCCGAGCAGCAATTCGCCGTGAAACTTTTTAATCATCCGCATCAAGGTTTCATCGCGCGGTGTTACCGCCAAAAGTTCAGCGGTGTATGGGTTCACCCAAGCATAGCTACGAACGCGATCATCGTCGTTGAATTCAATAACCGTCGAACGGCCCGGCTGATCAGATATGGTTATTCCGCGTAGTCTGGTGACGCCGACAGCCTCTTCCACTGCGTTTACTTGTGTTTCAAGGGATAGCATTTCTCCGGTGACCGGAACGACCATCCGATCGGCATAGATCCAAGCTTCGATTTGGGGTTTGTAAAGATATAGCGTGCCTGTCACCGATAATATGGCCATGAATGGCAGCACATATAAAGCAGCGAGAAAGTGCCATTTCCAGACGAGTCGATAAAAGGTAGCGCCGCGCGCAGGCACGTCTGCGGTATCCACCGCAGGTGTTTCATAAGACATAATAATTCCTAACGTATTTGAAGAGTAAGACGATCAAACAACGTTAAAGGGTGGGGCGCGGGCAGGAGGTCTGTAGAGTAAACCCTTGTCATGCAGGGTTGGCGCTTCGAAAAATGAAGCAACGCGTGTATATGACAAGGACAGCTTTTGCCAAAACTCTGTATTTTGTTCTGGCAGCAACGCACCATGTGCAAAAATGCACGGGGCATTTTCAGTTATCTTTTCTGATACAGGAGCACCGGATGCATCCAACACAATCGTCGTAAGGCTTGTGCCGGTACAAATGATTATCGTTTGAAAAGCTCCGGGCAATGCAGCAATGAGTGCTGCGTTCACACGCGGCATTAAAATCGCGGTGCAAACCAATAGAATAGAAATGATACGCAAAATCGGTGTCATGATCGGGAGCTAACAAGAGATAAACTTTGTTTCCAGTCTTTTCTCTCCTTGCCGAAACGAAATTTCCGGCCTAGGCAGGACGGTATGAGAATACTGTTTTTAGGCGATGTTGTGGGCCGCGCGGGACGTACGGCTGTGGTTGAGCGGCTTAAGGGTCTGCGCGAAGACTGGAAGTTGGATTTTGTCGTGGTCAACGGCGAAAATGCAACGGGTGGTATGGGGCTGTCTGCAGCACATGCAAAAGTTTTGTTAGATGCTGGGGCCGATGCTTTGACGCTTGGCGATCATGCCTTTGATCAGCGCGATATGTTGACCTTTATCGAACAAGAAAAGCGCATCGTACGCCCATTGAACTTTGCTAAAAATGCCCCCGGTGTTGGCGCGCGTTTGTTTGATGCAGGGCGCGGTCGCAAAATCCTAGTTACACAAGTCTTGGGTCAGGTGTTTATGAAGCGCCCGTTTGACGACCCGTTTTCAGCAGTTGACGAAGTGTTGAAACGCCATCCGCTTGGTGGACAAGCCCACGCCATTTTGGTCGATGTACATTGCGAAGCGACAAGCGAAAAAATGGGAATGGGTCATTGGTGCGATGGTCGTGCCAGTGTTGTGGTTGGAACGCATACTCATATCCCGACAGGTGACGCGCAAGTCCTGCCTAAGGGTACGGCGTTTCAGGCTGATGCCGGGATGTGTGGGGACTATAACTCCGTCATCGGTATGGAGAAATCTGAACCGATGCATCGCTTTATTACCGGAATGTCAAAGGGGCGTTTTACGCCGGCATCGGGCGAAGCAACGCTTTCGGGTCTTTTTGTTGAAACCGATGATCAAACCGGCAAAGCCAAAACCGTTAAAATGGTGCGAGTTGGCGGCAGGTTAGAGCAGTCGACACCATGATGAAGCGCTGGCTCCCCTTTCTCGTACTGATCGCATTGGGGGGCATTTGGGGGATGTCTTTCCCTCTGAATAAAATTGCGGTTTCTGAAGGGTATCGGCATTTCGGGGTGATTTTCTGGAACCAGCTGGTTTCTTTTGTACTCCTCTTACTCCTGTCGTTATGGCGGGGAAAATGGCCCGTCTTTTCTTCCAAGCATTTTAAGCTTTACGCAGTCGTTATGTTATTCGGGAGCGTATTGCCGAATATCGGGATCTATCAGGCAGCGGTCTATTTGCCGGGGGGATTGAGCGCGCTGATGATTTCGTTAGTTCCCATGTTCGCATTTCCAATCGCGCTGTTTCTTGGGCAGGAAGAATTTTCCATAACGCGTATGTTAGGGCTTGTCCTAGGGATGATTGCGATCGTCTTGATCATGGCCCCCAGCACGAGCCTCCCTGATCGGGCATTAGTGATTTTTGTTCCGCTGGCTCTTATCGCACCGTTCTTTTATGGGCTTGAGGGGAACCTTGTTGCAAAACTTAGATTGCCTAATGCCGATCCTGTGCAAATTTTAACCGCGGCGATGGGTTTAGGTGTGATTGTGAGCGCACCACCTGCTTTGCTTAGCAATCATATGATTTCTCCATTGCCGCCTTATGGCTTGCCAGACTTTGCCATCGTTGCTGCTGCGGTGATTAATACGATCGCATATGCGGGGTATGTGTGGCTTGTTGGACGTGCGGGCGCCGTATTTGCGGCGCAGGTTGCCTACCTCGTGACAGGATCGGGTGTTTTTTGGTCTATGTTCATTTTGGGAGAAACCTATTCCGGTTACATTTGGGCCGCTATGGGGATTATGTTCGTTGGGATGTTTCTTGTTCAGCCACGCGACGAACCAGCGCTTGATCCTTCGACTGGGCTAGGCGACACTGTATAAAACCGAAGTAACTTTATAGGACCTTATGGACCTCAATTCCTTTCTTTCGCCGACGGGCGAAGCGATCTTAGCCCTGTGTGTTGTGGGCTTAATGTTTGTTTTGTTCATAAGGGAAGTTTTCCCGACCGAAGTGGTTGCAATTGCTGGTGTCTCTTTGATGCTGGCCACAGGGATTTTACCATATGAGACTGGGTTGTCCGTACTATCAAACCCGGCGCCATGGACGATTGCAGCAATGTTTATTGTCATGGGGGCATTGGTGCGAACGGGGGCTCTGGATTGGTTTACTCAGGTCGCAGAACGAAAAGCAGAGAAAAACCCAGTTGTCGCTATTGCCGCTTTGATGGGATTTGTGATCATTGCGTCCGCAATTGTTTCAAATACACCCGTTGTTGTTGTTATGATCCCAGTGTTTGTTCAGTTGGCGCGAAAATTGAATATTTCAGCGTCTAAACTGCTTATTCCGCTTAGCTATGCGGCGATATTGGGGGGGACTTTGACGCTGATCGGTACGTCAACAAACCTGCTCGTGGATGGCGTTGCCCGCGCGAATGGGATGGAAGCGTTTTCCATTTTCGAAGTCACGCCTTTGGGGATTATCCTTGTCCTATGGGGGATGATTTATCTGCGTTTTATAGGACCAAAGTTGCTGCCGGATCGGGATTCTATGGCGGATTTGCTATCAAATCAGTCCAAGAGAAAGTTTTTCGCAGAGGCCGCAATTCCCCCGGACAGTAACCTCATTGGTCGCGAAGTAACGTCAGTGCAACTGTTTAAGCGGGAAGGCGTGCGTTTGGTGGATGTTTTGCGCGGTGATCTTTCACTGCGTCGGAACCTAAAGGAAGTCACGCTCGAGGTTGGGGACCGCGTGGTTCTCAGGACTGAGGTTACCGAATTGCTTTCTCTGCAGCGCGACAAAGGTTTAAAACGTGTTGATCAGCTGTCAGCTGTTGAAACCACAACGGTCGAAGTTCTGATTTCGCCGGGTTGTAAAATGATTGGCCGTTCGCTTGGGGCGATGCGGTTGCGGCGGCGTTACGGTGTGTATCCATTGGCGGTGCATCGTCGCAATCAGAATATCGGACGCCAATTGGACGAACTCGTGGTACGTGTTGGGGATACGCTTTTGCTTGAAGGCGCACCCGAAGACATTCAACGACTCGCTGCCGATGTTGGGCTTGTTGATGTGAGTAAGCCGTCTGGCCGAGCGTATCGTCGCGCACATGCGCCAATTGCGATCGCAACTTTGGTGGGTATTGTCGCGCTTGCCGCTTTGGGCGTTGCTCCGATCTTTTTGTTGTCAGTTTTGGCCGTTGCTCTGATTTTCGTTACCCGCTGCATTGACGCGGAAGAGGCGTTTTCTTTTGTGGATGGGCGATTGCTCGCGATGATTTTTGCTATGTTGGGCATCGGTGCGGCACTCGAAGCTTCAGGGGCTGTCGCTTTGATCGTTGAGGCAATTTCACCGGCCTTGGCACAAATGCCGCCGTTTTTGATTGTTTGGGCGATTTATCTGCTAACCTCTATCCTAACCGAACTTGTTTCAAACAATGCGGTTGCTGTCGTGGTGACGCCGATTGCGATTGGTTTGGCTGATGTGCTTGGGTTTGACGCGCGGCCTTTGGTTGTCGCCGTTATGGTTGCGGCTTCGGCGTCCTTTGCGACGCCGATTGGGTATCAAACAAACATGCTTGTATATGGGCCCGGTGGATATCGGTTCACAGACTTTATGCGCATTGGGATTCCCTTGAATTTGAGTGTTGGGCTGTTGGCTTCGCTTATGATTCCGTATTTCTGGCCCTTATAAAGCCTGTGCGTGAATACACATTCGCGCAGGCTGAGATGCGGGTCATGCTGACTTGACTTCATAAGCGGTTCACGCCGACACTTCGGCTAAACAGCGTGAGGAAAAGCAAAATGGCAGCAAGTTTTGACAGCGATAAAGCGGCCGCATTGCATCGGCATTTACATTCTCATTTGCCCCCAGAACCTGCTTTGCGTGTAAAGGCGTTAGAAAGCTTGCTGGTGGAACGCGGGTTGGTCAGCACCCAAACACTTGACTCATGGGTTGAGGCTTACACTGAAGAAATCGGTCCGAAACGCGGTGCGCAGGTTGTTGCGCGCTCTTGGCTTGATCAGGATTTTCGCGCGCGTCTGCTTGAAAATGCAACCGAAGCCATCAAAGAGTTTGGGTTTGAAGGCAACGCCACGGGCAACTTGAAAGCCGTAGAAAACACGGACACGACGCATAACCTTGTCGTTTGTACGCTGTGTTCTTGTTATCCGTTTTCTTTACTCGGAATGTCACCCGCATGGTATAAGGCCGGGGCATATCGTGCGCGCGCAGTACGCGAACCGCGCAAAGTTCTAAAGGAGTTCGGTGTAGAATTATCCGAGGATGTGGCCGTGCGCGTATGGGATAGCACGGCTGAGCTGCGCTATTTGATCGTGCCACAGCGCCCTGCAGGAACCGAAGGCTGGTCAGAAGTGCAACTGGCAGAAATTGTTACTCGTAACGCAATGATTGGCACTGACCGCGATTTAAAAACGGGGGCTGCTTGATGGATACAATTCATGACCTTGGCGGTAAACAGGGGTTTGGTCCAGTGGACGTCAACGAACCCGAAGTGCCTTTTCACCATGATTGGGAAGCGCGTGCTTGGGCATTGGCGCGGGCTGGCGGGCGGCCCGGACTGACGATTGATTGGTGGCGACACATGGTCGAACGTATGGATCCTGCGACTTATATGACAGTCCCGTATTTCGAAAAGTGGTGTCTGACCGACTTGGTTGGATATATCGACACAGGTTATTTCACGGTGGGCGAGGCGATTGAGGGACATCTTTTAACAACACCAAAAGGGACACCGCCAAAGGGAATTGGGTTGCCCGAGCTGATGGAGAATATGCGTCTTTCAGTAAAAGATTTTGAAGTGCCCACCGATGAACCTGCCAAATTTTCCGTAGGGGATCAGGTGCGCACGATTTCTTATGCTGTGCCGACCCATACGCGCCTACCGGCCTATGCGCGGGGGCGGATAGGGGAGGTAATCAGTCATCATGGTGCGCATCCTCTCCCGGACAAAAGCGCGCAAGGTCTAGAGGTGGCTGAGCATCTTTACACAGTGGTGTTTAAGGCTACGGAACTTTGGGGTGAAGAGGCTGACCCACGCGATACTGTGACGCTTGATCTGTGGGAGAGCTATTTTGAATAAGACGTGTCAGTTCGGACCCGAAGACGGGCTTGCTCCGAATGCGCCTAAATTTGCAGAAGCATGGCACGCGCAGGTTTTGGCAATCGCGGATACAATGATCACAAATGGCCGGGTTTCGGCCAACTTGTGGGCTGAAACTCTTGGTGCAGAATTACGCAAAGGCGAGGCCGAAGGCGCACCAGACACCGAAACCAGTTATTACGAAGCGGCACTTCGCGCGCTTGAACATGTGCTGGCATCAGGCGCGCTTGTTTCAACGAACGATCTAACCCAAAGGCGCAACGATTGGGAAACCGCTTATTTAGAGACACGCCACGGTCAGCCGGTAATCTTGAAATAACGGGCTGTTTAAAACGGCCAGAATACCAATATTGCGGGGATTGATACCGCGACGATCAGTATCTCAAGCGGTAGCCCCATACGCCAGTAGTCGCCAAATTTATATCCGCCTGGCCCTAAAATGAGCGTGTTGTTCTTATGACCGATTGGGGTGAGAAACGCACATGAGGCGGCGACTGCGACTGCCATCAAAAATGGATCGGGATCTACACCTAGGGCGTTCGCCATCTCTATTCCCACCGGAGCGGCGACAATGGTTGTAGCCGTGTTATTAAGCACGTCCGATAATGTCATTGTCACAACCATTAGAATGGTCAAAATGACCCACGGGGCAAATCCTGCTGTTAATGATAGGAGTGTGCCCGCAATGAGTTCAGTTCCACCCGATGTTTGCAGGGCTGAACCCAAAGGGATCATTGATCCGAGCAAAACGACAACCGGCCATTGAATATGATCATAGACCTCTTGAACGGGAATGATTTTGGTTAAGATAAACCCAATGACAACCAGCCCAAGCGCAATGGGAAGATAAATTAAACCGACACTTGCCGCCGCGACAGCCGCAGCAAAAAGGCCGATAGCGAGCCAGACTTTACTGTTCTCTGTGACGTTTAATCCACGATTGGCAAGTGGCAAACAGCCAAGCCATTCAGTGACTTCTGCACCGCTTTCGGCCGGAGCCAACAAAAGAAGAATGTCGCCGGGTTGGATTTCAGTTTTACGAACCTGTTGGGTGATGCGCTTTCCTTCACGCGAAATACCCATCAGTACGGTGCGACGGCGCCAGCCCAATCCGATGCCTTGCGCAGTTTTCCCTGCAATGCGGGCATTCTCTGGGACGACAACCTCGATTACCGACAGACCCTCACCGTCAGCGCGAAGTGCTTCTTGGCGACCAGATTCAGCAAAATCAAGCGACAGGGTTGCCCGAAATTCGTCGAGTGCATCGGGCGAAGCTTCGAGCACAATAGCATCCATAGCTTTTAGCTCTGTATGACGTGCGGTTCCAAAGCGTCTTTTGCCGTCTCGGACCAACCCCAAAATGGCGGCATCGCTTTTGTCTGCGGTTTCATAGAGTTCTGACAATCGCTGCCCTATGAGTTTAGAACCTTCGGGAATGGTGAGTTCTGCGATGTACTGACCGATTTCGGCCATTGGATCACTGCCGGAATCAGTGCCTGCGCTTTGCGGGATTAATCGCCAACCAATCAATGCGACAAAGACAAGTCCGGCGATTGCGGCCACGCCACCAACCGGGGCAAAGTCAAACATTCGAAATGGGCTACCTAAGCTTTCTTCGCGGATAGAGGCGATGATGATGTTTGGCGGGGTGCCAATCATTGTAACCATGCCCCCCAGAATCGTCGCGAAGGAAAGTGGCATAAGTGAAAGGCCCGGCGCACGACCAGCTTTGCGCGCGGTTTGAATATCGACAGGCATCAACAACGCAAGGGCGGCAACGTTATTCATAAATGCAGAAAGCACACCGCCAATGGCCCCCATCAATGTGATATGTGCAGCAAGGGATCGCGTGCTGTCTACTAAGGTGCGTGTAATCAGAAATACCGCACCAGACCGGACTAAACCAGCGGATACAATGAGCACAAGCGCGACCACCAATGTCGCGGGGTGCCCGAACCCGGAAAAGGCATCACTCGTTGGAACTACGCCCAGCACAACACCCACCATAAGCGCGCCAAATGCCACGAGATCATAGCGAAAGCGCCCCCAAAGCAGCATCGCGAACACAACGGCAAAGAGGCTAAATAGAATAATCTGGTCACTGGTCATGGTCGTTTCCTTCTGTCCTCTTTAACCAATCGGATTGGGCACGAAATTGCAATGGCTTGCGGCCATCTGTAGACCTGCAGTATATGGGGGTAACTTTACATTACCGGATCAGGAGGCTCGCATGGCAGGTCACTCAAAATGGGCAAACATCCAGCACCGCAAAGGGCGCCAGGATGGCATTCGTTCAAAGCTTTTCTCTAAACTTTCCAAAGAGATAACCGTCGCAGCGAAAATGGGCGACCCTGATGTCGATAAAAACCCGCGTTTGCGTCTGGCTGTTAAAGAAGCAAAATCAAATTCCGTTCCTAAGGACGTTATTGATCGCGCTATTAAAAAGGCAATCGGTGGCGACGCTGAAACATATGATGAAATCCGCTATGAGGGCTATGGTCCCAATGGGGTCGCGGTGATCGTTGAAACGATGACTGATAACAAAAACCGTACTGCTTCTACCGTGCGTTCCACCTTTACAAAAAACGGTGGAAACCTTGGTGAAACCGGTTCTGTTGGCTTCATGTTTGATCGCAAAGGCGAGATCACTTATGGGATTTCTGTTGGGGATGCCGATACGGTTATGATGGCGGCGATTGAAGCTGGGGCCGAGGATGTTGAAAGTTCAGAAGAGGGCCACACAATCATTTGTGCGGATACCGATTTGAACGATGTTTCCAACGCGCTTGAGGCGGAATTGGGCGAGACGGATTCAACAAAACTGATATGGAAACCAACCATTTCCACGGAATTGGGCCTAGAAGATATGCAGAAATTGATGAAGCTTGTGGATGCGTTGGAAGACGATGATGACGTGCAGCGCGTCACCACAAACTTTGATGCATCAGACGAAGTTATGGCGCAGCTTTAACCATCAAAACGACTGTATGGTTTCTATGCAGGAATTATGCAGCTTTTATATGGTTTATATGGTTTATATGGTTTATATGCATACGAATTGCGGCGTCCTTTGGGGCGCCGCTTTGCGTTTGAGGGCTACAACTAACGTGCTCCTCGTGGCCAGGCCAAGGTCTGCTATGCAGGACGAAGCGACAACCCATATGGTCTCCTGTTATTTACGGTACTCAGAAAACCATACTTCCATTCTGATCTTCACGAGCGTCTGCATTGCTGAGACTGATAGGGTGCCGCCGCCGCCGCTTGCGTCCGATCGTGGGCTAAAACCGATATCTGCGATGTAACTACCTTTGGGAAGGTTCTTCCCGTCTTTTTCAAGCCAGCGTTCAAATTCAACGAGTTGTACAGGCAATTCCCAGCTATCGTCGCAAAGCCATGCCATGGATTTAGGTTTCTCTTGAGTGGGAATGGTATCGTCGACGTCGGCGAAAACATTGATTGGCATTTAGAACCCCTCTGTTGAAAGATGCCTACACCATACAAGAATAGCTGAAGACATAACAACGGAACCAGTAGAACAGAGCCTCACGGCGTTGATTGGGCCGTAGCTATTGTTGGTTGCCCTAGTCGCTTCGAGGCTTAGTGCACCACATGGCAAACTGCCCGGCATTGTCACAGATGGAATACGCCATCTTTCGCAACCTCATTGTGGCAAAGGAATATGGTTGTGGATTGGTTAGATCCCGAATGGTACGCCTCCTGTCACCGGAAGATTGATACCGGTGACGTAATTTGCCTGTGGCCCGGCCAGATAGGCAACGGCATTGGCCACATCCAGCGGTAGGCCGGCATCCCGCAGAGCGACATTTGCATAGCGGCGTTTTTTAATGTCATCGACAGATAATTCGTTTTCTTTGGCTAGGCGGGTATTGGCAGCAGTGTGCATATCCGTCGCGATGTAGCCAGGGCAGACGGTGTTACAGAGAATGCCGTCAGGTCCAAATTCCGCTGCAAGCGTTTTGGTGAAGCCGACCAGCCCATGTTTCATCGCAGTATAAGCCCCAAAGCCCGGTTCAGCGCCGAGGCTTCCGGTTGAGCCGATATTGATGATGCGTCCACCGCCGACACGTTGCATTTCGGGAATGCAGGCTTGGGCTAACATCATGGGCCCCAAAATATTGACGTCAAAGCTTTGGCGCCATTGATCAGGGGTGGTGGACAGGAAATTGTCTGACCCGGCCAATGAGCCCGCGTTGTTTACGAGGATGTCCAGCCGCCCAAATGTGGCGAGCGTTGTTGCCATGCAATCTTGGATGTTTTGTGCAGATGTGACGTCTAAGATAACTGATTTCGCGCTATTGCCTTCAGCTTGAATAACCGAAGTCAGTTGGGAAAGAAGGCCTTCGTGCGCCTGCAAGTCAGCCACAACCACAGAAGCGCCGTCTTTGGCAAGGCGCAATGCCGTTGCACGACCTATGCCTTGAGGCGCAGAGGCCCCTGTCACTATGGCAACTTTTCCCTCGAGTGGTTTCATGGTGTTGCCCCTGCATTTAATGAACTGTTTATGTATCTAAGGTCGATTTTGATTTATTAAAGAGGAAAATTGACCCGTTTTATTACGGTTATTGAACGGTTGGCTGCGTTGGCCTAGCATAAGGTCTCAGACCTATTGCATTCGCCAAATTTATGATGAGGAACATATGAAATGATTGCCTACGTCACTGTCGGCGCAGATGATATCGCGCGGGCGAAACTGTTTTATTCTGCCTTCCTACCGACGCTTGATTATGGGTTGACGGAGGGGGATGAGGGCTTGAGCTACGTACTGTCTGTTCCGCCAGGGCAGCGTCCCGTTTCGCCTGATTTTTACGTTAAACCTACTTTTAACGGGCATCCGGCCTCGGCAGGGAATGGAACTATGGTTGCATTTGAGGCGCGCAATCAACAGCAGGTTTGTGATCTGCACGCCGCGGCGCTTGCCGCGGGGGGATTTGATGAGGGAAAACCTGGTTTTCGTGATGCTTATGGGCCTCATTTTTATGTGGGATATCTACGCGATCCCCAAGGCAACAAAATCGCACTTTTTTCCAGTAACCCGGATGAGCCCGGACGCGGCGGGTAGTTTGACAATCAGAGGCTCGCTGCAGATTTTTGGTCTTTGGTCACATTGCGTACGGCTTTGGTAAGGGGGGCTAATGTTTTGGCTGTGATGCGATTGCATTGCCAATAGAGCGGGATATCAAATTGTGGATTTTGCCCCAACCCCACGAGCTCACCGGACCTTATCAGTGGCTCAACCAAGTGTGCGGGATTCATGCCCCAACCGAGGCCGAGTTTCGCGGCGTCGATGAAGCCTTGGGTCGATGGAACAACATGATGTTGGGCTTTTAGCGAGGCACCGGATTCGCGCTGGGCCCATTGATTTTGCAACTGGTCTTTGGTGTCGTATTGCAAGGCGGGAGCTTGGCTCAGGGCTGCAATTGTGACGCCATTTGGAAAATAGCGACTGACAAAGGCAGGGCTGGCAGTTGCGATATAGCGAAAATTCCCCAGCGATGTGCAATCGCATCCGCTGATTGGGCGGGCAATGGCGGTGACTGCGGCGACAACTTCGCCAGATTTCAACCACTCGGCGGAATGATCCTGATCATCTGTGATGAGGTCGAAGTAAATATTCGGATGGTCTTGGGTGAAGTCTGCTAAGGCAACTAAAAACCATGACGCGAGGCTGTCGGCGTTGACCGCGATCCGCAGTGTCGTTGGGGCATCCGTCGCAATCCCGAGATCGTCTGTTAAGGCGCGTTCAAGCATTTGGACTTCTTGAACGTGACGCAGGAGTGTTTTCCCCGAGGAGGTTGGTTGGGCGGGTTGTCCGCGAATGATCAGGGTGCTGCCGAAGCGTTCTTCGAGCAGTTTAATACGCTGGGAGATAGCGGACTGCGTTAACCCCAATGCAGAGGCCGCCGCGTCAAAGCTGCCATGTCGGATGACAGCGGCAAAGGCGGTAAGGAGGGTATAATCCAACATTAGAAATTTTAATTCCATTTCAAAATTATTAATTTGGCTAAACTGTGCGCCCAGAGTATCCCCTCGTCAAGCAAGGAGTTTGATATGCAAAGTGCAAGTGCCGGGTTCTTTTTGGGGCTAAGTTTGATTTTGGCAATTGGGGCGCAAAATGCGTTTGTGTTGCGACAGGGGTTGCGTGGGGAGCATGTGTTTTGGGTGGCTTTGACCTGCGCGGTGTCAGACGCTTTGTTGATCACGTTCGGCGTCAGCAGTTTTGGCTGGATTGAACGCACGCTGCCGCTCGTAACGCCGGTGTTCCTATATGGTGGTGTGGCGTTTTTGGTCTGGTACGGATTTGAAAAAATGCGGGCAGCGTGGCGCGGTGGAGAAGCACTGACTGCTGAAGGGAACGGAGGGCAAAGTTTGAGCAAGGCATTGCTAACCTGTTTGGCGCTGACTTGGCTAAACCCGCATGTGTATCTGGATACGGTGGTTTTTCTGGGCTCTGTATCGACACAATATGACAGCGCATTGGCCTTTGGAGCGGGGGCTGTCTTGTCTTCTTTTGTTTTTTTCTTTTCGTTGGCCTACGGCGCGCGGCTTCTCAGGCCCTTATTTTCAAAGCCATTGGCGTGGCGGATTTTGGATTTCATCATTGCGCTTGTCATGTGGGGGATAGCGGCCAAGCTGCTGACGCAATGAGCCCTTGCAATAGAGCGGGCAGGGGTATCCTTTGGCTGCTATGAGTAATCTTAAAACACAAAAACCAGATCGCCCTCTTATGGGGGTGTTTTGGATGTTGATGACCGGTTTGAATTTTGTCGCCGTCACTGCATTGGTGAAACATATCGGTGGGGCTGTCCCACCAGCCCAAGCGGCATTTATGCGGTATGCTTTGGGTCTGTTGTTTGTCATCCCGATGATCAAACCCATGATCGAAGCGCGCATGACGTCGACGCAGGTTAAATTGTTCGCCTTGCGTGGGGTGATGCAAACCGGCGGGGTCATTCTGTGGTTTTTTGCGATGACGCAGATTTCAATCGCTGAGGTCACGGCGATGAATTATCTATCACCTGTCTATGTTACGCTGGGGGCCGCGCTGTTGCTGGGGGAAACCTTTGCGTTGCGTCGATTGGGGGCGGTGTTGGCGGCATTGATCGGGGCTTTGATTATTTTGCGCCCGGGTGTGCGGGAACTGACAGCGGGTCACGGGGCGATGATTTTGACCCCGATTTTGTTTGCCGGGGGATATTTGATCGCAAAGCGCATGGCGGATCAGGTGTCGCCCTCGGTCGTGGTGGGGATGCTGTCTATCACGGTGGCCATTGGGCTTGCACCATTTGCGTGGATGGTCTGGGTGCCGCTGAGTGGGATGCAGGTGTTTTGGCTGTTCTTAGTCGCGGTGTTTGCAACGGCGGGGCATTTTTCGATGACCTTGGCATTTCAGGCAGCCCCGGTATCTGTCACGCAGCCGGTGACATTTTTACAGCTGATTTGGGCAACGCTGCTGGGCGCGCTGTTTTTTAATGAACCTGCGGACAGCTGGGTGATGTTGGGTGGCGGCATTATTATTGCTGCGATCAGTTTTATCAGTTGGCGGGAAACAGTATTAAAACGACGCGCTGCTCAGGCATAAAAAAACCCGGTCCTAAGACCGGGTTTTAAGGTTAGCTGCGGGGATCGAGGAGTTTTGCGAGGACTCGGTCTTTAGTGACTTTACCGATCAGGGTACCGGCTTCGTCAATGACCCCAACAGCGTCCCCTGTTTCACCGATGCGTTCCATCACTTCGCGGATGTCTGTATCGGGGGATACTGTGAGTTTTGGTGTTTCGTCTGTGGGTTCAACCACGTCGCGGGCGCATAAGACGCCAAGCGGATTCATATGTGCGACGAAATCCGCCACATATTCATTTGCAGGATTTGAGAAAATATCCTGAGGCGTGCCGCATTGCACGATGCGCCCGCCTTCCATAATCGCGATGCGGTCGCCAAGCTTAAAGGCTTCGTCGAGGTCGTGGCTCACGAAAATGATAGTGCGTTTCAGGTCGCGTTGCAGGTCTAGCAATTCATCCTGAAGCCGTGTGCGGATCAATGGATCAAGCGCTGAGAAGGGTTCATCCATCAGCAAAATCGGCGCATCCGTTGCAAACGCACGGGCAAGCCCGACGCGTTGCTGCATGCCGCCTGACAGTTCGCCCACTTTGCGATCCGCCCAATCAGACAGGTTCACCAATTTGAGTTGTTCATCAACTTTTTTGGTGCGTTCTACTTTGGACATGCCACCGAGCTCAAGCCCAAGGCCGGTGTTTTCACGCACCGTGCGCCATGGCAAAAGGCCAAATTGTTGAAACACCATTGCAATGCGGTGTTGGCGCATGTGGCGCAGGGTTGTTTCATCGGTGTTGGTGATGTCGACCATTTGATCGCCATTGTTCACCCGCACAGATCCGCGCACCACGGGGTTTAACCCATTTACGGCCCGCAGAAGAGTCGATTTTCCTGATCCTGACAGCCCCATAAGGACGAGGATTTCGCCCTCAGCCACATCAATTGAGCAGTTGTGAACACCCAACACCTGACCGGTTTCTTTTTGGATTTCGCCACGTTCCTTCATGTCATCCATAAGCGGAAGCGCGGTTTCAGGACTGTCGCCAAAGACGATAGAGACGTTGTCAAATTCTACAGCATTGCTCATGTCTTGTTCTCCACCCGTAGCATCCGGTCGAGCGCGATTGCGACGGCGACGATGACAAATCCGCTTTCGAAGCCTTTGGCGGCATTCACCTGTTGCAGTGCACGAACCACTGGCACACCCAAGCCATCCGCGCCAACGAGGGCGGCAATCACAACCATGGATAGGCTGAGCATGATGGTTTGGTTCAACCCGGTCATGATCTGCGGGAAGGCGTAGGGCAATTCGACTTTGTAAAGCGTTTGGCGCGGGGTCGCACCAAAGGCGCGCGCGGCTTCGATCAAAGAGGTTGGAACTTGGGATACGCCAAGTTCGGTCAGGCGGATGGGCGCAGGAATTACGAAGATAAACGTCGCAACGAGGCCCGGAACCATGCCAATACCAAAGAGAACGATCATCGGGATCAGATACACAAAGGTCGGAATGGTTTGCATCATGTCCAAAACGGGCAGGATGAATGAATAAAAACGGGGGTTATGCGCCGCATAGATGCCGATTGGAACGCCAACACCCATACAGAACAACACGGCATAAAGGATAAGCGTTAAGCTTTCGGTGGTTTCTTCCCAATAGCCTTGGTTCAGGACGTAGAGAAAGCAAAGCGAAACAAGAACGACCCGTTTCCAGTCCTTTTGAATAACCCAAGTCAACCCGGCAAAGAGCGCGATGAGAAAAACGGGGTGCGGGTATTGCAGCAGTTCAACGGTTGCCTCGATCACCCATGTCAGAAAGACTTCAAGCCCCTCAAAGAACCAAGCGAAGTTGTCGCGCATCCATTCGAAAATAATTTTAGCAGTTTTCCCTATTGGGATCTTCTCTTCAGTCAGCCAATCCATCGCGCCCACCACATTCCGTTCATGTATAAAAAAGCTCCAGCGCGATGGCTGGAGCTTCTGATCTTAGTTTTACAAAGCCTTAGAGACCCAGTGACGATTTAACCGCAGCCATTGCATCGCCGCCGTCTTTGGTTGTCACGCCGTCAAGCCATGGGCCAAGCGCGTCAGCGTTTGCAGCAAGCCATGCTTCTGCAGCATCATCTGCGTCTTCGCCTTCGTCCAGGATTGCGCCCATGATTTGGTTTTCCATATCAAGGGTGAACGTCATGTTGTTCAGAAGCGCGCCGACATTTGGGCATTCTTCGGCATAACCTGCACGGGTGTTGGTAAACACGTCACCCTCTGCGCCAAACCATTCTTCGCCACCGGTGAGGTAGGTTACTTCGAAGTTTGAGTTCATTGGGTGCGGAGCCCAACCCAAGAACACGATAGGTTCATCACGAGAAGACGCGCGATCAACTTGCGCCAACATGCCTTGTTCAGAGCTTTCGACAACTTCAAGCGCGCTCATGCCGAAGGTGTCAGCGTCGATCAGGTCCATAACAATACGGTTGCCGTCGTTGCCGGGCTCGATGCCGTAGATTTTGCCGTCGAGGGCTTCTGCGTGGGCTGCGAGATCAGCAAAGTCTGCAATGCCGAGCGCCGCGCCTTGGGCGTTGGTTGCCAATGTGTAGGCTGTACCAGTGAGGTTTGGACCCATGATGTCAACGGTGCCTGCTTCGCGGTAGGGTGCGATGTCGGCTTCCATGGTTGGCATCCAGTTGCCCAAGAATACATCAACGTCGCCCTCAGCCAAAGAGATGTAAGTCACAGGTACAGACAGAACTTTGATATCTGTTTCATAGCCAAGTGCTTCGAGGATCAAAGAGGCAGTTGCAGTGGTCGCTGTGATATCTGTCCAGCCCACGTCTGAAAACGTAACAGTGCCGCAATCGGCGTAAGCAGTGCCAGCAGCAGCAGACAAGGCCAATGCGGAGATAGCAGTTTTAAAAGTCATTATTTAGTTCCCTGTTTTTTCTTGATTGACGAGTCAATTAAAATCGAAGAAGAGTCATAAAGCAAGCTTTTTGGAGAAAATCATGCCTAAACTCGGGATGGAGCCTATCAGGCGCGAGGCGCTGGTGAAAGCGACGATCACTGAAATTGGCCGCGCTGGATCTCTGGATGTAACAGTGTCACAGATCGCAAAACGAGCAGGGGTTTCCTCAGCGCTTGCCCATCATTACTTTGGTGGAAAAGATCAAATATTTCTTGCTGCTATGCGCCATATCCTCACAGTTTACGGCGCGCAGGTTCGTGGGGCTTTGGTCTTGGCCAAATCCCCACGAGACCGAGTTGAAGGCGTAATCCGCGCCAGCTTTGAAGCCGGCAATTTCCGCCCTGAGGTGATCAGTGCTTGGCTGAATTTTTATGTTCAAGCTCAGACGTCAAAAGAAGCCGCGCGGCTTTTGCGAATCTATCAAAAACGGATGCATTCGAACCTTTTGGTTGGGCTGCGTCCACTTTTGGAGGGGCACGCAGAATTTGCGGCGACCGGAATCGCGGCCATGATTGATGGCCACTATATTCGCCATGCTTTGAAGGGGGCCCAACCTACGGGAGAGGCCGCAGCAGCGATGGTGATCGACTATCTCGACTTTTTGCTGGAGGGGCACAAATGAGCCAACCGAATATTCTCATCTTTATGGTGGATCAGTTGAACGGGACGTTGTTTCCCGATGGTCCAGCGGACTGGCTGCACGCCCCGAACTTAAAGAAACTGGCGGCGAAATCTGTGCGGTTTCAAAATGCCTATACTGCGTCGCCTTTGTGCGCGCCGGGGCGGGCATCGTTTATGACCGGGCAGTTGCCGTCGCGGACACGGGTTTATGATAACGCGGCAGAATTTGCATCTGACATTCCAACCTATGCACACCATTTGCGTCGGGCGGGGTATCAAACCTGCCTGTCGGGTAAGATGCACTTTGTTGGCCCTGACCAGCTACATGGTTTTGAAGAGCGTCTAACAACGGATATCTATCCGCCTGATTTCGGCTGGACCCCTGATTATCGTAAGCCGGGCGAGCGGATTGATTGGTGGTATCACAATATGAGTTCGGTCACTGAATCAGGTGTGGCTGAGATTTCCAATCAGATGGAATATGATGACGAGGTTGCCTATAATGCGACGCGTAAAGTCTATGACCTTGCCCGTGGCAAAGATGACCGCCCGTGGAGCCTGACTGTCAGCTTTACACATCCGCACGACCCTTATGTAGCGCGTAAGAAATACTGGGATCTGTATGAGGATTGCGAACATCTTTTGCCCGAAGTTCCGGCGATGCCTTATGAAGAACATGATGCACACGCCAAGCGGATTTTTGACGCGAATGATTGGCGTAGCTTCAACATCACCGAAGAGGACATAAAGCGGTCCCGCCGGGCTTATTTCGCCAATATCTCATATCTTGATGATAAAATCGGCGAAGTGATCGAAGCGCTTGAAAGCACTCGCCAAGAGGCGATTATCATGTTTGTCTCTGATCATGGCGATATGCTCGGGGATCGGGGTCTGTGGTTTAAGATGTGTTTTTATGAGGGATCAGCGCGTGTGCCGTTTATGGTGTCGTCGCCTGATCTTGAGCCGCAGTTGGTGAAAGAACCCGTATCCAACATAGATTTCACGCCGACGCTTTGTGATTTGGCCAATGTCAGTCTGGATGAGGTTCTACCGTGGACTGATGGCGAAAGCTTGATTCCCTATGCAAAAGGCGAGGTCAGAACGACCCCGGTTGCGATGGAATATGCGGCTGAGGCGTCTTATGCGCCGTTGGTGTCATTGCGGTATGGCAAATGGAAATATAACCGCTGTGCGCTGGACGCGGATCAGCTGTTTGATATGGAAAACGACCCGCACGAGTTGACCAATTTAGCGGATGATCCGGCCCATGCCGGAACATTGCAAACGCTGCGAGCTAAGTCTGACGATCGTTGGGATTTAGACCGATTTGACGCGGATGTGCGCCAATCGCAAGCGCGGCGCTGGGTGGTTTATGAATCCTTGCGCAATGGCGCCTATTTCCCGTGGGATTACCAACCCCTTCTGAAAGCAAGTGAGCGCTATATGCGCAATCATATGGATTTGAACGTGGTCGAAGAAAACGCCCGTTTCCCAAGAGGTGAATGATGTTATACCAACCTAAAGCCAGCCACTTTATCAATGGCGAATACGTCGAAGATACCGCAGGCGATGTGATCGACGTGGTCTACCCTGCAACCGGCGAAACAATTGCCAAATTACACGCAGCAACCCCGGCTATTATTGATTTGGCTTTGAATTCTGCCAAAGCCGCCCAAAAAGAATGGGCTGCATTGTCAGGTACCGAACGGGGCCGAGTGCTGCGCAAGGCGTCTGACATGATGCGTGAACGCAACTATGAACTATCGGTGATTGAAACCCACGACACCGGTAAACCGATTCAGGAAACCACCGTTGCTGACGCGACCTCTGGTGCGGATGCGCTTGAGTATTTTGGTGGTTTGGCCGGGTCGTTGACTGGTGAACATATTCCATTGGCTGGCGGTGATTTCGTCTACACGATGCGCGAAGCCTTGGGTGTTTGCGTTGGGATCGGCGCATGGAACTACCCAACACAGATTGCTTGTTGGAAAGGCGCGCCTGCGCTGGCATGTGGCAATTCTATGGTGTTCAAGCCATCAGAAACTACACCTCTATCGGCGTTGAAAGTTGCTGAGATCCTGATCGAAGCAGGGGCACCAAAAGGTGTTTATAATGTTGTGCAAGGATACGGCGCAGTTGGCGCATCATTGATCACAGACCCGCGCGTGGCCAAGGTTTCTTTGACCGGGTCCGTTCCAACAGGTCGCAAGGTTTATGCAGCAGCTGCTGCCGAGATGAAACACGTCACGATGGAACTTGGCGGTAAATCCCCAATGATCGTGTTTGATGACGCTGATGTTGAAAATGCCGTTGGCGGTGCGATCCTTGGGAACTTCTATTCTTCAGGTCAGGTCTGCTCCAACGGAACCCGTGTTTTCGTTCAGAAGGGCATCAAAGAAAAGTTCCTGAAACGCCTGTCAGAGCGTTTGGCCAATGCCAAAATTGGCGACCCAATGGATGAAGACGTGAGCTTTGGCCCAATGGTGTCTGAAAACCAGATGAACATTGCGCTCAGCTATATTGAGAAGGGCGTCGCCGAAGGTGCACGTCTGGTCTACGGCGGCAAACGGATCGAAGGCGAAGGGTATTACCTTGAGCCAGCGATTTTTGCCGATGTGACGGACAATATGTCTATCG
This sequence comes from Cochlodiniinecator piscidefendens, assembly GCF_011326755.1. Taxonomy (GTDB): domain Bacteria; phylum Pseudomonadota; class Alphaproteobacteria; order Rhodobacterales; family Rhodobacteraceae; genus Cochlodiniinecator; species Cochlodiniinecator piscidefendens. Next base: position 2,415 of record NZ_JAAOIE010000007.1, on the reverse strand, counting down.
CTCGCGAAGAAATCTTTGGTCCTGTCATGTCTGTGCTTGATTTCGACACAGAAGAAGAAGTGCTGGCGCGTGCCAATGATACTGAATTTGGCCTAGCCGCCGGGGTGTTTACCGCCGACATTATGCGTGCGCACCGCGTTGTTGCCGGATTTGAAGCGGGGACATGTTATATCAACACCTACAACCTTGCCCCAGTTGAAGCCCCCTTTGGCGGGAGCAAGATGTCAGGTGTTGGACGCGAAAATTCAAAGCTCGCGATCAACCATTTCTCAGAAATGAAGACGGTTTATGTCTCTATGAATGACGTAGAGGCCCCTTACTAAAAGCGAGCAGGCCCCGTGTAGGCGGGGCCGTGCCCTTGATGGTGGAATGAAAATGGAAGCTGATTTTGTAATTATTGGCGCGGGGTCTGCGGGCTGCGCGATGGCTTATCGTTTGTCTGAGGCAGGCGCGTCGGTGCTCATCATCGAGCATGGTGGCACAGATATTGGGCCGCTTATTCAGATGCCGGCTGCGCTGAGCTATCCGATGAATATGAAAACCTATGACTGGGGGTATCAATCCCTGCCAGAGCCGCATTTGGATGGCCGTCGTCTGGCAACGCCGCGCGGTAAAGTTATTGGTGGATCGTCTTCTATCAATGGCATGGTCTATGTGCGCGGCAATGCTAAGGATTTTGATCACTGGGCCGAAAGTGGTGCGCAGGGTTGGTCGTATGCGGATGTGTTGCCGTATTACAAACGCATGGAAAGCTGGGATTCTGGCGGACACGGTGGTGATCCTGACTGGCGCGGAAAATCCGGCCCGTTGCACGTCAGCCGTGGCCCACGCAAAAACCCATTGTTTCAGGCCTTCGTCGATGCAGGGGAGCAAGCGGGCTATCCGGTGACCGATGACTATAATGGTCAACAGCAAGAGGGTTTCGGCCCGATGGAGCAAACGGTGCACAATGGGCGTCGTTGGTCTGCTGCAAATGCGTATCTGCGTCCGGCGCTGGAACGTGACAACTGCGATATGGTTCGCGCATTGGCGCGCAAGGTTGTTATCGAAGAGGGCCGTGCTGTCGGGGTTGAGGTTGAGCGTGGCGGAAAGATCGAGGTCATTCGCGCCCGCCGCGAAGTGATCGTATCTGCCTCTTCTATCAATTCACCCAAACTGTTGATGCTTTCGGGCATTGGCCCAGCTGCGGAATTGGCGAAACACGGGATCGAGGTTGTCGCCGATCGCCCAGGCGTTGGTAAAAACCTGCAGGACCATTTGGAACTGTATCTTCAGATGGCGTCCAAAAAACCGATCACGCTCTATAAGCATTGGAACCTCGTGTCCAAAGCGGTGATCGGAGCGCAGTGGCTGTTCACCAAAAAAGGCCTCGGCGCATCAAACCAATTTGAAAGCGCCGCGTTCATTCGTTCAAAGGCGGGGGTGGAGTATCCTGATATCCAGTATCACTTCCTCCCTATTGCTGTGCGTTATGATGGTAAGGTCGCCGCCGAGGGCCACGGGTTCCAGGCGCACGTCGGTCCAATGCGCTCCCCGTCACGCGGTGAGGTGACATTGGCATCGGCTGATCCAAAAGACGCACCCAACATTCAGTTCAACTATATGTCCACTGAACAGGACTGGGAAGATTTCCGCACCTGTATTCGTTTGACCCGCGAAATCTTTGCGCAGGATGCGTTCAAGCCCTACGTCAAACATGAAATCCAACCGGGGGATGCGGTGCAGTCTGATGATGAGCTAAACGGGTTCATTAAGGAGCATGTCGAAAGTGCCTATCATCCGTCGTGTTCTTGCAAGATGGGGGCGACCGATGATCCAATGGCGGTCGTTGATCCAGAATGCCGTGTGATCGGCGTAGAGGGGCTGCGCGTCGCGGACAGTTCTATCTTCCCTCGGATTACCAATGGGAACCTGAATGGGCCATCCATTATGACCGGTGAAAAAGCAGCTGATCATATCTTAGGTAAGGGAATGCTTGCCCCTGCAAATGATGAACCTTGGATGAACACCAATTGGGAATCATCTCAGCGTTAAACAGAAAGGGCTCGCCGCAGTGGCGGGCCTTTTTTGTATTTTTCGACGCTAGATGGGGGTCGGAACCGTTGGGCTGCGGATTGTGTTGGGTATATCCATAAGGGGCTTCCGCAAAACCCTCTGTTTTCGGGGTGTTTTTGTTGTTCCAGCAAAAGGTTCACTTTTCTATTTCGGGTAAGTTGTTGAAAAACATATATAATGAAGGAAATTTCAAAAAACTTTCACATTTTTCGAAAAAAGGGGTTGCGACTCTTTTCGCATAGGCCTAAACACCGCCTTACCGAAAGGGCGACACGGAAACGAGACGCTCTGAGGGGAACGGAAGCAGCTGAGGTTGCGGATGGGATTTAGAGGTTGATTTAGCTGGAAGCGACTTGTAGA
>NZ_JAAOIE010000006.1 GCF_011326755.1 Cochlodiniinecator piscidefendens | reverse complement strand
TTTTGGGCGACAGTTTGAATATTGAACGCAGCCCCATGCGTTTTCACGTAGTCAGGATGACAGACGACTATCGCATATTCATGGCCAAGGTGGGTGATGGTCCCATCGGTCCAATCGCCATGACCATAGCGAATATCAATATCGCTTTCTTCGTTTATGAAACGGTCAGACCAAACAAATGTCGAAAGCTGAACTTCGATATCGGGGTGAGCCTGCTGGAACTCAGCAAGCCTTGGGGCGATTACGAGTCCGGCGCAAGAAATCGACGCCCGCACTTTGACCACCCGTTTACGCGGCGCGCCGAATAGCCCGTCGGTTGCGATTTGCATATCAGAAAACGATTTGCGGACGGGCAAGGCATAGGCCTGTCCCATTTCGGTAAGCGCGACACCGCGCGGCAACCGATCAAACAGCGGCGCATTGAGGTGTTTTTCCAACAGTCTGATCTGTTGGCTAATGGCCGCAGGTGTAAGGCCGAGCTCTTCTGCCGCCGCGGTAAAACTACGATGACGCGCGGCGGCCTCAAAGGCACGTAACCAGGTGACGTGGGGAAGATCGGACATTTTTACCTTCAATGAAAATGATGGCTTAGATGTAAAATACATTGTTTGCATTAACAATAGCGCCATGCGACCTCTGTGGGACGACACCATTCAGAGGTATAGAAATGGCGCAAAATCCGACGTCTGAAAACTACGACTACATTATTGTCGGGGCAGGTTCAGCTGGGTGTGTGCTTGCGAATAAATTGACAGAATGTGGTCGTCATAAGGTGTTGCTGATCGAAGCAGGCAATAGTGATAGCCGGTTCTGGATTAAGGTGCCGTTGGGGTATGGCAAAACCTTCAATGACCCACAGGTTAATTGGCGATATTCTGCGGCAAAAGATCCGGGTTTGAATAATCGCGAAGCTTACTGGCCGAGGGGTCGGGTGATTGGGGGGTCGAGTTCGATCAATGCGATGGCGTATTTGCGCGGCTTGCCCAATGATTTTGATGATTGGGAACGTGCGGGTGCAACCGGTTGGAACTGGGACGCGGTGCGCCAAACCTATGAGAATCTTGAAACCCATTGTGAAAGAGACGCTTGTGGTCAGCAGTTTACCAGAGGGTCCGGGCCTGTTTGGGTCAGCGATGTCAGTGATCAAATGCATCCCTTTTCTGACCATTTTCTAACGGCTGCCGATGAAATGGATTGGCCTGTTGCGCAAAACCTAAATGGTGCGGAGGCAGAAGGCCTGATGCGCTTGCGTAGCACGGTGAAAAATGCACGGCGTTGGTCGGCAGCAGATGCGTTTTTACGGCCAGCCCAAAAGCGGCCCAACTTACGGGTTATATCCGGGGCGTTGGTTGAACAGGTGTTGGTGACAGAGCGACGGGCGCATGGTGTGCGCTACGTTGTTGGGGGTCAAAAGTTTACCGCAACAACGATGGGAGAAGTGATCTTGTCTGCTGGTTCGGTCAATTCACCGCAAGTATTGCAATTGTCCGGTATTGGGCCTGCGCGCTTACTTAAAACCCATGGGGTTGAGGTCAAGCATGACTTGCCAGAGGTTGGGCAAGGCTTGCAGGATCACTTGGGAATTTCGCACTATTTCCATGCAAATGTGCCGACGTTGAACAATAAGCTGGGCACATGGTTTGCACAGATGCGGTCAGGGGCACGATATCTTTTAACGCGCAAAGGTCCATTAAGTGTACCTGTGAACCAAGTTGGCGGTTTTGTCAGATCAGACAGCACGTGCACAAAACCAGATTTGCAGATTTACTGTAACCCTATGTCTTACGTAACCGATGCAAAGGGCCAAACGGGGGTAGACCCCACCGCCGGGTTTTTACTGTGCGCACAGCCTTGTCGGCCGACGAGCCGGGGGCAGATTGCGATTTCATCGGCTAATCCCACGGATACGCCAGATATTCAGCCTAATTCATTGGCAACGGATCATGATTGCGAAATGGCAGTTAAAGCATGCCGGGTTTTGCAACAACTGGCGCAGACGCCGGCGATCAAAGCGGTCACCAAAACGAGATTAACGCCAGATGTTACAACGATGTCTGGCGATGAGATGCTGCAAAACTTTCGCGAACGGGCTGGTACAATTTTTCACCCCACCAGCACCTGCCGGATGGGAACCACAGGCCAAAATTCGGTCTTAGATGCCCGTTTGCGGGTACATGGTGTGGCGGGTTTACGGGTGGTTGATGCCTCTGCTTTCCCGAATGTAACGTCAGGCAATACGAATGCTCCGGTGATGATGTTGGCGGCCCGCGCCGCGCAGCTCATTCTGGAAGATGCAAAAAACCAAGCGCAACAGGGAGGCGCGAGATGAAACTCGACAAACTAGAAACCTTTGTGGTTGGAAATCCGCCGCCGCGTCATGGCGGGCGCTACTTTATCTTTGTGCGTGTGACGACGGCTTGTGGAATTACGGGGATTGGTGAAATTTATAACGCCACCTTTGGCCCTGATCTCTGTGCGGCGATGGCGCATGAGGTGTTTGAACGGCAGTTCTTTGGCAATGATCCCCACAGTATCGAAAAGATGTGGCGCAGTACTTATGGCGCGGGTTTCACCTTGCGGCCCGATGTGACGGTAATGGGGGTGCTGAGCGGATTGGAAATGGCCTGCTGGGACATTATTGGCAAAGCGGCTGATCAACCCGTCTATCAATTGATGGGTGGCAAAGCACATGAACGTCTGCGCAGCTATACATATCTTTATCCAACGGATGGTGATGTATATCCCGACCCGAATGCGCCGAATGTGTACAACGATGCAGACCTGGCGGCTGAAGTAGCGGTGAAGGCCGTTGAACAGGGCTTCACTGCGGTGAAATTTGACCCAGCCGGCCCCTACACAATCTACGATGGGCACCAGCCGCTGTTGGAAGATCTGGAGCGGTCTGAAAATTTCTGCAAACGCATTCGCGAAGCTGTGGGCACCAAAGCGGATTTGTTGTTTGGCACGCATGGGCAGTTCACTGTTTCCGGGGCAAAGCGCATGGCACGGCGGCTTGAGGCATATGATCCACTGTGGTTCGAAGAACCCATTCCGCCCGAAAGCCCAAGCGACATGGCTGAGGTAGCGCGCTACACTTCGATCCCAATTGCGACGGGCGAACGGCTGTGCACAAAATACGAATTCGCACGCCTGCTAGAGGCGGGGGCGGCTTCGATCCTGCAAATGGATTTGGGGCGCGTCGGTGGCCTGATGGAAGCAAAGAAAATCGCAGCTATGGCAGAAACCCGTCAGGCGCAAATCGCACCGCATCTCTATTGCGGACCGGTTGTGGCCGCCGCGAATATCCAAATTGGAACCTGCAGTCCAAACTTTCTGATCCTTGAATCCATTGGTCGGTTTGATGGGGCTTATATGGATTTTCTTACGACCCCAATCACGTGGGAAGATGGCTATGTCATTCCGCCCACTGCGCCCGGACTTGGGTTTGAATTGAATGACGCAGTTGTAGCAGCAAACCCCTACACCGGAACTGAACTGCATCTCACATTAGACCCTAATCCGGTTACGCCGAGAATTTGAATAGGTGACAGTAGAATGAAAAACCTGAACAAGTTTTACATTGATGGCGCGTGGGTCGATCCGATTTCAGCGACACCATTTGCGATTAAAAATCCGGCAAATAACACGCAAATTGGCGAAGTTTTGCTGGGGTCGGCTGCTGATGTTGATGCTGCGGTAGCAGCGGCGTTGCGGGCTTTTGACAGCTTTTCCAAGACGCCCAAACAAGAGCGGATCGCGCTGCTTGAGAAACTCCGCGACGTATTTGCCAGACGGTTGGATGAGATGGCACAGGCTATTTCAACTGAGATGGGTGCGCCCATTTCAATGGCCCGTGACGCGCAGGCGGGGTGTGGTATTGGCCATATTGAATCCTTCATCAAGGCTATTAAAGAACAGCCAGAGCGTGAAACTCTCCCCAATTCGGATGTGTTGACGCGCGATCCTATCGGGGTGTGTGGTTTGATCACGCCGTGGAATTGGCCAATCAATCAAATTGCGCAAAAGGTAGTGCCAGCTTTGGCGACCGGGGCGAATTGTGTTTTGAAACCATCGGAATACACTCCGCTTTCTGCTGCGTTATTTGTCGAATTTGTGCACGAAGCAGGCTATCCGGCAGGTGTTGTGAATCTGGTGTTTGGCGACGGCCCGAATGTGGGGTCAGCGATATCGCGCCACCCTGATATTGCGATGATGTCGTTTACTGGGTCCACTCGTGCCGGGGTAATGGTGTCAAAAGATGCGGCAGACACAGTGAAACGCGTCACATTAGAACTGGGCGGTAAATCCCCCAATCTGGTCTTTGCCGATGCGGATTTGGATCGTCGCGTTGCTGCGTCCGTTGTTGAATGTTTTTATAACACGGGACAATCCTGCAACGCGCCCACCCGAATGTTGGTGGAACGGTCCTGCTATGATCGTGTGTTGGACATTGCGACCGCTGCCGGGTTGGCGCAAACTGTTGGAAACCCCGCACACGAAGGGGGCCATATCGGTCCGCTTTTTGACGAGATGCAATATCACCGGGTGCAATCGATGATCCAAATGGGGATTGATGAAGGTGCGCGCCTGCTGGTCGGGGGATTGGGTAAACCAACGGGTCATGAAGAAGGATGGTTTGTGAAACCTACAATTTTCGCGGACGTTCACAATGATATGCGCATTGCGCGCGAAGAAATCTTTGGCCCTGTCTTGGTGATCATCCCTTTTGACACCGAAGAAGAAGCCATCAAAATGGCCAACGACAGTGATTTTGGCCTCGCGGCATACCTACAAACCGGGGATGTTGCACGCGCTGAGCGCGTCACGGATCAACTGCGTGCGGGAACTGTTACAATCAATGGAAATAGCACGAATTATGGGTCCCCGTTTGGCGGATATAAACAGTCCGGCATTGGTCGCGAAGGCGGTGTTTTTGGATTGGAGGACTATCAAGAACTAAAGGTACGCGGCGCAATTCGTCTATAAACTTCGCCTCGGGTAACCTTGGGCTTGCTCATCCCGGTTTGTTTTCTGTATAGACGCCGCTCATCATTGGGCGGCGTTTTGGAAAAGGCGGATTGGTTATGCAAACAAAGACTTTGGCAATTGACTTTGGGACGTCCAATTCAGCAGCGGCAGTTCTGCGCGAAGATGGTCTTTATCGTATCCCGATTGAAGGTGACGAAGAAACCCTGCCGACCGCCGTTTTCTTTCCGACAGATGAAAGCACAATGTTGATCGGGACAGCTGCAAGCGCGGCTTTGATCGACGGCGAAGAAGGACGTTACATGCGGTCCTTAAAAAGTGTCCTTGGGCATCCCTTGGCGCGAGAAGAGCGACTGGTTGGCGGACGTCGTCGGACACTGATTGATATTATCACGGCATTTCTGCGCGAAGTACGCCTGCGTGCTGAAAAGAAATCTGGCGATCATTTTAAACATGCGCTGTCCGGGCGGCCTGTGCGGTTTCATTCAGCAGATGCGCAAATGAATGTTCAGGCGGAAATTGACCTGCGCGAATGTTATCTGGCGGCGGGGTTTGAAAGCGTTTCGTTCCTTGCGGAGCCCGAAGCGGCAGCCTTGGCCAGCTATACGCTTAGCCCCAAACACGAAACGGGTATCATTGTTGATATTGGCGGCGGGACGTCAGATTTTACCGTGTTTAAAACCACAGAACACGGCCCCAATATTCTGGCAAGCTATGGTATCCGGTTGGGCGGTACAGATTTTGACCGCTCTGTTGCGCTGACGCATTCTATGCCAATGCTTGGGTTGGGAGGTGAGTTGCGCCGTGAAATGGGCAGCGGTTTGCTTCCGGTGCCGGTGGCGCCCTTTCGGGATCTGGCGACTTGGGCTAAAATTCCCTTTCTCTATAATGCAGAAACGCGACGTTCGATTAAACAAATGCAACAAGTCGCAGTCGAGCCTCAGAAATTTGCCCGCTTTGCAAATGTGTTAGAAGAAGAACTGGGTCATGATCTGGCGTTCGCGGTTGAGCGCGGTAAAATTGCGGCAAACACCAACGAAGCCGGTGGCAAGATTGATATGGGTATTGTTGAAAAGGGCCTGAACGTGCCGATCAACGAACGCTCGATGACTGCGGCATTGGCGCATGACGAAACAACGTTGTCGGCGGCATTGGTGGAGACACTGAAGCTGGCCGGGCTTAATGCCGATCAAATTCAAAGCGTCATTCTGGTTGGCGGGTCTAGCCTGATGTCACTGGTCGCTGGAACCGCAAGCACCCAGTGCCCAAGGGCGGAATTACGGCGGGCTAACGCCTTTACGGCAGTTGTGGATGGGTTGGCCATCGCAGCGGCGAAAAATGATGCAATGGTGGCATAAAACAGTGACGCGGAAGGTTGGGCAATTCGGGATCATGCGCGTGTGACCCTATTGCGGCCATTAATCTTTGATAGGTAAAGATTTTTGTCGGCGCATTGCAGCGCACTTTCAAAGGTTTCGTGGTGTGATAATAGCGTTTCCCCGATACTCACGGTGATGTGGCGTGTGGGTAGGATCGCAGTGGTATCAATACAAGCCCGGATACGTTCTGCCAAATCGGATGTTCCGGCGGAAATAGCCTGACTTTCAAACACTAAAAACTCTTCTCCCCCAATCCTGAACAACAGATCAGATTCTGAGAGCTCTTCTTGAATGAGGCGTGCAATGGCCTTTAACACAATATCCCCAGTGTAATGCCCGCATGTGTCATTTACACCTTTGAAGTCGTCGACATCAATTAAGATGAGAAACGACTGGGAAGGTATAAATTGTCGCGTAAATCGGGTGAGATGACGGCGATTAAAACATCCAGTTAAGGGATCAATGGTGCTCTCTTTGATCAATCGATCATGAAGTTCTTGGGCTTTTGTCGCTGAATACCATGCAAAAATTGCGGTCAGGACAAGAGCGCCAAAAAGGCGGGTAAGCATATTGAAACCTACTCCCTGCATCCACAGAACCGCGGGAATAACTAAGATAAGTGTAATTGTTAGTACTATTCCGGTTCTACGCGTGCCCACCAAGTTAGAAGAAATAATTGCAGGAAATGCCCAATAAGCGCCGGGAAGCCCATAGTAGTAAATTGTTACTACTATGAGAATATCCAGAGAAATCAGCGCGGTCATAATATGCGCTGCAACTAGTGAATTTTGCAGGGATGCGATGATGTATAAGAAAAGCGAGGCCATCAACACCATCTGGGATATGATGAGCAAAAGGTAACCGTTAGAAATACTCTGAAGAGTAAAGACCGCCAAGACAACCAGGCAGCAAACAGCCATGAATTGCTCTATTTTTCGTGTCGTTGCGGTTTCTGCCTGAATTTCGGTAGAAGGTTTTTCCGTTAACACGCAAGCCGCCTTATTAAGTGTACCATTTAAAACGAATGGTCCTCAGAAATGCACATCAAAGCTGGGTTTGCAATCCGTCACGGGCGCGCACTGAGGCTTAGGAAAACGCGTTAACCACAGTTTTTCTAGTTATTTCTTGATTTTAGTGGTGTTTACCTTCAATCGAGATATATGCGGTTTTTACGAAATATCTTTATGATTGTTGCAGCCATTACCGTTGCGACCGGGATTCTTCGAATATCTTACAGTTATTTTGTCTCAGAAGAGTTGGCGATGTCCGAAGGGCGACTCTCTCTTTATCAAAGCACGGTGAACGCTGAATTCGACCGTTTTTCGCATCTGACTTACGTGTTATCGCGCGACACATTTGTGATGCAAACCGCGCAGGGTGGTGAAACAAATGCGCTGAACCAACGGTTAGCAGAATTCACGCAACAGGCGGGGTTGGATGCGATCTATCTGATGGATACGACGGGTCGGACCATTGCAGCATCTAACTACGGTGATGCCTCTAGCTTCATTGATCAAAACTATTCGTTCCGGCCCTATTTTCAACAGGCACTGTTGGGGGGGCAGGGGCGGTTTTATGCTATTGGAACCACCACCGGTCTGCCGGGATACTTTATTGCCGATGCGGTGCGCGATGCCGATGGAGTTATTCGCGGGGTGATCGCGATTAAAATTGGATTTTCTCAGCTTGAAGAAAGTTGGCGTAGATCCGGTGAACAAGTGCTGCTTACGAACGAGGATGGGGTGGTGTTGCTATCGTCTGATCCGGCCTGGCGTTATCAGGTATTGGAAGCGTTAACCGAGACGCAGCGCGCGCATATCGAAAATTCACGTCAATTTTCAGGGCAAGCCTTAGCGCCGCTAGATTGGGTTTCGTTGCCAGATCATCGGGCGGAAATTGCTGGGACGGACCGCTTGCACCTTATGGCGGAAACCTTGCCCCATGGATGGGAATTGCACTATTTTGCCAGCGATGATCGGGCTGTTGCGCGCAGTTGGTTGGTGATAATTTTTGCGGTGTTGTTGGCGGGTATTGCGCTGATATTTTTGCAACGCCAACGCGCCCGTAGAGTTGCGGCCGCGCTACGAAGTTCCGAACAAGAAGAAGCAAAACTGCGCCGGGCGAACGATCGCTTAGCTGTTGAAATTTCAGAGCGCAACACCGCCGAGCGGCGCCTAAAGCGCACCGAACAAGAATTGGAACGCGCTAGTCGCTTGGCCGCATTGGGGCAGTTGTCAGCCTCGGTGACGCATGAGCTTGGTCAACCGATTGCGGCCATGCGAAACCATCTGACCGCTGCCGAGATGAATCCAAAGAAGGCCACAGGTTTAACGTCAAAAATTGGTAGCTTGGTTGACCGAATGGAGGGGATCACCCGCGAGTTAAAATTCTTTGCGCGGTCGGAAAATATTGAATTTAAGGATGTTGATCTAAGCGAGGCACTGCAGGTCGCGCTCGGGCTTGTGGCACCAAATATTGATGCCTATGGAGTCGAGATTCAAACCTTTTTACCCGAAGAGGCCGTTTTGATCCGTGGAAACAAGTTGCGGATTGAACAGGTGATGACCAACCTACTGCGAAACGCGATTGACGCTACCGAAGATAGTGATCGGCCCATTGTTCAAATTACTCTGGAAACAGTCGCCTGCGAAAGTCGTTTAACGATCTCCGACAATGGGCACGGTCTGGGAAAATCCACACTATCTGAGCTTCAGGAACCCTTTGTGACAACACGCGAAAGCGGCCGCGGTATGGGGCTTGGGCTTGCGATTTCCACGAGCATCATTCACGATCACGGGGGCGCCGTGACGGCCAAAAACAACGATGCAGGCGGAGCGGTGTTTGTTGTTTCGTTTCCAATGCCAGACGCAGAGGTCGAATGAATCGCGATGAGTGAAACCCAACATTTCAGCATATTGGTTGTCGAAGATGACAAATCTATGCGGCAATCCCTTATTGAATTGTTAGAAGCTGCTGGCTGGCGGGTCGAGGCCGTTTCACGTGCCAATCGCGCGCTTGAATTACTTGGAACAGCGCTGCCTGATGTCATTCTGTCGGATGTGCGGATGCCGGGTATGTCCGGGTTGGAGCTTTTGCAAAATCTTGATACGGCGCTGTCGCCTCCGTTGGTGTTGATCTCCGCACATGGGGATATCCCGATGGCGGTGCAGGCCATTCAGGATGGTGCCTATAGTTTCATGGAAAAACCCTATGAACCCCGTCGGCTGCTGACGGTTTTGCAACATGCTGCCCAGCAAAATCATATGCGCCAAAGCAATGCACGATTGAAAGCACGGCTTTTTAACTTGTCCGGCCTAGATCGCGTGCTGTTGGGGCAAAGCGATACGGTTACCGATCTTCGGCGTGATATTTTAGATCTTGCCGATACCGAAGCTGCGGTTCTGATCGAAGGTGAAACAGGAACCGGTAAAGAACTGGTTGCGCGCGCCCTACATGACCTGAGCGGGAGCGCAGATGCACCGTTTTTAGCGCTCAACTGTGCGGCGCTTTCGCCCGAAACGTTTGAAACGGAAATGTTTGGCGTCAGTGGCCAATCTGAGGGCCGTTTGCTAGCAGCATCTGGCGGGACTTTGTTTTTGGATGAAATTTGCTCCTGCCCGATGGTTGTACAGGCCAAATTGCTTAGGGTGATCGAAGAAAAGATGGTTCTGCCCGTTGGGGCGCCGCGCCCGGTTCCTGTGACATTCAGGGTGGTTTGCGCAACCAACGAAGACCCACATCTGGCGGTAGAGGATAACCGGCTTAGGCAGGATTTATTGTTTCGGATCAACACGGTTGTACTAAACATTCCGACGCTACGTCAAAGACGTGATGATTTGCGATTGCTCGCGACACATTTTTTGACGGAATACGCCCGCGTTTACGAAGTCGAAACGCCAAATATTACCCAAGATGACCTGGCCGCGTTATTAGCACATGATTGGCCCGGCAATGTGCGGGAATTGCGCAATGCCTGCGAAAGGCGTGTTTTGGCTGCGCGCCGCGGAGGTGGATCAATGGCGCTTGCGATTGGCAGTGATCAAAACTTCGATGAGGTTCCCGATACATTGCGCGAAGCCGTTGCTGCATTTGAATTAGAGCTGATCAGCAAGGCCATTAAGGCGCATCAGGGACGAATGGATGCAGCGGCCGAAGCTTTGGGCATTGGGCGACGAACCCTAAACGAAAAGATTGTGAAACTCGGTTTAGACAAAGACGCATTGCTTTGAAATTTGCCCTGCGGATTTCCGCAGGCGGGCGCGTAATCCTTGCGCGGTTTCCTTCATAGGCAAACTACCATGCAGACGAAATAATGCAGGATATCATTATCCGCATGTCTCTGGGAGGAAACACAATGCGCAAATATTTAAACCGGGCGGCGCTCGCGGCCCTTTCTCTGACCATCGCATCCGAAGCTTTTGCAACAGAATGGAATGTGTCTCTTTGGGGTAAGCGCCGCGCATTTACCGAACACGTCGAAAGATTGGCTGAGCTGGTAAGCGAAAGAACCAACGGTGAGTTTACCCTGAACATTAGTTATGGGGGCTTGTCCAATAACCGTGAAAACCTTGATGGGATTTCAATTGGCGCGTTTGAGATGGCTCAATTCTGTGCTGGTTATCATCGCGATAAAAACCCATCAATCACGGTTCTTGAATTGCCGTTCCTGGGTGTGTCATCGTTGGAACAGGAAGTCGCGCTTTCGATGTCACTTTATCAGCACCCAGCGGTTCAAGAAGATCTGGCGCGTTGGAACGCAACGCTTTTGATGCCGTCCCCATTGCCGCAGTATAATCTGGTCGGTGTTGGCGACGCACCCCATAGCTTGGCTGACTTCGAAGGTCTAAGCGTGCGCGCAACGGGTGGTATCGGTGCAGCGATGGAAACTGTAGGCGCTGTTCCTACGTCTATGTCAGCAACCGAAGTGCGTCAGGCAATGGATAGTGGCATTGTCAAAGCTGTGGCATTTGCCCCCCATGCGCATATGGCGTTTGGCACAATCGAAAACGGCACATGGTGGAGCACAAACCTCAATCCCGGTACCGTGAACTGCCCAGTTGTGGTGAATTCCGATGCATTGGATGCCTTGTCTGATAGCGAACGCGAAGCGTTGCTTGGATCCGTTGACGAAGCGCTGGATCACTACGTTACGAACTACAACACCAACACAATGGATGCATGGGGCCCAGCGTTAGAAGAACGCGGGATTGAACATGTGACATTCTCCGAAGAAGAATTGTCTGCCTTTAGAGAGGCGGCGGCGGCACCTGCAGCGGCGGCCTGGATTGCAGACAATACAGCACGAGGTCTTCCGGCACAGGAACTCTATGATCTCGTTACAGGTCAGATTGCCGAGAGTAATTAAACCTGACGTGACCTGCGCAGCTCTCCCGCGGCGCAGGTCATTTCTTTTTACATTTACATAGAAGGATCACAGCGATGGCTGGATCGTCTCTTGTTCTGTCTGATGACAGTTTGCTGAGTAAATTTGATAGGCAGCTTTATCGGCTCGAAAGCAAATTGGCTTTGGTCAGCGGTTTAGCCGTGTTTGGTATGATGTTGCTGGCGGTGTTTTCCGTTGGTGGGCGCAATCTGTTTGGCCAACCTTTACCCGGATATGTGGACTGGATAGAACAAGCGATGCCGTTGATTGCCTTCATGGGTATTTCATTCACGCAACGTGAAGGCGGGCACATTCGGATGGATATGTTTGTCGGGGCATTGCGGGGCAGGGCCTTGTATTCGGTCGAGTTTATTACGACGCTTGCGGTGCTCATTTTGATGATTTTGATGGTGTGGGGCAGTTGGGCTCATTTTGCGCGCAGCTTTGATTTCGGCGCTCCGCTCTGGAGCCGAGACAGTTCGATGGATATTTCGCTGCCACTTTGGCCAGCCAAGCTATTGGCCCCAATTGCATTTAGCGTTTTATGTTCACGTCTTCTTTTGCAGCTTTGGGCCTATGGACGGGCGTTTTATCGTAATGATGGGCACGCCATTGCAGTGCCTTTGATTGCGGATGCTGCGACGCAGGCCGCGCTTGAGGCCGAACATGTTTCTAGCCACGACAAACAGGGTGAAGTCTAATGGAACCGATTGATATTGGATTGATCGTCTCGGGCGGAATGCTTCTGCTTGTTGTGTTGGGAATGCGCGTGGCATTTGCTGCCGGGTTGGCTGGAATGATTGGGCTGATTTGGATTTTTTGGGCGCGCTTTGGTTATAATCCTGAAAAATTTATTCAAGCCCTGACAATTGCTGCGAAAACTGCGGGGCAGGTCCCGCATTCAAAGATTTCATCCCAAGCGTTGAGCCTGATCCCGACATTTATTCTTATTGGTTATCTCGCGTATTATGCGGGGTTGACCAAAGCGCTGTTTGAAGCAGCCAAACGTTGGCTGGCTTGGGTTCCGGGAGGGCTGGCGGTATCGACGGTTTTTGCAACGGCGGGATTTGCCGCTGTTTCAGGGGCCTCTGTCGCGACGTCTGCTGTGTTTGCCCGCATTGCGATCCCTGAAATGTTGGCCATCGGATATGATAAACGGTTTGCCGCAGGGGTCGTTGCCGCAGGTGGTACGCTTGCGTCGCTGATCCCACCTTCTGCGATTTTGGTGATCTATGCGATTATCGTGGAACAAGACGTGGGAAAGCTGTTGCTGGCTGGGTTCATTCCGGGTGCGTTTTCTGCGATTATTTATGGGCTGCTTATTGTTGGCATGGCGATGACGATCAAAGGGTTCGGCCCGTCGGTAAGTGGCTTTACGTGGCGGCAGCGGTTTGCAGCTCTGCCCCCGGCGTTGCCTATTGTTTTTGTCGTCGTGACGATCATCTTTTTCGTTTATAATCCGTTCGGCGGTGACGCATGGGGTACACCCACCGAAGGCGGTGCAATCGGGGCATTTGTTGTATTTTTGATGGCGGTTTTTCAAGGGATGCGTTGGGCAGAATTGAAAGATGCCTTATTAGAAACAGCAAAGCTAAGCGTGATGATTTTCACAATTATCTGGGGCGTTTTGATCTATGTACGGTTTTTGGGTTTCGCTGAATTGCCCACTGCTTTTTCCGATTGGATAACCTCACTGACGCTGTCACCGATGTTGATCCTCATCTGCATTTTGCTGTCTTATGCGGTGTTGGGCATGTTTATGGATGCCATCGGAATGCTGCTTTTGACCCTGCCTGTGGTTTATCCTGCGGTTATGGCATTGAACGGCGGCGAAGCTGTTTCAG
Source organism: Cochlodiniinecator piscidefendens (assembly GCF_011326755.1). Lineage (GTDB taxonomy): Bacteria > Pseudomonadota > Alphaproteobacteria > Rhodobacterales > Rhodobacteraceae > Cochlodiniinecator > Cochlodiniinecator piscidefendens. The sequence continues at coordinate 133,850 of NZ_JAAOIE010000006.1, read as the reverse complement.
CGGCGGAATCGACTTTCGGTATGTCGGGGCCAATGTGCGCGATTTGGTTCGGGATATTGGTGGTCAAAATGGCTGAGTTCTGCCTGATTACGCCGCCCATTGGGTTAAACTGCTTTGTGGTTGCCGGGGTGCGCGATGACCTAAGTGTGCAGGATGTTTTCAAAGGTGTAACGCCGTTTTTCATTGCGGATGCAGTAACGATTGGGCTGTTGGTGGCCTTTCCAGCGATCGTGCTTTGGTTGCCATCCCAAGTGTAACACTGCGCCAAACAGGGGTTAAAACTCTGTTTGGCGTCTTTTTTTCAGCACCAAATGCCCCATTGCCGCAATCGCATAAAATCCTATGATGATCGCAAAGGTGAAACCTGATCCGCCGCTTTCAAGTGCGATGAAAAGCATTGGCGTTCCGAGCAAATTTCCAAGGTTTCCCATTTGGGCCATAACGCCGTTCGAAAGCGCTTGGTCTTCGATGGTTGTATTAAGCTGAGGCACAGATGCAAAGCTTGCGCCTTGGACGAGGCCCAAGACCGCGAATAGGGTGATTGCGATAACCGCAATCGGGGCCCCGATATAGATTGAACTCAGCACTAAGATGGCCAGAACAAAACCTAGGATCACGATATGAACTGCCGAAAAGAACATCAAAGCAATCCCAACAACCCCAAGTGAAACCGGAATACTAACCAAGGGCATTAAGCCCGATACAGTTGTACGCAGGGTATTGGGTAGCAAGCTTGGCAATAAAGTGAGCAGGGCAACAAACGTAAACGTATAAAAAAACCAACCAAGGGCAGGGGCAAAGATGAATGGGGATTTATAAGCTTTGGCATGTAAAGACAGCACACCGCGCAACGTAAGAGGTGCGCCATTCTTTTGAGCCGTGAGATGTTTTAGCCCCAGCGCGGCTGCTAATAATACCGCCAAGATGAGCATATAGATTCCATGCAACACAAATAATGCGGGCAGTCCGTGTGTCGTTACAAACCCAACCCCAAACCACGCGACGAGCGCAAAGGTCACACCAAAGAATGTGCTCCAAAGTGCCATAGACGCCCCGCGCATTTTATCGGGGCTAATTTGTGCAATCAGGGTAGGTGCGGCTACGACGATGATTAAATGCGATGCCCCTTCAATCACTCGGCTGAGCATCATTAAACTTAGGGCTGGCATGATGGATTGCCACAGCGAAACGCATCCGCCAAGAATCAGAGATGCAATCAACATGCGACCTGATCCCCACCGCGCGACTAAAGTTCCCGCAACAATACCAAGTGCCGCACCAATTGTGCTGACCAAGGTGAGCAACCAGCCCGCACTGGCACCTGCGTTGGGATAATACTCTAGCAAGAAACTGAAGGGCACGGCGATCTTTGCAAATTGTGCAGCGGCACCTAAGCCAGAAAGCCATAATAACAGGATCAATAATGTAGTGCGAAATGGGGTATGTGACATGTGTCCGCTGTAACGCGAATACATGGAATGTACCACGCATATAATATGCGCTGTGCTACAGACTGCTGGTGAGGCGAACAGGGGTTCCATCCGCCAAATACAAACGTTCCCACATCAGTTTTCCGGCATCGATGCGCAATCTATCGTGTGAGGCAGCCGAAGTGTATAATACCTTTGGTTCAGGGGCCGCTAATGACCACCAATCCATTGCATCCAATTCTTCTTCGGCTTGACGTATTTCATCTGTTGCAAATTGCCAAAGAGAGGTCCCTATCCACTCATTGGGGGAGGCCCCCCAAGAGGTGGCGCGCGTAGGTGAGTAGGCAAGGCATTTATGGCTGGCTTCGTCTACGAGATGCACACCGGTTGTCGAGTGTTCAATAAGACGGCGCAAGGCCCGATCATCAGTGCCAAATGAAGAGACCGTATCCAATGCTTTCTTTTGCAAGTCAGCGTCTGGGGTTTGACGGCTTGATTCCCATCTTGAAATTGTCGTTTGGTCCACTCCCAACGATTGGGCGAGGGCAAATTGTTTAACGCCCATTGCACGACGTACGCGGCGCAAACGTTGTCCGAAGAATGGAAATTTATGGTTAAGTACGAACGCCATAGCTGTTTCTCTGGTGTTTACAAAGAAAATTACCGATCTCTTATCCCCGTATTCTATCGGCAAACTATGATCGTTAAAAGTGCAACGTCAAATTTCGTTTACCAAACTGTCACCTTCGTGAAACAAACCTTAATTATCCCGCCCTTGTGTTCAACAGCGGCGCATCATGCCGCATTTCCAGCCACACGCTATCGAAGCAAGGAAAAGAAATATGTCCGAAAATTCTCTACATGAACTGTCATGGGATGAGTTCGATGAAGCGCGCAGTCCGCGCCCTGAAGAAAACGAATTTGATCAGGTTGTAGAAAATGCCATCTCGCGCCGTGGAGTGCTGGGCGGGGCATTGGCGTTTGGCTCTGGGGCTGCTGTTTTTGGAACAGGTCTGTTTTCGTCCACGTCAATGGCACGGGCCACTGAAACACTGCCGTTTGGCTTTGCCCCGATCGATACTGCAACAGATTTCGCTGTGCATGTGCCTGAAGGGTTCTCTTCCAAGGTTCTGGTGCGTTTGGGTGACCCGCTGTGGTCAGATGCGCAGGGAGCTTACTCCGCAGACGCGGCTATTCCAGTGGAAATGTCTGATCGTGTGTTTGGCGAAAACACCGACGGTATGGAACTCTTTGAGGTAAACGGTCGTCAATTGATTGCGGTGAACTCAGAATATGTGAACCCAAAAATCAACCTACCACCCGAGGCAGAAGGCTCTCCCCGTACCGCGGCTGAGGTCACGTTGTTGAAGAGCCTTCAGGGTGTAACCGTGATGGAAGTGGCAAACACCAGCGGTGGTTATGAGGTCCTGATCGACAGCCCATACAATCGCCGTATTACACATGAAACCGAAATGGTTCTGGCTGGACCTCTTGCCGGTCATGCTTTGGTGCAAACTTCTGCTGATCCACAAGGTTTGGTTGTCAAAGGGACTATGAACAACTGCGGTTCAGGCAAAACCCTTTGGGGCACATACCTAACCTGCGAAGAGAACTTTAACGGCTATTTTGGTGCAACTGGTGAAGAACCAGTAGGCGAAGGCTACGCCCGTTATGGTATCGGCGGCGAAGGTCGTTATGGCTACGAAAAATTCGATCCGCGCTATGATATTTCCGTAGAGCCAAACGAACCCCACCGCCATGGTTTTGTCACTGAAATTGACCCGGCTGATCCATCATCAGTGCCGGTGAAACGGACGGCCTTGGGTCGTTTTAAACATGAAAATGCTGAAATGGTTCATGCCAAAGATGGCCGTGTGGTGGTGTATCTGGGGGACGATGAACGTGGCGAATATCTCTATCGTTATGTGTCAAACGATATCTATACCGAAGGCGGTTCAACTGAAGCTCTACTAGATGACGGCACGCTATATGTTGCAAAATTCAATGAAGACCAAACCGGCGAATGGTTGGCTTTGACATCTGAAACAACGGGTATGGATGCGGTTGAAATCTTGTGCTTCACCCGTATGGCTGCCTCGGCTGTGGGTGGCACAACAATGGATCGCCCTGAATGGGTCGCTGCAAATCCACTCAAGGCCGAAGCTTACTGTGCGTTGACCAACAACAAAAACCGCGGCGTTAAACCAAATGCAGGTGGCGATGATACCTCTGTAAATGCGGTGAACCCCCGTGAGACCAACAAATACGGTCAGATCGTGCGTTGGACGCCTGCCGATGAAAACCACGCGGCTGATATGTTTGCATGGGATCTATATGTCATGGCAGGCAATCCAACTGTTTATGACAACGCTTATGCCGGATCTGACAACGTGAATGCTGGCAACATGTTTAATTCACCAGATGGTATGGCCTTTTCCTCAGATGGTTTGCTGTGGATACAAACCGACGGGAACTACAAAAACGAAGACGAATTCGAAGGCATGGGCAATAACCAAATGTTGGTTGGTGATCCAGAAACCGGTGAAATCGCGCGCTTTATGACTGTTCCCTATGGTGCCGAAGTGACGGGCCTTTGCTGGTCGGTCGATAAAATGGTTGCGTTTGTTGGGGTTCAACACCCAGGTGGCTCTTGGCCAGATGGCGAAGGTAATCCGCGTTCTTCTATCATAACTGTACAACGCCATGATGGCGCTGCATTCGGTTAAGTAAACAGAAATAACGAATATGGCCTCCTACGCGGGGGCCATATTTACGTTTAGTTTGCCTCTTCTTCCTGAACCCAAGTTTCAGCCTGAAGCACGCCGGGTTGCGCGACACCGATAACGCTCGCGACTTGGACCTCGCCGGTTTCTGTTGGTGCGGCAACCTGAAAACGGCGGATCAACGCGACCAACGCAACCGAAATCCCAATAAAGGCCAAGAGAAGTTGTAGCCCCCGTCCGCCGAACAATGCGATAGAGTTAGGCCCCAACATTGTACCGACCAACAATCCGATATTTAGCAGCAAAACCATGGTGCCACTGGCCGGCACAACTTGGGACAGCTTTAACTGATCATTCGCATGTGCCGTCAAAATAGAATAGGCAGGGTAAAGCCCAATTGCGATTAGAATAAAGCCAATGACGATATGCGAGGGCGATGTATCAAATGCGAGCCAAAGACTCGCTACTGCGCTGATAACACCAAGGCCAATAACCACATACCGTCGGTCTGTGTGGTCAGAAATCCAACCCACGGGATATTGAACCAATGCACCTGCGATCAACGCCGCAACAAGCGCGCCCGAAGCCTGCGCAGCGGTAAAGCCCTGTTGCAAGGCATAAAGCGGCAGCGTGATATAAGACGCGGCAACACCAATACTGACCAGAATAATGCCAATAACCGCAATGGGTGACACCTTATAAAGGCGGCCAACCGACATGCGCTCAGGTACGGTGTAATCCGGTGCTTTGTTCCCTGACAAAAGGAGCGGAACAATCGACAGAGAAATCAAAATCGACACAACACCGAACAATAGATTTCCCGTTGGGTCAGGAAACCCGACAAGGGCAGTTCCCAAAGCAGGGCCAGCAAGCTGAATAATGAAGTAAAGCGATAGAACCTGCGCGCGTGTGCTATTGTCTGACTTGGCGTTTAGCCATCCTTCGGTGATCACATACAGGCCGGGATAGCAAAACCCACCCAAAAGGCGCATCGCGCTCCAGCTTACGGCGTCATTGGTCAGTAAGTGAATAATAGCTGTGATCGACACCAATGAGGCCAGCGCAGAAAAGGCGCGGATATGCCCCACCTTTTCAACCAATCGCGGGGCAAGAGCCGTTCCAGCCAATGCCCCGAACGGATAACTCGCCTGCATAATAGAGATTGTAAAATCGCTAAACCCAAGATGGGCGCCGCGAATGGTCAGCAATGTCGCCAGCAATCCGTTGGCGACCATCAACATCAGCATGCCTAAAAATAAGGCCCAGTTTTCATTTAATGCACGTATCATACTTAATGGCTATGATTTGAGCAGGATCGGTTCTAACAAACCCACGACACAGATATGTCGCGTTCAATACCAGATGATTTTGCTGGAAATTATACGGGTTGTTCTTTTCTTTGGGTGCCGAATGTGTCTCTTTGTGCAAACGGAGGGCATTGATATGGCGGCACCACTGCAGGGATTAAAAGTTGTTGAGGTTGCTCGGATTTTGGCCGGGCCCTGGATTGGCCAAACTTTGGCCGATCTCGGCGCTGATGTCATCAAAGTCGAAAGTCCCGCAGGGGATGACACGCGCACTTGGGGCCCCCCCTTTATTGAACAGGACGGCGATAAAACTGCGGCCTATTTTCATGGGGCGAACCGCGGGAAATCCAGCATCGCACTTGATTTCACCGACCCAAGTGATCGAGAAAAGCTACTAGAATTGGTTCGCGATGCTGATGTGTTTATCGAAAATTTCAAAGTTGGCGGGCTGAAAAAATATGGCCTCGACTTTGACAGCCTGCAAAAAGAAAATCCGCGTTTGATCTACGCATCTGTGACCGGCTTTGGGCAAACCGGCCCCTACGCGCATCGTGCTGGGTATGATTTTCTCATTCAAGGTATGAGCGGGATCATGGACCTTACGGGTGATCCGGATGGTGAACCGCAAAAAATTGGCGTTGCCTTTGCTGATATTTTTACAGGACTTTACGGAGTCATCGGTATTCAGGCCGCTGTGGCAGAGCGTGAAAAAAGCGGTTTGGGGCAGCATATCGATCTTTCGCTTCTGGACAGTATGACTGGGGTTTTGGCCAATCAGGCGATGAATTACCAAGTGACAGGTAAAAGCCCTAAACGCATGGGCAATGCGCATCCCAATATTGTGCCGTATCAAGTGTTCCCGGTGTCCGATGGCCACGTCATTATTGCTTGTGGCAATGACCGTCAATTCGCGGCACTGTGCCAAATTTTGAAATTGGATGACCTCACTACCGACCCTTTGTATGCAACCAATCCATCGCGGGTTTCTAACCGAGATGCGTTGGTGAACACACTGACAGAGGCATTGGCCCAATGGGGCAAAACGGATATTTTGGCGGCGCTGGAACAGGCAGGTGTGCCGGGTGGGCCAATTAACTCTGTGGCCGAAGCGATGGAAGACCCGCAAACAATACACCGCAATATGAAAATCTCCCCCGAGGGCATTCCCGGTGTGCGTACCCCAATTGTCTTTTCGCGCTCAACGCTTAACCTTGATAAAGCTTCTCCGGGGCGTCCGAAGAAAGTAAAAGATACTTGAAGTTGGTTCTTTTGCAGAAACGACTAGGTGCCGTAAAACGGGAACGTGTTCGGTTTACGAATGCAACCAAGGATAAGATGACCGGCCCAGATAAAAAGATAGCTCTAAAAGACAAATTGAGAGGCTGCGCCGTTTTCTTGTCAAGGACCTCCGTATGGCCTATCAGGAAGCATGACTTCTGAATTTGCTATCGAAGCTTTTGGGGCGCTCGCCCAATCATCGCGTATGGCGATCTATCGTTTGTTGGTTTCTGTTGGGCCTGAGGGGCTAACCGCGACTGAGATTTCCAAACGCTTAGAGGTCGTGCCTTCTACGCTTTCTGGACACTTGGGCATTTTGAAAAGGGCTCAGTTGTTGCGGGCGACCCGTAAATCGCGTGAAATTCACTACGCGGCGGATTTGGGAGCCATGAATAGGCTGATTTCCTTTATGCTATCGGATTGCTGCGGAGGGCAGGTCGAAAATTGCTTAGAAATTCTGAACCTCCTTGGAGATTGTCAAAATACCTAAGGCATTTAAGAGAAAAACTGTCCTGCAAGATTCTTAGTCTGCTTACGATTAAGAACCCGTGCCTCGCGATTGGATTTCGCGAATTACAGCGTCCGCGACATATAAGTCCTGCAAAGAGATCCCCGAACTGTCAAATATTGTAATTTCGGTATCCGTACTACGGGTAGGAAGTGTGCCAATTGCAGTTAAATGCGACTCCGGGCTGGCATGTTGGAATTCCCCTATTCGTCTGGATTGATTGGGTAAATCACAAAATAAGCGAGCGTTTTCAAATAACTTTGGGGGCAATTCCTGTTTGCCAGTCGTATCCGCCCCCATAGCAGAGATATGTGTGCCGGGTTGCACCCAATTTGCATCAAAGAGCGGCGCTGTTGCCGTTGTTGCTGTGGTAATAACATCTGCGCTTTTGGTTGCGGTTTCGGCATCAGTCATTTGTGCAGGCAATCCGGCTGCGATTAGACGATCAACAAACGCGGTAGTTCGAGCGGCATCACGGCCAACCACTTGAATAAGTTGGAAGTCACGGACTCTCGCCAACGCTAGGGCTTCGTATTCGGCTTGGTGTCCTGTACCAAAAATCGTTAAGATCTTTGCATCACTGCGCGCCAATAAATCAGTCGCAAAAGCATTGGCAGCCGATGTGCGATAGGCATTTAGTTTACTGGCTTCGACGATAGATCCGATGGCACCCGTCGTTTGATCGAACAATAATATAATGGACCCATGCCGAGGTAATCCTGCGGCATCATTGGTTGGAAAATATGATCCAACCTTGAGACCCGTGAACATATCATCGGTCGCTGATTTTACTGCAAATGTATTTTGGGGATCGGCGGCATGCCCAACCACTACAGGAAACACGTTTGCCCGTGGTTTTGCCGCTGCGCAAAGGGCTGCTCGCGCCGCAGTATAAGCTAGCTCATGGGTGATAATTTCGGATGATTGTTGTTCAGAAATAAAGATCATAAATTACCACCCTCCAAAGCGGTGCCAGATCAGAAGCGGTGCCTCAGCGTCTGATGGAATAACGTTGTAATGTGTGTGTTGTGCCGCGGTCGCGCAGCTATGGTTTGGCAAAATGCGCAGCTGGGTGCCGATCGGCACGTCAGGTACAGTTGCGCCTTCTCGGGCGGTGATAATGCCATGCTCTTGATTTGTTGTGCTAACGATCAACTCGGGATAGATCGCACCGTTCGCATCGCAGGCCACGCCGTACCCCTGATCAATGCGTTGATCAGCTGTTCCTCGGTCGCGTGACAAGGCCATCCAGCCAGCGTCAATCAAAATGCGCCCCTGCTGTGGTTGGACCCCAATAACAGTTGTTAAAACGGACAGCGCGATGTCCTCTTGGATGCAAACCCCAATACCGGCCATAACCAGATCAAAGAATACATAAACGCCGGCCCGTAATTCGGTGATGCCCGTCAGATCACGCGCGGCAAAGGCGGTTGGTGTCGATCCAATGCTGACCACCGGGCATGGCAGATTAGCATTACGTAAGATTGAGGCCGCCGCAACAGTTGTTGCACGCTCTTGCTCGGCACATGCTGCATGAGCTTCGCGACCTTCCATGTTGTAGCTTTCGCCAGCATGGGCCAAAACACCCCGCAGTATGCCCGCGTTTTCTAGGATACGGCCAATGGTAAGTAGCTCCGGGTCGTTGACTGTGATGCCGCCGCGATGACCGTCGCTGTCGATCTCAATGAATGCCGGAATGATCAGGTTTGTTTTTTTGCAAAAACGGGCCACTGCATAAGCCTGTTCGACGCTATCGAGCAATACCGATACAGAGCACCCCATGGCGCATAGCTTAGCAATTCGGGGTAGTTTTTGTTCGGTTATACCTACCGCATAGAGAATATCCCGCACCTCAGCCTTGGCAAAGGTTTCGGCTTCGGCGAGGGTAGAAACTGTCGCTGGGCCATTTTCTCCCGTTAGAACGCGTTTTGCGATATCAACAGATTTCACGGTTTTCAGATGTGGGCGCAAGTTAACGTTCAATGAACGTGCATGGTCGGCGAGCCTGTCAATGTTGGCCTGCATTTTGCGCTGGTCCAATATCAAGCAGGGAGTTTGCAAAGCCAAGAGGCGGGGGTCGGGTTTTGAGCTGAGTGTCATGACAGCAGTATAGACACGAGATTGATTAGCTGAAATTAATGATTGATGAAGCAAGCATTAAGGTATCATTTATGGTTGATCTCTCAGACCTGAAGCTTATACGCGCCATTTCCAATGCTCCTTCATTGGCCGCAGCAGCCCGGTTTTTAAACGTCACACCGCCTGCGGTTTCTCAGCGACTTAACAGTTTAGAGGCACAGCTGAAGTTAAAATTGGTCGATCGTAGTGCCAGTGGTATTCACCTCACCAGTGATGGGGAGCATTTGGCGCAACGGGCAGCAAGACTATTACACGATTTGGACCAGTTGCATGATGATCTTGCAACCCGAAGAGGCGCGATTTCAGGGCCACTGCATGTCGTGGCCCCCTTTGGCTTTGGGCGTTTGCATATCGCTGGTATTTTGGCCGATTTCGCACAACAAAATCCAGAAATCAGCCCTATGCTGACTCTGTCAGATGCACCTGTAAACATGACGAAAACAGATACTTGGGATGTGTTGATCCATGTTGGGCGAATAACAAAGGGGGATATTGTACAGCGAAAGATACGCCAAAATCGGCGACTTTTATGTGCCTCACCCTCCTACCTGGCTGAATATGGGATACCAGCCAAACCCAAAGATTTGATGGACCACAAATGTGGCGTGATCACAGAAGATCATGCAGATGTCAGCCTTTGGCAGTTTGAAAAGTCGGGGCAGAGTGCATGTTCGGTTCGTGTTCACCCGAGTTTCAGCAGCAATGATGGCGAAGTGATCCGGGATTGGGCTTTACGGGGACTGGGTATTGTCGAACGTTCTGAATGGAGTGTTCAACGAGACATCAAGGCTGGCAATCTGCAACAGGTCCTACCAGACTGGGACCTACCAGATGCAGATATTGTTGCTTTGCTTAATCCGCGCGCCTTGCGCAGTGCCAAATGCGAAGGGTTTGTGCGTTTTCTGCAAACACGATTATAGTACGACATTTATCTCGAATGCCGCTGGCCCCAAGCGAGAAATCCGCTCAGGGCCAGCGCAGGACAGGCTTAGGCTTTGTTATGGAAAATAAAGCCGATAAAGTTCAAAAGAAGCTGTGCAGCCAAAATCTGTGTGCTTTCGGACGGATCATAAGCTGGGGCGACTTCGACCAGATCAATCCCAACCACATCACCGCGTTTGGTCAGACCTTGGATGATTTCCAGCACATCGTAATATTGGAAACCGCCGTGGCTTGGGGTGCCGGTGCCGGGTGCGAGGGATGGGCAAAACGCATCAATGTCGATGGTGACATAGTAACGTGATCCTTCTGGGATACGATCTAAAACCGCCTCAGCGCCCAGCTTGCGCACCTGCCGGACAGACAGAATATCAGAGCCACGCTCGCGGGCATCTTCATAGCCCTCTTTCGCGGTGGAAGACACGTTGCGGATGCCGAGTTGGGTCATGCCAGAGACATAATCCTTTTCAATCGCGCGGCGCATCGGATTGCCATGACCATCCGTGACACCGTGGCGCTCATCTACAAAATCGAGGTGCGCGTCGATCTGGATCACATGGATTGGACCTTTTTCAGCGCAGTCGTCTTTATAGGCGTTGATGCATGGGATGTTGATCGAATGATCGCCGCCGATGGTCACGGGGATTGCGCCTGCGTCGAGGATCTTTTTCACACCATATTCGATATTGGCATGAGATTCCTCAGTTTTGGTGTGGATGATATCTGCATCGCCAATATCCACGATCCGCACGCTTTCATCGAGGTACGTTGCGTCGTCTTCGTGATCATAGGCACCTGCATGACCGAAGCTGAACAGGGTGGATGCTTCGCGCACGGAACGCGGACCAAAGCGCGCACCCGAGCGAAACTGACAGCCGAAATCAAACGGGGCCCCTAAAATCGCCACGTCTGCGTCGATCTTATCCCAGTTTTCAACATATGGCTTTTTGCCAAAGGTTGCGATGCCGACAAATGGCAGGTTCAGGCGACCTGCTTCGTAACCATGTGATGACATGATTGTCTCCGTTTCTTTTTATAATTAACGATAAGCCAGTTCCGGAAGGAACAAGGCAATTTGGGGAAAGATGACCAGCAAACCAGTCACGACCAATAGGATGAACAAGAAAGGCGGAACCCCTTTGACAACCTCCATGAAGGGACGTCGGAAGACCGCGATGGCTGTGAATAGATTGCAGCCAAACGGCGGAGTCGCCGCGCCAATTGCCACCTGAAGCGTGATCAAGACGCCGACCAAAACCGGATCGAGACCCGCTGCTTTGATCATTGGTGAAAAGATTGGAACAAGGATCAGGATCACCACAATAGAATCGACAAACATGCACCCAACGAAAAAGGCGATGTTGATTGCCAATAGGACCATCAACGGGCTTGCTTCATTCAGGCCAAGGGATGCGATAATTTGCTGTGGAACCTGAGCAAAGCTTAGCGTCCAGCTAAAGGCCGCGCCTGCCGCGATCAGAATAAAGACCACCGAGGTGATCGCACCAGTGGAAAGGGCAATATCAAAGAGATCGCGAGGTTTGATTGAACGAAAGATGATAACTTCCAAGATTGCCGCATAAAGCACGCAGATTGCGGCCGCCTCAGTTGGGGAAAACACCCCACCATAGATTCCACCGACGATGATCGCGGGGAAACCCATTGGCCAAAGCGCACGACGCATAGCTGTGAACCGCTGGCCCCAGTCTTCGCGCGGAAGTACCGGGATATTGTGGCGGTGGGCGTAATACATGCAGTACATAGAAAACAGCACAACAATCAAAAGCCCGGGCACAATTCCCGCGATAAACAGCTGGGAAATCGAAGTGCCGGAAACGACGCCATAAATGATCATGCCGATAGAAGGCGGGATCAGATAAGCAAGGTCAGCGGCATTTACGATCAGACCAATCGTGAAGCTATCGCTATATCCTGATTTCAACATACGTGGACGCATTGCACCACCAACGGCAACCACCGTTGCTTGGGTCGATCCACAAACCGCACCAAACAAAGCGCAGGCAGAGGTCACAGAAATGGCTAAACCACCTTTGACATGTCCCATAAAGCTCATGACGACATCAATCAGCCGGTTTGCCGACTGGCCCCGCGTAATGATGTCAGCCGCTAGAATAAACATGGGTACCGCAATCAATGCGGCTGGTTTAACCCCCCCGATCATCTGTTGGATCAGGATCTGTAAGTTCATATTGGGGAAATAGACCAAAAACCCTAGCACGGCTGCTGAAATCAGTGGCATTTTCATTGGGAAGCCACACAAAAGCAGGACAACCATAACGATCAGCATAAACTCCGTCATTTGGAGGTCTCCTTTTCGTTTTCTGTGTGACGTTGGATGGCTGCCGCTGTTTCGGGATCTTCGTAGCTATCGACCTCGAGATAAGAGACGTAGATCTCTTCTTCGGCAAAATTGAGATTGCGGATGGCGGTCAACAGATATTGAAAAGAGGCTAAGACGAGCCCAACAACAACCCAGATGTAAGTAAGGTACAAAGGAAACTGCAGTGCAGGGGTGATCCGACCACGGCTGGCAACCTTTTGAACATATTCAAATGCGTACCAAGCGAGGATCGCCATCATCACAGATGTTATTGCCGCAATGATAACCATCAATCCTTTGCGGATTTTAGGGGGTAGTGCATCGTAAATCGCGGACATTCGGATGTGGATACCCTTACGGGTTGCATACCCAAGACCCATAAATGTTACGATGATAATCAGAAACTCGTTCAACTCTTCAGAAAAGTAGATGGATTGATTGAACACATATCGCCCAAAGACATTTGCGATCGTATTGACGGCCATAAGGATAACGCCCCAACTCAGGATCCAGATTTCAACCCGTCCTATGGCAGCGTCAACCTTACCCAGAATACCGAAGGGCACGGTTTTTGGCTTTTGCATGATAGTCACCTTTGAGGTGTCCCGCGCGCGGGAGGGAAGAGGCGCGCGGGACTATTTCGGGATCAGTTACCAGCGAGTTCTGCGTTCAACGCATCCAGCAGTTCCTGACCGCGTGCACCGGCGGTTTCCACATATGCGGCCGCGGTGTCGGCGCTACGTGCGCGGAATACATCGCGCTCTTCTTCTGTCAAAACCACCAAGCTCACGTCAGGTTTTGCTTCTTGAATGATATCAAGGCGTTCCTGATTGAAATCGGTCACAACACCATCAATAAAACCGGTCATGTCCGACATAGTGGTGCGCACCAATTCCTGACGTTCTGGTGAAAGTGTTTCAAACCAATCTGATCCGGCCACCACGGTTGTGACCAACTCTTGTTCTCCGGCCCAGATCAAATGACTGGTCACTTCATAGAACTTCATTTCTTCAATGGTTGGAATTGGGTTCACTTGCCCATCAATCGCACCCAGTTGAAGTGCACCAAAGACTTCTCCAAATGGAAGCGGTGTGGGGCTAGCACCCATGTTGTTATATGTCTCAACCAAAATCGGCGACACCATCACACGCATTTTGAAGTTTTCAAAATCTTCCGGCGTACGAATTTCACGGTTTGTGGTCCAAACCTGCGGGCCTTCCGAATACATCGTCATGATCTCAAGACCACGTGTGCGGAAATCTTCGTTCAGTGGGCCATAGATAGTTTCAGAAGAGCTGAGAATGTCAGAAATGACAGCCGCGTCAGATGGCAAGAGATAGGGCAGAAGGAAAACCTGGCTTTCAGGTACAATTGTGCCGAGGTTACCAATTGATACGTTGGTAAAGTTGATGACGCCGTCTGCGGCTTGTTCAACGGTTTCTGTGGGCGTGCCAAGCGTTCCCATTGGATAGACAGTCACCGTAACATCCCCATTGGTGGCCGTTTCGATCCGGGATTTAAATTCTTGCGCGTAAGCGTCCATGATAGAGCCTGGAATCTCTTCGATCGCGAATTTCCAGTCTTCAGCAAAAGCGGCAACAGGCGCAAAACTTAGCAGCGCGGCGGCGGCCGTCGTTCTCAGATGTTTCAAAGTGATGGTCATTTGGTATCCTCCCATGATCCCAATTAGATTCGATCATGAAAAGAACAGCATGCAATATTGCATGAAAAAATATTAACTTGCTTATTTTCACATAACAAAAATTCATGTAAGTAATATAGTTGCGCAATTGAAGGCAAAGACAATTGAAACTACTCAGAAATACACTGCTTGAAACGTTTGTAACCGTTGTGGAATGCGGTGGTTTCTCTGATGCACAGTTCGCGCTGGGGATTACTCAATCGGCCATTAGTATCCGTATACGTGACCTGGAAACGGGGCTTGGCTATCGGGTCTGTGAACGTGGGCGCGGGGGCTTTCGCCTTACCGAACGGGGCGAAATCGCGTACCGCAAAGCCCGTGACATTTTACTGTCTGCCCGTGATTTTGACGCAGAGTTGTTAGAGTTACGAAATGCGATCACCGGTGATTTGCGTATAGGCGTAGTTGATGCAGTTAGCAGTCTACCGGGTTTACCCTTGGTTGCCGCGCTTCAGAAATTTTTGGCACGGCCCAACGAAGTTCAGTTAGAGCTTGTCATCGCCTCACCGACGGATCTGACCCAGCGGCTGATTTCAGGGGAAGTCCATGTCGCCATTGCGCCGTTCCGCCATCAACTGCCCGATCTATCTTATACCGAAGTTTGCAAAGAGGCGCATAGGCTGTACTGTAGCGATCAGCACCCGCTCTTTAACTTGCCCGCAGAAGAAATTGATGCTGGCATTTTGTCTTCATACCCGCTTTGCCAACGCTCATATGATATGATGGCGTCTACTGATTTGGCAAAATCAAAGGCACAGGTTGTTGTGGCAAATATGGAAGCCATGGCTATGCTAATCGAAAGTGGGCACTATTTAGGTGCATTGCCCAAGCATTTTGCCCAGAGTTGGGTTGATAAGGGTATTTTTCGCGAATTGAATAGTGACGATCTACGCTGGACCTCTACGTTTTACCTTGCGTCCCGCCAAAGTAAGGCCCACCGCCGCGCCGTCGAACTTTTTATCCAAGATATCTGCAGCTGTGCTGATAAGTCCGACCCCAAATGAGAAACACACTCTATTTGGGGCCGTGCATTATATCTAACAGAACTGCGCTTTATTTGCCTTTCCAGACTGGGTCGCGTTTTTCGGCAAAGGCTTTTGCTCCTTCGAGCTGGTCCTCGGAGCGGTACAGTTTTTCAACAGTCGGTAGCTGGCTTTTGGTAATGCGGTTCATCGCGTCTTGGAACTTGCTGTCTTCGGCATCGCGCACCACTTCTTTGATCGCGGCGTATACCAATGGCGGGCCACTCGCCAATAAGCGTGCCAGATCCCATGCGCGATCTAACAATTGATCGGCAGGCACGATTTCGTTCACAAGCCCCCAGCGATTGGCCTCATCTGCATCGAACCAACGCCCAGTGAGCAAAAGCTCCATCGCGATATGATAAGGAATACGTTTAGGCAATTTGACAGAAGCGGCATCCGCGACCGTGCCAGAACGAATTTCTGGCAAAGCAAACGTAGCATGTTCAGCAGCTAGGATAATATCTGCGGATATCGCCAGCTCCAGCCCACCACCACATGCGATGCCGTTCACGGCTGCGATCACGGGCTTATTCATATCACGCAGTTCTTGAAGACCGCCAAAGCCACCAACGCCATAATCGCCATCCACAGCATCACCGTCAGCCGCGGCCTTTAAGTCCCATCCTGGGCAAAAGAATTTTTCGCCAGCGCCAGTTAAAATGGCGACCCTCAATTCTGGATCGTCGCGAAAATCGCGGAAAATTTCACCCATGATCCGGCTGGTGGTCAGATCAATGGCGTTCGCTTTGGGGCGATTTAAGGTCACCTCTAGAATAGTGCCATCGCGTTTGGTTGTTACCGGTGATGTCATCGATTAGGCCTTTCTGATAAGAGCATCGACTGCGACCGCCCGATTGGGGGTGCACAAAAGAGGGTTGATTTCGACTTCGCTGACAGTATCTGCATTTTCCAATACATAGCTCTGCACAGCTTCGATCGCGACTACAATTGTATCTAGGTTTGCCGCAGGTTTACCACGGTAACCAGCTAACAACGGTGCAACCTTTAACTTGGCCAACGCAGCGCGAATATCGTCAGGGGTGACCGGCAACAAAAGCGATGTAGTGTCACGCAATACCTCAGTC
Organism: Cochlodiniinecator piscidefendens; assembly: GCF_011326755.1. Taxonomy (GTDB): domain Bacteria; phylum Pseudomonadota; class Alphaproteobacteria; order Rhodobacterales; family Rhodobacteraceae; genus Cochlodiniinecator; species Cochlodiniinecator piscidefendens. The sequence goes on along the minus strand of NZ_JAAOIE010000006.1, from coordinate 117,373 downwards.
AGCACACCGCCTGCACCAAGCGTCAGGACATAACCATGCGCGGGGTCACGAATAACGCCGACCAGTAATTCGGCAACCGTTCCTGTGATCATTTCTTCGATCAGAACGTCCGATGTGCCAATTTCCGAGGCCACGCGAACCGCATCCTCAGGAGCAATTTCCAAACGCACCGCTTCGTGTTCCGACTTATGCGCCAAGCCGACACCTTTAATCGCAAAGGGTGGATGTAATTCTGCGGCAGCTTGGGCGATTTGATCGTTGCCACTAACGGATCTATTTTGCGGCACCACGAGCCCGTGCTTGCGCAGTGCTTCTTTAGACTCTGCTTCACTAATGGTTTGCGTCGGGGCTAATTCACCCGGCAGACAAAGCGGAGCATCAGCTGGAGCACGCAAAATAGAGGCCGCTTCGGTCGCTGATAGCGCTTCGCGTAGACCAAAGAATGGCACAACACCGCCCGCCATCAACTCTGCGGCAACATCTTCTGGTAAAAGTTCGGGTAAAGTTGCTACAACACCAAATCGCGCACCCGTGTCTGCCCGTACCTTTAACGCCGCGCCCGTTGCACAGATCCAATCCGACGCGTCTGTTGTCGGGTAATCCACAATGGAAAACGTCATCGCAATTCCATCACCCGTCATGCCGGACCATGCGCGCGCCATCGCATCCTGATCCCGCCAAATGTAGGTGTGGTAATCTAGCGGATTATTTAGCGCGACCATCGGGCCAAGTGCCTCGCGCAGCACACCCTTTTGTCGATCTGTAAGCGGTGGAAAATCCAAACCAGTATCTACCGACATATCGGCAATGAGGCTGGCTTCGCCACCCGAGCAACTAATTGAAGCAATCTGACCGTTGGGCAGAGGTCCATAACAATGAAACAGCTTCAAGGTTTCCAAGAGGTCGGGCAACGCCTTTAGACGCGGAATACCCAAACGATCCAAAAATGCCTGAGCCCCGGCGTCACTGCCTGCCAAAGATGCGGTGTGGGACACCGTTGCTTGTTGTGCCTGTTCTGATGCACCCACTTTCAACACCGCAAGCGGAATACCCTTTGCATGTGCCTTGGCCGCCAATGCTTCCCAATCGCGCAGGTCTTTGAAACCCTCTACATGAAGCCCAATTGCCGTTACACGTGGGTCATCCAGCAGACCCGCTGCAATCTGCGCCTGAGAGGTTTGCGCCATGTTTCCGCAGGCCACCATATAAGCAATGGGCAACCCGCGCTTTTGCATCGTCATATTGATCGATATGTTCGAACTTTGCGTCAGAATAGCGACACCAGATTCAACACGCGTGCAACCATGCTGATCTGGCCACAACAAAGCGCCATCCAAGGCGTTTACAAAGCCATAACAGTTTGGTCCCAGAATCGGCATATCACCCGCCGCTGCAACCAACTGATTTTGTAAATCATCACCTGATTGATCTTCCGCCAGCGCTTCGGAAAAGCCACTGGCAAAACAGACGGCACCTCCTGCGCCCATGTTCGACAGTGCTTGCACGGTTTCAATTGTCGCATGTCGATTGATGCCGATAAACACGGCATCAGGGGCATTCGGCAAATCCTCCAAAGATTTGAAGACGGGGTAGCCTGCGATCACATCTGACTTTGGATGAACGGGCCAGATTTCGCCATCAAAGCCCATCCGTTCGGATTGATGGATGATTTGTTGGCACCACGCACCCCCGCCAATCACGGCAATGGAAGCAGGTCGGAAAAGACGATTAAGTGAGTGGGTCATGATTGATCCGCGCGAGAAAAATGGCATTGACCCGGCGGCAGGCACGACAACATGATTGAGAGCGAAATCTCATGTTTGCCGATGTGACCCAACCGCCGAGATATGATCTTAGGCACCTAGAGGGCGCAGAAGATCCCGAGAAATAATATGACGTTGAATTTCTGATGTGCCGTCCCAAATTCGTTCGACCCGCGCGTCGCGCCAGAACCGTTCTATCGGGAAATCATCCATCAATCCCATGCCCCCAAATATCTGCAATGTGGTATCTGTCACACGTGCCAGTGCCTCAGAGGCATAGAGCTTAGCTGATGCAATTTCTCGGTTTGCTGGCAGCTCTTGATCCAAACGCCATGCGGCCGCCAATGTCAGCCAATCCGCTGCGTCAATCTCGGTAATCATATCAGCGATTTGAAAGCTCACACCTTGGAATTTTCCAATGGCTTGGCCGAATTGTTTGCGTTCGGCAGAGTAATTCAACGCATAGTCAAAACACCGCCGCGCCCGGCCCACGGAAAATGCTGCAACCGTCAGGCGGGTGGCATACAACCATTCGTTCATCACAGCAAAGCCGCCATCAACTTCGCCTAGGACCTGCGCGTCCGGCAGCCGGCAGTCATCAAAGCTAAGGATATAGTTTTTGTATCCCTTATGGCTGACCGAGTTATAGCCTTCGCGAACATCAAAGCCCGGTGTTCCACGATCTACGAGAAAAGTCGTGATCCGTTTTTTCGGACCTTTCGGGGTGTCATCTTCGCCTGTGGCTATAAAGACAATAAAGAAGTCAGCATGCTCTGCACCGGAAATGAAGTGTTTTGATCCATTGACCACCCAATCGCCGCCATCGCGCACCGCTTGGCAGCGCATGCCGCGCACGTCAGAACCGGCGTCCGGCTCGGTCATTGCTAATGCATCCATCCGTTCGCCACGTACCGCAGGCAATAGATAGCGTTCGCGCTGATCTTCGTTACATGCCATCAAGATGTTCTGGGGGCGTCCAAAGAAATGCGTCAACGCCATAGAGCCACGGCCCAGCTCACGTTCAACCAGCGTAAAATCCACATGGCTTAGACCCGCTGCGCCAACTTCTTCGGGGAAGTTACAGGCGTAAAAACCCAGATCGATACATTTCTGTTTGATCTCTTGGCCCAATTCGTGAGGAACCTGGCCCGTGCGTTCGACTTCGGCCTCGTGGGGGTAAATTTCCTTTTCCACAAAACTGCGGACGGTCGAGACGATCATCTCTTGTTCTTCTGACAGGCCGAAATGCATTTCGCATGCTCCTCATTAGCTGGTTCCGGAAATAAAATCTGGTATTTTCCAACACTGGCGTGCAAAATTGGCCACAAACCATGCGGAGTTCGCACAAAATGCACAGTACAGGCCCGGATTTCGATATTCTTCTGTTTGACCATTTCTCGAACCACTGCTTGGCAAATACGGTTGAACCTTTGCGTGCCGTAAACATGATTTCGGGCAAAGCACATTATAATTGGCGATACCTAACGGTAGACGGGCAGCCCGTTCAAAGCTCAAGCGGGCTTCAGGTGGCTCCGCATGGTGCATTGAATGACGGGCAGGGCACGACGTTGGTTCTGATGCCATCGTATGACTTCCGCGCGCATCAAGGATGGCAAAACACGCGATTACTACGTGCCTCAGCAAAGCGTTATCAATATCTTGCTGGGTTAGACACCGGCAGCTGGTTGCTGGCCCAAGCCGGGTTGTTAGATGGATATAAGGCCACCATTCACTGGGAAGAGCTGACAAACTTCTCAGAAGAGTTTCCAGAAGTTGAGGTTCACAGGGAACGTTTTCTGATTGACCGTGACCGGATCACGTGTTCGGGCGCGATGGCTGCATTTGACTTGATCATGCATTTGATCATCGCAACGCATGGGCCACTGTTGGGGTTGGAGGTTGCGCAATTGTTTATGACTCGAGATTCGGCGCGCTCACACACGACGCCCTCCCGCACCAGCGCCCGTTTGGTCGATCGCGCCGTCGCCATCATGCAGGCCAATTTGGAAAAGCCGCTAGCGATAGGGCAGGTCGCAAAGCAGGTGGGCTGCACACAAAAAACACTAGAAAGCAAAACGCATGCAGAATTAGGTACAACGCCCCAAACTGTCTATCGACGCTTGCGGCTGAACCTAGCGCGCAAACTGGTGATCGATAGTGACTTACCCGTAACAGAAATTGCCTGCAGGTGTGGTTATGACAATGCCAGTGCCATGACTCGTGCATTCAAATCAGAATTTTCACAAACGCCCCGCGACTTTAGAAAATCCTCGGCCTAGCTTTTGCCCCCCGGTCAACGACGTATCCACCGAGCGAATATCGCGAATAGACAATCCAAAAGATTTTGTAAAAGATCGCCCCAAAGAAGACACCGAAGAAAAACCGCACCGTAGCGCGATCTGTTCGGAACTTAGCCGCGTTTCTTCTGCCAGATAACGCGCGCGTTGCAGGCGAAACATCTTGTAGTATTTTCCCGGTGTTATTCCGAGCTCTTGCATAAAGGTTCGGTTTAGCGTGCGTTCAGATAGGGATACCCGATCGGCTAATTCAAAGGTTGTCAAAGGGACTTCGATGTTCTCAGCCATAACGTTCAACGCCATCAGCACCTTGGGGGAGCCCTTTTCCCGCAGTCGTTGCGCCCCGCGCCCCTGCTCATTTTGATGTAGCGGGTCGTATACGAACATTGTCGACGCATCAAAGGCAGCAATAATGCCAAACAATTCACCGATTAGATCCAACATCATGTCCAGCGCGGTGCTCGCCCCGCCGCAACTTAGGATTCGACCGGAACGCACATATCTGGCGGTGGACACGTGAATTTGAGGGAAGGCTTCTTCAAACTCGTCCAATTCTTGCCAATGGATCGTTGCTGTATGCCCATCGAGAATGCCCGCAGCGCCTAATATCCAAGGGGCAGCGTCAAGCGCCAACACCAAATTTGCGCTGCGAACTGCGCGGCGCAGCCTTGCCAAAAGTTCCGGCTTATTCAAATCGCGCACTTGATACCCAGCGACCAAAACCAGATTTCGCGGCTGCGCTGCTTCATCAAATGCACTATCTGGCGTGACTTGGATACCGCTTGAACTGCGAACAGTCGCACCGCCAATGGTCGAGAGACTCCAGGATACCTCCCCCTGTTTCAGACGCAACCCGACATCGCGTAGGGGTTCCAGTGCATTGGCTAAAACCATATTGGAAAAGCCATCAAACAAGAGAAATTCGAAATGTTGAGAAGATTTTGGCGACATTTGTAAAAAATATGGCGATTAATGTATAGCTGTCAATAACGGCGACACGCTAACGCTATCGGATACTGGAGAGGTTCTCTTTGCCTCGGCGCACTTTTCAACGTGGGATATCATCATGACAAAACCCGAGCCCCTCTGGCAGCCGGAACCTGCAGAACGTGAACAAACATTGCTGGCTGGCTTCCAAAAACGGGCACGTGAAGAGACCGGCTTGGCCCTCGATAGCTACAAAGAACTGCATCGTTGGTCTATCAATGCTCCGGGAGAATTTTGGTCACTCGCATGGGATTTCTGCGGGCTCAGAGGTTCCAAAGGCGACACAGCTTATGTTGCAGCACCTGACCCCCTGGAGATTCAATTTTTCCCAAATGCCCAGTTAAATGTCGTCGATAGCTTTCTGAAAAACCCTGATGATCGGGATGCGGTGGTTTTTCATGGCGAAGACGGCCATCGTTTAGTTTGGAGTCGAGCACGCCTAAAACAAGAGGTAACAGCCATAGCCGCCGCCCTTCGAGCAGAAGGGATAAGTAAAGGCGACCACGTTGTCGGTTATGTACCCAATATGCCCCAAACCGTAGCTGCCATGCTGGCGACAGCAGCGATAGGGGCTATATGGTCGTCTTGCGCTCCGGAAAGCGGGCCAGATGTGGTCGTGGACCGTTTTGGTCAAATTGCGCCAAAGATTATGTTCGCCGCGGATGGATATTTTTTTAACGGCAAACAGTTTAATACCCGACACACCATCGCCGAGGTTGCTGCCAGAATACCGTCCATTCGTAAAACGATCGTTTGGGGCTATGCTCAAGCAGCTGAAAACTTACCTCAAGGTATGGTAAACTATAACAGTTTTCTCAAAAATGACGTTACCGAACTGCAGTGCGAACCGATGGGGTTTCGCGATCCGCTGTATATCATGTTTTCATCTGGAACCACGGGAAAACCCAAGTGTATCGAGCACTCAGGCGGTGGAACATTACTGCGGTTGCTCACCGAACATCAACTGCACAGCGACATACGCGCAGGCGACCGAATACTGTATTACACAACGTGCAATTGGATGATGTGGAACTGGTTGATTGCGGCATTGGCATCTGAGGCAACGATCATTCTCTTTGACGGCAGCCCTATGTATCCTAACATCAGCCGTCTCTTTGATATCGTAGATACAGAGAAAGCTACCCATCTAGGGGTCTCTGCAAAGTTTATTGACGCGTCGTTAAAGCGGGCCAACCAACCTGTAAAAACCCACGCATTGCCAAAACTGCGCGTGGTGTTGTCAACAGGGTCACCCCTGTCTCCTGATGGGTTTGAGCATGTATATTCAGATTGGAAAAGCGACGTACAACTCGCATCAATCTGCGGCGGTACAGACATTTTAGGCGCTTTCGTAGGGGGCTGTCCAACACGCCCCGTCTATCGCGGAGAAATTCAATGCGCGACCCTTGGTCTTGATATCGCAACACTAAACGAAGAGGGCCAGCAAATCACACACACCGCTGGTGAACTTGTATGCCGCAACGCCCATCCATCTATGCCCACCCGGTTTTTGAATGATCCGAACCACACACGCTACAAAGCGAGCTATTTTGAAACCTACCCGAACATCTGGCGCCAAGGGGATTTCACCATTCAGACTGAGCACGATGGCTTTGTTGTTTTGGGACGGTCCGACGCGACCTTGAACCCTGGAGGTGTACGCATTGGTACCGCTGAAATTTATCGCCAACTCGACAAAATCGAACACGTTCTTGATGCCGTCGTCGTCGGTCAAAGTTTTGACAATGATGTGCGGGTTGTCCTGTTTGTCACAACACCTGAACATGTCGAATTAGACGACACCCTGATTATGCAGATCAAATCCCAAATCCGCAAAAATGCGTCCCCACGGCACGTTCCTGCAAAAATCATCAAAGTGGCTGAAATCCCTCATACTAAATCTGGCAAGGTTGCCGAACTCGCCGTTAGGGACATCGTCAATGGTCAACCTCTCCGCAATTCTTCGGGGTTGGCCAATCCGCAATCACTTAAGTTGTTCGAAAATCACCCAGACCTCGCCCATTAGTTCCCACCTCACTCTGATGTGCCGCCCTGAGAACAAAACGATGCCTTGGCATCACCATCGTCTTACGAAAGGAGTTGTTTCCATTTCATAGAATTTCTTCGCGTCCCTTACCCAACGAATTCGCCATACTCAGTCGTGAACCAAGACAGGAGCGACAGATGGCCAAATTAAATCTCATTGCGGGAGAGTGGGTTTCTGGATCCTCGGAGATTGAAAATCGAAATCCCGCCAACCCTGAAGATATTGTTGGGATATACACGCGCGGTACCGCAAGCGATGTAAACGATGCCGTGTCCGCAGCTGCTGTAGCTTTTCCCGACTGGGCTGATGCATCGCCGCAATTCCGTGCTGATATCTTAGATCGGGCCGGGCAGATCATTCTGTCACGGCATACTGAAATTGGCCGCATCCTCAGCCGAGAGGAAGGTAAAACTCTCGCTGAAGCGATGGGTGAAACGATACGGGCGGGGCATCTGTTTAAGTTTTTCGCAGGCGAAGCGCTGCGCCTTGCTGGGGATTCCATTGCCTCTATCCGCAGTGGGGTTGATGTCGAAGTCACGCGTGAACCGCTGGGTGTGGTTGGGCTTATCACGCCCTGGAATTTCCCAATTGCCATACCTGCGTGGAAAACTGCGCCTGCTTTGGCTTATGGCAATACTGTTGTGTTAAAGCCAGCAGAGCAAACCCCAGCCTGCGCCCATATCATGGCTGAAATCTTACACGAAGCGGGGTGTCCCCCCGGTGTCTTCAATTTGGTTATGGGGCCGGGGTCCGTAATCGGTGATGCGATGGTCAATCATCCAAACGTTGCAGCAATTTCGTTCACGGGGTCCGAAGGTGTCGGTCAAAGAATTGCCGACGGTTGCGCACGCCTTCGCAAAAAGGTCCAACTGGAAATGGGTGGCAAGAACCCGATGGTCGTTATGGGCGACGCCGATCTGGATGTTGCTGTTCCAGCATGTATCAATGGCGCCTTTTACTCCACGGGGCAGCGCTGCACTGCGTCCTCTCGGCTGATTGTAGAGGCGAATATTCACGACACCTTTGTCGAACGAATGCAGACGGCGATGAACGACCTTGTTCTCGGTAATCCATTGGATAGCACAACCCAAATTGGGCCTGTAGTGTCCGAAGGCCAACTGCGAAACAATATGGGATATGTTGAACTGGCCCAAAGCGAAGGCGCCGAAATCGTAGGTGGAAAACATCTCGATCAGCCCGGTTTTTTTCAATCTCCTGCGTTATTCTTGAACGCGACAAACAGCATGCGCTCAAGCCGTGAAGAAATATTTGGCCCCTGCGCGAGCGTCATCAAGGCAGATGGGTTTGAACACGCTTTGGCCTTAGCCAATGACACCAACTTTGGGCTCAGCTCTGGAATCTGCACAACTTCATTGCGGCATGCGCGAAACTTCAAACGATCCTCTGAAGCAGGTATGGTGATGGTAAACCTACCAACTGCAGGCGTGGATTATCACGTACCCTTTGGCGGTAGAAAAGGATCATCATTCGGTTCTCGGGAACAGGGTCGCTATGCCGTAGAATTCTACACTTCCCTAAAAACGGCCTATACTTTCGCAGGGTGAAACAATGACGTTGCAGAATGAATTGGCCAAACTACTGGGCCCAAAAGGATGGTTGAGCAGCGATAAAGAAAGCTACGAAACCGATTGGTTAAAAATGCAGTCTCATCAGTCGCTTGGTGTGGCGCGACCATGTTCAACGGCCGAAGTTTCTTCTGTTTTGAAACTGGCCCATGAGGCAGGTGTTCCCGTGATCCCGCAGGGTGGTAACACAAGCCTATGTGCAGGTGCTGTGCCTGAAATGCCCGGGCACATTATTATATCACTCAACCGTATGAACAAAGCTACCTCGGTTGATCCCTTAGCCTTTAGCGCAGTTGTCGAAGCAGGTGTGGTTCTGGCAGCCCTGCACGAACGCGTACAAGAAGATAACCTGGCTTTTCCAATGCATTTAGGGGCCGAAGGGTCCGCGCAAATTGGCGGACTTATTTCCACCAACGCAGGCGGGAGCCATGCGCTGCGCTATGGTATGATGCAGGATTTGGTTCTTGGGCTTGAGGTGGTATTACCCAATGGCCAAATTTGGAACGGATTGCGGCCACTGGTAAAGGATAACGCCGGGTATCAACTGCGCCGCCTGTTTTGCGGGGCAGAGGGCACGCTTGGCATAATAACGCGCGCAGCCTTGCGATTACATCCGGCACCTGTTGCGCGCGAGACGGCCCTACTGGCCATCCCTGATCTCGAAGCGATGGTGCGCGTCGGTGCCCGTTTGCGCCATAGTTTTGGGGAGTTCATTTCAGCGCTGGAGTTTTTTGCTGACGACGGCCTAGCCATGGTTTTGAACCACGTTGATGGAATTAAGTTTCCATTGGAAAACCACGCACCCGCTTACATTTTGTTGGAACTGTCTACGTCAGCGCCTGGGGTGGATTTGGCGCAGATGATGGAGACCGCATTAAGCGATGCATTTGAAGCCTCTCTGATCACCGATGGAACCATTGCTGCAAATGATGCGCAACGTGCGGCTATGTGGAAAATACGCGAAGAAATCCCCGAAGGACAGCGCAGAGAGGGGCCGCAAATCAAACATGATATAGCGGTTCCAGTCGCATCAGTTGGGCGGTTCATCATGGATATGGCACCGCGGCTAGATGCTATTTTGCCGGGCGTGCGCATCAACCCTTTCGGTCACCTCGGCGACGGCAATATTCACTACAACCTCAGTCCACCTGAGAAGCAGGGTGAATTCGGGGATCATAAAGCAGCGCTTTCATTATGTATCTACGAAGCAGCGGAGCAAATTGGCGGCAGTTTTGCCGCTGAGCACGGCTTGGGTCGGACAAAAGTCCATTTTGCAGATCAGTTACGTGACGCTTCTGAACGCCAGATGATGCAAAAGATCAAATTTGCATTGGATCCCCAATCACAACTCAACCCAGGCGTGATTTTAACCGCAACGCAATCGCAAGAATAATTTACCAAAGGTCCGCATTTCTTGATGTTTTACGCGCGTGACGCGGTCCAGAGTTTCCCCAGCTGATCTCGTCGCAATCCAAGTCGACCCTGATCAGAAAATCACATAAGGGAGGAACCTCATGTCCATTATTACCAAGATGAAAGTACTGGCGGCTTCGGCATCTGTTGCAGTCGCTGCGCTGGCTGTTCCGGCGCAGTCCCAAGAACGCGAAACACTTTGGACCGATGTTCAAGAACGTGGAACTTTGCGTGTCGGCGTTGCTGAAGCACCGCCGCTTATGGTGCGCGATCCGTTGACGGGTGAATGGTCGGGTTACTTCCTCGATGTAATGGAAGGGTTCGCTGGCGCGATTGACGTCGAAGTTGAGGTTGTCGAAACCACTTGGGGCAACATGGTTGCAGGTCTACAAGCCGGAAGATGGGATATCTCCAGCGGTCTGAACCGCAACCCGCAGCGTGCATTGGCGATCAATTTCTCTATTCCAATCTGGAGCTACGAGATTGGCCTTCTATACGACACAAACAATCCTAAAATTTCCGCAGACATGACAACGCTTGCTGATTTTGACACCGAAGGCATGACTATCGCTGTTATGGCTGGCGCGGCTGGCGATTTGTCGATCACCCCACAGATTGAACACGCGAATATTATCCGTATGGACGGCGCGAACGAAGGACGTTTGGCGGTTATTTCACGCCGCGCCGATGTCTTTGCGACAGACAGCGACATTCACCGCATCACAATTCGCCAGAACCAAGAGTGGGCTGCCCAAGTTCTACCAGAGCCCGCAATTGCGCGCCAAGGTATCGCATTCGGTCTGCGCAACTCTGTGTCACTCGAGGATGTTCAAGTGTTGGACATTTACCTCGAAGAGCAGGTCGCAACTGGCAATATCCAACGCCTGTACGAAGCCGCAGTAGATGAAATGACAGCCGAATAATTTGGTTTCACGTGCTGCCCGGCAAAGTCTGGGCAGCATTTCTAAGCCAGATTATGGATAGGGGGGTGATATGGCCTTTGTTGAGATCAACGGATTGGTCAAACGCTACGGAGCATTGTCTATTTTTGAGGGATTTGACCTCAAAATGGAGGCAACAGATCGTTTGGTACTTATCGGCCCATCCGGATGCGGAAAATCAACGCTGTTACGCTGTATGATGGGGTTAGAAGATATTGCAGGTGGCCAGATTTCTCTCGGTGGAAAAGAGTACATAGAAGGTGCCGAAGCCGGAAAAATGCGGATCGACGCAAAAATCCAAAAAGACGTCGGCATGGTGTTTCAACACTATACGTTGTTCCCCCACCTTTCGGTGTTGGGTAATTTGTGTCTCGCTCCAACGCGTTCGCGGGGTATGAAAAAGGCCATCGCTCGCGATAAGGCAATGGAATTATTGCAGCGGTTCGGATTGGCAGATCGCGCGGATTTTTATCCCAGTCAGCTCTCGGGTGGACAAAAGCAGCGTGTCGCAATTGCGCGGGCGCTGATGCTCGATCCAAAACTTATGCTGTTTGATGAGGTAACTTCAGCCCTTGACCCAGAACTGGTGAACGAAGTCGAAAACACCATGCAGGATTTGGCAAATGCGGGGATGCCTATGATGATCGTGACGCATGACATGCATTTTGCCAGAAACATCGCAACGAAGGTCGTATTCCAAGAACGCGGAAAGGTTATCGAAGCCGCGGCACCGGATGAACTTTTTGGAAACCCTCAACAAGAACGCACCCGCGACTTTTTACGCAATGTGCTTCACATAAACGGGTGATGCCATGAATTATGAATTCAACTGGTTCTACGTCCAAAAAAGCCTTCCGGATCTTTTTGATGGGCTGCTGGTAACGCTTCAATTAACGCTTTGGGCCAATGCCATTGGGCTGGTCTTTGGTTTTCTCGTCGCGCTCGGCATGATGTCAAAAATCAAACTGATCACATGGCCGTTGACCATCTACATAGAATTTTTTCGTTGCACACCTGCATTGATCCAACTGGTTTGGTTTTTCTTCTGTGTTCCGATCATATTCAATGTTTGGTGGAGCGGATATTTTATGGGTATTTTGGCCTTAGGGCTGAATCTGGCGGCCTTTAACGCAGAAGCCTACCGCGCTGCAATTCAGGCAATTCCACATTCCCATTCAGATGCGAGCGTTGCCTTAGGGCTAAATGCCTTTCAACGCATTATTCATGTCATATTGCCCCAAGCCTTGATCCTCGCACTGCCCGTTTTGATCACAAATGGGATAGGCATTTTCCAACAATCGGCCTTGGTTGCGCTCATCTCTGTTGAAGATTTGATGTATCAAGGACGTTATATTTCGACCCAGACCTTCCGTCCGATCGAAACCCTGACAACTGTAGCTCTGATTTATTTTGCTGTGTCTTTTCCAGTCTCGCAAGCCGTTAGCTACATAGAGCGGCGCACAAAGCGTCTGCTGGCAAACTAAGGAGGGGATGATGGAACTCGATTTCTCATTTTTGCTAAGTTACTCAGGCGTATTGCTACAGGGGCTTAGCACCACACTTCAATTTGTTGGCCTTGCGGCGCTTCTAGGGTTGATCTGGGGCTTTGTGCTTAGCCTTGGCCGGACGTCTGAAAACCATGTGATATATTGGGCATCGACACTGTATGTCGAATTTTTCCGCGGGACCCCAGTGCTTGTGCAGCTCTTTTGGGTGTTCTTTTGCCTTCCTCTCTTTTTGGGGATTGATCTATCCGGGTTTGCGTCAGCCGTTATCGCCCTCTCGCTTTATAGCGGAGCGATCATATCCGAGAGTTTTCGCGCTGCTTTAAAGTCTATCGAAAGCAGCCAGTTTGACGCTTGCACGGCACTTGGGCTTCCCAGAGGGGTCCAAACGATTTTCGTTGTTTTACCTCAGGCGGTTCTGCGCGCCATTCCCAACCTTTTGTCCAATGTTGTGTCTTTGTTCAAAGAAAGCGCACTCGTGTCGGCCGTAGGCATGGCTGATTTGATGTATGTCGGACAAAATATCGCCAATAATGTTGCACGGCCTATTGAAATACTTACCGTTGTGGCGCTGATTTATTTTGCAATTGGTTTTCCACTCACCCGAGCCGTAAGCGTGGTTGAAGCCCGTCTTTTGAAAGTAGTCAAAGCATGAATTCTAAGAAACCTCTCGCGCTCGTTACAGGTGCAACTAGCGGAATTGGGCGTGCCATTACCTATGCTTTGGCCGACAAAGGGTACGAAGTAATCGCCCTTGGACGCAGTGCCGCAACGCTTGAGAAAATGCAGACACATGCGGGTGTACGCCCGCTAGCGCTCGACTTAACAGACCGCGAGGCTTTGGAAACAGCGTTAGACGGCGAAACCATAGATGTGTTGGTAAACAACGCCGGCGTTATGCCCCCGGTCACTGGGTTCTGTGACATGGCGCAATCAGACATTGATACAACGCTTGAGGTAAACCTGTCTGCGGCGATCGCCACAACGCGGATGATCCTTCCGGGTATGGCAGCACGAAAACGCGGGCATCTCTTTTTCATTGGATCCACTGCGGGGCAGGGCCCTTTCCCAAATATGGCGGTTTACGGGGCATCAAAGGCGGCGATTTCCAGCTTTGCCAGCGCTTTACGATGCGATTTATCCGGGAGCAAAGTACGCGTCACAGAAATCGTCGCAGGGCGTGTTGAAACCGCGCTGTATCGTGATGTTCTCAGTGATCGGGCCCGTTCAGACATGTACGAAGCGTTTGACGCCGTACAGCCAGAAGACGTGGCTGAGATGTTGTTGTCCGTTCTCAATATGCCTGTGCACGTGGACGTCACCCGGTTTGATATACTGCCCACCGCCCAATTTGTTGGCGGCGGCGGGTTTGCAAAAAAGGATACCTGAAATGGATGGATTATCAGTTGTTGTCGTTGGTGGCGGTGCCGGACTTGGCCTGTTGCTGGCGGATATGGCGGTCGAAAACGGAGCGTCTGCGATTGGGATCATTGATGTGAACGAAAAGGCCGCCGAAACCGCACTCTCCTCTGCGCGCGCAGCGGGTTTGAAAACGGCTTTCGCGGCGTGTGACATCCGTACATCCGACGCCGCGCACACCGCCTTTGCTCAGATCGCGGCAGAACTGGGCCGAGTAGATACCGTGATAAATTCGGCGGCAATTTATCCTCGCAAATCAATGCTGGATATCACGGACGCCGATTGGGACGCCTCAAATGCAGTGAATATCAAAGGCACGTTTCACATGTGTGTTGCCGCGATCAAACAGTTTCGCGCCCAAGAAACGGATGGCGTTGTCAAAGGCCGCATCGTTAACATCACATCCGTTGATGCTTTCAAAGCCCACCCTCAGAACGCCCACTACGCCGCAACCAAAGCAGCAGTTGTAAGCCTCACTAAGAGCTTTGCGCATGAAGTGGCGCCAGACAACATTTTGGTGAACTCCGTCGCCCCCGCAGGCATGGCGACAGACAAAGCACGAGAAGCCGGGTTTTTAGGCGAGCTGGCCGCAGCAAGCCCATTGGGACGCGGTGGGGAGCCGCGCGAAATGGCGGAATGGGTCATGATGGCCGGAGGCCCAAAAAATACATATATGACCGGAGAGAACATCATCGTCTCCGGCGGTTACATCTACGCTTAAGGGGCGATCATGATTTATAAATCACGTACAAAAAGCCAAAGCTGGGCAGGCGAAACCATCGGCATTTTGGTGTTAGATTGCCACTACCCATTTTTGCCTGGCAATGTGGCCAACGCAACAACCTACAATTTCCCTGTGCGTTATGCGGTTGTCGAAGGCGCGACAGCAGACCGATTGCTGTATCAGGCTGATCCGACATTGATTGAACCCTTCATTGCAGCGGCACAAAAACTGCAAGCTGAAGGCGTCAAGGCAATCACCGGAGCCTGTGGTTTTATGGCGTTGTTTCAAAAAGAAATCGCCGCCGCTGTTGATATCCCGGTTTTTGCGTCTAGCCTGCTGCAAATTCCCTTTGTGCACCAAATCACAGGCAAGCGCGTTGGCATTATCACCGCCGACAGCACATGTTTGAAACCAGAGCACTTTTCTGGAACTGGCGTTGGAAAAGATATTCCTTTGGCCATTGGCGGAATGGAAACCAAAGAAGCATTCATGCAGGGTATAATCGCCAATATTGGTGAACTGGATGACGATGGTATTCGCGAAGGGGTCGTAGACGTTGCCCGTAAACTTCAGGCCGACCATGACGACCTTGGCGCGATCTTACTCGAATGCAGTGATCTGCCGCCTTATGCACATGCAGTGCAAGCCGCAACCGGGTTACCCGTTTTCGATTTTATCACCATGATCAACTACGTCCACGAAACGCTTGCGCGTAAACCTTATTATGGTTTGATCTAAATCTGTGTTTCAGACTTGGTGCAGAATTTCTGAACGATCCCAAGATTTTCTGCACCGACCCGAGACACCACAGAGCGTAGGTTGAAGTACGTAAACTGAATATGACAGGTCCTGATATGACAACACGAAATGGCGGAACGCTTCTGGTCGAATGTTTGCAATCTCTCGGGGCTCGGCATTCCTTTGGGGTTCCCGGGGAAAGCTATCTCGCGGTTCTTGACGCACTTTATGACACAAAAGGCGCATTGGATTTCACGCTCTGCCGTAACGAAGGTGGCGCCGCGTTTATGGCAGCGGCATATGGCAAACTCACCGGAACGCCGGGCATTTGTTTTGTCACACGCGGGCCAGGTGCAACCAACGCATCTATTGGTGTGCACACCGCTATGCAGGACAGCGCGCCGATGCTGTTGTTTGTGGGGCAGGTCGGGACAGATATGAAAGGGCGCGAAGCCTTTCAAGAAGTGGATTATCGCGCCGTCTATGGAACATTGGCCAAATGGGCCACCGAAATTGACGACGTGGATCGCATTCCCGAAATATTAGGACGCGCATGGGCCACCGCCACAACTGGGCGACCCGGACCCGTCGTCATCGCATTGCCCGAAGATATGCTCACAGACGTGACGACTGTGCCCGCTCTCAGCGGTCCGATGTCTGTACATGAGGCCGCTCCTACAGAGCAGACTGTAGGGGCGGTTCTCAAGGCATTGAAAGGCGCAAAACATCCATTGATCATGATGGGTGGGAGCGGCTGGACCGACACAGGTTCTACCGCGTTAAAGAATTTTGCAGAGGCCTCCGACATACCAGTCTTGGCCGCGTTCAGGTTTCAGGATCAATACGACAATCATTCTCTAACCTATGTCGGTGACGCTGGGGTTGGCATGACACCGGCAACAAAAAACGTAATCAAAAATGCAGATGTCATTCTCGCGATCAATATTCGTTTCGGAGAAATGACCACGGATGGATACACTCTGTTTGACGTTCCATGCCCAAAACAAACATTGCTGCACGTTCACACCTCTGATCGCGAATTGGGCAAAGTCTATCAACCCGACCTTGCAATCCATTCTGGTCCCAATGCTTTTTCAATGGCTTTAGCAGCACATAGGTTAGACGGCGATTGGGCCAATTGGCGTCTGAGCGCACGCGCAGACTATGAGGCAGCTTTTGAATTACCTGATCTTCCAAGCCCGGTGGATATGGGAAAAGTCACTGAGTTCTTGCGCGATCGTTTGCCCCAAGACTCAGTTCTGACCAACGGCGCAGGTAACTTTACGATTTGGCCAAATAAGTTTTTCAAATTTGGTCCGAACCAGCGGCTTCTCGCGCCGCAATCTGGCGCTATGGGATATGGGCTTCCGGCCGCAATAGCCGCCAAGGTAGCCTGCCCGGAACGCACGGTCGTTTGTTTCGCCGGCGACGGGGATTTTCAGATGAACTGCCAGGAATTAGGAACCGCTATGCAAGCGGGGGCACAGCCCATCATCTTAATTCTCAACAACGGCATATACGGCACCATCCGGATGCACCAAGAACGCAATTACCCAGAACGTGTTTCGGGCACCAGTTTAGAAAATCCTGACTTTGTTTTGCTTGCACAATCTTATGGATATCACTCGGAATACGTTGCAAAGACAGAGGATTTCGAAGCCGCGTTTGAACGCGCTCTTGCGTCGAAAACCGGTGCGGTTCTTGAACTGAACATTTCACCAGAGGCCTTAACGCCTCGCCAAACTTTGAGCCAAATGCGCGCAGCGGCAAAAGGAACCTCAGCATGAGCACACAAGATATTCGCTTGGGCGCAGACATTGGTGGGACATTCACCGATATCGCATTGGATCTACGCGGCCAGATTTTTTCAACCAAAGTTCTAACCAACTACGCAGAGCCGGAACAGGCGATTTTGGATGGGATTGAAATCGTCACCCAACAGGCTGGGATTGGGTATTCTGACATCGACATTGTTATCCATGGTACAACACTTGCAACCAATGCGTTGATCGAACGGCGGGGGGCTAAAACCGCATTGGTCACCACCGAAGGGTTTCGTGATGTTATCGAGATGCGTACTGAAAACCGGTTCGAACAATATGATTTGAACCTAAAGTTACCAGCGCCTTTGATCCCACGCGAAGATCGTTTTGTTGTTTCAGGTCGATTGGATGCCCAAGGCCGCGAGTTGCAAGCCCTCGACGAAGCACGCTTAAATGAACTTGCGGAGATTATTCGCGAAGGCGGCTTTGGTGCAGTCGCAATTGGGTTTATTCATTCTTATCAAAACCCAATTCACGAAGAACGCGCACGGGACATACTGGCCGCCAAATTACCAGGGCTGCCTATCTCAATTTCAGCAGAAGTTTCGCCACAAATGCGCGAATTTGAACGCTTCAATACCGTATGCGCAAACGCCTATGTCCGCCCACAAATGGAAGACTACCTCGTTCGCTTACAATCGCGATTAAAAGACGAAGGCGCGCAGTGCCCTGTTTTCATGATCCATTCCGGCGGCGGATTGATTTCCGTTGAAACAGCAATTGAATTTCCCGTTCGATTGGTTGAATCCGGCCCGGCTGGTGGCGCAATTTTTGCCGCGGATGTGGCCGCGCGTTTTGGTTTGGAAAAAGTCGTCAGTTACGACATGGGCGGCACAACCGCAAAGATTTGCCTGATCGAAGATTTCACACCACAAACCGCCCGCACCTTTGAGGTCGCGCGCACGTATAGATTCTGCAAAGGATCGGGCATGCCAATTTCAATTCCTGTAATCGAAATGATCGAAATTGGGGCAGGTGGCGGGTCTATCGCTTGGGTCGATTCAATGGGTCGAATTCAAACTGGACCAGAATCTGCCGCGTCAGAACCCGGCCCAGCCTGCTATGCCAGAGGCGGCGAACGCCCGGCAATTACCGATGCAGATGTAATGTTGGGTAAGATTGACCCAGATAATTTTGCTGATGGCGCGATTTCTTTGTCCAAGGACGCCGCAGCAAACGCTATCGCAAAAGATGTGGGCGGTAAACTATCGCTCACACCGCTTGAGGCCGCATTTGGTATCTGTGAAGTGGTTGACGAAAACATGGCAAACGCTGCGCGCGTCCATGCTGTGGAAAACGGTAAAAACATTTCCGAGAATATCATGATTGCCTTTGGCGGGGCGGCGCCGCTTCATGCAGCACGACTGTGTGAAAAACTCGGCGTTGATCAATGCCTTATTCCGCCAGGGGCCGGTGTCGGATCCGCTATTGGTTTTCTTAAGGCACCGTTTGGGTACGAAGGCCTGGCTTCTCGTCTTGTGCGGTTGTCGGACTTTGATGTGGACGATGTTAACAGCATGCTCGCCGGATTGCGCGACACCGCTGAGCGCTTTGTGCGCGCCGGATCAGACGGAGAAATCCAGCGGGAAATTACCGCCTTCATGCGGTATCAGGGTCAGGGCTGGGAAATCCCCGTTGCGATCCCAGATCGGAAACTGGTTGCATCAGACATTACGCTCATTGGGGATCGATTTAGCGAAAGCTATGCGCGTTTCTTTGGGCGTGCCATCGATGGGCTTGGCGGTTTAGAAATCGAAATTGTCACTTGGTCGATGAAGGCCAGCGACATTCGCGAAAAACCCAACGCGGCAGCTTTGTTGACAAAAGGATCAGCGGTGGCCGTTTCGGAAACACGAGCTGTCTTTGATCCGAGTTCGGACGGCCTGTGCGACAGCAAAATTGTTGAGCGGTCTCAACTCAAGGCAGGGGACTGCGTTATCGGGCCAGCCGTTATCGTTGAAGAAGAAACATCGACAGTTATCACATCCCCGTTTGACGCCATATTGCAAGCAGACGGAACCATTCTTTTGACACGCAAGGAGGCCTAAGCAATGGCTGGATTGTCTGAAATTCGTATGCAAGTGATGTGGAACAGATTGATTTCTGTCGTCGAAGAACAAGCACTGACATTGCTTCGCACGGCCTTTTCGACCTCGGTCCGAGAAGCAGGAGATTTATCAGCCGGTGTGTTTAACCCACAGGGTTTGATGCTGGCCCAAGCTGTCACAGGGACACCCGGACACGTCAACACAATGGCCGAAGCCGTTTTGCACTTTCTCGGTGAAATCCCCAAAGAAGAAATGTTTGAAGGCGACTGCTACGTCACCAATGACCCCTGGAAGGGGACAGGCCACCTGCACGACATTACGATGGTTGCCCCTTCATTCAAAAACGGTGAACTGGTCGCGTTTTTTGCCTGCACCGCACATGTTGTCGATGTTGGCGGTCGTGGCTTTGGCGCGGATGGAAAATCCGTTTACGAAGAAGGGATTCAAATTCCCATCATGAAGTTCGCAGAACGCGGTGTTGTTAACAAAGACCTAATCAATATCCTACGAAGCAATGTCCGGGAACCAAACCAAGTTGTTGGGGATTTCTATTCTCTTGCCGCCTGTAACGAAGTTGGCCATCGTCGACTGATCGACATGATGGACGAAACCAATATGTTGAGTTTGGACGAGTTGGGGGAATTTATTTTCTCACGCTCCCGTACCGCAACCTTGGAACGTATCGCCAAATTGCCCAAAGGCGTCTGGACCAACCAAATGACTGTCGACGGTTACGATACGCCCGTCACTCTGGCCACCACACTGTCTGTCAAAAACGATGAAGTGAACGTTGATTTTGCCGGTACAGATGGCATCAGCAAATGGGGGATCAATTGCCCTCTGATCTACTCAAAGGCCTATGCTTGCTATGCTGTCAAATGCGTGGTCGCGCCTGACATTCCAAACAATTCTGCGTCTCTAGAGCCCTTTACCGTGGATTCCCCGGTTAACATTCTGAACGCAGAGCGACCTGCACCGGTTTCATTGCGTCATGTCATGGGGCACATGGTCCCTGATCTGGTTTTGGGTGCATTGGCGCAAGCTTTGCCCGGACAAATCATGTCAGAAGGGGCTGCAGCACTTTGGAATATCCATATTTCTGCACGCCCTGAGGCCGGAAAGACGGGGCAAAACTCCGAAGTGCTGATGTTCAATTCAGGCGGAACCGGTGCGCGCCCTGCTTTGGACGGCCTCGCTGCGACAGCGTTCCCGTCCGGGGTTCACACCATGCCAATCGAAGCGACAGAGCACACAGGGCCCATCGTAATTTGGCGAAAGGAACTGCGTCCCGACAGTGGTGGTGCGGGCCGCACACGCGGCGGGCTTGGGCAAATTATCGAAATTGCCCCTTCCGAAGGTCACGAATTTGATTTTTCTGCAATGTTTGATCGGGTTAATCACCCTGCGCGTGGCCGTGATGGCGGAGAAGAAGGCGCGCCCGGTGTTGTTGAACTTTGTGATGGCACGAAATTACGACCCAAGGGTTGGCAACATGTTCCGGCTGGTAAGCGCCTTATTCTAAAGGCCCCCGGCGGAGGCGGCTTTGGTCCGGCTTCGGAACGCAGTGAATCCGCAAAAGCCGAAGATCGGCTCAAAGGCTACGTGAGTGAGAAAGAATGACAATGTTGGCAAAACGTATGGCTGTCGTAAAGCCATCCCCATCCATGGCCGTAAGCCAAGCCGCCAAGGCCCTCGTGGCGCAGGGAATAGATGTTGCGGATCTGGGATTAGGTGAACCTGATTTTGACACACCTGCACATATCATCGAAGCCGCCCATCAAGCCGCGCTATCCGGTGACACCCGTTATACCGCGACCGGAGGAGCGCCAGCGACCAAGGCAGCCGTCGCAGAGAAGTTTCAGCGCGAAAATGGCCTGACTTTTGCGGCGGATGAAATCGTCGTCGCCAACGGCGCAAAGCAAATCATCTTCAACGCATTGATGGCCACATTAGAAGCAGGCGACGAAGTCATATTGGCCGCGCCATATTTTGTGTCCTATCCTGACATGGCTCTCATGCTGGGTGGAACACCTGTTGTTGTTGAATGCTCTCGTGCGGATGGTTTCAAACTTACGCCTGCGACACTATCTGCAGCGATAACCCCTAAATCAAAATGGCTCATACTCAATATGCCCGGCAATCCATCCGGTGCTGTTTATTCGCGCGATGAGCTCAAAGCGTTAGGCAAAGTGCTAGCAGCCCATCCTGATCTGTTGATCCTATCTGATGAGATTTACGAACACATTCTATTTGACGGGCTGGACTTCGTTTCGTTTGGAAACGCATGCCCCGATTTGCGGAATCGCACTTTGATCGTCAATGGCGTTGCCAAAGCCTATGCGATGACAGGGTGGCGCATTGGGTATGGTGCAGGACCAGCAGAGTTGATCAAAGGTATGACCACCGTTCAAAGCCAATCAACAACAAATGCCTGTTCCATCGCCCAAGCCGCAACGGTTGCTGCGTTGACAGGACCACAAGAAGAGGTCGCACAGTTTCGCGCTGCATTTGAACGCCGTCGCGATCTTGTGGTGCAATTGGTAAACGCCATCGACGGGCTGGAATTGGATAGACCTGATGGGGCGTTTTACGCCTATATTGATTGCGCTGGGATCATTGGAAAAACCACGACAGATGGCTTAACTCTCACGAATGACGCCGACGTGACCCAGTTTTTGCTTGATCAAGCAAGGGTCGCTGCGGTCCCCGGCAGCGCCTACGGGTTATCCCCATTTTTCAGACTATCAACAGCCACGTCAGATGAAGTGCTGCGCGCAGCAATTTCTCGTATTCGCAACGCTGTTGCGACACTGCGCTAAGGAGCATCCTATGAAACCATTTAATCGTATTCTGATCACCGGGGCAGGTGGGCGCTTAGGAACTGAACTGCGTAGTGGGCTGGCACACCTGGCTGAGCATGTTCGTATTTCTGACCGCGACGAGATGGCCAACATTCAACCGCACGAAGAAGCCGTGGTATGCGAATTGGGCGATTACGATGCAGTCATGGCGCTGACAAAAGATGTCGATGCAATCGTTCACTTTGGTGGAGCGCCGCTTGAAGTGGATTTTGAGACCATTTTGGACAGCAACATCCGTGGGTCATACCACATTTACGAAGGTGCCCGTAAAAATGGTGTGAAACGTGTAATCTACGCATCCTCTGTTCATGCCATCGGCTATCACGATATGCAGGCGAACATCGACGCGGATTGTCCGGTGCGTCCTGACAGTCTCTATGGTGTTTCAAAGAATTTCGTCGAAAGCCTAAGCCGTCTGTATTGGGACAAGTTTGGCATCGAAAGCCTGTGTCTGCGGATTTTTTCATCGTTCCCTGAACCGGCAGACCGACGGATGCTTTGGAGCTGGCTTAGTTTTGCTGATTGCGTGCAATATGTCGAACGCGCCTTGGTTGCCCCGCGTTTGGGCCACACCATCGGCCATGGTCTTTCCGACAATAGATTAAAAGTTGTCGATGATAGCAAAGCTGGCCATATCGGTTATCACCCTCAAGACAGCGCCGAACCATACCGCGAAGCGATGGAGGCCAAAACAGATGTACCGGACCCTAACGCGCCTAGCGTACAATTTATTGGTGGATGGTTCTGCGAATTGGGCCACCCAAATGACGAGGGCGAGTAATGCGCGACACTTATGATGTGGTGATTATCGGCGGGGCTGTGATCGGCTCTTCTGTTGCTTATTTCCTCACGGAAAACCCCGATTTTAACGGGTCCGTTCTGATTATCGAACGAGACCCAACATTTGCACAAGCTTCTACCTCGCTTAGCTCCAGCGCTATCCGCAACCAATTTTCCAATCCGATAAATGTTCAAATTGGGCAGTTTGGCACAAAATTCATTCGTGAATTCGCCCAAACAATGGAGGTCGATGGCGATAAACCGGATTTGGGGTTCCACGAAGGTGGTTACCTCTTTTTGGCCAAAACGGATGAGCAAGTTCAGATTCTTCGCGAAAACCACGAAGTGCAGCGATCACTCGGTGCAGATGTTGTTTTGTGGGGTCCTGATCAAATCAAAACGGCCTTCCCGCATCTTAATGTCGAGGATCTACAGCTCGGAAGTTATGGCCAATCAGGCGAAGGTTGGTTTTCAAACACTGGAATTATGAATGGGTTTCGCAAAAAGGCCCGCGCGCAAGGAGCTGACTACGTCATTGACGAAGTTATCAGCATCGAACGTGAGAACAATAAGGTAACTGGGGTCACGCTCAAATCAGGGCAAAGCATTTCGTGCGGAACTCTGGTCAACGCATCTGGCCCTCGAGCTGCCCAAACCGCTGCTATGGCCGGATTATCGATCCCTATTGAGCCACGTAAACGTTCGCTTTTCGTGTTTGACTGCGCCAAAACCCCAGAGGGCGGTGCAACCGTGAACAATGGGCGTCTGCCACTTATGATCGATCCATCGGGCACATTTTGCCGCCCGGAAGGCAAGTTTTTCCTGTCAGGCACAACGCCCTTTGAAGATCCCGCCGTAGATTGGGATGATTTTGAGCCACGCCATGATGAGTTTGAAAAAATTTGGATGGACCTCGCTGAACGTTCCAGTGCTTTTGAGGCGATCAAGTTGGTGAACTTTTGGGCGGGCCACTATGCATTTAATACTCTCGATCACAACGTTGTTGCTGGTCCTCATACCGAGGTCAGGAACTTTATCTTTGCCAATGGGTTTTCAGGTCATGGATTGCAACAATCCCCTGCAGTTGGACGTGGCGTAGCAGAATGGATCACCTACGGCGCATTTCGCAGTTTAGATCTCAGCCCAATTGGCTATGATAGAATTGTGCGCAACGAACCCTTTTTGGAAAAAGCGGTGATCTAATTTGGTGCCTTTGTCGGGAATTATTCAATGAATGCGACACGCCTTAAACTTCCTCCTCTGAATGCTCTGAAGGCATTTCATGCGGCGGCGCGACACAATTCTATTCGCGGCGCTGCTGACGAACTGTTGGTCACGCCTCAGGCCGTGAGTCAGCAAATAAAACTGCTAGAAGACACCCTGCAAGTATCCCTATTTGAACGCAAAGGACGTTCAATCGAACCAACCGAAGCTGCAATCTTACTTGCCCGTTATGTCGAAGCCGGTTTTGAAGAATTGGCCGAAGGGGTGCGACGCGTAACCAATCAAAAGTATAAAAACCGCATCACGCTAAATGTGTCTCCTTATTTTGCGACGCGCTATCTCCTGCCACGGTTAGAGACCTTTCGCGAATTTGTTCCTCAATCCGATCTTCGCCTTACAACCATGGTTGAAACCCCTGACTTTAGCCGCGACGACATTGATGTTGCGGTTCAATGGGGCTATGGCAATTGGAACGATCTTGAGAGCACTCAGTTGTTGATCGACTACAAAGTGATTTGTTGCACTGCTGAGGTCGCAGAAAGAATTAGCTCACCCCAGGATCTTCTAAACGAAACACTATTACACCCCGTTTTGCAAAATACCCTGTGGAACGACATCTTAGATTTTTTCGAATTAGAGATCCCAGAAAACACATCAGAGATTGCATTCCACGATGCGGCCACCATGCGCCGTGCGACGCTGTCGGGTATGGGTGTTGGACTGATCTCACGAGAAGATGCAGACAACGATATTCGAGCCGGGGATTTGGTTGCTCCGCTTGGCACAGATATCCTATATGCAATGCCTAAACAGCAAATTCCGGGATTTTACTTGGTTTTGCCACGCGCCCATAAGAGAGTAAGCAGCGTCGCAAATTTTTGCGATTGGATATTGGGGCAGAACTGGGATCAAACCGAAGTATGACTAGAGGCGTTTCAACAATCATCACCGGTGCGGCATCAGGAATTGGGGCAGCGCTGGCTTTGACCTGTTCAAAACCGGGCGCTCAGCTAACGTTACACACCCGCAAGTCCGAAACAGCGCTAAATGCGATCGCAAATCAAGCGCGCGATCGAGGGGCCGAAGTTGAAACAATACTTGGGGATTTATCAGAACCGGGCACAGCCGCTGCAATCGTAGCTGCACACGCCGCCCGTTTTGGACAACTGGATGCTTTGGTTGCCAACGCGGGATTTCCGCTTTTGAAAAGCCTGAACGAAATGCAACCTGACGACATTTCTTATGCTTTTCTCGGCAATACCCAGAGTTTCTTTGAGTTGGTGCAAAGTGCAAAGCATCTGCTGTCTCAGGCGCCGCATCCCAGAATCGTAGCTGTCGGAAGCTTCACTTCGCATGTATTTCGAACGGACATGCCCCAGTTCCCAGCATCTGCCGCCTCAAAAGGAGCGATTGAAGTCGCCGTCCGCAGCCTATCGTTGGCCTTGGCCAAGGATAGCATAACGGTAAACTGCGTTGTACCCGGCTATATTGAAAAGGACAAAGGCACCGGTGATGCGCTCTCTCCTAATGTTTTAGACGAGATCACCCGCAAAATCCCGCTCGGACGTTTGGGAAAACCCGAGGATGTCAGCCAAGCCATACGTTTTTTGCTAAGCCAAGATGCAGGTTATATTACCGGGCAAATTTTACACGTGAATGGCGGGTTGATTTAGCCCGTGCGGCGGATGCGCCCTTTCTGAGCTTCGTAAGTATTCGATGCGTCCTGACATATTTATTCTGTCTTCATCGTGAGCGTGCGAATACGTTCCTCAAGTTGGGCAATTTGCGCGTCTTTTTCACTTAACATCCGCTCCACATCATTACGTTCAAAACGTTGAGGAATATGTTGTGGGCAATTGCGATCAAGCGCCTCAACTGTAAATTTCAACACCTGTTCAGGGCGCGCGCGATACGTGCCATCTTCCGGCATCAGCTCGGTCAACAGCTGCGTATCATCTTCTACTATTTTCGCAGTTCCCCAAATTTTCACCCTGGTCCGATTGGTGTAATCAATGAGAAAAATAAAGGATTTAGAGTTTTCGGATAGATTGCCCTGACTGATAAACTGTTTGTTTCCCTTAAAGTCCGCAAAGGCCAAGGTTTTTTTGTCTAGAACCTTCAGAAAACCGACGGGGCCGCCGCGGTGCTGAATATAGGGTTGGCCTTCGGCATTTGCGGTCGCTAGAAAAAAGCTCTGTTGATCCGCGATATAAGCGGCAATGTCAGGCATAATTTCCGTGTCCCAACTACCGTTCTGTTCCATTTGCGCATACAGATCGCGTGACCCTTTTCGGGATTGAATAGATTTTACAACATCCGTGAATGCAATATCGCTTGAATACGCCATCTTTTCCTCCTGTTGTGTTATAGCCCGAGTTCACTCAATCCGGGGTGATCATCAGGGCGCCGGCCCAACGGCCAGTGGAACAAACGATCCTCTTCTTTGATAGGGAGATCATTAATGCTGGCAAAACGATTGACCATTAGGCCATCCGCTTCAAATTCCCAATTTTCATTCCCATAAGAACGGAACCAATTGCCGCTATCATCACGCCATTCATAAGCGTAACGCACGGCAATTCGATTACTCGAAAATGCCCAAAGCTCTTTGATCAGGCGATACTCATTTTCCCTAACCCATTTTGCAGCCAGAAACGCTTCGGCTTCTTGGCGATTGGATACAAAATGTGCCCGGTTGCGCCAATTTGTGTTCTCTGAATAAGCCAGCGCGACCTTGCTTGCGTCACGCGAATTCCAGCCATCCTCAGCAAGGCGGATTTTTTCGATAGCGGTCTGCTCCGTAAACGGAGGTAATGGGGGACGGGGCATATGTTGCTCTCACTTTGATCAAGTTTGGAGAAACATACTCAGAAACCAATTTGAAATAATTGTGTCATTTTAAAACTGTATATTTCATCATGCGAAATAATAATCAAAGCCCCAAGGAACCTTGCAGTGGACAAGCTTGAAAACATGCGCGTTTTCGTCGAAGTGGCAAATTGCCAAAGTTTTGTGGCCACCAGCCGCAAATTAAATCTTTCAGCTCCTGCAGTTACCCGTGCCATTGCTCAACTCGAACAAAACCTAGACGTGCGCCTGTTCAATCGTACCACGCGACATGTTCGATTAACGGATACCGGAGCGCGATTTTACAAAGACGCCAAGCAAATTCTAGAAGATCTAGAACAGGCCGAAGCCGCAGCATCCGGAAGTTACATAGAACCACGAGGCAGCCTATCAATCACCGCCCCCGTTTTGTTCGGTCAAAAACACATCGCGCCAATTCTAACCGAATATCTACAGCAAAACCCTGCTGTTGATGTAAAAGCAATGTTCTATGATCGCGTTGGCAATATTCTTGATGAAGGCTTAGACATCGCTGTCCGCATTGGGCACCTCAAAGATTCAGGTTTATTCGCAACGCAAGTCGGAAGCGTTCAACGTGTGGTTTGCGGTGCCCCAGAGTATTTCGAAAAACACGGAACCCCTAAGTCACCCGAAGACCTAATCAATCACGAGGTCACTCTTGCATCCACCATCGAGGCCTCAACGACGTGGCAGTTTGAAAAAGCAGATCGTAAGCTCAGCATAAAAATTTCGCCACGCCTGCAATGCAATCAAAATGGCACTGCCATCGAAGCCGCCAAAAAAGGGTTCGGAATTACCCGTTTAATGTCATACCAAGTTGGCGAAGAGTTGCGTGCAGGGTCATTGGTGCGGATCCTGCGTGACTACGAACCCAAATCCATTCCTGTGAGCATCATTCATTTGGAAGGCCGAAAGGCAAATGCCAAAATCAGAGCGTTCGTCGATCTATTGGTACATCGACTGAAAGAAAACCCTAACATCAATCACTGATCTCTTGGCGTTGAACAAACCAACAATATTACATAACGCAAATTATAGAGCGCGATGTACGACTGGACCAACCCCAAGAGCTGGCCCAATCGCAGGTGTTTCAAAAGCCTCTTGCTGCTCAGCTCGCTTGCGCCAACAGCGAAGCATTACCGCCTGCTGCGGTGGTATCGACACAAACATGACGTTCTAGATGACAGCGTTCACCGAAATCTTCGTCGTTGATCAGCGGAATCAAAGCGCCGTCCCGATAGGCCAGTGCAGTACGCAAATCGCGCATAACTTCCTCAGGGGCCCAATAAACCACAGCATCTAACCCCGTTAATTCACGCAGATGCGCCGGATCTAGGGTTCCGTTGACTGCAGATGCGCCTGTTCCACCGGGGGCCACAACAACTGCCGAACAGCCATGTGCACGCGCGATTTCAGCCTGTTGCAGAGCAGCTTCAAGCGTCGGGCCCAAGCATAAAAATATGCCGCGCCCATATGTCGAAAGCACATTCGATTCACCTGTTGGACCAGGAAGTTCCAACCGGTTAAGGACTTTGCGTGAAGGCTTCGGTGCCGCATGTAAAGCCGCTTGTACTGCCGAAAGTTCGGCAAAAGGTATGTCATCGGTTTGAATGCTACGTGCCTTTGGTTGGGCAAATCGCTTCACATAAGATGGGCCACCTGCCTTGGGGCCCGTTCCTGACAGCCCCTCACCACCAAACGGTTGCGATCCAACAATCGCGCCGATTTGGTTGCGGTTGATATACATGTTACCAACGTTCAGCTGCGCAGTGACTTGTTCAATCCGATCATCAATCCGCGAATGCATCCCAAAGGTCAGACCAAATCCAGTGGCATTAATCGCATCAACAACGGCATCAAGCTCTGACGCTTTGTACGTAGCGACATGCATAACTGGGCCAAAAACCTCTTTTTCCAGATCAGCGATGCCGTTCACTTTCAACACAGTTGGAGCAACAAATGTTCCTACTTCCGGCGCTGAAATCTCTTTTAAGACCCGGCCTTGCACACGCGCAGTTTCGATATAATCCTGAATTTCGGAATATGCGCCCTCATTGATAACAGGCCCGACATCCGTTTGTAGGCTCCACGGATTATTGACGACCAACTCATCCATCGCGCCATAGAGCATTTCCAAAAAAGTTTCCGCGACGTCTTCTTGTACATACAGCAATCTAAGCGCAGAACACCGTTGCCCCGCAGATTGGAAGGCCGAGGCTACAATGTCTTTAATTGCTTGTTCCGGCAGAGCTGTTGAATCAACAATCATTGAATTCAGTCCACCCGTTTCCGCGATCAAAGGCGCAGCAGGTGTGATTTTCTCAACCATCGCCCGGTTTATTGTTTGGGCCGTGTGCGTGGAACCCGTGAAGCAGATGCCTTTAACCCGTTCATCCGACGTCAAACGTGCGCCCACTACAGAACCGCGACCCGGCAAGAGTTGTAACGCGGTCACCGGCACCCCTGCCTCATGGATCAAACGTACAGCAATGCTGGCGGTAATTGAGGTGGGGTCAGCCGGTTTCGCCACAACCCCATTTCCAGCAGCCAACGCCGCTGCAATTTGCCCGGTAAAGATCGCCAGCGGGAAATTCCACGGCGAGATACACGCCATAATGCCCCGCGCCGGATTAGAAAGCTCTGTTCCCCGTGCAGCGTAGTAGCGTAGGAAATCAACAGCTTCGCGCAATTCGGCGATTGCATCCATCGGGGTCTTTCCTGCTTCGCGCGTGAGGGCAGCAAAGAACTCACCAAAGTGCTGTTCATAAAGATCCGCAGCGCGGCACAGAACCTCTGCACGCGCCTTAGCATCCATCGCCCAAGCCGTGGCGTTTGCCAGCGCTGTTTCTACATCTTCGGGAGAAGCTTGAACGACCGAACCTACAGCGTCATCATGATTAGCAGGGCTTACAACTGCGCGTTCCGCATCGCCGTTCACCACACCACTGATTAATGGGCCCGTTTTCCAAAAGTGATTTTCGAAAGGTGCGCGGGCGGCTTCGATTTCAGCGAGATCGTCAATATCATGCAAATCCCAACCGCGAGAATTTGGGCGCTCATCGCCGTATATATCACTCGGTAAACGTACCGCTGCATTCACACCCCCAGCGCCATACGCTTCAAAAGGGTCAGCCGCCACAATTTCGGGGGCAACAGTTTCATCGACAATCTGATTAACAAAAGACGAATTTGCACCATTTTCCAACAAACGCCGCACGAGATACGCCAGTAGATCACGATGGGCTCCGACGGGAGCATAGATCCGACAACGCGTTCCATTTTTCTTAAGAACCAAATCATGTAGGCTTTCGCCCATACCGTGCAAGCGTTGGAATTCAAACGTTGTTTTATCGTCAGCCATTTCCAGAACAGCCGCGACAGTATGTGCGTTGTGCGTGGCAAATTGTGGATAAATTCTATCTGTCATCCCCAGCAGTTTTTGGGCGCAACACACATAAGACACATCGGTTGCAACTTTACGGGTGAAAACCGGAAATCCAGACAGGCCCTCAACCTGAGCCCGTTTTACTTCAGTGTCCCAATATGCGCCTTTGACCAACCGCACCATAATTTTACGATCCAATTCGCCAGACAACGCATACAGCCAATCGATGACTTGCGGCGCGCGCTTTCCGTAGGCTTGCACAACAACACCAAAGCCATCCCAGCCCGCCAAAGAGGGATCGCGCAGCACCGCTTCGATTACATCCATCGAAAGCTCAAGACGGTCAGCCTCTTCGGCATCGATGTTTAACCCCATGCCCGCGGCTTTAGCCTGCTGCGCCAATCGCAAGGTTACAGGCACCAATTCCTTCATCACCCGTTCTTTTTGACCCACTTCATACCGTGGGTGCAGCGCAGAGAGTTTGATGGAAATTCCCGGGTTTTCGCGAATATCATTGGATCGGCATTCATCCGCTAGTTTTGCGATCGCATCTGAATACGCGTTCAGAAACGCCGTGGCATCCGCAGCAGTTAGCGCCGCTTCTCCGAGCATGTCATAAGAATAGGTATAACCTTCACTCTCTTTGGTTTTTCCACGCTTGACGGCTTCCTTGATGGTTTGCCCAAGTACAAATTGCGCGCCCATTTCCTTCATTGCACGCCCAACCGCAACGCGGATCACTGGCTCTCCCAACCGTTTAACAGCGCCCTTAAGCGTTGCAGCGATCCCAGTTCCATCTTGCAAAACTTTACCCGTCAGCATCAACGCCCACGTCGAGGCATTGACCAGAGAAGAGGAAGATTGCCCAAGGTGCTGACCCCATGCCGACGGGGCAATTTTATCTTCGATCAAAGCGTCGATTGTTTCGGCATCCGGCACACGAAGCAACGCTTCTGCCAGGCACATTAATGCGACGCCTTCGTTTGTCGATAACCCATATTCCGCCAAGAACACTTCCATCAGGCCCGGATTGCTATCGTTTCGAATTGCCGTCACCAAATCTGTTGCGCGATTCTGAACGACTGCACGCTTCGCCGCAGAAATTGGATGAGCGTCGATCAGTTCTTGTATGACTTGCGTTTCATTGCGCAGGTTATTGTGCCGAAGATGTGTGCGGATCTCGTTCAAGCTAGACATAATTCCTCCTCAAGAACTGGTTTGGACAACATTACACCAAAAGACAAAGTCTAGTTGACCAAAAATAATCCATATGAAAGATTAGCAACTTAAATTAATCCATATTTTGGCCAAATAACCCATGAATGCGCACAAAACAGATCAATTAGACCGATACGATGTGGAAATCATACAAATCCTTAGTCGTGAAGGGCGTTTACCAGTAACAGAGTTATCTGCACGCGTCGGCCTTTCAAAAACCCCGTGTCAGGTACGTCTAAAGAGATTGATTTCCGAGGGATACATTCAGGGGTTCAAGGCCATTTTAAACCCGGTCAAATTGGGTAAGGAACAGGTCGTATTTGTTGAAGTTCGTTTAACAGACACCACCGAAGGTGCGCTTCGCGAATTCAATGCTAGTGTGCAAAATGTCCCTGAAATTGAGCAATGCCATATGATCGCCGGGGCATTTGATTATCTCTTAAAGCTCAGAACCAATGACATGCGCAGCTATCGCGAAATCTTAGGCAGAGTCATATCTACCCTTCCCCACGTCGGCAGCTCGTCAACACATGTTTCCATGCAATCTGTCAAAGATGATTCATTCTGACGGATCTGGACATATAAAGTTCAGCAGAACGCGAAAAAGCGCCCCATGGTATGTCGGGGCGCCTTCCTTTAATTTCACATCATTAGATGTCGAGTGTATTCTCTTTTTCCCAACGTGAGAAATGGGAAACAAATGAATTCCACTCTTGGTGCTTTAACTTAAGATAAGCAGCTGAGAACTCATCCCCCATCATCGACTTCAGGCCTTCGTCTTCGTCGTAATAGCGCAGCGCATCCAATAGGTTCAGCGGCAATTTAGGCGCGTCTTTGATTTTGTGACCTTCGGCGTACATGTCGATATCATGACGTTTACCCGGATCAGCGTTGGTGCGAACACCATCAAGACCTGCAGCGATAATCACCGCCTGCAAAAGATAAGGGTTCACTGCGCCATCCGGCAGGCGCAATTCAAACCGACCCGGCCCTGGAACACGCACCATATGTGTACGGTTGTTACCGGTCCACGTTACAGTGTTTGGTGCCCAAGTCGCGCCCGATGCTGTGCGCGGCGCGTTGATCCGTTTATAGCTGTTCACCGTCGGATTGGTGATCGCCGCCAAGGCAGAGGCGTGCTTCATGATACCGCCTAGAAACGCGCGCCCTTTGTCTGACAAACCCAGTTCTTTAGAGTTGTCGGCAAACACGTTTACCTTTGCATCACTGCCGGGCGCATCCCAAACGGAGATATGCGCATGGCACCCGTTACCAGTTAAACCTTCAACCGGTTTAGGCATAAAGGTTGCCCGGTAGCCGTATTTTTCAGCAATGGTTTTGGTCATGAATTTAAAGAAGCTGTGTTTATCAGCCGTCTTTAATGCATCATCATATTCCCAGTTCATTTCGAACTGACCATTGGCATCTTCGTGGTCGTTTTGATACGCACCCCAGCCCAGTTCCAACATGTAATCACTGATTTCGGCAATGATGTCATAGCGGCGCATCACGGCCTGCTGATCATAGCAGGGTTTATCAGCCGTATCATAAGGATCGGATATTTGTTCGCCATTGGGGGTCAGTAGGAAAAACTCGGCCTCAATGCCAGTTTTAACATGCAGACCTTCATCTGCCGCCTCTTTGATTAGACGGTTTAGCACGTTGCGCGGCGCTTGTGCGACAGGTTCGTCTTCCATTATGCAATTGCCGGCAACCCATGCCACTTCGGGTTTCCATGGCAATTGGATCACGGACGATGGGTCTGGCACCGACAGCATGTCAGGATGCGCCGGAGTCAAATCCAAATATGTTGCGAAACCGGCAAAGCCTGCCCCGTCTTTTTGCATGCCGGCGATCGCTTGGGCCGGTACCAGTTTTGCGCGTTGGCCACCGAATAAATCGGTATAGGTGACCATAAAGTATTTGACGCCTTTTTCTTGTGCGAAAGTAGCCAGATCGATTGCCATGGTTCCACTTTCCTTTCCCTGTTGAGTAAAAGAAGGGCGCGCTTCCTACTGAAAGCGCGCCCAATCCGAATTAAAAACTACCTTTTCCTGGGTACCAATCCGTGCCTGCCAAAGGAACCTGCGCCATTGCGGCGGCCTCCATTGTCAGCGCGCAGAGATCTTCGGGCTCAAGATTATGTAGGTGATTATGCCCACATGCCCGTGCGATTGTCTGTGCCTCAAGCGTCATAACCTTGAGGTAATTACGCAAGCGACGCCCTGCATCAACCGGATCAACCCGCTTCATCAGCTCTGGGTCTTGGGTTGTGATCCCTGCCGGGTCCATGCCTTCGTGCCAATCATCATAAGCCCCGGTTGTTGTGCCGAGTTTTTGATATTCGCTTTCCCATTTCGGGTCATTGTCGCCAATCGCGATCATTGCAGCAGAACCGATAGAAACCGCGTCAGCGCCAAGCGCAAGCGCCTTTGCAACATCCGCACCTGTCCGAATACCGCCAGAGATAACCAGCTGCACTTTGCGGTGCATTCCCAAATCCTGAAGCGCCTTAACCGCAGGACGAATACAGGCGAGCGTTGGTTGGCCAACATGTTCGATGAACACATCCTGTGTCGCCGCTGTGCCACCTTGCATCCCGTCAAGGACAACAACATCAGCCCCCGCTTTGATCGCCAATGTCGTATCAAAATACGGCCGCGCACCTGCAACCTTCACATAGATCGGAACACGCCCGTTCGTGATTTCGCGCAGTTCTAAAATTTTAATCTCAAGATCATCCGGGCCTGTCCAATCTGGGTGACGACAAGATGACCGTTGGTCGATACCCTTGGGCAGGCACCGCATACCGGCAACCCGATCAGAAATTTTCTGACCAAGCAGCATGCCACCACCGCCGGGTTTAGCGCCCTGCCCGACCACGATTTCAATCGCGTCTGCCTTGCGCAAATCATTTGGGTTCATCCCATAGCGTGACGGCAAGTATTGATACACCAGCTGTTTGGAGTGACCACGTTCCTCTTGGGTCATGCCACCGTCACCGGTTGTCGTTGATGTTCCGGCCATCGACGCGCCACGCCCTAATGCTTCCTTGGCTGGACCCGAAAGCGCGCCAAAGCTCATCCCTGCGATTGTGATAGGTATATCAAGCTTGATCGGGTTCTTTGCAAAACGCGTTCCGAGCAAAACAGAGGTGTCACATTGTTCGCGGTACCCTTCGAGAGGATAACGCGAAATAGACGCCCCGAGAAACAGAAGATCGTCGAAATGCGGAACTTTGCGTTTGGCGCCACCCCCACGAATGTCGTAAATACCAGTGGCCGCCGCGCGGCGAATTTCGGCATTGATTTCGTTCGTAAACGTCGCCGATTGGATCGGCATAGTACGCGGGATATTTGTCTTATCGTTCATATCATTACCCTCTTAGTACGCAGCCGCATTATCAACATCAAAGTTATAAAGCTGACGTGCAGAACCGTAGCGTTTGAACTCTTCTGGTTTTGCATCCGCACCAGCGCGCTCCAGCAAATCTTTCAACAGTTCGATATGTTCAGGGCGCATCTCTTTTTCGATGCAATCCGCGCCGAGGCTTTTAACAGATCCGCGCACAAACAGTTTTGCTTCATAACAAGAATCACCAAGCGCGTCGCCTGCATCACCACAAACAACAAGGCTACCAGCCTGCGCCATAAACGCTGACATGTGGCCGATGTTGCCATGCACAACGATATCGATCCCCTTCATTGAAATCCCACAGCGCGAGCTTGCGTTGCCTTTGATCACCAGTAAACCGCCGTGGCCTGTGGCCCCTGCGTATTGGCTGGCATCACCTTCAATCACAACGGTGCCTGACATCATGTTTTCAGCCACACCCGGCCCAACAGAACCATGGACATTGATCGTCGCCTGCTGGTTCATCCCGCCGCAATAGTAGCCGGTTGATCCTTTGACAGTGACCTCAATAGGGGCATCCAAACCAACGGCAATCGCATGGCTGCCCTTTGGGTTGATGACCTCCCATGCGGTTTGGTTGGTTGTGTCGTTCTGAGCGTGCAACGCGGTGTTCAATGCGCGCAGGCCCTCTGCTTCTAAATCAAACGTCTGCATATCAATGGTTCCAGAAATATACGGTTGCGGGCTCAGGTTCCCAGACTTTGGCGTCATCGATACCTGGAAGATTGACCAAGGCACGGTACTCAGATCCGAATGCTACGTATTGGTCAGTTTCGGCCATAACAGCGGGTTTGCAAGCAATCGGATCGCGCACAACGCCAAAGCCATCTTTGGTTCCCACAACAAAGGTAAAGAACCCATCCAGATCCTGTAAGGACCCTTCAAGCGCTTCGCCAAGTGTTGATCCGTTTTGCATTTTCCACGTGAGGTAAGCCGCGCCCACTTCGGTGTCATTCATGCTTTCGATCCGAACACCGTCTCGCACCAGTTTGCGACGCAAGCTGTTGTGATTTGACAATGATCCATTATGTACAAGGCACTGATCTGGTGCCGTAGAAAACGGGTGCGCCCCTTCGGTTGTCACAGCAGATTCAGTTGCCATACGCGTATGACCGATGCCATGTGTTCCGCTCATGTTGGACACGCCAAAGCGGTTTGCAACGTCTTGTGGCAGACCAACTTCTTTGTAGATCTCAATTGTGTCGCCTTCGCTCATGACCCGCAAGCCTGGGCGCAATTCGGTAACGGCCTGACGCGCAGCAGCGGTTTTATCCGCAGGCATTTCCAGCACAGCATGTGTGTCACGCCGATTAAGCTCTACCGTCGTTCCAAGAACGATACCCAAGTCTGCCGCCAAAGTCGCAAAATCACTGTCGGCGTTATCTGACTGCACAGTCAGTTTCGCATTTTGATCCGCGTCGTTTCCATAGATCGCAATCCCCGCGCTGTCGGGGCCTCGGTCTGTCATGGTAATCAGCATATCGGTAAGCATTTCGCCCAACTTAGGCTCCAACGCTTTGTCTTTTAGGAAAAGACCTACAATCCCGCACATAATGAAGGGTCTCCTGTATTTATGTCTCGAATCAAGGCTAGCACCAAGGCTTCATCCATTCAACCCAAAAGAAACTTTGTTTCCTCTGAGGCATTAAATGCAAAGATCGCATCCTTGCGGAAGCTGCAACCATCGCGCATGTTGAACCGAACAAATTGGGGAAAGACGCAGCAATGATCATAGAAATCCGCCACTACACCCTGAATTCCGGACAGCGCGAAGCGTTTATTGAATTCTTTGAACATAAGAACCGGGATGCTTTGCGGGATGCGGGTATGTTGGTCTTTGGTCCTCTGCGCGATCTCGAAAATCCGGACAAAGTCCATTGGATGCGCGCCTTTACGTCGCTCGCTGAACGCGAAAAAATAAAAGGCGGGTTTTATGATGGGCCTGTTTGGAACACATCCATTGAACCCATAGCAATGCCTATGATCGCCCATTATGAGGCCGATTTAACAGAGACAACCGAAGGGTTCGAAAACTTTACGGGTACCAAAACCCTATAGGCTGCACGACCTAAAGGGACGGCAACGGCAGGTTATCTCTGATCCGAAATTGGTTGAGTTGATTGCGATCTTCCTGTGGTGTCACCCCAAACTGCGCACGATAATGCTGCGAGAGCGTTGTCGAGCTTGCGTATCCAACCGCCTGCGCGATCTCGACCATCGGTTCACGCGAATACAAAACCAGTTGTCGCGCCGCGTTCATACGCATCCGGCGATAATAAAGCAGCGGACTATAATCTGTCGCCGCTTTGAAGTTACGCTCAAGTTGCCGGGCAGAAACGCCAATCGCGTCAGCAACATCTTGAACACCTATGGGATGTTCCAAATTTTCAGCAAACATTTCAACGGCACGCGCCACGGTTTCAGGCAATGCGTCCGCAGTGGTATCATTTCGAAATGCCGGGATTTTCTGCTGCACACCGCGTTCACGAATATAAGGGTGCTGAAACCAGCAGGCCACCTCGGTCATGATCGCATCACCCATCGTTTCACCGATTATATGCAATGCCATATCAAACATCGCCCCAGACCCCGCAACCGTATAACACCGCCGGTCGGTCACCAACACATCGTCATTTGTTTCGATCTTCGGAAACTCTGACTGAAACGCTGCTTTATAGCACCAATGAATAGAACACACATGATCATCCAGAATACCCGATCGCGCTAAGGGAAATACACCGCCTGAAACGGCCCCAAGGATCATACCATGGCGTGCAAATCTCCGAATACTGCCATTCCCAAAGCTCGCGTCCTGAAACGCACCTGTTGGACTGGACAGTAAAAAAAGCATGTCCAAATCATTGGCCTCACGAAGGGAAATATCAGGCTGAAACATAACACCTGCACTGGCTTCGACGCCTTGCCCGTCTTCTGAAATTACCTTCCAAACAAAACTTTTGGTGCCATCGATTTCGTTTGCTGCCCGCAGAGGCTCAATCGCCGAGGTCAAGCAGGCCATCGGAAACCCCGGAAAAATAAGAAAACCAAGTGTGATGGTATCGGTATTGGGCATGTCTACTCTTTCAAAAATATCGCCAACTCGGCGGAGCGGCCCGCTTTATTTTGTCGTTACTTTAACTGGCTGTCTTTTGATCCGCGGCGATTAATGCCGCCACGTTGTTGATAGGCAGCGTCGCGTTCCCGCACACAGTCAATGCATAGTTTTACGCCAGGGATCGCGACGCGCCGGGCTTCGGGAATTTCTTCTTCGCATTCGGCACAATGAGTGAAGCTTTCACCCACGGGCTGCGCCTTGGCTTTCATCCGTGCCAATTCGTCTGAAACGGATGCTTCGATCTGTTCACTTACCGCGCCATCGCGCGCCCATCCACCGGCCATGCGGACCTCCCTTGTATGTTGATACTGTGCCAATCCAACGCGTGATAAGCAACGGGACGCTTGATAAAACTACGTCAGCTGTGCAGGAATACAAATTAAGAATTTTCCCCAGCGACATCTATCATTTGATTAAGGAACACCACGTGCAAATCATCACACACGCACCAACTGATCCTGATTTAACTGACGTCCTCACGCTCATGCAGGTAAGTTTTGCCTATATGGACGGGCGCATTGATCCGCCCTCTTCGATCCATAGGCTGACATTAAATGACCTGAAAGAAAAATGCGAAACCGCCTATGTTTGGTCCATTGGTCATCCCTGCGAAGCCTGCGTTGTCATAACACCAATCAAAGACGGACTTTATATAGGAAAACTGGCCGTAGCCGAACAGAGCCGAGGCAAAGGACACGCGCGGCATTTGATAAACGCCGCAACAGGGTTGGGCATCCAACTTGGCTTAAGGTATTTGGAACTGGAAACGCGGGTGGAGTTATCAGAAAATCACGCTGTATTCGAAAAGATGGATTTCCATAAAACAGACAAAACAGCCCATGACGGATATACGCGCCCAACCTCGATCACAATGCGGCGCCTCCTGAAGTAATCAGAGCGCCGCATCGCATATTTTAAATAGCTGACCGCGCCGCCGTAACCAGCGCGTGATGGATAGATTTTGCTGACGATCGCGGTCCAATCACCGCGAATTTATTTGCAGCCTCAAGACACCAGACAAAACAGCCCAAATGTTCTAGCCGCGTGCGGGTCACATCATCCGTTGTCATGCCACGCGCATCAACATTGCAAAGCCGTTCAAAAACATCAGCACAGCGCGGCCCCTCAAGGTCAAACCGACACCATGCGTCTGTTTGCTCCACAACCGAAGCCGTATCACCCATGGCTGATTTAAGCTCAGCGGCCAACAATGTATGTTGATCGTAATCCGCATCAATCATCCATTGCTCTGGTCCCATCCAAAACGCAGAGAACGCATCGCCCACTTCGCTTTTCCCGACAGAAGGCAGTGTAAGCCCTGTGAATTTTGTCGCTTTATCCCCGCAAGCCTTTTCCGCCCCCAACCGCGCACTCAATGACGCAAGCGCGCGTGAGGTTACTTCGCAAATACGCAGACCATCAAACTGATCCACATGTGATTGAGTTCGGCCAAGTGGCGTGATTGCACCTAAATTATGCACGGAGCCGCTCCCCCTCTGGATCGACGAAATGGGCTGAGACCACTTCGAGCTTTATTTCTGTTCCCGCCATCGGATTCACCGCCCTGATGACTTCGCCTTTGCGTTCAAAACCGTTTTTCAGAAAACCGATCCCAATTGAACTGTTCAAAATCGGTGAATACGCGGCTGAGGTGATGTAGCCTTGATCCGCTTCTGCCGACACAACACCCGTGGCATTCATCAACAACGCCCCAGCGGTGACAGGGTCGGCGTCGCTCACGGGTTTAAAGCCGACGAGGTTCAGCGCGTCACCTTCATTCAAACCTGCCCGTTCGCTGAGTGTATTACCGATGCAGTCCTTTTTCTTTGAGACCATCCGCCCCATACCAAGGTTCACTGCTGACGTCGTGCCGTTAAGTTCATTCCCGGCGGCATGGCCTTTTTCGATCCGCATAACACCGAGTGCTTCGGTACCGTATGGGACGACATCAAATTCTTCGCCTGCTTCCATCAGCCTTCGCACCAACGCATCGCCATATCGTGTTGGTACCGCGATTTCATAGGCCAACTCCCCGGAGAAAGAGATCCGGAAAAGCCGGGCCCGCAAGCCGCCGCAAACGGTGATTTCACCGCAAGCCATAAACGGAAAGCCCTCGTTGCTTAGGTCATAATCCGCGTCCACAACCTTTTGCAAAAGCTTCCGCGCGTTTGGCCCTGCCACCGCATACTGCGCCCAGGCCTCGGTCGTTGAAATAAGTTGTACATCCAGATCAGGCCACAAGCATTGGCGTGCAAATTCCATGTTGCGATACACAAGAACCGCGTTTGCCGTCGTTGTTGTCACCACAAAATGATCCTCAGCCAAACGCGCTGCGGTGCCGTCATCATACGCAATGCCGTCTTCGCGTAACATCAAACCATAGCGGACCTTCCCGACAGGAAGTTTGCCAAAGGCATTTGCATAAATGTGGTTCAGGAACACCGCCGCATCGCGCCCCTGGACATCAATTTTGCCCAAAGTGGTCACATCACACACCCCAACCGATTTGCGCGTTGCCAGAACTTCGCGATCCACCGATTGCCGCCAATGCGTTTCACCAGCCTTCGGAAACCACTGCGCCCGGAGCCAATTGCCAACCTCGACAAATACAGCACCCTGCTCAGAGGCCCATTTATGGCTGGGGGTTTCGCGTGTTGGGTGGAACTCCATGCCAACAGACCGCCCGGCGATCGTGCCCATCGCCACAGGTGTATAAGGTGGGCGGAAAATAGTGGTACCGGTTTCTGGGATAGATTTCCCGGTCATTTCGGCCATCACGGCCAACCCACCCATATTGGACGTTTTGCCCTGATCCGTTGCCATACCCAATGTGGTGTAGCGTTTCAGATGCTCAACCGACACAAAGTTTTCCTGATGGGCGAGCTTCACATCTTTGACCGTGACGTCATTTTGCTGATCAATCCACGCGCGGCCTTTGCCCTCCTTGACGTACCAAAACGGTGTCAGATTTGTTGGCGCATCTTCTGCTGTTGATCGTTCCCCAACTTTTGCGTCAATATTCAACGCGGCCAATGCAGACACGGCCGCGTTTGCCCCACCCGACAGGGCTGCGTCAGTCGAAAACTGCCCCATAGCTGCCCCTGCAACCGTCAAACCGGCAGGCAAGTCCCCACCGGGCACAAAAGCCGCAATGGTTTCATCCCACACAGGTTTGCCGCGCTGATGGCATGTCATATGCGCGTTTGGATTCCATCCACCCGATACCGCCAAAGCGCCGCACGAGATTTTACGGGTTTCGCCATTTTGCAACCGAATGGTGATAGACTTCAGGCCAAGCCGACCCGCGCTATCCACGACTTGCGCGCCTGCGAACAGTTCTGCACCGTCAACCCGTGGCGCATCAGGGCGCACGTCAATCACCGCCGCCACATTCACACCTTTGGCCTGCAAATCCGCAACCGTACGATGGCCGTCATCATTGTTGGTAAAGACCGCAACATCCTGCGCAGGCGTGGCCGCCCAACGATTCACAAAACTGCGCACAGCACCAGCCATCATCACACCGGGACGGTCATTGTTTTCAAACGCAATCGGGCGTTCAATCGCACCAGCGCATAGCAAAGCTTGCTTAGAATAAATCCGCCAGAAAATCTGCCGTGGCTTTCCCGCATCCGGCATCGCGATGTGATCAGACACACGTTCCACCGCACCATAAATACCGTGATCATAAGCGCCCACAATGGTTGTGCGTGGCATGATCCGAACATTTGGCAATGCCGCCAATTCAGCCTGAGCCTGCACAACCCAATCTGTCCCCGCCATGTTATCAATCGCGTGGCTTTCGCCGTTCAGTCGACCCCCAAGAACAAAGTCCTCTTCTGACAAGATCACGCTGGCACCCGCACGCCCTGCGGTCAACGCCGCCGATAAACCCGCCGGGCCTGCGCCAATAATCAGCAGATCACAATGCAAGAACCCTTTGTCATAGGCGTCTGGATCGTCCTCAAACGAAATACTGCCCAAACCAGCGGCCTTGCGAATAATGGGTTCATAAATCTTTTCCCAAAACGCAGCGGGCCACATAAAGGTTTTGTAATAAAACCCCGCGCTTAGGAAATTGCTAAACCGGTCATTGATCG
Organism: Cochlodiniinecator piscidefendens; assembly: GCF_011326755.1. GTDB lineage: Bacteria > Pseudomonadota > Alphaproteobacteria > Rhodobacterales > Rhodobacteraceae > Cochlodiniinecator > Cochlodiniinecator piscidefendens. The sequence goes on along the minus strand of NZ_JAAOIE010000006.1, from coordinate 75,117 downwards.
CCATGAAGTCATACTTCAGTGACGGGAACCTGTTTTGGGAATTGGCTGTTAAACCGTCAAACAACTCGGCAACGGTGGCGCGCGTGTTTGGTTCCTGACGGCCGCCTGTGCGCAGTTCAACCAATGCATTTGGTTCTTCAGATCCGGCGGTCAACAGCCCGCGCGGTCTGTGGTATTTAAACGAACGCCCCAGCAACTGCACATCATTCGCCATCAACGCAGACGCAAGTGTGTCGCCCTGAAACCCGGTGTAGGATTTGCCATCAAAGGTGAAGTTCAGCGGGGTGTTGCGAACAATTTGACCGCCGCTCAATCGATTGCGTTGGGTCATTTTTCTGCCCCTCTTTGCCGTGCGACATCACGGGCCAATTCTACATTTGTAATTTCGTGCGTCACGGTATTTCGCGTCACAACAAGCCAAGAACGATCGCCGATTTCATGAAACCAAAGTTCACGATGAACGCCAGCCGGATTATCACGCAGATACATGTAATCGTGGAAATCTTGCGCGGCGGTTTCTGATTGCCAATCTGGCCGGTCAAGAAGGCTCACGTCGCCCAAATAGGTGAATTCCTGCGCGTCGCGGGGCCCAAGTAGCGGATGGTTTATAATCATAGTCTGTACCCCTATTAGTGCAGGTTGGGCTGTGCGCCCTGCCCTTTTTCATCAATCATGTGACCGCTCATGAACCGATCCAACCGATAGGCTTTGGCGACCTCATGCGGGGTGTCTGTGCTCAGCAGATGCGCAAAACACAGGCCAGAGGCCGGCGTGGCTTTGAACCCGCCGTAACACCAGCCACCGTTGAAATAGAGCCCCTCAATATGGGTTTTATCAATGAAAGGTGAGCCATCCATCGACATGTCCATCACACCGCCCCAACCACGCAACATCCGCACACGGCCAAGCGCCGGGATCAGTGATATCCCGCTTTCGATAACATCCTCGACCACGGGTAAACTGCCGCGCTGCGCATAGCTGTTGTAGCCATCCAAATCGCCGCCAAACACCAGACCGCCTTTGTCTGATTGGCTGCAATAAAAATGCCCCGCACCATAGGTGATCACACCCGGCATTACGGGCTTTAGCCCCTCAGACACAAACGCCTGAAGCACATGGCTTTCGATGGGGAGGCGCATGTTTGCCTTGGCCATCAAACGCCCGGAAGACCCGGCAACCGCGCAGCCCACTTTGGTCGCACCGATGAACCCGCGCGAGGTTTCGATGCCTAAACATTTGCCGTCTTCGATCTTAAATCCGGTCACTTCGCAGTTCTGGATAATGTCCACACCGCGGCTGTCCGCACCGCGCGCATATCCCCACGCCACGGCGTCATGGCGCACTGTTCCGCCTCGGCGATGTAACAACCCGCCTTTGATTGGAAAGCGCTGATTGTCAAAATTCAAAAACGGATAAAGCGCGCGCACACCGTCCTGATCTAACAACTCCGCGTCAGACCCATTCAGGATCATCGCATTCCCACGCCGGCGTGCCGCGTCGCGTTGCGCATCTGAATGCACGAGGTTCAGAATGCCCCGCTGTGAAACCATGGCGTTGTAGTTGAAATCTTGCTCCAACCCTTCCCACAGTTTCAACGACAGCTCGTAAAACGGGCCGTTTCCTTCGAGCAAATAGTTTGAGCGAATGATCGTCGTATTCCGCCCAACATTCCCGCCGCCGATCCAGCCTTTTTCAATCACCGCGATGTTTTTCTCACCATATTTTTTGGCAAGGTAATACGCAGTGGCAAGCCCATGACCGCCACCACCAATGATCACGATGTCATAATGCTTTTTCGGTTCCGGGTCACGCCAATGGGGTTTCCACCCTTTGTGTCCGGTCAGTGCTTCTTTTATTACTCTCAGGCCTGAATAACGCATGTGGTCCTCATTCATCTCCGTCATAAGGGTGACTCTTTTCCCAACAAATCAAAGGGGCGTTTCGGACTTTGAGCCTTCGAAATCCGACATGGAGACAAGCTCATTGTAAAATAAACGCGTGAATCCGACATCCGCGCAGCATGTAATTTGCCTTTTCTCCTTTAAATTTTCGCTTTCCCTTTTGACTTCGACAACCAAAGTATTTGCGCTAAATCAAAGAACAATCCGAAGAAACATGGGTACACTGCATAATGGAACAAACAGCACACACCCTTCTGGACCGCATCGGCGGTGAAGTTGCCGTAAAAAGGCTCGTTGAAACTTTTTACGACCTTATGGAATCAGACCCAGAGGTTTACGAACTCCATCGTCTTCATTTCCGCGGACATGGTTTGAACCTCACCCGGTCTGAGCAGTTTAATTTTCTGACTGGGTTTTTTGGGGGGCGTCGCTATTACATCGAAAAACATGGGCATATGAATTTACGCCAAATTCATGAACACATTCCCATCCGCAGCGCCGATGTTGAAATGTGGTTAGAACTCATGGATCGCGCGCTGGAGCAATGCGATATGCGTGGCCCAGATATTGAAAAGATTCGCGCCACGTTACGCCGAGCGGCTTTAACACTTATCAATGATCTCCCGGATTGGCGCACGGGTGACGAAACCACACCCTAACAAAAAAAGCGCAGCGAATTCTCGCTGCGCTTTGTCATACCTGTGGTCAGATCAGTATTTCTCGACCAGCTCTCGCATTTTTTCCGGGTCTCCGGCTTTGCGTGCTTCTTCTAGATGCGCGCTTTCACGAGTATATTGAATGCGATGCCAACCGATCCAAAACGCCAGCCCAAGCAGAAACAAAATAAATTCGGAGCCTTGGAAAGGGTAGACCGGGCCTACTTCGGCCAAATCCACGGCCCAGCTGTCATATCCTATAGTCGACATAATCTATCTCCTTATTTTGCATCTGCAGCTTGGGCGGCCAAGCGGCGTTTGTCTGCTTCGATAATATCAGCCTTCGCATCTTCGTAGGCGTGATGTTCTGCGTAATCCAAGCCCTGCAGTTCGACTTCTGGCGGGATACGAAGAACCCCAGCCATCGCTTGCAGTTTGGCCAGGCCCCAACCAGGAAGGAAACCCAATAGACCAAACATGATTACTGCGCCGATGATTTGGCCGACTGGATTGATTGCAGCATACCCATCGTAAGGTGATGATGGCGCGCCCCAAAGCATAAAGCCAGCAATGATCAGACCAACAACACCGGAATACCCGTGTACCGCAACAGCGCCAACCGCATCGTCCAGCTTGAATTTACGCTCAACCCAGTAGTGCAGTTTGTACACGATGACGACGCCAACAGCACCAACCAACATCGCTTGAATCGGGTGATACAAATCGTTGCCCGCAGAGGCTGTGATGATCCCAGCAAGCCCACCAGAAAACGTCCAGAATGCATCGCCTTTTGAAACCACATATGCAGCCATCAAACCACCTGACAAAGACATCAAGAAGTTAAAGGTAATCGCTGACAATGTTGTCGGTGAAAGATAAATGTTGGTTGCAGTCCATGTGGTGCCCACAATTTGACCATCGATAACTTCAGGTGAGATAATCGGCACGTTGCACGCCGCATAAAAACCCCAAAAGCCTGTATAGATCAAAAAGATACCGATCGTCAGCATCCATGGATTATGCGGAGGAATATCGCGCGGTGTGCCATCTTTGGCGAATTTGCCCAGACGAGGACCAAGGACCATAATAACGCCCAACGCATAACCACCTGCAATCGCGTGAATAACACCAGACGCATACGCATCGTGATAGCCAAGCACTTTGACCATCCAGCCATCCCAGTGCCAGCCCCATGCCGCATCAATGATCCACCAAACAGAACCGATCATCACAGCATGCAACCAGAGCGCGCTAGAACGAATCCGTTCAATCACCGATCCAGACACAATCGAGGCAGCCGTCCATGAGAACAGCAAAAACGCCGCCCAGAAGACACCCGTAATCCGGTCACCCAAATGGGTACCCATGTTTTCAGACCATGGCGTATAAGGTGCCCCAGCTTCGTAACCGATCCCGCCCATGCCGGGAAACGCGTTCGGGAAAGCCCAGTAAATCCACCAACCAAAGAAGAAGAAAGTCACTGTAACCAACGGAATAATCATAACGTTCTTCATCAGAGTGTGCATGTGATTTCGCCGTCGGCTCGCGCCCACTTCGTACATACAGAACCCCACGTGAATTAGAAACATAAATACAATGGTCACCCAGTAGTAGAACTCGGTAAACACTGTTGTTAGTGCATTAAGATTGCCGTCCACAATTATTTCTCCCTGTTCGCCGTTTTATTGTGTTTTGTATTCCTGTTAAGAAAATGATTATCTTAAGGGGATAACTTCTTTGGCCATCTGTCAACAAAATTGTGCGATCAGGAGCATCTGACCGGATTCAAAACGACGCACCATCTTAATTTTGCGACGTCATTTTTCACTCAAACCATCCTATATTTAATGCCCAAACGCGTAGAAATACGGCAAATTTAACGCCAAAAATGTTTCTTTGTGGGAATATTTTACATACTGAGGGGGTTGATTTTCAATTTCACATCTGCCTCAATGCTTTCAAAATCAAACTAGAACAGGGAAACGACGCAATGGCCATTTTATGGAGAACATCAGCGTTGGCGCAGCGCCATGCGGAAATTGGCGGTGAGCTTGAGGACTGGAATGGCATGGGGACAGCTTGGTTTTATGACCACACCCCGGAACGGGCCACGGCGGATTACGAAACTGTCCGTACCAAAGCCGGTTTAATGGATGTGTCTGGCCTAAAGAAAGTCCATGTTGTTGGTGAACATGCAGCACAGGTTATTGATCGCGTAACCACGCGTAACGTAGAAAAAATCATGCCTGGCCGTTCTACATACGCCTGCATCTTGAACGATGAAGGCAAGTTTATCGACGATTGCGTCATTTATCGTCTTTCCGTGAACTCATGGATGGTCGTGCACGGCACTGGCACTGGTACCGAACAACTGACCGCAGCCGCCGCTGGGAAAAACTGCGCCGTCATTTTTGACGATGATCTGCATGATATGTCTTTGCAGGGCCCTGTCGCTGTTGATTTCTTAGCACAGCATGTCGAGGGGATTCGCGATCTTGCCTATTTCGGCATTATGCAAACAAAACTGTTTGGCCGTGCTGTCATGATTTCTCGTACTGGTTACACGGGTGAACGCGGATATGAAATTTTCTGTCAGGCCAAAGACGCCGTTCACATCTGGGATAACATTCTTAAGGGCGGCAAAGACATGGGCATCGGCCCTGTACAATTTTCCACGCTCGATTTGCTGCGCACCGAAAGCTATCTCCTCTTCTTCCCCGGCGATAACTCAGAAACCTATCCGTTTGCGGATGAGCCTTGCGGTGACACCCTCTGGGAACTTGGGCTTGAGTTTACAGTATCACCCGGCAAAACCGGATTTATCGGGGCTGAAAACCACTACGCCGCTCAAGGCAAAGAGCGCTTTAAAATCTATGGTGTGCGCCTAGAGGGCACCACACCCGCCGACGAAGGCGCCGACCTGCTGCAAAACGGCGAAAAAGTCGGTGTTGTCACGTTTGGCATGCATTCAAACCTGAACAACCACAATGTCGGGATCGCACGGATGCCTGTTGATTGCGCCACCCCCGGCACGCAGCTCACAGTTAGAAATAGCGACGGAACGGAAATCGCAGCGACGGCCGAAGAGATGCCGTTCTACGACAAAGACAAATCGATCCGCACCGCAAAGGGTTAAAACGATAAGGTCACGCAAACACATTGCGTGGCCTTATTTGTATCAGAGGACGCTATGGCAAAATTCGAATTTCCTCCATCTATATTAAGTCGCCCGGTTTGGGGCAGGCTTGAGGCTCGATCTGGCAAAAGCCACCTAATGATTGCAGATGCAGAAGGCGCAGAAGCCATTCTTGACATCGCGACGCCTGAATTGATGGAAAACACCCACATCATTTACATTCCCAAGGGGGCAAACCACGCAGATAAATTGCGCGCGTTGGCCCCCGCCCAATTCTATGAAGGCCCATCCTATGATGCTTCGGTTCAACGCATTCGCCGCGTTCTTTCCGGGGCCCATATGGGGTTGCAGGTTTATCTAACAGGCACCGAAAGCCTCATGGGACAAGCCATGCGAGAAACCTCAACTGCGGGTATTCCGCATTCGGCTGTCCAAACAGAACATCGTGGTTCTGTTGCGCGGCGCATGCAATGTGTGCACTGCAAAGGTATCACCGAAGATGTTGAACTTGACCCCTTTGTTTGTTCCCACTGCGGTTTAAACCTTTTTGTGCGGGATCATTATTCGCGACGCCATGCAGCCTATCAGGGCGTCTGTGTTGATGCCGAAGACCACGGCAATATACCCGAGCCAAAGGGGATCTACGAATGAGCGGTGCAGAGAAGATCAAAGTCAAAGTCACCGAAATCACCCCCATCAATGAATTGGTAACGCGGTTCCGATTTACGCAGATCAATGGCGAATTGCTTCCGACCTTTTCTGGTGGGGCGCATACGGTTGTTGAAATGGACGACGGTGGCATTACCCGTCTTAATCCTTATTCACTGATGTCCGATCCGTATGATCAATCATCTTACACAATATCCGTTCGCCGCGATGACGAAGGGCGCGGTGGCTCATTGTTTATGCACAACAACGTCACCGTTGGGGACGAGATGACAATCAGCTACCCGGTGAATCTGTTTTCGCTAGACCTACGCGCTGACAAACATCTGTTCATCGCTGGTGGTATTGGGATCACGCCCTTTTTAGCGCAGATAAAACAATTAGAACGTTTTAACGGCAACTGGGAACTCCACTACGCTTGCCGGAGCGAAGCCTTGGGATCATATGTTAATGTGTTAACGGATCGACACCCAAATGAAACTCATATCTATTATGATGATCAGTCTCAGGCGATTAATCTGGTAAACCTTCTGGATGGCCAACCGTTGGGCACGCATGTTTATGTGTGTGGCCCCAAGGGAATGATCAACTGGGTACGCAAAACCGCCGAAGATGCAGGTTGGCCGCGCGACAATATCCACTACGAAGAGTTCCTCGCGCCACAACCCGGCAAACCCTTTGAGGTAAAGCTCGCGACGTCAAACAAAGTCATTCAGGTCGGCGAACACGAAAGCCTTCTAGAAGCGATGGAACGCGAAGGTGTTGATGCGCCTTATCTCTGTCGTGGCGGTGCCTGCGGCCAATGCGAAACCCACGTAATTGGCTACGACGGACAATTCATTCATCGCGACCACTGGCTTGATGACGATGAACACGCCAGCGGTGAAAAAATTATGCCCTGCGTGTCACGGTTTGAGGGCAAGACCCTCGTGCTTGACCGCTAAGGAGGTCCTCATGACAATACAATTCAACGACGAAACCTTCCGCGACGATTACTCATTTCGTAATTCAGAATGGGCGATCAAACGCTTTCCGTTTCCGTTTCACGAAGACAGCTACATGTATTCGGTCAACATGGAACAACACAGAGGTGGTCCAGCCGGGTCTGTTTACGAAAAACGGTTCGATGTAGATGAACACTACCTCGCAGAGATGAAAGATCGTGCTCTTGTTTTGGATCAGGATCCGCTGCGCTGTCAGTCCCTACCCCACATGACATTGGCCGGGTGGGATTTGCTAGAATTGATCATGGAATGCAAATCCGAAGACTACCCTGATCTGTTCGAACTACATCGTAACGGCAACACGTGGCGCTGGGTCAACAAGCCCATGGGCATCGACGATACGTTTACATTCTTGGACGAAACGACACTGCCCTATGGCCCGATGGAATATATTACCCGTCAGGCCCAAGGTGACTTTGCGGTGTTGGATCAGCGCGATGATATGCTGTGGATGGATGCCGGCATGATCACGACACAAGCTGACTGGTCATTGGATTTCGACATCGGCATGAATTTTTTCGAATGGCATGCGCCTGTTCCGCTCGCCCATGAAAAGGGTATTTTTATTCGCGCCCTAAAGTTCTTGCTCAATATTCAGCAAGGTGCACCTGCCAGACGCTTAAACTGGACGATGACGGTCAATCCATTGCTGGATACCAGCCCAGAAAACTACCACAAATGGGGCATCCAAAAAACGGAACTTTCCCCAGAAAACATAGGCCATAAACAGCACCTGCGGGTGGAATTGCAAACCTTCTATCGTTTGCCGCGGTCCAACGCGCTGGTCTTTCCGATCCGCTGTTATCTGTGCAATTTTCAGGACATGATGACCATGCCCAAATGGGGCCGCCGTTTGCATCGCGTCATTCGTGATCTGCCGGATGAGTTGGCAACTTATAAAGGGTTTATTGATAACAAACCTATGATGCTCGATTATCTCAGTCAGTTTGACGATGGACAACCGACATCGCCCGGCATTTGGCCTGATCAGGAAACCGAACCACCGCTACAAAAATAAACCTATTGGCTTGAACCGGAATGGTCTGGTTCAAGCATTCTGCGGATAGCTGATAATCGACAAATACCGTGCGGGCAGTTCAACCAGTTTTTCAGGCCCATGCGGGGCATCTGCATCGAAGAACAATGTATCACCCGGCGCGAGCGGATAAACACCCTCACCGTGGCGGTAGTCCACTTTTCCCTCAAGCATATAAATCGTTTCAATCCCACCGTGTTGGAACGTCGGGAAAACATCCGATTCAGCATTCAACGTGATCAAATAAGGTTCTACAATAACCCCTGATGCGTTTGCCCCAATATGCCCAAGAAGATTATATTGATGATTGGCGCGCGTGCCCTCACGCTCTAATTCAACGCCTTCGCCCGACTTTGTATGAACCGCCTCTCTTCGCTCTTCGAACCTACGGAAAAAGCTCGTCAAAGGGACAGAAAGCGCATTGGCAAGTGTTTGCAATGTCGTCAACGACGGAGAAATATTACCGTTTTCAATCTTTGACAGCATCCCGATCGATAACCCGGTGATCTGCGCGAGCTCTGCAACGGTCAAACCTTTTTGACGACGGAATGCGCGCACCTCTTTACCTATCGCCACCTCGAGAACTTTTTCTCGTTCTTCCGTGCGCATGCTGTGTGGGTTTTGAGTTAGGTTCGCGACTGTTTTCGCGTTGGCTGTGTCTGCGGTCATGCCGAAATTGCCCTGTAATTCTTCGTGGTCTCAATACACAAATTATGCTGTGTATCCATGAATATAAATTTACTGCATTCACTATATATTTTTCCTGAGAGGAAAACAATCGCACCCGAATGGGTCTCTTCCCTTCTGGCCGGTCGCGCTATAGAAAACCATCAATATCGCCACGCAAAACGTAGCTCTCGCCATAGCACACCTCTTCCTTAACGCTCATGACACAGCACAAAGATTGCAAACCATATGCCTAACTTTCAGCTTAACACCCTTTCAACAACAGTACGAACACTGTTCCCCGGTTTCTTAATTGCAGCCCTCATTGCACTTTCAGCGCAATTTATTTCAGAGCACTACGGCGCACCTGCGATGCTAATGGCGCTGCTGTTTGGCATTGCATTGAATTTTTTGTCGGAGGAAGGCCCCTGCAAAGCAGGTATTGCATTTTCCGCGCGCACAGTCCTTCGCTTTGGGGTTGTCTTACTTGGAATGCGCATAAGTTTTGAGATGGCAGCGGGTTTGGGTTGGCCGATTGTTGGCCTCGTTGCCGCCGGTCTCATTTCAACCATCATATTTGGTATGCTCATCGCGCGCTTTACCGGGCATGGGCCGCGATTTGCCTTTTTGTCTGCAGGTTCCGTCGCAATTTGCGGTGCCTCTGCTGCGATGGCAATCGCCGCAATTTTACCCCAAGATGACCGCAGCGAAGAGCGACTGGTTTTTACTGTCGTCGGGGTCACGTTGTTGTCCACAATCGCAATGATCCTTTATCCAATTTTTGCCGTTATGCTGGGATTTTCAGATCAGACTGCAGGGGTGTTCATCGGCGCGACAGTACATGACGTCGCGCAAGTGGTCGGCGCGGGATTTTCCGTTTCTCAAGAAGCCGGTGATATCGCCACGATCGTCAAACTGATCCGCGTTGCTATGCTTGCCCCGATCATTTTGGTCGCTTCTATCATTATCCGCCGGCTTGCTACTTCGACAAACGAAACGGGGCAGAGACCCCCGATCATCCCGGGTTTTGTGGCCGGGTTTATCATTGTTGTTGTGGTAAACTCGTTTGGGCTGATCCCCGGTGCGGTTATCACGCTTTCGTCCGAGCTTTCCCGTTGGGCGCTCTTGACTGCGATCGGCGCAGTTGGGTTAAAAACATCACTGAGAGAAGTGGTAAAGGTCGGCTATCCAGCAATTATCCTGCTGGTTGCAGAAACAGTCTTTATCGCATTGTTTGTGATTGGCGGGCTCAAACTATTAGCCGCCTAACATCGCTTTCCCCTGCGTTTGAATAGCAAATGCAGGGGAAGTTTTGCTAGATTTAGTCGCTCAGTTCCAGATCCGCGCCCAATCGTTTTCCCATATAACTCAGGAAATCCCAAATCGTGCCTTCCAAATCATCAGGCGCCAACGGCCCAGTTTGGTAGTAGCGCGTATTCTGGGCCTTTTGTAACGTCTCAAGCTTATCTTTGTCTTCGGCGTTGAAGGACTTGCAAAGATCAATATAGGCAACGACCTCAGGGTCGGTTGGATCGGTTTTCAGGCCACAAATTCCCCAGCGAATGGAAACTTTGTCAGAATCGGTGGGCCGCAAGCATAGATAAAGCGTATAATTTGCTGCAACCGCGACCACGAAACTCGGAAAGACATTGAACAACACGGAATTGTTGCGTTCATCCTCTGTCATATCTTCATGAAACGGTCCGCGTGGTGGGTAATCCGGGTCATAATAAGATCGATAAGCGGTCCAACGCTCTTCTCCCGGAACCTTGCGACACAGTTGCGTTGGCGTCATGGGTTGCAACGTTGTTGGGTGCGTAGCAAACAGGTGATACCCTTCCATGAAGTTTTCGGTCAGGTTTTTCCAATTGGTGTGCCACACAGCCTCATCTTTAAAGAGAAGATTTCGCTGTTCGTGGTGATAGTTCTGCAAAATGCTCTGCAGCCCGCCCAACTGTTCAGCCAAAGGCGCAGCCATGCCATCGAGGTTCACAAAGATAAAGTTGTTCCAGATCTCTGTTTTCAACTGCGGTAATTTGCAGCCCTTCACGTCGAACTTGGTTTTTTTCTTCATCAGTGGTGCAGTCTTTAGCTGACCATCGGTGTTGTATGTCCACGCGTGATATTGGCACACAAACGATCGGCGATTACCGCTGGCCTGTGCCTCGACCAAATTCCCGCGATGGCGGCACACATTGGACAACACATAGATTTCGCCATCATGGCCGTGCGAAATCAGCAACTGTTCCCCGACCAGTTCCGTCGTGTAAAAATCGCCCGGATTGGGGATTTCACCAACATGTCCGAGACAAATCCATTCCTTACGAAAGATATGTTCTTTCTCCAACTCAAGAAAGTCTTCTGAGGTGTAAAAGCTCGGTGGCATTGTGCGCGCTTGCTCTTGGTCAAGCGCCTTGAGGGCGGTCAATTCCTGACGCAAAGCATTCACGGACCTGGCTTGGGTGACAGTCATGCGATTCCCTTACTGCGGTTCATCTGTGATCACAGTTTTCTAACATGACTTCCACAACCCTGCAAAGCGAAAACTCAGCTCTGTTTATACTATTTATGCATTTCGCTTACTGGGATTTCGCGGGTTACCATGCACAAATGATCGCCGGGCTCAACCAAAGGATTGCGCCGACACACCGCGACCACCCCATTTTGGCCTGCCAATACACGCTCGGGGGGTGCCCCAAAGTTGTGAACATCAAACACGGTGCCAACATGATCACCCTGCCGGACCTCATCCCCAGGCGACACATGAAGCTGCGCAAGCCCGTGATGCCCTGTGGTGCCAAAACTACAACCCGCCCCAACATCGATAAAACGCGTTGTCAGCCCTTCGCTCGGGTTATCAATCAGACCGAGATGGGTCAAAACGCGGTTCGTAGCCGCCCACCCGGTTTGAAAAGACGCTTGAGAAAACCGCCCCATGCCGCCCAATTCACAGGATAAGAAACGGGTGTTTTGGTTATAGGCCGCCGTATCAAAATCGCCGCCGGTTCCGTCAATCGTGGCCACCATTGTAAAAGGCGCACCAAAGACTTCGGCCAGTTCCAAGTTTGCGGCATTCTGCACTGCGTCCGGTCCAACGCACAAAAACCCGCAATCCACATATTCCGCCGTTGTTCCCCCAGAATGGAAATCCAAAATTGCATCTGCCATCGGGATAAGATGTGCATCGACAAACGCCGCGATGGCCTTTGTTGGCCCGGCGTTGGTCGCGCCGGGAAAACTGCGATTCATGTTGCCACCATCCAACGGCGAAACCCGGGCGCGATCCAGCACAGCCGGGGTATTCAGGGCGGGTAAAAAGATCAATCGCCCCTGAACCTGATCCGGTGACAATTGCTGCATCAGTTGATGCAGAATGACCTGACCTTCGTATTCATCGCCATGATTGCCCGCCGTCAGCATCACGGTTGGGCCCGCGCCCCCCTGTATCACACCGACGGGCACCCGCACCGCGCTAAAGGCATGGCGGTGATCTGAATGGGTCAGGTCGATAAACCCGTTTCGCTTACCGGGTGTGTCGAAGTCAAAAGAAGTGTGAACTGGGCCGTGGGTTCGCATTGCGGTTCCTATTGGTTGTAGCAGGGTCTGTAGATCATCCCTGTTGATGCATTGCACTATGCATCGGGACGGATTTCTGTTTTGCGTTTGGCGACATACGCCTCGAGTTCTTCTTCAACTGCGGGGTCGATCGCCGGCTTTTCGTAGTCGCGCAGCAATTGCTTCCAAACGGTGTTAGCGCGTTCGGTGGCCGTTTTTGCCCCATCGTCGCGCCATGTTTCATAGTTGCGCCAATCTGACAGGATTGGGCTGTGAAACGCGGTTTCATATCGGGCAAGCGTATGCGCCGTGCCAAAGAAATGCCCGGACGGGCCTACTTCAGCGATCGCCTCCAAACCTAAGGCATCGTCACTTAGGTCAATGGGGTCCAACAACGCCGCCTGCATCTGAAGCAATTCGGCGTCCAGAATTAGCTTTTCAAAGGAACAGGTCAATCCACCCTCTAGCCATCCACCAGCGTGCATCATCACATTGATATGGCCCTGAATACAGGCATTGATCGACATGTCAGATTCATAGGCGGCCTGTGCATCTACACAAGGCGAAGCCGTGGTGTTGGATGACCGAATGGGCAAACCATAGCGCCGCGCCATTTGCCCCGAAACAATCACCGACTGCGCATATTCTGGCGTGCCAAACGCAGGCGATCCGGTTTTCATATCAACATTGGATGTGAAGTGCCCATAAAACACAGGCGCCCCGCGACAGGCCGCCTGCCCCAAAACGATCCCAGCCAAGGCTTCAGCATTTTGCTGCACCAATGATCCGCCAATGGTGGCCGGACTCATCGCGCCAGCAAGCGTAAAGGGCGTCACGTGGATCGGTTGGCCTGCACGGGCAAATTCGATCAGACCTTCGGCTTGGCTGTCATCCAGCAAAAGTGGGGAATTCGTATTGATCCCACCGATAATACCCGGATTTTGCCGTAAACCTTCATCGTCGGTTTGCAGCGCGATCTTTGCCATTTCGATGCAGTCGCGCGCACGTTCGGCTGAGTTCAACCAACAGGGCTGCCACCCTTTATCGCATAACGTCGTCTGCGCGAGCATCATATCCAAATGCCGCGATTCAGGTGGGAGCTCTAACGGTTCGCACCCTGCCCCGCCTTCGTGGTGGAAAATGTTCAGCATCGACGACAGTTTTACAAAATCACGCATGTCGTTCAGGGTGCCGGCGCGGCGCCCCCGATCCAGATCAGACACAAACGACGGCCCCGATACCGTTGCAAACGTCAGAGAGTTGCCGCCAACTGTTACGGTTTTTGCTGGATTACGCGCGTGAATGGTAAATTCAGACGGGATACCTGTTAGCATTTCCTCGACCAAAGCCGGATCAAACCGCACCCGGTTTGTGTCACGGTCGATATCTGCACCAATGCCAGACAGCAGATCAAGCGCAACGTCACTATCAACGCGAATGCCAACATCGCGTAGAATTTTGAGACTGGCGTGGTGAATAACCTCAACCTGATCGGCTGAAATCATCTCAACCGGTGCAAGTGGATTGCGCACTTCTGAAAAAGGGCGTTGTGAAAACCCGGTGTTACGGGCGGTACGGTTGGAACGGCGACGAGCCATGAGCGATCTCCTTGAGTTGAAACGGTTTGGGGGAATAATCCCCCAACACGCCAACCCAAGTTTCCGAGTGAATGATTGGTTCGATCCTATCGCTCATGGTTTTGTTTTATCCTATTAGGCCCGCATCCGCGCGCCGGTTGGATCATATAGTGGCTTTGGTTGAAGTTGGGCTGGCCGCAGCTTCCCAAATATTTCAACCGCATATTCTCCACCTTCACGATAGGCATCAGGCTGCACATAGCCAAGCGCAATGTGCTGATCCGTCACCGGCCCCCATCCACCAGAAGAGACATAACCAACAGGCTCACCATCTAGGAAAACGGCTTCATCCCCCCAAATTGCACAGTCTCCGGCATCAACGGTTAAGGTGATCGGCCGTTCGCGGGCTGGTGCGTAGTTTTGCACCGCTTCGCGCCCCACAAATTCACCTTTGTCCAGTTTCACATGGTGCATCATTCCGCATTCATTGGCGAAGTAATCAGAGCTTAGCTCCGTTCCCCATGCCGCAAAGCTTTTCTCAAGTCGCAACATCATCAGGCTACGCAAACCCGATAGCGATAAATCAAGCGCCTGACCCTCAGCCCGTAGAATGTCGAACAGCGCAGCCTGTTTGTCGCGCGGCATATAAAGCTCATACCCCGTTTCGCCAGTATAAGAGACCCGCAAAGTTGTGATGTCACTAACCCCGCCAAGTGTCAGAGTATCCACATCCATGAACCGGAAATTGGCGGTATCCATGTCCCGCTCTGCCAATTGGCTGATCAACGCCTGCGCGTTTGGCCCCGCAATATGCAAACCGGCCAAGTCATCCGATACATTGCGCAAATCCACGCCATCTGCGGGCAGGTATTTTTTGAAATGCCGCATAAATGCCAATTGCATCACGTAAGAGCCAACAACCAAGAAGCGATCATTTCCTAAATTGGAAATTGTGAAATCCCCCTGCAGGCGCCCGGTGTCCGACAACATCCCGCTCAGGGTCATGCGGCCCGGTTTGGGAATCCGATTTGTCATGATCCGGTCGAGCCAGGCCTGCGCATTTGGACCAGACACCTCAAATTTTGCCATATCGGAAAATTCAAACAGACCAACGCCATTGCGCACGCGCTTGCCCTCATCGGCGACAGGTTGCCACCAGTTGGGTTGGCGATAGGTCAGGCTGTCTTTTGCCTCGGTTCCTTTGGGGGCGAACCATGTGGCGTGTTCGCTGCCAAACCCGGTGCCAAACACAGCATTTTCTTGTGCAAGCCGATCATGAACAGGTGACATTTGCTGCGGGCGCGCCACATCAAAACTCTGATAAGGAAAGATTTTTTCAGACCGTTTTTCGTAGAAATACCGCGTCATGTCTTCGGTGTATTTCACATCTACCCATTTGCCAAACCGCGCGACATCCCAATTGAAAATGTCAATTTCAGGTTCACCGCCAATGATCCATTCGGCCAAGACACGACCAATACCACCACCCTGATTAAACCCAGCCATCACACCATTTGCGCAGAAATAATTCCGCAAAGCGGGATGCGGACCGATCAAAGGTGATAGATCAGGGGAGAAAATCATCGGCCCGTTGATCACGCGTTTGACACCAGCCTCACCCAGACAAGGCATGATTTCCACGGATTTCTCAAAGTTCCATTCCATGCATTCCAGATTGTCTGGCAGCAATTCATGGCCGAAATCTTGCGGCGTGCCATCTTTGGCCCAATGGGTCATCTTATCTTCATAAGCCCCCAACAGCATTCCCATGCCTTCTTGCCGTGCATAAGAGCCGGTTTCGTTATCGTTGATCTGTGGCAATTCAAAGCCCAGATTTTCGATCAACGGGATGTTTTCCGTCACCAGATAGTGGTGCTCTACAGGCATGAGCGGCAATTCAACCCCGGCCAAGCGGCCCACTTCGCGCCCCCATAGGCCCGCAGCATTCACGATGTATTCCGCGTGGATCGTGCCTTTTTCTGTCACAACATCCCACGTTCCATCCGCGCGCTGGTTGGTTGCGATGACCGGCGTGTGGCGTTGGATCGTTGCCCCCATCTGGCGGGCGGCCGCCGCAAAGGCCTGCGTGGCCGAGGCCGGGTCAACATGCCCGCCCTCTTCTTCCCAGAACGCCGCGATCATATGATCGGTGTTTAAAACGGGGGCTTTTTCCTTGGCCTCTTCGGGCGAAATGAAATGTCCCTCGATCCCTAAACGGCGACACGCACTTTGCATCATCGCGTTGCTGTCGACTTCGTCTTGGGTGCGGCACACATTGATCCCACCTGTAGAATGAAACCCACAGGCCTGCCCGCTTTGCTCTTCCAACTCACTGTAGATCTGGAAGGTATAGCGGTGCATTTCCGCCGCAGAATTGGGACGCACAACTGTAAACAAACCGCCTGCCGCGTGCCAGCTTGACCCCGAGGTCAGCTCTTGGCGCTCAATGAGCATAACATCAGTCCAGCCATTTTTCGCTAGATGATACAAGACCGAGCAACCGACAACGCCGCCACCGATCACAACAACCCGTGCTGTAGACTTCATGATGTCACCCCCGGTTTGGCCGTGCCGTTGCCGTGCTGCCGGTGGGTGGTTACAAAATTTGTGTTTTTGTCATAGTTGCCGTTTTGACGGCCAATGCAGCGACATGCCATTGCTGATCTCCTGAAACTTGATACCTGATTGCGAAAAAGGATCGCAAAGGGCCCCTGCCCAAGTTTCTTCCATCATCAGCTTGAACGGTTTATTCATCGGGGCCTCCTTTGGCTCAGGTTTCAGTGTCAGCTGAAGCGACGCGATACCGCGTCAGTTCCCATCCAATGCAGCAACGAGTTTGCGCCGCTCTACCACTGCCTCATCAAGCCAATCCGTGCGCATTTCCGGCACAGAGTTCAGAAGCAGTTGCGTGTAGTCATGACAAGGCGGCGTTAGAACCTGATCAACCGATCCCTGTGCAACAATCCGGCCATGACGCATCACCGCGATTTGTTCTGAAATTTTGGATACCGTCGCGATGTCGTGGGTGATGAACATATAGCTCAGGCCCAATTCGTCTTGTAGATCCTCAAGCAGGTCCAAGATTTGCTGCGCCACAATCGTATCTAACGCCGAGGTGATTTCATCACAAATGATCAGCTTTGGTTCTGCCGCCAAGGCCCGTGCAAGATTGACCCGCTGGCGCTGGCCACCCGATAATTCTGGCGGAAACCGCCATGCGAATTCTGTGGGTAGGTCGACACGTTCCAACAGGCGCGCAACTTCTTTGGTTGCCTCTGACTGGGACAGGCCGCGATAAAACATCATCGGGCGGCTTAAAATTTTGTTTAGCTTTTGACGAGGGTTCAGCGCGACATCCGCCATCTGAAACGCGAACTGAATCTGCCGCAATTCATCACGGGACCGCTGCCCAACGCTTTGCGCCAACTGCTGACCATTCAGATGCACGCTGCCGTTTTTGGCCCCCATAAGCCCAGAAATCAATCGGCCCAAAGTGGTTTTACCTGACCCGGATTCACCAATCACACCCACAGTCTCCCCTGCGTGAATGGTCAGATCAATGTCGCGTAACGCGATAATTTCTTGCTTCGCCCCGTAACCTGCTGTCACGTTTTTCACCTGTAACAATGGCGTTTCTTCAGTGGTGGTTATAGGCGGTGCGTGAATTTCGTCGGGCATCAAATGCGCCGCCGCCATCAGGGCCTTTGTGTAATCATGCTGAGGGTCGGAAATAATCTGATCCGTCGTGCCGTATTCAACCATCTGACCATCTTTGAGCACAAGAATATGATCTGCCACCTGCGCGACAAGTGACAAATCATGCGTCACATAGATCGCTGCGGTGTCGTTGTCTTTGATCAGTTTTTTGAAACTCGCCAGCACTTCGATCTGTGTTGTTACATCAAGCGCGGTGGTGGGTTCATCCAAGATCAACAGACGCGGACCGCTAATCATGGCCATCGCCGCCATAAGGCGTTGCAACTGCCCCCCTGACACCTGATGCGGATAGCGTTTTCCGATATTGTCAGGATCAGGAAGTTCCAAATCATTGTAAAGGCGCGCCGCCTTGGCCAAGGCATCTTCGCGTGACATCGCCCCGGTGATCACCGGAATTTCCGTAACCTGTGCATCAATGGTCATGGCACCGTTAAACGATGCCGCGGCGGACTGCGCGACATAGGTGATGTCCTTTCCGCGCAATTCCTGAAGTTTTGGCAACGACTGATCCAGCACCTGCGTGCCGCCCAGATCGACGGTCCCGTTGGTGATGTGACAGCCGGGTCGTGTGTATCCCATACACCCCAGCGAAATCGTTGTTTTACCTGACCCGGATTCCCCGATCAAAGCGATCACTTCGCCCGGTTGCACATCAAAGGAAATGCCATCAACGATCTTAAAAGGTTTACCCTTTTTATCGTAGACCGACACGTCAAGATTACGGACTTTCAAAAGCGGTTCTGACATATCAAATCTCATCTGGCAGTTTTGCGTTGGACCGCTGCAGCAGCCAATCAACAAAAACGTTCATGGAAATAGCGATGAATGCGATCCCAAAGGCGGGATAAAGGGTTGTGTATTCCCCATACAAAAGCGCCTGCATGTTCTCTTTGACCATCACGCCCAGATCGGATTGTGGTGGTTGCACACCAAGCCCAAGGAACGACAGCGCAGAGATAAACAAAATCGCGTAGGTAAATCGGATACCAAATTCAGCGGCCAGCGGTGTCAGCGTATTGGGCAGAACTTCGTGCCAAACGATCCAACCCTTGCCCTCGCCTCGCACAACAGCGGCTTCGACATAATCCATCACCATGATATTCACGGCCAAAGCCCGCGCGACACGAAACACCCGCGTCATGTCAATAAAGGCAAGCGTAAACACCAGCACTACAAAAGATGACCCAAGCGAGTTGATCACAATCAGCGCCAACATCAACGATGGAAAACTCAGCATCGCGTCGTTGATGCGACTCATCCACATGTCAGTGCGGCCCCCGAACGCAGCCGCCAAAAAGCCAAGCCCAACACCTGAAAAGAATGAAAGCAGCGTGATGATCAGCGACAGAGACAACGTCACACGCACCCCGTAGATCAAACGCGATAGAACATCTCGCCCCAGATAATCACTTCCGAGCCACATTTCGGCATTCGGGGGGCTAAAGCTTTCGTTGGTCAGAATGGCAGCCTCATTATAGGGGGCAATCCACGGTGCAAACATCGCCACGAAAAACATCGTGATCAAAAAGACAACACACAGTGCCACACCCGGCGTCAGGTCAGAAACGGCTTCGCGCAGTTCACCTGTCCAAGTTCGGTTTTCAACGATCATTTCTTATACCTCACACGCGGATTGGCCATGATCGACAAGATGTCGGCCGTCATATTCAACAAGACATAGAAAGAACAAAAGATCATCGCGCAGGTCTGTACGATCGGCACATCCCTGTTCGTGACAGCCTCAACCATGTAGCGCCCCAATCCGGGGAAGTTGAACAGGGTTTCAATGACGACAACGCCGCTGATCAAATACGCTAGGTTCAACGCCACTACGTTCACAATCGGACCCAACGCATTGGGCAGCGCGTGACGCAACAACAACCGACGACGTGGCACTCCTTTTAAGATTGCCATTTCAATCGCTGGGCTGCTCAGCACATTCAAAACAGCCGAGCGTGTCATGCGCACCATATGGGCCAAAATTGTAAAGGTCAGCGCCGTCACCGGCAGGATTAAAACGCGTATCCAATCGAACACGTCATAGCTTGGGCGGATTGACGCAATTGCTGGTAGCCAGCGTAGTTTGATCGCAAATATCGTGACCAGAACCACAGCAACCAGAAAATCAGGGAACGAAATCAGCATCAAAGATGTTGAAGTGATCGCCCGGTCCACCAACCCACCCGGTTTAACTGCAGCAGCCAGACCTAATGCAATCGCCAAAGGCACAGCGATCACCGCAGTACTAAGCGCCAACAAAAGCGTATTGCTGGCACGGCGTCCGACCTCAGTGCCAATATCAGCACCATTGGCCAAGGAAGCCCCAAAATCACCCGATACAAAATTCGTCAGCCAAACAAAGTAGCGAACATGTAAAGGCTCATTCAATCCCAAGCGTTCGCGCACTTGGTCCAGTAGCTCTGGCGTAGCATTTTGCCCTAAAATGGCGTGGGCGACGTCGCCCGGTAAAATCTCGGTCCCAACAAAGACCAAGACAGAGACGAACAACAATGTGCCCACCCCAAGCACCAATCGGTGCCGCACTATTTCCCACAGACTCATCCCACTCCCCCTTCGCGCTAGGCCAACCTGGCCGGAGAATGAGGCTAACTGTGATCACAGTTTGAATTCATTGCAAGAGATTATTTTAACGTCGGAAGATTTTTTATCCCAATTCGCGATACAACTGCATCCCCCAGCGCGCGTCTTCTTCGGTCAAACGCCGCGCCTCGGCTGCATCGCCAGCACGTAATGCTGCGATGATTTCTGGATGCTCACCCATCCAATGGTCCGGGTTTTCTAGATTAACAATCCCAAGGGCCAACCAAGGCCCGGTGCGCACATAAAGCGCCTCAATCATATCCTGAAGCGCACCGTTTCCGGTAAGCGAATAGACGTGGCGGTGGAAATGAAAATTCGAAAGTAAAAAGGCCGAGCAATCCCGCTTTGCCCACGTTTTTTCCATGTCATCAACAAAACGTGACAGCAGCGTAAAATCTGCTTCTTTGATATTGGCCACAGCGACTTCGGCGGCCGCACCCTCTAAAACAGCGCGTAGAAAAAATAGGTTTGCAGCTTCATCCGACGTCAGGTCTGGCACGCGGTATGCTTTTTTCGCGACGCCGATTAGCGCATTTTCTGACGCCAATTGGCGCAAAGCCTCCCGAACGGGCATCGCTGAAACGTTATATTTCTCAGCAAGCGTTCGAATCGAAAGGCTCTCAGCCGGCCTGAGCTCTCCGACGATTAACTTCAATCTCAGATCAGCGTAAATCTGAGCGCTCAGGTTCTCTGAGCCATCTTTTTCCGGGTTTATCGCTTTGTCCATCGTTAATTTCTCACATCAGGTTATCTGATTGTTAGCCTGAAAAAGAATCGGAATCCAGCGTTTGCACCGATAACGCCCCCTTCGCAATCTGTGATCAAAGATGCTTGATTTATGAGTGATTCTGTGATCACAGTTTAAGCACAATGAATGAAGCAGGGCTGAAAACAGCCCGCAAAAAGCCAATGGCGGCCACAAATCAGACCGTCCAACAGCGGAGAAGCGCGAATGTCCGACGACAAGTTCAACGATTATCTCTTCAAGCAATATGTAGCCAATAAAATCTCGCGACGGCGGTTTATGGGTACATTGGCAGCGGCCGGTGCATCGGCCACTGTCATCAGCGGTTTAGCAGCCGGAAAAGCCAAAGCAAGTCAGCCCAAACGCGGCGGGCGCCTCGTTATTGGTGCCGAAGCATCCCAGGCTCAAGACAGCCTTGATCCCACAAAATACTTCAGCACATCCAATATTCTGATGGGCTACGCGGTTTACGATAATCTGGTCAACCGCGATGAAAACCTACTAGCAAAACCATGGCTGGCAACAAGCTGGGAACCAAATGCGGATTCTTCTCAGTGGGTATTTAACCTACGCGAAGGTGTGACGTTCCACGACGGGTCCGACTTTGGCGCAGATGATGTTATTTATTCCATGACACGTCACTTCCGCGAAGGAAGTGAAGCGCCGTCAAAATCATTCATGAGCCAAATCGCCAGTATCGACAAACTGGGCCCGCTACAGGTTCGCTTTAACCTCAATGCGCCGCACTCAGATTTCCCGATGTTGCTGTCAGACACCCGTGTCCACGTCACCAAAGATGGCGTCGAAGACTTCACCGGTACTCCCGTAGGCACAGGGCCCTTCAAAGTTGTCGAATTCACACCGGGCAATCGCTACGTTTTCGCACGTAATGATGACTATTGGGGTGATGACGGACCTTATGTCGATGAATTGGAAGTCATCGGAATCGGTGACAACACCGCCCGCATCAACGCACTGATCGCTGGTGACATTAACGCCATGATTCAATTGGATCAAAAAGCTTACCGACTGATTGAAAACTCTGGTGTCACTTATCCGATTAATGCCCCAAGTGGTGCGTTTATCAACCTTGCGATGATGATGGATCGCGCCCCAACCGAAAGCAACGACGTTCGCCTTGCGCTGAAATATGCGATTGATCGTCAGGGGGTCGTTGACAACGTCCTTAAGGGTTTGGGCAGTGTCGGCAACGACCATCCGCTTTCACCAATTGACCCATACTACAATGCGGACATTCCGCAGCGCGAGTATGATCCAGAACGGGCGAGATTCCACATTCGTCAGGCTGGTCTCGAAAATACACCGATTGAAATCTATGGCTCTGATGTTGCCGGAACGGGTGCGTTGGCTGCGGCACAGCACCTTGAACAAAGTGCTCAGGCCGCAGGCATCAATCTCAGTGTGATCAATCCGCCTGCTGATAGTTTTTGGTCTGCCGTATGGATTCAAAAACCCATTATTACATCCGGCTGGGATCCACGTCCTATCCCAGATTTAATTTTCTCAATCGCGTTTTCCAACACCTCAGGGTGGAACGAAACGAAGTGGGACAATGAAAACTTCCAGCGCCTCCTGATCGAAGCACGCTCCGAAAATGACTTCGACAGACGCAAGGAAATGTACGGTGAAATGCAGGTTATGCTGCAAGATGACGGCGGCCACGCAACGCTAGGCTTCCGGAACTTTGTAGATGCTGCGCGCTCTGAGGTTCAGGGCATCACACCAAGCGGCGCCGGACCACTTGGGTTCTACCAAGGTGCAAGGACAGCTTGGATCGACGAGTAATTATACCTCTCTCTGACTGGGCCAGCACAATTTGCTGGCCCTTTTTTTTCACAATATAGGAATCAATAATGACAGTCCGCTCTCGTAGCCGCCGCCGTACCGCAACCCGTGCAGCAGCTGTTCGACCACCACGACGCAATGCTCTTGAAACAATAAACGCTGCAGGTGCAGAGGAAATTTTCAAAGGTGTTGTTGAGGTTTTAAACACCGTTGGAATGTTAGTCGAAGACGTCGAATCCCGAGCAATGCTCGTTGCTGCGGGATGTCGCGAAGATGCAGATCGCATTTACTACACCGAAGACGTGATCCGGCGGGCCTTAGAAACGGTGCCGCGCGCAATTCGGTTTTACAACCAAAACGGTGATTTCGCCTTTGCGACCGATGATGAAATCGCGCGCTTTGGAACAGCCGTGAACTGCGTACAGGTTTTGGATGCGCGCACCGATGAATATCGCCCTTGCGTGCTGTCCGACATTTCCGACCATGGCCGCGTTCAAGAGGCCTTGACGCATATCGATATCGCTGCCGCCCTTGGGTATCCCAGCGACATGAACGCCGAAGAAGAGGCCCTCGCCAGTGCGCGTGCGCTTTTGGATACCACAAAGAAGCCAATCTTTTTCACCGGCCATGACGAACATGGCGTGCGTAAGATCTGGAAAGAAATGGGCAGGCGTGTCGGTGGGATGGGCAATTTGGCCGATAAGCCTATTGGGCTCGATCTGGTTGGACCAGTTTCACCGCTAAAACTCGGCGGGGAAACCTGTCAGCGCTTGATCATGGCGGCGCGCCTCAACCTTCCTGTTGTGTGTTACCCGGCCATCTTCCCCGGCATGGCGTGTCCGCTGACCCTTGCGGGGGCGATTACGCAGGCGACGGCGGAATCCATCGCCGGGATTGTGATTAGCCAACTTGCGGCACCCGGCGCACCCGTGATGTCAGGATCATCCGTGATGCCAATGGATATGCGCCGCGCAGATATGGCGATTGGGTCACCCGAATATACCTTGGCCGGATTGGGTGCCGCAGATGTCTTTCGCCACCTCGGCATTCCCAGTTGGGTTGGATCAGGCTGCACCGATGCCCATGACATAGGCCCCCAAGCCTTTGCCGAAGCCAGCGCCACGTTGCACGGCACCAGTGTTGCGCGCACCGCATTGACGCACAACCTTGGCGTTTTATCCAGCGGCCGCACCGGATCTATGGAAATGCTAGTGGCCTGTGATGAAATGGCGGCGATGGCCTCTGCGTTTGGCGGCGGGATCATCGTCAACAAAGACACGATCGCAACCGAAGTCATTGCACGTGCATCAGAGGACAATAGTTTTTTGACCGACCCACACACGCTGGAACGCTATGAAACAGAAATGTGGATACCATCCCTATTTCAACGCGAAGGCATCGAAAACTGGCAAATCTCAGACACAGGTGACCTTCGCGCCCGCCTAAAAGAAAAAACACTAGCCATATTGGACACCGTATAAATGGCAGATTATACCCTATTTTGCGCCCCTGACACCTACGCCATGAGCGCGCATGCCGTGCTTGAGGAAATCGGCGCTGACTACGATGTGCATTGGATCAACATCTTCTCCGATAACCCTGATCCGGCCTTTTTGGCCGCCAGCCCCCATTGCAGAACACCCGCTTTGGCATCCCCTGATGGCACTGTGTTTGAAACGGGTGCCGTCGCGCTTTATTTGGCAGAGCGTCACCCAGAGGCCAATTTGGTTATCGAACCAGGCGACGCACGGCGCGGCGCATTTTTGCAATGGTTCCACTATCTGGCGTCCACACTACAGCCGGATGTGATCATCCAATACCATCCGGAGTTCTATCACACAGAACCCGACCGTCAGGCGGCGCTGAAAGCCGCGTCAATGAAACGTCTGGCCGGGGTATTGGATACGTTAGAAGCAGCGTTGGAAAACGGCCCCTACTTCTTTGGGGATCAGATCACTGTGCCGGACTTCATCCTTGCCATGCAGTCTGTGTGGGATGTGATTTTTCCAAATGGCGACATCACGGCCTATCCAAACATCGCCCGCCACCGGGATGCAGTCTGCGCACGCCCATCAGTGCAACGTATGCAGGAACAGCACCGGGCCGAAGCGGCCCGGCGCAAATCATAACTTAACGGCGAAAAATCTCCGGGAAAGCGTCACTTTTGTAAGGCGCGCCCGGGGCAATCGTGTCATCCTCAAGCCAATCAGCGACGCCTTGGCTCGGGGTATATTGCGCGCCTTCTAGGGCAAAACGCACGGCATAGCCCCGGCGCCGGCGGGTCGTTGTCCGGTTGCCCATTGCTGAATGCACAATGTATCCGTCAAAGGCCAACAAATCGCCCGGCTCCAGATCCCAATGAACCATTTCGTGCTGTTCGCGTTCTGCTTCGAAATCGGGCATGTCAATATACTGCGGATCGTCTTTGGCCATATAGTCCACAAACCCGCCAAGTTTATCAGTGGTAAACGGGCGGTATTTCTTACCCGACGCGTGACTGCGCGGAATAAATTCGAGCGCGCCATTGTTGCTGTCCACCGGATCAAGCGCGATCCAAGTTGTCATGATCGGCCCTGAGATCGGCCAATACGGCTGATCTGTATGCCACCCCGTTTGGGTCTTTGTGCCGGGTTCTTTGACGAACATCTGGTCAAACACCAACGAAGACCAATCAGCCCCGCCAATATCTGCGACCACACGGCCAATCCCGGAATTCAGGCAGAAATCCTGAAATATCCCCGGATTTTTGCGCATATTGCGATAGGCAAAATACCGGTCGCCCCGCTTTAGCTCTTCTTCTACAGCGTCTTGAAGTTGCCCAATCCAATGTTCGGTGAGCGCACGCCGCACCACCACCACACCGTTTTCTTTGTATTCGTCTTGTAGGTCTTTTACGTCTTTGGTCAAATTTGTCATTTGAGTGCTCTTTCTGTCGGGCCAAGGCCCGTTGCAATGTCTTATTCTCTGCGCATGCAGGGGCGTATCAGTCAGTGCAAAACAGGTGAGCTACGGCAATCAACAACAAAAGAAGGCCAAGGCGAACGGCTTGTCATGCGGTGAAACATTGTGTTTTGAAATTGTTTCACAAACCCCATGACTACACCTTTTCGTTTACGGAACTCTGCGCGTTACTCAAACCAACGGTAGCGCCCAATTGTGTTCCCAATCCATTTATCATTCGCGCCCAATAGGCGAATGAGGCGACCAATTGAACGATATAGGAAATCCCCTTATCGCAATATCCGGCCTCTCGCAGCGCATTCACATCTTCCACCGATATCTGATCAGGAGTCAATGAAAGCTTTCTGGTGTAGAACAGTGCCGCACGGGTTTCTGGGACTTTGATCAAACTTTCCCAAGTTTCCGCCTGCAGTGCCGCCAGAATTTGTTCGGCCTCTTCGCGGTTGCCGTAATACATGCAGAAGTTTTCGCCATGATTGGCCGTCGCATATGCACTGCCACACAAGATCGCAACATAGGTCGAAACCAGTTCGGCCAACCACGGCTTTAGCGGGCTGTCATCATTATGCAAAAGCGCAAGGTAATGATCATCGGCAGGTTTTATCGCATTTGGGGTTTGCGACATCGCAAGATACAGGTTTTCAACCGTACCATCCGCCCCTTTTACCGCGTCATATGCTGCCGCCAGATCGCCCGTTGCCTCTGCTTGGGGGATCA
The DNA here is from genome assembly GCF_011326755.1 of Cochlodiniinecator piscidefendens. Lineage (GTDB taxonomy): Bacteria > Pseudomonadota > Alphaproteobacteria > Rhodobacterales > Rhodobacteraceae > Cochlodiniinecator > Cochlodiniinecator piscidefendens. The sequence continues at coordinate 48,373 of NZ_JAAOIE010000006.1, read as the reverse complement.
CATCAACATACGCAATTTTCGCATTGGCAGATGGCATCATTTGGTCCTTTAAAGTCCGATATCGTGCAACACCGAAGAATTCAGCAAGCCGCGCTGCTCCTCTGTCATCATGGCCTGAATTTCCGGCCTGTCCAGAAAAACAAACCGTCCTTCGTCCCACACAACCTGCCCATCAAATGAAATTGTCGCATCCATCATGTGAAACGCGATATCCCCCGGATCAATGCCAGCGGCGTGCAGATGGGTGTAACGTGGTGATCCGTAGGCAACGGTGCCCCACAGTTCGAGGTCATCATAAGGGTCACCTTCGAAAAACGTATTGGGGTTGATCCCAGTATGCCATGAATTGATCAAATACGGATCACCCCCGGTCAACGCCGCCGCCCGTTCGAGTTGCGATTTCAGCCGCGCAACCAATTCGGCCGGGCCATCAAAATCAACCATCCGCGAATTTTCTACACGCGCCAAAATGGGTTGATCCAACACCAATGTGCTATCCTCATAGGCCCGCGTAGAGGAAGAGGTGACAAAATGCTTGATCGCCAAAGTACCGTTCATTTCAAAGCAATTCACCGGCGGAAAGATCATCACCGGAAACAGTTCAAGCGCAAAATCAGCAACGGCATCCGCACGACCCGGTTTAATGCGGCTCTGCAAATTTGTCCCGCAGGCCCCCGTGATACTGTACTCTTTGGCGTTCAAAATCAGATCAAGCAGGGCATCGTGCATCTGCTTCATCACGTTGAAATCCGCCGACGCAAAGGGTGCAGCCAAATACTGTCGCCCAAGCGTATAAGTCATAACCGCCTTTGCTTTGCCTTCTGGCAAAGAAAACCGCACCTGATCCCCTAAACGTGAGAAAAAGATGGTTCGGTCGGCCCGCTGCATCGCGCTATTGACAGTCTCAGGGAATTCCGTCGCATCCGAAACCGGCTTTGCCAAAACCACTTCGGGCTTCATTCCAAGGTTTGCAGCCACTTCCGCCACGGCATCACAAAGCTCTGTTTCAAAATATAGGTTCTCGCCAACCTCACCCACCAACAAAACCCGATCACCTGCCTGTGCGCCTGCACAGTTCAACAGCAGGTTTTGCGCGCCTTGTTCGATACGATCTAATGCGACCTGTGCCATCCCGGTGCCTCCGCCAAATTCATCATTTCGACTCAGCTATGACTCTTCTGTGATCACAGATCAACAGAAAACTGCCACTTGCCAGCTCGCATAACATTCGCTAACTGTGATCACAGATTGAAACTTTGCGGACTCACCTAATGGCGTACTCTGGGTTATCCCTTCTGTCACATGCCCTTACCGGGAACAAACGTTGGCCAGCGATCCTGTCCACACCCGACATGCGCAGTTCATATGACATTGTCATCATAGGGGCCGGTGGCCACGGATTGGCGACTGCGCACTATTTGGCAGCCAACCATGGCATAACCAATATCGCAGTGATCGAATCCGGCTGGATCGGCGGGGGCAACACCGCGCGTAACACAACAATTGTGCGCTCAGACTATCTGCTGAACTCAAGCTTTGGCCTGAAAAACTTTGCGCTGAAACTTTGGTCGGACCTAACGCAAGATCTAAACTTTAACCTGATGTATGAACCTCGGGGGTATGTCGATCTGGCCCACTCCGATGGGGAACTCGAACATTTCACACTGCGCGCCAACGCAATGCGCCTGCGCGGTGGCGATGCGGACATCCTCACAGGTCAGGCCCTACAGGAACGGGTCCCGGAACTCGATTTTTCCGGTGATAAACGCTTTGAGATCTCAGGGGCATTGGTCCAAGAATCCGGTGGCGTTGTGCGCCATGATGCCGTGGCTTGGGGCTTTGCGCGCAAGGCCTCAACCGCGGGGGTACATATTTTTCAAAACTGCCCAGCAACAGGGTTTGAAACAGAAGGTGGCAAAATCACTGCTGTTCAAACGCCCCAAGGACGGATTGCGTGCAAACAGGCCTTTATTTCTGTCGCGGGGGCCAGCAGCGCAGTTGCGGGTATGGCAGGTATCAATCTACCTCTGAATTCGATCAACGTGCAGGCCTTTGTAACCGAACCGGTAAAACCTGCGCTCGATGCTGTGGTCAATTACAACGCCGGGCTTAGCTATATCAGCCAAACCGACAAAGGCGAATTTGTGCTGGGCGGCGCGACGGATGGCTATAGTTCATTCGCCCGGCGCGGCAGTTTTGAACGGATCGAAGATGTGCTGGCGCGCGCCGTTCAGATGTTTCCATTTCTGACGCGCCTGCGCCTGATGCGGCATTGGTCGGGCACCGCCGATATTCCGATGGATGGCAACGCAATTGTGGGACGCACCCCGATCGAAGGTCTGATGATCAATGCCGGGTGGGGTTATGCGGGGTTCAAGGCAACCCCTGCCGTCGGTTGGTGCATGGCGGAGCTTCTGGCCACCGGCAAAACACCCGACCTGATCGCCCCCTTTGCGCTTGAGCGATTTGAAACCGGGGCAGAACAAGACGACGGCGGCATCGGCCCCTATCCATGGCTACATTAAGGAGACCAGGTAATGTTATTGATCCCCTGCCCCCACTGTGGCCTCCGCGACGAAGGCGAATTCACCTACGGTGGACCCGCTCGCACACTGCCAGCTTTAGATCAGGATACACAGGTTTGGCGTGACGCATTCTTTGCGGGCCAAAAGCCTCCCGGCCCGATGACCGAACTTTGGTACCACACCAGCGGTTGCGAAAGCTGGATTGAGGTCACACGCGACACAGCCACCCACGATATTCTGAACTCAAACACGCCCCAGTCAAAGGTTGACACCCCATGACACGTTTACCCCAGGGCGGTCTGATTGACCGGACCCAAACCTTGCATTTTACCTTTGATGGCGAACAGATGTCTGGTCATCCCGGCGATACCGTGGCTTCTGCTTTGCTGGCCAACGGGCGCCACTTGGTTGCGCGTTCAATCAAATACCACCGCCCACGCGGGATAGTATCTGCAGGGTTAGAAGAACCCTCTGCCCTGCTAACCGTCACCGATGCCACAGGCAGCACGCCAAACCTAAAGGCACCCGAAATCACCCTGCGGGATGGGCTGCAGATCACCAGTCAAAACAACTGGCCTGCGTTGGATCGCGACGCCGGGGCTTTGCTCGCGTTGGGTGGCAAAACCATCAGTGCCGGGTTTTATTATAAAACCTTCAAATGGCCGCGCGATGCGTGGCATAAAACCTATTCAAAAATCATTCGCCGCGCCGCAGGTCATGGACAGGTCGACCCAAGCACAAATCCTGCCCTTTATGACAAACGTCACCGCAAATGTGATGTATTAGTCATTGGCAGTGGTCCAACCGGGTTATCCGCCGCGATCACCGCAGCCCAAGCAGGCGCAACCGTTGTCTTGGTTGAACAGGATTCAGACCTTGGCGGGTCATTGTTGCAAAGTGCCGACACCATAGATGAAATGCCCGCCCGCGAATGGGCCAAAGACGCTGCTGATGCGCTACGCACGCTTTCCAATGTGATCGTCATGCCCCGCACTTTGGCCTTTGGTCAATATGATCACGGGCTGGTCCAAGCCGTCGAAACACCCCAATCCGGTTCGGCCAGCACATCAATACTGTGGAAAATCCGCGCCCAAAGGGTGATTTTGGCCGCAGGCGCAATTGAACGCCCGGTGGTGTTTCCCAGCAATGATCGCCCCGGCATTATGCTGGCAAATGCCGTGCGCACTTATATCCGCCGCTTTGCCGTTGCGCCCGGACGACGCGCCGTGGTTGCTGTCGCTGATGAAACAGAACGCCGCGATACAATGGCCGCCTTGCAAGAGGCGGGCATCGACGTTGTCGCCGCCCTGCAACCGGGTGATAAAATCACCAAAACCACAGGGCGATTGCATGTGTCTGGCATCAGCTGGCGCGGGGCAAACGGCAAACGGCACAGCGCGCGCTGTGATCTGATCTGCATGTCGGCCGGTTGGATGCCCACCGCGCATCTCTTTGCACAAAAGGGCGTTCGGTTAAGCTTTGCCTCAGAAACCCAAAGTTTACGTCCACCGCAAAGCGACGGGCCAATGCGCCCAACAGGCGGCGCGCGCGGCGTTTTGACAACGGCTGATTGTCTGGCGGACGGCAAAACCACCGCACATCAGGTTTTGGCAGAACTTGAGATGCACAAACATCTCAACCTTAATCAACCAGAGGCCACACCAGCCCCGGCCCAAGGATTTCAAACCGGACCGGGCAAAGCCTTTGTTGATCTGCAAAACGATGTTACCCGATCTGATGTGGCACTGGCACAGCGCGAGGGCTACTGCGATATCGAATTGACCAAACGCTACACCACACTTGGCATGGGCACGGATCAAGGCAAAACCAGCTGGACCAATGGCGTTTTGGAAATCGCCGACATCACAGGCGCAAACCCTGAAACAATCGGCCACACCACCTACCGCCCACCCTATTCACCGGTGTCTATTGGCGCATTGATTGGGGCTGAGGTCGGCAACGAAATGGTCCCAACGCGCCGCACCCCATTTCACGACGGGTTTGAACGGCTGGGCTGTGTGTTTCAGACCTCAGGCGATTGGCTCTATTCACGGTATTTCCCAACAGCAGGCGAAACCATGATGCAAGCGATCAAGCGTGAATGTTTGGCGACGCGCAACTCACTTGGCTGTGTGGATATGTCGACTCTTGGCAAAATAGATGTCCAAGGCCCCGACGCATTGGAATTTCTGTCGCGGCTGTACTGCAACGCCTTTGCTAAAATCCAACCGGGGCGATTGCGGTATGCTTTGATGCTGCGCGAAGACGGTTATGTTTTTGACGATGGCACCATCGCGCGCCTAGCTGAAAATCACTATCTGGTCACCGCAACCACTGCCAATTCCGGCTCTGTCTGGCGTCACATGCAAAAAATGGCGCAGGTGGATTGGCCCGAATTAGACGTGACTTTGACATCAGTTAGTGACCATTGGGCGTCATTGGCGATTGCCGGGCCAAATGCACGGAAATTACTAACGGCTTTGGCCCCTGATTTTGACCACTCTTCTGAAGCCTTCCCGTTTGCCTCTGTGCGCGAAGGGTTGCTTGGCGGTGATCTGCCGGTTCGCGTGTTTTCGGTCAGCTTTTCGGGCGAGTTGAGCTTTGAAATCAACACACCTGCGGGATATGCCGATGCGTTGCTGACGCGCGTTATGGATCTAGGCGCTGAATGGGACATCACCCCATATGGTCTGGAAACGCTAGATGTGTTGCGGATCGAAAAGGGACACCTATCCATCGGCACCGAAATTGATGGCCGCCGCACACCCGCAGATTTGAACCTTGGCGGTATGGTCGCGCGCAAAAAATCCTTCGTCGGTGGCGCATTGCTAAACCGCCCTGCCCTACAGCAGACAGACCGCGAACAATTGGTTGGCCTGCAGCCCGAAGATGGCGAAACATCCATTCCATACGCGGCCCATCTCAGCCAATCCGAACTGGATAGCAAAGGCCAGGCCCCCCTGTGTGGTCACCTGACAGCCGCCATAGAAAGCCCGATTTTGGGACATTCCATCGCGCTTGGCTTTTTGGAAAATGGGCAAGAGCGTATGGGCGAAACCCTCTGGGCGCATTCACCGATTGCTGGAAAATCCGTGCGCGTGCGCGTGACATCTGCCTGTGCTTATGATCCGAAAGGGGAGCGTTTACATGACTGAACTCCTGACCCCCAGCCGCGCGACTGACGCCGCGGGATTTTTACCCGGCCCTTTGGGTCTACGCTTGGACGAAGAACAGATTTCTGTACGGGCTGTGAACGCGCGCGCCGATAGGCTAGACGATTTGGCCCCCTTGGGGTCACATCAACCTACCCCAGACGGTGCCGTATTGCGGCTTTGGCCCACCATGGCATGGGCGATTGGCAACGCTTTGGTGGCGGAAATACCCACTGTTGATATTTCGCACGGCCACACACATCTGCGTCTGCGTGGGGTTGAGGCGCTGCATTTCATCGCAAACTATACCTATGCAGACCCACTGGATGAATCCCGGCGTCAAACCAAAGCGCTGCGCACGCGCCTAAATCACTTTGACTGTGTTTTGTGGTGGACCAACACGCGCGATGTTCATATCGTCGTGGATCGTTCACTTGCGCAGTCTTTTTGTAACCACTTACGCAGCCTTGCGTTGCGCCACGACCCTGCCGATCCATCAAAAACCCCGCGCCCGGTAGCCCCCGGCGCACCAGACAGAAGAGGCTAAACATGTATCTCCGCAACACTTGGTATGTCGCTGCTTGGGACAGCGAAGTCACCCGTGAACCTCGTCAGATCAAGGTTTTGGGCGAAAAGATCGTCACCTATCGCACACTCGCAGGTGATCCGGTCGCTTTGATTGATGCTTGCGCGCACCGCAAATTGCCCCTGTCCAAAGGCCGGATCAAAGGTGACCAAATTGAATGCGGCTATCACGGCCTGACATTTGATTGCTCTGGCAGCTGCGTGCGTGTTCCGGGCCAGGATCGCATTCCGCCCGCTGCCAACGTGCATTCTTATCCAGTGGTCAGCCGCTATGGGCTGGTCTGGATCTGGATGGGCGATCCAGCGCTTGCCGACCCTGACAAAATCTTTGTCGTTGAACATTTTGACGACCCCACTTGGGGTATCAATCGCGGCGACGCAATCCCGTTTCCGTGCAACTACCTTTACATCACGGATAACCTGCTCGATCCAAGCCACGTTGCCTGGGTCCACCAAAGCTCATTCGGGAACTCCGCCTGCGAAGAAGAACCCCTGACCGTAACGGGCACAGACACTGGCGTGATTGTGTCACGCTGGATGTATGACGTCGAAGTCGCGCCATTCTACAAAAAACTGGTGCCATTTGAGGGCAACTGCGACCGCGAACAACACTATGAGGTCCGCTATCCATCCCTTGCGTACATTAAGGCGATCTTTACCCCGAAAGGCACAGGTGGCGATGCCTCCAACCTGCCCGAAGGTCAGTACTTCCAGATGGACAGCTACAACTTCATGACCCCGGTTGATGAACGCACAACGCGTTATTTCTGGTTCCAGATGCGCAACGTTCACCCTGATGATGCCGAAGTCTCAAAATACATGAGCGACTCTGTCGAATTCGCCTTCAATGAAGACCGCGACATCCTGATCGAAGTGCAAAAAGGTATGGAAGAAAAAACCACCCGCAACATCGATATTGCGATTGATGCGGGTCCGCTTTTGTATCGTCGGCGTTTGCAAAAACTGATCGACGCCGAGGCAAAAGACTCTGAACCTGCCTAAAGAAACAGCCCTCTGGCCCATCACTCGGGCCAGAGGCGCACCTTAGGATTTCAACCGACTGTTTGTGGGATCAAACGGTGGTTTATCTAAAACCTTTGCCGCGTATGGTTTACCTAAGATTTCAACGCTTAGCCCTTCGCGAACCCCACGTTTTCGCAGATAGGCCAGTGCCAAAGCGCGCCCGGTGCGATGCCCCCACGCGGCTGATGTTACGATGCCAACGACCGCATCGTTATGCAAAACACCGTGGCTGTAAAACGGATCAACCTCATCTGTTTCCACCTCAAGCAACACCATTTCCCAACGGTCCTCTGACGCCATGCGTTTGATCAAGGCCGCTTTGCCGGTGAAATCACGTCCTTCAGGTTTAACCAAAAAACCGGCACCCGATTCCGAAGGCGTGCGTTCCGTCGTGAAATCACCGCCCCACGCGCGATAGCCTTTTTCTAGCCGCATCGCGTTCATCGCATAGGCCCCGAAAAATCCCATGCCAAACGCAGCACCAGCGGCGACAATCGCATCAAACACGGCCGGCATATCGGTGGCATTTACATGCAGTTCCCACCCCAGTTCGCCCACATAAGACACCCGCAAGGCGCGCACATTTATCCCTGCCACCGTTATGTTGCGCACAGAAAACCACGGAAAACCGCCTGTTAAATCAGCATCCGTCAACCCGGCCAGCACATCGCGCGATTTTGGCCCCATCAGGCCAAGAATGCCAAACTCTTCGGTCACGCGTTTGACCTGAACATCATACCCCACAACATGGGCGCGCAATAGATCATCATCCATTTCCTCAGCCGCAGCAGCCGACGTCAGATATGCATGATCCTCAGCCAATCGGCTGACTGTAAATTCAGATTGTGTTCCACCTGCTGGGGTCAAAGCATGGGTTAAACCCACGCGCCCAACTTTGGGTGGGGTATTCGCCCCCAAACCGTCCAGAAAGGCCTGCGTGTCTGGCCCTGTGATATCGAATTTGGAAAACACTGACATATCCGCCAGCCCGACGGCGTTTGTCACCACGCCACATTCGCGCGCGACCGCATCAAACCAGTTTGATCGACGAAACGACGCTACAGCCTCATCACTGGCAACTTCGCTAAACCAATTTGGGCGCTCCCAGCCATAGGCCGCGCCCATCACAGCGCCACGTTCGCGCATTTGGGCATCAATCGGAGACACCCGTTTATTGCGTGCAGCGGGGCGTTCTTCGTGCGGGTAATGCACCCCGAATTGCAGGCCAAAACACTCAATCGCCTTTTCGACGCGGTAGTCCCGATCCGCCCAAGCGCCAAAGCGTCTGCTGTCCACCGCCAGCGCATCCATGGGCGGCGCGCCGTGGGTCATCCAATGGGCTAAAAACCACCCTGCCCCGCCGCCTTCCATCACGCCCATACTTGACCCGGTTAGGAGCCACGCGTTTTGCAACCCGTGCGCGGGCCCGATCAAAGGATTCGCATCAGGGGTAAAGGTGATCGGCCCATTCACCACGGATTTCACCCCACCGGTTTCAAGTGCTGGAATACGTGCCATCGCGGCCAGAATAATATCCTCAACCCGGTCCAAATCAGGCGGCATCAGATCAGCCCCAAAATCAGGCGGGCACCCATCAATCGACCATGGCTGCGCGTCCTTCTCATAAGGCCCAAGGATCAACCCATCACGCTCCTGCCTTACGTACCAGCTTTCCTCTGGATCGCGGATCATCGGTAGTTCAGGCAACCCCGCCGCGATCCGATCGGCAACCGCCCTAACGGTATCGGTGACCAAATACTGATGCAGCACTGGAACTGACGGAATATTCAACCCCATCATGTGCCCAATTTCCCAACCCCATGTTCCCGCCGCATTCACCAAATGCCGGGCGTGAATGGTGGTTTTTTCCGTTTCAACGACCCAGATATCACCTTCACGCCGAATGGCCGTGACGGGATTATACCGCAGAACCGTTGCACCGTTTTGGCGTGCAACCTTCGCCATCGCATTGGTCGCAAGCGTCGGGTCAACATGCCCATCATCCGGTTCATATATCCCGCCAAGCAACCCTTCAGTGCGCGCCAATGGATGCAGACGCTCCACATCATCGCGGGTCAACATTTGCAAATCATACCCCGTGAATTTTGAAAGACCCGCAACATGGGCAAATTCATCCATCCGGTCCGGGTTTGACGTAATGCGCATCGCGCCCGAGCGGTGAAATCCACAGGTATCGCCGGTTTCTTCGGGCAGAATATCACGATAAAGCCGCACAGACGTCGCCCGCAATTCCTGAATCGTGGGGTTATGCGCAAAATGGGTGCAAAGCCCGGCCGCGTGCCACGTTGACCCATGGGTGAGGTCATTTTTCTCGGTCAGCACGACGTCTGACCACCCGGCCTTAGTCAAGTGATACATCAATGACACGCCCATCGCGCCGCCGCCGATGATCAATACGTTTGCGGTAGTGGTCATGATTTCATCCGTTCATTTTTAGGATCATATGGCGGGCGCATCAGCACATTTGCCTGATACATCTGCCCCGCGATTTCAATTTCAAAGGCGCGGGCGCTGGTCTGCGATAAGGTTTCCCCCACCGCAATTTCTACCATCCCAAACGCCAGCGTTTTTTTCGTGCGCGCTCCGCGTGCGCCCGATGTGGTCATCCCAACCACGCGATCATTTTCCCATATCGGTTCATCGTGCAAAATCAACGGCTGCCCCGGCAGTTCAAACATCACAATGCGGCGCATCAGACCGTTTTCTTTTTGCGCAGCGAGCGCCGCTTTGCCCAAAAACGCGGTATCCCATGCAATGGTAAAACCAAGCCCAGCCTCAAGCGGTGTTACATCAGGGCCCAAATCGTGCCCCCAGTGTTTGAAACCCTTTTCGATCCGACACCCATCAACGGCAAAGTGGCCCAAGGGCTGCGCCCCGGCCCCGTGCAGCGCGTCAAACACGGCCCCCGCTTTGGCCACTGGAATATTCAACTCCCACCCCAATTCCCCGACAAAACTGACGCGTGTCGCCAGACATGTGACGCCCGCCACCGTAACTCGGCGCACGGTGGCGAACGCAAAGTCATGCCAATCATCTGCCGACAGCCCCGCCAACACCCCGCGCGATCCGCCGCCCATCACCCCGATAACGGCCTCATCGTCGGTCACATCCGTGATCACCACATCGCGCCCCACCCCGTGACGTCGCAACCAAGCAAAGTCTTTGCGCCGGGTCGCGGCACCACTGGTGACGCGGAAATGATCCTGCCCCAACCTTAAGATCGTGACATCTGCTTCAATGCCACCTTTGGTGTTCAAAAACGGGGTATAGACCGCCTGCCCAACCACACAATCAACCTGACCTGCCGCGAGATATTGCAACAGATCCAAGGCCCCTGCCCCGCGCACATCAAATTTTCCAAAAGGCGACAGGTCAATCAGCGCAGCTCCGGTTTCCAAAACAGCCGCCTCTCGGTGAACGATGTCCTGCCAAGCCTGTTCGCCAACACTATAGGGGAGGTTTTTTTCTGCATCCGTGGCGGCATACCATAGCCCCCGTTCCCATCCTGCGGTCACCCCAAACTGCGCACCAACCCGCGCCCAATGATCATGTAACGCCGATTTGCGCAGCCCGCGCCCGGCCTTTGGCTGTTTAAACGGCCAGTGAAGCGCAAAGGCATCTGAAACCGCTTCTTCCATGCGGGTTTGTACGTGGGACTCCGCTGCGGTCAGGGGATCAACTCTGGCGATATCCACCTCCCACATGTCCATGGGGGCCGCCCCTTCGATCATCCAGTCCGCCAAAACGCGGCCAATCCCGGCCGAGGACATCACCCCAACCGAATTCATGCCTGCCGCCACGAACAGGCCATCCACCTCAGGCGTTTCCCCAATCAAAGGGCGCGTATCTGTGGTGAAGCTTTCGGGACCATTCATGAAATGCTGAATCCCCACAGACCCAAGCGCAGGAATAAGCGCCAGCGCCGCCTCTAGAAACGGGCCGAATTGATCCCAGTCTTGCGGCATTTCCAAAAAGGCGCGGTCCCCTTCGGGCCCGTAAGCATCCCAGCATTTCGCGTTGGGTTCAAACCCCCCAAAGACCAGTTTGCCCGCATCCCCTTTGACATAAATCCCGCGATCCAAATCACGCAAAACCGGGTACGGGTTGGGCAACCCCTGCATTGGTTCGGTCACCACATACATATGTTCCACCGCCTGAAGCGGCAAAGCCACCCCTGCCCGATCCGCCAGTTTTTTCGACCACGCCCCAGCGCAAAGCGCAACGCGATCTGCCAATATTTCGGTTCCATCAGCCAGGCGCACGCCTTTGGCCTGCCCGCCTTCGACCAACAAACAATCAACCGATGTGTTTTCCCGAATATCCGCGCCTTGTGCACGGGCGCATTTTGCATAGGCCATACACAGATCTACCGGGTTTACATTGGCGTCTTCTTTGACGCTTAGCCCGCCGATGATGCCAGCGGTGTCTATCCCCGGAACATTGATCTCTGCTGGTGAAACAATCTGCGGGGTTAACCCAAACTGCCGCCCGAGCGACGCAATCCGGTGCAGCTCATCCATGCGCGCAGGGTCACGCGCCAACCAATACCCGCCCGTTTGGCGATACCCCGTCGATAGACCGCTTTCGGTTTCAAGTTGCGGAAACAATTCCCCGGCATACATCGCCAATCTGGTCATATTCGGCGTTGCACGTAATGGCCCAACGATCCCAGCAGCGTGCCAACTGGTCCCTGAGGTCAATTGGTTCCGCTCCAGCAATGTAACGGTTTCGCCCGATTGCCGCGTCAAATGATAGGCCAAGCTCAGCCCAATCGCGCCACCCCCAATGATCAGAGTATGTGTCATTTATCGAAACGCCCTTTTGTGTCCGCTGCAGAAAACCCGGTGCACGGGCAGCAATCAAGTATTGGCAAACACCATTAGGATAACTAATGCTGCATATCATACGACGGCATGTAACCCCGCAAAACGGAGGCTCAATTGGCCAAAGAGACCGATATAAACCTATTTCGCGCGATCGAAGTCTTTATGGCCGTGGCAGAGATGCGCCAAGTCACGGCTGCGGCCACCGCACTTGGCATGACGCAATCCGCTGCGTCACAACACTTGCGAAACCTGGAAAAAGCTTTTGGCGTCACGCTTCTGGATCGCAGTCAACGCCCCATCGGTGTGACACATTCCGGCGAGGTCATGCAGCGCCACGGATATCGGCTGCTGAATGAAATCGAGGATATGAAATCAAACCTGCGTCACCTGAAATCAGCGGCATTGCCTGTTCTGCGTATGGGGCTTTTGGCGTCAATCGCAACAACGCTGACACCGGGTTTATTTGATTTTGTCGAAAACCAACTGAAGGTGCCCGAACTCATTTTATCCGCGGGTCTTTCGAGCGATCACCAGACGTTGCTCAACGCTCGCCAGATTGATCTCGCCATCACATCAGACCTGATCTTAACCAGCGCCGAATATGACGTTTTCCCTATATTAGAAGAACCTTTTCTTCTGGTTCTTCCCGAAGAATACGATGGGCCAATCGACGATATGGATGCGATTTCACAACGGCTCTCGCTGGTGCGATTTGGTGTGTCCACACCTGTCGGCAGGCGTACAGATCAACACCTTCAGCGCTGCCGCCTGAACCTGCCCCGCGCCATTGAGGCTGACCGGTCTTCTATGGTTGTTGCCGGGGTTGTCACCGGAAAATGCTTTGCCATTCTCACCCCTAGCCTACTGATTGACGGTATCGCCGAAGGCATGAAACTGCGTTTGGCGCCTGTCCCCTTTGCCGGGTTTAAACGTCAGATACAATTGATTGCGCGCCGGGGGGATCTTGGGGATTTTCCCTATCGCATCGCCCAAGAATGCAGTGACATCATGCGGCGCAATCTCAATATGCGATTTGCTGAAATCGCGGATCAAATCACCTATTCCGACCTTGGCTAATCTCTAACATTAGTATTTTTGATACTGTGTACATTCGCTGGGCGATCCGGCGGAATGCTGATTACACTGTGGCACCGCCCAATCGGGCCTCTCGCCAAAGGACCAGTCATGAGCCGCAGATCCGGGCGCACATCGCGCATGCAAGCAAGGGCAGCCAAAAACGCGCTTGCCGCCCCCTATACCACCCGCAACATCGGGCTGGTGAGCCTGATTGATGATGAGGCGATCGCGATCATCGAGCGGAACGCAGACCGTATCTTAGATGAAATCGGCATGGATTTTCGCGGCGATCCAGACACGCTAGAGTTGTTTGAAAAACATGGCGCGCGGGTTGATGGGGAGCGTGTGCGTTTTGATCCCGGTTGGTGTCGCGATAAAATCAAAACCGCACCCCGCGTTTTCACGCAACACGCCCGCAACCCTGCCCGCTCGGTTCAGATCGGTGGCAACGCGCAGGTCTACGCGCCCAGTTTTGGTCCCCCCTTTGTGCACGATATGGAACAAGGCCGTCGCTATGCCACGCTGGAAGATTTCAAAAACATCACCAAACTGCATCACCAATTGGGTGCGGTGAACCACTCTGGCGGCGTGGTGGTTGAACCCGTTGATGTCGCGGTTCCGCTGCGGCACCTCCATATGGCGCACACGCATCTCACGATGAACGATAAACCCTTTATGGGGGCGGTCACCGCACCCGACCGGGCGCGCGACACGATTGAAATGGCGAAACTGGCGATGGGGGCTGATTTTGTCGATGAAAACTGCGTGCTCTATTCTGTTGTGAACACCAACGCGCCATTGGTCATGGACGAAACCATGCTTTGGGCGTTGAAGGAATACGCATCGGCCGGGCAATGCACCGTGGTTTCCCCCTTTGTGCTGGGCGGCGCCATGAGTCCGGTGACCGTCGCCGCAACCTTGGCGCAGGTCTTGGCCGAAGTCATGGCAAGTGTTGCCTTGATCCAGTTGATCCGCCCCGGTGCGCCTGCGGCTTTTGGCACCTTCTTTTCCCCGATTTCGCTAAAGACCGGCGCGCCGACCTTTGGCACGCCTGAGGGCACGCAATTTCAGATGTGCGCAAAAACACTGGCCGATCGATTGGGCCTGCCATTTCACTCTGTTGGTGGGTTAACCGCATCGAAAGTCCCCGACGCCCAAGCCGGCTATGAAAGTCAGGCACAGCTTATGGGGGCTGCTTTGGCGGGGGTGAATTTCATCATTCACGCCACTGGCTGCCTCGAAGGACTGCTGACAACCGGATATGAAAAAATCGTCATGGACGCGGACCGTTGCTCTGCCATGTCGCAGTTTGTGCAGGGTGTGGATTTTTCCGAAGCCGCCCAAGCGATGGACGCATTTTTTGAGGTTGAACCGGGCGGGCATTTCCTAGGGGCCCAGCACACGCAAGACAATTTTGAATCGGCCTTTTGGATGGGCGAAATGTCTGACAACGGCACCTATGAACAATGGGCCGCCGAAGGCGCAAGCTGGCAACAGGATCGTGCCACTGCCCGCGTCAAACAGCTTCTGACCGAATACACCCCGCCCGCAATGGATATCGCGACGCGTGACGCATTGGATGATTACGTCGCGCGCCGCACCCGCGAAATCGAAGGAAACGCATAATGACACAAACAACCAATTGGGATCTTGCCCAAACCGCTGCGCGCCGCGATCAATACTTTGCGGCCAGCCAAACGAAATTTGTCCCCTTCCGCGATCCCATGGTGTTTCAAAAAGGGTCCATGCAATATCTGTGGGATGTAGAGGGCCGCAAATATACCGACCTTTTGGGTATGAACGTTTGCATCTCTGTTGGGCATTCCCACCCCAAAGTGGTCGCCGCCGCCATGGAACAGGCCCAGACCCTGACCCATTGCACCACGATGTTTTACCATCCCGTCCCCGCCCATTTCGCCGAGGAGCTAACCCAAACAATGCCCAAAGGCCCAAATGGTGATATTGAATGGGTTGTGCATTTCACCAACTCAGGGTCAGAGGCGGTTGACCTCGCCATGACCATGGCGCGGGGCTACACAGGCAACCTTGATCTTTTGGCATTGCGCACGGCCTATCATGGCCCGACCGCTGCGGCGCAATCGCTAACTGGGATCAGCGGATGGCGTCACGCAGGTATGCCGGGCAATGTCGCCTTTGTGGCTGAACCCAATCAATACCGCGGGATATTTGGCGAACAGGCGGGGGCCGCGCCATACTTAGATGAAATTGACCGCACCATTGGCAGCGCCACAACCGGGCAAGTCGCCGGTATTTTCGTCGAAAGCGTTCAGGGCTACGGCGGTATTATTGAAATGCCAGCCGGATATATGTCTGGGGCCGCCGAGCGTGTGCGCGCCGCAGGCGGGCTTTATATCGCGGATGAGGTGCAGTCTGGCTTTGGGCGCACGGGTGATCACATGTGGGGGTTTGAGGCCGACGGCGTTATCCCTGATATCGTTGTGATGGCCAAGGGTATCGGTAATGGCTTCCCGCTTGGTGCCGTGGTCGCGCGTAAAGAAATCGCAGCGCCGATGGCGGAAAAGTTTATGTTCCATACCTATGGGGCCAATCCGACGGCATGCGCCGCAGGACGCGCCGTGCTTGAGGTTATTCGCGAAGATAAGGTTCAGGAAAACGCCCGTGTGGTGGGCGCTGCATTGCTAGACCGATTGCACGATCTAAAATCCCGTCATGACGCCATTGGCGATGTTCGGGGGCGCGGATTGATGTTGGCGATTGAGATGGTCAAAGACCGAAACACCAAAGAACCAGACACCGAAACCACGTCTGCCGTATTTGAAGCCTGCCGCGACAGTGGTTTGATTCTGTCCAAATCAGGCCCCTATCAGTCAAGCTTGCGCATGGTGCCGCCCATGTGTTTGTCGTTGGACGATGTCGACAACGTGGCGGAGGGACTTGACCGGGCCTTCTCCATGGCGAAGTAAACCGATTAAACCTTCTAAGGGTCAGGCCTGTAGCGCCTGGCCCTTTTGCATTTAACACTGCGACAAACAGCGATCCAAATTGTTATCTATCTGGATCTTTCTTAGACACCTCACATGATTGATCTTTAGCGTTTGATTTCACTGACTGTGAATGCGCAGATGGTTTGTGTACGGCTGGCAATAATACAGGCGCGCTGCCCCTTTGGGATTATTGTCGGGCATGCAAATTTTACCTCATTGTTTTATATGGATTAATTATATTGTCAGCTGACAATTACGCCATTTCCGCCCGATTTATCTGTGCTTTGATCATTGGCATGATGGAAAAACACCCTGATCTGCCCTGTTTAATCAAACTGCGCAGATAGGCGCCGGGGCTACGGATTTCTTTCATACGTTCGAGAATACACATGAGGGTAATCGCCGTATGTTCTACGCCGATTGCGCGCTTTGCCTCGAATAGGACAGGTGGGGTTATACCCAACATCGGTGCAATCTGATCTGCATTCTTGATCAGGTCTGACCATTTGAAATGCCCCGTTGGGAAAAAGGATCTGTATTCTGGGCAAGCCTCTAGAAGAACCGCTAAGGGCACCTCTTTGGATTTCTGAGCAATGTGAGGCGCTGTGGTTTGCTGATCTGCTGAACGGGTTTCTTCAGAGTCAAAATATGTTTTATCTGAATATTGTATGTGCCGCCCATTTTGGTTGTCAGTGGTGCTCATTTCGGATGATGGCAATGCAACGGGTGTTTGGTTATCCACAGGTTTCGGGGCGGCGTTGAGCGCAGCTTTGAGACGCTCTAACACATCCAGCAGGAGATCCTCAGCCGGTTTGCGGCGTAGGATGCGTGCAACATGCTCAAACAGCTCTGGGTGTTCTGTGGGCCGCTCTGACAGCTCGTGTCGCAGGACAAGAACGCGGTCACGCAGCAGGCGCAGCTCTTCGGCTTTGGCGATAGCGGCGTGGGCGTTGGCGTGGATGGTGTCGGCATTATAGACGAGAGGGCTCAGGTCAAACCCAAAGGCAATGCCGATTTCACCGCCACAGCGTCGCGCATAGCGTTTGCGGTTTGGGCTGTCATGACGGCTGACAATACCCAAGGCGACCAATCGCGACAGATGCCGACGTAGGGTGCTTTCGGGCATTCCATTCAGGCGCTCGGATAAGGTGCGATTTGCGGGAAACACAATCGCCGCACCGGGGGCAGTGGGAATGGTGCGCTCAGGTAAAAACGTCATGAGAATTTTAAGAACCCCCAGCGTGCGATGCGAAATATCGTACACATCGGCGGCCTGTGTTAACGCCGACAAGAGCGCCCATTTATCAAGGGCATTTTCAGATGTCATTTGAGTAGCCGATTTCGGCCGCCCAAATTGAATTTGGGACGCGTGCTGCATTATTTTTCACGAAAGACAACAAAATACACCCCCTGTGCGCGTGCACAGAGTTGACAGCGTCCGGCTGCTGGCGTTATCTCTGAGGTGCTAACATCGAGAATGGCCTTCCGGGATTTGTCTTGGGGGGCTTTTCTTTTGCCGCTCTTTAAGTGTGCCTCCTGTTGTTAACCTCTGTTTTCTTCATCGTTTGCACTGGCCGATAACCAACGCGCGTGAAGCTCTTTTATGACGTCATCTGCATGCCCTTCGAACCACTGATCAAACCCATCAGCGGTGCGGGCCGGGATGTTTAGGGTGACTCCGCGTTTGGTGCTGCGAATGTCTGCGATAGCTTTGCCGTCCGGGGCGCGCAGGGTGCGCGGTTTGGATGGGGTAGGGGCCGCAGTGGTGGCCTCTGGGTCGGGTTTATGGCTGGCACGGGCGTAGATTGCCTCAAACCGGCCATCGGAATCCAACTGTGCAAATTCGGGCCGGTTCATAAATGCGTCGGCGCGCGCCTTGGCGGCGTTGTCCTCAAACAAACGGACAAGTTGCATCCACCGATCCCGGCCAATCGCAGGGGCCGATCCGATTTTCCGCAGAAAGGGCAGATCGAACGCATTGCCGACCTTTAACAACCGGCTGACCATCGGCAGATCGATTGATAAGGCATCCGCAATTGTCTGCCGTTCATAATCGCCACTTTGCAATTGCGCGGCAAAGCTAGCCTTTTCAATAAACGAAAGATCCTGACGGGCGGTGTTTTCCTGCCCCTGCGCCATGATCAACGCATGATCGTCCAGCTGGCGCACCATGGACTTTACAGGCAGACCTAAATCTTTGAGCGCCTTTAGCCGCCGCCGTCCATAGACGATTTCATAGCGCCCGTGGGTTTTCGGATGGGGGCGCAGCAAAACGGGCACCTGTTGGCCGTAGGCCTCTAGGCTTTCGCGCAGTTGCGTTTGGGCCTGACTGTCAAAGCCAAGCCGGTCTTCGACCCCGGCGTCGTCAATTAGGGTCGCGTCGATGTCTTGGACGGCGTTTTCCTGCAACTTTGACAGTGACGATTGCAACGCCCCAACCGCGCCGCGCGGCATGATGGCCGGGCGGGGTTGCGGATCTTTGCGTTCAGATGCCGGTGGAATACTGGATGATAAGATGCCTTTGCGTGCCATTAACGCCCCCATGCTTGTTGAAGCAGGGACTCTATTTCGTCGTTCACCAGATTGAGTGAATCAACCGCACGGTCATAGGTTGTGCGGTGAAATTGAGAACGTTCCACTTCGTAAACGGTTTGCTGAGTGAGGCCAGCGTCAGAAATCGCTGTGGTTTTAAGCATGGGCGAAACCATGACTTCTTCGCCGAACAGTTGCCGCATAAACGCGACGACCTGCTGTTGGGGGCCATCGTTGGGTTCATAGCGATTGATCAGGAACCGTAGGAAATCAAATTCCATATTCGCGCCTGCGTTTGATACAACGTCTAACAGATCTGCGCTCATTTGCAGAAACTGCGACATGGACGCGATATCAAGCATGTTGGGAACAACGGTGATCAAGACTCCGGTCGATGCACACAACGCGGACATGGTCAGATAGCCAAGCTGCGGCGGGCAATCAAAGATGATGACGTCGTAATTTGCCTCAACCTCTTGGAGGGCGGCAGCCATACGGGCGAAAAACGGCGGTTGGATATTGCCCATCAACGCTTGGGGCGTTTCATGTTCAAATTCCTGCAACATCAACCCGCCGGGGGCGAGATCAATGCCGGTGAAATAGGTCTGCTGAATGATCTGCGACAGGGGCAGGGGGTCTTCGTATCGGATGGCATCATAGATGGTGCCCGATTGCAGGAAATCATATTCAGGGCGGTAGCCAAACAAGGTGGTCAATGACGCCTGCGGGTCCACATCCACGCAGAGAACGCGGTAGCCTTTTAACGCGAGGCGCTGCGCTGCGTGCACGGAACTGGTGGTTTTACCTGATCCGCCTTTGAAATTCAGGAACGAAAGCACCTGAACTTTATCACCTTCGCGACGCCCCCGAAGGTAGGCACCGGAGGTTTTGGCGGTGGTTTCCAGAATTTTGCGAATTTCGATCATATCCGCTGCAGAATAATGCCGACGCCCCCCAGGTGTTGTGTGGACATCTGGGATTTTACCGTCAAAATGCAGCTTACGCAGGAAGCTTGTGGAAATGCCGAGCAATTCCGCCGCTTCACCTGCGCTAAACAGACGAAGTTCTTTGCGTGCATCAGGGGCAAAGATCGTCATCATATGGCTTTCTAGAGCCGCACTGATGTTCTGCGCATTCTCACGAATGCGTTGATTGATATGGATCGAATGTGCCACTGCGGCCCTCTGTCTTAGTAACGCTGTTTTGCGTCATCGCATTGTTTACCGTTTCTTTAAGCAAGATAAACACGGTTTGGCAACAGATTCCTAGAGAATTGAACATTGGGCGCTTCTCAAAATATAGCGGAACTTGATGTATCAGATACAAAGCATGAAATAAGTCATTGTTAAATATATATTTATTTGAAAATTGTGCCAACATCGCCTTATAGGTGCGGAAATGGGTGATTTTGCTGCCCATAGCGTGGTCCGGCCCATTCTCGAATCACGGCTGCACAACGGCATTTGTCCAAGCCTCTAGAAAAAGGCGGCGTTTGAGCTGATCCAAAAACACCAATAGCCCCGGCCCCAAGCGAATAGGACGGGGGGACGTCTGTGCATTTTGGTTTTGGTTCGCGATAGGGGGAAAAGGGTAATAATCCGGCACTTCAGACCCCCACGCGGCCAATAGCAGGTGATCCACAAACCCCTGCGCCAAAGTAGGGGAGGGGGCATTGACCGGAATAACGGCGGATCGCAGCATCACAGTGGTAAAGTCGCGAGGCGCTATAACGTGGATGTCGTCGCCCTGTGCTTTGCGCGCGTCGGCATAGCTGCCGAGGACGTTATACCCCACGGCCAAGGTGCCGGATTGCACGTCATCAATCATCGCGTTTGAGCAACAATAAAGCTGCGTGCCAAGACCACCCATGACCTCCATAAGGCGCCAATAGGTTTCTGAGGTGCGCGCGTCTTGGGTGGCGAAAAGATACCCAAGTCCGCTGGTGCGCACGTCATAGGTGCCGATGCGATTGCGAAACCGGTCTGGGTTTTCGCGCAAAGTCTGGATCAATTCCTGACGGGTTTCAGGCAGCGAAAGCCCGGCAAAGGCCGACGGTGAAATCACGATTGATGCGGGTTCTTGGGTAAAGGCAAACACATGCCCGCGCCAATTCCCCCAATCGGGCAGCAAGTTCGTCTGGGCCGACTGATAAGGTTGGGTGAACCCGTCATTGGCCAGTTTGACCTGTAAATCCATCGCGGATGAAATCGCCACGTCAAAGGGCACGTTTTCGCTGTATACCGCTTGCATCAATTCGGTGCTGCTGACCGACGTATAGGCAACGGAAACGGTGGGGTTTTCGGCCTGAAACGCCAAAACCATCGGGGTGAATAAATCCTGATCAGAGGTCGATATCACCCGCAATGTTGCGGTGGGTTGGTCCACCTCAAACAGCGTTTCGGTTTCGATTTCAAATGCGCCCAGCGGGGCAGTCGTAAAGAACCCGATTAGGAATGCGGAAAGTGCAAAGAAACGCATGCGCCTGATCCTTTTTCGTTATTGCGAATTTGGAGCGCCCCGCCGTGGGCGCGCATGACTTCGTTTGCGATGGTCAGGCCAAGGCCAGACCCCACTGTTTCCGACACATTGGCCCCCCGCACAAACCGCCCGGTGAGCGTTTCGATCTTATCGGTGGGCAGGCCTACGCCGCTGTCTTTGACCTGCAGGACGCAATTTTGATCCGTGTGGGAAAACGAAATTTCGATGTCGCTGTCCGCACCTGAATATTTGATCGCATTGTCGAGGATATTGCGCACGGCGTTTTGTAGTAAAATCGCATCCCCTTTGATCGGAGGCAGGGGGCTGTGGGTTACGATGAACTGAATGTCCTTTAACCCCGCGACGGGGCGCAGTTGATTGACCAACTCAGCGGTGAGTTCGGTGAGGTTGATTTCTTCGCTTGCCAAATGATCGGTGCGAAAGGTGACCATGGCGTGATCCAACAATTGGCCTGCGGCGCGCGAACTTTCATCAATGGCGCGTATCATATCGCGCAGGGATTTGCGGTTTTCGGGCTTTTCCACCCGTTGCAACACCACATCCGCCTGCGCGCGCACGGTGGCCAAAGGGGTGCGCACCCTATGCGCGGCCTCAGCGATAAAATCCTCAGAGCGGGTCAGCGATACCTTTAGCCGTTTGATGAATTGATTAAGCGAGCCGACAAGCGGCGCCATTTCGGTCGGAACGGGTGCGTTCACGGGCCGTAAATCTTTTGGCCCGCGCCGCGACACAGACGTCGCGAGTTGCTGCAAGGGTTTTACGGTTGAACGTGCGGTCAAAACCGCGAGCAACGTCGCAACAACGAAAAAGCCAGAGCCAAAGATCAAAGCAGCCTTTGAAATACGGGCCAGAATTTGGGTCAACCCATTGCGGGTCTGTGCGATGGACACTGTCACAAGCGTCGGACCATCAGCAAGTGCGAGGTGACGCTGCGCTGTTGCGATGCGCACGGATTCACCGCGGTAGGGGGTTGTCAAAACGCCGGTGCTGCGGCCATCGCTTTGCGCGCTTGGCAAATCATCATACCCGGTAAGAAATGCGCCGTTGGCCTCGATCTTATAAAACACGCGGTCGTTGCTGGTGTTGCCCAGCATGGAAAAGGCCGAATAGGGAATATCGACCACAATCGCCCCGGATTGCACCGCAACCGAATCCAAAACCGAGGTGACAGAGGCGATCAGGGTGTTGTCTTGGGTTTCTTCGGCGACATTCTGGGCAAAGTTCTGCACGAGTAGATAAAGCCCAAACGCCAATATCGCGGCGCTGCCCACAAGTTGCAGCATGAGTTTGCGCCGAACAGAACCGGTGATGTGCAAAACACGGGTCATTGGACAGACAACCGATACCCCATGCCGCGCACGGTGGTGATTTGGACGTTTGATCCGTTCAGGTGTTTGCGCAGGCGTCCGACGTACACTTCGATGGCATTTTCGGACACGTCTTCGTCATAGGAAAACAGCCGATCCACCAGTTTGGATTTCGCAAAAATGATGTCAGGGGCGTTGAGAAAAATTTCGATCAGGCGCATTTCTTTATTGCGCAGGGAGACCTCAGTTTGACCAACGCGCAGAAGGCCAGACATCGGATCAAAGGTCACATCACCGATTCTTTTTGTGTTGGTTCCGTCCCCACGACGACGGCGCAGTACCGCGCGGCAGCGGGCTTCGAGTTCGGAAAAATCAAACGGTTTGGTGATGTAATCATCCGCGCCAAGATCCAAAACACTGACCCGATCTGACACTTCTGATCGTGCGGTTAAAACAATGACCGGGGTGTCATCCTGTTTTTCGCGTTGGTGGTTTAAAAATGTACGGCCATCGCCATCTGGCAACATAATATCCAATAAAATCAAATCGTAATCTGCCAGCGCGGCAAATTCATGTGCCATGGAAATCTGCGCGGCATGATCCACAACATGCCCCTCAAGCACCAGCCGTTCCACAATGGCCCCGGCCAGTTTTTCGTTATCTTCGATCAACAGATATCGCATCGGATTTTGGCCTTTGGCGGACGTGACAGGTTTATGTCAGGTTAACATGTTTTCTTTCAGTCATGGGCGGCTTTGCGCTGCTTTGTCAAATGGGAGGACATTATGACAAAACTGAATTTGACCCGGCGGGTCATGCTTGCGGCGGCAACTGCGGCCTTCGCGTTTGGGGCACCTGCGGTGACGCAAGCCCAAGATTTGGATAGCATCCACTTTCTGATTCCGGGGGGCGCTGGCGGCGGCTGGGATGGCACCGCGCGCGGCACGGGCGAAGCGCTGACCGCGGCCGGTTTGGTTGGCACGGCCAGCTACGAAAATATGTCTGGTGGCGGCGGCGGCAAAGCGATCGGGTACCTGATCGAAAACGCCGAAAGCCAGCACGGCACCTTGATGGTGAATTCTACGCCGATTGTGATCCGGTCACTGACGGGCGTGTTCCCGTATAACTTCCGCGATCTGACTTTGGTTGCGGGCACCATCGGTGACTATGCCGCGATCGTTGTTGGCAAAGATAGTGCGCTGAATTCCATGGACGACCTGTTGGCGGCGTATCGGGCTGATCCGGGAAGCACGGCGATTGGTGGCGGTTCGGTTCCGGGTGGCATGGATCACCTTGTTGCGGCGATGGTAATGCAGGCGGCGGGCGAAGACCCCAACGAAGTGCGCTACATTCCGTATGACGCGGGTGGTCAGGCCATGGCGGCGCTGCTGTCAGGTGAAATCGCGGCCCTGTCTACCGGGTTTTCCGAAGCGGTTGATCTGGCCAATGCAGGCGAAGTTAAAATCATCGGTGTGACTGCATCTGAACGCGTTGGTGCATATGAAGATGCGCAAACCATGATGGAGCAAGGCATTGATACAACTTTCGTCAATTGGCGCGGTTTCTTTGCAGCCCCAGATTTGCCAGAGGCAGAGCTGGCGGCATATCAGGCGGCGCTGACTGCGATGTATGCAACCCCAGAATGGGAAGAAGTCCGCGCGCGTAATGGTTGGGTGAATATCCACAATTCTGGCGCTGATTTTGACGCGTTTCTTCAGGAACAAGAGCAAGTCATCGGTGATCTGATGCGCGAGCTGGGTTTCCTTTAAACCAACACACATAGAACGCACCCCCCATGCGGGGTGCGTTCCCCGCGTTAGCGCATTTCACAATTTTTGGGAGAGAGTCATGGCACTGGATCGTTGGATCGCATTGCTCATTTTGGGGGTGTGCCTTGTCTATGGGTATACAGCCTTTTTCACGATGGACGAAGGATTGGCCCCGTTCATGCGGCGCAATCCGATATGGCCAAGCACCTTTCCCAAGGTTCTGTCGGTGCTGGCGATCGTTGCATCATTGGTGATTTTGCTGGGGTTTGAAAAATCTGACGCGGGCCCGGCTGAGGGTGCCATCGATTACCGTCGATTGGGGGACTACAAGATCGGACAGGCGATTGCGCTGCTGCTGTTCATGGTGGCCTATGCGTTGTTGTTGCGCCCGGCTGGGTTCGTTATTTCGACGGTCGCGTTTTTGACCTGTTCTGCGGTGTTGTTGGGCGAACGGCGGTTTCTGTATTTGGTGCCAATTTCGCTGCTGGCGGCGGGTATCATCTGGTATTTGGTGCAGGGTGTGCTTGGCATTTTCTTGCGTCCATTACCGTTCTTTTTAGGGTAGGGGGCAAAGATGTTAGAAGGCATTTTAATTGGTCTCAGCACGGCGTTTTCGGTCACCAATCTGTTGATGGTGATTGGCGGATGCTTAATCGGGACATTCATCGGAATGCTGCCGGGGCTTGGTCCGATGTCGATCATCGCGATTATGATCCCGGTGGCGATTTCAATTGGCGATCCGTCCACGGCGCTGATCTTGCTGGCAGGGGTGTATTACGGCGCAATTTTTGGCGGCTCGACGTCTTCGATCCTGATCAATGCGCCGGGGGTGGCATCCACTGTTGCAACCAGTTTTGACGGATACCCCTTAGCGCGCCAAGGCAAAGCGGGCAAAGCATTGACCGTGGCCGCCATTGCATCATTTTGCGGGGGTACCATTGGCGCGATCTTGTTGATGATCTTTGCGCCGGCTTTGGCCAGCGTTGCGTTGCTGTTTCACTCAGCCGAATATTTCGCGCTGATGGTGGTGGGTCTGTCTGCAATTGCGGCGTTTGCCGGAACCGGGCAAGTGGCCAAAGCCATGCTGATGACAGTGCTTGGCCTGATCATGGCAACCGTGGGGGAAGGGGCATTGTTCAACTTGCCGCGCTTTACCATGGGGATATTGGATTTGCAGTCCGGGTTCGGGTTTATCACCCTTGCAATGGCGATGTTTGCCCTGCCTGAGGCGATGTATCTTGTGCTGGATCCCAGTCGGTCAAATTCGGGCGATGCGAGCAGTGAAATCAAAGATCTGCGGATCACACGCGACGAAGCCCGCCAAATTGCCCCGGTGATTGGTCGCCAGTCTATTCAGGGGTTTTTGATCGGTGTTCTGCCGGGGGCCGGGGCAACAATTGCGTCATTCCTAGGCTACGCCGTTGAACGCAATATCGCACCGAAAGAGGAACAGGATCAATTCGGCAAAGGATCGGTTAAGGGTCTCGCCGCGCCAGAAAGCGCGAATAACGCGGCCTGTACTGGATCATTCGTGCCATTGCTGACACTGGGCATTCCGGGGTCGGGCACCACGGCGATTTTGCTGGGTGCGTTGATTGCACTGAATGTGTCACCGGGTCCGCGTCTGATGGTGGATCAGCCAGAAATTTTCTGGGCGGTGATCATATCAATGTATATCGGTAATGTGATCCTGTTGATCCTGAATTTACCGCTGATCCCGTATATCGCCAAAGTGCTGGCGGTGCCGCGCAATTATCTGATCCCGTTCATTTTGTTCTTTACGATGATGGGGGCCTATATCGGGCAAAACAACGCTACAGAATTGTTGTTGCTGGTGGGCTTTGGGGTTTGTGCAACGATCCTGCGGTTTGCGGATTATCCGCTGGCGCCTCTGTTGATTGGCTTTATCCTTGGGTCGATGTTGGAAGATAACTTTTCCCGCTCTATGCAGCTGTATGATGGGATCGGATTTATCTGGGAACGTCCAATGGCGATGGGTCTATTGGTATTGGCCGCGCTTCTGGTGATTTTGCCAAGCTACCGCGCCCGCCGGGCCCGATTGCGCGCGGCAGGTGTTGCGGATGGTGACTGATCTTTAGGACCTCGAATTGTGCAATTGAAAACGATTTATGAACTGGCTTTGACCCTCGCTTTGGCGGGGGTCGGGGCCATTGTGTTTTCGCTGATCGGATTTCCGGCGGCGGTGCTGACAGGGTCTGCTGTCGCGGTGACCTTGGGCGGCATTTTCGGCGCGCCGGTGATTATGCCAACCCATGTGCGGGATGTGTGTTTTGTCGCACTTGGGGTTGGGATCGGTGCCTCTGTCACACCCGAAGTTTTACGCGCTGCTGCGACGTGGCCGCTGAGCTTTGTCATGTTGTCGTTGGCGTTGTTGCTGAGCATGTTTACCAACCGATTTTTGCTGCGGCGGTTTTTTGGGTTCAGCGGGTTCAACGCCACTTTGGCCTCGGCCCCGGGGCATCTGAGTTACATTTTGGGTATCGCTGCCGAAGATGGGCGTGAACTCACCCGCATTAGCGTTGTGCAAAGCACGCGCGTTTTATTCCTGACGATCTGCGTACCGCCAATCATATTTGGGATTTTTGGCGTCACAGGTGAAACGTTTTTACCGCCCTTTGTGATGTCGTTGACATCAGGCATCGGGCTAGGGATCGCCGCGGGGGCTGTTGGGTTTTTGTTTAAGCGGTTTCAAATTCCTGCGGCGTTTTTATTGGCGGGGATGTTTGTATCGGCGGTTGGGCATTTGATGGGGGCCACGCCGGGGCGGATACCCGATTGGCTGGCCTTTGCAGCCTACCTTGTGATGGGGGCGCTGATCGGGACACGTTTTCGCGGTGTGACACTGCCGGTTTTGCTGGGCGCGGTTTGGGCCGGTGTTTGGGTGACGCTGGTGACGGTGACCGCCGCAGGTTTGGGCGTGGTTGGGGTGATGTTTATGCTGGGTCTGTCGCCGGGGCTATTGTTTGTTGCTTTTGCGCCCGGCGGGGTCGAAGCCATGGCCGCCATTGCGGTGCAGGCGGGGTTGGACCCAACCTTTGTCGCGGCGCATCATGTGTTCCGGTTGGTTTTTCTGACCTTTGCTGTTCCGATATTTCTGCGAGGCGCAAAAATATGATCACTGGGCGCGGTTGATCACGACCAGATCGCGTTCAGGGACCGAAATATCAGCCCCCATGGCGGCAACAATCCATTTGCTTTGTTCTGCAATTGCGTCGCCAATGCGTTTTCTTTCGGGGCCTTGGTGTTGGTCGATTTGCGCCACGATATCTTGCATGAGTTTAGAAAGCCGCCTGCGCAGCGCCGGGGCGATCCGTGGAAACCCAAGCGCTTGGGCAAAGGCGGTGATGTCGTTTTCGGTGATATCATCGGTCATGTTCGCAGTGCCGATATCAAACGACAGTTGGTGAATGACGGTGCTGTCGATCACGGTTGGCACAACATCATAAACGGGGGCGAGAATAGGGTGTGCGCCCGTATAGAGAAGTGCGTGATTTTTAGCGTGGTTGTCGGTGTTCCCCAGCATCAGATTGGCCAACGTGATTTCCAAAAACGCTTGGCGTGCACGGCCGGGACTTTCGGTGTTTTCTAACAATGCACCGACGGCTTTGGCGCTAAAGGCACGGTCGGGCGTGCCACCGCGTTGGTATTTTAGGCTGGGCCCGAGCCCAAGCGCCTGACAAAAATCTTCTTGATGCAGGCGCGTGATTTGGGTGCCCGTGATCGTGCGATCAAAACGGGTGATCAGTAACCCCTGCAAATTTCCGGTTCCTATAATTTCGGTCGCGGCGACGGGGTGGTTTTGCACCTGTGTCATGATTGTCATCAACATGTGTTCATGGGCGACGGTGCGCATTTCAGTGCGGCGGGGGACTTTTAGAATGTGGGTTGTTGGGACGTTTAAACCTGGCTTTGGCCGCGTGAGCCGCCCATCGGGGAGCTGGGTCACGGCGACTTTTCCCTGCACCCCGGCCACAGGCGACGGATCGGGCGTGCCGTCTGGCACCCGTTGATGATTGCGCAGTGAAGTCATGAGCGCGTGCAATGCTGCGTCATCCAGCACGTCATAATCCGTGGTCAGGTCACCGGGTTGTTTTGCCGGCCCCGCGCCCTGTGGCACGCAGGAAATCGCACCGGGGCAATCTGCACCAAGATGATAGAGCAGCCCAACAATATCCGAAAAGTCGATGCCGTAGCGCTGCATGATCTGATCCCGCTGCGCATTTTCAAACAACAAGTTGCTGAAAAAACCGCGGGTTTCTGCGTCGCCATAAGGGGCGGTGCGCAGGGGCAGGGACAGCGAAATCGGATGTGGCAATTCATCGGTAACATACCGAAACGCCAAACTGCCATCATCATGGCGCATCAGCTGACCAACGGGCGTTTGAACTGCCTCAAGAAATACATCAAGCACCAAAGGTGTCATGGTCAGCCCCCTGCGGTCAGAGGCAGGCCAAGATCGCGGCAGATTTGCAGGACAATTCCGATGCGGGCTGTGTCTTTGCCGTTTTCAATGGCGCTGACGGTTTGCACCGAAACACCGCTTTGCATCGCGACATCACTTTGCAACATGCCAAGTGCGACCCGGCGTTCGCGGATCGCGTTGCCCAGCGATGCGGCATCTCTGATTTTGGTTCGCGCGGGATCGAGCATGTTTTCACTTCAATGATCGTTGATATTTCAGAGAATATGGCGTTTGAAATGGCCAATGTCAACGATCGTTGAATTTTATGTGGTTTTGCCCGATCCCGCGTTAAACTTAAACGATCATTGAAGTGCGCGTGACACGATCGTACGGCAGAGTTCCGCAATGGCGATGTGGCTATCACGTTCAAACCCATCCACACTGTCATCAACTAGGCCATGGGTTGAATTGATCAAACCATTTGCCACCATTGTATCAAGCAACAGCGCTTCGCGTTTGGGGGTGTGCAGCAGACGTGCATCTTGCGCCCGAACAGCCATCGCAGCCGCAATGGCGGTGCAACCCCAATTGGAACAGGCCGCAGTGACCAACACATCGCAGCTGGTGACAGCGCCGATACCGCCGCCACATCCACATTGGCATTGATCGCCATAAGGCACATGGGCCTTTACGTGATCAGCCACTTTGCCCATACCGATTTCATTGCCGCCATCGCCAACAGCAACGACGGGAATGCCGCGCTCCAACGCTTTGTCGAACAGGTGGTCAATGCGGGCGCGGCCCATGCCGTAGTCAATCCCGCGCATCGAATGATAAATGCCTTTATCGTTGCGTCCGACACGTTCGGTGGAAAACAACAAATCAGGTTTCAGATCATCCAACATTTCAGTTGCGGCGGCTTCTCCGGCTGCGTCTTCTGTGGGGTAGGGGAGCATGACAATCGTCGCGAGGCTTTTGTCCGCGCGGGCGATATGCGCCTGTTCCAAGGTGACAGGAAACAGGCCAGAGGCCACCATCACCGCCTGAATAGCAGGCAGTAATGTGTCTTCGCACATCATGATACAGGTTGTATTGCGCCCCAAAACCAAAGCGCGTGCAATCGCAGCTGCGCCCGAAGGACCATCATTTTCACCAAGCTGCGGTGTGATCCAGGCCCGTGAAACAGAACCGGTGGTCAGGATAACGGTACCATCACGCGGCACTGCCATCAGCGCATCTGCTGCCGCACCAACCAATGATCCACCCTGCAATTCACGGGCGGCATCAAACAGATGTTCAACACCGCGTTCGCCCATGTCGATATTCACCAGTTGGTCTAAACGATTGTCCAATCGGGTGATCAAGGCTTGATCGGTCATCAATCTTCTCCAAACAACAGGTTCGAAAACCATGTTTTATCATCAAGGTGGGCCGCTGTTTCCTGCATGGCAGATTTGACGCATTGGGCCACAGCCTGCGCGCCGCCAGCACGTGCCACAGCACCTGAGGTTGGTTTTAGGCGCAACGACACCCGCCCGCCGGGTTGACCGTGGGTGTTTACGGTTACGATCCCTTTGGTGCGCAGCATGAGCATGCCAATTGCGGCGGTCACTTCGGCAGGAACATGTGGGCTGCTTGTTGCATTGGCCATGTCCAGAACCATCGCGAACACGTCTTGTTCATCCAGTTTTGGGCCAAGGGCAGAGCGTTGCACAGCCGTACTTTGCAGTTCGGCCTCCAGCGCATCAGCGAGGTCGTGACCGTCTTTGGCCTCTTCGATCAGCAGATCAGGGGTGAACCCCTGAAGAGAGCGCATCGCGCCAACGGCGATGGGGGCGCGGGCTTCCATCCCTAATTCGCTGGCCTTGGCCTGCACAGGAACCAACGCGGCACCGTCACCACATAGAACCCCAGCGCGCGGGCCCGAAAGTCCCGCTTTGTCAGCGTTGGTGATCACAAGATCCGCGCCGAAAGACAGCGCAGGCGCACCACCATGTAGGACGGGGCGGAACCGCGCGCCGTAGGCTTCGTCAAGCAACACGATGCAACCCGCAGATTGAGCATATTTTACCGCATCCGAGGTCAGCGCATCCGGCAACATCGCCAGTTCTGAAGTGACGGTGGTGACGACCATCAGGCTCGGTTTGTGCTGTAGAATAAGCGTTTTCAGCTGATCCAGATCATAGGCGTCATAGACCGGCACTTGGGCCAGTGCAGCGCCACGCGTGACCGAGGCGTGTGACCGATCGCCTTCGGGCACAAGCGACACAACCGGATTGCCTTGTGCATGGGCCAGAACAGTCGCAACGATGCCAGCACTTGTGCGGTTGATCACAGCGGCCTGTTCATGACCAGCGCCGCCCATATGGGCAATCGCAGTTTGGCGTAGTTCTTCGCCAAATAGGCCCGACCCTACCCATTCTTCGCATAGAACGGGTAGGTCATCAGCCGATACTGGATAGTAGCGCAGGTTTCCGGTGCAGATCGCAATTTTGTTGCCGCCTTCGCGGGCAACAAAATCTGCGGCGGTATTGCCTGCTTGACGCAGACGGCGCACTTCATCCACAGAGCTTTGTAGTAACGCGCCTCGTGCATAACCGACAGCTGGGTCAATGATGTTGCCAAAACGGTCTTGGCTCATGCGTCGGGCTCCACGTTAATGGTGACGGATTTGCGATATGTATAGGCCTCAAGCGCGCCTTCGATGGAGTACTCGCTGCCCATTCCGGATTGTTTGGTGCCGCCATATGACATGCCGGGGATTTGCCCGCCGCCTTGGTTGACCTGAATCCACCCAGCATCCAACGCCCGTGTCATGCGTATGATACGACTGGCGTCATGGGTGAAGATAAACGCAGCCAATCCATAGTGGGTGTCATTGGCCATTTCAGTGACTTCGGCCTCTGTTTCAAAGGGGATAGCAACCATAACTGGGCCAAACACCTCTTCGCGGGCGATGCGCCAAGTGTTGTCAACACCGGTGATGATCGTCGGGTTCGGGGTAAAGCCTGCCGGGTCTTCTGCCGGGGTTTCCCCGATCAGGAAGGTCGCCCCTTCAGCCTCGGCCTCAGCGATAAACGCACGGATTTCACCGTAGCGTTCGGCGTTGACCACAGCCCCCATATCCACATCAGGGTCCAACGCATCACCGACGTTCAACGCAGCAGATTTCTCTGCAACCTTTGGCATGAGAACATCCCAAATGTCTTTGTGCACAAACAGACGTGATCCGGCGGTGCAACTTTGACCTTGGCGCGCGAAACGCATGGCGTTTGCGACCTGCTGGGCGGTGGCGTCGAGCCGACCGTTTTCGATGGCATCGGGGAAAACGATGGTTGGGGATTTACCGCCCAGTTCCAACGTAACCTTTGCAATGCGATCCGCAGCAGAATGGGCGATCAATTTGCCCACTTCAGAGGAACCCGTGAAGGACACCTTTGAAATGCCGGGGTGATTGGCGATTGCCGCGCCAGCTTCTTCACCCAAACCCGTGATGACATTGAAAACGCCGGGCGGGAATAGACCGTCGGCGAGTTCCGCCAGCTTTAGAATCGCCAATGGCGCGTCTTCGGCAGGTTTCAGGATCAAACAGTTGCCGGTGGCCAACGCCATTGAAATTTTGACAGCCCCCAACTGAAGCGGGGAATTCCACGGAATGATAGACCCGACAACACCATGCGGCTCGCGCGTTGAATAGCTGAGAATACCAGGGCCAAGCGGCAGCGTTTCGCCCTTTTGTTCAACAGCAACACCGCCGTAGTATTTCAAAACACCAGCCGCACCCATCGCTTCGCCCCGCGATTGGGTTTTGATGGCGTTTCCGCTTTCGGCGGCCAAAACGCGGGCCACCTCTTCGGCATTGGCCTCAAGCCGACGCCCGAGTTCGGTCAATAGCTTTCCACGCTCGGCCGCTGGCAACGCACGCCAAGCTGGCAGCGCGGCACGGGCGGCATCGACGGCCAAGTTGACCTCCGTTGCCGTGCCGCGCCCGACCTCGCAGATTGCGCAGCGGCGGGATGGGTTTTCGACGGTTAAGGTTTGACCGTTTTCAGGTGTATGCCAAGCGCCATTGATATAGCTCCCGGCGAGGCCCGCATCCGGGAGTGTTGGTTCAAGCAATTCTGCCATGTTCTCTCTCCCGCTTACACTCTGCCTTTAACGACAGCCCAAGCATCATCCAACGCGCCTTTGAACCGCTCGGTGGCAATCTCAATCTCGTCTTCGCTTATGATCAACGGCGGCATAAAGCTCATCCGATCGCCAATAGCGCGCAAGTAAAGGCCGCGGTCATGGGCAAAGTTTTGCACCAGTTCGCCAACTTTCCAGCTTGGATCAAATGGTTCACGTGTTTTTGCGTCTTTCATCAATTCAAAGCCACAGAACAGCCCAACACCGCGCACTTCGGCGACCAGCGGATGATCTTGCATTGCATAGCATTTTTCCAGGAATGGTTTGGAAACTTTGCGCACGTGGCCTACAAGGTCGATTTCGTCATAGATGCTCAGGGCTTCCAATGACACTGCTGCACCGACAGGGTGACCAGCATATGTATAGCCGTGACCGAAAGTACCCATTTCGTCTGAATTCTTCATCATGTCAGCGTAGAAGTCTTCGCCAAACATCAGTGCTGACACTGGGAAGAATGCAGCCGACAGCGCCTTGGCGCAGGTTACCATGTCAGGTTTTAGGTTCCATGTTTCTGACCCCCAGCGGTTCCCAGTCCGGCCAAAGCCTGTCACCACTTCGTCCACGAGGAACGTAAGGTTATATTTACGGATCACCGCCTGCATTTCGTCCCAGTAGCCTTTGGGCGGCATCAGGGCACCGCCACCAGAAATCGCTGGTTCTGCAAAGAATGCAGCAACTGTATCTGGACCTTCTGTAAGGATCAGATCCTCAAAGTTTTTCGCCATCCGTGCTGAAAATTCTTCTTCAGATTCACCATCGATGTGGAAGCGGTAATAGTTTGGCAGGTCTGTGTGCTTGAATTCTGGCAACGGCAGGCCAAATTTCGCGTGCATGTGCGGCTGGCCCGATAGAGACGCCGTCGCAACGGTATTGCCGTGATAGCCACGAATACGGCCGATGATCTTGCGGCGCTCTGGGGTGCCTTTGGCGGTGTTTGTGTACCACAGCAGTTTGATGGCTGTATCGTTGGCCTCAGACCCAGAACACTGGATCAACGCGCGGGTCATATCGCCGGGAGCAAGTTTGGTCAGGCGTTCGCACAGTTCCGCCACGCGGGGGTGGGAGCGGTTATAAAATGTAGGCGCAAATGGCAGTGTGTTCATCTGGCGCACAGCAGCGTTGGCCAGACGTTCATTGTGATAGCCAAGTGACATACAGCCCAGCCCAGAAAAGCCATCCATGATCTGATTGCCTTGGTCGTCGTAGACATAAACGCCTTCACCATGGGTGATCATGGTCGGGCCGTTTTCGGCATGCTGACGCAAGTTGGATTGTGGGTGAACATGGTGTGCCATATCTTGGGCGATCGTGCGTTTCGCGTCGACGTTCATTCTTGTGCTCCGGGGCAAATCAAAGGAAAATTCTGCCCGAGTTCACAATCTTCTTGACTGAAATTCAATCTCGAAGTTTTTTCCCTTTCGTGAAATTGATTCAGGTAACGCTATGAAACCTCTTCTTGACCTGCGGCATCTCCAGCTTATTCAGGCGATTATCGAAACCGGGCGCATTACGGATGCGGCGGAGAAACTTGGGGTGACCCCTTCGGCCTTATCGCACCGTTTGCGCGAAGCCGAGCGGCGCCTTGATGTTCCGCTTTTTACCCGTATGCACAAGAGGTTACGCAAAACACCCGCTGCCGAACATATGGCCGTCGTCGCCGAACGTGTGCTGTCAGACCTCAGCCGCGCCGAGGAAGATGTGCGTCGCATGAATGCGGGGATTCAGCATGTTGTGCGCCTGTCTGTTGAGGCCTACAGCAACTATCGTTGGTTGCCCTCGTTCATTAAATTTCTAAAGACGCGGATGGCAGGCGTTGATATCCAAATCATGGCGGGCGCACGCAGTGATCCTTTGACCAGCGTGTTAAATCGGCACA
Source organism: Cochlodiniinecator piscidefendens (assembly GCF_011326755.1). Lineage (GTDB taxonomy): Bacteria > Pseudomonadota > Alphaproteobacteria > Rhodobacterales > Rhodobacteraceae > Cochlodiniinecator > Cochlodiniinecator piscidefendens. Next base: position 13,604 of record NZ_JAAOIE010000006.1, on the reverse strand, counting down.
TTGATATTGCGGTTGTGTCTGGCACGGTGGCTCAGGCTGGTCTGATTGGAATGCCGCTATTTGAAGACCCTCTTCTTTACATTATGTCGCCTGAACATAGGTTGGCAGATCGCGAATTTGTCGAAGGGCAGGACATCGTCGGCGAACAATTCATCACCTACACCAAAGTTCCAGAGCCCGACCGCGAATTTGCCCGCTTGTTTCGACCAACCGACAGCTATCCAACATGGGCCGCGACGGTTGAATTGCCAGAGGCGATTGTTGAACTCGTGGCTTCTGATCTGGGCACCAGCGTTTTGGCGAACTGGGCGCTTCAGTCGGTATTGGCGGAGGGCCGCGTCAAAGGGGTACGCGTGACCGAAGAAGGTATTTCCGTGCCGTGGTGTGCCGTGTTGCGCACCGAAGACACAGCAGAAGACGACCCCATTCTTGAGGTCGCCGAACTGTTGTCAGAATGGTGCGCAACGCCGGGTTGCGGGTTTCACATTACGTGATACCCGCGCATCCGGGCATTGGTTGGGTCGTAAAACGGACGTAGGCTTGCGGTGGCTTTGATCTGTTGTCCGGCGACGGTTACGGTGTAGTCTTCTGCAACCATCTCCTTCAAGGTTTGACCATCTGGGCGGGTGACATAACCCAGCCCAACAGCGCCGCCAGCTGTCCAGCCGTAACTGGCTGAGGTAAGCCGTCCAACGATTTCACCGTTTCTAAGGATCGGTTCTTTGCCAAAGATCAGCGCGTCAGGATCCTCAAGTCGAATTTGGATCAACCTGCTTTTAACACCGTTTTCGCGCCGTGCCAGAATGGCGGATTTCCCGGTGAATTCTGTGTCAAAGTCACAGGCAAACGTCAGGCCACTGTCGACAGGGCTGTCAAACGGTCCGATGTCATGACCCCAGTGACGAAAGCCTTTTTCAATTCGGCAACTGTCCACAGCCAAGCCACCGCACAAACGCGGTGCATCGGGATGCGCCATAATGGTTTCATAAACCTGTTGGGCAAATTCCGCAGGAATATGCAGCTCCCATCCCAGCTCCCCGACATAGGTGATCCGTTGGGCACGCATTGGGGCGTGGCCGACATGCAATTGCTGCCAACTGCCAAAGGGAAAGGCATCGTTCGACAGGTCAGTGTCCGTAAGTTGGGTTAGAAAATCACGGGCGTTTGGCCCCATAATCGCTAGTGTTGCTTCGCTCGGGGTGACATTGACCACGCTCACACCCGTTCCCGCAAGTTGGGTTTTCAGCCAGCTTTCGGTTTGAGGTTCAGCGCCGGCGCTTGCCATTACCATATACCGTGTATCGGACAGCCGCGCGGCGGTGATGTCTGTTTCGATTCCACCGTTTTCGTTGAACATATGGGTGTAAACGAGCGCGCCACTTGGAACCGCCATATTGCCCCCGCAAAGGCGCTGCATTTCCGACTCGGCGTTTGTGCCATCGACGATAAACCGCCCAAAGGTCAGGTCGATCATACCGACGCTGTTGCGCAATGCGTTGTGTTCGGCCTGCCAGTCGTCAAACCACGGCTGGCGATCAAACCCGTCCGTCATTTCACGCCCAAAATAGAGCGGGCGTTCCCAGCCATTGGCGCTGCCGAACTGCGCGCCTGCGTCTTTTATCGCAGCATAGTAGGGGGTACGTCGCAGGCCACGGGCCTCTGTTTTACGCAGGTAGGGCCAATGCATCGCATAGGCGTGGGACAGTGTTTCAGCGGCCTTTTCACTGGTGTAGCTGCGGGCATTCAGACCCGGTACAATCCGGCGGCTGTCCACATCTGTCAGATCCATGGTCATTTGGCCCTGCATGATCCATTCCGCTAGGGCTTTCCCGGCGCCGGGGCCGTTTTGGATGCCCGTTGAATTGAACCCGGTCGCAACCCAAAGCCCCTGAATGTCCGTGATTGGACCAAGGTAATGTTTGGCATCCGGAGTAAAGCATTCAGGCCCGTTAAAGAACTTGCGAATACCAGCCGACGCCAGCGCAGGAACCCGTTCAGACGCGCTTTCCAAAATTGGGAAAAGATGTTCTTCATCGCAGGGCAGTTCGTCAAATTCGAAATGCTCAGGCAATCCATCTTTGGGCAGCCATGGGGTTGCATTGGGTTCAGAACAGCCGATCAACAGTTTGCCAGCGTCCTCTTTATAATAGGCGTATTCGTCCATCACCCGAAGGATTGGCAAGTCACCTGTCACACCGTCGATCGGGTCAGTCACGACGTAGTAGTGATTGGTATAATGAAGCGGAATATTGGCGCCGTGGTTTAGGCCAAATTCGCGTGCCCACATACCGGTTGCATTCACCACATGATCCGCACTGATTAGGCCCTGTTCGGTTTCAACACCAACGGCGCGGCCATTTTCGATAACGATGCGGTCAACTTTGGTATCTTCAAAGATCTGCGCGCCATTCATCCGCGCGCCTTTGGCGATGGCCATCGTGGTATCAATCGGGTTGGTTGACCCGTCACCGGGGAACCAAAACGCCCCCTTGGCCCCATGTGTTGACAGCAATGGCCAACGATCCTGGGCCGCTTGCGTTGAAATTTCTTCGGCGCGAATGCCACAGCCGTGCGCGTAATCAAGCTTGCGGCGCAGCTCTTCCATTCGGGGTTCGGTGAGCGCAAGCGTCAGGGAGCCATTGCGTTTGAAACCGGTGTTTTGGCCGGTTTCATCCTCAAGGCTTTCCATCAGGTCGAGACCGTATTTGGCCAAGGTCGACATAACCGGAACACCTTGGGTTTCTGACACCAAACCAGCGGCGTGCCATGTGGTGCCGCTGGTTAGTTTTTTGCGTTCCAGTAGGGCAACGGACCAACCGGATTTTGCCAGATGGTAGGCGATGGAACAGCCAACAATCCCGCCGCCGACAATCGCGACCTGAACGTTTGAGGGTAAAGGTTTTGCCATGACTTTATCCTCTCAACTGGGTGTTGTCTGGGTCGTAGAACGGGGTAGAGGTGACCGTGGCCTTCACCGGCTGTCCAAGTATTTCGATGTCAAATACATCACCGGGCTGGGCCGCAACGGTCAGATACCCAAGCGCAATGCGCTTACCAATCCGAAACCCGGTTCCGCCTGAACTGACATAACCAATGGGCGCGCCATCTTTGCAAATTGGGTCGGAGGACAACGCGTCAGCGCCGTGGCCGTCAATTTCAAACCCGACAAAGTGGTAGCCTTTGGGCTGCTCCGCTTGGGCCATAAAGGCGTCCCGCCCGACAAAGCTTTCTTTCTTTTTGCTGACAAAGCGATCAAGCCCGGCGTCAAAGGCTGTGTATTCGATCCCAAAATCAGACCCCCAGCCGTGATAACCTTTTTCAAGACGCATCGCGTTCAGGGCGTAGGAACCAAATTCAACCATGCCTTTATCGGCACCCTCAGCGATGATCGCGTTGTATACTGTGACCAGATCCGCAGACTTTAAATGCAGTTCCCAGCCGAGTTCACCCACATAAGACACCCGCAAAGCGATGACCGGAACGCCTGCGATGGTAATTTCGCGCACAGACATCCAAGGCGCGTTTTCTTTTGACAGATCGTCGGAGGTCAGCGGTTGCAAAACGTCACGGGATTTCGGGCCCATAACCATCAGCGCCGCGTCAAAAGAGGAGCCCCGTGTCAGCGTAACACCAGAGTCTGGGAGGTATTTCATCAACCAGTCATAGTCGCGCTGATCGGCCAAAGTCGGTCCGCACAACAGGTATTTGTCTTCGTCCAACCGTGCGATTGTGGCTTCTGACCAGATCATGCCCTTTGGGGTTAACATATAGCTGAGTTTCACCCGCCCAACGGATGGCATCGCGCCGCAGAACACATGGTTCAGAAAATCTGTCGCGCCGGGACCTGAGACCTCATAGCGGGTGAAACCGCCGTGATCCATCACGCCCACATTGTCGCGCACGCCTTTGCATTCGGCCTCGACTGCATCGTGCCAGCACTCGTGGTGGAAGCTCAGCTCATCATCGTTTTTGATGGTGTCTGTTTCAAACCAAAATGCGCGCTCCCACCCGGCAACTTGGCCAAAGACCGCGCCTTTGGATTTAAGCGTGTCATAAAGCGGTGTGGTTTGTACCGGGCGCGCAGATTTCCATAGACGATGTGGATAGGGGATCGAATATTGGTTTTCGTAAAGCTCGCTGGCGCGGGTCGCGGTGTAGTCGAACGTGGCCCATTCTTCGCCGAAACGGCGTGGGTCCCATGCTGACATATCCCATTCTGTTTCGCCTTCGGTAATCCATTCCGTGAGCGTCTTGGCCGCGGCGGCAGAATGCGTGATGCCCACCGGAAAGCAACAAGCGTGATAGAAGTTAGGTAAATCAAACGCCGGGCCACACAAGGGCGCGCCATCAGGGCTGTAAGGGATAGGGCCATTGACGAATTTGCCAACGCCCGCTTCGCCCAAAATCGGAACATGCGCGAGTGCTGCGTCAAGGACTTCGGCGATGTCGTCAATGCTATCAGGGTAAAGCTGATTGGCAAAGCAATCCGGCATCCCATCAAGCCAAGCCGGACGCCCCGCATGACCATAAGACCCAAGCAGAAGACCGTTCCGTTCACGCCGCAGATAATACATGATATCTGGGTCACGCACGAGCGGGAAGTTGTCTGGATTTGCCTCTAGCTCCGGCAGAGCTTCGGTCACAAGATACTGATGTTCAAGCGTTACAACCGGCAATTTCTGCCCGACCATTTCACCCACAACACGACCGTAGTAGCCGCCTGCATTGATGACGATATCACAGGTCACGTCACCTTTGTCGGTGATCACCTGCCATTCGCCAGAGGCGCGGCGTTTTATGTCGGTGACTTGGGTAAAGCGGGTAATCTCAGCCCCCAAATCGCGCGAGCCTTTGGCAAGTGCTTGGGTGAGCTGGCTTGGGTCGACGTCGCCTTCATAGGGGTCAAAAATACCACCTTTGATGCTGTCACCGGAGGTGAAATAGGGGTGCATATCGTCCATTTCTTTGGGCGATAGCATAGCCATGTCATACCCCAGACCTTTGGAAATCCCGGTCAGGTGTTGGAAAAATTCCATGCGCTCTATGGTGTGGGCTGGCCAAAACGCGCCAGTGTGACGGTAGGTGATCGGGTAATCGACCTCTTGTGCGAGGTCTTTGTAGAGCCGCCATGCGTAGTTGCCAGCGCGCATTCCGCTCCAACTGTTGGCGTAGGTTGGGATGTTCCCCGCTGCGTGCCACGTTGACCCGCTGGTCAGTTCGTTTTTTTCGATCAACAGCGTGTCTGTTACGCCCGCTTTGGCAAGGTGGTAAAGGGTGGAAACCCCTACAGCACCGCCCCCAATGATGACAACTTTGGCCTGCGTTTTCATGGCACGTTCTTTCGGATTAAAGTTTTATAGGGAGCTTGGCCCGGATCATCGCCTCAATATCAGCGGGGAGGTGATCAGGTGCGGGCATGGCTTCGATTTCAGCGACGCGGGTTTGGGCGCGGTCCCAAATGGTGTGCGATCCGCTTTCTTGCCAATCGCTTACACTTTGGCGGTCGCCGAGTTTGGGATATACATATTCAGTGGTCATCAACGACAGGGTTTGCGGTGTGCCTAAGAAATGTCCTTCGCCAGTTACGACATCTTCAATCATGTCGAGATCAATCGCGCCGTCAAACATTTCGACCCCGCGCACAGAACGCAAAATCGCACCGCACATATCGTTGTCGATCACTAAGGTTTCTTTGCTGGCGGCCATGATTGACCCAAGCATGCCAACCGAAAGGTTGATCATATCTGCGCCACCTTGGGCGGCAAGCGCGATGGTGTAACCTTTTTCATACCCGGCCTGTGCGTCTGCGGTTTTGGCGTCTGTCATCCCGGCAGAGACTGTGGACGGAATACCAAGGTTCAGAAGCAATTGCGCGGCTGCGGCGTTGGCAACCGCCGCCTCGCCTGATCCGCCTGTCATTGCGCCTGTGCGTAGATCGGAAATAAACGGCAAAAACGCCAGGATACAAGGAAAGCCAGGCTGCATCATATTCACGAGGATCAAGCCGACGAGGCTTTCGGCCAAGCCCTGCGCCAAAGCGCCGGCAAGTGCGGCCGGGCTGGTCGCGCCAGCCTGCGCGGCCGAGCAAATCTGCAACGGCATTCCCAGGCGCACACATTCTTGCATAACGCCACAGGCTTCTTCCGCCAACGTCAGCGGGGGCACGACGTGACAGATAGATGAGAAACAGAAGGGTTGTGCGCGGAATTTACCTTCGCCACCAAGCGCGTGATCCAGCATCTCAACCACTGGGGCGACGTTTTCAGGCTCGAAAAAGCTGGTGCCAATGGGCTTTGACGTGGCCTTCATTGCGGTGAAGGCTGTGTTGATATCTAGGGTCAGCGGATCTTCGATATCACGCGCCACAACGGGGCGCAGAGAATAATGGATATTGTCGCAGGCATCAACGATGCGCATGAGATCATAAAGGTCTTTTAAGGTGCTATCGCGAAAGACGCCGCTGTCACCTTCTAAAACCTGAACCGCCGCACCACCGGTACCGATGTGGACTTTGCCACCGCCCACTTCGATTCCACGATCACGGATAAAACCGGGTAGTTCTACACGTTTACAGGACTTAGCAATCATGCCCTCAGACAAGCTACGCGAAAAAACAATTCGCCCGTCGGAACGTTCGGTTGCCCCATTGGCCAACGCGATATCGCGAATCTCTTTTGGGGCGCCAGAGACCCCAATCCGTTCGAGTATCTCGAATGCAGTGTCGGTGATATATGCCAGTTTTTCTTCAGTTAATGGCATAAATCGCCCACCAATCGGCGGAGGTGTTAAGCGTGCTACGGCTGGTGCCGCGCTGCGTCTGGTTCTTTTAGAGCGCATTTGAATCCTCTCGGAACATCGTATTTTTTCTAACTTAGAAATGAAAGTTGATTAGCTCAATTCCATTAAATGCACATCTTGGTGAAAGAAATTCAGTCAATGAATTTATAACATGCCCCCTTGACCCATTTTGCAGGGTGGACTACCCAAAGCCCACGCAGGGGAGTCCCGCCTAAGGGACTGAGAGGCAGATAGTGCATTTATGCACGGTGACGCGACCCTTTGAACCTGACCCAGTTGATACTGGCGTAGGAAGCAAAGGTCACCGCCCGCAATGGGAGTCTGACCTGAAAAGGGCTATGCCCCGTTTCCCAGCCAAACTTCGTCTGTGTCTTTTTGAGTTAACACTTGAGGAGCCTCAAATGAACGTCCCTACCCCTAAGATCACTACAGATGCCTTGCCTGCTTCGCGTAAAATTTACGTAAGCGGCGAACGGTTTCCTGATATCCGCGTTCCGATGCGTGAGATTTCAGTTCACCCGACCGCAGGCGAAGACCCGTTGCCGGTTTATGACAGCTCGGGCGCTTATACCGACCCGGCGGTTCAGACCGATATTAAACAGGGTCTCGCACAATTGCGTCGCAATTGGATTTTGGCACGTGGCGATGTCGAAGAATACGAAGGCCGCGCTATCCAAGACGCCGACAACGGTTTTGCGTCGGGCGAACGTCTAACGGCTGAATTTCCAGTAAAACCCAAACCGCTTCGCGCTAAGGATGGACAGGCGGTAACCCAGTTGGCCTATGCCCGTGCTGGGATTGTCACCGCAGAAATGGAATACATCGCTATTCGTGAAAACCAGTTACGCGATACCGCCGCTGCTGAACGAGATGGCAATGACTTTGGCGCGAACATTCCCGACTATGTGACCCCAGAATTTGTGCGGGACGAAGTGGCCGCAGGCCGCGCGATCATTCCGGCCAACATCAATCACCCGGAATCTGAACCGATGATTATCGGGCGTAATTTCTTGGTAAAGATTAACGCAAACATGGGAACATCAGCGGTGACCTCTTCGATGGAAGAAGAAGTCGATAAAATGGTGTGGTCGATCCGTTGGGGGGCTGACACCGTGATGGATCTTTCGACGGGGCGCAACATTCATAACACCCGCGAATGGATCATTCGCAACAGCCCGGTGCCAATTGGGACCGTCCCGATGTATCAGGCATTGGAAAAGGTGAATGGTATTGCCGAAGATCTGACTTGGGAAGTGTTTCGCGATACGCTGATCGAACAGGCTGAGCAGGGTGTCGATTATTTCACCATCCACGCGGGCGTTCGTTTGCACATGGTGCCGATGACAGTAAACCGTGTGACGGGGATTGTGTCGCGCGGCGGCTCTATCATGGCCAAGTGGTGTTTGCATCATCATAAGGAAAGCTTCCTCTATGAACATTTCGACGAAATCTGTGACATTTGCCGCAAATATGACGTGAGCTTTTCGCTGGGCGATGGTTTGCGTCCGGGGTCCATTGCGGATGCGAATGACGAAGCTCAGTTTGCGGAACTCGAAACTTTGGGTGAGTTGACTAAAATCGCGTGGGCCAAAGATTGTCAGGTGATGATCGAAGGGCCAGGCCACGTTGCCATGCATAAGATCAAAGAAAACATGGATAAGCAGCTAGAATGCTGCCATGAGGCCCCGTTCTATACACTCGGGCCACTGACCACGGATATTGCGCCGGGGTATGACCACATCACCTCCGGCATCGGTGCGGCAATGATCGGTTGGTTCGGCTGTGCGATGCTATGTTATGTGACACCGAAAGAACACCTTGGCCTGCCTGATCGGGACGATGTGAAAACCGGTGTGATTACCTATAAAATCGCAGCACACGCTGCGGATTTGGCCAAAGGTTTACCGGGGGCGCAGCGCCGCGATGACGCGCTAAGCCGGGCGCGGTTTGAATTCCGCTGGGAAGATCAGTTCAACTTGTCGTTGGACCCAGATACAGCACGGGATTTTCACGACCAAACCCTGCCAAAAGAGGCGCACAAAGTCGCGCATTTTTGTTCTATGTGCGGACCAAAGTTCTGTTCCATGCGGATCAGCCATGACATCCGCGCTGAAGCGCAAAAAGAAGGCATGGATGCTATGGCCGCCAAATTCCGCGAAGGTGGGGAGCTTTATGTTCCAGCGCCAGAGCCTGCGGAATGATCACCATTGCGGGGGCCGGTCTTGCCGGCCTCGCAACTGCCTTTGAGGTGGCAAAGCGGGGTCGCGCCGTCACGGTATACGAAAAGGGGGCCTCATTAGGGGCCAACGCCTGTTCGCGGTTTGCGGGCGGGATGTTGGCGCCCTATTGCGAAGGCGAAAGCACCGAGCTTGAGGTCGTAACGCTTGGTTTGGGCGCCGCGAAATGGTGGGCGGATATCACGCCCGTCACACGTCGGGGTACTTTGGTTGTTGCTCCAAACCGGGACCGGGCAGAGCTTTCGCGGTTTGCGCGGCGCACCGAAGGTCATCAAATGGTCTCGCAAAGCGAAGTGGCAACCTTGGAACCTGCATTGGCAGATCGGTTTTCCCAAGGCTTGTTGTTTCAGGATGAAGCACACCTTGACCCTCGCGCCGCACTTGTGGATTTGGCGCAGAAGGCTGAGGCGCTCGGCGTACGAATTTTATACGACACCCCAGCACCCAGTGATGTGGATTTGGACTGTACAGGAATGGCGGCCGATTTGCCGGAGTTGCGTCCTGTGCGCGGTGAAATGGCCATTCTTGCAGCCCCAGATATTTCGCTGAGCCGAACAGTGCGGCTTTTGCACCCACGGTTCCCGCTTTATGTGGTTCCGCGCGGTGACGGCGTTTTCATGATCGGGGCTACCATGATCGAAAGCAGCTCAGAGCGCCAAATTTCGGTGCGGTCCCTGAGCGAACTTTTGGGCGCGGCATATGCGTTACATCCGGGGTTCGGTGATGCGGCTGTTTTGGAAACTGGGGCTGGATTGCGCCCAGCCTTTCCTGACAATTTACCGCGCCTGACCCAGCACAATAACACGCTCTACCTAAATGGATTTTATCGGCATGGCTTTTTGCTGGTGCCTGCATTTGCGGCCAAAGCCGCCGATCAACTGACATCGGAGACATCCCATGAATATTCTCGTCAACGACATTCCGCGTGAGATTAATACGCCAACGCTTGCGGCGGCATTGGTTGAACTGGGTTTTGACCACCCGGCCATTGCAACAGCTGTGAATGGCGTTTTTGTACCTGCCTCAAACCGCGCTGCGCAGGTGCTGAGCCAGGGGGATAAATTGGAAATCTTATCGCCTATGCAGGGGGGATGACGATGAAATTATATGATACCGTAATAACGACTCCGCTGTTGTTGGGGACGGCACAATACCCCAGCCCCGCCATTTTGGCCGAGGCGATAAAAGCCAGCAAAACTGAGGTTGTAACCGTGTCCTTGCGCCGTGAAACGGCGGATGGGTCTGGTGAAAAATTTTGGGACATTCTGCAACAAAGCGGATGTCATATTTTGCCCAATACTGCGGGGTGCCATTGTGCAAAAGACGCCATCACAACCGCCCATATGGCGCGGGAAATCTTTGGCACGAACTGGATCAAGCTCGAAGTTATTGGCCATTCTGACACGCTACAACCGGATGTTTTCGGATTGATCGAGGCCGCGCGGGTTCTAAGCGAAGAGGGGTTTAAGGTGTTTCCCTACACCACCGATGATCTGATCGTTGGTGAAAAACTGCTTGAAGCAGGGTGTGAGGTGCTGATGCCTTGGGGGGCGCCGATTGGGTCAGGGCAGGGTTTGCGAAACCCTGATGCGCTGCGTTCCATGCGGGCGTATTTCCCAGATATTGCGTTGATCGTGGATGCCGGAATTGGTCGCCCATCTGATGCAATGCAGGTGTTTGAAATGGGAATGGATGCAATTTTGCTGAACACTGCTGTGGCCAAGGCAGGTGATCCTGTTTTGATGGCCCGTGCGATGGCGGGTGCGGTTGAGGCTGGCCAATTGGCCTATGCCGCAGACCCAATGGAACGGCGCGATATGGCGGTGCCTTCAACCCCAATTCTTGGATTAGCGGAGTTAATGTAATGGAACGATTTTACCTGATTGTGGATCATGTCAGCCGGATTGAGCTTTTGGTCCCCCAAGGTGTGAAACTGGTGCAATTGCGCGTCAAAGATCAACCGATCAAAGAGGTCCGCCGCCAAATTGCCCGCGCGCGTGATATTTGCGCGGTGCATGGGGCGCAATTGGTGGTGAATGATTATTGGCAGGATGCGCTTGATCTGAAGTGTAACTTTGTTCATCTGGGCCAAGAGGATATGGATACCGCCGATTTTGACGCCCTTCGTCGTGCGGGTGTGCGCTATGGTCTTTCGACCCATGACGAAGATGAACTCGAACGCGCATTGGGGCATGACCCTGCCTATATTGCGCTTGGCCCTGTGTACCAGACAACGTTGAAAAAGATGAAATGGGCCCCGCAAGGTTTGGATCGCGTGCGCCGTTGGAAAGGTTTGGTTGGGCAAACGCCTTTGGTCGCAATTGGTGGTTTGACCCCTGAACGTCTTCCCGGCGTATTTGCGGCAGGTGCCGATAGCGCAGCGGTGGTAAGTGATATCCAATTTGCCGGCGATCCCGAAGCCCAGACCAATATCTGGATCGAAACATGTGCGATTTAAACCGCTATGCCCGGCAAATGATGCTGCCCGAAATTGGCAGGTCTGGGCAGGTGTTGATCCAAAAGGCCCGCATTTTGGTTGTCGGGGCAGGGGGGCTGGGGTGCCCGGTGTTGCAATATCTTGTTGGGGCAGGTGTTGGTGAAATAACGCTGTTTGACCCTGATGTTGTAGACATGAGCAATCTACATCGGCAGCCTCTTTTCACAGCGGCGGATATTGCGCGCCCAAAGGCCGAAGCCGTGCGCGATCACCTTTTGGCGGTGAACCCAGATTTGCGCCTTCATACGCATATTGAAACACTAACCCCGGCAAATGCACCTGATGCAGTGTCGCAGGTTGATCTGGTGATAGACGCAGCCGATAGTTTTGCGGTGTCTTATACCTTATCGGATCTTTGCCTCGTGTCGCAAACACCTTTCATTTCCGCGAGCGTGTTGGGGCAATCCGGCTACATTGGCGGTTTTTGTGCCGGAGTGCCATCGCTGCGCGCAGTGTTTCCGGATCCCCCAAACAACGGTGCTACTTGCGCGACTGCGGGTGTTATGGGGCCGGTGGTTGGGATGATCGGTGCAATGCAGGCGCAAATGGCTTTGCAGGTGATCATCGGGCAATCGCCATCACCGCTTGGTCAATTGGTATCGGTCGATTTGCAAAATTTGCGCTTTGGTGGGTTTGATTTTGGCCATGCGGAAGAACCTGCGGCGCATGTGCCTTTTGTCGCGCTGAGCGATATCCGTGCCAATGATCACGTCATAGAATTGCGGGATCTGACAGAGGCCCTAACACCCGCCCATGTTGCGGCTGAGCGACGGTCAGCAGTGGATGTATTGGAGTTAACCCCATCGGACCGGCGGTTGGTTTTATGTTGTCGTTCAGGTTTGCGCGCATGGCGGGCCGCTTCAGAATTGATGTCTAACGGGCATCATTGCGTGGCCGCCTGCGCTGCCGGTGGGGCGTAATGGGCCGTATTTTGGTCATAGCTGGGACAGACAGCAGCGGTGGCGCTGGCCTTAGTCGCGATATTGCGGTGGCAACGGAACTTGGCTGCACTGTGGCCCCTGTGGTGACAGCTGTGACAGTCCAGACTAACCAGGAGCTGCGGACCATTCACCCGGTTCCCCCGGATATCATCATAGCACAAATCAAAGCTGCGTTTGAAACCGATGAACTTGATTGCATCAAAATTGGAATGTTGGGGGATCAAGCAACGATTGACGCGATCTGTGGGGTGCTTGGGTCAAAAACCCCACCGATTGTTTTTGACCCCGTTCTGAAATCGACTTCGGGGGGGGTGTTATTGTCCGGCGAAAATTTAAGTCCGCTCATTAGTATCACCTCTGTTCTCACCCCAAATCTGGATGAGGCAGCGCAATTATCAAACCGGCCTTTCTCCGACGCCCCTGTTGATATCGCGACCCGAGCCAAGGTCATATTAGGCCAAGGCGCCAAAAGCGTCCTGATCAAAGGTGGTCATGGGGGCGGGGTGAATTGCACGGATTACCTGTTTTCAAATGGCCGCAGTCATACTTTTTCTAATCCTCGTTTACCGCAAACCAAACGGGGCACGGGGTGTTCTGTTGCGACCGCGATCGCCTGTCATTTGGCGCGAGGGGCAAAGCTAAAGCAGGCCTGCGGATTGGCTATTGCACATGTTCAAAGCTGGATGTCATCCAAAGTATAATTTGCGCACCCATTGGGAAAACAATTGCACCTCTTCCCGCCGTTCGGTGCCTTCGCGCTGTATTAAAAAATGTGAAGATTGAATGGGCAATTGATAGGCAAATGGTGATACCAGCAATCCTTGGTTTAAATAAAGACGCGCGAAGCTTTCCAGCACAATGACCGCACCTTTCCCAGTGATTACGGCATTTAGGGCGATCAACGATGAATCCACGCGATAGACCTCAGACGGGGTCGTTAGATCTAAGTCATAAAGGTCAGAAAGACGGGCCCAATCAGTTTCGGATCCTGTGATCGCGACGACCTGTTTTTGGGCGACAGTTTGAATATTGAACGCAGCCCCATGCGTTTTCACGTAGTCAGGATGACAGACGACTATCGCATATTCATGGCCAAGGTGGGTGATGGTCCCATCGGTCCAATCGCCATGA
>NZ_JAAOIE010000005.1 GCF_011326755.1 Cochlodiniinecator piscidefendens | reverse complement strand
GCTTTGAAATCGCCAAACTGCTTTGTGATCGCAGCTGTCAATGTGGTCTTACCGTGGTCAACGTGACCGATAGTACCAATGTTACAATGCGGCTTCGACCGCTCAAACTTTTCCTTAGCCATGATACAGGCGCCTCGTCCTTTGGGGGCCGAATTGGCCCGATCAACATGGCGCACGCGTTACGGGAATCGGCAAGAAAAATCAAGCACGACTTGCAATCTTCTCCCCCTATAAAAGGGAGATTAGTAAATTTTGTTATGGGTGTGCATTTCCGGGCACATCCTATGCCTCTTCTGGCGGCTCAACCAAGGGCAAGGCTTCGGCTTCTTCATCGGGAAGTTCTTCGGCAGCATCAGCTTCTAAAGACGATGAGCTTACGATCCCAAACCACTGTGGATTTTCTACCATCCAGTTCTGAATAGCAAATGCAGCATTCTGTGCTAAAGTCTGTAATTGTTCTTCGCGGCTTTTTGTCAAACCCGTTCCGATAATAGAATTCCCGTCCAAAGTTTCAAAGACTGTCAGCTGTTTCACTTCTTCGTTTAACTTTTCTTGGGTTTCGTCATCCCAAACCGTGACCGTGATAATCAGCACAGATTTGGGAGATGCGATAACTGGCAACCCAGGAGGCGCAAGAGCAAATCCATCAACACTTATGCCAATATTATAATAGTGATCCCCATCATAACGGCCAAATCGTTCATCCATAGCCAGCATCAATGCTTCGACCCACTCTTCAGGCTCAGCACGCCGTGAAATCGGGGCCATCTGCGCATTTTCTGCAAGCACAATATTATGCCCTAACAAAAAGTCACCCAAAGGAACCGGCTCTTCCTCTAACGTGGCCTGCCCCCCCGCACATGCCGCCAACATCGCGACAAGCGGAAAAACAAAACCCAAACGCAAAGTCTGCAACACTGACATAGACGTATCCTTTGTAATTCCTAATTTGGATAACCTAAGCCCCTATGACACGCAATCGCGCATACTCGGCTCGGCAATTCTCAACCGTTTCTATGTTCTGAGAGATACAGTTATGCGCGCCAGACAAGCTGATTGTAAGCAATCAGCTTGTCCCCTTTTGTCGAATGCGCCATGCACCTTTAGGGGATGCGACTGGTCAAATTACATCTAGTTGAATTTGTTATCACGCGGGAAACCACGTGGTGCCATGCGGCCTGTCCCCGCGCGTTTTCCCAACCAATCACTGAGTTCAGTTTCTGTACGTGTACGCCCAGCTGGGTCTTTCCAGCTTAGGCCTGCTTCCAGATTAAACGTGGCCGCGTCAGATAGGCCGCCATCTTTATACTTCTGAAGCCGCACCCCTTTGCCTCGTCCCATTTCGGGTAATTCATCGACTGGGAAGACCAAGACCTTACGATTTTCGCCTACACACGCCACGTGATCGCCAGAAATCGGTTTACATACCAAGGCCTGCACATCCCCGCGTACATTCAAAACCTGCTTCCCGCTGCGTGTCTGCGCAAGGATTTCGTCCTCAGTGGCAACAAAACCATCGCCCGCAGATGATGCCACCAGCAGTTTACGCCCAGGCTCGTGGATAAAGAACTCAACAATTTCGCATTCGTTTGGCAGATCAACCATCAAACGCAATGGCTCCCCCATGCCACGCCCGCCGGGTAAGGTCGATGCGCCGACAGTGTAAAACCGCCCATTGGTGCCCAACACCAGCAAACGATCCGTGGTTTCGGCATGAAACACAAACCGGCCCTCGTCGCCATCTTTGAATTTCAGCTCCTGATCCAACGCGATATGCCCCTTCATCGCGCGCACCCATCCCATTTTGGAACAGACCACCGTGATTGGCTCTCGTTCGATCATCGCTTCAATCGGCACGTCTTCGATTTCAACCGCATCTTCGAATTCTGTGCGGCGGGCACCGCCTGCGTAATCTTTGCCAAATTTCTTTTTTGTTTCGCGCAGCTGTTCGCTGATCCGCGCCCATTGCAGGTCTTCGCTTGCCAATAGCTCGGCAAGCCCTTCCCGCTCCAACAGCAACGCTTCGTGTTCACGCTTCAACTCTAGCTCTTCGAGTTTACGCAAAGACCGCAACCGCATGTTTAAGATAGCTTCAGCCTGAACCTCAGTCAGCTCAAACTCGGCCATAAGCATCGCCCGCGGCTCGTCTTCAAAGCGGATAATTTCGATCACGCGATCCAAATTGAGGAAGGCAACGATATACCCCTCGAGCACCTCTAACCGATGGTCGATCTTTTCCAATCGATGCTGGCTACGCCGCTGCAATACTTCACGACGGTGATCCAAAAAGGCTCGCAGCACTTCTTTCAAAGAGCACACTTTCGGGGTCAGCCCGTCAATCAACACGTTCATATTCAGGCTAAAGCGAACCTCAAGGTCACTTTGGCGAAACAGCGTATTCATCAAAACTTCGGGCTGTACGTTCTTTGATTTTGGTTCGATCACTAACCGAATATCGTCAGCAGACTCATCGCGAATATCCCCAAGAATAGGGATTTTTTTTGTTTGAATCAGCTCAGCAATTTTTTCGATGAGTTTTGATTTTTGCACCTGATACGGAATTTCAGTGACAACAATCTGCCAGACGCCGCGGCCCAAATCTTCAACATTCCATTTGCACCGCAAACGAAATGATCCACGGCCTGTACGATAGGTTTCAACGATAGATTCGCGTGGTTCAACAATGATGCCGCCAGTCGGAAAATCCGGACCTGGAATATAATTTAGCAGCGTTTCTTCACGCATATCCGGGGTCTTCACCATATGAAGACAAGCTTCGCACAGTTCGGCCACATTATGCGGTGGAATATTGGTCGCCATGCCAACCGCGATTCCTGTGGATCCGTTCGCCAACAGGTTCGGAAATGAGGCTGGTAAAACAACGGGCTCCGAAAGGGTGCCATCGTAATTTTCGCGGAAATCTACAGCGTTTTCTGATAACCCCTCAAGCAACGCTTCAGCGGCAGCCGTCATCCGGGCCTCAGTATATCGACTCGCAGCCGGGTTATCACCGTCGATATTGCCGAAATTCCCCTGCCCATCGACCAAAGGATAACGCACCGCGAAATCCTGAGCCAATCGCGCCATCGCATCATAAATCGCAGCATCCCCATGCGGGTGATAGTTGCCCATCACGTCACCGGAAATCTTTGCGGATTTACGAAATCCTCCCGTGCTGTTCAGTTTAAGTTCCCGCATGGCATACAGGATTCGCCGATGCACCGGCTTAAGGCCATCGCGCGCATCGGGCAAAGCCCGGTGCATAATCGTCGAAAGCGCATAGGTCAGGTAGCGCTCACCAATCGCACGGCGTAGCGGTTCTGAAGTTTCGTTCTCATCGGGAATTTGGTCGTCTTGCACGTCTGTCATAGGTAAATCTGTAGCCGCGCGTCGCGCCGAGGTAAAGCCATAGGGGGACAAATACAAATCATTCCCCCTGACTGCGACTTACGTGGCGCGGTATCACCTTCCTCAATTAAGGGGGGACGATATTATGATCCGATTAACTGCAGTACTTATTTTTGCACTTACAGCTATTTTAATGGTCTATGGCCAAGAACCAGAGCAAGCCGTTGCCGCGCAACCTCAGGTGACCGAAGTTATTAATCCCGTTGAAAACAACACCACGTCAGAAACGACCGAAACCCAAACCGCCGCAATCATTGCGCCAACCCTGCGCCCAGCGCGAACAAATACGCCCCATCTTATTCAGATCACCACCACAGACGCCCCTGAAGACGTATTACTGGAACGCACGGGTAATTGGTATGTAACGGGCGAAAGGGTTAACATGCGCTCGGGCCCGTCCACACAGAATCGTGTCGTTGACTCGCTAACCAGAGGCGAAGCCGTCAATGTCATTGGTTTTAATGGAAATTGGGCCCATTTACAGGTTCTTTCAAACGGTCAAGAAGGCTACATGTCCCGGCGTTACCTGAGTGCAAACCAGCCTTAAGATTGATCCTTTCACCAAACTCGCCTAGCGTCGCCGTAAAACGCGCGAGGCAGAAAAATGGCGAAGAAAACTATCCTGATCACTGGGTGTTCCTCAGGAATCGGTTACGATGCGGCACACGCGCTGCACAATCGCGGCTGGCGAGTGTTTGCAACCTGCCGCCAAGAAAAAGACTGTGTGCAGCTGCGTTCAGAAGGGCTCGAAAGCTTTGTTTTGGATTATGCAGATGACAACAGCATCGAAGACGCCGTTGCTGAAACACTGTCGCGCACAGGCGGCACGTTGGACGCGCTCTATAACAATGGGGCTTATGCTGTTCCCGGCGCAGTCGAAGACCTCCCGCGTGATGCGCTGCGCGAGATTTTTGAAACCAATCTGTTTGGCTATCACGAACTCACACGCCGCCTGATTCCTACAATGCGCGCCCAAGGCCACGGACGTATTATCAATTGTTCCTCTGTTCTTGGGCTTGTTGGATTACGCTTTCGGGGCGCTTACGTTTCCACAAAATTTGCCATGGAAGGCCTAACCGACGTCATGCGAATTGAACTGGCTAAGACACCTCTGGATATTATTCTAATCGAACCCGGTCCAATTACATCAGAAATTCGCGCAAATGCCCGCCCACACTTTGAAAAATGGATTGATTGGGAAAATTCGCCTGTCCGCAACACTTACGAAACCGGCCTTATCCCCCGCTTATACGAAGCCACTGACAAACCTGATTCTTTTGAACTACCAGCCAGTGCTGTCACGAAAAAGCTTATCCATGCTCTCGAATCCAAGCGCCCCAAAGCCCGCTATTATGTGACAACTCCGACTTACCTTATGGGTGTGCTGCGTCGCCTTTTGCCTACGCGCATGTTAGACTGGATTTTACTAAAGAGCTAACGCGACAGTTTTGCCTCTTCGCATTTTCCGGCAAAAGCCCTACATCACAGCGGCCCGCAGAAAGGACCTGTCATGCTGCAAGATCCCCTCTTTATTCTCGTTGCCATCTCAATCTTAGTTGTGTTGGTTATTTTGATGATAGGCATTGGTGCCTTTGGTCAAGGTGGCGAATTCAATCGTAAATACGCCAATAAGCTCATGCGGTATCGTGTAGGTGCGCAGGCTGTTGCTGTGATTTTGATTCTTCTCTTTATTGCACTACGAAATGGGGGCAACTAAATGGTTGTACTAAATAAAATCTACACACGCACTGGCGACAAGGGTCAAACCGCCCTGGGCAATGGGGAACGCGTCGCCAAGCACTCCATGCGTGTCACAGCATATGGAACTGTTGATGAAACCAATGCAACCGTTGGCTTGGCTCGCCTCCATGCAAGCGACAAATTGAGTACTCGCTTGGCGGCTATTCAAAACGACCTTTTCGATCTTGGTGCAGACCTCTGCCGTCCAGATATGGAAAATGATGCTACAGCCGAATACCCGCCTTTGCGTCTTGCAGCGTCACAAGTCGATCGGCTCGAAGCTGAAATCGACGAAATGAACGCATTACTGACCCCGTTGCGCAGCTTTATTTTACCCGGCGGGTCGGCCCTTGCCGCACATTTACACATGTGCCGCACGGTTTCACGTCGCGCAGAGCGGCTCGCGGTTGAGCTGTCCGAGTTGGAATCAGTTAACCCAGCGGCGGTGAAATTCCTCAATCGTTTGTCTGATTGGTTCTTTGTGGCTTCCCGCATCGCCAATAATAATGGTGAAAGCGATGTTCTGTGGGTCCCCGGGGCCAACCGTTAGCACAGTCATTTCGCAAAATATCTCAAACCCGACGTCACAAAGCCGCAGTTCGTCGATTTTAGTCTGTTTTCCTCTCTCGCGTTTCGCTAACAACGTCGCGAGAGCTTGGAACACGGTCCCGTTCGGGACCATTTTGTGAGGAGACCCACGCCCATGAAGGTACTTGTGCCTGTTAAGCGCGTGATTGACTATAACGTGAAAGTTCGTGTGAAAGCGGACGGAAGCGGTGTTGATCTCGCCAACGTCAAAATGTCGATGAACCCATTCGACGAAATCGCTGTTGAACAGGCGATCCGCCTTCGCGAAGCTGGCAAAGCTGACGAAGTCGTCGCAGTGTCCATCGGCGTTAAGCAATCCCAAGAAACATTGCGCACAGCGCTTGCTATGGGTGCAGATCGTGCGATTCTCGTCATTGCTGCGGATGATGTTCACACAGACATCGAACCTCTTGCAGTTGCGAAGATCCTCAAAGCCATCGTTGACGAAGAGCAACCAGGCATCGTTCTTGCTGGTAAACAGGCCATCGACAACGACATGAACGCAACCGGTCAGATGTTGTCTGCTCTGTTGGGTTGGTCACAAGGTACCTTTGCGTCAGAACTCGACGTAGACGGCGACAGCGCGACAGTAACACGCGAAGTTGACGGCGGCCTTCAGACGATCAAAGTCAAAATGCCTGCGATCATCACTGTTGATTTGCGCTTGAACGAACCACGCTATGCGTCTCTGCCAAACATCATGAAAGCGAAGAAAAAGCCGCTTGATGAGAAAACAGCAGCTGACTACGGCGTTGACGTAACTCCACGTCTCGAAATCGTTGGCACAACTGAACCAGAAGCACGCGCTGCCGGCATCAAAGTTGGCTCTGTTGACGAGCTGGTAGAGAAACTCAAAGAAGCGGGGGCTGTATAATGGCTGTTCTTCTTCTCGCAGAAGTCACCGATGGTGAATTGGCGCTCGACGCGACCGCAAAAGCTGTAACAGCTGCGGCCAAACTCGGCGACGTAACTGCACTTTGTGCAGGCGCAAATGCTGCCGCCGCTGGCGAAGCTGCTGCAAAAATCGAAGGCGTGTCAAAGGTACTCGTTGCCGAAGACGCCTCTTTGGGCCACCGCCTTGCGGAACCAACTGCAGCGTTGATCGCATCTTTGGCTGGCGACTATGAACACATCGTAGCCCCGGCAACCACTGACGCGAAAAACGTTCTTCCACGTGTAGCGGCATTGCTCGACGTAATGGTCATCTCTGACGTTTCTGGCGTCGTAGACGGCAACACGTTTGAACGCCCAATCTACGCGGGCAACGCGATCCAAACCGTTAAATCATCTGACAGCAAAAAAGTTGTGTCTTTCCGGACATCTACATTTGACGCTGCAGGCGAAGACGGTTCAGCTTCTGTTGAAACCATTGGTGCTGCTGCTGATCCAGCGCTCTCCGAATGGGTTGAAGACAAAGTTGCTGCGTCTGACCGTCCAGAACTCACCTCTGCTGGTGTTGTTGTTTCTGGTGGTCGCGGTGTTGGTTCCGAAGAAAGCTTTGCTTTGATCGAAACACTTGCAGACAAACTTGGCGCGGCTGTTGGCGCGTCGCGTGCGGCTGTTGACTCAGGTTATGCACCGAACGATTGGCAAGTTGGCCAAACTGGTAAAGTTGTTGCACCTGACCTTTATGTTGCGGTTGGTATTTCCGGCGCGATCCAGCACTTGGCTGGCATGAAGGATTCAAAAATCATCGTTGCAATCAACAAAGACGAAGAAGCACCAATCTTCCAGGTTGCTGACTTCGGTCTCGTTGCTGACCTGTTTGACGCTGTTCCAGAGCTTACCGAAAAACTCGGCTAACTCTTACGAACCCAAAAATACAAAAGGCCCGCTGTATACAACAGCGGGCCTTTTGCGTTCTGACCCGCGCTTTAAAGAAGCTCTTTGATCACCGGCGCGAGCATCTGCGCTGTTTCTCGATGTGCCCCGACCGACATCATGTTACGCGCGGCTGGTTCTTCCAACGGCGAAAAGACCATCCCCTCCGTCCCACGTTCACGCGCAGAGGCACTTGGGATGACTTCCACGTATGAATTCACCGATGGCCGCAATACGTCAATCATCGCCCGATCCACAAACAAAGGATCATCTCCTAAACCCTGCCGAACGTGATCTTGCTCCGGAGCATGATTGGCCAACCACAATAAAACCTTCACACCAGTAATCTGATCCAACAGTAATTGCATACGTGCCAGCCACGTTTCGCGTAACTCTGCCTGAACGAGGTTAAACCGATCAGATGCACGTGTTTTCAGCGCCGTCAACAAATGGCGTGTGAAATGAAACTCTGTAAAATCCACTTCACGAAACACTGATTGCATCAAATTCGTTGGCGCCAAGAACCGGTCATTGCGGCGCGGATGCACAGTATAATACCGGTTCGAAATGTTTTGTGCCCCAGTGATCTGAATCACTGTCACCTTGGCCCCTCGGCAATAACGCATCACCTCAGGATCCCCCAGAAAGGCATCGACTCCTGCATTGACACATCCGAAATTTAACGCGGGCATACGCATCTGTCGTTCAACCTGATTGATTAATGGGTTTTCAATAAATTTACCATAAATCTCAGACCCACCTAAAAAGGACAGATAGTTCCCTCGTGTTTTACGTTTCGGGCCACGAAACAACATTTTTGACCGCCCATATTGGCACGGACTATAGTCCAACAGGCTTTCGCCGTGGTGTTCATATGTCATGATACCCCCATATCCTAATTTAGACTCACCCAAGCCCAGTTAACCTGCCGGAGGTTTCTAAGTTCCTAAATCAGGAATTTGATGAAATTTTTCGAAACTTCGGTTTTTCAATCGCCCCTCTTGCGTCTTTGCGGCAGTGCAGCATAAGCTGCGCACGAATGGCGAAAGGAAGCCCAATGGAAATTCAATCGATCGGAATCGTTGGTGCAGGGCAAATGGGCAATGGGATTGCACATGTTTGCGCGTTGGCTGGTTATGATGTGATCTTGAATGATATTTCGCAAGAAGGCTTAGATAACGCTGTTGCCCTGATAAAAAAGAACCTTGATCGTCAGGTAAGTCGCGAAAAAATCTCGGCTGTTGAGGCCGAAACAGCATTCGCACGCATTACCACTACCTTAGACTTGTCTGACGTAGGTCAAACCGATTTGGTGATCGAGGCCGCAACGGAACGCGAAGATGTTAAAAACTCAATCTTCGACGCGCTTTTGCCTCACCTCAAACCAACAACGATTTTGACCTCTAACACTTCTTCGATTTCGATAACACGGCTTGCCTCCCGCACGGATCGGCCCGAGCGCTTCATGGGCTTCCATTTTATGAACCCCGTACCCATCATGCAGCTTGTTGAACTCATCCGTGGGATTGCTACTGATGAACCCACGTTCAAGGCCTGCTTGGCCGTTGTTGAACGTCTGGGCAAAACCGCTGCCAGCGCCGAAGACTTCCCGGCCTTTATCGTTAATCGCATTCTGATGCCGATGATCAACGAAGCCGTCTATACCCTCTATGAAGGCGTCGGATCGGTCAAATCCATTGATGAATCCCTCAAACTTGGGGCGAACCACCCAATGGGGCCGCTTGAACTGGCAGATTTTATTGGGCTGGACACATGTCTGGCGATTATGAACGTACTGCATGAGGGCCTTGCAGACACCAAATACCGTCCCTGTCCGCTGCTCACCAAATATGTCGAAGCAGGTTGGCTCGGCCGCAAAACACAGCGTGGCTTTTATGATTACCGCGGTGAAACACCTGTACCGACGCGATAATGCGTCGCTCCGATATGGTAACTGAGAAAACTTAGCGGTTTTTCAATGCGAGCGTTTTATCACGAAGCCACGCCATAAACTCGCGCGGTTTATCAACCATATCACCCATTTCATCTGGTGTAATAGCCTCACCAATAACCGGGTTTTGAGGTTTGTTGAGTGAACGACGTACCTCATGCAACAACAGCCCCTGCCGAAGCGTTGCTGATACTTTATCCGCAATATGATACGCCCGCGAATTCTTACCCGGAAAATAGATCGGCACGACGGTCGCGCCCGAACGTTTAATCATCTTCGCAGTAAATGGATTCCAGTCCCGTTCAATCGCTTCGCCAAACATGGTTTCCGTCGCTGCCACAGCGCCCGCAGGGAACAATACAATCACCCCACCCTTTTTCAAATGGGCCATGGAATCACGGCGCATCTCAAGGTTCTTCTGCACCGCATCCGCTTCGTGTGGAAAGGCCACCGGAATCATAAATTCTGCAATCTCAGGTACGCCCGTTAACAAACTGCGTGTCAGGATTTTATAATCAGTCCGAATACGGCCAATCAATTCGGCCAGAACCATCCCATCGACCAACCCGTGCGGGTGGTTCGCCACCACAACAACCGGACCTGTTTTTGGGATATTTAAAACCTGTTCTTCAGGGGTGAGCAAATCAATACCCATGATTTCCAGCCCTTGTGGCCAGAATGTCTGCCCCACAGGCGCACCTTGGCGTTCAAACTTACGGATCAACTGAAGCAGTTTAATCTTACCCGTCGTCCATTCGATCAGACGAATGGTGTTGGCCTTCCACGGGTTGCTAAACGTATTGGCATAGGACAGCCGCCCATGATCATAGGTTTCTTCGCCGATCTGTTCATTGGGTTGTGTATTATCTACCACGTTTTATCCGGTCTTCGCCATTGTGAGTGTCGCACGGCCTAAGCGCATCATATGCCTTCGCCGAAACGATCCGCAATCAAAGCTTCTAAAGCTGCCATCAGCTCGTCGGCTTGATCCCCTTTGGTTTCGACCTCGATAGATGTCCCGCGCGATGCAGCAAGCATCAGCAATCCCATGATTGAATCACCAGATGCATCCATGCCTTCGCGGGTAATATCAGCACTTGCGTTGAATTGCTCGACCACCTCGACAAATTTCGCCGAAGCCCGCGCATGCAAGCCCTTCTCATTAATTATATCAAGCGTTTTAAGCGCCATATCGGTCTTCCTAACCCAAAGGTCCGTCGCAACTGTTAATGTATTTCCGCCCAGCTTGTAAGGCCGCTGCGGTGGCCTCTTCAACTGATCTTGCCCGGCTTTTGGCCAATTTAACCAACATAGGCAAATTTGCACCATATAAGACCTTGCGATTGGCGCACTGACAGGCAGGTAGCGACAGATTTGACGGAGACCCACCAAACATGTCTGTTACCACGACGACACCGTCGCCTGTGTCCACCGCATCTGCCGCGGCGCAAATTTCGTTTCGTTTGTGGGCCCGGTCGTGATCGTATTCGATCGCAACCGCGCTTATACCTTCTTGCTTGCCGACAACATGCTCAACGGCTGCCAAAAACTCATTGGCGAGCCCCCCATGCGCAACGATCACTATTCCGATCACGCGTTATCACTCCGCTTGCTGGGGCTGCACCAGGCCCCCTCGTTCCAATTCTCGGTGCCGCACAGAAACAAGCCACCCCGCTTGCGCCAAATCCCGTGCCAATGCGATGGCTAACGTCACAGACCTATGTTGCCCGCCCGTACAACCAAACCCAATCGAAAAATGCGCTTTTCCCTCATCCATATAGGCCGGAAGCAACATTTTAGACAAATCTGACACTTTTTCGAAAAATGCCGGAAATCGTTTATCTGTAGAAACATAATCCGCCACAGCTTTATCCTGCCCATTTAAACGGCGAAGCTCTGCCTTCCAATAGGGGTTTCGCAGAAACCTCACGTCAAAGATCATGTCAACGCCACGTGGGATGCCGCGTTTATAGGAAAAAGACTGAACCGTCACCGCCAGGCGCTGCCCCGTTGTTCCGCCAAATTGGCGGCCAATCTCAGCGCGCAAATCATGTGGAGTCATTTCTGACGTATCAATCAATACGTTTGAGCGCGCCCGGATCGGAACAAGCAAATCAAATTCTCGCTCAATTCCTGTTTTTGGAGTTTCTTCGGGGGCCAAAGGATGACGCCTGCGGGTCTCTGAATACCGCCGCATCAGTACATCTAACCGACAATCTAAAAACAGGACTTCTAATGAAACACCCTGACTTTCACTCAGTTCGCCAATCATATCAACGAGCGCATTGGTGCTAAAATCCCGGTTTCGCACATCGATGCCCAATGCCATTGGTCGTTTTGCCGGTGGACCATCCAACAATCGCGGCAACAACGTCAGCGGCAAGTTGTCGATGGTTTCAAACCCCATGTCCTCAAACGTGTTGATCGCAGTTGATCGTCCCGCGCCCGAAGGCCCAGTGATGAGAATAATCCGTTGGTTTGCATCCGTTTGTGAGGATGGGTCAAGCATCAGGCATGTCGTCCATGTTTAACAAGTTGCAGTAACGCCGCTGCAAAATAATCTGCATTGACCTTGGCAAGCAAAGGCAATCGGACCCCTAAAATGCGGCATTCTCGCGGATGCGGCAAGCGGTCCTTTTCGACAGTCTCAAGATCAACAACCCATCGCAAATCAACAGGCCCTGCTGTCACTGCTCGCAATATCCCCACGCCGCGCGCTTCGATCAGCCCAGTTAGGGTTTCCGGACAACGCGCAATCAACCGTCCGCCCAATCGACCGACCTCAGTCCGGTCATCCGCAACCAATTCAGCACCGTACCCAAGCAACTGCAATGCCAAACCAGACTTTCCGCTGCCCGAGGGCCCTCGGATCAACAGCCCAGCCCCTTCAACAGACACCGTTGTCGCATGAAGCACCGTGCTTTCATCAAAAAGACCGCCCTTCTCGAAGGACGGTCTTTTTTCATTTTGCTTCGGTCTTTCGCTCATATTTATATCGGCAACCCGACCACAAACCGCGCGCCCAATGGCTCCGATGTTGCGTCCATATCTGTTGGGCGAATGTTTTCCGCCCAAATCACCCCACCATGCGCCTCAACGATCTGTTTAGAAATCGCGAGCCCAAGACCGGAGTTATTGCCAAACTGACCCTCTGGGCGTTCTGAATAGAACCGGTTAAACACTTTGGTCAGTGCCTGATTAGGGATCCCTGGGCCGGTATCTTCGACCACCACCAATACCCGATTTTCACGTTGCCGAACCCAAACACGGATCGCGTCCCCATCTTCGCAGAATGAAATCGCATTGGTGATCAAATTCACGAAAACCTGCGCCAACCGCGGCTCTAACCCCTGCACCAAAATTGTATCGCTAGGCACGTCAGAGATGAATTCGACCCCTTTGGATTTAGCCTCTTCGCCCAGATACTCAACAATATTGCCCAGCATTTTAATGAGGTTAAAGGTCTCTTCTTCCTCTTTGACCAACTCGCTATCCAACCGGGACGCATTGGAAATATCGCTTACCAAACGGTCAAGCCGGCGCACGTCATGTTCGATCACCTGCAGCAGCTTTTCCCGTTGATCATCACGTTTCGCAACACGCAAAGTACCCACAGCCGACCCAAGCGACGCCAAAGGGTTTTTAATTTCATGCGCCACGTCCGCTGCAAATTGTTCATTTGCATCAATACGATCATACAGCGCAGCCACCATCCCACGCAACGCACCCGACAGACGCCCGATTTCATCAGGACGTGCCGTCAAATCCGGTATTCGCACGCGACCCGGGCTCATTTTCCGGGCATTGCGATCACGACCCAGTTCCGCCGCCGCGGCCAAATCAGACACCGGATTGGCAATGATTGACGCGAGAACAAGGCTCAGCCCGATCGACACCAAAATCGCCACCACAAACATTTGTAGCACTTGTTCACGTTCTTGACGCACCAGCTGGTCGATTTCACCCGCCGCAGACACCAGCGCAACGACACCAACGGTATTCCCATCCACGACAATCGGCGACGCAACGCTAAAGCTCATACCGCTGTCTTCGGCTCGGATTGTATTGACCTGCGTATCACCCGCCATCGCTTCCATGGCCAACGCGCGCGCACGTTCTTCGGAGGTTAGGCTTATACCGTCATCGGCAACACCCAGTAGACCCGACAATCCCAACCAAATGCGATTTAGAAAATCAGTAATCAATGTGCTGCGGCCGGTGCGATCCGCCCCGGTCAAACCAGATTCAATTGGATTAAGCGTCCCAACCTTTGTCGCGACGACCTCTTCAGCGGGATCAAAGACAAACGCCTCAACCCCCGCCGGAAGATCAAGACCCTGAAGAACAGTATCAGGATCAACAAGCGCATCACTTTCGCTTACCGCCAAAACGCTTTCGAAAACATCGGCAACCAGTTCGGCCTCAACGACCAATCCAGCTTCGCGTTGATACACCAATGAATCGCGGAAAGGGTTCAGAAACAGGACCCCCACGACCAAAAAGATCAGTGCCAGCAAATTAAATGTGATAATTTTACGCGCCAATGGCGACCGGTTCAGCAGGATAAATCCGCGCCGTTCCCGTCGATCACGGGTCTCTTTGTCGGCCGTGCTTTCTGGGCCGACCCAGTCTTCGCCTAGGACGACATCCGCATTATGTGTTGAACTTTGGCCAGACAAATTGAACCCCGTTGTCAGCGTCACTCTTCGTTGTACCTGTAACCAATACCATAAAGTGTCTCAATCGCAGAGAAGTCACTATCTACATTTCGCATCTTTTTACGCAAACGTTTAATATGGCTGTCGATCGTACGGTCATCGACGTAAACCTGATCATCATAGGCCACATCCATCAGCTGATCTCGGCTTTTCACAAAACCGGGTCGCTGCGCCAGCGCCTGAAGCAACAAAAACTCTGTCACAGTCAGCGAAACATCCATACCCTTCCATGTCACCGCATGGCGCAATGGATCCATAGACAACTCACCGCGTGAGATCACTTTTTCTTCTTCGACTTCCGCAACTTCATCTGTTGCAATCGCTTCTTGCCGACGCAGAAGCGCGCGAATGCGTTCCACCAACAACCGCTGTGAAAATGGTTTTTTCACATAGTCATCCGCACCCATTCTCAGGCCAAGCACCTCGTCAATTTCGTCATCTTTTGATGTTAGGAAAATGACTGGCATTTTGGTTTTCTGGCGTAAACGCTGTAGCAAATCCATGCCATCCATGCGGGGCATTTTGATATCCAACACGGCCATATCTGGCAATTTACGATTAAATGCGTCTAGGGCAGATTGCCCATCATTATATGTTTCAACCTCGAATCCCTCGGCCTCAAGGGTCATGGAAACGGAGGTCAGGATGTTCCTGTCATCATCCACTAGCGCGATTTTCGACATTAGGATTGTCCTTATTCTGCTCTGATTATTATTTGCCTAATTTTTGTCACATTCTCCGATGTCTGCACTCAGGAATCAACCGCAAACGCGAATCACCGGGGGTAAGTGGCTACAATTCAACATATTAACCGTAACTATATGGCTAATTTGCCTCACCCAAGCCTAGCACCCCACGGAATCCAGCTGTATACAGCCGATGATTGCGCTAACTTCATTTGATTGCGCTAACTGGGCAAAACCAACCTGTTGTTTCTCTGAAACCCCATGTTAAGAGAGCGACATCAAATCGGCTCTGGTTTGATCAGCACCGGGAAGACCCGATGCCGAAAGTATTTAAGAGACAAAGGCCGCCACGGGCTGGCCACAGGAGTTTGAAGATGACAGGACGGGTCAACCCCGAACGCCGACTGGAAGATCAAGGTATCAACGGTCTTGGTAATGTCTATTACAACCTCATGGAGCCTGCCCTCGTAGAGGCAGCCCTAAAACGCGGCGAAGGCACGCTCGGTAAAGGCGGGGCTTTTTTGTGCTCCACCGGCAAACACACCGGTCGCTCCCCTAAGGACAAATTTGTGGTCCGCACGCCAAGCGTTGAGGATAGCATTTGGTGGGAAAATAACACCCCAATGGCGCCTGACGCATTCGACGTCCTTTACGCCGACATGCTAGAACACATGAAGGGTGGCGACTATTACGTACAGGATTTGTTTGGCGGCGCTGACCCAGAACACCGTCTAGACGTGCGTATGGTGACAGAGCTTGCCTGGCACGGTCTTTTCATCCGCACCATGCTCCGCCGTCCCGACCGCGAAGAACTGGACGAATTCGAACCAGAATTCACCGTCATCAACTGCCCCACCTTCAAAGCCGACCCCGCCAAACACGGCTGTCGCTCTGAAACAGTGATCGCTCTCAACTTTGAGAAAAAGCTGATCCTCATTGGTGGCACCGAATACGCAGGCGAAAACAAAAAATCTGTCTTCTCCCTGTTGAACTACATCCTGCCGGGCAAAGGCGTGATGGCGATGCACTGCTCCGCCAACCACGCAATCGGCAACCCTGTTGACACCGCCGTTTTCTTCGGCCTGTCCGGCACTGGTAAAACCACCCTGTCCGCTGATCCATCCCGCACACTGATCGGTGACGATGAACACGGCTGGTCTGACAAAGGCACCTTCAACTTCGAAGGCGGATGCTACGCCAAAACCATCAACCTCTCTGCTGAGGCTGAACCAGAAATCTACGCCACCACCTCTAAATTCGGCACCGTGATCGAAAACATGGTGTTTGACAAAGAGACCCTGGAGCTTGATTTCGACGATGACAGCCTGACCGCTAATATGCGTGCCGCCTACCCGCTGCACTATATTTCCAACGCGTCAGACTCAGCACTTGGTGGGCATCCGAAAAACATCATCATGTTGACCTGCGATGCCTTTGGCGTTTTGCCCCCCATCGCACGTTTGACCCCGGCACAGGCGATGTATCACTTCCTCTCTGGCTTCACCTCAAAGGTTGCTGGCACAGAGCGCGGCGTAACAGAGCCAGAGCCAACATTCTCAACCTGCTTTGGCGCCCCCTTCATGCCACGCCGCCCCGAAGCCTACGGCAACCTGCTCCGCGATAAAATCGCAGCGCATGGCGCGACCTGTTGGCTGGTCAACACCGGCTGGACCGGCGGCGCACACGGCACTGGCTCCCGTATGCCAATCCGCGCAACACGCGCCCTGCTGACCGCAGCGCTCGACGGCACCCTTGCTGACGTTGAGTTCCGCAAAGACGCAAACTTCGGCTTTGACGTGCCTGTGCATGTGCCCGGCGTTGCTGATCTGCTGCTGAACCCACGCCGCACTTGGGACAATCCCGAAAGCTATGACCGTCAGGCCGCCAAATTGGTCTCAATGTTCGCTGAGAACTTCGCCCAATACGAAGCCTACATCGACGACGACGTCAAAGCCGTCGCAATCGGCTAAACGCCCAGCAAATAAAAACACCAAAGCCCCGGTCACGCGCCGGGGCTTTTTTCATGTCTGGCTAACTTGACAACCCCACCCCCTACCAACCAAAGGGCAGCGCCCGGTCCGAGGCAAAAGCAAAGCGCCCGCCCATGGGGCGGATCGGGCGCTGCCCGTACGCGGCACGGGCTTAACTCAGCCTTGGTAGTGTTGGACAACAACTTCGATTGGCTCGCTCAGCCCATAAATGTCCGACAGTGTCTCAATACGATGCTTGGTACCGACCTTATTTACATCGAATATTTCGATATATTTTGTTGTTTTTGAATTGAAATGCAATCGGCAGATAGGATGGCGATTATTATCATCGAACAATATACCACAGTAAGATTTGGTATCTCGCATAACAATCCGTGTAACATCCGTTTGCTTTGCACAAATGGCTTTTACGATTAGATAGGCATCGACTTCTTCATCAGTAGTCACAACACCATCGTCACGTGCTTTTTCCTGCGTATTTATCTCCTCTGAACCTACGTCCCCTTCTTCGCTTCGCACACGTACCGGAAGCGAAATATCCAGGCGTTCTTGGATATAATCTCTCACGACGGCCCCAAACGCTTGCTCAACGGCTGGCGTCAGTTGCTCAACGATCCCTTTTGTTAAAGTTCCCTCATGCACCTGTCTGCCAATGAAGCGAACAAAATCTTCGTCCGGATTATCGAGTTGAGAACGCAAGTATTTTGAAATGACCCCAACCATTTTCATGCTGGATGCAGCATCCAATACACTCTCTAAATCGAAATCTTGCCGACGCATTCTACCAAGCTCTTCGACATCCTCCGCGGTGTAATTGGTAAAATCAAATTTAAAGAATGGACGACTATCCATCCTGTTTCGCTCTTCCATATCTGTATAGAACCAAACCTCCTTACCGTTGGTCAAAATAGCAATCCGAGCGCTAGTAACACCGAAGTACCGATACAGTTGGCTATGCTGGAGCTTACCCAAATTGTTCGAAATCGGTTTAGCCTCAATCAGGAAAACAACCTGACCGTCTATCATCAAGGCAAAGTCAACTTTTTCACCCTTTTTTATGCCAACATCTGCGGTGTATTCGGGCACGACTTGGTTTAAATCAAAAACATCGAACCCCAATGCCTGAATTAACGGCATGATCACCGACGTTTTAGTTGCCTCCTCTGTTTGCGCTTGAGTTATTGCTTGGCCTACTCTGACCGCGACGTTTTGAATTTGCTCTTGAAATGACATTCTGAAGCCTCAATTGAAATTGCCGAAATTCTGACCAGAAAAACATGCCTTAAAAAAAAGGCCCTTTCAACCATTGCGAGCAGACATTCAACCAACACAACAAAAACATGTACTCAAAATCCTTAACACAAATCCGCGTCTGCAAATCGTATGCATAAAATACATACAAAAAGCATACGATTGTCATACACTTTGTGCATTGTCGATTTTACGTTAACGATTGGCTTTGGGCGGCAAAAATCAGCCCCCCAACATCCCCCGGCGCAGCAGGTTTAGACCCGCGATGATCAGCACGATCAGCGTTGCTTTTTTAAATGTTTTTTGGTCAATGCGCCCCTGCACCCAAAACCCGATGCCCATCCCAATTCCGGCGGGGATCAGCATCAATATCGACAGTGGAAACGTCCCCATGTTCACCACCCCCGATTTCAAATGCGCCATAAAAAGCAGCACAGCCCCCAACCCATAGACCACGCCTTGAATGCGGATTTGTTCCTCTTTTTCTGTGTTCACCGCCGTCAGGTACGCTACCGTCGGCGGCCCCCAAACACCTGAAATTCCACCGATAAATCCTGCAACGCTTGCCGCCATGAATTGAAATCTCTGCCGCCGCTCTGGCGCGACCTGAAATTCAAATCCCACCAATTGCAGCCCCGCAAAAAGGCAAACCGGAACACCGATCATCAAAAACAAAATATGCGTGGGCAACACCGCAACCAACTGCGCACTGCTCACCAAACACACCGCCCCCACGATCAAAAACACCCGAAACGACACCATCGCCCGCCACGCAGCCTGCAATCCCCCCCGCAAAGCCTGCACCAAATTCGTGGCAACCGTCGGCACAATCAACAACGCCAAAGCCACCTCAACCGATGCCACACTACTGATCCCCACAATCATAATCATAGGCATCCCAAACCCCACCGCCCCCTTCACGACACCAGCTGTCAACGCAACGCCGGTTGTAACCAGCCAGAAAGAAAGGGGAAATTGGGAAATAAGCTCAAACATATAGGCCTCCGGTATCTTCTATACGCCGTTCTCCGCGCGCCGTCACGAAAGACATTTTTGTTCGAATACAGGCACGTATTCGTATTTAAGTTGCGCTGCAGCTGCAAAGGGAATATTCAGAACGCAACAATCCTGAGGAGTCATTCCATGCCACACGACGGACAAATCGCCATGACTGATACTGTAATCGCCGATCTATTACACGCAACAAGCGCGGCAATTGCCCCGGCAGAAACCTTTCTAAACAAAGCAAAAAATAGCATTAGATCTCTGGTAATTTCAGGTGATCGCGTTTCGGGTACCCTGCTTGAGCAGCACCAACATGCTGCACATGCATTGTCATGGTTCGCGACCTACGTCGAATCGCTCCGTCAAATGCAATCTTGGGCAGAGCGCCTAAGCAGTGATGGTAACTTTGGCGAAATCGAACAGCTGATCCATCAGATCGCTTTTGGAGAATATCTCCAACAAATGATCGGCGGCATCCCCATGAGCCAAGGCGAGATCGCCCGCCCAAGTGATTTAGGTCTTTCCCGCGCTGACATTTCAGAATTCGCAAGTGGTATCGAAGAGCAACTTTGTGACAACGCCAATACGCCCGCCGCACGCCTACGCCTCGTTGAACTGATGCAAGAACAACAGGGTAACGCAACCTTCGGGAAATCAGGGCTCGATGATGAACTGGAAATGATCCGCGATCAATTCCGCCGGTTTGCCGATGAAAAAGTTGTTCCCTTTGCCCATGAATGGCATCTGAAAGACGAACTGATCCCGATGGATATCATCGACGGGTTGGCAGAGCTTGGCGTCTTTGGCCTAACGATCCCAGAAGAATTGGGCGGCTTTGGGCTCTCAAAAGCATCGATGGTTGTCGTGTCAGAAGAATTGTCTCGTGGCTATATCGGTGTCGGGTCTCTTGGGACGCGTTCCGAGATCGCGGCAGAGCTTATTCTATGTGGCGGGACCCAAGAACAAAAAGAGCAGTGGCTCCCGAAAATAGCCTCTGCTGAGATTTTACCTACAGCCGTATTCACCGAACCGAACACAGGTTCTGACCTTGGCTCACTGCGCACGCGTGCTGTAAAAAGTGGCGACGATTATGAGGTAACAGGAAACAAAACCTGGATCACACACGCCGCCCGCACACATGTGATGACCTTGCTGGCCCGGACAGATCCCGATACGAGCAACTACAAGGGCCTATCCATGTTCTTGGCCGAAAAGACGCCAGGCGACGATAATGTTCCGTTCCCTACCGAGGGCATGACCGGTGGCGAAATCGAAGTTCTCGGATATCGCGGTATGAAGGAATACGAATTGGCCTTTGACGGTTTTAAAGTCCAAGGTGAAAACCTATTGGGCGGTGAAGAAGGTCAAGGGTTTAAGCAGCTTATGCAAACCTTCGAGAGTGCACGCATTCAAACCGCGGCCCGTGCAATTGGTGTAGCCCAATCCGCGCTAGAGGTCGGGATGCAATACGCCATTGATCGAAAGCAATTTGGTAAATCCTTGATCAGCTTTCCACGTGTCGCGGGCAAACTCGCCATGATGGCGGTCGAAATCATGGTCGCGCGTCAATTGACCTACCATTCAGCTTGGCAAAAAGATCATGATAAACGCTGCGATCTAGAGGCAGGGATGGCTAAACTTCTGGGTGCACGTGTAGCGTGGGCTGCAGCGGATAACGGCCTGCAAATTCACGGCGGCAATGGCTTTGCACTTGAATATGGCATTAGCCGAATTCTTTGTGATGCGCGTATTTTGAACATCTTTGAAGGGGCCGCTGAAATCCAAGCCCAAGTAATCGCACGCCGCCTGCTAGATTAAAAATATCGGGCTAAACACATCTGATGTTTAGCCCAACTCAGTTATGGGCGCGTCCAGACCAGATGGCAGGGAAATTGTACAGTATCCAACTCTGCATCCAATGCCGCCTCATCAACACATGAATTAAAGGCCCCCGAAATCGCTTCAAATTCTGTGTCATACCCTGACGACCAGCCCCAAACGCCGGCATCAGAAACAACGAATGCTGCTGCCCCTTCGGTGGTATCGCGAATTTCAAAAAAATCCTCTGTCGCCTCATAGCTAAGCGTTTGACCGGCCATGTCCTGATATCCGACAGGAATCAACGTCGCGTAGAGTGTACATTCGGCCTCGTGCGGCTGACGGTAATTCTCGCAGGTTTGCGTGGCCTGATAAACCGCAGCATCTTCGGTTAGATAACCTTTACTCCAACCGTAGGCACCGTTCGCGGAAATCACAAACGCCCCAAAGTAATTCGATTTGCGAAACTGTTGATCAAATTCTTGCTGGGTCGTGGGATGTAGTCGAACCCCAGAGTGAATTTGCACCGTGTGCGCCTGCGTGTATACTTGCACCTGCTGCGCGTGACCAACGCCCGCATTTAAACCTAAAACCATTGCACCGATTAATAGCTTCTGCATTTCAAACTCCTTTTATTAAACTAAGATCAGATTATCGCAGATTCTGATTTCGTCCAGAGTTTCATGACGCACAGTAGGAGCACTAAATGCTGAACTTGTCTTGTCACTGCAAATCTTTGATCTTGCTCGGCGTTCTGATGGTAGCAGCCTGTAGAGCAGATGAAACCGTTTCTGGCTACATCGACACAACCGCGACTTGGTCTCTTTCATCACTGGATGGGGAAGCCTACCTAAACTCCGCAACGATTGCCTTTCCCACAGAGGGACATGTCGTTGGAAGAGCGCCTTGCAACAGCTTCACAGCTGAGCAAAGCGCGCCCTATCCCTGGATTTCAATAGAAAGCATCGCGTCGACACGCGCGCTTTGTCCAGAAATTGAAGCGGAGAGCGAGTTTTTTGAACTTTTGCAATCTATGAGCATCGTAGAAGTTTCGGGGCGTATTCTAATCTTAACAAACGAAGCCGGTGTGCAAATGACCTTTGAGCTTCAGCCCTGACGCGCCAATAAATCGATCAACCGATCACGTGCCGCTGGGAGTTGCTTGCCAACCGAGTGCGCCAACTGCCCAGCCAAGAAATGACCGGTGGTGCTCAGCCCATCGACAATTTCACGGTCAGAGGCATCCCCCTGCCCGAGCAGGCACAAAGGCAGCGGCAGCAAACGATCGGCCCACTCCCCGGCACCCTGCTGGCTCACGGCACGGCCTGTCCGCGGGGAAACATAGGCCAGATCATCAAAACTGCCGGTAACAGCGCAACGTGAAAGATCCAACCCAAACCCCAGCTCGTCGAGCAACGCCAGCTCCCACCTTAGATAGGCAAGAGGCCAGGCATCCGTGACACTGAGCAAGTCCAGTAACGTCACGGTACCTTGAAACAATCCTGGATGAGCTTCGCGTTCGGGCAAAGCAAAACGCACCAATGCGGCAATTGCATTCAACCCAGCAAGCGCAAGCCGATCATTCATGACACCAGCAGTCCGGCTGCGAATGGGTTCGACGGTAAAACTGCCCAAATGGTCCGACAGCCGCGCCCGCCAGATCAAATCCAACTGCGAACCGGGTTGTAGTATCGGGGTCATTTTACGGCTAACCCCGCCACGCACGACACCTGCGTGCCGTCCATGGGACGCCGTTAGCACATCAATAATAACCGAAGTTTCGCCATGCTTGCGCACCGACAGCAAAACCCCTTCGTCACGCCATTCCATACCCAAAGCTTAATCGCAAAGCCCCGGCTCGTCGAGCAAATGACGCCCGGCACGATCTTCGACTTCAATAACCCAAAGGTCAGGATCAAACCCACGTTGTCGCCTCAAGGCCGCATCGACATCGGTTTCTGCACCTTCGGATAAAACCACCCAAGTTCGCTCACCGCTCATCAAATCAAATGAACGCTGATAGACCACAGCTTTGCCGTCCAATGTATTAAGCTTAACCAGAACGGCCCCGGCTGTTGCATCACCTTTTGCAGTGATAAACGCCGGGATATCCACTAGCCTAAGACGGGTGAGATAGGCCGAAACCCATATGTCCGCCGTCAGCCGTGTCATTCATTTCCGTCTTTGAATTCAAGGCCCATTTCAGAGTAACGCTCTTTTTCTTCGAGCCAATTGGGCCGCACTTTAACCTGTAGGAAAAGGTGAACTTTGCGCCCCAAAAACTCTTCCAATTCTTCACGCGCCGCTTTGCCAACACCTTTGATAGCCTCGCCTTTGTTGCCAAGAACAATACCTTTGTGACCATCGCGAATAACGTAGATCAACTGGTCGATCTTCACGGAACCATCTTTGCGCTCTTCCCATTTTTCCGTCTCAACGGTCAATTGGTAAGGCAATTCCTGATGCAGACGCAGCGTTAGCTTCTCGCGTGTCATTTCCGCTGCAATCATACGCATAGGCAAATCTGCGATCTGATCTTCTGGATAGAGCCACGGACTCTCAGGTAAACGTCCCGCCAACCACGTACGCAGATGATCCGCGCCGTGACCTTTTTCAGCAGAAATCATAAAGGTTTCTTCGAACGGATAAGCATCATTCAGTTTTTTGGTCAGCTCAAGCAAAGCTTCGGATTTTACGCGGTCGATTTTATTGATCGCAAGCGCAACAATTTGCCCCGCGGTTTCGCGTTCATGCAATACCTCAAGGATGGCTTCGACGCCTTCTGTTACGCCGCGATGCGCCTCTACCATCAACACGACAATATCAGCATCCGCTGCGCCGCCCCAAGCGGCTGCAACCATCGCACGATCCAATCGGCGCCGCGGACGAAACAGGCCCGGCGTGTCAACGAACACCAACTGCGCATCGCCTTCGATCGCAACACCACGAATACGGGCGCGTGTCGTTTGCACTTTATGCGTCACGATAGAAACCTTGGCCCCAACCATGCGATTGAGTAGGGTCGATTTACCAGCGTTCGGTTCGCCAATCAGGGCGACAAAGCCCGCACGTGTTTGTGTCATTTTCCAGCCTCCAGCCGGGTCAGTAGCGCCTTTGCAGCGGCTTGTTCAGCCGTCCGTTTGGCGTTAGCGGTGGCCTCTTCTGAGGCACCATTGTCAAGCTCTACACGGATGGTAAACACAGGTGCATGATCTGGACCTGAACGTTTAACTTCGCGGTAAACCGGCGGATTTTGTTTGCGGGCTTGCGCCCATTCTTGCAGCGATGTTTTTGCATCACGCGCATCAGTTTCTACGTCGTGCACACGTGCGCCCCAAAGGCGCAATACCATATCGCGCGCGGCCTCAAACCCACCGTCGAGGTACACACCCGCGATCACAGCTTCCATCGCATCCGCGAGCAATGCCTCTTTGCGCCGCCCACCTGACATCATTTCAGAACGCCCAAGCTTTAGAACGGTTCCCAATTCAATCTGACGCGCGACATCTGCGCAGGCCTCTTTGCGCACCAGCGCATTAAAGCGCGGGGCTAAACGCCCTTCGCTTGCTGCTTGGTCCGCCTTTAGCAGTGCCTCAGACATGACCAAACCTAGAACACGGTCGCCCAAGAACTCCAATCGCTGATTGTCATCGCGCGTTGGGGAGGACATAGAAGAATGCGTCACCGAACGCACAAGTGTTCTGGCATCGTTAAATTGATAGCCTATGCGGGCCTCGAAGGCCTTTAGATCTGCTGAAATTTTCACTCGACCGCCCGGAAAAAACGATCTGAACGCCATGTCCAGAAGTAAAACAAAGACCGTCCTGCTGAAGAGAATACAACCCGGTCAGCGCGGCCAATAAGGTTTTCAAATGGAACAAACCCCACACCACCACGGCTTTGCGGGAAGCGACTATCAATTGAATTGTCCCGGTTGTCACCCATAAAGAAATATTCACCTTCGGGAACAGTATAGACGTCTGTATTGTCACTAGGGCGATCCGCAACATTCAATATCGAATGCGAAACACCACCCGGCAGCGTTTCAATGAACCGCTCTTTGATGCAGTTATCACCTTCACGCGTGGCACAGGCAGGACGTCCGCCTTGTGGGCCCTGTGGTTCATATACTTCGACAAAATCACCGGTTGGTTCTTGCGGCGCTGCTTCGCCATTGATGTAGACGACGCCATTTCGTATCTGCACGCGATCCCCAGGCAAACCAATCAAACGCTTGATGAAATCTTGGCCGTTCACTGGATGGCGGAATACAACAACATCGCCGCGCTCTGGTTCAGAACCGAAGAGACGGCCAGAAATTGGGCAGGCTGAAAATGGGCAGGAATACTGCGAGTAACCGTAAGCCATTTTATTGACGAACAGGAAATCCCCGATCAGCAAAGTGTCTTTCATCGACCCTGAGGGAATCCAGAAAGGTTGAAAAAACAGCGTACGGAAAACTCCGGCGATAATCAGCGCCCAGAACACCGTCTTTACGGTTTCCATCACACCTTCGCCTTTTGTCGCGACTTCTTCCGCTTCCATTTATTCTGCCTTTCCAAGAGATTTATGTGCTACATGCGGTCCCGCGCCGGGGGAGTCAAGTTTACAGAGAATTTATTCAGCTTTTCGGCGGGCTTCGATCACTACAAATGCCTGTGCCCAAGGGTGATCATCGGTCAAAGTGACGTGAATAATCGCCTCATGTCCGGCGGGGGTCATCTGATTCAATCGGTCTTGCGCCCATCCGGTTACATCCATCACAGGTTGTCCAGATTTCAGATTGCTAACCGCCATATCCTTCCAGCTAATCCCCATCGCGAGCCCGGTCCCGAGCGCCTTGGAACAGGCCTCTTTTGCGGCCCAGCGTTTGGCATAGGTGCCTGCGACATCTCTGCGTCGTTCAGCTTTGGCTTGTTCACGTTCTGTAAATACACGGTTTTTGAAGCGTTCCCCAAAGCGATCTAGCGTTCCTTGAATACGTTCGATATTCGCAAGATCTGAACCGATACCTAGTATCATTCTGTATCGCTCCCAAGAGCCGCGATAATTTCGCCTGTTGCTTGGTTCAACTGAAAGTTCAGGTTTGTTGATACCGAACTGCCGCTGTCGAAATCATACAAACCAACAACCAAATTGAAATCCAATCCGGTCAACGGATCATAGCGTGCATTAAGCGTCGAAAAATCCAGGCCAGCAAATCCAATGCTACCATCTAGGCTAATCACCTTACATTGACGTGTCCCCAGCTCGTCAAAGGGCGGTGACACGACCAATACGTGCAACGCACCTGCTGCTGGTTCAGTTGTATCTAACGCTGCGATGCGCACCCGGCCGTTGGAAAAGGTTCTGGTGTTTTCTTCCCATGGCTCCATGATCGCATCGGCCCGCGCGCGCCAATCACAGTCTTCAACGCTTTGAGCAAACAAAGAGGTCGTGCAGAATATCAAACCGCTGATCGCAAGAAACAACATTCGCATAGTCAATCTCCTTTAGGTGTGTTCAATGTCCAGCACCATAATCCCATCTGCCCCGCCGGTACACTGCTTGACCAACTTTGCCCCCAATGCCTGATGCCGGGGATCATTCGCATATCGCTCAAGGGCCGACCGATCCGAAAACTCACAAATAAACCCATAAGGGTATTGCTGGGATTTTTGTTCAAAATCCCGGTTAGGTCCGTGGGAAAGCCCGCGAAATCCGTCCAAACACTCCATTAATGAAGCAAGGTCACGCATGACGGCATCGCATTCAGCCGGATCATGATCTGGCTTCAGCGCTAACATGACCACATGCGAAATCATGTGCGAGCTTCGTCCATCAGCCGACGCATTTCGGCCATCGCGGGGCCAAGCCCACGAAACACAGCTTCGCCAATTAAAAAATGACCAATGTTTAATTCAATCACCTCAGGCAACGCCGCAATGGGTTGAACAGTGTCATAGGTCAATCCATGGCCTGCATGAACTTCAAGCCCTAGAGAATGCGCAAATGTAGCCATTTCAGTTAGCTTTGCCAATTCGGCATCGCGTTCATCAAAGCGACCTTCGGAGTGAGCATCGCAATAAGCACCGGTGTGCAGTTCTACCACCTCGGCCCCGATACGATGGGCCGCTTCGATTTGGCGTTGATCCGCTGCGATGAAAATCGAAACACGGCAGCCCACATCACGCAGAGGTGCGATGAAATGTGCCAATTTATTTTCCTCGCGCGCAACTTCCAGCCCACCTTCAGTGGTCTTTTCTTCGCGTTTTTCGGGAACAATACAAACAGCATGCGGTTTGTGGCGCAGTGCGATCGCCTGCATTTCGTCCGTTGCGGCCATTTCAAAGTTCAACGGAACTGTCAAAGCCTCCATCAATCCATCAATATCACTATCCATGATATGACGGCGATCTTCGCGCAAATGAGCGGTAATACCATCCGCACCGGCCTCTTGAGCCAAGACACCTGCCCGAATTGGATCTGGATAGGCCCCACCGCGTGCGTTGCGCAGGGTCGCCACGTGATCAATATTCATCCCAAGCCGAAGCTTACCAGTTGATCCAAGATTCATTTGATTGCCCTTCAATTCAATTGTTGCCGAGACATTACTTATCGGAAGATGACTCGTCAGCCTTATTCGCTGATTTTTTGCGGCGAATTTCTTCAAATTTTGATTTCAGTCGACCTTTGCGCCGGTTTTGATACGCCGTCAAAAGCGGAGCGGAAACATAGTAACAAATCAACGCACACACCACGCCAGGAACGAGACCACCGACGAGATACGGCAAAAACACCTCTTTGTAGAAATCAATGAGGTTCGACCAGTCTGCGTGCGCATCGGTAAAAATGGCAAAAAAGTTATCAAACAGCTCACGAGCCGCCCCTTTGAAGACGTCGACAAGCCCGCGCGGTTCACCACCTTCATAGGTATTTCCAAGCATCCAGTGACCAAGCTGCAAAGACGTCGTTGCAATGATGGGAAATGTCACAGGGTTGCCAAAAAACGTAGCAAGCAAGGACGCCATAATGTTGCCCTGCATCACCCGAGCCAAAAAGGCCGCAACAAAGAAATGAAGTCCGAAC
Source organism: Cochlodiniinecator piscidefendens (assembly GCF_011326755.1). GTDB lineage: Bacteria > Pseudomonadota > Alphaproteobacteria > Rhodobacterales > Rhodobacteraceae > Cochlodiniinecator > Cochlodiniinecator piscidefendens. The sequence continues at coordinate 205,609 of NZ_JAAOIE010000005.1, read as the reverse complement.
AAAGGGGTAAAGCTGGTCAACACACCTGCAAAGATGCCTCTCGCAATACGATGCGGCGGGTCAGGTAAACGTTGCATCCTGTGCTTGGCATATTGATATGCACGCGCCCAGCCGCCTCGCGGGTATAAAAAATCGACAACCACCTTCCAAATCGGCCGCCTATCCCGTCGCTTAAAGACCACTTTTCGTCCTTCGCTGCGTAAGCATTTAAGGTTTACGTTCTAAATCGCGATGTCGCGCCAAAGAAGCAACATCGCTATCTGCCTGCAATACATTTCTAACATTGTGAAGATGCTCTGCATCTCGCAGATCAATATCCACCAGAAGTTTGTAAAAATCCGGTTTGCGGTCAACAAAGTTCAGATCGGAAATATTGGCGTGTTGCTCTCCGATCAACGTACAGATACGCCCGAGCACACCAGCATCGTTACTGATCGTAATTTCATAAGAAACCGAATAAATTGGTGCATGCCGTCCACTGTGCCACTGCAAATCAACCCAACGTTCCGGTTCATCCTCTAGGTCGGATAACACTGGGCAATCGATCCCGTGTATAACCACACCTTTGCCGCGGTATGTGATTCCGACGATCCGTTCCCCCGGAACAGGCTGGCAACACCGCGCACGTTCAAAACTTTGATCAGACGACAATCCAACAACTGTGCGGCTCGGATCAATTTCATCTTCTGCGCCTGAGATCAGGTCAGGGTACAGAACACTCACAACGTCCCGTGCGTTAATTTCCGCTGAGCCTAATCGAGCCAAAACCTCGTCGGCATCTTTCAGCGCCATGTGCTTGGCAACAATATCCAGCGCTTTGGTCGTGGATTTCTTACCAATATGTTCGAAGGCGACACGAGATAACTCCGCACCAAGTTTAACAAACCTCTCGCGGTCTTCCTCCCGCAGCGAACGCCGGATTGCAGCTTTGGCCTTTCCTGTTGCCACTATATCAAGCCAGGTAGCCTGAGGGCGCTGGCCTTCAGCAGTAACAATCTCAACGGATTGGCCATTTTTCAAGCGCGTCCACAAAGGAACGCGAATGCCGTCGACCTTTGCGCCGACACAACCGTCCCCAATTCGGGTATGGATCGCGTATGCAAAATCCAGAGGTGTCGCCCCGCGTGGCAGCTTAACCACATCCCCTTTGGGGGAGAAACAAAACCGCTGATCTGAATACATCTCAAGCTTTACGTGCTCAAGGAATTCGTCATGATCACCCGCGGCATCGAAACGCTCATTTAAGCTCGCCACCCATTTCGCGGGATCTACTGCAAACGGGTTCGCATCGCGCACGCCATCTTTGTATGCCCAATGCGCCGCTACACCGACTTCAGCGACATCGTGCATTTGCTGGGTGCGAATTTGAACCTCTACACGTTTGCCGTCTCGTCCTGAAACGGTTGTATGGATAGATCGATATCCATTCGATTTTGGTTGGCTGATATAATCTTTGAACCGCCCAGGTACGGCACGCCATCTCTGGTGAATGGCACCAAGCACCCGATAACAATCAGCTTCGTTCGACGTCACAATTCGAAAACCATAGATATCAGAAAGCCGGGAAAACCCTTGTTCTTTCTGTTCCATTTTACGCCAGATAGAATGTGGTTTTTTTGCACGCCCCAGAACACTGGCCTCGATCCCTGCCGTCTGCAATTCCAGACGAATATCACTGGTGATCTTCTGGATCACATCGCCTGTTTCTTTTTGCAGCGTAATAAAACGACGCATGATGGAATTACGTGCTTCAGGATTCAGAACATGGAACGAAAGGTCTTCCAATTCCTCGCGCATCCATTGCATCCCCATACGCCCAGCCAGCGGCGCATAGATATCCATGGTTTCACGCGCCTTTTGCATTTGCTTTTCTGGGCGCATCGATTTGATCGTGCGCATATTGTGCAAACGGTCGGCAAGCTTTACCAAGATAACCCGCATATCCTTAGACATGGCCATAAATAATTTACGGAAGTTTTCAGCCTGCTTCGCCACAGACGACGACAACTGCAAATTGGTCAGCTTGGTAACACCATCCACCAGTTCAGCGATTTCCACGCCAAACTTTTCTGCGACTTCGGTATAAGTCGAGTTGGTATCTTCGATTGTGTCGTGCAGCAACGCAGTGATGATTGTGGAATCGTCCAAACGTTGTTCCGTCAATAAAACGGCAACTTCGATCGGATGGCTAAAATAGGGCTCGCCTGATTGGCGAAACTGCCCTTCGTGCATGTCTTTGCCGTAGCGGTAAGCCTCGGCAATCAGGTCTACATTAGACTTGGGATTATAGGCGCGAACCTTTTCAAGAAGTTCTTCAACAGCGATCATTCAGTCCGCACCCATCGCTAAAGGCTTATTGCTGCCCTTGCGCTTCCATCAGTGCCCGAAGCAATTTTTCTTCAGACATATCGTCATCTTCCGGCTTGTCAGCTTCGGCACCCATTAGCAGCGCCATTGCATCTTCTTCTGGCTCATCAACTTCGATCTGAGTCTGGTTGCTTTCGATCATCCGCTCACGCAGTTCTTCAGCGGATTGGGTTTCGTCAGCAATTTCACGCAAGGAAACAACAGGGTTTTTGTCGTTATCACGATCCACAGTCAATGCAGAGCCAGACGCGATCTCACGTGCCCGGTGTGCTGCAAGCATCACCAGATCAAACCGGTTTGGTACTTTGTCAACGCAATCTTCAACTGTAACGCGCGCCATGAGCGACTCCCATCTACGGTGGAGGAATAGAAACCGTGTATTTAGGCGGTTTCTAAGGGGTTTACAAGCGAATATTCGGCCCAATCATGCTCTTGATTTCAGCGCAGTCAGCCTCGGGTAACTGCCCGCAAAGCTCTTTGGCAGTTTTTCCAAGCACCGGATGGCCCCAATCTGACGCAACGTCACACATTGGAACCAACACAAATGCGCGATCCTGAATCCGCGGATGAGGTAAAATCAATTCATCAGGAGATAAAACCATTTGATCATCAAGAGCGAGATTACTCCAATGCTCAAACACGTCTAAATTCGGCAATATCTGATCATCAAAGGCAATCAAATCCAAATCCAATGGGCGCATCCCCCACCGAATAATTCGCTCTCGACCATAATCACTTTCGATAGAATGTAGATAAATTAGAAGCTCTTGCGGCGAAAAATCTGTTTCAACAACCATCACCGCATTTACGAAATCTGGGCCAGCACCGGCAGGAAAGCAAGGGGTTTGGTAAAAACCGCTGACAGACATGACACGAACATTACTACTTTCGATATCTTTTGTAACCTTTTGGAGTCTTGCCAAAAGCGCGTCAGGCTCTAATATATCATTTGCACCAAGGGCCACGATTGCCTTGGATTGCAGTGTTTTGTGTTCTATGGGTTGCGACATTCGCAGTTTTCTCTAAATTACGGCAGGTTTTCGCCATATACAAAAGTACCCACTCACACACTCGCTTTCCAGAAACAAGGCGAAACTCTGGATACCGGAAGGGAATTTAATGTTTTATCGAGACGAACGGCTCGCGCTGTTCATCGATGGATCGAATCTATACGCAGCGGCAAAATCGCTAGGGTTTGACATCGATTACAAATTGTTACGACAAGAATTTATGCGTCGTGGCAAATTGTTGCGGGCCTTTTATTACACAGCATTGTTAGAAAATGAAGAGTATTCGCCAATTCGGCCCCTCGTAGACTGGTTGCATTACAACGGTTTTACGATGGTGACCAAACCGGCCAAAGAATACACTGATTCGATGGGCCGTAGAAAAGTCAAAGGCAACATGGATATCGAACTTGCTGTCGATGCCATGGAACTTGCGCCATATGTTGACCATATCGTTCTGTTCTCTGGGGATGGAGATTTCAGACCGCTTGTGGATAGCATTCAGCGTAAAGGTGTCCGGGTCTCTGTGGTATCAACGATTCGCTCTCAGCCGCCGATGATTTCGGATGAATTGCGCCGTCAGGCCGACAATTTCATCGAACTCGACGACTTGAAAGACGTCATTGGTCGCCCGACACGAGATCCAATCCCAGGCCAAGAGATGCCTGAAGAATAATCAAGCAAGGGGCTGTATGGCCCCTTGTTTCACTTTCAGGGCTAGACGCAACGCCCTACGCACCCTAGGTCTGTGACAACAGAAATCGGGGGGCCGGATGACGCTAACACCTCTTACAATTTACCTCGCTGCGCCGCGCGGCTTTTGTGCAGGCGTAGTTCGAGCGATTAAAATCGTTGAACTGGCGCTCGAAAAATGGGGCGCACCGGTCTATGTTCGCCACGAAATCGTGCATAATAAATTTGTCGTCGATGGCCTGAAAGACAAAGGCGCGATTTTCGTCGAAGAATTGGACGACTGCCCAGATGACCGCCCCGTCATCTTTTCTGCGCACGGCGTTCCAAAGACTGTACCCGCTGCCGCGGCGAAACGTGAAATGGTCTATGTCGACGCCACCTGTCCACTGGTATCTAAGGTCCATATAGAAGCTGAGCGTCATTCTCAAAACGGTTTGCAAATGGTGATGATCGGTCACGACGGCCATCCAGAAACCGTTGGCACCATGGGGCAGCTTCCAGAAGGCGAAGTTCTACTGGTAGAAACCCCAGCTGATGTCGCAACCCTAACTGTGCGTGACGAAGAAAAACTGGCGTATATCACCCAAACCACGCTTTCGATTGATGACACCGCTGGGATTGTTGAGGCCCTAAAGGCACGCTTTCCAGCCATCATCGGCCCCCACAAAGAAGACATCTGTTACGCCACAACCAACCGCCAACATGCGGTCAAAGCCATTGCGCCAAAAGCAGATGCTATTCTCGTCATTGGCGCACCAAACTCATCAAACTCAAAACGCTTGGTCGAAGTCGGCGCCGCTGCAGGTTGCCAGTATTCGCAACTGGTTCAACGAGCAAAAGACATTGATTGGCGTGCTTTGGACGGGATCAAATCCCTTGGCCTCACTGCCGGGGCCTCCGCGCCCGAAGTCCTGATGGATGAGGTCATCGCAGCCTTTCGTGAACGCTATGACGTGACGGTAGACATTATTGAAACGGCCGAAGAAAACGTAGAATTCAAAGTCCCCCGTGTTCTGAGGGAAACCGCATGATGGATAACGAAACGATCAACATCTACAACGCTCAGGCCAATAAATACGCTGACCTCACGCAATCAGATGCAGAAGATCAGATATTGGCTGACTTTATCCAAGCCCTGCCCAAAGGCGCTGTGGTGCTGGATTTGGGCTGCGGCCCCGGTCATTGGGCCGCCCGAATGCAAAGTGCAGGCCTTGCTGTTATTGCGACCGACGCCTCCGAAGAAATGGTAGCCCTCGCGCGGCAACACCCCGGCGTTGACGCCCGCCTTGCCACGTTTGATGAACTACCCAGTGACGTTAAATTTGATGGTGTCTGGGCCAACTTTAGCCTCCTCCATGCCCCTCGCGCAGATTTTCCCCGTCACTTAGCCGCCCTCAAAGCTGTCTTAAATCCCGGCGGCCTTCTGCATATCGGGCTAAAGACAGGCGACGGCGAACACCGTGATAAACTTGGCCGCCGTTACACTTATTACCAACCTGACGATTTGGATAAACATTTGAGAACCGCAGGCTTCACCCCGTTTCATCACCAAACCGGGGCCGGCACAGGTCTTGATGGACAAATTGCAAATTGGATAGTGGTACGCGCCCATGCCTGACTTATACGCTTACACAGATGGGGCTTGCTCTGGCAATCCCGGCCCCGGCGGTTGGGGTGCGCTCCTTTTAGCGAAAAACGGTGATGTGGTGGTCAAGGAACGCACGCTTAAAGGCGGCGAAGCTGACACTACCAACAATCGCATGGAATTGCTGGCCTCTATCCACGCGCTCGAAGCATTAGAGCGCCCCAGCACAATCACCGTTGTCACCGATAGCGCCTATGTGAAAAACGGCGTCACCGGATGGATTTTTGGCTGGAAACGTAACGGCTGGAAAACCTCAAACAAAAAGCCCGTTAAAAACGTGGAACTCTGGCAGCGCCTTGATGAGGCCCAAGCCCGCCACACCGTGACGTGGGAATGGGTCAAAGGCCACGCGGGCCATCCCGAAAACGAACGCGCTGATGAATTGGCACGGGCGGGAATGGAACCCTTCAAACCAAAAAAGGTCAAAGCAGAATGACCGCATTGGTCCTACTGGACTATGCCTCCGTTTTGGTCTTTGCCCTGACCGGTGCATTGGTCGCCAGTCGCGCACAACTTGATATCATCGGTTTTGCTTTTATCGCCTGCCTGACCGCGTTGGGCGGCGGGACAACTCGCGACGTATTACTAGATCGCAACCCAATCTTCTGGATCGCAGAACCCACCTACATTTTGATCGCTGTTCTGGCGGCATTGTTCATCTTTTTAACCGCTCACAAGGTTGAATCGCGCCTTCAGGTTCTGTTGTGGCTTGATGCCCTAGCCATGCCAATCGCGGCGGCTTCCGGCATAGGTGTAGCATTGGAAATGGATCAGGCCCCGGTTACTGTCGCGCTCATGGGGGTTACGACAGGTTGCTTTGGCGGATTACTACGTGATGTGGTCTGTAACGAAGTCCCCTTGGTGCTGAAACAGGGCGAACTTTATGTTTCTGCCGCGTTTGGCGGGGCTATAGTTGCGCTAATTTTAACGCCAATCTTCGGCCTCACCCTCTGGGTGTTGGGGGCCAGCGCAGCGATGATCTTTGTTTTGCGTGCAGGCAGTTTGATTTTTGGCTGGCGTCTTCCGGTTTACAAAAGCCGACCGCCCAAAGCCTAACTATTTTTCAAGATATCGGCGGTAGAGCCAAATCAAAACAACCGCCCCAATCACTGCGCCGACGAACCCAGCCATCCAACCCATAACAATCAACAAAAACCGCAAGACAAATCCGCCAACGATCGCACCCAAAACACCGATTGCAACCGTTGCCACCACGCTGGTTTCCATGCCCATCATCCGGGTCGCAATAAATCCCGCAGCAACACCGATAATGATCAATCCAATCAAACCCATTATCTGCGTCCTTTATAATGTGTTGGCACAATGATCAGCGCCCCAATGGATGACACAATCGCGTTCAGCCCTGGGCTGCCAAAGCCAATTCCGAACATGATCCGCACAAAGAAAAACAAGAATGCGCCACCAATGCAAATGATGATTGATGGGATGTATCCATTGGATGTGAAACCGGATCGTTCAGAGGCATAGCCAACAATCCCGGCGATCACGACTGTCCCCATCAATGTCAAAAACATCGTCTATCCTCCGATCACTGCGCCTTTGGCTACGGGAAATCCGCGTAAAAACACATCCTGATCCTGCGCGCCCTTGCCCGCCTTTTGCAAGCGCAAAAGCCGAACCGCTCCAGCTCCGCAAGCCACCGCCAACGTCTCATCCAGGACTTCGCCAGCAACGCCCTGCCCCTCGCACAACTCTGACTGGTGCAGCTTTACCCGCTCTTTGCCAATCATCGTCCATGCGCCAGGAAACGGCGAAAGCCCGCGAATTTGGCGATCCACCTCAACCGCAGAGCGCGACCAATCAATCGCGGCTTCTGATTTGTCGATCTTTGCGGCATAAGTCACGCCCTCAGCCGGTTGAGGCTCCGCCACCAGATCATCAAGCCCAGCCAACGCATCAACAATCGCATCCGACCCAAGAGTCGCCAGCCGATCATGTAAAACAGCCGTGGTATCAGTATCCGAAATTGGGATTTCTCGGCGTAGCAATACATCACCGGTGTCCAGACCTTCATCCATCTGCATAATGCAAACGCCGGTTTCGGCATCCCCCGCCATTATCGCCCGGTGAATGGGCGCAGCCCCCCGCCAACGTGGCAGCAACGAAGCATGGATGTTCAGGCATCCGCGCGCGGGCGCGTCTAAAATCGCCTTTGGCAACAGCAAACCATAGGCCACCACCACAGCAATATCCGCACCAAGCGCCGCAAACTCTGCCTGCGCCTCATCCGTTTTCAAACTCACCGGATGACGCACCAACAGGCCCAGCGCCTCTGCCTTCGCATGAACCGGGGTTGGGCGTTCTTTTTTACCACGACCTGCTGGACGCGGGGGCTGGCAATACACGCAAGCAATGTCATGCCCTGCCGCCACCAGCGCCTCAAGAACCGGAACTGAAAAATCCGGTGTTCCCATAAAGACGATCTTCATTTTGATTTCCGCAGTTTTTGGGCCTTCTTCAAAAACATCTGCCGCTTTACCGGTTTCAAATTGTCGAAATACATTTTGCCATTCAGATGATCGACCTGATGCTGAACCGATGTCGCCCAAAGCCCAACAAAATCACGACGATCCTGAACGCCATCTTCGTTGATAAAGGTCACCGTGATGGCGCGCGGACGTGTGATAACCGCCGACGCACCTGGCAAATTGGGGCTGGCTTCTTCGTGTTCACGTGGCTCAACTGAACTGTGCAAAATAACCGGGTTCGCCATGCGCACGGCTTGACCGCGTTCGCTTGAACAATCGACCACCGCAAGGCGCTGCATCACCCCAATTTGAACCGCTGCCAGACCAAGACCGGGCATCGCATCCATCGTGTCGACCATATCATCCCAAATCGCGCGGGTTTCATCCGTGACCTCTGCCACAGGCTCGGCGGGGGTGCGCAGGCGTTTATCTGGCCATGGCACAAAAGCACGTACTGTCATGTGTCTCTCCTATATCCCATTTCCAAAAGGGCACGCATCTCTGGCGCTTGGTGATCAAAAATCACCGTCCCATTTAAATGGTCAAATTCATGTTGGGCGCAGATCGCGGCAAAGCCTGTCAGGTGTTCTTCATGCGACGCACCCACAACATCTTGCCATCGCATCGTGATTTCAGCGTGCCGCACCACATCCGCAGCAACTCCGGGTATCGAAAGACAGGCCTCTTGCCCCGTTGTCATAGCCTCAGAGCGCTTGATGATTTCAGGATTAAAACAGGCATAGGGGCTATATGTACCCTCTTTCCATGTCGGATCCATCACAAACATCCGTGACATCACCCCAACCTGCGGCGCAGCTAATCCGCGACCGGGCGCGGCGTACATCGTATCAAACATATCTTGGATCAATGCCGCGTGATCCGAAGGGTTGGGCACCGGATCGCAAACCGTCTGCAACCTGACGTCAGGCCAAAGCACCACCGGCAACACCGCCATTAGCGGGTCATTTCACGTTTGAGCTTCTGCATTTTGCGCGTGATCATCTGCCTCTTCAGTGGCCTTAAATAATCAATAAACAAAATACCGTCCAAATGGTCGATCTCATGCTGAACACATGTGGCCCAAAGCCCATCAAACTGCGCCTCACGAATTTCGCCTTCCACATCCATCCAGCGCACACCAACTTCGGCCGGGCGTTCCACCTCAGCGTATTGCTCTGGGATCGACAGGCAACCTTCCTCATACACGTTCAACGCTTCGCTTTCCCAAATCACCTCCGGGTTAAACATCGCGATGGGTTTTGGCGTTGCGGCGTCTTCCTTTTCGCAATCCAGCACGATCAACCGCTGCGTAATACCAATTTGAGGCGCAGCGAGCCCAACGCCCGGCGCATCATACATGGTTTCCAGCATGTCCTCAGACAGCTTTTTCATCTCAGACGTGATGCCTTCAATCGGGCTGCACTTCTTTTTGAGACGCGGGTCGGGGTGGATTAGGATCGGTCGAATGCTCATGGCATTGATTTAGGCGATCTCACCCTTCTGTGCAACGGCTCTTGCACTCTCAGACAAAGAGGATAGCTTACGCAAAATCATTCAGGAGACCCAGATGAGCTTTGACGACATTATCGACCGCCGCGGCACCCATTCTGTCAAATGGGACGCAATGGAAAAAATCTATGGCGTTCCCGCCGACAAAGGCATTTCCATGTGGGTCGCTGATATGGATTTTCGCCCGCCGCAGTCCGTCGCCGACGCCATCGAAAAGATGCACAGCCATGGCGTTTATGGATACCACGGTGATGACGCATCATACCTTGAATCCATTCGTTGGTGGATGGACACCCGCCATGATTGGCAGATTGATCCCTCTTGGATTTTTACCACTCATGGTCTCGTGAATGGCACCGCCATGTGTGTGGATGCCTTTACCGCCCCCGGCGATGGCGTCATCCTGTTCACCCCGGTCTACCACGCCTTTGCCCGCGTGATCAGCGCCGCTGGCCGCCAAGTGGTCGAATGTCCGCTGGCAAACAATAATGGTCGTTACGAAATGGACTTTGCCGCCTATGACGCGCAAATGACCGGCAATGAAAAAATGATCATTCTCTGTTCACCGCATAACCCCGGTGGCCGTGTCTGGTCGCGCGAAGAACTACAAGGCGTTGCAGATTTCGCCAAACGCCACGACCTGATCCTTGTGTCTGACGAAATCCACCATGACCTCGTGTTTGGGGGCCACACACATATTCCGATGTCCAATGTGGATCGCTCGATCACCGATCGCCTTGTGATGATGACCGCAACGACTAAGACATTCAATATCGCAGGCAGCCACTCCGGCAATGTGATCATCGAAGACCCTGCCTTGCGCGCCAAATTCGCAGGCCGTATGGCCGCGATGGGCATTTCTCCAAACTCGTTTGGCCTGTTCATGGCCGAAGCGGCCTACAGCCCCGAGGGCGCAAAATGGCTGGACGACCTTGTCGAATACCTAGACGGCAACCGCAAAATTCTTGACGAAGGCCTAAACGCCATTCCCGGCATTAAATCCATGGATATGGCCGCGACCTACCTCGCTTGGGTTGATTTCACCGATACAGGGATGAGCGCGGAAGAGTTCACCAAACGTGTGCAAAACGACGCCCAAATCGCGGCAAACCACGGCCCAACATTTGGCAAAGGAGGCGAAAGCTTCCTGCGGTTTAACTTCGCCACCCCCCGCGCCCGCATTGTTGACGCGGTTGAGCGCATGCAAAAAGCATTTGCTGATTTACAATAACAGCTATCAGGGCGCGCTGACCTTTATTGGGGGTCTGCCCGCCCTAAATCCGATTTGATCTGCTGGCGAATTTGTCCGCATTCCGGCCTGAGTGGATCACGGTAAAAATCGTGTTCCAGCCCTGGAAAAACCGTGCTTTGAAGCGGTATGCTACCCAGCCACGTCGCCGTAGGTTTTGCCGGATCATTGCCCCCAAAGAACACATGATTTGGAATCGACACAGCGGCCTCATTCCTCAGCCGCGTTGATGAAATGCAATAGAGTCGATCAAGCCTTAGCCCCAAACCAACAGCCTGCCACAACACAGTCCCACCAGCGCTATACCCCATTCCAATACAGCCGTCTAAACGCCGCTCCATCAGCGATGCGACCGCACGTTGCATTCCGTTTTCGCGAAACAGATGAACATGCAATCCCTCACCCGTTAATTCGGGTCGCCCACATAGCTGCGCCAAACTATGCCTCTCAACCCCTGCAATTTTCGGGATTTGCGACAACACACAATTTTCTGCATCCGGTTGGCCAAAAATATCGGAAACAACAAAAAACTTCATAGCAACGGCTGATCAGCTTTCCTTGCGTTTCGCATCTTCAACGAAAACACTGTTACTTGGCGTGACCCCCCGATGGTATGTGCAAAACGTGTCATGCGCATCAGGCGTTGTCGTGTGAATTTTGATGTTGGTGATCACTTCAACCGCTCCGTGATCTAAACAAGCCTGCTGGGCGTCTTTCACCACTTGCAGTAGATGATCCAACTCCCCTTTCATCGTGGTTTCCATCGCACCCACCTGAAACGGAACGCCCGCCTTTTTCACTACGTCAATCGCTCGGTCGACCACCTCAAAATTGCGGCCTTCTCTGACGCGTGGGATCACCTGAAATGCCAAAAACACCTCTGTTTCCGTCTGATCAATTTGTGACATGTTTTGTCCTCTTAAGGAATACGGTCAACTTTCCTCAGCGCTACCCCTCTTTCGGGGTAAAATCCAGCAGGAACAGGTAGCTTTTGCCACTCTCAAATGCGCGGGCCTACGGGGCGGAAAACCTTTGTCAAATCTGACCAACGCTTATCAGACGGCAGGTGTGTTTTACGAAAATGCAAAATCGTATGCATAAAAACCATATAAAAGCTGCATAATTCCTGCATAGAAACCATACACCGGATTTTAACGGGGTACAGGACGTCCGCGCATGCGCGATTGGGCAGCGTATTTTCCCACCCCAGCGGTCAATTCCAACCCGTTTCAGATTAACACTTTCGTATTTTTGATCTGAACCGCGCTGTGTTCAGGGTAAGACACTAATGAGCGCAACCGGCGCATGTTCTTCCCGCGCAAAATCCAACGCCGCTTTGTCAGCGACTGCAGTATTGCGTTTGAATTCATAAACCATTTCGCCGTTTTCCTCATCTGAGGCCACGATCAAACATTGCGACAAATGTCGCGCGCCATCGTAAATGTCCACTAACCCTCTGAGGTGTGGCGCATTTTTAGCATCTAGCGCAAGCCCGTCTTCCCAAATGCGCAGCACCGGAAAGATCTCATCATCGTTATGGATGCGCAGGCGAGTTTTCTTCTTCAGCGCCTTTTTACGCGCCGCATCCAATCCCGCCTGAACTTCTTTTGGTAAAAACGTGCTCATGATTCTTTCCCTAGTCTTCGTCTCTAGACTGACATGGAAAAGGTTAACGTCAAACCACCCTTTTGGATAAAACCAACTTTCTTAGGTATTGATGTCTTCAACCAAATTCACACCAGTCACCGGACGCAAAACATGTGGAATAGCAGGATCATACAAAGCAGAATCCTTAAAATCCTGCCCCTCCCGCAACGCAGGCCCCACCATGATCAACGCCGTCCGCGTAATCTTTTCCGCGCGCACCTTTTTGCGAATATCAGACAGCGTCCCACGGATCAAAATTTGATCGGGCCATCCCACGCGATACCCAACAACTACAGGGCAATCTGCGCCATAATGCGGGGTCAAAATGCGTTCGATTTCGCGCATGTTACGCACAGCCAAGTGAATTGCCAAAGTCGCGCCAGTACGACCAAAGTTCTCAAGCGTTTCACCCTCTGGCATTGATGTGGACTGCATCGACATACGGGTCAAAACGATAGATTGCGCAATTTCAGGAATCGTCAATTCTTGCTTCATCGCAGCCGCCATCGCCGCATAGGCTGGCACACCAGGAATAACTTCGTAGTCAATCCCATCCGCACGCAAACGGCGAATCTGCTCAGCAATCGCACCGTAAAGCGATGGATCACCAGAATGCACACGCGCCACGTTTTCACCGCGCTTATGCGCTGCCAAAATTTCAGCGTGGGTGTCATCCAAGGTCATCGGAGCTGTGTCCATCACTTTTGCACCCTCAGGCGCACAAGCCACCACTTCTTCCGGCACCAGTGACCCGGCGTATAGGCATACCGGACACTCCCCGATCACGCGCTCCGCTTTTTTGGTTAAAAGTTCAGGATCTCCCGGACCCGCACCAATAAAAAATACAGTCATCTCATCTCTCCTATACCTGCGCGTTGCAGGCTCACCGCGCCCCATGCTCCCATAAACAGCATGGGCGCAGCCCATTCCATTTGCTTAGGCCGTTTCTGCCAGATCACCATCAATACGACGCGCGTAACCACGTGGCGTGTACATCCGTGGCCCTTCGCCAAGCTGCGCGAGCTTTGAGTGGCTGGAACCGATAAGAACAACGGTCAACATATCCACTTCATCCACTTCCAATTCAGAAAGCTTGCGATACCGAACATGCTCTTCCGGGCGACCCAACGAACTCGCAAGCATCACAGGCGTATCAGCGGGGCGATGCTTTAACAGAATATCGCGCGCTTCTGCCAACAATGTCCGACGACGCATTGAAACGGGGTTATAAAAGGCGATCACGAAATCCCCTTCAGCCGCTGCATGCAACCGCTTCACGATGTCTTCGCGTGGGGTTAGCAGATCGGACAATGAAATAGCGCAGAAGTCATGCCCCAATGGCGCGCCTGCACGCGCAGCAGCACCTTGCAACGCAGAAACACCCGGTGTTGAAACAACATCAACACGGTGTGCCGCATCAGATACGCCACAGTCTTCTGGAGAGCGATCCAAAAGTTCAAACACCAGCGCGCCCATCGCGTAAATCCCAGCATCACCAGAACAAATCAGAGCAACGTTTTTGCCTTTGGCAGCTTGCTCAAGCGCAAAGCGACAACGATCTTCTTCGCCACCCAATGGGAAATCAGAACGTGTTTTGCCGTATGCAATCGGGCCCAACAGGTCGATGTATAGACCGTATCCAACCAGTTCTTCAGCTTCGGACACAAGGCGTGAAGCCTCAGGCGTACGCCAACTGTGTTGACCCGGTCCAATCCCGATGATGGACAAACGCCCACGGCTGCGGCCCGCATATTCCACAATCGGATCAGCAGCTCGTGCGAGCGCACATGTCGCATTTGCCGTTTTCTGTTTTGTAATCACCAATTCAGATGACCCGCCCGCAGCAGCTAAGGCCGACCCTTCGCTCACGCCGTGGCATCCAACTTCGGCAAAAACCACGTCAGATGGGTTGGCCAAACGTGCGGCTTCGGCTTCCAGCTCAGCCGCAGTAAACAAACGCAATGGTACACCCAAACGGCGCGCAACTTCGTTCATTGCAGGCTCGTCACCTTTCAGATCGATGGAATTCACAGATGCAATCGCACCTTTGGCAATCCCAGCTTCTGTCAATGACGCCTCAACAAGCGACCAGAGCTCTTCTGGATCAGCATTGCGCGCACACCCAACACCCAAGGCGAACCGTTGAGGGTGATAGACAAGCGTTGTATCGCTCCCTTCCACCGGGGCTTCGCTGACAGTCAAAGACACTGCGCCCGCTGCATCGGACTGAAGATCAAAGATCGTTTCGCCAGAAATACACGGCTTAGCGCCGCTCAGCAGCTCAGCCATCACAGACTTTGCGTCATCCGGATTGGCCAAACGGTAGCCAGCAGGCGGGGCATCTAAAGCAACACCCATCGCAACATCACCCGCAGTTGTCACAGCCGCTTTGGCCTCAATCGCTTCGGCAATATCTGCAGCCAAACGGTTCGCACCGCGGTGCCCACCCAACAAAGGAACAACAACAGAGCCATCATCAGATACAGCCACCACTGGGGGCTCAGAACGTTTGTCGGCCAACAATGGCGCAACAGCCCGGATCAAAATGCCAGAGGCACAAACACCCACAATAGGCGTGCCAGCCGCAAACAAAGTACGTGCATGCTCTAACGCATCAGGAAAGAACGCATCAGCGACGTCTACACGCCCTTCGCGGCCATGCACCACAGCGCCCAAGGTTTTTGCCACGCGATGCGCAACAGCTTCGCCTGAACGGGACAGGCAGAGTACGACAGGTTTCAAAGCCATGGATCGGCCCCCTTTGTCACAAGTATCATTGAAAAATATGGTGCTGGCGCAGGTGCACGATCCAGCGGAAGCCGCCGTTCGTTTTCCAGCGTTGCACGTTCGACATAGACAGCACGATCCAACAGCCCTAGCCGTTCAAGGATCGCACGAATTTTACCAAGGTGGCGCCCCACCTTCATGATCACGATGGAATCTGCCGAATTGATCCGGTGTTCCATATCTTCCCCATCCAACGGGCCGGGAATAACTGTCAACACCTCGTTGCGCGCCACAAGTGGCATCGCCGAAACTGCAGCACAGGCCGTTACCGATGTCACACCCGGCACAACTTCAGTTTCGAATTCCTCAGACAGACGCGCAAATAGATACATGAACGAGCCATAGAAAAATGGATCGCCCTCGCATAGGCAAACCACATCTTGGCCACCGCGAAGCGCCTCTGCAATTTCTGCTGCGCCCGTGTCATAGGCAGCTTGCGCCGGACCACGTTCAACTGTCATGGGAACATCCATAACAATTTCACGCGCGTCAGGTGCAATCAGGTCTGCTGCGATTGAACGCGCAAAACTATCGCCCCCCGCAAGCGCCGGATAGGCCACCACATCAGCTGCACCAATCAGCCGCGCTGCTTTTAGGGTCATCAATTCAGGGTCGCCCGGCCCAAGCCCAACGCCATAGAGTTTTCCGTTCATCTTTTTACCAAACTCAGCTGTGTGACGGGCATCAACGGACGCCAGCCTGTTAACGGCCCAATCGGTTCCGCGCGGTTCACCGCGAGTTTGACCAATTGACCGCCGTATTCTTTATGCAGTGCCATCAGCACCGCTTCACTTTCCAAGGTCACTGCATTCGCAACCAACCGACCAAGCGGGCGTAGTGCATCCCATGCCGTTGCAAAAGTTTCTTTGCTTAGACCGCCGCCGATAAACACTGCATCAGGTGTCGGCAAGCCGTCTAATGCCTCGGGGACTTTGCCATCGCGCAATTCCAATTTCGGTGCACCCAATGCCAGCGCGTTTTGGGCAGCTAGGTCTCTGCGATCCGCGCGGGCTTCTATCCCGATGGCGCGGGCTTCTGGTGCTGAGCGCATCCATTCGACCGCAATCGATCCGCACCCACATCCAATGTCCCACAAGAGCGCACCACGCATGGGCATCAGCTTCGCCAAGCTCACTGCTCGGACTTCTTGTTTGGTCATCGTTCCATCGCTCAGGAACATATCATCAGGCAAACCCGGAACACGTGGCAGCAAAGTAGCCTCCGGCGCAGCGATGCATTCAACGGCGAGGGTATTAAACTCAGGAACATCGTGGCTCCAACCCTCAGCAACCCCATCAAAGCGCGCTTCGTTTTTCCCGCCCATAGCGGCCAAAACTGTCAACTTCGATGCGCCAAACCCACGTTCTGTCAAAAAACTCGCAATTTGCCCTGGCGTTTCACTTCCAGTGGTCAAAATAAGCAACCGTTGATCAGGCTGAATATAGGCAATCATTTGTTCAACGGGACGGCCATGCACCGTCAACGTTTCAAGATCCGCCATAGACCACCCCATCCGCGCCGCCGCGAGTTGAAATGCCCCGACCTGCGGATGATATACGATCTCAGCCGGGTTCATTTCCCGGCCAATGCGCGCGCCAACAGAAAACCACAATGGATCTCCCGTCGCCAAAACAACCACACGCTTTCCACGATGGGTTTTCAAAGTTTCAATCAACGCGTTAAACGGCGACGGCCACGCAATTCTTTCTGCCTCAGCGGTCCCAGCCAAGGCATGATGGCGCTTTCCACCAACCACAACTTCTGCAGCTTCAACAACTGCACGAGTCGCTGAGGTCAGACCATCTAAGCCATCTTCGCCTAGACCAACGATATGCAGCCATGGCGTCATTGCTTGGCAATCTCCGGCAATCCAGCCGAAAGCGCGTTCACCGCAGCAGATGCGATCGCTGAGCCACCACGGCGGCCACGCAGCGCGACAAATTCACAGCCTCTTGGGCGTTCTGCAAGTTCCGCTTTGCTTTCCGCAGCGCCGACAAAACCGACCGGGAACCCCAAAATCACAGCAGGCTTGGGTGCCCCTGCATCAATCATCTCAAGCAAATGAAACAGTGCAGTTGGTGCATTTCCTACCGCAACTACTGCCCCCTCAAGATGCGGTTCCCACAGCTCCACCGCCGCGGCAGAACGCGTATTTCCAATATCTTTGGCGCGATCAGGCACCGTTGAATCGTTCAGCGTCACAATCACCTGATTATCCGCAGGCAAATAGCGCCGAATAATTCCCGCACCAACCATTTCGCAATCACACAGCACAGGCGCGCCGGCCTTTAACGCTTCATGACCTGCGGCATATGCATTTGCTGAGAACGCCAGCCGATCCGCAACTTCGACCATCCCACAAGCATGGATCAAACGGATAGCAAGGCTCTGCATCCCTTCGTCAAACCGATCCAAGTTTGCTTCGCGCCGCACGGTCGCAAAGCTCTCGCGGTAAATCGCCAGTGGTTTTTTTTCATATCGCATGACGGTCCCTCTCAGCATGTCCCAAAGATACAGCGAAAGCCCCGTTCGGGGGCTTTCTCATTGAGATCACGTTAGCCTTTCTTACGTGCGCTTTCCGGGCCATGCGGATGTTTCGCATGCGGGTATTCGGCGTGGTGGTGATCGTGGTCATGATGGTGGTGGTGGTCATGGCTATGCCCGTGGTCGTGCGAATGGTCATGATCGTGATGATGGTGATCCATATCCAAGCGACATTCGCCGGTGCAGAATGTGTCACACAATTTGCAATCCCCCACGTTGGAGCCCGGTGCATTCGCGCCTTGACCTTCTACGTGGTGGTGGTGGCTTTCTTGCACCGCACCAACTTCGGCCTCGAACCCCAAAACTTGTGTGCGGTATTTGCAGGTCCCACAGGTTGGTGGGACGATTTCACCGATTTGTTCCTGTACGCGTTCAGCAAAGGTTTCCAACACCAACGGATGATCGTTTAGATACCCGGCTTTGACAAATTCAATGTCCGGGTACTGCGCAGCGACCTGATCCGTAAAGCCGTAAATACGGTCAATCAAAATGCCCGCAAATAGGAAATATGGGAAGACGACAACGCGCTTATATCCAAGCTTCACGGTGTGCTGTAGGCAAGGTTCAACCAGAGGGAATGTGACACCGGAGTAGCCAACTTCGCACCAACCAAAGCCCATACCTTCTTGCAGCATGCGTGCAATTTTTGAAACGTTGCCATTCGCATCCGGGTCAGACGCACCGCGCCCAATCACAACAAGGCACGTATCTTCTAACGCAACTTCGCCATGCTCAGCATTAGCAGCATCGATAGCCTCTTGAACACGAGCACCAGCAGCAGCGATCATTTTAGGATCAACGCCCAATTCGCGACCGTAGGACACATCAATTCCATGCTTGGCCGCATAGGTATTTAGAACCGTCGGAATATCGTTTTTGGCATGCATCGCCGCAAACAGCATTCCCGGCACCGCAAGGATTTTGTCACAGCCCGCATTACGCAAGCGATCTAAGCCATCTCGGATTACAGGATTAGCAAATTCCAAATACCCATAATCGGTTTCCCAATCAGACGGCAAAAGCGGCGGTAGTTTTTCAGCCAATACAGCAAATTCGTCAACTGCATCTTGACTACGTGAACCGTGTCCACAGATCATCACACCGATTTTTGTCATGGGCTTATGCCTCCTGCTGGCAGGATGAAACCTGCGGGCCAATTCATCACACAGAACCTGCATACCAGAAGCGAAGAACAAACAAGTTTGCTCAGGTTGACGACGCTGTCGCTGGCCCCCTGCTTGGGTCGACCGCGAAACAACCACCACTCCGGCCCAAAGGCTCCGTCATTTATGGCGGTATAGGCGGCGAAACACACCAGCGCAACGGGATTCGCGGCGCGCTACGATAGGATAGCGACACGTTTGATAAACGACTGGGATCATCTCTTGTGCGCAAGCGCACCGTCGCTGCGCGTCAGTGGTACTTTTCTATATCTCATGATCTCGTAGGTTCGACCGAACCGATGATGCAGGGGAATTCGATGGGTCAGCTTGTAGATGGCAAATGGCATGACGTTTGGTACGACACCAAATCAACAGGCGGCGCGTTCAAACGAACCACCGCTGGTTTTCGCAATTGGATTACCTCCGACGGCACAGCCGGGCCCACGGGCCTCGGAGATTTCAAAGCCGAAAGTGGCCGCTACCACCTCTATGTTTCTCACGCCTGCCCATGGGCCCATCGCACACTTATCTTTCGCACTCTCAAGAGTTTAAGTGAACACATCAGCATTTCAGTCGTGCATCCCGACATGTTGGGCGACGGTTGGTCCTTTGCCGCAAATTACCCCGACGCAACAGGAGATACGCTTTATAACCTCCCTTTTGCGCGTGACATCTACACAAAAGCCGACCCAACCGTGTCCGGGCGTGTCACAGTGCCAATCTTATGGGACAAGCAACGCGAAACAATCGTCTCGAACGAAAGCTCTGAAATCATTCGCATGTTTAACAGCGCGTTTAATACAATAACGGGCAATAGGGATGATTACTGGCCTCGGCACATGCGCGACAACATCGAAGAGATAAACGCACGCATATATTCAACCCTCAACAACGGTGTTTACAAATCCGGGTTTGCCACCACCCAAGCTGCCTATGACGCCGCGATTCACCCGCTTTTCGACACACTTGATTGGTTGGAACAGCACCTATCGCAAAACCGGTACTTATTGGGAGATACAATAACAGAAGCAGATTGGCGTCTGTTCACGACACTCATCCGGTTTGATCCTGTTTATCACCTACACTTTAAGTGCAACAAAAAGCGTATCATCGATTACCCACACCTCTGGGCCTATACGCGCGAACTTTACCAATGGTCAGGTGTCGCAGATACCGTGAATATGGATCATATCGTGCGCCACTATCACTTCAGTCACGACAGCATAAATCCACATAGGATCATTCCCATCAATCCTGAGCTGGACTACTGGGCGCCGCACAATCGGGAAAACTAAGCTGTGATCATTCAATGCGGGTGGTAAGAATTTTTAAACCTGCCACTCCAAATGCCGCTGCGAACGCTGCTTCGAACCAACGCTTCAGACGGACATATCCGCGCATCATCGGAGGTGAAGAGAACAACAACGCATAACCATGGAAAACTACAGCGCTTTGCAATCCAACCGCAAAAATGACCAGCAACAAAGTCTGCGGACCAGCGCCAGCAGGTAACCCAATCGCGTAAAGCGAACCGAAGAACAATACTGCTTTCGGATTAGTGAGATGCAGTGCCAATCCTTTTAAATAGGCCTTTCTATGGGATTTCGTCTCGAACGCATTGGCCGCAACACCACCGCCTCTGATCGCAGATTTGGCCGATTTATAAGCCAAGAACAGAAGGTATGCGGCACCAAAATATCGGATCACCTCAAAGGCCCAGGCATTCGTCACCATTACCGCTGCCAACCCAAATGCAGCGGCAATAGACCAGATAAATGACCCTGACGTTACCCCGGCAGCAACCGCGAGCCCATAGCCACGCCCGGCCCCCATCGACGTTCCCGCAATCGCCATTGTCGCAGGTCCGGGGCTGGCCGACGCTATCAGACCAGCCAAGAGAATTAATGATAGGTTTAAGTCAGGATTCATAGGTGTACCTCTGAGATGTACTGTTTCACCTGAAATCAAAACACACAACCCACCCCTTGCACAGTTCAATGGAATCCGCTTCATAGGGCCCAGCGAACGGAGAACAAAGATGACCACTTGGATCACCATATGTGACACCTGCAAACAAGATGATTGGGATGCGGAAAAAGGCCTTCCAACAGATGGCGAAGTATTGGCAGAACTTATTGAGGCCAAAGCAGAAGGCGACGTGAAAACACGACGCGTGTCTTGCCTCATGGGGTGTACGCGCAGCTGTAACGTTGCAATCCAAGGAGCGGGAAAACTAAACTACACTCTAGGTCAATTTACCGCCGACGCAGCCTCTGCCGAGGGGATCGTAGAATATGCAAAAATGCATGCTGAAAGTGCAACCGGTCAGGTCCCCTTTCGCCAATGGCCGCAAGCTATCAAAGGTCATTTCGTAACGCGGCATCCGCCAATCCCTGCGGACGACTGATATGAAACGAGATCACGGTGGCGGCTTGGACGCGGCAATTGCTGAATTTGGTGGGACACGCAAGACCTGGCTGGACCTATCTACAGGGATAAATCCAGATGCTTATCCACTGCCCGATTTGCCACATGATGCATGGACCGCTCTGCCTGACCAAGCCGCGTTAGATCGCCTGATTGATGCAGCTCGGGCTCTATGGAACGTCCCAGCTGGCGCTGCCATATTGCCAACCCACGGGGCCTCTGCCCCGATTGCCCGTATTCCGTCACGCGCCAAATCGAGCCGTGTTCTCATCCCTCAACCCACATACAATGAACACGCTGCTGCATTTGAAGCCTGCGGAATCGAAGTGATCGCATCTGGTGAGGCCGATACCAAAGTCATGGTGAACCCTAACAACCCAGATGGACGCTATTGGGGCAAAGACGACCTAACGGCCGCCCTAAATATCGTCGACGAAAGCTTTGGTGACGTTGACCCAAATCGCACGCTTATCCAATACAGTGACCGTCCAGACACTTTGGTTCTGAAAAGTTTTGGGAAGTTCTGGGGCTTGGCGGGTTTGCGCCTTGGGTTTGTCGTTGGTCACCCAGATCACATCAACCCATTGCGCGATACATTGGGGCCTTGGTCTGTGTCTGGTCCTGCACTGGCTATCGGAGCAAAGGCATTTTCAGACCATGCATGGAACGCACAAACCCGCGCACATCTCCAGCAAGGCAGCGATCGCCTTGATACACTCATGACGACAAATGGTGCGCAACTGGTTGGCGGCACCACCCTTTTCCGACTGTATGAAGTTGACAATGCGACTGCCTGGCAACGTAAACTTGCTCAACACCACGTCTGGAGTCGGATTTTTCCGTATTCCGACACATATCTACGCCTCGGCTTACCCGCAGCAGATCGTTGGGGCCATCTAGAAAACGCACTATCATGACGGCGTTCATCCTTCCCATCGCTATGTTGCTGGACGCTGCACTGGGTGAACCCAAATGGCTTTGGGATCGGATACCGCACCCTGCTGTTCTCATGGGACGCATCATTGGAGGGGCGGATACGAAGTTCAACTCTGGCCTGCACCGGAAATTCAAAGGAATATTGGTCTGTGCTAGCCTTGTGTTATGTGCAGCATTCCTTGGAATACTGATTGAAAGCCTGCCATTTGGATCTGTTTTAAGTGTGCTGATCACCGCAATCCTAATCGCACAAAAAAGCCTAACCCAACATGTTCAAGCCGTTTCAACCGCCCTGCGTGGATCCATCGAAGACGCGCGATATGCCGTTTCAATGATCGTAGGGCGTGATACATCGAACATGGATGGGCCAGCCGTCGCACGGAGTGCAATAGAATCCGCCGCAGAGAATATGTCTGACGGCGTTGTCGCCCCAATATTTTGGTTTCTGATCGCGGGCCTGCCAGGATTGTTGGTTTATAAAATCGTCAACACCGCCGATTCTATGATCGGATATAAGAATGAACGCTATGGAGATTTTGGCTGGGCCTCTGCCCGGTTTGATGACGTTTTAAATTGGGCTCCTGCGCGCCTCACTGCAATTCTCATTGCCTTAACCAGCTTACGAACAGATGCTTTTGCCGTTATCACACGTGACGCAAAACTCCACCGATCCCCCAATGCGGGTTGGCCCGAGGCTGCAATTGCCGTTGTTCTAGGGATCTCGTTATCTGGTCCGCGCAGCTATGATGGCGAAATGCGTGATTTTCCCTTTGTGCATCCCGAAGGAACCCCAAATGCCAATGCCGATGACATCGACGCAAGCCTGAGTGTTCTTTGGCGCGTCTGGACGGCATTGTTGATTTTCGCACTCATTCTCACCGCGTTTTAGGCGTGTTCTGGCCGTCCAGAGTTGCCAAGTCACGATACCACACATAAGATTTGCCCAAATTATAAGAGAGGCCTCATGCGTTTATCCGTTTTCTTATCTGCCCTTTTTCTATCCACAGCCGCCCATGCTCAAGCCATTGTGCCTTGTGGTGGAAATTTTAACACCTTCATTAACAACATTCGATCTGAGGCTGTGTCCCAAGGTCATTCGCGCAACGCTGTTGATCGTTTTTTGGCCAATGCTAGCCAAGACAGCCGCACGTTACGCGCAGACAGATCCCAAGGCGTTTTTCGCCGCGATTTCATTGATTTTTCGCGCGCAGTCATTCGCCAAGACCGCTTGACCAATGGCCGCCGCAACGCTGACCGCTACGCATCTATTTTTAATCGGATCGAAAGTGAATACGGTGTTTCACGCGGCGTTTTGCTTGCATTTTGGGCGCTGGAAACCGACTTTGGCGCGGTTCAAGGGGACTTTAATACGTTAAACTCTCTGCTAACTTTAGGGCACGATTGTCGCCGTCCTGAGTTGTTTCAGCCACAAATTTTTGCAGCGCTCGAACTCTATGAACGCGGCGATTTTGACCCTGTACGCACACAGGGCGCATGGGCCGGTGAAATCGGCATGGTGCAGATGCTGCCCCGCGATATTCTCGAAAACGGTATTGATGGAGATGGCGACGGCGAAGTAAACCTGAAAACGTCAGCACCTGACGCCCTGCTGTCGGGCGCGCGTATGCTTGCAGATTTAGGTTGGCGCCGTGGGGAACCATGGCTTCAGGAAATCGATGTTCCACAAAATCTAGATTGGGCGCA
This sequence comes from Cochlodiniinecator piscidefendens, assembly GCF_011326755.1. GTDB lineage: Bacteria > Pseudomonadota > Alphaproteobacteria > Rhodobacterales > Rhodobacteraceae > Cochlodiniinecator > Cochlodiniinecator piscidefendens. The sequence continues at coordinate 181,442 of NZ_JAAOIE010000005.1, read as the reverse complement.
AACCGGGCTAGACAACAGCATGAGCGTCAACCAGTGGGAACGCGCAGGTGTACAGGCGCGCAGCGGCAGCCTTGGCAATGGAAATTTGCAAGCCTCCGTTTTACTGCCTATGGGGCGTAATGGACCTGCCTTTTTGGCCTACCCAAACTTTCACGTTTATTTTGAATGGAACAAAAGCTTTGTCTATGTGACAACCGCCGCATATTTTGCCACGCGCCTTGAGGGTGCCCAGATTTTTGATGCAGGCAATCCTACCCCCGGCCTGTCCGGATCTCAAATGGAACAATTGCAACAAAAACTATCAAACCGCGGACATGATGTTGGCGGTATTGATGGCATTCTCGGGGCACGCACACGTGCTGCAGTTCAGGCCGAACAAACACGTCTGGGTTTGCCCGCTGACGCTTGGCCGACCCTTGAACTCCTCAATCGGCTGTAAATCAGAACCTTGGCTCCGCGCGGCAATCACAAAACCTGCGCGGACGCTAGTCCCCACAATTTAGCAACATTCAACTCGAATTTTCTGGGCGTATAGGGTAACGATCCCCCTCTTCGGTAATCACGATGAGCCTGTCGTTATTCATGACGTACAGATCACAGCGGGCAAATCCATTGCCATATGTCACGCACACTGTGCTGTCCTCTTCAACCGTGTACTGTCCCAAAGCAGTTCCACCAGCTCCGTAGGTGTATCCGTAGACACCATCCGCAGTGAAACGCGAAGATCCGCCGTCGTAAAACGTAATTTCATGCCCAACCAACAGCGTTTCAAGTTCATAACTGTTCAACAGCACATCCCCTTCTCTCACCGACCAATCTTGGGCGAATGAAGGGGAACACAACAAAAGAAACGTGATACATAATTTATTCATGTTTAGACCCTTTTACGCGTACTTTGACACACATAGATCAAAGAACACCTCACAATAGGGTGAGCTAGGCCACCATCGCAGCCGCACGTTTTAGATCTACGCTCACCAATTGACTGACGCCTTGTTCCGCCATGGTCACCCCAAACAGCCGATCCATGCGCGCCATTGTCACTGCGTGATGTGTGATGATTAAAAACCGCGTGTCTGTTTGCCGGGTCATCTCATCTAATAGATCGCAGAACCGTGTCACATTGGCATCATCCAGGGGCGCGTCCACCTCATCCAATACGCAAATTGGGGCTGGGTTTGCCAAAAACACTCCAAAGATCAACGCCAGCGCTGTCAGGGTTTGTTCCCCACCAGACAGTAGGCTAAGCGTCGATAACTTTTTACCCGGTGGCTGGCACATAATCTCTAATCCCGCCTCTAACGGGTCGTCACTTTCGACCAAGACAAGTTTGGCTTCGCCCCCGCCAAATAGATGTTTGAACAGCAAAGAAAAATTTTCATTCACTTGCTCGAATGCCGTTAGCAAACGTTCACGCCCCTCACGATTAAGCGATGAAATACCAGATTGAAGTGCCTTAATTGCCTCTTCCAAATCGGTTTTTTCGGCCAATAGGGTGGAATGTTCCTTCTCCACGCTTTTGCTATCTTCCTCGGCGCGCAAATTCACCGCCCCCAAAGCATCTCGCTGCCGCTTCAGCCGATTTACATCAGCTTCGATGGCATGCGCATTAGGCATATCATCGGGTACGACTCCTAGTCGCTCTAGCAAAGTTTCTGGGCTAGCACTCATTTCTTCGTTAATGCGCGCTGCGGCTTGCTCAACTGCGTCTTTATTGGCCATGGCCCGTGCGTCTGCGCCTGCACGCGCTTCTCTCGCTTCTGATGCTGCGCGCTCAGTTGCGCGTTCATTGTTAACGGTTTCCCGTAATGCAGTTTCGGCCTCTGCCAGCCGGTCAGACGCTAAAGTTCGACGGGTTTGAGCCGCAGCAATAGCCCCTCCAATTTCATTACGTTTCGCCGTAATTTCTTCCGGAGCGACCAAAGCAATCTCTAGCGCTGCTTCGCTCTCTGCTTTACGATCTTCCAGTTCTGCGATGCGCTTTTCTGCTGTTTGCAGTCGATGCCGCCAACCGCTCAATTCTTTGATGATTTCCTGCGTGCGTTTGGTGCGCGCTTCACCTGCACGGCGCAGCTCATCTAACGCAGAACGCTTGGTCAGCATCGTAACCCGCGCAGCTTCAACATTTAGTTTGACGCTTTCCACGTTACCGCGTGCCGCATCCAAATCGTCCAGCCCTTCTACCGCGCGCTTTGCGTCACGCATCGCGAGGGCAGCTTTTTGCGCTTCGTCCCCATAGCGACTTCTCGCAAGGCCCAAAGTTTCCAATTGCCCAACCGCGATACTTTTGTCAGCTTCGGCCTTTGACTGCGCCCTCGAAGCATCAGCCATTCGGCCATCCGCAACCCGCCGCGCATTGCGCGCATTCGCGTCAATTTCGCTGCATTCTACAAGCTTAGCTTTCAAAAGGTCATGCGCGCGCATTGCGCCATCCGCCCGCGCGGTGGCGTCTTCTAGGTCGCGCTTCAAACGTTCCAGTCGATTTAGTTGTTGCAAACGCAATGCCGCCGCGGAAGGCGCGTCTTCGGCAGCGGCACGAAATCCATCCCAACGCCATAGATCCCCTTCCAAACTGACCAAACGTTGCCCCGGCATAAGTTCTGCTTGCAATACAGGTCCGTCTTCGACTGCAACCAAACCTACCTGCGACATACGCCGCACCAAGACCGGCGGCACCGACACATGATTTGTTAGCGCTGGCACAGCGCGGGGCAGCAACTGGGGTTGAGTATATTTTGGCAATTCCGCCCAACCAGACGCCATATCACGTTCAACTTCTGGGGCACGCAAATCATCGGCTAATGCTGCACCAAGTGCTTTTTCAAAACCATCTTCAACTTGCAACGCATCCAAAATCTGGCCACCTTCGGCGGTATCTCGATCAACCAGTTTTGACAAAGCAGATGCCTCAGCCCGCAAGGCATTGAGTTCTCCTTCGGCTTCTGAACGTCCCGCTCTCGCGTCGCCTTCGCGAGATTGGGCTTCTGTTCGGGCGGTATCGGCTAGAACTAAATCATGTTCGGCATGGTCCGCGTCAGCAGTGGCCTGGGCTTGCGCCTGTTCGGCGCGCGCAAATTCTACATCTGCACGCTGTACAGCTTCGCCTGCCTTTGTCATTTCAGCATTGGCGCGTGCAACTTCTGCTTCATTGCGCTGCAACGTTGTCTTTGTATCACTCAGCAATCTTTGCCCTGATTGGTGACGAGCCGCCAAACGTGCAACATCTTCGGTCAATTGCGACAGTTCTGTTTCGCGGGTTTGCATAATCTGCGCGGCACTTACTGCCTCTTCCGTTGCTTCGTCCTGACGTGTATCAAACCCATCGGCTCCTTTTGCCAGCTGCGCTTGTTCCCACTCCAACCGCTCAATGGTTTGTTCGGCATCTTTGTTCAGATCGGCCTCGCGTGCCTGATCCTTCGTCAATTGCGCAATACGACCACGTAGCGTTTCGATCATCTGATGCGCAGCTGTTTCTTGATCAGCCAACGTGTCGCGCTGAACTTGAAGCCGTTGCAAAATAGCCGAAGCCACGGCCTCTTCTTCGCGTAGCGGAGGGAGTACATTTTCTGCCGTTTCTCTCACGGTGGCGGCTTGGCGGGCATCCGCTTCGGCCTGGGCGGTTCGTTTGGTGAATTCAGTTAACGCCAAATCCGAAGCAAGCCTTAAATCTTCGGCTTCCTTCCAACGGCGATATAGCAACATGCCTTCTGCCGTGCGCAATTCAGCCCCGATCACGCGATACCGCACCGCCTGGCGCGCTTGGCGGGCAAGTTGCGCAAGTTGGCTGGCCAATTGGTCCAAAACATCATCGACTCGGGCGAGATTTGCAATTGCGCCGTTAAGCTTTAATTCCGCTTCATGACGCCGTTGATAGAGCCCAGAAATGCCTGCCGCCTCTTCCAGTATCCGGCGACGGTTCTGCGGCTTTGCGTTAATGAGTTCAGAAATCTGTCCTTGGCGCACCAACGCAGGGGAATGCGCGCCCGTGGAAGCATCTGCAAATAGCATCTGTATGTCACGCGCCCGCACATCCTTAGAATTCGCCTTATAAGCCGACCCGGCATCTCGCGTAATGCGGCGCACGATTTCCAGCGTATCAAGTTCGTTAAATCCGGCTGGCGCGAGCCGCTCCCGGTTATCAACTTGCAATACAACTTCGGCAAAATTGCGTGCGGGGCGCGACGAGGTCCCCGCAAAGATCACGTCTTCCATTCCGCCGCCGCGCATTGCCTTAGGGCGGTTTTCCCCCATGACCCAACGCAGTGCCTCAAGCAGGTTCGATTTCCCGCACCCATTCGGCCCAACGACACCAGTCAACCCATCTGCGATTATCAGATCGGTCGGATCGACGAAGCTTTTAAAGCCATTGAGTCTGAGTTTGGAAAACCGCAAATGATACCCTCTTAGTGATTCCGTAAGCACCAGCATCAGTGCCGAAGGTCTGCTGAGTCAACGTTGAACCCCAGAATATGCTATGATTTTCACTATTATCCACCAAATATTGACGTTTTCCCACCATATGGCCGCCGCGCGCCTCTTCTAAGAGGTCGTAAATCCGCTTGACGCACGCGCCTCTTCTGCCCAAATGGCGCATGCACGGTTTTCGGAGTCGCCTCCGATAGGGAATTTGGTGCAGGTGACCCAATTCGGGGCCCAACTCCAAAGCCGCCCCCGCGACTGTAAGCAGTAAGCGCACGCCTATATCCACTGGTTTCGACTGGGAAGGTGGCACAGCGCGTCGAACTGCGAGCCAGGAGACCAGCCGCGCAACGAACAGGAAACGGACGGGGTGTTCCGTGAAGGCTGCGACCTTCCACGCGACCCTCTTTGACAGAGGACTATAGATATGGCTGGCAAAATTCCGGCAACAGTTGTGACAGGCTTTTTGGGTGCAGGGAAAACCACACTCATCCGTCACATGCTCGACAATGCTAACGGCAAACGCATTGCACTGATCATCAACGAATTTGGTGATCTTGGTGTTGATGGCGACATCCTAAAAGGTTGCGGCGATGAAACCTGCACCGAAGACGATATCATGGAGCTGTCAAACGGTTGCATCTGCTGCACCGTGGCCGAAGATTTTGTGCCGACGATGCAAAAGCTGCTAGAGCGCGAAAATGCGCCCGACCACATAGTGATTGAGACCTCTGGCCTTGCGTTGCCACAACCGCTGGTGCGCGCATTCAACTGGCCTGAAATTTCAACCAAAGTGACCGTTGATGGTGTTGTCACCGTTGTCGATGGCAAAGCGGTGTCTGACGGCCAATTCGCCCACAACCTTGCGGCTGTCGAAGCACAACGCAAGATGGACGAAAACCTAGACCATGAAACGCCACTCTCTGAGCTGTTCACCGATCAGGTCGCGTGTGCGGATATGATCGTGGTCAATAAATCAGATTTGCTGGGCGCTGAAGAAACCGACGCGCTGGTGACCAAACTGCGCGCAGAATCTCGCGATGGCGTGCAAGTTGTTAAATCGACCATGGGCGCGTTGCCTGTTGATGTGCTTTTGGGCCAAGGCATCGGCGCCGAAGCTGATCTTGAAAACCGCCATGAAGTGCATCACCACCACCATGATCACGACGACGATCATCACGATGATGATGACCATCATGATGACGACCACCATCATCACCACGATCACGACCATGATGAATTTGAAAGCTTTGTTGTGACCCGAGCTGCAGTCAGCGACCCCAAGGCTTTTGCTGATCAGGTCGTTCAGGTCATTCGTGACCACAACATTCTGCGCCTCAAGGGTTTTGCTGCGGTTGAAGGCAAACCAATGCGTCTAACCTTGCAGGCTGTTGGCCCGCGCATCGACACCTATTTCGATCGCCCATTCGCGGCCAATGAAACCCGCGAAGCGCGGTTGGTGGTAATTGGCGAATCCGGTTTGGACCGCGCAAAAATAGAGAAAGCATTGTCAGCATGAGTATTCAGGTAGTATTGGGTGACCCCCACCACGTAGAAGCCGTCGCGCTTTTACGTCAAAGCCACGCTTTGATGGAGGAGCTGTTTCCTGCAGAATCCAATCACTACCTGTCTATTGATGCCCTTTGCGAACCCAATATCCGGTTTTTCCACGCAAAAGTGGATGACCGGATACTGGGATGTGCTGCCCTCGCTATCAAAGATGGCTACGGCGAAATCAAGTCTATGTTTGTGTCACCTGATGCACGCGGTACCGGGCTCGCCCAACGGCTGATGGAGCAACTCGAAAGTTGTGCGCGCGACGAAAACCTACCGATGATGAAACTTGAAACGGGCTACCTTCTGGAAGCTGCGCACAAGCTTTATCACGCCCATGGCTTCACCGAATGTGCTGCGTTTGGTGATTACGAAGACGACCCCATCAATCTGTTTATGGAAAAGACCCTCTGATGCACCTTTTGGCGGCCACCCCCGGCGCAATCGACGACGGAACCGAACCTTTTGATCTGGGGCAAACACCCGCCGATGTGGTGTTTATTTCTGCCGCAGATACTGAACTTGCGGGTCTATCCCAAGCGCGTAGCGAAATGGACAACCCGCCCAGTCTACGCCTAGGCAACCTGACCCACCTCAACCATCCGATGTCTGTTGATCTGCATATCGACAACTGCGCCTCAAAATCACGCTTGGTCATTGCGCGTGTTCTGGGTGGTGCTGGGTATTGGAAATATGGGTTTGAGCAATACGCCGCGCGCCTCCATGAGGCTGGTGTTCAATTTGCAACCCTTCCCGGTGACGATAAACCGGACGCCGAATTGCGTCAGTATTCCACTGTATCAGAAGAAGACTATGACGCCCTTTGGGCCTATCTGGTCGAAGGTGGCCCAGAAAACTCAACCAATTTCTTACGCTACGCCAAAGCCATTGTTGAAGACACTGAACACCCGGAATCTGCACGCCCGTTATTGCGAGCAGGTGTTTATTGGCCGGGTGCAGGCGTTTCAGATTTAAGTACAGCACAGAACAATTGGCACGCCGAAGCACCTGTTGTACCGATCATTTTTTATCGAGCCTTGGTCCAAGGCGCTGGGTTGCACCCAATTAATCGCATGGTGCGGAGCCTGCTAAAAAAGGGACTAAACCCGCTTCCCATTTTCGTGGCCTCGCTGAAAGACCCAATTTCTGTCGCCTCTTTAGAGGAATTATTCACCAGTGCGCCACCATCGGTTATTTTGAACTGTACCAGTTTTGCTGTTGGATCACCGCATCAAGGAGAGCATTCCAAAGGGGCATCGAACCCCTTTGAAATGCCAGCCGCCCAAAAGGCGCCTGTGTTCCAAGTCGTTCTGGCAGCTTCTTCAGAGCGGGCGTGGGAAGAGGGTCTAAACGGGCTGTCCGCCCGCGACATCGCAATGAATGTCGCCCTACCGGAAGTGGATGGGCGCATTCTATCTCGCGCGATTAGCTTTAAAGGCGAGGCTTTTTTCGATGAGGCAACGGAGTGCCCGATTGCGACGTATCAGGCGCGCGGTGATCGCGTTGAATTCGTTGCACAGCTCGCCCAGAAATGGGCTGCATTGCGCCACAAAGAACCGAAAGACCGCAAAGTTGCACTCGTGCTGGCCAACTACCCAAATAAAGATGGCAGACTGGCAAACGGGGTTGGATTAGATACGCCTGCGGCGACAGTTCACACCTTAAACTTGCTGCGCGATGCCGGTTACAACGTGACGGACATTCCCAGCGACAGTGATGCCCTTATGGCGTCGGTGATGGCTGGACCGACCAATTGGCTCACGGATCGTGCGGAGCGGAGCGGCGGTGTTTCTTTATCGCTTGAGGCTTACCAAGCGTATTATAGTGAAATGCCGTGGAATGTACGGCAACGGATCGAGGATCGGTGGGGTAAACCTGCAGATGATCCGTTTTTTGACGGCGGTGCTTTCAAGCTATCCATCCTGACCTATGGCAATGCGGTGGTAGGTATTCAGCCCGCACGTGGCTACAACATTGATCCAACCGAAACCTATCATTCGCCTGATCTGGTTCCGCCACATAATTACATCGCCTTTTATTTCTGGCTGCGCCACGCCCATGGAGCGGACGCGATTGTTCATATGGGGAAACATGGTAACCTAGAATGGTTGCCCGGAAAGGCGCTATCGCTTTCGGCGGAGTGCATTCCCGAAGCGATCTTGGGTCCGGTGCCCCATGTTTATCCCTTTATCGTTAACGACCCCGGCGAAGGCACCCAAGCAAAACGCCGCGCCCAAGCGGTTATCATTGATCACCTAACACCACCATTGACCCGCGCGGAAACTTACGGACCCCTGCGCGATCTGGAGGCGCTTGTGGACGAATACTATGAAGCCGCTGGTATAGACGCCCGACGTATCGAATACCTGCGCCGTGAAATTCTGTCTTTGACTTCGGCCACCGGCATTGGCGCAGATGTAGGCATGGACGGTGCTGACGAAGATCAAGATCTCGCTAAGTTAGACGCCTACTTATGTGAGTTAAAAGAGGCTCAAATACGCGACGGCCTGCATATCTTTGGGCAATCTCCCGAAGGACGGCTGGAACGTGATCTGGTGCAAGCGCTGATCCGTATCCCGCGTGGAGACGGTAAAGGGCAGGATGCATCAATGGTCCGTGCACTGGCATCAGATTTTGGGTTCGACTTTGACCCTTTGGATTGCGAAATGTCCGCCCCATGGCTTGGAGAAAAGCCTGAAACTTTGCAAAACTTAACCACTGACGGGTGGCGCAGCAACGGCGACACTGTTGAACGGTTAGAGCTACTGACCCTTGCAATGCTGGATGGTGAAATTGCCGCTCCGGGGCCATTATCGCAACAAGTGTTGGACTTCGCGCTTAACAACGTGCGCAACACTGTACAGGCCTGCGGACCAGAGGAAGGGGCGGGGCTTCTCACCGCTCTTTCAGGGCAGTTCGTCGCCCCGGCACCATCCGGTGCCCCGACCCGCGGACGATTGGATGTTTTGCCAACCGGACGAAATTTCTTTTCTGTCGACAGCCGAGCAGTTCCCACCCCAACCGCCTGGGCGTTAGGATGGAAATCAGCAAATCTATTGATTGAAAAACACCTCCAGACCCATGGGGATTGGCCGCGCGCTATGTTGCTGACGGCTTGGGGCACGGCAAACATGCGGACTGGCGGCGATGACATCGCACAGGCTTTGGCCTTAATGGGGGTAAAACCCAAATGGGACAGTGCAAACCGCCGTGTCACCGGGTTTGAAGTTCTTCCTCAAAGTGTACTTGGGCGCCCACGTGTGGACGTAACTTTGCGCGTATCTGGGTTTTTCCGCGACGCATTTCCGCAACTTATTTCGCTTGTCGATTCCGCGGCCCGCGCTGTAATGGCGCTTGAGGAATCCGATGATTTAAACCCTGCAGCAGCCCGTGCTCGAAGCGAAGGGGACGCCGGAAAATTCCGTGTCTTTGGATCAAAACCCGGTGCGTATGGCGCGGGGCTTCAGGCCATGATTGATGAACGCCTGTGGAACGACAAAGCCGATTTGGCCGAGGCCTACCTTGAATGGGGCAGTTACGCCTATGGGCAAGGGGCTGAAGGCACCAAAGACCGCGCTGGTTTTGCCCAACGTTTGTCAGAAACCGAAGCCATCGTGCAAAACCAAGACAACCGCGAACATGATGTCCTAGACAGCGATGATTATTATCAATTCGAGGGTGGTGCAGCAGCAGCGGTTGAAACCCTTCAGGGGCAAACGCGCCCGATCTATCACAACGATCATTCACGCCCAGAACGCCCTGTCATTCGGACCTTGGACGAAGAGATCAGTCGCGTTGTCAGATCTCGTGTTGTGAACCCGAAATGGATCGATGGAGTGAAGCGCCACGGCTATAAAGGCGCATTTGAAATGGCTGCGACGCTGGATTACATGTTTGCCTTTGCCGCCACGACAAGCGCGGTGAAAAGCCACCACTTTGATCTCGTTTATACAGCATTCATCGAAGAGGATGACACTCGGGACTTCATCGAAAACCATAATCCGGCAGCGCTACGCGAAATGGCGGAACGGTTTCAGGAAGCGATGGATCGCGACTTGTGGCAACCGAAATCTAATTCCGCACGGGCGATGTTAGCCGGATTACTGAACTAAAATTCTGCGCGACGGTTACAACGCTGCGCAGTCTAATTTTCCAAGGATCACTGCGACATCCCCCGTTAAGGATGCGGGATCAACAGAGCACTCTGTGACTTGTTCCATCGCGATACGTGCCTTTGGAAAAACTTCGGGGATCGATAAACCGAATTCAAAACCAGAGCGCACTGCTTGCACCTGCAATTCATCGCGGTAAACAACGAATGTCATGCCTTCGACAGTTACGCTCTGCCCCGCACCTTCGGCGCTGAACCGCATCGTTGAACTATCGCAACCTGAAAGCCCCCCGATCAAAACCAATCCTAACACCAATCGTAACATAATCGATCCTCCTGCGTTCAGCTTCAGGAACAAAAGTTAACAACTCCCTAATAGTTAGCGAAATATTAACGTCGGTTGTGAAACAGCGCCAACAAACGACCTTGGCGTTGAAATGGTTCCCTCTTCACTCCCGATGCACTGGAATTCATAACTCTACGTGCCAAGAACATGGCTCCTAATCCAAACACCACTCCGCCAACCGCTTGGCCAATCAGAACGCCGGCCGCTCCAAACCAAGACGCCCCTAACAAAACAAACGGAACGGTGCCTAAAATATTGCGACCCCAGTTCGTCCAAGTGGAATAAAACGGATGGCCCAGGTTATTAAATGCTGCGTTTGAAACAAACAGCATCCCGTTGAAATAGAACGCCAATGCCAAAGGCCCACAGAACAAATATACCAATTCAAGCGCAATTCCGTCCGCATTAAACAAAGCAGCGATAGGCGCTCGTAACACGAACAAAAGGGCTGTCACGCCTAAGACAAATACGGCTGCAAACAACAGCGCATCTCGAAATGCAATCTTGACTCGCTCCGTGTTTCCCGCACCAAAATTCTGCCCGATGATTGGTCCAACTGCCCCAGACAGCGCGAACAAGACACCAAAAGCAACGGGTGTTAATCTTCCGACGATTGCCATGCCTGCCACGGCATCCGCACCAAATTGCGCCATGGTCCGCGTTACAAAGGCCTGCCCAATTGGAGTCGCCAGCTGGGTTAAAATTGCAGGAAAGGCGATCCCGAGTATCGCAGGAAAATCGACTCTAAACTCTTCGCGTGTCGGGCGATCTAACCCACCGTGAAATTTGAAAATTGGCCACAAAGACATAAATGCGATTGCCACGCGTGCTGCGACACTGGCCAGCGCCGCACCTGTTAGATCAAGACCAAGGCCAAAGATCAGAATAGGATCAAGCACTGCATTGACAACACCCCCGGTCACAGTTGCCATCATTGAACGCCGCGCATCACCATGCGCGCGTAATATCGCCCCTCCAACCATACCGACAATCAACAATGGTAGGCTGGGAATAATAATCCTCAAATAACTAGTAGCAAGTGTCAGCGTTTCGCCCTCGGCGCCCATCAGCGCAGCAAAGGCAGGGACTTGCCACCAAACCAAAGCGGCAAAAACACCACCGAACAACACCCCATACAATAAAGAAGTCGCGGCCCGGCGGCGCGCCATATGTCCATCGCCCTCGCCCAGCGCACGCGCCACCAATGATCCGGCTGCGATCGCCATGCCAATGCCAAACGAACTGGTGAAAAACAAAATGGCGCCAGCATATCCAACCGCAGCAGCCAGTTCTGCCTTTCCCAACATGGAAATAAAAATCATGTCGACAAAATCGACCAGAAACACTGCCATCAACCCGATAGAAGCGGTTAGAGACATCACGCTCACATGCTTAAATAAATTGCCTTCTAGGAATTTTGCTTGTTCGTTCGCCATGGTTCGCTCCTACTTTAGAGTCACTATGACGTGATCAATTGAGTTTTTCCAATCCGTAGATTGCGCATCATCACCCTGCAAATACGCACATATCAAACACAAAAATTCACCGTAAGTGCAAAAAGACGCAACTCTTTCAAATAAGAACATGACCTACGACCCAAAATATGATTAAAGAACCAAACGCCAGTCTTTTTGAAGTGCTAAAGCACTGCATGGCGGATCAACAACATTGTTATTTGCGAAAGGTAAATGCGGCTTTATGCGTACGTTTAAACTGGCTGATCACGAGCAAAAATTGAAATGGTTTGCGCTATTATTAGGTGCCGCGAGTACAGTCGCAGTTGTTCAAAACTGGTACCCTTACACGATGTTTCTCAGCCTGCCCTTTTGCCTCATATGGATATATTGTGCATGGCTCCACACTGAACGGCAATTGAAGTATATCAACATAATGTTCAGCGCACTTTATGTATACGGAATTGCAAAGTACTTTTTGACAACTGGATAGATCCCCCTCGTCTTCCTAGATATGCCCCCACTCAGAGATTTACCGCTGCCATTCAGCAAGAAACGGGTCGATAAGAGCTGAAAATTGGGTGAACGTAGATCAAAATTCTAGGACAAAAAGATGGTTCACTTAACATTCGCCCTTTTGCTATTTTTATTCCCCCTCGCCTATAGCCCGGGTCCCGGCAACATGTTCTTTGCTGCCAATGGTGCACGGTTTGGGTTTCGATCAACAATTCCGGCAAATATTGGCTATCACCTTGCAACCTTGGGTGTCAGCACGGCCATTGGATTAGGCTTTGTCGCAACCTTAGATGCGTTTCCCCAATTCTTCTCTATCATCAAGGGCGCCGGGTCTGCCTACGTCCTTTGGATTGCTTGGAAGATGTTCCGAGCCAATACCCTCGATGGAGATCAGGCCGCGAAACCTGCGACGTTTATGGACGGGTTCATATTGCTCCTCTTGAATCCAAAGGGTTACGTCATCATGGCGCTTATGTTTACACAGTTTTTGACTCAGCCCGAAATTGACGCTTGGACCGGGGTGCTGTTTATTGCCACAATATTCACGCTCAACAATCTGGTTGCCTTTTCGCTCTGGGCGATGATCGGGGACAAAATCGCAACCTATTTCAGAACCCCGGAAAGCGCGCGAAAGCTCAACACAATGTTTGGTGCCATACTTGCTGCGGTAGCAATCTGGATGTTTCTTTCATAATTGGTCAACCGCAGTCGCCAAAATGGTGTGATCAGACGCAAGAGGGCTTGCAAACCCACACGGCTTCCGGTCCAATCAACAAAACGCGAACAACACCGGGGAATAAGATGAGCGAAGATACCGAACGCCACGCAATGAAGATGGCTAAGAAAAAAGCCGCCCGCGATAAAATCATGGCGACCAAAACCGATAAGAAAGGCCTGATCGTCGTCCACACAGGCAAAGGCAAAGGTAAATCATCTGCTGCGTTTGGTATGATCTTCCGTTGTATCGCTCATGATATGAAATGTGCTGTTGTCCAATTCATCAAAGGCGGAATGGAATGTGGTGAACGCAATCTCATTCAGGAAAAATTCTCTGACACCTGTGAATTCCACACGATGGGCGAAGGGTTCACATGGGAAACACAAGATAAATCGCGCGATATCGAAATGGCTGTGGCCGCTTGGGAAAAATCCAAAGAATTGATCCGCGACCCTGCCAACACCATGGTTCTTCTTGATGAAATCAACATCGCGTTGCGTTACGATTATATCGACATCAATGACGTTGTAACCTTCCTTACCGAAGAAAAACCAGAAATGACCCACGTCGTCATGACAGGGCGCAATGCCAAGGAAGAATTGATCGAAATTGCGGATCTGGTCACGGAAATGGAATTGATCAAGCACCCCTTCCGTGCAGGTGTCAAAGCCCAGATCGGTGTTGAATTTTAAACCCAGCACTAGAACGATCCAAAGCCGAAGCATCACTGCTTCGGCTTTTTTGTGCCTTGACCTTCTAGGGGCTGGAAACTGTATCAGTATTCCAAACACTATTGCATCAGCCGAACTTAGGACACGATAGATGAAAATTTTTCTTTCTTTGGCTCTTTGCTTGATATTGGCGACACCAATACTTGCACATTCTCCATTGCGTCACACTACACCAGAGGATGGCGAAAGGCTTTCTATGCCACCAGAGGAAATTGTCATGAAATTTGGCAGTGACATCCGCCTCACTCTGGTTCAGCTTGTCTATCAAAATGATACTGCAATTCCGCTGGACATGTCCGGCGCAACCGAATTTGCGACGAATTTCAGCTTTCCAGCAAACACCTTGAATGCTGGTCTATATGTCGTCGAATGGCGCGGCTTAGGCGCAGATGGCCATATTCTGGACGGTGCGTTTGAGTTCACCGTTGAATGACATCTGGCCTGTGGGACATTAGCGCGGTAGCAGCCAAACTTCTGATATATGCAGGCCTGCTCGGCGCGATTGGCGCGGTATTTTTTGATGCGGTCTTTGACCGAAAACACCCACGTCTTTTGTTTGGCTGTCTTTTGAGCGGGCTATTCGGAACCATCTTATCCTTTAGCCTAAATGCTATGGCTCTTACGGGAAGCGTTGCAGGGTTAACGGACCCTTTCATTTTATCATTACTCTGGGGTGGCCCCGTCGGATGGGCTCTCGCTTTACGGCTTGTTGGGTGCTTTTTTCTTCTCACATCTTTGACCCGCTTTCGTGGACAAAAGATTTCTGTCGGATTGGGGTGCATCTGTATTCTGGCTTCGTTTTTTCAGGTTGGCCATGTGTCCACTCTTGAATACGTAACCGCAAAGCCTGCACTGTTTTTACATCTCTTAGGTGTCACATTTTGGCTTGGCGCTCTCTGGCCCCTATATCATATGGCCTGTACATGCCCTCCGATCCAAACAAGCGTAATTGCCCATCGGTTTGGCCAAATAGCAATGATTGTCGTCCCTCTTTTACTGTTCATGGGTGGCTTTCTAGCGTGGCTCATTCTTGGGTCATTCGACGCATTGTTCAATTCTGCGTATGGTCGCGCGCTTGCCCTCAAGATTGCCTTCGTAGTCGCGCTATTAATCCTCGCTACGCTTAACAAACTGCGTTTTGTTCCGAAACTACGCGCCGGTGATCAAAATGCGGCCACACAGCTCGCCATGACCATTCGGTGGGAAGCTTTGGCGTTCGCGGCTATCTTTTTACTCACAGCAATATTTACCAGCATTCTTTCACTTCCACATTAATCGCAGAGTCACTGTGCATGAGGTGCAGTTGTAACTGTCCGGCTGTACGGCCAAGTTCACAGCAACGTGATTAGAAAGGTATAGCCATGTCAGAACTAAAACTTTTGGGTATTTCCGGCGCACTGCGCGAAGGGTCCTTTAACCGCAAGCTCCTACGCGAAGCAGCACGCGTGTCAGGCGCGCATTTGACCGAAGCCAACTTAAGGCTCCCGCTGTATGATGGCGATCTTGAAGAAAACGAAGGCATTCCAGCTGACGTGCAGGTTCTAGCGGATCAAATCGCTGCCGCAGATGCTGTGCTAATCGCAACACCCGAATACAACCAAAGCTTTTCGGGTGTTCTGAAAAATGCACTAGATTGGGTGAGCCGCGTTGAAAACAATCCCTGGCAGGATAAACCTGTTGCTATTATCGCTGCCGCTGCAGGTCGTGCTGGTGGTGCACGTGCTCAATACGCTTTACGCTTGGCGATGACTCCGTTTCAACCCAACCTGCTCACCGGGCCTGAGGTTTCGGTAGCACAGTCTTATGCTGAATTTGATGAAAACGGTCAGCTGACCAATGATCGCTACCTTGCGTCATTGGGTGAAGTTGTAAAACGCCTACAGGCTGCCGTTTAAACGCGGTTTGATATTTCGATTAAGTTTCGATCTGGGTCTCTGACGTAGATCGAAACGATCGGCCCCGTTGCCCCAGTTCGCGCAACCAGGCCTTGTTCGACCTCAACGCCATTGTTGGTGAAATGCACCAGCCATTCAGCCAAATCCGTTTGGCTAAGAAAGCACAAATCCGCGCTTCCCGGCGTGGGTTGTTTCGCTTTGGGGTCGAACTCACCCCCCGCTTTATGCAGATTGATTTTTTGACTGCCAAATTTTAACGCGGTGCGACAACTACCATCAACCGGATGAAACACTTCGGCCTGCATGCCCAACACATCGCAGTAAAATCCCACCGTTGCGTCTATATCAGACACGGTCAAAACCAAATGATCCAGACTATCAACTTTCAGCATCATCCCACCATTATTTTATGTCGCTCAAAGGTTCGCCTCAACCTTGAACAAAGTGGGGATGCGGTCAACGTCATTCAGAATCAGTTCCGCCATCGTCTCACCAACCATAGGGGCCATTCCGAAACCAATTTTGAAACCACCATTGGCAATATATTGCCCATCTCGCCCCGGATAGTGCCCTAACATCGGCGCTCGGGTTTTCCCGCGCGGACGCACCCCGGCCCAACGTTCCAAAACTGCCGCATTTTCCAACACCGGGAATGCGGTACGCGCCCGCGCCAATACGTCGTCCAACTGATCATCAGTGCTGCTTGGGTCATCAAAATACCGTTCACTGGTGGACCCAATCGCAACTGTTCCATTTTCATGCGGCACGATATGGATCGCATCAGCAAACAACTGCGGCCTATCCCGCGCATCAAACGCGAGCAATGCAGACTGCCCCTTTACCCCGTTGCCAGCCGGTTTCTCAAACTCATCCGACAGTTCATACAAACCTTGATAACCGGTTGCCCACACCACAGCGCCACCGGGGGTCACTGTGCGCGCATCCGCTGTGATGAACGTCGCTCCTTTCGCTTCGACAGCTTTTGCCAGACTCTGGGTCGCAAGACGTGGGTTAATCCGCGCCGCCAGAGTATCAAAAATCAAAAAACCTGATCCACTCTGAGGCGCCCAAGCCCCGGCCTGTGCTGCGTCAATAATGCGCCACTCCGCGCGACCCTGCCAAAACTCTTTTGATGTGGGCACACGATCATAAGCCTGCTGCAAGAGCCGTTCATTCCCGATGGGCTGCAAGCGACCCGTCTGAGCATATCCCGGCGAAATACCAGAAACCGCGGCAACCTCTGCCCAAAAGGCTTCAGCCATTAAAAGGCTTTCCAACTGAAACGCCTTTTTGGTGTCCCATGTGTCTGGCACATGTGGGGCAAGCGCACCGACAATTCCGCCGCTCGATCCGGCGCCTGCATGGTCTTTTTCCACCACTTGCACAGATGCGCCTCGCTTTAGACAGGCCCACGCAACCGAAAGCCCAAAAATCCCTGCGCCCATTACTGTGATATCAGCCATTGCCAAACCTTTTTGCATTGCCCATGTTCGCCGCGCACACCCGCGTTGCATTCCTTTAGGCGATCCAAACATGAACGACCAGTACGCAGAACTAGAGTGGCGTGATGAAACCTTGCCCGTGTCCAAGCGTTTTGACGATCCCTACTTTTCCATTCATGACGGCTTGGCGGAAACGCAACATGTGTTTTTGATGGGAAACGGATTGCCTGAACGATTTCGCGATGGCTTTCAAATTGCAGAACTCGGGTTTGGAACCGGGCTTTCGATGCTCACGGCCCTGTTGGCATGGCAACAATCAGGCCAAACCGGGAAACTGCGTTTTACCTCTTTTGAAGCCTATCCAATGAAAGCCGACGACATGGCCCGCGCATTGGCAGCCTTTCCCGCAGCCGCAGCAATTGCAGTCCCCTTTTTGACGCAATGGGCTGATGGAAAAACGAAAATTGAAACCGCCGACCTGATTGCAGACATTCGCGTTGGCGATGCACGGACAACCGTTGCCCAATGGAATACTCAAGCCGATGCCTGGTTCTTAGATGGCTTTGCCCCTGCAAAAAATCCAGAACTCTGGGAAGCGGGGCTGCTGGCCGATGTCGCAGCACATACTGCACCGAACGGCACTCTGGCCACCTACACTGCTGCGGGCTTTGTGCGGCGATCCTTGGCCGATGTCGGTTTTGTGGTAGAACGCATTCCCGGTTTCGGGCGTAAACGTCATATGACCATTGCAAAATTGGATGCCCTGCCGTGACCGAGAATAACACCCGACTTGGCATTCTATTAATGATCGCCACCGTATTCATTTTTGCAGTGCAGGATGGGTTATCCCGCTATCTTGCGGAAAACTACAATGTATTGATGGTTGTGATGATCCGCTATTGGTTCTTTGCCGCATTCGTCATCACAATTGCGGCTCGCAAAGCTGGCGGTTTAAAGGCCGCAGCAACCACGGATCAACCTGTCCTCCAGATCTTTCGCGGCCTTCTTCTTGCTGGCGAGGTTTGCGTCATGGTTGTCGCATTTACAACTTTAGGGCTTGTTGAAACCCATGCTGTTTTCACGTCTTACCCATTATTGGTTACGGCTTTGTCCGGCCCTGTCTTGGGGGAAAAAGTCGGTTGGCGGCGCTGGGGCGCGGTTGCGATCGGGTTCATCGGCATCCTTGTTATCCTAAAACCAGGCTTTCAAGTGTTTAGCCCTCTAGCCCTTATTCCCCTACTGGCAGCGAGCATGTTTGCGCTTTATGGCCTGCTTACCCGCTTTGCTGCACGTAAAGATTCAGTCGCCACCAGTTTTTTCTGGGCTGGTGTCTCGGGGAGCGTTGCAATGACCTTGGCAGGCGTTTGGTATTGGGAACCGATGTCCAGTTATGACTGGATGTTCATGGGGGCGCTTTGTGTTACCGGTTCTCTGGGTCATTGGTTGTTGATAAAATGCTACTCAGTCGCAGAAGCCAGCTCGGTACAACCTTTCGCCTATTTACAATTGGTCTTCGTAGCAATCATCGGCGTGTCTATTTTCAGTGAAACACTCCACCTGAATGTTATCATTGGGGCAGTGATCGTTGTAAGTGCAGGGATCTTCACACTTTGGCGCGAACGTACAAAACCAAGTAACTGATTATTTTTATCAGGATTGACTTTCTGATAATTTTTGTCGGATATAGACTCCATAGGAAAATGAGTCGTACCGCCATGATAATCTGTAGCTGCCAAGCCATCAGTGACAAAGACATTCACGCCGCCATTGATTGGATGCGTGCAGCTGATAGGCGCGCGATTATTACACCCGGAAAAATTTATCATGCGCTTGGTAAGTCCCCAGAATGCGGCGGCTGCATGAAGCTTTTTGTTGCCTCTATGCGTTCAAATCCTAAACTGGAAATACCTGCAGAGCTGAGAGGCCTGCGTTCTCGTACACAGCACAAAAGGACGCGTCATGAAGGGCGACAAGAAAGTTATTGAATATTTGAACAAGGCGCTACGGGTAGAACTAACTGCCGTAAGCCAATTTTGGTTGCATTACCGCCTGCAAAAAGACTGGGGTTACGGTAAACTCGCGAAAAAAATGCGCGAGGAAAGCATTGAAGAAATGGAACATGCGGACAAGCTGATTGACCGCATTATTTTCCTGGAAGGCCACCCAAACCTGCAAACACTCGATGCCCTTAGAATCGGTGAAAACGTACGTGAGACTCTAACGTGCGACCTCGAAGCAGAAATGGAAGCTGTCAAACTATACGCCGAAGCGCGCAAATACTGTTCAGATGTTGGCGACTTTGCATCAATGCACCTGTTTGAAGAACTGATCTTAGATGAGCAAGGGCACGTTGATTTTCTGGAAACACAAATCGGGCTTCTCGACGAGATCGGTGAACAAAACTACGGTTTACTGAATGCCGACTCTGCCGATCAAGCAGAGTAATATAAAAAGAACTGGCATGTGTTTTCAGCTTACGGCTGTATGATGGCGGGCGATGTGCCCCCGTTTTGGTTGAACAAGAAAAAGAAAGGGCGGCGTTGATACGTCGCTCTTTTTCCTACATGAAATGTGGTCAAATCACACATGCGCCACTCAAAAAACACTTGGGAACCGGGAAGCATATTACTTCTCAATCCTGGCCAACGCCGCCGCTTATCGCTTTGTCAGAACCCTTACAAACAATTCGACGAAAACGCCATTTCGATGCCTGTCAACGCATGATGGGTTTTGGCATTAAAATGGCGGAAGGCGCATCCTCACGGGGCTCGATTTCACAATTGAAGTATTCGTGGTTGCCGTCCGTCCGAACGTTTCCAGCAATGGGTCCAATTCGCCAATATCCTTCAAGAGCATACGCGCAACAAAACCGTCTTCACCAGTGATCTTATCACATTGAACAATCCGACTGGTGTCTTGGATCTGTTGCTCCAATACGTGACGCTTGCCAGGCAGAGGGCGAAATCTCACAACGGCCTCAAGGGCGTATCCGAGCGCGGCCGGTGAGAGTTCCACAGCGAAGCTCTGAATCACACCTGTGTCCTGTAATCGCTTTACGCGATCACGGATGGTCGGCGAAGAGACCCCTGCCCCTGCGGCCAAATCTTTCCAACTGATACGAGCATCGCAGGCCAACGCAGTCAAAATAGTTCGATCCAATTCATCCACTAAGATTTCCTTTATAAGCCATATAGCCAAAACTCCTTACATTACATAAGAAACAATACAACATTGCCTTCGTTTTAAAAAGTACATTGTACGACTTCATAGGTACGCTCCAGCCCTCACCACTTCAACATCAGGAGAGAGCATGAATTTAGCACTGTGGATATCCTTCTTAACCGTTTCTGCCGTGAACATCGTTACACCGGGACCAGCGAATATGAACACCGTGCGACGCGCGGTGCAGTTGGGTAGCAAGCGGGTTATACCTACAATATTTGGAAATGCCTTTGGCCTTGCAGTAGGCGGAGTAGTTTGCGCTGCGGGCATTGCTTCTTTTGTGATGACATCCAGCGTTCTCTGGTCTCTCTTTCAATGGCTGGGCATTTTCTATCTTGCGGGACTTGGAATTAAATTACTGATAAAAAAGGAACCTTTATCTTCGAACTCCTCCGCTGACGTTTCTATTAGAGCGAAAAAACTGTTTTCAGAAGCGTTTCTGCTGGCCGCCACCAACCCAAAAGCATTGCTTTTCTACATGGCTTTATTCCCTCAAACCTTGGACCAAGAGCGCAGTATCTTACTGCAAGCAAGCGTTATGATCTTAACCTATTGTGGGTTGTCTATACTGTCGCTCAGTACGTATTCGGTACTTGCAGATTTCTTGAGAACCCAGCTTATGACTCAAGAGAGATACGACAAATTCCGCCAAGTTTCGGGAATGGTTCTCATTCTTTTTGCAATCAAACTAACATCGTAACTAACGCCCCCTAGGTGGCGCTTGGGTTTGCCGGCCTGTGGATCAGTGCAGCCTTTCGCGAACTCAAAACAAGCATTCGCATTGTGTTGTACTGATACTATCTTTTCCGAGTCTGACTAGCTGTTTCCTTGAACTGCCTTTTATAACTACGAGCGAAGCTTTCAGGATTTTCATATCCGCAAAGCCTGCTGACTTCGCTGATCCGGTAGCTCGAATTTTGTAGAATGTTTTTAGCCTGGGACAAGCGAAGATAACGATAATACTCAGAGGGCGTCTGCCCAAGATGCCGTTGAAACAACCGCGCTAGTGTCCATTCAGGCAAATCAAGCTGATCGCCAATTTCAGCAATAGTGAGTGGCTCGGAGATATGTACGAGCATTAAATCGACTGCACGGCCTAAATTGCGATCTAGGCGCATGAGCGATGTCTCAGCTAACATTCTTTGTTGAGGCCCAAGGTGCTCAGTTGGACGATACGTTAAAATCTCAGCAACACGGCGCGACAAGTCACGGTTCGTGAACCGAGCAATCAAAGCAAGTGTCATGTCAAAAGTAGCCACCCCTCCCGCGCTTGAACATCGATTGTCCGACAAATCAAACAGCCTATCTGCGAACATCTGATCAGCATACGCCTCACGGTATCCGTGTAATGCTTCAAAATGAACTGCGGCCGGTGCCTTGGTGAGCAAACCAGCCTCGGCAAAAATCAACGCCCCTGTGTCAACGCACCCCATGAGAGCCCCAGATCGCGCCTTTGCACGAAGCCATCCCAGAAGCGGTTTTGCCAGCGCTTTTTCCGGGGCGTAGGACGATACTAACAGGACGATGTCCGCACGCTGCTCGTCCAACGGGGCAGAGTGTAACTCAAATCCGCTGGAACTCAGAACTAGCCCGCCCGTCGCTGTTAAAACGCGCCAGTGCCACACCCGTTTACCCAGTTCCCGATTGGCAACACGCAGTGGTTCCGTGATCAGAGTGAGAGACAGCATTGGAAAATTCTGGGTTAGAACAATATCGACTTGGATCATGGCACCACCTGCATTTGTCATTTAGCGTCAAGTAACTGCTAAATACAGTCAACCCACTTGCAGGTTTCACGGCTAGTCTTTCGATAGGAGGACCAATAATGTCGGAATTGCCTGCGACCCCGGATTTCAATATATGGCCTGTGAATGAAACGGTGCAAACCGTGTCATTTTCGGAGTATAGCATGCGTCTAACATGGTCCGATGGGCGCATTAGCGATCATCATGTTTTGCTGTTGCGGGAAAACAGTCCTGACCCCATAACAACACATCCCAAAGCCCGTGAAATGGCAATCGCCCCGACAGATATCGTCGACGATGTGACGTTAACAGCGGTGGAACTTTTAGAGTCAGGCGTAATTCGCGTAGAGTTTTCAGATGGATTGAACACCGCCTACCATCCGGGGTGGTTGTTCGGAACAGCGTGGTTTGGACCGGATTCCGTTGAACAGCCAATTTTGTGGAATGCGGCAGAACAACCGGAGCCACCAACATTTGACGGGCCTGAAGCCCTAAAGAACTCCGATGTTTTCTTGGAGTGGTTAGAAGCATTGCGGGATTATGGGGTAGCGCGATTGCGCAATCTTCCGCAACAGGATGGTTTACTTGAACAGGTTGTGACGATGATTGGCCCCGTCCGCGAAAGCAACTTCGGGCGTCAATATGTGCTTGAAATCAAAGATGACCCCGACAGTCAGGCCTATACATCAGGCAGCTTGCTTCAGCATATTGATTTGCCAACACGCGAGTTACCATTTGGGCTTCAGTTTCTCTATACGAGGGACAACACCACAACTGGTGGAGAGGGCGTTTATGTCGATGCGTATCGAATTGCAGAAGACATGCGAACCAATGAGTCCGATCATTTTTACTCCCTGACCACTGACGTTTGGGAATATAATAATCGCGCAAAGACGTCGGATTATAGGGGGCAAGGACCGGTTGTTGAAACCAATGCCGAGGGGGCGATAACCGGGGTCAGATACAACACGTTCCTACGCGCCCCGCTGAAAGCCCCATTGGATATTCAAGCACGCGCGTACAAAGCTTACCGCGCCTTTTGCACCCGCGCCCAAAGTCCTGAATACCAAATGAAATTTAGCTACCAAGCTGGCGATCTTCTGGCCTTTGACAATCGGCGCGCGCTTCATGGTCGCGCCGGGTATGACGCCAAGGGCGGCGCGCGATTTATCGAAGGGCTCTACGCGGATCGAGATGATCTTTATTCACGCATCCGCACCATCAAACGCCAACAGCGCGCCAAAAACGCCACCTAAGAGAGGACACTCCAATGCCTGATACCCTAGCAACATCAACACACACCTGTTCAGATGCCGAATGGCAGACGCGCGTCGAACTTGCCGCGCTTTTTCGGGTTGTAGCCCATTATGGGATGTCCGATTTGGCCAATGGCGCGATTAGTGCGCGCGTGCCAGACCAACCCGATCACTATCTCGTGCACCCTTACGGGATGTTCTGGGAAGAAGCGCGGGCCTCTGACATGATCAAAATCAACGCAGAAGGTCAGCCCGTCGATCGGGATGCGCCTTGGCTTAACGATGGCGTGCAAAACTTGTGCAAGTGGATCTTGGGGTCTCGTAATGACGCGAACTTCTTTGTTCATGGTCACGAAGAAGAGGTCATGGCTGTTGGGTCAATCGAAGAGGGAATTTTGCCGCTGAACCAACCCGCCGTCTATCTGGGCAATATCACGGGCTATATCGAGTATGAATTCGAAGAGGACGACGCATTTGGTGAACATTTCATCCGTCAGCTCGGGAATAATCAGATTCTGGTTAGTCACAATCACGGCTACTACGCATTAGGTGATACTGCCGCTGCTGCGTTCTTCCGGGCATACTTCTTGCGTCAAACCTGTTCCACTCAGATCAAAACGCTTTCCATGGGGCGTGAATTACACTTGATTGATCCGCAAAAAGTAGCCCGCTATCAGGATCAAATGGCGGCGTCAGAACATTATAATTATAATGGTAAAACCGAATGGCCGGGCTTGCTACGTATGCTCGACAGATCCGGGTCCGACCATGCAACTTAATGTGAGCATTGGGAGATTGAGATGAGACAGTTTCAAACTCTGGGTGAAATCGTGGACAATGGATTTTGCATAGGCTGCGGCCTGTGCAAAGCTATAGCTCCGAATGCTGCTATCGAAATGCGCGAGGCGGCTCACGGACATTTGCGACCTGCGCCGACGCGGTTACTTGAAAAAGACGAAGAGAAAGCCATTCTCGGTTCTTGCCCCGGCATCAATGTAACAGGGCCTTTTTCGGCAGATACGAAACCGGGATTTGATGCGATCTGGGGGGAGTGCCGCCGCATTGCAAGAGGATACGCGCAGGACAAGGCTCTCAGGTTTGCAGCGTCTTCCGGCGGTATTATGACCGCAATCAACATCCATTTGCTTAAGACAGGTCGTGTCAATTTCATTTTGCAGGCTATTCCTGATCCTGAAAACCCATATGGGAGCCTGCCTGCTGTATGTCGCACAGAGGAAGAGCTGCTGGCCGCCAACGGATCGCGTTATGCCAGTGCCGCCACTCTTTCGAGCATCCTTGATGTCCTTGACTTGGGGGAGCCTTTTGCTGTTTCGCTCAAGCCATGTGATGTTGCTGGCGTTAAAAACCTTCAGCGTAAAGATGCCCGTGCGCGCGATCTTATCCGGTTTACGCAAGCGATGTTCTGCGGCACGGTTCCAAGCATATCATCCCTAGAAGGGTTTTATGAGAGACGGAACCTGAACTACCATAAAGATCGGCCCACAGCGTTCCGCTGGCGCGGCATGGGCTGCCCCGGTCCAACTGTAGCAACTATGCCTGATGGTAGCGCTCTTGAAGGGACCTACAACGAGCTTTGGGATGAAAACCCTTGGACGACACAATTTCGTTGTAAACTTTGCCCAGACGCAATCGGTCTGCAGGCCGACATTGCCGTCGGTGACGATTGGGCTGGTGCGGTTCCCGTCGGTGAAGACGAAGGTTGGAATGCCCTTGTTGCGCACACTGAAATCGGCCTTGAAGTGCTAAACTCGTGCGAAGCGGCCGCTGAAATAGCGCTGTATGACGCTGACATTGAACACCTGAACAATGTGCAACCTCATCACGTCAAGATGAGAACAGAGATGCAGTCGCGCCTAAATGCTTGTGCCGATGAGGGTTTGCCGGTTCCTAAATTTGAGGCGTTAGATCTGGCGGCTTGCTCAGATCGATTAACTCCGAATGAACGAAAAAGAGCTCGTCAAGGAACAGCTGCTCGACTTCAACGAGGACAGGGTGACAGCGATACAATGACGGACTACGGCTCTTTTGTCGGCTAGGATTATCCGCATGGAATATCTATCGACTCCGAATACGTGACGTGTGTTTGCACTAGCATATCGACCATAAAAGGCGCTACAGTTCCTGCCGCAATCAACTCATGATCGAATGAGAAGCGGGGCACGCAATGATGAACCAAATTCACACCATTACGTGCCTTCTTTCGATAAATCAGCGCTCAGTCCTGGCGCACATCCACGCGCTTCCCTTTGCGAATTGTTGCGGCTACGCGTACGTCCTGCAGCCTGGCGGCATCACGACGAGGATCAGTTGATAAAACAACAAAGTCTGCAACTTTCCCCACTTCAATAGAGCCCCGGGTATCTTCCTGAAAAACTTGCCAAGCAGCATCTATGGTTTGGGCACGCAACGCAGATAGTACTGATATTTTTTGAGCTTCGCCAAGAGTACGACCCGATGCCGTTACGCGATTGACTGCGCAATGGGCGAGATAAATGGGGCGTGTCGGTGTTACAGCCGCGTCGTTATGTAAGGTATAGCGCACACCGCGTTTTTCCGCTGATGCTGCCGGAGAGATATTTTCTGCGCGTTCTGGCCCGAGAAAACTCTCGTAGTGGCGATCGCCCCAGAAATGAATATGGGCTGAGAAAAAGCTAACCGTCATACCAAGGCTTGCCATGCGCTGAAGCTGATCATCCCTTAGAACCTGGCCATGGATCAACGTGTGACGGTGGTCCTGTCTCGGAGTATCCCGCAGAGCAGCTTCTACCGCATCAATGAAGATGTCAGCGCCCGCATCACCATTACAATGGCAGTGGATTTGATAGCCCATATCATGTAGATTTTTCACCTGCTTGTGGTGCTCGTCTATGGCGGTATAGGGCATGCCACGCGGAGCATTTTCATCAATTGGGTGGTGATAGTCTTCTGACAAGAATGCGGTTTGCAGCTGAAATGCGCCATCTGTGAACAGCTTCCTGGGACCGAGGGTGAAATGTGGATTACCTGGCCATTTAAGTGGATCATCGCCTTGTGTTAGCGCAGGTTCCATTTCTCCAATCGGCAGTAACATGATGTCGATGCCCGGATCCTGATCTGCGGGCAAGCTCGCAAAATGTTCGAGCATCTCACGGGTGGCCCAAGCATTTTGTGCATAGGTCACACCATGTTCAAGGTATTCATCACGCGTGGCATCAAAGCCCTGCCAGAACTTTTCGCGATCTATCAAAAAATCCGTGTCACCCATCGGGCCCATCGCTGCGATACCTTCGATCAATCCAGTCAAAACACCTGTTTCTGGATCACGTCCATATCTGCCACCAAGGGGGTCCGGCGTGTTTTCTGTAATCCCCTGCATTCGAAGCGCCACAGAATTCGCTGTACCATTATGACCGGATGCATGGATAACCCAAACTGGGTGTTCGGACGAAACCTGATCCAACTCATTCCGGGTCGGCATTCGCCCCTCTGCAATGGCTGTGTTATCAAAGGACACGCCCATCACCCATTCACCAACTGGGGTACGTTCAGCACGCGCTTTGAGGCGCTCGATCGCTTGCGGAATATCGGCGCAATCACCGCGTGGCGCGGATGAAAGATCAACGCGAAACAGTTTAATAAACCCCGGATCGGGGAAGTGGCCGTGCGGATCAATGAAAGCTGGCAACATGGTTTTGCCACGTAGATTATATTCGCGGGCGCCATGGCGCATCCGCTGACGCAGTTCTGCTTCGCTCCCCACGGCTAGGATTTTTTCATCAAGTGTCAACACCGCTTCGGGTGTGGAGTCGGCCGTATCCATCGAAAGGATCGTCCCGTTAAAATATAGGGTCAGTGCAGAAGTCATATGAGTATTCCGGAGTTAGCGAGGTGTCAGGCAGCGCAGACCATGATCGTTATTTACTTCCCAGATCGGGGTTTGCTGACATATGTCAGACGCCACAGGGCAGCGTTCGCGAAATTCGCAACCGCTTGGACGTTGCAAAAGGCTGGGTGGCTCGCCTTTCAACGCAATACGCTCGAGCTGGGCGTCCGGATCTGGTTCCGGGTTCGCGGACAACAAGCAGTGTGTGTAAGGGTGACGAGGTCGGTCAAAGATGGCTTCTGTATCGCCTTCTTCTACAAGTCGACCAAGATACAGAATACCCATCCTGTCAGCGATATGACGCACAACATTAAGGTTGTGGGTGATGATTACCATCGAAAGGCCCAACCGATCACGCAATTCGTTCAACAGGTTCAACAATTCGCCCTGAACAGACACATCCAGCCCTGCTGTCGGCTCATCAGCAAGGATCAACTTTGGTTCAAGCGCCAATGCGCGGGCAACACCCACCCGACGCGCCTGACCACCTGATAATTGATAAGGATAGCGATCCGCAAAATGTGACGGGAGATTCACCAAAGCAAGCAAGCGCTTGGCTTCAGCATCTATATCCTTATTCTTCATCCCCTGAATACGATAGGGTTCTGTGATCAGATTGCGTACAGTGACACGTGGTGACAGTGATCCAATCGGGTCCTGAAACATCATAGCAATGTCTTTGCGCAAGGGCCGCATAGCGCGTTCCGGCAAACCACGAATTTCCTGCCCATCAAATTTCACTGAACCTGCCTGCGCTGGCGCTAAACCGGCAATGGCGCGAATGACAGTGGTTTTACCAGATCCGCTTTCTCCGACCATGGCGTAAGTTTCACCCGGTTGAACCGAAAAACTAACCCCAGCTAGAACATTAACTTTACCATAACTGGTCTGAAGGTCTTTTACATCAAGGATCGCGCTCATGCCGTGGTCTCCTCAGGGTGATTAAGCCAACAGGCGGCAAAATGCCCTTCTTTCAGTTTATCAAGGGCAGGCACCTGCTGGCATTTGTCAAAAGCCTGTTCGCAACGATCACGGAAAATACACCCATCCGGTAAGTTGACCAAATCGGGCACTTCGCCCGGAATTGTAGGCAAGATACGGGCACGAGTTTTGATGTGACCCGGATCACATTCAATCAAACGCCGGGTATAGGGGTGTTTGGGATCATGGAAAATCTCGCGCACATCGCCGCTTTCCACAACCGCGCCCGCATACATAACGACCACACGATCACAGAGTTCTGCGATCACACCAAGATGATGGGAAATAAACAGGATTGCACAGTTCATCTCGCTTTGTAGTTCTTTCAACCGCTCAATGATCTGGACTTCAAGCGTGGCATCCAACGCCGTTGTCGGCTCATCAGCAATCAATAAATCTGGTTCAGACATCAGGGCCATGGCAATCGCGATGCGCTGTCGCATACCGCCCGAAAATTCGTGTGGGTATTGCTTTAAACGCGCCTGCGGATCAGGGATCCCCACAGCCGCCAACATCTTTGCCGCGGTTTCCAATTTCTGTGCCGTCGTTGCCTTTGACCGGTGCTGAATATCCAGCAACTGTCGCCCAATGGTCAGCACTGGATTGTGGGTTTGCATCGGGTCTTGAAACACAATCGAAATATCCGAACCGCGCAAATCACGCATCTGGCGTTCTGTCATTGCCAGAATGTCATCACCATTGAAACGCACTTCTCCTTGGCGAAATCTTGTGTTGGGGGCAGTCAAACGCAGGATCGAAGAAATCAGTGTCGATTTACCACATCCGCTTTCACCCACGATTCCGACGATTTCGCCTTTCTTCACATCAAAACTGATGTCGCGCAAAGCCTTCAGATCACCACGTTCTGTTTCGTAATCAACGCTGAGGTTGTCGATTTCCAACAATGTATCGCTCATCTGTTCTTCCTCAGCTTTGGATCGACCACGTCGCGTAGGCTTTCCCCTAAAAAAGTAAAGCCAAGGGTGGCTAGGATAATTGGCAACCCACCACCAACCACAAGCCAGGGAGTTTGACGGATCAAAGCGTAGCCATCTTTCAGCAATGCCCCCCAACTGGGCGTTGGTGGTTTCACACCAAGACCCAGAAACGAAAGCCCAGCTTCGAGGGCGATCACAGTGGGGACATCCATTGCAGCGAGCACGCCGAGAACGCCGATGATGTTGGGCAACATATGCACGCCAAGGATACGCGCCATACTGGCCCCCATAGCGCGTTCAGCCAGAATGAACTCGCTGTTTCGAAGCGTCAATGTCTGTGTGCGCGCCACCCGGCCATAGGTCGGAATAGACGTGGCCATCACAACCAGAACAACCGTTTGCAAGCTTGGTCCAACGAGAGCAACCACTGCCAAGGCAAACATCACAGTGGGAAAGGAGCGCAACGTATCAAAGAACAACATCAATAGGTTATCCAGCCATTTTGGCCCATAACCTGCGATCATGCCCAATGTCAGGCCTATCGCCATGGCACCAAACACAGCAGGTAGGGCAACTTTCAACGCGACCTGCCCCCCCATAATCACGCGCGATAGGGTGTCGCGCCCCAGATTATCGGTACCCAACCAATGCGCAGCAGAAGGCCCCTGCATACGGTCGGGAATATTCATACCAATCGGATCATAGGGCACGATCCAAGCGGCGAAGATCGCGCTGACGGCGATGGTTCCCACAATGATCAACCCAATCAGGCCAAGTGGATCTTTCGCGACGCCACGCAGGATTATACTAAGTTCGGAACGGGAGTTTGACATGATTTACGTTCCTTATTTCGTGCTACGCGCACGGGGATCAAGAAGGGCGTTCAAAAGGTCAGCAATGGCCGTTGAAAGTACAAACAGTCCTGTTGAAACCAATACAGTGCCCATCACAACGGGGTAGTTACGGGTAGTGATACTGTCGATGACCAGCTTTCCGATGCCTGGGCGTGCAAAGACGATTTCCGTGAAAACCGCAGAACTAAGCAGAAAGCCCATACCAACGCCGATAACCGTCACAACAGGCAGGATTGCGATGCGCAAAGCGTAGCTCATTATGATCCGGCGCTCCGAAATACCAAAGGCTCGCGCAGTCCGAATATGGCCTTCGCCCAGAACCTCAAGCATTGAAGCCCTTACGAGACGTGCAATATAGCCGACCCAACTTAATCCGATGGCGAAAGAAGGCAGGACCAGATGGTTCAGGCGTCCCCAAAACCCTTCGCCGACCCCAATGGCGGGAAACCATTGCAACTGAACCGCAAAAATCAGCAAGGCCAGCAAGGCAACGACAAATGCAGGTGCAGCAACGAAGCTCACTGAAACAGCGGCGGCAACTCGGTCGATAATTGTATTGGGGTGGGCAGCGGCATAGGCCCCAAGCGCAATCCCCAGAGCAGCGGACCAAACGACCGACAGAGCTATCATCTCGAGCGTATAGGGAAGCTGTTGGAAGACAATATCTACGACAGAACGCCCGGAAAAGACATCAATGCCTAGGTCTCCGCGCAGCAGGCCCCCGTAATAGATTAGCAATTGTTTCCAGATCGGTTGATCCAGCGCCATTTGCTCAATTAACGAAGCCTTTAACTCCGGCGTGGCCCGAGGTCCAAGCATGATGGAAACAGGATCTCCGGGAACGGCACGGATCATCAGAAACATAGCGGTCACCGCCACGATCAGGATCAGCCCCGCCAAAGCGAACCGTTTTACAGTATAAATGAACATTCCCACATGGCTCCCTGGGCTGTGCGGCAGATATGGGCGCGGCGATCAGACCGCACCCATAAGCGTGATCAAGATTTTCCGAAGTAACGTAGCAAAGTCAGCCCATCCGGGCGTAGTGCCGGCACTACGCCAGAAGAATGCACAACCGGTGTCGCTTCATGGGTGATAAAGCGATATGCTCCGCTTTCTTCCATCAAGTCCTGTGCACGAACGTACATCTCTGCGCGTTTCTCCAGATCCGTTTCTCGCGCTGCCTCTGCATGTAACTGATCGAACTCAGCATTGCGGAAGTTCTCCCAGTTCCAGATGCCAGCCTGTTCGGTCGTGAACCATGCCGTTGCATAAGTTGGATCGGGTGTCATTGAAAAGCGATTCAGCACAAGCTGTAGGTTTTCATTATTGCCGCTGTCCCAGAAGGCTCCGGATTCAAGCACGTTGATTTCTACTGTGATACCAATACCAGCCAACGTCGCCTGAATGATCTGAGCCGTTGTGGTAAAGGTCGTTTTGTTCAGGACATCCAAGGTAAGAGACACATTGGTTTCCCCGGATTCAGCCAGAAGTTCCGCTGCCCGTGCAAAGTCAGCCGCCGGTGCAATGCTACCTGCATCACGATGCCCAATAAGGCCCGGCGCGATAATGCCGGTGGACGGTTCCACTGCGCCAAAATAGGCCGCTTCCAGAATAGATGGCACATCAATCGCATGCTGAATCGCTTGGCGCAGCTTGATGTTTTGTAGTTTTGGGTGGTCAAGATTCATGCCCAGCCAAACGTAAAACAGCGATGGGTTTTCGATCAATGCTCCACCATTTGGAACATCCGCGCGGTAACGTTCCACCGACCCAAGTGAGACACGGGTGAAGTCCAACTCACCAGCTTCGAATGCAATCTCAGCCGTGTTTTCATCATCAATCGGCAGAATTTCAATGTTGTCCCAAGCTGGTGCGTCGCCTTGCCAATCCGGGTTGCGGGTCAGGACTGTCTTTTCCTTCGGATTCCAGCTCGCACGCAAATAAGGACCGGATTCTGCAACCGGGTCTGCTCCGATACGCCCACCCGCGGCTTCCGTCGCAGTTTTTGAAACAATGTTACCCGTGATATATGGCAGAGCAATCGACCAAAGCGGTGCAAACGGTTCGTTCAGAACGATCGTACCTTCGCGCTCCCCTGTGACTTCAATATGACTGAGTGGCCCCATATCCGGCTTGTTCGGAGATTCAGTGTCGTCCGCAATAATGCGTTCAAACGAGAATTTAACATCCTCAGCAGTCATCGCACCATGACCATTAGTAAACCCAATATCATCGCGCAAAGCAAAGTTGATATGTGTTGGATCAGCCTGTTCAATCATGGAGGCTGCATCCAGTTGCCAACCCCATTCTGAACCAGGCTTATACTGGATCAACTTATTGTAAACAGAAGCATGAATTTCTTCGTCAAACACCCCGTTGCTGTGGGCTGGATCCATCGTGCTCATGTCGCCATAGGATCGTACACGCAATGTACCGCCTTCTGATGCCATGGCCCGTCCGGCCAAGCCCATTGGCAAAGTAGCCGCAGCACCCAAAGCAGTTGCGGTTTTCAGAAAGTTACGCCGTCCCATCGGGGCTTTGGTCCATTCGAGTTTCATAGTCTTCTCCCTTTGTGTCGTTTACAGAAACCCGCGTGCGATGGTCTGGGACCATTCCTTCACGAGGACCTCCGATTTTGATGCGGTTTCGGTCGCGCGCAATTTTCGCTGTAGGTAAAAATTTTGTGCGTCGCAGGTCATTGAACACTCCGTGTCAATTTCGACCTGCCACTCGCCACGCCCGTAGGTAAAATTCCACTGCGACGCATAACTTGCGCTGAGAGGATCATCTGGGTGGATCGCATAGCGCAGCGAAACATGGCTGCCACTTTCCAAACCATGCTCAGGATCACGAGATTTCCCATAATCATCAAAAGTCTCTAGAATGATCGTTCCGTCTTCTGCTTGTTTATGTTCAACGCGCGACGCGGTGTTGCGCAGCTCTTCGTTGTGCAATGTCGGGAAATCAATCGGCCCCTTTGGATGGGACAAAGCTGGCTCTTCCTGTGCATTGCGCACTGGCAGAGACAAACTGCAGCTGGCATTCAAAAGCGTGACAGTCGTTGTCTGCGCTGTTGGCCAAAGTATAGGCCAGTATGAGGTTGACACCGCTAGGCGCAAACGATGGCCTGGGCGCAAATGATGGCCCAATTCATTTAGCTCAATTTCGGCTTCATAAACCTGGCCAGGTACCAAATATTCCGGTGTCTCATGGCTTGTATGATGCGTAAGATTTAACGGACGATAACTAATCCGCTGCGAAACACCTTCAGGTGAGACATCGCACAAGCGCGCCATAATCTGGGCCGTAGGTTGATCGGCAATAAAACTGATTTTCAACACGGGCCGCCCTAGAAGCTCCAGCGCTTCCGCTAAAGGCGGTGTATCGAAACAAATACTGAAAGCATCATCCAACGCCTGATCACTCGCCAGTTCATTATCCACACGCATGCCTGGGCAAAAATACCCACTTTGCTGGCCAACGTGAGCCGGAGTTCTGACCGGTGTTTCCCCCCCTTGCAGGTGTGTCGTCAGGCCATCGACCCCGAGATGCATGATCTCTACCTGAACATTGTCAGATGGCCAGTTTTCTTCCGAAACCCAGCGCCCTATGCGAGGTTTGTTCTGAGGTGTTGGATTGAAATGTTCCTGAATAAAACTGCGATAGGCAGGTAGATTTTCCACCCCATTTTGTTCATTCTTCATCCAGCGATCAAACCAGTTGATAACCTCCGAATGGAAATCCGCAGCACCAAGTTTAGAAATGTGTGCATAGCGATGTTCCCAAGGACCAATCAGAGCCTTTGCGTTCGATAACGATTTCGCCAAGAGCGGTGGCGTGTTCACGTAGGAATCCGACCACCCAGTGATCGCAAGAACCGGCACCTCCACTTTGCCAAAATCCTCACAGATAGAGCCATGCTGCCAGAACGCATCCCGAGTTGGATGCTTCAGCCATTCCGCCGCGAGATCAGGTAATGTTTCCATTCGGGTGACCCAGTCTTCGCGCCAGTCAGGGCGTAACTCAGGATCAGCCGGGCGGGATAGATAGGCAAACATCTGGCTGGCCCAATTCGCATTGTCGCTCAGCAAACAACCGCCCATATAGTGAATGTCATCGGCGTAACGATCTGCAGTTGAGGCAACCGATACGACGGCCTTTAGGGCTTCAGGTTGACGATAGGCAAGTTGTAAGCCGTTAAAACCACCCCAAGAAATCCCGATGATCCCGACAGAGCCATTACACCAAGGTTGTGCAGCAATCCACGCAATGATCTCTTCGCCGTCAGATAGCTCCTGTTCAGAGTATTCATCATCAAAAGAGCCCTCAGAATCGCCCGTTCCTGCGATGTCCACCCGAACGCATGCGTAACCTGCCTCGGCAAAAACTGTATGCGTTGTTTCATCTCGTGCAGCAGTTCCGTCGCGTTTGCGGTAAGGTAAATATTCCAAAATTGCCGGAGCAGAAATCGCGGTTCTTGGTTTCCAAAGACGGGCAGATAAGCGCCGACCGTCTTTGAGTAGTACCCAATGGGTTTCCGTTTCCTGACCAAAATCCCGCACGTTTGTCGCCTTTTGTTTTCCCAATTTGGGCGACAATTAACGTTATTCTTGCGTCGTGGAAGTGAACGAGTGTAAGCAAGTAGACGCGAATAGCATCTAAATAGCTTCAAATAGCGAAAGAAATGGGGTCATGCAAAAAGATTTTCCAGAAAACTTGCGATCCTTGTGCGCTGAGCATGGCTCAATCGCTCAGGTGTGTCGCGATATCGGAATCAATCGACAGCAATTCAATCGATACCTTAGTGGAAATGGCATGCCCTCGGCACATACGTTGCGCCGCATCGCGCGCCACTTCAGAATGACCGAAAGCGACCTTTTGCTTGAACATCAGTCATTTACTGAGCGTTTCGTTCAAAATGTAACACACCAAAAGCGCCGACCAATGGATGTGATGACCAACATCTTTCGCGATCAAGCGCGGGATCTTCGTCGGTATCTGGGCTTTTATCACGGGCATTTCTGCACCCCATCCTGGGAGGGGACCGCATTGCGCACCCTGATCTGGATTCGAGAACAAGACGGCTATGTCGTCGCTCACACATATGAGGTTGCAACCACACCTGATGGCAGCATTCGTCAACGAACCCGATATAGCGGGTTATTGTCATGGCGTGGGAACCGGATTTATTTGATCGAAAATGCGTTTAGTGACGATGGGTTTATCTCTGAAACAATCCTGTTTCCAGCTCACCGACAGCAAGTACAATACTTGCGCGGAATGACAATTGGCGTGGCCACTCGACCGCGTTTGTCACCTTACTCATCCCCAACCATATGGAAACGCATTAGCGAAACCGTCTCTGCCCGCGAAGCCGTTGGCGCATGTGGAGCTATTCCATTAACGAGCACAAAACTGGATCCAACTATTCAGAGGTTCCTTTCAGAAAGCCAAGAGAGGGATGATACATTTTCAACAATTCAGGGGTTGTTTTAAAATCACGGCATCATTGCATTGCTTATGAATAAGAATTGAACACCGCCTCTTCGATATGGTTTGTCGCACTGGTACCCCCAATTCGGCACAACAGCTATTTTCACATAGTTTTTCTGGCAGCTATTGGCGTGATCTCACATCTTCACTGATTGTGATCATTCGAGCATCCGCAGCCATTAATCCAGAAAGAGAGTAGTCGAGAAGCCGACATTTATCTACATATGCTAGCAACGAAGAAGCTGCAGAAAATGTATTACCTCATTGGTATTTAACAGAGGGCCGCACGCGAGACTTTGCAAACACTGCTCTCAAAGAAACTATAAATGCAGATTCAAGGCAATCGCGATTAGGATCAACCCACCCACCCATGACATTCGCTCTCTCATTGCGTGTTCACGGTTGATCAGCTTTGTCATAGAGCCCCCCATATAAGCCACCACAAGGTCGGACGGGATTGCGGTAAGTGGCACGAGCACCCCTAATACAAGAAGCTGCTTTGTAACATTGGCGCCAGTAGTCTGCACATCGCCTGCGCCGATGAACGGCGGCAAAAACAGTGCAAAAAACAGGACCGTTTTGGGATTCAAGACCTCGACAAGAACGCCCTGCCAAATGATCGAAAACAGCGGTTTCTGACGCACCTTCTCTACATTGAGCACCCTTTGCGCTTCGGATCTTGCCTTGAGGATCATATCAATCCCCAACCATGCAAGATATGCTGATCCGGTATAGCGAAGGGCAACTACCAACCAATCGGTCTTTTCGAAAACCGTCGCTAGGCCAAGTGCCGTTGCAACGGCCAATATGATTCCACCCAAGCACAAACCGAGTGCTGAGGCTAAGCCAGCTGCACGGCTTTGACCAACAGTTCGTGATAAAACATAAAGCATTGATGGGCCTGGCGTCACACTCAAGGCAAGCCCGGCCAGGGCCACGGCAACAATCGCATCTAAACTTGGCATAGCTTAACTCGAACTCCGGTTCATTCGTTCTTCAAATGGGTTTGCAACGCTTGCAGGTGTATCGGCCAAGCTATGGGATGGCAGCCTTCGCAGATAGGGGAAATCCCTGATCAACATCCGTTCCAAATGCACGCCCGCAGTAAAGGGTTCATATTTCTGCCGCTCTTGTATCAGCAACTCGGCAAAAGGCTTGATCAACGTGTCGTAGTTGGCCGCTACAAAATACGGCATAGAAAATCGCTCAGGGCTGAGGTTCAGCACTCGATGCGGCGTTGAGCGAAAACGGCCATTGCTCCAGGCTTCCAGCATGTCGCCAATGTTCACGACGTAAACGCGAGGGTCGACTGGCACGTCGATCCAGCGGTCTTCGGCGGTCATTACCTGCAAGCCAGCGTTGCGAGTGTGTAGGAGTGTCAGGCATTCATAATCCGTATGCGCCCCCATGTTGACAGACGCAGCGTCGACCTCATCATTTTGCCGGACATAATGCAGCAAACGCAGCTGCGATATTGGCTTAGTCATCTGCCCGGTCATCGCGCCGGGTTTCAGACCCAAGTGAAGTTCGAGAGCGGCGCTAATCAGCCCACCCAGCGCCGAAATCTGCTTGTAATAGGCAGATACAGTTTCTTGGAATCCGATGACGTCGGGCCAAACATTCGGTCCAAGTAATCGATTGCCCGCCAAATAGTCAGGATCATCATGCGGCAAATCTACCGCAAGATCGAAGGCTTCGTAGCTACGATTCACCTCATCGGGGTAATCGCCCTTTTCCGAAAAGGGTACATACCCCCTATGGTTGGTGCTGAGACCGATATAATAGCGTCGCTTGATCGGTTCTGGCAATGCAAAGAACTGCTCAGCCATCTGGTAGGTGTTCTCTACGAGGCGTAAATTCATCCCATGCCCTATGATCCGGAAAAAACCTACCTCACGCGCAGCCTGTCCTATTTCGTCGGCAATTTCTCGGAGCCTTTTTGTGTCTCCTGTCCTTATCCCACTGATGTCGATTAGCGGCACACTATCGTGCGCACCCTGACAATCCTTCGTCTGATCTGCAATCATTGCCTCCATAATTGACGGCCCCGCGCCCAGTAACCTTCAGGAAGGAATTTCGACCCTCACGATGCGGCTGGGAAGTAAAGTTGGAATGTTGAGCCTTTGCCCGCTTCACTTTGAACGGCAACGGTGCCACCTGATTGGCGCATTACGCCTAACACCATCGACAACCCCAAGCCCGTGCCATCCCCCACAGCCTTCGTCGTGAAAAAAGGGTCAAAGATCTGCGCCATATGCTCCACTTTAATGCCGCTCCCTTGATCAGACACGCTAAGTCTTACATAGCGCCCAGGCGTCAGCTCAGACGGGAATGCCTGTCCTTCAGCAAGGGTATGGAAAATGTTTTCTGTTATGATTTTGATCCCACCACCCTTTGGTCCCGACTGGGTAGCGTTTAGTGCAAGAGCAAGAAGCATGTTTTCGACAGCTATGGGGTCGGCCGATGCTGACCATAGATCCCCGGCTCTACACTGCTCCACTGGGCTTCCTAATGATTGTTCACAATCTTGACAAAAGGTCGATACGATCGCGTTCAAATCAATAACTTCAGGTGCAAGGCGCGTGCGTTCGCCAAAGGCCAACATACTGCGGATCAGATGCGCACCCCGTGCCGAGGCCGTCTTGACGACCTGTAGCGTATCCTTCGCGACGGCATCAGACGCATCAAACTCCAACAACTCTACGTTGCCTGCAATAACGGTCAGTAGATTGTTGAACTCATGCGCAAATCGACCTGTTAACCGACCAATCGCGTCCATCTTACGTGCCTCAAACAATCTAGCTTCTAGGGCCTTTCGATTACTCGTTTCCTGAGACAATTGGGTGTGTGCAACCAAAAGATCATCATACCGCTCCAGAGATCGGTTGGTTTCGGCCAGCAATTCCAGCTTGGCACTGGTCATCGCGGCAACCGTGCTCAGGATTTCCAACTCTGCTTCGCCGAACGCCCCAACGTTAGGATGTTCACTGTCAATTACACCAGCAATGCGTCCAGCACAGATCAGAGGAACGCAGATCTCTGATCGCGCTGGTTCCGTGTCCGCGATATAGTTACCATCCACCAACAAATCGTTCACGATGATTGGCTTGCGGGTTTGCGCTGCTTGCCCGGTGATGCCACACCCGAAGGGGATGACCAAAGGGTTGATAATGTTACGTCCAAAAGGATTTTTTTCTCCCCAAGCCGCAACCTGCATCAACTCTGTTTGCTGCTCGTCCGCCTGGTAAATTACACAATCAATGAAGCCCAGCTTTCCAACCACGTTTTGAGCGACATACCAGAATAAATCCTCAACACTCGGGATCGACATTAAATCCACCGCGAAGGTATTGAGCGTACGCAGCATCTGCGCCTCACTCGCGCGATCGATCTGGTTTAGGCTGGTTGATATTGTCTTAAGCATGTTGCTATCCTTGAGCCCGCGAACAATACCACCTTAGATTGTCTTGTGACTCATGTATAGCTTTTGAGCGGGATCGACCTCGGGCAGGTTTCCCAAAGCGCACCATTTGCAATTACGTTGCTTGCAACCAATCCCTCCAAAGCCACACAAATAATAAGCTCGACGAAATACACTACCGCAGCGAAGCCTCATATCAGGTGTCTCCTTTAGGCCATGCATTCTACCCACTTAATCAGTTATATTTCAAAAGGTTATGAAACATTCAGCACGCCTTCAAACTCAACACTTTGATATCTGACAGTGCAATCCATTTCCTCTGATCCAACGCGCCCACCCGCAACGACGATTCAGTGTTGACGAGGATTAAATCACAATATGCTATGCCTCTGCCAAATAGCGATCTGCCACAATTGGAAACGACGCGCGTATTTTAGTAATGTGGAGGCGTCACCGCCCAGACCAGCACTGTGTCGGTGTCGCCAGGATTGTGGTAGCGATGCGGTCGTGTAGACGCAAAGCGAAAGGAATCCCCGGATTTCAAAATCATGATCTGGTCTTCCACTGTCAGCTCCAGCGTTCCTTCCACGACATAACCGCCCTCTTCACCTTTATGAGAATAGAGCACGGCGCCAGAACTTGCCCCAGGTGCCAAAGTTGTCAGGATCATCTCCAGCTGCCCGCTGAGAGAAGGGCTTAACAGCTCATCTCTCACACCCGATTCAAAGCGCAGTGCACGTCTGCGAAGGCCGCGCACGACAATGTCACCTTCTGGGTCGGCTTTTTGTTCAGGGTCTGGGAAAAACCAGTTGATCCCAACTCCCAGCGCATTCCCGATCACATTAAGGCTTCGAACGGATGGATCCGCATCTTGTCGCTCGAGTTGGCTAAGGTATCCCACCGATAAATTTGTCAGTTCTGCCAACTGTTTAAGCGTCAATCCTTTGGCTTTACGAAGGTCGCGCATCTGTGGGCCAATAATTTCCTGCGTTGCTCTTTTATTCATTGATCTATCTTTCATAGATATATTTCATCATAATTATACTTGATAAATTATGATGAAATGATATTTCTCCTCACATTACTAAGATGAACTAGCTGAATTTGGAAGTCGCCGGTCGGCGCAGTTTACACTTTTCCCAGAACAGTGGAGTGTCCTCAATGTTTAAGAATAGATTCTTCCGAGCATACGGTTTTTGGCATTGGGGAGAAGGTTTCCAGACGGTCCTGTTCACTTGGTACATGGCGTTTCACGCAAATCTGACAGCCACCGAAATCGGGTTCTATCAAGCGCTCGTTTTGTCTCCATTTCTGGTGTTCACCATATTCGGAGGGGCGCTGACGGACAGAGTGGGCGCAGGACTGAGCTATATTATGTCAACCAGCATTTTCGCGGCAATACTTATCACCTATGGTTTCATGGATCTTCAGTTCGGCTTCGTCCCCGAATTGTTTTTCCTCTATTGCGTTGGAGCGGGGATTGTCAGCGCGTTTTCTAACCCAGCCATAGACACGTTCATTCCCGATGCCACAGATCAGCCAGTTCAGGACAACAGTCTACTGGCTGCAACGGCACATAACATCGCAAAGCTGACAGGAAATGTTTCAGGACTTCTGCTGCCGTTGCTGTCTGCAACAGGCGGTTTTGTGGTAAATGGGATACTGATGGCCATCAGTGTCATTTTCCTGCAGACACATCAGCGCCGCAGGGATGGTCATTCACCAAATTATGTCGATCATTCCGATTTGCAACCCGGGGTTTTTCGACGGATCATTCTACATTACCGAAACTGCCCGGAAAACCTCGATATTCTGTTATCTAGCGCATTGCTTGGCTTAATCATTGTACCTGCTGGCTATATTCTCGTGCCTCTTATCCTGCGTGAAAGGTTTCCCGAATACGGCAACATGATCGCACTGATTGGCATTTCCTCTTGGATCGGGGCAATCCTTACCACTGCGGCTGCAAAACAGATGTCGGCCAAAATTGTGCGCCCCGGTGCTGTGTCGCTGGGGGTATGGGGGGGATATGGCGCAGGCTTGTTGATTTTGATCAATGTGAACAGCTTTCCGGCTTTTTGTCTGATCATCTGCATTTTTGGCGGCGTCAAAGTGGGCAAAGCCTTGGTTTACGGAAAATATCTACACAACAGTCCCGTCAATGATCGTGGTCTGATCGTTGCAGTAGATCAAACTGCCTTTTGGGGATTGGCTACCCTTGGCACTGCAGGAATGGGGGTTTTGGTGGATATGATAGGGCTGAATACAACAATCATGCTGACAAGCGGATGCATTTTATGCGGGGTCGCCATTCTGATGATCCGAGGTCATTTATCAACAATGGTGCCGGCATGATCTTGTATCACCGAGCATCCCAAACGCCACCCCGATCTGTTAGCAATCGAAAACCAGCAAACCCAAAAAACGTACCGAGTGTACCCTGAATAACCCGTCGTGCATGTCCGTAAATACGTACCATTGTGGGGGTCGAGAAAACCAATGCATATATCAGATGGATCACCACGGACAGAATGAACGTACCAATCACAATCGCACCCGCAACCCAAAGCGGAGCATCCGGTGCAAGACCTAGCGAGATAATTGCGATCCATGCCAGCGCCGCTTTCGGATTAGTCATTTGGATAATATACCCGCGCCTTGCATAGCCCCAAGTTGTCCGGCGACCTCCAGCCAGTTCGTTTACGTCAATATCGTGCGCTGACGCAGCAGAACGAAATGATTTATAGGCGAGCCATAGTAAATAGAGACCACCAAACACTTTGATTATGAGAATTGCCGAAGCATAAGTTGCAAGCAGCGCAGATAGCCCAACAGCGGTCAGCATTGCCCATGTAAGCGTGCCCGTCGCCACACCCATCGCGAGCGCCAATCCGGACTGGCGGTTAACAGCCATAGACGTTCCGATCACGGCGAGAACGTTCGGGCCTGGGCTAGCGATTGCGATTAAAAACGCGCCGTAGGAAAGAAAGATTCCGGCTACATAGGGTGAAATGCTATCCATGAATAATACCTCGCTCGGGAAACAATGTTCCCACTATGTTCTATGATAATTATTTTCACAAGCTTTTGTTGTTTGGTCGGTCAGATCGATGATTACTCGATTTAGGTATAGGCACCAAAGCGCGCGCCGGTCTTTCGCCGCCCATGCGAAATTTCTGGCCCAGGAGCATAGCGTTGCAAAGAAGCAAGCGTTTGTGATCAATGCCTGATTTAGAAACTGAGGATAGCTGCCGCACTCAATCAAATTACATAAACGTCCACATGCCCCAGTCAAAACATGGCCGAACGCGGTATTGTGCCTCTTATAAAAAGTTATGCAATAATATATCAAATATCACTTGAAAGAGACTAAGAAGAGGCGAGCGCCACAATGGCATTGGGGGACAACCGCATTCCCGTCACTTTATTAACGGGCTTCCTCGGAGCAGGAAAAACGACGCTGCTCAATCACCTGATCCGCGATCCAGAGGCTGGCCGGATTGCCGTCATCTGAATGAGTTCGGTGATGTAGGTCTCGATCATGATCTGATCGAGGAGGCCGCCGAAGAAACCGTATTGCTGCAATCCGGGTGCCTGTGCTGTGCCATCCTGTGTGACTTAACCAAGACACTTGTGGGCTTGATCGCAAAGCGCGCCGCCGGGAAGATACATTTTGACAGGGTTGTGATTGAAACCAGCGGCATCGCCGATCCGGGCCCAATCATCCACACTTTAGGCACGGATTATCAGATTGCGCAGGCGTTCCGGTTGGATGGCGTCGTCACGCTTGCAGATGCGGCAACGGGAATGAAAACACTCAATCAGCAGCTCGAGGCGGTTCATCAGGTCGCTATGGCCGACGTACTGATCCTCTCAAAGACTGATCTCATCGAACCCTTTGATTTATCCAGATTTGAGAAACGGTTAAAAGAGCTTAACGCCTCGGCTCAGCACATCCTTGCGCACCACGGAAGCGTGCCAGTAGGAACACTTTTCGGCCTATCCGCCATGCGCAGTGGCGTGACATCTTCTGAGGTGGATAGTTGGCTGGGGATGGCGACAGAGGTAAACAAGCCCGATCCGCTGGCCGATCTTTCAGGCTTCTCCGCAAAGCCTAAAGTAACAACAACCTTCAGCCCCTCGGTGCCAACCAAACACCAGCAGCATGATCACCGGGTCAGCTCTGCATCCATCGAGGTAACAGAACCAATTCCCGCGAACGTCTTCGACTTCTGGCTGGATACGCTGATTGCACTCAAGGGTGCGAACATCTTACGTATGAAGGGTATTTTGCATGTCGAAGGGCTGCAGTATCCATTTGTCTTTCACGGAGTGCAGCACATCTTCGATGCACCTGTGCCCCTCAAAAACTGGCCAGGCAAGGACACAACAAGCCGCGTTGTCGTCATCGCGCGAGACATGGAAGAAACTGATCTGAAGGCCGGCCTTGAAATGCTCTTACTGCGCACCGAGGAAGGCGCGGCATCGGATGCCTTGCCTGCCGGAATGATGGCTGAAACCATCGAGATGCCATTCTGATCCATGACAAACTGTAGCAACCATCCCCTCCTGTTCCACCACTGCCATTGAAGCCCGGCCCCTGCGCTGGACATGGCTAACGATTTGGCGCCTTGTCCGCAGCGCACCATGGGCAAGAAGCGATAATGACCCAGCCCCCTAACCAAGAACGCTAAGTGGCCCCGACGCTTCTAAAGTCTTGAAACCCGGATAGGCGAGCAGCACCACCTGTCGCCTTTGGTTCATCTTAGAAGCTAGTCCCTGATCGTTCGACATCTATACCCCTATTGGTGACCAATACGGCCCGTTGTTTGGCAGAAGGAAGGGGTTGGCTTCCTCACACTATAATAGTTATGATATAACACAACATATATCATAATAAGAACGAGATGAGTCATGAAAATCCGCGCCGCCGTCGCATGAGAACCGAACTGCCCACTCGAAATCGAAGAGATCGATCTGGACGGCCCGAAGGAGGGCGAAGTTTTGATCCGGATCGTAACCACCAGCCTTTGCCACACTGACATGTTCACCCTGTCGGGTGCAGACCCCGAAGGACTTTTCCCTGCTGTCTTTGGTCACGAGGCCGTCGGCATCATCGAGGAACTGGGTGCGGGCGTCACTTCGGTCAAGCCCGGCGACCACGTGATGCCTCTTTATACGCCTGAGGATCCTAACTGCCCCTATATCAAATCGGGCAAGAGCAATCTTTGCCAGACCATACGTAAAACCCAAGGACAGGGGGTTATGCCTAACGGCACCTCACGGTTCAGCTACAAAGGAAAAATGATCCATCATTACATGAGCACCTCAACCTTCGCTGAATATACCGTATTACCAGAGATCGCCGTAGCAAAGATTTCAAACGAAGCGCCGCTGGCCAAAGCGTCAGTTATGGGGTGCGCCATTCCGACGGGCATGGGGGCAGTACGCAATACGGCCAAGGTTGAACCGGGGGCGACGGTCGCAGTCTGTGGTCTCGGTGCCGTGGGCATGGCGGTCATTCAAGGTGCGAAAATGCAAGGTGCATCCCGTATCATCGGTGTTGACACGAACCCGAACAAATTCGCGTTAGCGAAATCACTGGGCGCGCACGCGTGCATCAATCCGATTGAATTCTCACAACCTACCCAGGACGTGATCGTCGAGATGACTAACGGTGGTGTAGACTATTCCTTCGAATGCACCGTGATCGGCGTAGCAGGTGCAGGCGAGGAAATCGCGACGCCCCTTTCAGTTGGTTACCGGCCGCGTCTGGCGCAGGTCGCGTACTTGGACGCAGTCAGTTGCCCGGCATGGTCGACGAGTGGCTCCGCGGTGACTTTGACGTCGATCCCTACATCACCCACAACATGACCCATGAACAGATCAACACAGCGTTTGATCTACTACACGCAGGCAAATCGATCCGGTCGGTGATCCATATCCAGCCATCCGACACCATG
The DNA here is from genome assembly GCF_011326755.1 of Cochlodiniinecator piscidefendens. Classification (GTDB taxonomy): domain Bacteria; phylum Pseudomonadota; class Alphaproteobacteria; order Rhodobacterales; family Rhodobacteraceae; genus Cochlodiniinecator; species Cochlodiniinecator piscidefendens. Next base: position 136,497 of record NZ_JAAOIE010000005.1, on the reverse strand, counting down.
TTGGCAAACGACCATCTGGCGTTTGAGCAGGCACATCGTCCAGTGCCACCAGTGCGTTGGCGTCGGTGCGCTATTTGCCAGTTTGATGTCTCCCTCGCTCTGGCCTTGGTGAACGGGTTTGGAAGCGACCTCAATTTGCATTGGCCGCTCATAGAGTTGTTTGGCCTTGCTCTCCAAAAGGTCAGATCCGGAATTGATACCAGTATTTTTCCGTTTCGCCGCCTGTTTGCCCAATTGTTAAGCTTTGCTCAAATCAATCAAAAAGCGCCCTTGTTCCGCCGCGTCTGCTTCATCAAGCACTAGGCAGGCCCATAATTTAATTTCGTCAAAAATCATCTTCACTAATCAATCCCAAACGGATTGCCATCGCAACGACCTCTACCCGATTGGAGACATCCAGTTTTTGCAAAATTGCACTGACGTGGTATCGGGCTGTCGGCAGCGATACTTTCATATGTGCCGCAATTTCAGGGTTTGTGAGTCCTTTGGTTAAAAGCGCAAGAACACGCTTCTGTTGTACACCCATAGCCATAACCGTTTCGGTAATGCTGGAGTCGGCTACTGTCTTTTCGACCCCACTTGCGGGATACGGCACAGCTGACGAAAGGACGATTTCACCAACATGGATGCGACGGATTGCATCCGCTAGCTCATTGGCAGATACGTCTTTTAGCAGATATCCTTTTGCTCCAGCAGACATCATGTCACTGACCACCCCCGGATCTGCAAATGTACTCAGGCCAATCACCCGAACCGCAGGATGATGCTGAAGCACTAGGCGTGTAGCCTCGATACCGCCAAGTCCGTCCATCTGTACATCCATCAACAAGACATCCGGTTTGTGTTTTTGACAGAGGTACAGGGCCTCCTCCCCGCTCTCGGCCTCATCGATGACCTCCAGATCTGGCGCAGTCGCTAGAACATGATGCAAGCCTTTGCGCACGACCATATGATCGTCGGCGAGCAGAATTCGGATTACATTTTCTGGTTGCATAGAGAGACTAACATGTTCGGGTGACAAATTCCGGTATCGCGGCATCTACTTCTGTAGCGCTTAAATGAAGCTCACAATCGTTGTGTGGTCAATACCGGTTGGTTCGGTACCATCTCGCACCCACGAAATAGCAGATGCAAGAAATATTTTACGATTTTATAACAAACCCTTATTCCCCAAACCATCTAATTTCAATACTAGTAGGTCGATCAGAAGCATTGCTGAAAATGTCAATGCGGCTTCGACCATGACCAGGTTGGTGGGTGGTAACCGTTCCGGTAAAATACGAAGGCGCCCCAGGGTGTAACACTTGCTCAGCGGCCTGATCCATCCTTGTTCTATGACTGCTCGATCTCACGTGGTACACGACAAGAGGGAAGTCGCCATCGTTCAAATAATCCATTTCAAATGACGTGGTTTGGCCGACCGGTATAACCCCTAAGTCGTAAGCATAACCTTGTAGGTAGTTAAAGTTTCTGTCTAAGATTTGCAATATTGGCTCAGCTTTTGCTGAGGTTGAAAATGCGATCAAACCTACTGTTATCATGAATGCAGAAAGCATCTGTTTTATCATCGTCATCTCGTATTATTCCTTAAAGTATTGCTAAGTTTGTTTGGCGTTTTGGCGATTGGTGACAAATACCAATTGGGAAAACCGTCCCCAACGGAATTGGAGCCGGATAGATATGCCCCGACAGATTTTGACGTTCTATTGTGTCAGAAACTGCTTGGTCCAAGTTGTATTGTCGGTCCAAGACACTGAATTATTTTCACTGTTGAAAGTACCCTCGAGGGTATACGCCCCATTGTTGTTATCCGCAGGAATGTGGAGCGTCGTTCTGTTGCCTTCGCATGTTCCGTATGCATTGGGTAGGTTAAGGCTCACCCGCACAAGACTAATGCCGTACATGTTACCCGAAATTGGATTTTCACTTACGACTATTGCAGTGCTAGCGCCGTAGTAACCACTCAGCCCATTGCAACCATCAGAATACGCCATGGCTGTTGTGGATACAAAAACACCGCTTAATGTAATAGCCGCCGAAAGCACCAATTTTGGGAGATAATTTTTCATAACATAGTTACCTATTTTGAGATTTTAGTACCTTCATGGATAGGTATGTCGGTCTACTCAGGGAACTAACCAAGCCAACAGGCACCCCTGTACAGGCGTATAGTTTCTCCTACTTTTCCAAGAATGCTTCCGAACAAAATGTAAACGCACCCTTACGCCCTTTAGAGAGCGAAGGTTAGCTTGCGCCTTTTTCAAACCAGATCGCGGTCACTTGGCAGCCATGACCAGGCTTACTTTCGATTTCCAACGACCCGCCCACATCACCTATACGTTCATTCATGATCTGTAGCCCCATGTGACCGGGTTCCTGTGCAACAGTGTCAAAGCCAATGCCATCGTCATTGACTGACAACATGGCCTGCTTTTCCATCCCGTCGAAAATCATTTCGATCTGGTTCGCTCGGGCATGTTTTGCAGCATTCGTCAAACTTTCCTGAGCAATTCTGTAGAAAGTCAGCTGTACTGCCTCAGGAAGCACTACATCCGATGCAACTTGGAGAGAAATATGCACCGAAAACTTGCTTTCAATATCGTGGGCCAAAGCCTCCAACAGGAGACCAAGAGGAGATTCTGCTAATTTTTCTGGGCGAAGGTCCAACAACATTTGTCGCATTTCCACTAGGGCCTCCTTGTTCAATCGTTGAATATCTTCCAACGCGTTAAGGCCTTGCTTCGGATCTTTATCCATCAGGTCCGGCAAAGAACTCGCAATCAAATTTGCTGAGAATAGGGTTTGGCTGACGGCGTCATGTAAATCCCTCGAAAGTCGGTTTCTCTCAACTAAGCGTGCGTTCTTCGCTGCATATTCCGTGACTTCGGACGTTCGACGTTCTACTTTCTCTTCTAAGGTTAAAATTAAATCACTTTGTGCTGCGGCCATCTTTTTAAATGAAACCGCCAAAAAACCGATTTCGTCGCGATGCGATATCCCGACTTCCGTGGTCAGTTTTCCATCCATAATTTGTTGTACGGACCAGATAAGCTGTTTTAGTGGTAAATCCAAATTGATGCGGAAAAACCGCGGGAAAATGAGGAAAATAGCCAAACTGGAGGCGAGAATAAAGTAGGCGATAGGGGCATAAATCCGATCAAGATATGTTAGAAAGTCAAGTCGATGATATTCAATCACACCTTGTCTGATAGACGTTTCAAAGGGTAGATCACTTGAAAACCGGATCGCTGACATATCCCGCCCCTGAAACGCTGGAACGATCCCCATCATCATCGGTGTGAAATGGGCGCGGTAAACATCCGGCGTTAATTCTTGCGGTATGTCTTTGAAAACCAGGTCTATGATCCCATCGCGGTAAAGCCGTAATTGAAAGGTATATTCTTCATTTGGGCTGAACTCGGAAACAAGCCGATTCCACGTGATGGTGACTTGGTCCTGCTCTCCTTCATAAAATAGACCACTATCAACGGCGCCCTCACCGGTCGATGTTTCGATGAGCGCGACCGCCATTGCAAAAATAGCAGGCTGTGGACCGAAATTATTTTCAACATCGCGCCATACCGGCAGGTGATCAAACCCGATAATTCCAGCACTGTGCACGAACAGTGTACTGTAGCTCTCTTCGAAAAAGGGGAACTCGAACGGAAGCTCTATCTCGTGGTCAGGCGTGTCAATCTCATTACCGAACCCGGTTTCGAACCTGTAATCCATAGATGTGACTAAATAACGTCCATTGCCATCAGGTGCGAAACGGATCGCTGACTGATCTGAGGGCATGTATGCGCTTTTGAAGCCCTCAACAGACACCGATCCAACAATCCAGGAAATCCCGCAGAGAATGGACAGAATAGAGATCAAAGTGATGCCGATGACCTTGACCCGGATAGAAGATTGTTCAGGGACGTAGTTCAAATAGGTCAAAGCAAAGCTGGCAACCAACAATAAGAAAAACCAACAGGCGAGTACCTCTGCCATAAGCCAATCAATAATGCCGTAGCTTCGTAATAATAAGCACACAGCAAGAAGAAGCGGCATGGTCGAAACATAAAAGAAACTTCGAGCCACCGCAGCCTCCCCGCTTAATTTTGTAGGAGGCCAAGCAATAGCCTTTATCGCGCGCCACATTCCCATGCAGAATGAAACGTTTCTTTCCTTCACTATCGTTCTGGCCAGATGGGCCGCAAAAAATAACCACGAGAAACAAAAACCCACAGCAAATGGGATGTCCACCCAGGCTTCCCGAAACTCGATGACCCCAGTACGCACCAACACCCATCGTTCGGTAGCAATCAGCAATTCTAGAGATACAAGCGCGGTGAGCGCCAAAACCAATGCCACACCACCCCGTTTACCCAGCCCCGATGGGCCTTGAAAATAGTAGGCAAAAAGTAAAAAACCCGACATCCCAATTGCACCAGCGGGGCCCACCCAAGGCAATACCAAATTGCCAGTGGAAGGGTGCAATGAGATTGAAAACATCTGCAGCAGCGTTGACATTGTGCCGCCAAGTGCTGCCAATGCCACTAAACCTGTGCTTCGGGTTTCCTGCCATGTATCCCTTTTACGAACCAGATGGTAAGAGAAATAACCGAAGACGCTGAACATCATAACGATTTCAATAAGGTAGTTTATTGAAAGAGGATTCCAGTACACGTTCACCTCTTGGGTTGGTATCAAAATTTATTTTTAGTTAACTCAAAACTCTGTCGATCTAGGAAATCAATAACACCCGTGGGTACTAAGGGAAAAGTGAAATGACCCATCAAAAACGCCAAAAGAAGAGCAAACTGAAACTTGCCTACCTTTGACGTGATCACAATGCGAACCTATCTAATGCAAAGCATCCATGCGTCTTGCCCAAGGGCATCTTGAACCGCCAGACCTTGGTTCGGTGCAGGCTCCATACAATCTTGATCCTGAGCAACTGGCTGCCAATACCCTTTGTAATCCCAGCTCTGAAGGCCATCAGGATACGACACCCAAACCTCAATTTGCGCATCGTTCACTTGTTTAATCAAATAGCGTTCAGCGTTTGGATCATCTGAATCCACAGTCAATACTTCGAGATAGGAACCCTCGCTGGGTTGTTGGGTTAAGGTGCAAGCAAAAGGTCCGTTGAAGACGGTTTCACAAGTTACACGCGCTGTCGCTGCGTTGCCGTTTTGCGTTGACGCAGTGTTCGCTGGTGCAGTTGCCTGCACTGGAACTTGACCTCCGTGCTGATAACATTCCGAAACCTTCAAAGTACTAGCGGTCACACCGGAAAGGTCAAAATCGTAATCAACTCTTCCGACGCTCAAAATCGCTTGGCTTCCTCGCTGCAGTCGGTCAAGCTCGTTAAGACCAAGCCATGCGATTGTGTTCCCCGTGGTCGCGTTGCCACTCGTAGAACGTTGATCACCATCAATTTCCAAAGTTCCCGACCAGTCGCTGTATTGGCCTGCTATCGGCACAGCAAGCTGCCACTGCATACCGTCGTAACCAATGCTCATATAGCTGCCGCCAGCGTATCGACCAGCAGAGCAATAGGCGAGCCGCCCCCCGACATAGGAGGCCGTGACCTGCCAGCCCCTAACGTTAGCATAATCTTGATCAACCGCCCCCGGTGTCCCAGCAATGTCATACCCACCATACGCGTTCTGCGCGGTTGCACCAGTTGCCGTCATTGCCACGAGTGTGCAGATCGCAAAAAAGTTGTTTGTCTTTAAGTAATTCAAAGTCATATAAAAATAGCACCGGCTGAAACATTAGACGCACCACCAAGTTGGGGTGCCTCGCAAAGACCTTCATACATATTATGCGTTGTTTCAAGGAGCATTTACCCCTCCTAGACACCTGTCTAGGGCGGCAGAACATGTGGCTAGTTCTGAGCCTACTATCCATACACCGTGCAGCAATTTGACATCAATAAAGACTGCGGAACAGGACTTAACGTACTTTTACAGATCGTCTCTTGCGGCCTGATTTCAGTCTGTGGCACGCGTTTGTAAATGTGTCTAAAATGCCTCCCCAAACACTTCGCTATTCGCGATTTAGATTGGGCACACCTTTGACATTCAAGTGCCGTATGCAAGCTAGATCAAACCTCATATTGGTGTCGAACTGTTGTTCGCACTGCCCACCTTTTCAGATCATCAGCAGGTACGCGCCATAACTCATGAGTTTTCAAAAAGGAACATCGTCGCCGCGAACTAAATCCTACTATGGAAAACCCTGATCAAGCACAAAGCAACTTTGAGATAAGTTGTAACGCATTGGAGCGTGTAGGCCCGTTTGCTTCCGAAGATCACTATTGGCGTGTGAGAGAGCATGAAAACGGCGCCCAGTATTGACGGGCCAACATAAGCGCAGTGACCTCGATTAACCACTCGACGGGCTGGCCTTTCATTCTCACTACGTCATTGATCTATATCAACACCACAAGGCTGTAACGCTAACAGAAAGCACCCTACCCAAGGTTTACCAAGCTATGGTTAGATGCAGATATATGAAGGTAATTTCCACAAAAAATCTAAATGCTGTGACAATTTTGGTCCCTGGTTAGTCCGCCACGACGCATGGAGTTTGGCCGCGAGCGCGCGAATGTCAGCTTACAATTGCGAGCGAACTCAACACGATTTTCTGCCGTCAGTGAAGTTTTCACACCGGCAGGCCCCGTCTTCGATGTTGACAAATACGATGGTAGTGCGTTTCTGCTTGCAAAGTTTCGACAATCTTACTTCACCCATCACTAAGATTTTATCGGGTCGTTTCTACAATTTTGTCAGGCGATCTGAACTTAGTAACTCAACACGGCTCTTGGCCGGTGCCCGGAGAATTTGATGAAAACGACTGCAGCAATACCCGCTTTGAACCAGAAAGTTTTTCTCAACGGATGTGATTTGAATTGCGATATTCTAGCAGATATCGTCAGTCAAAATTTGCCAGTAGGCGTTCAGAAGTCTTGTTGGGAAATCGTACAACAACAGCGTGATATTGTGGACGAAATTGTCCGCAAGAAAGTTCCAGCCTACGGCGTGACTACTGGAGTTGGATCTCAAAAAGACTTTGTCGTCTCTGAAAAAGAAGTCGCTCAATATAATATGCGTTTGGTACGTGCGCATGCAACTCGTGTACCTGGCCCATTGCTTTCTGGTGAGGCTATTCGGGCTGCGCTTATCATCATGATCAATGAGTTTGCACAAGGCCACTCGGGGGTAAGTCAAGACTTGCTACAAACAATGACCGAGGCTTGCAATAAAGAGAACATGCCCGAAATCGACGCGAGCGGCTCGGTCGGTGCCTCTGATCTTGTTCCGTTGGCACAAATGGCAGTGTGGCTTTTATCCCTTGACGCGGCGAAGGCGCGAAACTTGCCTAAGGCAAAAGAAACTCTTTCGCTGATCAACCACAATGCGGTGACGTTAGCGCTTGGTGCCTTTGCTATTGTCGAGTTAAAGCAGTTGTTGGCCCTAAACGATCTGACCGCGGCTGCAACAATGGAGGGTTTTCGCGGCAACGTCAGCGCTTTATCCGAAGCGGTAAATCGTGTTCATCGCCGTCCGGGTCAACGCGCCAGTGCTGCGCGTATTCGTTCTCATTTGAAAGGATCAAAACTTTGGACACAGGGCGAAGCTCGCTTTTTGCAAGATCCGCTTAGTTTTCGAACCTTGTCCCAAGTGCATGGCGCAGTGGACGAAATTGTGGGTCAGTCCGAAGAAATTTGGAATCAAGAGCTCAACTCAGTCAATGACAACCCGATTATTGACCCCGAAATACGTGGGCCGAATTCCCATGCAAACATGGACACGACGCGCCTGACACTTGCTCTTGATACCTTGCGGCAAGCCCTTGGGAAACTTGCTGATTTGTCAGGGGAACGCATTCAAAAACTGCAATGGCCCACATTTTCAGGCCTCCCAACGGGGTTGGCTGAAGGGGATGGTCATGCCACAGGAGGTGTTCAGTTTCTCAACTTGGGTCACATTGCAGCCTCTCTTGTAACGTCAACAAAGATATGGGCTAGGCCTCATTTGCTTATTTCAGTTGGGCAACTAGCAGATGGCGTCGAGGATACCTCAGGGCATGCGCTCCACGCAGTCCATGATTTACAGCGCCAGATTGATACCGGATGGAAAATTGTCGCGATTGAATTAAGCATTGCGATCTGGGCCATTCATCGCCGTCGTATCCCTATCTTTGATCTTGGTGACGGCGTGCGTAAAGCATACGAAGCGATTTGTCCTGTGCTCCCAATTGGGAAGGAGGGCGACGAACCGTTTGATCTTGCATGTGTGATTGAGGTTGCGAAAACACTAGTCAAATCGGAAAGCAACTTGGAAGATCAGCGTAGCAAGTGTGAACCATTTTGATGATGTGTCGCCCCAAACTGATACAGTTGAGCAGATCAAAATAAAATCCAGAAAGCCGCCCTTTGTACAGCCCGCAGCATCGGTTGTTCTGGGCTCTATCCGGGCATCGGATGCAGCGCAGCATATTGTGATACATTGCCTCGTCAACGTCAGGTTGTCGCTTTGGGAGGGATTGGCGGATCGGAGGATCAGTCATGGAAACACCAAACTTACCTGCCATTCGCGCTCTTCGCCCGGCTTGGAACAAAGGACGCATCGTCGGTCAGAAACGCCCACTCAAGCCAAAGCACGTGTGGGCGATCCGCGTCCGTCTGGAGTTGGCGGAAAACCACCGCGATCTCGCGCTGTTCAACATGGCAATCGACAGTAAACTTCGCGGGTGTGATCTTATTCGGATGCAAGTCGCCGATGTTATGGCTTCAGGCCAGATCAAGGAACGGGCTTCCGTTTTGCAGAGCAAGACACGAAAGCCCGTTCGCTTCGAGATATCAGAGGGGACACGGGCGTCTGTCACAAATTGGATGGAAGATCCCCTTATGGTAGGATCTGAATATCTCTGGCCAGGCCGGTTTCACGAGCGGCTGCACATTTCTACGAGGCAATATGCACGGATCGTTCGCGATTGGGTCACCTCCATTGGCCTTGAGGCGACGGCCTTTGGGACCCATTCGATGCGTAGGACCAAAGTCACGCAGATCTACAAGAAGACGGGCAACTTGCGTGCAGTCCAGCTTTTGCTTGGGCACACCAAGATGGACAGCACTGTTCGATATCTGGGTGTCGAACTCGAAGATGCACTGTCGATCTCCGAAGCCATTGATATCTAAGAACGCGGGCCGCTGTTGCAGGCGGCCCATTGCGGACCTTTGGCCGGTCTATCCATGCTGAAACGCAGCATCCCAAAAGCAGATCTTGGTCAAACTATCTCTTAGTTTAAGATGCCTTTGGGGCAAAAAAACTGACACCGTGCGTGGCTACACGGCGATGCAAAACAGGTATTATGTACCCCAGGGGCAAAGTTCCTCGACCTGTCGACGACCAAGTTTATTCAATGTTTTTATGTTATCTATATAAATCTTCTCGGGATCCAAAACCTGAGCGAGGACTTTCGTCATCTGATCTTGACGCAGAAGGTGTATGGTTGGATAGGGCGCGCGATTGGTAAAGTGGCTAAGATCGTCTGCCGCCACCCCCTCAAATTGATATTGAGGATGAAAGGATGCCAATTGCACATGCTCTGTCAGGTCTGCTTGCTCCAAGAGCTGCTGAAACCAATCGAGTAAGTCGAGGTAATCATCGAACTTTTCTAGACCTTGGGGAAACATGAGCAAGCTCGTGGCAATGTCATTTTCGTTGGCCCCAAGCAGACGCTGCAATTCACTCACATAGAACTGCTTTAGCTGTGCATCGGTGGAGGCATCACATACGGCATAATACACTTGGTCACGCGCTATGACGCTAGGGGAAAATGGACATAGATTTAATCCGACTACCATTTGTTTAAGCCACCGGCGGGTGTTTTTAACCACGTCTTGATGAGCGATTGATAGCGTTTTAAGGTCAAACTTATTGATAGGATAGATCCCTTTTTGTTTGCGAAAATCAAAACCATCGACTTGGCGCAGTCACAGTCGTCTATATAGTGTCATACCATCCCTTACCATCGGCAACGGCCCATACCGGCCACTCGACCAATGCAAAATCCGAAGAGCCGTCTTACCGTTTTGAACTGGCCACCTACCATTCTTGGTTGGCTTTAGGCTCCGGGAATGATGGCAGTCCAGTTTCTACCATCGTTAAAGGCGTCAAACGCGCAATGGCCGGTGAGTACAGCCGTGAGCTGTCGCAAAAGGTCTTTGCTGGTCAGTCACGGCTGATTGAAATGGGCTACAGACAAGGTGGCCCGCCTGGGTACGGCCTGCGGCGGATGCTGATCGATGGAGCTGGCAACCAGAAAGGTATTCTAACGCGAGGCGAACATAAGAGTATTCAGACTGACCGTGTGACGCTCGTACCGGGCCCGGATGACGAGATCGCAGTTGTGAACCAGATCTTCCGTAACTTTGTCGATGACAATCAATCCGAGGTTATGATCGCCGCCGATCTTAACGCCGAGGGTATCAAAACAGATTTGGACCGGGACTGGACACCGTCCGTCGTGCGACAGCTGCTCTCAAACGAAAAGTACATCGGCAACAACATCTGGAACCGCCATTCCTTCAAATTGAAAAAGCGCCATGTGCGCAATAATCCAGATAACTGGGTCAGATCCGAAGGTGCGTTTGAAGCGATTGTCGATGCTGGGTTATTTACCGCCGCCAAAGCCATCTTTGCTGCCAAAGCACACCGATATTCTGACAAAGAAATGCTAGATGGACTGCGGGAGGCGCTGGAAACGCATGGCTTTCTATCTGGTATCGTCATCAACGAAGCCAGCACGTTGCCGTCCAGTGGGGCATATCAAAGCAGGTTTGGTAGCTTACTCAGAGCGTACAAGTTGGTCGGTTTTACCCCTGACAGGGATTACCGACACATTGAAATCAACAAACGTCTGCGTAAAATCCATGCCGGGACCATCCATGATACGGTAGGTGGAATCGAACAGGTTGGCGGGTTGGTCCAGCAGGATACCAAGACGGGCCTTCTGACCATCAATCAAGAATTTTCTGCCTCTGTTGTTATCGCCAGATGTACACAGACCGATGCCGGCGCGTATCGATGGAACATTAGGTTAGATACCGGTCTTTTGCCAGACATCACGGTTGTCGCGCGCATGGATCAAGCGAATGAGACGCCGCTCGATTTCTACCTGCTGCCAACTGCGGATATGACGTTTTCCAAACTCCGCCTTTCAGAAACCAACGGTTTGTCGCTGGACGCTTACCGATTTGATGACCTCGCCCATTTCTTTGCGATGTGTGAGCGCACCTCAATCTTGGAGGTCGCATGATGCCTGACGCGTCACCAGAACATACTGAACTCATTGCTGTAGATGCGATCACTGTGGTCAATCCGCGTATCCGAAATCAAAAGGCCTTTGATGGAATCGTCGCAAACATTGCTGAGCTTGGCCTAAAGCGCCCAATCACTGTTGCCGCCCGCAAGGATGATGAGAGCGATGGCCTGACATACGAATTGGTCTGTGGCCAAGGTCGATTGGAGGCCTTCAAGGTCTTAAAACAAGACAAAATACCGGCAGTTGTCATCACCGCCAGCTCAGAGGATTGTCTTGTGATGAGCTTGGTCGAAAACCTCGCGCGCAGGCAGCACCACTCGCTTGATCTACTGAGGGATATCAAACGCCTCAAAGACAGTGGATACTCTGAACGAGAAATCGGCGCGAAGACCCAGCTATCAAGCAAATACGTGCACGGTGTCATTCGATTGTTGGAAAGCCATGAACACCGGCTCCTGCGCGCTGTTGAAAGCGGGAGAATTCCGGTCAGCGTCGCCGTTGATATCGCCGAGGCCGATGATGTTGGCGTACAGACGGTGCTGCGTCAGGCCTATGAAAGCAAGGTTTTGCGCGGTGGTCGTCTGATGGCGGCGAAGCGCTTGGTTGAAACGCGCAAACAATTCGGCAAAGGCCGTGGGGCCTCGGACAAGCGGTCACGGACAAATCTTTCCGTCGAAACGTTGCTACGGACCTATCAAAACGATGTGGAAAAGAAGAAAATCCTGCTGCGTAAGGCTGGGGCGACACGAAGCGAAATCATGTTTCTGACCCAATCCTTGAAGACGCTGCTTTCAGACGAAAACTTTGTGACGCTTTTGCGCGCCGAAGGCCTGTCCAATATTCCCAAGACAATCGCAGATCGATTGACCCGCATTAACGGGGCAATGACATGACAACTAGAGACGAAGAACAGATCGTTGCCGCCGCATTCGAGTGCGCCTTACGACGCATCACCTTCGATAATATTGCGCCACTTTATGTTGTGACCCCGCAAACGAAGGAAACGGTCAAGTTCAAACGGATTGTCGCATCCATTACAGAGATCGGCCTTGTCGAACCGATCGTCGTGACCCGTGATCGACAAGATCCGACTCAATACACGCTGCTTGATGGGCATCTGCGCTTGGAAGTATTGAAGGATCAAGGTGCCACCGACACGCCCTGCATCATTTCCACCGACGATGAAGCCTTCACCTATAATAAGCGGATCAGCAGGCTTGCCACAATCCAAGAACATAAGATGATTTTGCGCGCACTGACCCTCGGTGCGTCGGAAGAACGCTTAGCAAAAGCACTGAATGTGAACATCAAGACGCTGCAAGAAAAGCGACGTTTGCTTGATGGCATCTGTCCTGAAGCTGCTGATCTGTTGAAAGATAAGCAGGTTGCCTTGACCGGATTTCGTATTCTCAAGAAAATGAAACCAATGCGCCAGATCGAAGCGGCACAGCTGATGGTGACGATGAACAAATACACCGTCAACTACGCTCAATCTCTCTTGGCGGGGACACCCGAAAGCCAGTTGGTCTCTGGCGCGACACCGAAGAAGGTCAAAGGCATCTCACGCGAACAGCTTGATCTGATGGAACGCGAGTCCGCCAACCTAGAACGTGAAGTGCGTTTGGTCGAAGACAGTTATGGCGCTGATCATCTCGATCTAGTTTTGGCGCGCGGCTACGTCACGCGGTTGGTGAGCAATGAGCGGATCACCAAATACCTCGCCCTGCATAATGAGGAATTTCTGCCTGAGTTTGAGAAGATCACCGAACGGGAGGCATTTGCGTCCTAGACGTATCAACCGAAAAGTCTGTTTGGGGACCCGGACCCATAAAGCGCGGGGACCGCAGGAGACGCCGCACGGTGGGGCGGATCAAGTGCGGCGATCCCGTTTAGGCCCATCATGTCAGACCATATGTTTGACAAAATATTAAGCGGTTCGGTCTGCACGCACCTTTTAGGCGAAGGGTGTGTGCAGACAACCCTCAGGTGAAATCACGCGCCGCAACGAAGCGTGAGCGTCTGCTAAGGGGTGTTATGTAAAGCACCTTTAAGTTGAAACGCCCACCTAAATGCAAATCGTTTGACGGTCCACGCCGAGCCCTTCAAGTTGCTCTACAGCTTGCAGCCTGGCTTCGACTTCCTCAGGCTTAAGGCTTTCCGAGACGATCGCTGCCAGCTTCACCGTATCTCCACCATGCGACTCGATGCTGGCTGCGTTATTGCGCGCAGCTGTAATACCCTCAAAATCTAAGTCATGTCCGGTGCGTTTTGCCAGTTGTTCCATAAATGCACGTTGGGTACGCCCATTTCCCTCACGAAACGGATGCGCATAATTGAGATCAGACAAGATCTCGGTGGCCATGTTCGCAAACGTTTCGCAGTTCTGGGATTGCGCTTCTGGTGAATTTGCCAATCGTTCGATGTGAGCAAGCCCATTATCCAAATGAGACGCAGGCAGAAAGGTGCTACCGCCCTTGGATAAAATGTTTGCGTGTTCAAGAATATTATAAGTCTCACCGTCAAGAACGATGGTATCGGAACGCATGGTCCCCGCCCACTAAAAGACATCTTGGAATAGATGTTTGTGAATGGCGCGCAAATGTTGCCCGTCGAAGTGGCCCGTAATTTTTTCAACCGTTTCGGCCCGGCTTGACGTAAGTTCTCGCTCAACAATACGCAGTAAAGCTGGGTCGGACTTTATGCCGAGACAGTTTTTCATACTCATTCGATCTTCTTGCAGGAATGGATCAGGCACTGTTCTTCACACAATCTAGCACCATTTTCATCCGTCGTTTTTCCAGCTCTTCGCAGTCAATCTCGCCAATAATCCAGAGCTCCGACAGGGCATTATATTCGGGAGTCTGTCGCCCCAACCCGCAACCTCGTTCGAACCAAAGACATTTTGGTTGCTTGTTGCCCGGAGATTTCAAAGCGATTTTTATCAATCGTGCGCACGGCCCAACGTTTCATATCGTCGGCATTCGCACCACCGATTGCAGCCACTTTATCGAACAAGACGTCATCGCCTCGTACGAAGTCTTGCCACCGAAACCCGTGATCCAAGCAAAAATCATTTGGTGAATTCAAACCGCAGTACCGTGTTAGACGCGAGACGTAAGATGTCGCCGTTTCATACTCGAGGATTGGGAAGGATAAAGAATGATTGATACTCATCGCCTTACCTGCCCGTCGCCGAATTGCATGATCCCCATGACAGCACGTGTATCGATGGCTAAGTAGTCAGAGACTACAAAGGGATTGAGCCCACGCACGCAGCCAGACTTGCTTTGAAAAGCATCGATAAAGTGCTCAAGACGCAGTGTGTCCGTCTCCTCCAAAATCGCGTTTTCAATCCCGTTCAAGATCATTGAAACTGTCAAGCCAAACTCATTGGCACCAGCATGGAGCAGGCGCGGCAAGAAATCTTCGAGATCCAGTTCAATGCACAAAGACAATCCTGCCTTGTCGGCATAGGCTTTGAAATAAGCCCGCACCTCTTTCCCATGAGAGGCCCAAGTCACCGCATCGATGCTGACCATGTCGATCCGGCGCTTGAGCTGATCGTCGGAGTTAATCATTTCAATCATCTTGGGAGTGCCCGACAAGATCAGGCCAACAGGCCAAGCCTTGCTGTTCATGAGGGACTTCAGTGTGTTCACGACATCGTTGCGTACATTTGTGTTTCGGCTGGAGAACAAGTCCTGCGCCTCATCAAGATGCACAAACAAGGTTTCTCGATTGTGCAGTAGCGTGCGCACCTGATCCCAAATCGCACCCGCCGGACTTCGACGCATGGAATCGTATCCCAATGCACCCAGAATGGTGGAACCGACATCTTTAAGCGTGGCTGGCGATGGAACCAGAAGACTGATAATCTCAGCCTTCTGACTTTCTGATTGCGGTTGCAGAATGTCCGGGTGCTGCGTCAACAGACGTGCCGTAAGCGTTGACTTGCCACTCCCAGACGCACCTACGATGGCAATCCCTCGGGCCTCCTCAAAGAGGCCCAAAGACAGAGCGGCACGCCGCCTTTGCAGATGTCGATCAAACTGATCACACAATTGTTCGTATGCGGCATGCCTGATGAACTGCCCCCGCAACTTCGCGAGCTGGATATGAGTATCAGAAACCTTATTCATCATCGAACCTCCATGTCAGAGGCGCATGATCATCTTCGGCTTCAGGCTCTTCAGTTTCCACAGCATCCGGAATTGCAGTGGCCCCTCCGCCATCCTTGTCTAGGAGAGGTACGAGGCTGCCGAACAGGTCTTCATCTGGTGGCAAGTCAAAGCCTTCAGGGTCGTCTGGGTCAATCGACAGCCCCAGAAAGAGATCCTCTTCGCCACGTCGCAAGCCCGCTGGTGTTACGGTGCGCAAAGCGACGCCCATTCTCCTCTCTGCCTCTGCATTCACAGTCGCAATTTTTTGAAGCGCCTCCGCAACGACGCTTTCATGAAGAGCCGCCTCCTCGCGAAATTTAAGGCGCAGCTGACGAGCCGCGGCCTCCCACTTATCGTAAGACACGCCGTCGAAACACTTCTGTAACGCTGTTGCGGGGAACCATTCATCTCCAATCCGAACCATAATCCAACCAATGTCATTCAGATCGATCCGCAGATCGACATATGTTTCATGGCTGTGAAGGTGGAAGTGACGCAATGCTGCACAGGTGTAATCGATGCCAAAGACGCGGACACCACGGCCCGAAACTTTACGGTTCTGCGGTTTCCCAAAAGCACGACGCCTGATCCGTTCTGGGACATCTGGCACAACGCCCTTTTCCTTCCCTAGACGTTTCCAGCAATTGTTGGGCGTCTCGCCTTTTAACCCTGCATGAGGCCGGTTGTGATACACATCCACGACGTACAAGATCAGCATCTGCATCAATTGATCATCCGTGATCGCAGCCATCTCTACTGACGGATAATCACCTCTCTCCTTCGGGTTGGAAAATGTCTGGCCCGCAAGGCCAGGCATCAAATCCGTCCCAAAGGTTCCGAATATCCGTTCCACGCGCGCCCGCAGTTGCGGCAGACCACCAGTTGGCGTTTCCGGAGAACCACCCGCATCAAAGATGGCGGCACGAAACCTATCATCGACGAATGCTGCACCGAGGTCGGTTGCTACAGTTTTAAGCCCACCATATTGCCCCCATTCCGATCGGCATCCAGCAGCCGCTGCCAAACTTGACTTGCCCCGTGTCACATCAGCAAGCAATGCAATCGCATCATCAGCGTTTGGGGTTTCACAGAGCCGCATGCCGAGAACACAACCGGTCGCGGCATCGATGGCGAGGTAAAGCCAACGCCTTCCGCGCGGCAAAGCTGCCAATTGTTCCGGCGAAAGGTTATCGAGAGCCCCACGTTCGGCGAGGATCGTGATCAAGTCAACTTTCCACTCATCGATCTCGATGCGTTCCATCGGATAACTCGCATCCAAGCCTGTTTCATAGAGTATGAATTTGCGGTTTGCTGCATCTACACCGTGGCGTTGCGCATAAGTGGAATATGGATCGAGCTTTGCGATCTCACGTTCAACCTTACGCTTTGAAGGCACCTTGAGCAGGGGCAGTCCAAGTTCGACGCGCTGCACATTTTCCGCTTCAAATTTGACTTTGGTGTTATCTGCAACACGCCGCTTGGACAGCCGACTACGCGTCAGATAATCACCGATACAACGGCCTAAGAACCGCAGCTCCTCAAGCGTGAAACGATCCTTCCAGTTTCCTGATCGAAATGTTCTCGGCGCGAGTGCAAGCCGCGAACACCCCGCTTTTTCATAGAGGCGCACCCATTCCAGAAGGGTACGGGCACAAGGAAGTTCACGGTACTCCTTTTTCTGACCTGCGCGTTTTTTGACCCAACCGCTCTGCTCCGCATAAGCTTGCTTGTTCACATGCTTTTCGATTTCAGGCAGCAAGAGCCGCGTCGAAAATTCCGATTTTTTGACCGCACCCGAGCGCCAATATGCTAGGAAAGCGACCACGTATGCGTAGCGCCAGATTACCTCGGTATCCGTCTCACCTGAAAGCGTGTGGATAGAATCTACAATGCCGGTACTACGTAGCTTTTCCCGCTCAACAGTAAAGTAACCTGGCTCCAGCAGCACGCCCGGCTGCTTCAAGAGCTCGCGGAATTTCTCAAATGGGTAGAAGGTTGGTGTACTTGCTTGGTCCGTACGATCAAACGTGTATAGGCGTGCGTTCACCAAACCAAGATCTGGCCCCAATAAAGATGCCACCATCCGCTACCGCGCCCGAAAATCTGATTGTGAGGTATGCCCACTTAAACAACGCTGCACACCGAAAGAACCATAGCGTAAAGTCACGCGTTCAATCTACGAACCCTCCCGTGATGTCGCTCGAGCCCTATCGCAAACGCAGCAGTATGCCATCTCGAGAAAGTTACGCAAAAAGGTCGGAATGTCGTTCGCACATCTGAAGCGCATTCACGGCCTAGGCCGGCTCCGATTGCGTGGCCCCTGTGGCGCTCATGATGAATTTATCCTCGCCGCAACCGCCCAAAACCTCAAAAAGTTAGCTAAAATGGCCCCAAGCCCAAGTCAAGCCAGAGCAGTCCTATAAAACTGTGGCGGAAGCCATTCAGTCTGCGAAGCACTCCCGCGAAAACCCAGAGTTTTTCAACAGAATATGCCCTTAGTGACCGATGCTGCGAAGTGCATTAATGACTGAAAAAGGCAAGGAGCGGACGTTAGTTGCGGATTTCAAAGGTGCCCCAATACGATCCGTTGATCTGCCAAGCCGCTGTGGCGGATATTGCCCAGAAATGCGCACCCGGGAAAGGTAACTCAGTTCTTCACTGGTGCTAGAGTATCCCGAAAAACAAGGCTTGCGTCGAGCTCGATAGCCTCGATTGATGTTCCATTGGTCACTAATTCGGCGAGGGCTTTGCCGGCGCGTCGCCCCATTTCGCGATGCGGAACATGGACAGTTGTCAGCGCGGGATAGGCAATTTCAGCTAGATCAATGTCGTCGAACCCGATGATGGACACATCTTCGGGTACCCTGACGCCCATTTCGCGGGCACGGCGCAGGGCTCCCACTCCCAACACATCGTTGCCGCAGAAAATGGCTGTCGTTTGGGGCGCGGCTTTTAGCACCTGTTCGAAGGCGATTGAGCCCTGTTCTATGCCATAGACGGTTTCAACCATGTACAGATCGCCCGAGACCAGGTTGGAGGCGACCATAGCGTCCTCTATCCCCAATTGGCGCGCTTTAGCGCGGTCGTTCAGGGTGGTTCTCGCTGAGATAAACGCGAGATTTCTGTGGCCCAATTCGATGACTCTTAGCGCCATTTCGCGCATAGCTTTGCGGTTGTCAAAGCCGATCGAAGGACGTGGCAGGCGGGTGTCGAAGGCCCACGTGACAAGTGCGGGCACGTTTTGAGTTTCCAGAAAGCGGTAGATGTCGGGGCTGCGCTCATGCCCAATGAGCAGTAAGGCATCGGCCCCGCGCCCAACGAGCGCGCGAATTTGTTCTTCTTCGATATCGGCACGGTAGGATGTACTGGCCACCAGCATCGTGAAGCCATGTTCATGGAGCTCATCTTGAAAGGCTTGAAGACCACGTGCAAAAATCGCGTTTTCCATTGTCGGGATGATCGCGCCGATTGTATTTGTGCGCCGCGAGGCCATAGCACGCGCGCCGAAATGTGGCGAATAGCTCAGCGCTTTGACGGCTTTTAGGACTTTGTTGCGGGTGCTTTCTGTGACCTGATCCGGGAAGTTCAGACAGCGCGAGACCGTCGCCGTGGAGACCTCTGCCGCTGTTGCGACATCTTGTAGAGTTGGAGTCGGTTGGTCTTTTGCCATCGTGATCCTTTATCAAATCCCTGATTTCAGGGCTTATTATCTTCAACGCGAGTTTGGCCAAAAAACGCAATGCCTGCAACACAGAAATGTAAGGGCTTGCATTTTGCATTTGTAAGCGCTTACATGGACGGAGAATCGGATTTGCGACTGGGAGGAGACGCAATATGCCGCTGATTGGGGCGATACTCTTGTTTGTGGTTTTTGGTGTGAATGTAGGGCTCGGCTCTGCATCCAATTCCGCATTTCTGAACGACGTAGGTGAGATGCTAGTTTTGTCCGGTGCCGCGGTGTTGTTCGTAATTGCCATTCTCAAAAAAGAAGCTGTCGCCAAGAAATAGCGCAACGCACAACCGTCCAGGGAGGACACTAAATTGGATAAAGACATCAAAGAATTGAAATCGGCCGAGCGTCGTAATTTCTTGAAACTGGCAGGGTCCGGCGCATTTACCGCCGCAATCGTTGCTGGTGCTGCTGGAACGCTTTGGTCAACCGAGGCCGCTGCGCAGACCGCGCAAGAAGAGAACGAGCGCGAAAACGCGGCTGAGCATATCATGACAATCGCAACGGCCTATGTGCTGGGTGCGACCCGCAGCTATCCGATCATGCAGCTTGACCTGAAAGAGAATATCCAGAACGCCACAAACGGCAAGGTTTATGTCAGGCTTGCCCCTGGTGGTCAACTTGGTGCGGGTGGCGCATTGGCGCAATCTGTGCAGACCGGCACCATTCAGGCCGCGCAGCACTCGCTGTCCAACTTTGCCCCCTTCGCGAGCGTCGTTGACCTGATCAACATGCCGTATCTGTGCGGATCTAACCAACGTTTCACGAATCTCGTACATTCCGATGTTTGGGCGCAAGAAGTGAACCCAAAGGTCGAAGCAGCTGGTTTCAAAGCGCTGTTTTACGTGAACATTGACCCACGGGTTGTTGCCGTTCGCAAAGGCGGCGCAGGCGCTGTGATGACTCCAGGCGATTTGGATGGCGTTAAGTTCCGCGTTCCCGGGTCTGCGATGTTGCAACAATACTACCGCATGGTTGGCGCGAACCCGACACCGGTTGCATGGGGCGAAACACCGTCCGCGATTGCACAGGGTGTTGCTGACGCGCTTGACCCATCCGTTGGTGCGCTGCTTGTGTTTGGCTTCAAGGACTTACTGTCCCACGTAACGTTCACGCAGGCCGTGCCGGATTCACAGGTTTATTCCTGCAACCTCGAATGGTTCAATTCTATGCCTGCCGACATTCAAGACGGCATCATGGAAGCGGCTGAAATAACCCGCCACCAGAACCTTGCCAAAGTTCCATCGGCGCGTAACTACGCAATGGCTGAACTGCGCAAAGCTGGCGTTGAATTCCACTCGCTCTCGGATGATCAGCTGGGCGAATGGCAGGCGGCCGGTGGGTACCAGTTGGCCGAATGGGACAGCTTCAAGACCGAGCTGGCCGGTTCCATGGACACCTTCGCGAAAATCGAAGAGGCCGCTAGCACACAGGGCCGCCACTACGTCCACGACGCCTAAAAAAAAACCGGCGCGCACCCTATGTGGTGCGCGCCAGTCTAACGCGTTTGATGCGGCCTTTTGACGGCCGCTCCGTGAGAGAGGACCGCCATGAGTTTACTGCAAAGACTAGACCAAGATGCCGAACGCTGGATGCTTTTAGTGTTCTACGTAATGCTTGTGTTGACCATGGCCATCGAGGTCTTACGCCGAGAGATTTTCGCATACTCGTCCATTTGGGGCGAAGAGATCGTGCGCTATTCGTTCATCTACCTTGCATGGATCGGTGCCGCTGCGGCCGTCAAGGAACGCGCACACATCCGCATTGATGTGTTGATGCACTACGTCAGCCCCCGCGTTAAGGCTCTGCTTTATATCTTTGGTGATCTGGTGATGTTCGGCGTCGCCCTGATCGCTCTCTATTGGTCATGGGAGACAGTCCATGTGTCGTGGAAGTTCGGCTCGGTGAGCCACGGCCTGCGCATTTCCATGGTTTGGTTCTTCATGGCCGTGCCGTTGGGCTTTGCCATAATGATCGTTCGTCTCATCCAGTCATTGCTGCGTGACTTCCGCTCCCTTCGTGACGGCACGCCCGTTTACGAAGGCGACAAGCTGTTTGATTGAGGATTAGCACATGTTGTTTGGACCTATAGAAACGATCGTTATTCTTGGCTGGGATTTTTATTTACCTGTCATCGCTTTTGTTCTGATGTGTGCCTTGGCGGTGCCTGTTTGGGCGGCCATCGGAGTTGCGGCGACGATGATGTTGGTGATGGCAGGCGATTTGCCACTGGCTTTGCTGGGCGAAAGCCTGTTTCACGGCATTGATGCTTTCGCTTTGACGGCGGTGCCGCTGTTCATTTTGACAGGTGACGTCTTGGTACGCACCGGACTGTCACGCAAGTTCTTGGACGTGGCCGAGGCGCTAACACAGTTCGCCAAGGGCGGATTCGGGTCGGCCACGGTTCTGGTCTGCGGTATGTTCGCCGCGATTTCAGGGTCAGACGCGGCGGGGGCGGCTGCGGTGGGTCGGATGACCATCGATCGTCTCGTCGAGAGCGGCTATCCGCGTCCCTATGCCTGCGCCCTGGTCGCGGCGGGTGCCTGTACTGGTATCCTGATTCCACCGTCGATTGCTTATATCATCGTGGGCCTGATCCTCGGGATTTCTGCCTCGACGCTATTCCTTGCAGCAATCATTCCGGGTGTGTCGATCCTTTTGGCAATCCTGATCACCAATATCATCGTCAACCGCATCTATAACTATGAGGGCGGCGGCAATCTGTCTGCGGGTGAATACTTCTCCCGACTTGGCTCGGCGCTGGCGTCTGGTTGGTATGCGTTCATCGTTCCCGGGATTATCTTTTACGGTATCTTCTCTGGCCGTTTGACCCCGACCGAAGCGGGTGCGACGGCTGTCGTCGTCACCATCATCATCGGCTTCATCATTGGCACGCTGAAACTGGCGGAGTTCCCAGCGATGCTGGTGAGTTCGGCCAAGGTCAACGGGATCATCCTGCCGATCATCGCCTTCTCACTGCCATTGGCACAGGCGCTGGCAATCATGGGCGTGCCGCAAGGGTTCGTGACAGCGGCGACCAATATGACGGACAACCCGCAGATCCTGATCCTGATGATGATTGGCATCCTGATCGCCGCGGGTTGTGTGATGGAGACAACGCCCAACATCGTAATCCTTGCGCCGATCCTGAAGCCACTGGCCGACAATATCGGCATGAACGAAATTCAGTTCTGCATCATGATGATAACGGCCCTAGGCGTCGGCTTCATCACCCCACCTTTAGGACTGAACCTATTCGTCGTGTCTGGCATAACAGGTGAATCCATCCTCAAGATCGCATGGCGGGCCATCCCGTTCGTGCTGTGTATGCTCGTCGTCGTTCTGCTGATCGCGTTCGTTCCAGCAATCTCCACAACATTCCTTCCGGAAATCTATAAATAAGGCTGAATAAATGGCTCGTTCCTATCTTAAGAAAGCAACGCTGACCGCGCAATCCGGCGCATCCGACGTTCACGGCATCGTGCAAGGGATCCTGAGCGATATCGAGGCTGGTGGAGATGACAAAGCACGCGAATATGCCGTGAAGTTCGACAAATACGAGGGCAATATCATCCTCACGGACGAGGAGATCGAAGCTGCGTGTGATCGTGTTCCGCAAAAGCTGAAAGAAGACATTCAGTTTGCTCATGACAACGTGAAACATTTTGCAGAAGCCCAAAAGGGCACCGTCAGTGACATCGAAGTTGAAATCCAGCCCGGCCTGATTGCAGGGCAAAAGGCAATTCCGGTTGATGCGGCAGGTTGCTACGTTCCCGGTGGGCGTTACAGCCACATCGCCAGCGCGATCATGACGGTCACAACGGCGAAAGTCGCGGGATGTAGCCACATAACGGCGACGTCACCGCCACGGCCTGGCCTTGGTGTTGCACCGGCGATTGTTTATGCAGCCCACATCTGTGGCGCCGACAAGATCATGGCACTGGGCGGCGTGCAGGGCGTTGCGGCGATGACGTTCGGGTTGTTCGGGTTGCCAAAGGCAAACATCCTCGTCGGGCCCGGTAACCAGTTCGTGGCAGAGGCGAAACGCATTCTGTTTGGCCGTGTTGGCATCGACATGATTGCAGGACCGACGGATAGCCTTGTGCTGGCCGACAAAACCGCCGACGCCCATATTGTGGCGACGGATTTGGTCTCTCAGGCGGAGCATGGCTATAACTCTCCCGTTTGGCTGGTGACCGATGACAAGGCATTGGCCGAAGACGTAATGGCCCGTATTCCCGCCTTGATCGAAGATCTGCCCGAATTGAACCGCGAAAACGCATTTGCCGCGTGGCGCGACTATGCCGAAGTGATTGTTTGCGCAAACCGCGAAGAGATGGCGGCCTGTTCTGATGAATACGCACCCGAGCATTTGACCGTTCAGGCTGAAGGTTTGGATTGGTGGTTGAACCGCTTGTCCTGTTACGGATCGCTGTTCTTGGGCGAGGAAACGACTGTGTCTTATGGCGACAAAGCATCTGGCACGAACCACGTTCTGCCGACATCTGGCGCGGCTGGCTACACAGGCGGTTTGTCCGTTCACAAATACATGAAAATCGTCACATGGCAGCGTTCAACCCGCGAAGGATCCAAGGCGGTGGCCGAGGCCACAGCGCGGATTTCCCGTCTTGAAGGCATGGAAGGCCACGCCCGCGCGGCAGATGTGCGTCTTGCCAAGTATTTCCCAGACGAGACATTCGATCTGACAGCCGATGGTTAATCATCCCAAAACTCCAGCTGATTTGTTCGATCTTTCAGGGCGTGTGGCATGTGTCACAGGGGCCAGTGCTGGGCTCGGTCAACGTGCTGCAACCGTGCTTGCGGCTGCGGGCGCGCGCGTTGTTGGCGTCGCGCGGCGGGCAGATCAGTTGAGTGAATGGGCAGAACGAACAGGGCAAAGTGCGGCAGTAGTGGCGGCAGATCTGTCGCAGCGGCATGCCATTCCTGAAATCACCCAGCAGATTGCTGCCCCTTTCGGAGCGCCTGATATCATCGTCCACGCGGCGGGGATCAATACCCGCGAAGCTGCGGATGATGTGACGCCCGAAGGCTGGGACTTAACGCTGAAACTGAACCTCACCGCGCCGTTCTTTTTGACCCAAGCCTTCGCGCCCGCGATGAAAGCAAAGGGCTGGGGGCGGGTCGTAAACTTTGCCTCGCTCCAAACCACGCGCGCCTTTCCTGGCGGGGTGGCTTATGGCGCGTCCAAAGCCGGTGTGGCCCAACTGACCCGTGCAATGGCCGAATGCTGGTCTAAGGACGGGATCACAGCCAATGCCATTGGTCCGGGGTTCTTCCCGACGGAACTCACTGGACCTGTATTCGCCGACCCAGCCCGCGCCGCCAGAAACGCCGCGCAAACCTGTGTGGGGCGCAACGGCGCGCTGGAAGACATCGACGGGCCTTTGTTGTTCTTTTGTTCGGATGCATCAGCTTTCGTCACAGGGCAGGTCTTGATGGTCGATGGAGGATATACCGCGAAATGAAAGCTCTCGTTTATGATGCAGTCGAAACCCTCGTCTATCGTGACATGCCAGACCCCGTGGCAGGGAGCGGCGAACACCTGATCCGGATTGAGGCATCCGGCATCTGCGGCTCTGACATGCATGCGTTCTTGGGGCATGACGCGCGGCGTCCTTCGCCGCTGATCCTTGGCCATGAGGCCGCAGGCACGATTGTGGGTGGTGATCACGACGGCAAACGCGTGACGATCAATCCGTTGGTCACCTGTCTGAACTGCGCTGCCTGCAAAGCCGGGCGCGAAAACCTCTGCCCCAATCGCCAGATCATCTCGATGCAGCCGCGCGAAGGGGCCTTTGCGCAATTCGTCACGATGCCAATGCGCAATCTTGTCGACGTTCCGGCGGATGTTTCGTTTCAAAAAGCCGCCTTGGCAGAGCCTTTGGCCGTGAGTTGGCACGCCGCGCGCCTCGTGATCGAGGCGTTGCATGCAAGCATGGACCGTCGTGCCATTGTCATTGGAGGCGGGGCCATTGGCCTTGCTGTGGCGTTAGCCCTGAAGGCGATGAAGGTCGATGAAGTCACGATTGTTGAGCCCAATGACATCCGCCGCGCGTTCCTGATCGAGCGCTGTGGACAGGTGGCTGTTGATACGGCGACTTCGTCTGCTCCGATTGTCGTCGATGCCGTCGGTTACGGTGCGACGCGTGCCAGTGCCTCTGCGATTGTTGAGGCGGGCGGCGTGATTGCACATGTCGGCTTGGGCGACGATGGCCCTGGCTTGGATGTGCGCCGCACGACGTTGCAGGAAATCACATTTATCGGCACCTATACCTACACCGCCCAGGATTTCCGCGACACAGCGGCAGCCATTTTCGACGGTCGCCTCGGTGCGCTCGATTGGACCGAAACACGCGGCCTTGCCGACGGGCATCAAGCTTTCCTCGACATCCGTGCGGGCCTTGTCGCCGCCCCCAAAATCATTCTGGAGCCAGAGCATGTATAACAAAATCATCGTAACGATGGCGCTGGATCACGGCATTGGTGCCGCATCCATGGAAGTGGCGCGAACCCTATTGAACGAGGGCGGTGAGATCATTGCTCTGCACGTCTACGAGGCGCCATCAGGATCGGTCGGGGCGTACCTTGACGAAGACGTTGTGAAGGCCGCGTTTGAAAAATCCAAGGCCGAGATGGACGCGCGTGTGAAAGATCTGCGCAATGTCAGGGCAGTTGTTGTCAAAGGCCATTCCGGCCGGACAATCATAGACGTTGCCGCCGAGAAATCTGCAGATTGCATCGTTATCGGATCCCATAAACCGGGGTTGCTCGACTACCTTCTGGGCTCGACGGCTGCCCGTGTGGTTCGTCACGCGCCCTGTGCTGTACATGTTTTGCGCAGCGCGTCTTGAATTTTCCAACCTCTCTTTTTTCAATCCCTCCCGAAGGAGCGACCCTTGAGTATCGATAAAAAAATCGTGGACGATCTGGTGGCGAATGATGTGTCATTCATCACCACCGTCCCCTGCAAGCAACTGGCCGGTGTGATCGATGAAGTCGACGCACGGCCCGAAATCTTCCACATCCCGTCTAACAAAGAAGACGAGGGAATGGGCCTTTGCGCCGGTGCCTGGATGGGCGGCAAACGCCCAGCGATCATCATGCAGAACACCGCGATTGGTGTGACCATCAACACGCTGGCGACGCTGACGCAGTATTACCGCATGCCGCTTCCGATGTTAATCAGCTACCGTGGCGAATTGCGCGAACCTGTAGCCTGTCAGGTCGAGATGGCTGTGCACACGAAAGCACTGCTCAACCAGATGAACATCCCGACGTATCACTTCCACAAAGAAAGCGATGCGGACGAACTCGATGCGATCCTGAAATACACATTCATGTGCAACAAACCTGTGGCGATCCTGACGGATGCGTCTTTTTGGGGAGGCTATGGCGACCAATGATCCGCTCTGAAATTCTGCGCGAAATCGCGCCAATCCTTCATGACCAACTGGTCGTCTGCAACATCGGTCTGCCCAGCCAAGAGCTGCACATGATCGACGACAATGCCAAGAACTTCTACATGCTCGGCACGATGGGGCTGTCCTCATCCATCGGGTTTGGTCTGGCTTTGGCGCAAGACAAAATTGTCATCTCCATTGATGGTGACGGGTCTGTTCTGACGAACCTTGGCACGCTGCCAACGATAGCCAACAACGTGGCCGATAACTACATCCTGATGATCATCGACAACGGATCTTATGGCTCAACCGGTGATCAGCCGACCTATGCGGGCAAGAAAACCAAGCTTGAAAACGTTGCTGCGGCCTGTGGCTGTGAAAGTGTTGTGACGGTTCAGGACGTGGATGCGGGCAAAGCGTTGCAAGCAGCCATCGATAGCAAGAAGATGACGATCATTGTCGTGAAATGCGAAAGCGGCAACATCAAGCTTCCTGTCATTACAATGGACCCCGTCGTCATCCGTGATCGCTTCATGAAGGCGGTTGCGAGCTAAATGAAGACCGGCATCCATTCCAGCGCAGACGCGCGACGCATCGCGAAGCGGCGTCTGCCTTGGATGGTGTTCGACTATATTGATGGCGCTGCCGGGCGCGAAGTGGGGGCCGCGCGTAACCGTGCGGCCCTTGACGCGATTGAGCTGCGACCGCGCATTCTGCGCGATGTCAGTGATCGGTCCTTGGCGGTGCCGCTATTTGGAAAAACGGCCAACGTGCCGTTTGGTATCAGCCCGATGGGCATGTGCAACCTATCTGCACCCGGTGCCGACATGATGCTGGCGCGTCTAGCGGCGCGCGAGAATGTACCCTTGGGAGTGTCAACTGTGGCGTCCACCGCAATGGAACCCTTGATTGAAGCGGCCGAGGGCAACGCATGGTTCCAACTATATTTCTCTGGCGATGGCGAGGGCACGTTCAAATTGGTCGAACGCGCCAAAACCGCTGGGTACGAGACGATCATTCTGACCGCAGACGTACCAGAGGTCGGACGCCGCCCGCGCGAGTTGCGACATGGCTTTGCAATGCCGTTCAAGATCGGGCCGCGTCAGTTTATCGACTTTGCATGCCACCCGCGCTGGTCGCTCACGGCGTTGGCCAAAGGCAAGCCGCAGATGGCGAATTTTGATATGGATGGCTATGAATTCGATCGCACGGAAAGCCGCGCCAAGGCGGATTGGGGCACACTTTCGAAATTACGTGATATCTGGCCGGGTAATCTCGTGGTCAAAGGGGTGCTCGATTCCGACGATGCAGTTGCCTTGAAACGGGCAGGTGTCGACGCGATACAAGTCTCAAGCCACGGATCGCGACAATTGGACAGCGCGCCCCGCCCGATCACCGCTTTGGCGGACGTTCGCGCCGCCGTGGGCGAAGAATTTCCACTGTTTTACGACACTGGCCTGCGCAGTGGCGAAGACGTCGTAAAAGCGTTCAAACAAGGTGCCAATTTCACGTTTCTTGGCCGTGTCCTGCAATTCGCAATCGCCGCGGCGGGCGAAGATGGCCTAAGAGCTCTTTGGGACGTCATTTCTGACGAGACGAGCATTACACTTGCTCAACTTGGCGAGGTTTCTTTGGTACCGTGACTGCGCGAATAGTGCGTTGCAGATAACACTTGTTTTGCGCGTCCAAAACGAATTTCCACTTCAATTGCATTCTTGTTGAATTGGTATGTCCGCTTTGGGCATATTCTGTTGAAAAACTCTGGGTTTTCGCGGGAGTGCTTCGCAGACTGAATGGCTTCCGCCACAGTTTTATAGGACTGCTCTGGCTTGACTTGGGCTTGGGGCCATTTTAGCTAACTTTTTGAGGTTTTGGGCGGTTGCGGCGAGGATAAATTCATCATGAGCGCCACAGGGGCCACGCAATCGGAGCCGGCCTAGGCCGTGAATGCGCTTCAGATGTGCGAACGACATTCCGACCTTTTTGCGTAACTTTCTCGAGATGGCATACTGCTGCGTTTGCGATAGGGCTCGAGCGACATCACGGGAGGGTTCGTAGATTGAACGCGTGACTTTACGCTATGGTTCTTTCGGTGTGCAGCGTTGTTTAAGTGGGCATACCTCACAATCAGATTTTCGGGCGCGGTAGCGGATGGTGGCATCTTTATTGGGGCCAGATCTTGGTTTGGTGAACGCACGCCTATATTGCTTCAGCACTTTGCCACCGGGGCAACTATAGAGGTCGTTCTCAGCATCAAAAGTAAAATCAGCACGCTCAAACGTGCCACCCTTTCGGCCAGATTTATCCCCTCTCATGCATTTTCAATGCATTGCCGGGCAATGAATGACTGGAATGTGCGGCGCGATCCCACGCTTTTCAACCAGCCAATCCAGCATCGGGCCAGAGCCGTAAGCCGTATCTGCGATTAGACGCTCGGGCATCAAATCATGCACTTCATGTACACGATCAATCATCGTTTTCACGGCATCAACTTCGGCCTGGCGGATGGATCGTGTTGGTTCCACATCAAGGATGACAGCGTTGTCCGTATCGATCAAATAGTTCGTAGAATACGCAAAATACGCGGGGCCACCACGTGCTCCCGTCCATTGCGAGGCTGGGTCTGAATGTGAGATGAATTTAGGAACCACAGGGCTGGCCGCGCCAAAAGCAGCGTCATCCAGTGTTTCCAAATATTCCCGAACTGCACGTGGGGCTTCATCCGGATTTATCGCTTCAGGGTTCCAATCAACCTTTGGCGTGGATTGCTGGCGATTGGCATCGGCGGCAATGATACTCGCATCCGCCGCGCACCTCTGACCACTCGCAAGACCAGCTTCAATGCATTGTGCCACAACGTTTTCAAACACATGCTGCAGTAAATCACTATCACGGAACCTGCCGTGACGGTTCTTCGAAAACGTAGAATGATCCGGAATGGCATCCGTCAAATCCAGCTTGCAAAACCAACGATACGCCAGGTTGAGATGGACTTCATCACACAGCCGCCGTTCAGAACGAATACCCATGACATACCCGACCAACAACATGCGCATCATCAGTTCAGGATCAATTGAAGGACGTCCTGTGGGGCTGTAGAACCCAGATAAATGCTGTCGCACCCCAGACAAATCAATGATGCCATCAATAGCCCGCAGGACATGGTCAGACGGGATATGATCCTCTATCGAAAAGTCATAAAACAGTGCGCTTTGTGCTTCCTGCCTCGGACCCAACATCGCTCCAACCTCCCATATCAACAGAGGAATTGAATCAGGCAGACATCCTTAAGTCAACAGGAGTTCTTCAACAGAATAGGCCCGCTCCCTACCAAAGAGCTAGGGGACGTCGTCCCCACGCGCCTGCAACACCATTAGACCGGGCCGTGTCCTCGGCTGCGCCTGTGGGCCGCACCAACCCTGTCGAATTGTATTGCACTTGCTACCCCCAACCCTCGCCGGGAGCAGGTTTTAGAGGCAGGCGCGCTAAAGCGCTTCGCACAAAACCAGTTTTGAAAGGGAAAACATGACGGACATCATCTCAATCGATCAAAGGCAAAGCTATGTGTCGAAAAAGGAAAGGCTCTGTCGCAAAAGGCAGAACTATGTGTCGTTTCACAAGTGGAAAGTGGTGCACCCGAGAGGATTCGAACCTCTGACCCCCTGATTCGTAGTCAGGTACTCTATCCAGCTGAGCTACGGGTGCGCCGTTGAGGTGGGGTTTAGTCTTACTCTCAGGGGGATGCAAGAGCGAAAATCACAAAGATTTGGTCACAAGCACATTATTTCCTTTCGGAAGCCGAATGACGAATTCCGTACCAGTCGAATCCGTGCGAGTAAGCTCAACATTGCCACCGTGGCCCCGTACCAATTCATCAGCAATTGCGAGACCGAGGCCTGTTCCGCCTTTGCGCACGCCGCCTTGGAATGGGGTAAATAGGTTTTCCTGGGCTTTCGGAGGTAAACCTGGCCCAGTATCTGTCACATGAATTTGCCATTCCTCTTCTGTATCTAGCCCTGAAATGGTCACCGTCCCATTTTGGCCCGTAGACAGAATCGCCTGACGTGCGTTGCGTACAAGATTCGTCAGAATGCGATGCATTTGTTCCGGGTCCGCAACCAGCATGTAAGAATCGTCAACGTCACTGAGTATTTCAACCGAACCGTCAGATATCGTCAGGGTTTCACTTTGCACAACATCCGAAGCAATTGCCGCTAGCGACACGTCAGAAAGCGTGGGGGCGGGTTCTTCAGCTTTACCAAAGGCTAGCGTACCCTCGCACAACGAAACCGCCCGTGAAATTGAACTCAACAGTTTGGGTGCGGCGCGCTTAACCAACGGATCCTCGCTCATTTCGATCCTGTCCCCAATCAGCTGTGCCACCGTCAGAGTATTGCGTAAATCGTGGCTGATTTTAGCAACCGCCCCCCCAAGCTGAGCAAGACGTTCTTTTTGTTTCAATGACGCGGTTAACTGTGTTTCCAAATCCAATAGCGCATCTTCTGCTTCGCGCAATTCTGTAATCCGCGAGCTGGGCTGAATAATCCGCCGGGCATCTTCTGGCGCTTCGCTATAATTCATCATGTCGAACACAACCTGACGAATGGGCTGAACCAACAAACCACGCGTGGCAAAGAATAGGAAAAACGCCGCAATTCCTGAGATCACCGCCGAAAGCACCAAAATACGCACACCGTAGTCAATTATGGCTGCCCGTAATGGTGCCGTTGTCATTGTGACCTCGATCATCAACCCACCTTCGCGCACCGGATCCCCGAGTACACGAATAATTTCTGGTTCAGACCTCAGCAGTCGGGAAATCGCATCATTCATTAATCGTAAGGCTGACGCATTGCGTAGATCATAGGTGCTTGTCACCGGACCCGGCACTGGAGAAGCGAGCATCAATTGGCGCATCTCATCCCGGCGCAACACGACATTAAACACGCCGGCGTTTTCCAACAATTCTGCTTCTAATTCCTCGTCCAACATATCTTCTGCCAACAACGCAAAAGACGCAATTTGCGCGCGTTCAAGATGTAACAGCAGAAAATCCTCTCTGAACCGTGCAACTGACGGGACAAAGATCAACACCTCTGCCAACATCACGAAAGACACCGTCAACATCAGGAAACGGCCAGAAAGAGAATTCAGAAACATGGTGGCCCCTTATAGGCTACGGCAGCCAGCGCTGCACAAATCGTACGATACGTTTGACCTTAGGACTATCAAACAATCGGGGCGTGTAATAGGCCCCAACGGCGCGCTTGCTGACTTCGCTTAGGGTTGGATAGGGGGCGACAAAGGCTGCAATCTGGCCCATTTTCATTTTATTCGCCAGAATCAACGCCCACAGGGAAATCATTTCACCAGCTTGCGGTCCTGCAATCGAGGCTCCGACAGGACGGCCCTTTACAATCATTACTTTGATCAGGCCTTTGGTTTTCCCTTCGGCAATCGCACGGTCATTGCCTGAAAACTCAAAACGCGTCACCTCAAGTGCTGCCCCGTGCTTTTCACGCGCTTGCGCTTCGGTCAGGCCAACTTGCGCCAATTCAGGATCGGTATAGGTCGCCCATGGAATATGATCTGTACGCGCCTTTGATGGCATCCCAAACAGCATCGATTTGATCACAACACCTGCATGATACCCAGCAACATGTGTAAACTGCAAAGGTCCAGCAACATCGCCCACCGCGTATACTTTGCGATTGGTGGTACGCAGCCCGGCATCCACCTTCACGAGGTTGCGGTCACGTTCAATTCCTGCGACCTCTAGATTCACGCGATCTAGATTGGGTTTGCGCCCAACAGCCATCAAAATATGGCTTCCCTTGAAGATACGCCCATCTTTGGTTTCAACTTCAATGGCCCCAACGTCGCCACGAATTTCCGCAGCCAGCGCATCTTCGGCAATCTCGATACCTTCGGCGCGTAGGTTTTCCAAAACAATCTCAGCCATTTCCGGGTCATCTTTTCCCAGCGCCTTCATGCCTTCAATCACAGTGACTTTGGACCCCAACCGAACATGTGCCTGCGCCATCTCCATGCCAATCGGACCGCCGCCAATCACCAGTAGGTGCTCAGGCCGTTCACGCAACTCAAAAATGGTTTCGTTTGTTTCATAGGGTACATTTTCCAACCCCGGTATCGGGGGCACGAGCGGCGAAGACCCGGTGGCAATCACAAAGCGGCGCGCCTGAATGATATTGTCCCCGGCTTGCACTTCAGTCGGTGAAATAAATGCACCGTATTCCTGAATAACATTCACACCCAAACCTTCGAACCGCTCTACCGAATCGTGGGGTTCAATGGTCGCGACAACATTACGGACGTGATCCTTTGCGGCGCCATAATCGACTTCGGGCATAACGGGGGTGACACCGTAGGGGCGGCCGGTTTCCATGGCGTGGGCCTGTTTGCCTGCCGCGATCAGCGCCTTTGACGGCACACATCCATAATTCAGACAGTCGCCACCCATTTTGTGACCTTCGAGCAAAACAACGTCTGCCCCCATCTGAACAGCACCTGCTGCAATCGACAATCCACCAGAGCCTGCACCAATGATGCAGATATCAGTCTTGATCTTATTCATTGTATTTTACCCTTTGGATTTCGTTACAGCTTTGATCACAATTGGCAGTGCCGCGAGGACACAAAGGCCAAGGATCGGCAAAAGAATATGCGGTTCAAAGATAATTCCGAGATTCGGCGTTTCGCCATTTTCGAACACTTGTCCCAATCCCGCGCCAACAGATGTATAAACAACGCCGCCCGGAATAATGCCAAAGAAGGTCGAAATCGCAAACCGACGCAGAGGCACACCAACCAGCGCTGGCACGAGATTCGCGACAAAAAATGGAACAGCTGGCACCAATCGGATCAAAAACAGCATAGACCACTGATTCTCATCGATTCCATCTTTGATCTTTTTAACAGCCCCTTCAGAGCTTTCCATTTTTGCAGCGAGCTTTTCACCCAACCCCCACTGAGCGGCGAGAAAGATTACAATTGCACCGACAGTTGCAGCTGAAACATTGAACAATGCCCCCGGAAACACCCCAAACAAAAAGCCGCCCGTAAGCGTCGCGATCGTCGCACCAGGGAGCGAAAAGGCAACAATCACAATGTAAACCGCCATGAACACCAACGCAGTCACAAGGTAGTTCGCATCCCGAAAAGCAACCAGTGCCTCCCTGTTATCTGCCAACGCTTGGAAGCTTAGATAATCTTTCAAGGTAAACGCGCCAACAACAGCAGCGACCAGAATCACCACTAGAGGAAGTAATTTGCGCAGGTTGGAACTGGGTTGTATATTCGTCATATCGCTCATCTCTGTCATCTCACTGGTGTCAGGCATCGGTTAACTTGCCCCTAACATGAGGGATTTAATCTTCAGAATACAGGCACCTCACAGCTCAGTGATCTGTGGTGACATATATTTCAACAGAACCGCGTTCTGCGCGTAAAAATGGCCCGAGCTGAAACATTTGCCCCTTTTCTTTCTACAGAATTGTTGCATATAAGCGCCCCAAGACGAATTGACTTATCCCTGAAGACCGCCTAAAGACCGGGCTTCGAACACTTGTGGTCTTCGAATCCATTCGGGATTGCAGACCTTATCTGATGGAGACGGGCGATGAAACGCACCTACCAACCTTCTAATCTTGTCCGTAAGCGCCGTCACGGTTTCCGTGCACGCATGGCTACAAAAGCGGGCCGTAAAATTATCAATGCACGTCGTGCAAAAGGCCGTAAAGAGCTCAGCGCATAAGCGCTGCCGCTTAGGCTATGGAAAAATCACCGCCGGAGGCAATCGTGACAAAAGGCAATGCGCCCAATGTTACCGAGTCGCATCCGGCGGTTTCCGTTCGTCTGGAGGTTTTAAAAAACCGTCCGGATTTTTTGCGTGCAGCGAAAGCACTGCGCAAGCCAATGCCCGGTTTTTTGCTGCAGGCACGCCGTCGGAACGATGACGAAGCACCAAGCGATGTTATTCGCGTTGGCTACACTTGCTCTAAAAAAGTCGGCAATGCTATTGCCCGCAATCGTGCAAAACGCCGTTTGCGTGAAATTGCGCGCGCACACCTGCCAAATGGTGGGAAACCCGGGTGGGATTATGTGTTGGTTGGTCGCCCTGGCGTTACATCGACCCGCGACTTTTCTGACCTTCTAAAAGACATGCAAGACGCTCTGCACATCATCCACAGCCCAAAACCCAAAAAATGACCCCGTTGGCTCATATATTCGCATTTCCGGTGCGGGCGTATAGGTTAATCTTCTCCCCTTGGGTTGGGTTCAACTGCAGGTATCAACCCACATGCTCCGCCTATGCACTCGAGGCACTGGAAAAACATGGCGCGCTCAAAGGCAGTTATTTGGCAGCCCGTCGCATTGGGCGATGCCATCCGTGGGGCAAATGTGGTTACGACCCAGTACCGGACATGAAAACAAAGAGCCAAGTTTCAAAGGATATAGAGAATGACTGATCTGTTGCGCAAACCGACGGCGGCAACCGGCAAAGTTCACGACATCACCAGACTTTCTGCCCGAGGCACCCAAAGCCCCGATTGGGATTATGTTGGATTTGGTCTTTATCACCTGTCAGCCGGTGATGTTGTCAAAGAGCACACGGGCGAGAACGAAGTTATTCTAGTGTTGGTTGAGGGCAAAGCAGAAATCACAGCCAACGGCCAGAGCTTTGGCGAAATGGGTGATCGTATGAGCGTGTTTGAAAAAACACCTCCTCATTGCCTTTACACCGCAAATGAAACGAGTTGGAGCGCCAAGGCGACAACCAATTGCGTGCTTGCGGTATGCGCAGCGCCCGGTATCGGGCAACACCAAACTCGGCGTCTTGGCCCCGAAGGGATCGAACTTACGCTCAGAGGCAAAGGTCAAAACACCCGCTACATCAACAACATTGCCATGGAAGGTCGCGATGTAGCTGATCATCTGCTGGTGACTGAGGTGTTCACCCCTGCTGGAAATTGGTCCAGCTATCCGAGTCACCGCCATGACGAAGATGACTACCCAAATATGACCTATCTCGAAGAAACCTATTATCACCGGCTCAACCCCGGCCAAGGCTTCGGCATTCAGCGTGTTTATACCGAAGATGGCGAGCTGGATGAAACCATGGCAGTCAAAGACGGTGATGTAGTATTGGTTCCACGTGGACATCATCCCTGTGGTACGCCGTACGGGTATGAGATGTATTACCTCAATGTCATGGCTGGACCGCTGCGCAAATGGCGTTTTAAAAACGACCCTGACCACGATTGGATTGCGCAAAAAGACGCGGTTTAACGGCCTATTCAATACAATCCATGAAAATGCGACACGACAAAACAATTCGGGTCAATTCACCATACGGTATCTTACATAAGCAGGTTTGCGCGCATATCGATCTCTCTTCGCGTTGCAATGCGTAACTTTATAACATAACAATTTTGCAACGCAGGAGATTCACGGTTTAAAAGTAGTGATTAGAATCGCAATTCGGCACTCCCCGCGCAAATGATACACAATCTATCCAAATCCGGTGGGTTGTGTGGCTAAAATCTTTTCCTCCAACCGTATTGGACATCCTATGACGCGAACAATCTCTCTTATGGCCTTGTTAGCAACAACCCCGGCTCTGGCCGAAGAGAACCGGCAACTAGATCCACATGAACACGGTGTTGGCATTCTTAACATCGCAATAGACGGCACAGCGGTTGCAATGGAGTTTCAAGCGCCCGGGGCGGATATCGTTGGATTTGAGTACGCCGCCGAAAGCGAAGCGGATCACGCCAAAATCGATGCAGCCGTCGCCACCCTCATGGATCCGCTAAATTTATTCGCCTTACCTGACGCGGCCGAATGCACCGTGACACAAGCCAGCGCTGAACTCGAAAGCGAAGAGCACGAAGAGCACACAGGGGAAACTGGACATACAGAGTTCCATGCCGAATTTACGTTCACCTGTGTCAACTCCGCATCACTTTCCGAAATCGCTTTCCCCTATTTTGATACGTTTGAAAATGCACGTAAACTAGAGGTACAAATCGCAACCACAACAGGTGCACATGCGTTCGAAGTGGAGCGCGACGCCCCCTTACTCGACTTGCGGGATCTATATTGAGGTGACTCAACCCATCCTAAATATCTCTGGTGTTCAATTTCACTGGCCCGGTCGGACGGGGTTTTCCCTGTCCGTGCCCGAATTCAGTATTGAAGCAGGAGAAACGGTTCTACTTCTTGGCGAGAGCGGATCTGGAAAATCCACACTGCTGTCGCTGATCTGCGGAACGATACGACCCGATACAGGCACAATTCATATTAGCGAAACAGAAATCTCAGCCCTAACTAGGGGCGCCCGCGATAGATTTCGAGCCGAACAAATCGGCGTAATTTTTCAGCAGTTTAACTTGCTGCCCTTTGGCACCGTCCTAGACAATATCCTACTACCGCTGCAATTCGCACCCGAACGTCGTAAACGCGCAGGTAACATCCGGGCTCAAGCCAAAGACCTATGCAAAAACCTTGGTCTTCCGTCTGCTATAGTCGCCGTCAAATCGAATGCCTTAAGCGTAGGGCAACAGCAGCGCGTAGCCGTTGCGCGGGCTTTGATTGGTCAACCACCCTTGATCATCGCAGATGAACCCACATCGGCGTTAGATGCAGACAATCAGGCAGCCTTTCTTGACCTGCTATTTCAGCAAACGCTGGCCAACAATTCCTCACTGCTCATGGTCAGCCATGATCCTAGGTTAAGCGAGAGATTTGATCGCGTGATACGAATGGACGACATCGCACACATCGATAGGGCAACAATATGATTTTCCGCCTCGCGTTAGCCTCACTCGCGGCACGTGCCCTCACAGTTGGAATGACAATTCTCGCAATAGCCCTGTCTGTGGCCCTCTTTCTTGGGGTGGAGAAAATACGTACAGGCGCTAAGGCCAGCTTTAGCGATACTATATCAGGTACCGATCTGATCGTCGGTGCGCGTTCTGGCTCGGTACAGTTATTGCTTTATTCAGTGTTTCGTATTGGTAACGCGACGAACAACGTAACCTGGGAAAGCTATCAAGATATTGCAGCGCGTCCTGACGTGGATTGGATTGTGCCCATATCTCTGGGCGACAGCCATCGCCAGTTCCGGGTTATGGGAACCACGGCGGCGTTTTTTGAACACTATAAATATCGACAAGGCCGATCTCTTGAAGCGGCTGAGGGCCTCGTCATGGACGACCTCTTTGACGCTGTCATTGGTGCTGATGTCGCCGCGACGTTAAGCTACAATGTTGGCGACCCGATCGTCGTAGCTCACGGGATTGCTTCATTCACGGAGCATGACGATCAACCCTTTCGTATATCCGGCATTTTAGAAAAAACAGGAACACCCGTCGACCGAACCGTTGTGGTTAGCTTAGAAGCCATCGAGGCAATCCATGTAGATTGGCAAAGTGGCAGACAAGCATCCGGGCAGTCCACTTCGGTTGAAGCAATCCGCGCGATGGAGCTAACACCAAACGCGATTACTGCCGCCCTTATCGGAGTCGAAAGCCCGCTTCAAACCTTCGCCCTGCAACGTGCAATCAATGAATATACTCAAGAACCATTATTGGCAATTTTACCCGGTGTAGCGTTACAAGACCTATGGGGCATCGTTGGAATTGCAGAAACGGCACTATTGGCTGTCTCGATGATGGTAATTGTGACCGCCTTGATCGGAATGATGGCAACTATTTTTTCTAGTTTGAGTGAACGACGGCGCGAAATGGCGATTTTGCGCGCAATGGGTGCGAGTCCCAGGCTCATAGTTGGGTTGCTCGTTTTCGAAGCAGTGCTCATGTCAGCTATGGGCGCGCTGCTTGGCTTAGCGTTTCTTTATATCGGGCTAATCGTAGCCCAACCCATTATTGATTCGGCATTTGGCCTGTGGTTGCCTATTGAAGCGCCAACGCAGCGCGAAATTTGGGTTATTCTGGCTGTAATCGGCGCTAGCGCTATTGTGAGCCTGATCCCGGCCATTCGGGCCTATAAGACATCCATATCAGATGGTATGATGGTTAAAACGTGATGTTCAGCATTGGGATTCTCACATATGTTTAACCGAAGATCTGCATTATTGTTTTTGTCAGCCTCAATAGCAGCGCCCCAAAATGCATTCTCCGCAGCTCTAAGGGAAATCACGTGGGACGACCTTATTCCCCCAGGCGTACCTTATTCAGAAATCATTGGTGAAGGTGAGTTGGATGAAGCCAACGATCTGTGGAATCCGATTTATGATGCCAACGGCGTAAAGGTAAACGAGGAATTAAATGGGGCATATATCAAGATGCCCGGTTTCATCATTCCCTTTGATATCAGCTTAGCTGGGGTAACTGATTTTATGTTAGTCCCGTATATTGGGGCCTGCATTCACACGCCACCACCACCAAGCAATCAACTGGTTATGGTGAGGTCCGCCCGGCCATGGCCGGGCGATAATCTCTGGGATCCCGTATGGGTCACAGGGACAATGCGCACACAATTGCAATCAACCACTCTCGGCCAAACCGGATATTCAATCGAGGCCGACGAGATGGCTATATACGAGTGGTAGCACCCCTTTTTGTGTGGAATGCTAGGTTGGACATCAAATCTTTTGCGGCTACCGGCATTGAGCATCGCACACACTCAATACTTCGATGGGATCGTAACCAATATACAATCACACTCTATTACGCCTGACCACATACCCATAGGTTGTAAAAAGTAGTGCTAAGTTATAGCGCTGCACATAGTATCATTTTATAAGTTCACCTTATTAACATTTTAAAGAAGCGTATTGGTATGAAACGTTATTTCGAACTGCAGTCTCTTGCACTTATTGTCCTGTGTTTCATTTTGTATGTTGGCCTCGATGACGGAACGGTTAGACTCTACTCGCTAACATTTTTTGGCATGGCCACTATCGGGTCCTGCATACTGTGGTGGCTAAGTGTCAGGCTCGGTCCACAGCAACCACGCCCCCGAACCACGCCTTCCAACGCACCTAAATCCCCGGCCAATGCTATTCTTGTAGATGGCTCAAACGTTATGCATTGGGGCGGCGATCCTTCAGTAATGGTTCTCACACATGTTTTGAACTCACTCAAAAAACAGGGGCACGTCCCAATCGTCTATTTTGACGCGAATTACGGCTATAAACTGTGGGGGCGTCCCTCGTCCCTCCCCGCAATCAGCGGCGCAATCGGATTGCCCCCCAACCGTGTGTTCATCGCCCCCAGCCGCACAACAGCCGATGCATTGCTTCTGCCTCATGCCACGCGCGACAAATTGAAAATCGTCACCAACGATCGATTTCTCGACTGGAAAGAGGAATTTCCAATCCTCAATCAACGTGACCTACTGGTAAAAGGTGATTGGAAGGAAGGCACTGTCATATGGCGTGCTGAGCGCCGGAAAAAGCGCAAACCACACCGGCCAAAGCGACAGCGGCAAAATTGAAAAATGCGCGCGTTGCACCTATCAGGTCGCTTTTATATATGCTCAGATCAAAGTCCAAAACCTAACGTTCAAGGATATGGCCACGTCCATAGTGCGCACCCGACCAACCTATAAAGGCACGCGAGACACAACATGCAAAACCTTCAGAAATTCTATATCGATGGGCAATGGGTTACTCCGCACTCAACGACGACCTTCCCCGTTTTAAATCCCGCTACAACCGAAGAAATCGGAAAGATTATTCTAGGTGATAAAATCGACGTTGATAATGCCGTCGCCGCAGCGAAACGCGCCTTTGAAAGCTTTTCCCAAACCAGCCGCGATGAACGCATCGCCCTGCTTGAACGGCTATTGGTACTCAGCGAAGAACGTCGCGAAGAATTGGCCCAAGCCATGTCCGCCGAAATGGGCGCGCCGATTTCAATGTCACGCGATGTGCAGGCCGATGCCGCGGTTGGACACCTACAGGGCATCCTAGAGGCCCTAAAAACCCAAGAACTGCGCGAAACACTGACAAATGGCGATATTGTTGTGCGTGAACCC
Organism: Cochlodiniinecator piscidefendens; assembly: GCF_011326755.1. Lineage (GTDB taxonomy): Bacteria > Pseudomonadota > Alphaproteobacteria > Rhodobacterales > Rhodobacteraceae > Cochlodiniinecator > Cochlodiniinecator piscidefendens. The sequence goes on along the minus strand of NZ_JAAOIE010000005.1, from coordinate 95,833 downwards.
ATTGGCGTTTGCGGGTTAATCACCCCGTGGAACTGGCCGATCAACCAAATCGCGCTCAAGGTTCTTCCGGCTTTGGCGACGGGCTGTACGTCAATCCTGAAACCTTCTGAACACACCCCAATGTCCGCGAGTGTCTATGCCCAGCTGATCCACGATGCCGGGTATCCTGCAGGCGTGTTTAACCTCTTGCATGGGGATGGTTTAACCGTTGGCGCGGGCCTGTCGCGCCACCCTGACGTTGATATGATGTCCTTCACCGGATCGACCCGTGCGGGCATCGCCTTGACCAAAGACGCCGCCGATACGGTAAAACGTGTCACGCTTGAATTGGGCGGGAAATCCCCCAACATCGTCTTTGCCGATTGTGATCTCGAAGAAAAGGTTTCCGCCTCCGTTCTTGAATGCATGTATAACACAGGCCAAAGCTGCGATGCCCCAACGCGGATGCTGGTGGAACGGTCCTGCTATGATCGCGCTGTCGAAATCGCCAAAGCCGCCGCAAACGGGCAAACCGTGGGTGATCCCGCCAAAGAAGGCGATCACATCGGCCCTCTCTTTGATCAAATCCAATATGACCGCGTTCAAACCATGATCCAGCTTGGCATTGATGAGGGCGCAACCCTGCTTGCAGGCGGGCTTGGACGTCCCGAAGGGTTTGACAAAGGTTGGTACACCCGCCCAACCGTGTTTTCAGATGTCAGCAACGATATGGACATCGCCCAGCAGGAAATCTTTGGCCCGGTTCTGGTCATGATCCTCTTTGACACAGAGGCCGACGCCATTCGCATGGCCAATGACACGCCTTACGGACTGGCCGCATATCTACAAACCGGTGACCCCGAACGCGCCGAACGCGTTGCGGCCCGCCTGCGCGCGGGTGCGGTGCATATCAACGGCGGAGGCTTTAACTACGGCTCCCCCTTTGGCGGTTACAAACAATCCGGTAACGGCCGCGAAGGCGGCATGCACGGGCTCGAAGACTACCAAGAAATCAAAACGCTGCATTTCTAGGAAAACGACAGCGCATCCCCCAGTCACGGGGGATGCGTGCTACATTGTATTCAGTTATTAACCAGATGTCTGAAAGGACCATGCAGCATGATTGCCTACGTCACCGTCGGTGCCGATGACATCGCTCTTGCGAAACGGTTTTATTCGGCCTTCCTTCCTGCCCTTGGGTATGGGCTGAAGGAAGGGTCGGAGGGTCTCAGTTATGCCCTGCCTGTTCCACCGGGTCAGTCCCCAGTCCTGCCAGATTTCTATGTGAAACCCACCTTTGACGGGCAACCGGCCTCAGCCGGAAACGGCACCATGACCGCGTTCGAAGCGCGCAGCCAACAACAGGTCCGCGATCTTCACGCTGCCGCAATTGCCGCTGGTGGCTTGGACGAAGGCCAGCCCGGATTTCGCGCCGCATATGGGCCGCATTTTTACGTCAGCTACCTTCGTGATCCCCAAGGCAATAAAATCGCGCTTTTCTCAAGCAACCCAAACGAACCCGGACGAGAAGAGTAGCTGAACACAGGATCATGGGCTGTTCAGCATCCCCCTAAACAGTCCGCACTCTATTGCGCATCGGGGTCGATTAATGTCGGGTGCGCATGCAACCTTTCAAAATCAGGTCTGATTGCGTCACAACGCCCCAAGGGAAATACAACTGCATGTTCAAATCACTCTGGTATACTTTGCTTTTGGGCGTCGTAACAATTCTTTCAGGTTGCGATGAATTTGATGGTGACGAATTCCGTAAATACCTACCAATTACTCAAAACACTTCGTCCGAGCTGCTTTCAGAAAGAGTTTGGTTTAGCTGCGCCATTGCCGGGTATTCCCTTTCCAACACTTACGATCCGCCCGACGTAGAATTGCCGCAAGGCTTTGAAAGATGGTCGCAATTTCCAATAAGTGACCACGTCAGAGAAAACTCAATTGTGTATCGAATACTAGGCTCTCAGAGTAAATGTTGGACGACGGACCTGATAGAATTAACAGGACATTCAAGCATCTGGGATTTTGTCGAAAACATTGACGGCGCGTTCTCCAATATGGGTTCAATTTTATTAATATTCGACCGTACGCAAAACCGCATATTCATCATGGAGGGGTAAACTGAATTTTCGAAACCGCGTTTGCTTTTGCCGTAGCTTGCAGCGGCATCAATCATCTAGAGGATCGATCTCGACGTTCACCCCGTACCAAACATTGAAACCCAACCAAACAGCCCCACCACCCAAAATTCAGCAGTGGGGCCGTTTCAAAACTTACTTCACCGCGTCTTTCATCGCGTCTTCGCCTTTTTTCCACAGGTTGCCCTGCCACAGTTCCTCTAGCCCGGTTTCGCCACTCGCGCCTTTGGTTGTCAGGTAGTCGTAATACGACGTCGGCTTATGCCCTGTCAGATTGTAGAAATCCGGGCTGCTGCGGGTGTAGAACCCATTGGTCAGATATTCGAAAAACTCCGCGCGGGTGCTGCCGAAATCTGCCTCAAACTCCACCATGGATTGCGCATTATAGGTGATCTCTTTGCCCATCGCACGGCCAAGGTCGGCAGCGATTTCTGCCATGGATTGCGGCACAGGGCCGGTGAGGTCGTAAAATTTATTACCATGGCGCGCGGGCCCTTCGCGCAACACAACTTCAGCGGCTTCTGCTATATCGCGTGTTGCCACAAATGAATTGCGCATCTCGCCCAGCGGGTTGCTGAAACAGCCCTCAGCCGCGATCGCATCACAATCAGTTTTCAGCAGGTGGTTCATGAAAAAATTATTGCGCAATGCGGTAACTGTCAGCCCCGCGTCAATCAACGCCTTTTCGCCCCACCAGTAGTGCTGCAACATCAATGGAATACCCGCACCAGCGCGCGACGCGTGGGTCTCAGCATCATAAGACGCCGTGTTGGTGTCCGCCCCCATGCAACTCACGCGGACCACATGTTTGATGTCAGCCTTACGCTTGCCCAATTCTTTGCAAAACGCCAAATGCCCGTCCAGCATCGGATCAAGCGACGCGGAATAAACCGCAGACACACCCTCAAGCGCGGCTGCCCATGTCCCAGGATTGGACAGATCAAACTTCACAACCTCATCCGCGCCCAGCGCGGTCAACTGCGCCGCTTTGTCATCGCTAAAATAACAGGCCCGCACGGTGAAATCAGCATTTGCAGCCAGCCGAGCAACCAGCTCCCGACCAATACGACCCGTCGCAGAGGTAACGAGCACAACTTGTTTAGACATGATAGGAGTCTCCGTTTTCACATTCTGCGCCCATCTGCTCTGATTTTGTGCGTTAAACAAGACCCACCCGGTTAGATTTATAGGTCCAATATGACGTTCATCACCCATCAACCGAACCAAGTTTCACCGCCCAAAGCGCGCAAATTTGCTTCTTTGCTCCCAAACGTCTAGGTTGAATATGCAGCAAAAACAAAAAGCTCACGGAGCCAAATAATGTCTGACACGATCGAACTATCAAAAGATCACTTCAACGAATCCGTCGCCACCTTTGGCGATCGGCTTGAGGCAGCCCGCCTCGCCAAAGGCCTAACCATAGAGGGTCTGGCCGAAAAATTAGCCTTTACGCCCGAAGGTGTCCAAGCTTGGGAAAATGATGAAACCTCACCGCGCGCCAACCGCATTCAATTGCTGGCAGGCTTGCTAAACGTCTCTCTCGTTTGGTTGATCAGCGGCGAAGGAAACGGAACCAGCCAAGTTGCCGATACCCATCAACGCCCCGAAGGCGTAAACGATGCCCTTGGTGAGATAGCGCAGCTCAAAGAAACGCTTTCCGGCGCACTTGATAAACTCACCAAACTCGAAAATCGGTTAAAAGATATCGACTAGACGATCACTAAAACGAATAACAAACACCCCGTCGATCCTTCACGATTGACGGGGTGTTTGTTTTTGACGGGGGTGTTCACCAAAAAAGGGTCCACCGGGATTACTTATAATCCAAGCACATCCATCATATCATACTCGCCGGGCTTACGTCCCTGCCCCCACAGTGCGGCCTTAAGCGCGCCACGTGCGAAAATGCGGCGGTCTGTGGCCATGTGGCGAAGAACAATACGTTCACCCGCACTTAGGAACATCACATCATGTTCGCCCACGATGTCGCCGCCCCGAATGTTTGAAAATCCGATATGTCCCCGTTCACGCGCACCGGTGATCCCGTCGCGGCTACGGTCCGCAACGTCATCCAAATTAACCCCACGCCCTTCGGCGGCAGCTTCGCCCAGCATCAATGCCGTGCCCGACGGCGCATCCACTTTGTGATGGTGGTGTGCCTCTACAACCTCAATGTCAAAGTCTTCGTCCAATGCGGCAGCAACCTTTTTGGTCAATTGCACCAATAGATTAACGCCAAGGCTCATGTTTCCGGCCCGCACCACAGTTGCATGGCGCGCGGCCAGTCGGATTTTTTCCAGATGCTCAGGCCCCATGCCGGTTGTGCCAATCACATGAACCGCGCGCGCTTGGGCCGCCAAATGGGCAAATCCCATCGTGGCCTCGGGCGAGGTAAAATCAATCACCGCCTGCGCTTTAGCGAATGCCTCTAGCGCATCATCCGTCACAGCAACACCAACCGCAGCGCCGCCCATGGCGACACCCACATCTTGACCAACCCAGTCGTGGCCTTCGCGCTCCACCACCCCAACAAGCTTCGCCGCCGGGCTTTCCAATACGGTTTGGATCAACATCTGCCCCATCCGGCCAGACGCCCCAGTAATCACAATCCCTGGCAATTCGCTCATCTTGGTCTCTCTTTTCACTACGTTTGTGCAACCGATAGCCCGATTGCGCCTTTATTTAAAGCCTCGCTTGCCCAATTCTTTTAACAGGCTTAAAGGGGGGATATGGCTAAGAATTCACATCTCAGCGCCCGTGGGCCGTCGCAGCGACAGCTCAGAGTAGGCGAACTCATCCGGCGGTCCTTGTCTGATCTGTTGATGCGTGGGGACCTCCACGATCCAGATCTCGCCCGCTTCCCCATCACCGTGGGCGAGGTTCGTACCTCCCCTGATCTTAAGATCGCGACTGCGTTTATCTTGCCCCTTGGCGGAAAAAACGCCGAAGAGGCGCTGTCAGCCCTGCGTCGCAATCGTCATGAGATCCGCAAAACCCTGACCAAAACCATGGCGCTGAAACATTCGCCTGAGATCCGGTTTCAGATTGATGAAACATTTGATCAGATGGAAGAAACTCATCGCCTGCTGAACCTTGACGACGTCAAACGCGACCTCGACACTCCGGAAGGTGACGCAGAATGATCCGCCTCTGGGCCGCATTCCTTTGTGTCTTTGGCTTTGCAGCCAAGGCCAACGCGGCCTGTGAGCCTGTGACCTATCAGGGCAACGACTACACGATGTGCACAGCGCAGATCGGTGATGACGTCCAACTGTTTCATTCCAATGCTGAGGGCCGCCTTTACGGTAATTTCGGCGCAGTGCTAGACAGCCTTCCCGACGGGCAGATCCTATCATTTGCGATGAACGCTGGCATGTACCATCAAGATCGCCGCCCCGTTGGCCTGTTTATTGAGGACAACACCGTGGTCAGCGAAATCGTCGATGGCGGCGGCTACGGCAATTTTGGCCTGACACCCAATGGGGTTTTTTGCATTACGCCAGACCGCTTTGCCGTGATCGAAACCCAAGCCTTCCGCGCTGATACACCTGATTGTACCTACGCCACCCAGTCCGGCCCAATGTTGGTGATAAATAACGAACTGCACCCGCGGTTTCTAGTTGAGTCTGACTCTCGCTATATCCGCAACGGCGTGGGCGTCAGCGCCGACGGGCAAACCGCAACCTTTGTCATTTCGGAAAACACCGTCAATTTCCACAGTTTCGCCAGCCTGTTTCGCGATCACTTGGGCCTGCCCAACGCGCTTTATTTCGATGGGAAGGTCTCGCGCCTTTATGCCCCTAATCTCGATCGCTGGGACAATGGGTTTCCTTTGGGGGTGATTGTCGGGATAGTTTCCCCTGAAACGGTTGACGCGGCATCCTCAAGCGATTAGCAGCCGCAGCTTGATCAAAGACTGAACAAAGAGGGCATCATGGGACGCAAACGCAAGGGACGCGATATTTCCGGCTGGCTGGTTGTCGATAAACCGGCAGGCATTTCGTCAAACGCCGTGGTGAACAAAGTCCGCTGGGCGATGAACGCGAAAAAAGCAGGCCACGCAGGCACGCTTGACCCCGAAGCGACAGGCGTATTGGCCGTCGCCCTAGGCGAAGCGACAAAAACCGTCCCCTACATCACCGAAGCCCTAAAGGCCTACCGCTTTACCGTGCGTTTGGGGCAGGCCACCAACACCGATGACACCGAAGGCGAAGTGATCGCAGAATCTGATCTGCGCCCGACCGATGAGGCAATCAAAGACGCTCTGCCAAAATTCATCGGCGACATCATGCAGGTACCGCCGAAATTTTCAGCCGTGAAAATCGACGGGGAACGCGCCTATAAATTGGCCCGCGATGATGAAGATTTTGAAATCGCCGCCCGCCCTCTCTGGGTCGAAGACCTGTTGATGATTGATCGCGAAGACGCAGATCACGTCACCCTAGAGCTGACATGTGGTAAAGGCGGCTACGTCCGCGCCATCGCCCGTGATCTAGGTGAAATGTTGGGCTGCCTTGGCCATGTACGCGAATTGCGCCGCACTTGGTCCGGCCCCTTTGACGCCGAGGACGGGATCAGCATTGAAACCATCGATGCCCACGCCAAAACCGATGAACTGGATCAATACGTTCGCCCGTTAGAAATCGGGCTTGATGATTTGCCCGAACTCGCCACCACAGCTGACGGCGCAGTGAAGCTGAAAAACGGCAACCCGGGAATGGTTCTGGCCTCTGACGTTGAATATGGCGATGAATGCTGGGCCTCGCTCAATGGGCAGGCCATTGCCGTCGGAATCTATAAGGCGGGCGAACTGCACCCTACCCGCGTATTTGTGCGCTGACCATGGCGCGGGTTATTCTCTTTAACAAACCGTTTGATGTGCTGTCGCAATTTACAGATTCCGGCACAGAGGGAACAACCCGCAAAACCCTATCTGAATTTATTGATGTGCCCAAAGTGTATGCCGCTGGGCGTTTAGACAAAGACAGCGAAGGGTTATTGTTGCTGACGGACGACGGGAAACTGCAAAACCGCATCGCCAGCCCAAAACACAAGATGACCAAAACCTATTGGGTGCAGATCGAAGGCGACGCAGACGACGCCGCTCTGAACCTTTTGCGAAGCGGCGTGCAGCTCAAGGATGGTATGACACGGCCAGCCAAAGTGAAACGCATTGATGAACCTGCCGGGCTTTGGCCACGTACGCCACCTGTTCGGTTTCGCAAATCGGTTCCGGATTGTTGGCTTCAGATCACCATCACCGAAGGCCGCAACCGACAGGTCCGCCGCATGACAGCCGCTGTCGGGCATCCGACGCTGCGATTGATCCGGTATCAAATCGGCGATTGGACCTTAGACGGAATCGAATCCGGTACATGGCGCGACGCCTAATCACCTCATAAGGAGCGCCTCCGGCGCACCGGATATCTCGGGGATTTCTTTCAGAAAGCCGCTCGGATTGGCGTGTGTTGAGAAATCTGCGCATATGGTTAACGGCAGCATACGTGAAATCGTATGTATAAAAACCATATAAAAGCTGCATAGAAACCATACGCCGAAATTCGGGCACATACTTCGGCGTTAACACTTGCTATTTCAACCTATGATTTGCACAACCATCCTATGATTACCCGTCAATTTCAAAAAGATGATGCCGCCTCTATCGCACAATATTCAGATTGCGAACGCTACCGGTATGCGCTGACCCGTGTTTGGGATACAGATGGGCTTCGACTGACTTATGTGATGTTAAACCCTTCTAAAGCAACAGAAATTCAAAACGACCCGACCATAGAACGGTGCGAACGTCGCGCCCGTACGCTGGGGTATGGCGGATTTCGGGCGGTTAATATTTTTGCTTGGCGTGAAACCGATCCAGCAAAAATGAAACGCGCCAAAGACCCAATTGGCCCCGAGAATGATGCAGCCCTCATTGACGCGAGCATTTGGACTGACCACATCCTTTGTTCTTGGGGTACGCATGGCGCATTTCTAAACCGCGGCCCTGATGTTTTGCGCCTACTCAAGACTACCAAAAAACCTATGTATCACTTAGGTTTAACTAAGGATCAACACCCGCGGCACCCGCTTTATATCTCGTACAAAACGCAACCCATGTCATGGTTTTAATGACATCCAGATGGTAGGGATTACAACAGCCATATGACTGAAAAACCGGAACCGAACCAAGACGAATTGCACACCGAACTTTCCCTGTTGCGCAAAGAAGTTGCGCATTTGAACAACAATCGTTTTGTGCGGTTGTACAACTCGCTATGGAAACTAATCGGGTTTCAGTTTCTACGCGGATTGGCTTTTGGATTTGGAACCGTTGTTGGCGCTACGATATTGGTTTCAGCGCTGGCATATTCATTATCCAAAATTGATTTCATCCCAGTCATCGGAAACTGGGCGGCAGAGATCGCGAAAATGATACAGGAACCGCGAAACCCTTAAAATTGTAACTATATAGCGATAGGGAAGCTTCCCCCATTCAACTAGACTGAAAGAAGTGTGGGGTATAGGATGTGGTAATCCTATCGAGAAGTTTGTCTTACGGGTGCTTTTATGTTTGGAATTGCTGGAATAATCGGTGCGCTATTGATGGGGTCTTTCATCAATACGGATAGTGAAACCCAAGAAGATGAAAATCCCCCTTCAACCGATATAGAAAACCCAGATACGGATACCGACACTTCGGCCGAGACTGTCGAAGGCGGTTCGAACAATGACCTAATTGCAGTCGCTTTGGGCGACGATCTCGTTCATGGTGGCTTGGGCGATGACACCGTTTCAGGCAGCGATGGGGATGATTGGGTGCAAGGCGGTGCCGGTGACGACCAAATTTCCGGTGACGACGGCGATGATCAGCTCTTGGGTGGCGTTGGATCTGATATCCTTAGTGGCGGGAATGGTGACGACGATATGTTCGGCCAGTCTGGCGACGATTTAATCAACGGCGACGATACATTAGCAGGGTCTGATGGTGATGACACGTTATACGGCGGCGACGGCAATGATCAGCTTTCTGGGAATGGCGATGATGATGTGTTGGTCGGCGGATTAGGCGCGGATCAACTGCAAGGCAGCACTGGCAATGATACCATTTCAGGCGTTGTGTTAAATAATGAAGGCGATGACATTGATGAAGCTGATTATCTGAATGGTGGCTTTGGCAATGATTCAATTACCCTTGGCAATGGTGACATTGCGTCGGGCGGCGAAGGGGCCGATGAATTCACATTCGGGGATTGGATGGAAACCGGCAGCGGAGCCACCCTTATGGATTACGACCCGTCGGAAGATTCGCTCGTCTTAGTTTATGATGACACGATAGGCGGGCCACCTGATATCCGTGTTGAAGCAAGTGACGAGGACCCAACCCTTTCCAATATCATGTTGGATGGGCAAATCTTGCTCTCTGTTCAAAACTCAGCAAACCTTTCCACGAGCAACATTACGTTGGTCGCACAAAGTCAAGCTGCGTAAGCCTAAATTTGCATCGAGAGTAAAGCGCTGTACATCCGCTACAGCGCTTTTTGCTTCCCTTTTCCCAAGAATCCACCTATACGCGCGCATCCACCTCTTTTGACTGAGGTGCGATACCCTCCATGGGCCCTGCTGGACGACATCCCGGCCTGCGCCTTAACCCTTTGAAAATAGGAGACCCCGATGTCGATTACTGCAGAAGACAAAGCACGCATCATGAAAGAATTCGCAACCAAAGAAGGTGACACTGGTTCACCCGAAGTACAGGTTGCTATCCTTACATCACGCATCAGCACATTGACCGAGCACTTTAAAACTCACAAAAAAGACAACCACTCACGTCGTGGTCTTTTGATGATGGTTGCGCAACGTCGTAAACTTCTCGACTTCCTTCGCGGCAAAGAAGAGCAACGCTATCAGGACCTGATCAAGCGCCTCGGCATCCGCCGCTAAGCTATCAAAGACGCGCCCAACGGGCGCGTCTTTCACATTCCGCATGTCTGTCTGCCGGGCTCGCCAGATCAGATAGGAAACGCAAAGAGCCAGAGGCATACGGCCTCTACGCAAACGGCCAAAGGGGATACGCCCCCGCAGCCAACATAGGATTCGATATGTTCGAAGTTACAAAAAAATCTATGCAGTGGGGCGATGAAACGCTCACACTTGAAACCGGTAAAGTGGCACGTCAAGCAGACGGCACAGTTATCGCAACGCTCGGCGAAACATCTGTCATGGCCAACGTGACTTTTGCACGCAAGCAAAAGCCTGGTCAGGACTTCTTTCCTCTGACCGTGCATTACCAAGAAAAATACTACGCTGCTGGTAAAGTCCCTGGTGGCTTTTTCAAACGCGAAGCACGTCCAACCGAAAAAGAAACACTGACAGCGCGTTTGATCGACCGTCCGATCCGCCCTCTGTTTGTGCCAGGCTTCAAAAACGAAGTATTGGTGATGTGTACTGTTCTGTCACACGACTTGGTTAACGACCCTGACATGGTTGCAATGATCGCGGCATCTGCTGCTCTGACCATTTCTGGCGCACCATTCATGGGCCCAATCGCCGCCGCGCGCGTTGGTTTTGCCGAAGGTGAATACGTTCTGAACCCTGATCTTGATGACATGCATGATCTACGCAACAAACCTGATCAGCGTCTTGATCTCGTAGTTGCTGGAACCAAAGATGCGGTCATGATGGTTGAATCAGAAGCATACGAACTGTCCGAAGCAGAAATGCTTGGTGCGGTGAAATTTGCGCACGATTCTATCCAGCCAGTTCTCGACCTGATCATTGATCTGGCCGAAGATTGCGCAAAAGAGATGTTTGATTTCCAAGCGCCTGACTACTCTGAATTGTCTGCTGCTGTAAAAGCTGCTGGCGAAACAGAAATGCGCGCTGCATTTGCAATCGGTGACAAGCAAGAACGCACAGCTGCGGTTTCTGCGGCACGCGACACCATCCTAGGTGCCTTGAGCGAAGAGCAACTCGCAGATGTGAACCTCGGCTCCGCTTTGAAAAAACTCGAAGCCAGCATTCTACGCGGTGACGTTGTGAAAACCGGCAAACGTATTGACGGTCGCGCAACAGACGAAATTCGTGACATTCAGTCCGAAACTGGTTTCTTGCCACGGACCCACGGTTCTGCCTTGTTCACACGCGGCGAAACTCAGGGCTTGGTTGTGACCACATTGGGCACCGGTGATGATGAGCAAATGATCGATGCGCTTCACGGCACATATCGTTCAAACTTCATGCTGCACTACAACTTCCCACCCTACTCAGTGGGCGAAGTTGGTCGTGTGTCTGGTCCAGGACGTCGTGAAATCGGTCACGGTAAACTGGCATGGCGCGCACTTCAGGCTGTTCTGCCTGCGGCAACTGATTTCCCATACACTGTTCGCGTTGTATCAGAAATCACTGAATCAAACGGCTCGTCTTCTATGGCATCTGTTTGTGGTGGTTCCTTGTCCATGATGGACGCTGGTGTACCATTGAAATCAGCCGTTGCTGGTGTTGCTATGGGTCTTATCCTCGAAGAAGACGGCTCCTATGCGATCTTGTCTGACATCCTGGGTGACGAAGACCACCTTGGCGATATGGACTTCAAAGTAGCCGGTACCGAAGCAGGTATTACGTCGCTTCAGATGGACATCAAGATCGCGGGCATCACCCCTGAGATCATGGAAAAAGCGCTCGAGCAGGCGAAAGCTGGCCGTTTGCACATCCTTGGTGAAATGGGCAAAGCACTGTCTGAAACTTCTGAGTTCTCAGCACACGCACCACGCATTGAAACAATGCAGATCCCAACCGACAAAATCCGCGAAGTTATCGGTTCAGGTGGTAAAGTGATCCGTGAGATCGTTGAAACCTCAGGTGCCAAAGTTGACATCAACGACGACGGTGTGATCAAAATCGCATCCGCCAACGGCGAAGCCATCCAAAAAGCATATGACATGATCCATTCGATCGTGGCAGAGCCAGAAGAAGGCCAAGTCTACAACGGTAAAGTTGTTAAGATCGTTGATTTTGGTGCATTCGTGAACTTCTTCGGAAAACGCGATGGTCTTGTGCATGTTTCTCAAATCGAGAACCGTCGCTTGAACCACCCATCTGACGTTCTGAAAGAAGGTCAAGAAGTGAAAGTTAAACTGCTTGGCTTTGATGATCGCGGCAAAGTGCGCCTATCCATGAAAGTGGTAGATCAGGCAACTGGCGAAGAAATCAAGCCAGAGCAAAAAGAAAGCAAAGAAGAGGCATAAGCCACTCTTTGCTTCACAGCTAAATCGGCCCCGGTGGAAACATCGGGGCCTTTTCTTTGCGTTCAATTCGCTGCAATTCCCCTTTTTTGAACAATGACAATTCGCGAAATTGCCTCAACGAAATCAAAAAGGAACGCAGCATGAATAAGTTAATTGCTGAATTTATTGGGACTTTCACCCTCGTACTCTTTGGCTGCGGCGCAGCAGTTATCGCGGGCGACGCCATCGGGTTTACCGGGATATCATTTGCATTCGGCCTCGCGCTGATCGGCATGGCTTACGGGATTGGTCCCGTTTCTGGATGCCACATCAACCCAGCAGTTTCCTTGGGTGCAGTTGCGGCAGGACGAATGGAGATATCGGAAGCCATTCGCTACATCGGCGCACAGATTGCAGGTGCGGTTGCGGCCGCTTTGGTTTTAATGATCATCATGAAAGGCAAACTCTCTGGCTACGATGTTAGTGCATCTGGTCTAGGCCAAAATGGCTGGGGTGCCGGTTACTTGGGCGAATACGGTGTTGCCTCTGCCTTTGTATTTGAGGCCATCGCAACATTCCTGTTCGTAACAGTTATCTTAGGATCAACTGGCAAAGGTGCCCCATCAGCAATGGCTGGCTTGGCAATTGGTTTAACGCTGGTCGTTATTCACCTCGTCGGCATCAGCGTGACCGGTGTTTCGGTTAACCCAGCACGTTCCATCGGCCCTGCGCTGTTTGTTGGCAGCCATGCCATAGGTCAACTTTGGCTGTTTGTACTTGCGCCGGTGATTGGCGGTGTCGCTGCTGGGTTGGTGTTTCGGACAGGAACGCTTGATAGCGAAGAGTGATAAAGCTCGCCGCGCTCCCCCTAAGGGTGCGCGGCTTGCATTTTGGCTGTTCAGCCTCGGGCAATCCGCTTCTCGAACACTTTTTCAAACACTTGTTTGTCCCCTTCAAACGCGCTTAACACTTGCCGCAATACAAAGTGCCCCGCTTCGGACCACATTTCTGTCTGAACATTGGTGCGCACTTCCCAATCCTCGCGGCCAAGACTACGAGACCACGAAATCTCTGCGCGGGCAGATCCCGGATCATTACCCACGAACCGCCAAACCTCTTTGACCGCGCTTTCGGTTATCAGACCATTTTCAAGATCTTCGTTTCGCCCATGGTCACCGTAAATCGTCAATACCGTTTCACCAGTTTCGCTGTTTGTTTCCCATGATTTGGATTCGTCGCCTTTACGAAGCTGTTGAATATCGCGCAGCGGCCCCATTTCGGGAGGCTCAAATTCCCAACCTTGGTCGCCCCTGATCTTGATTGGCAGCTTCAAGTCGCCCCCAGTGATTTGTAGCTCAAACGGTTGCTCTTCTGGCCAAATATATGGCCAATAGCTGCTAGAAACTGACACTCTCACCCGGTGGCCCACCGGAATACGATAGGCCGCCTGATCTAAAACGACCGTCACATCATAAGCCTCACCCGGTTTCAAATCCTCGCCCGCCTCGAACCCATTTCTGTGTCGAAGATTTAAAAATCCAAGGCTGATCAATGCTGATGTTCCATCAGGACGCACATCGCAAAGACGCACAGCAATCTGCGCTTTGGGTGCATCAGCCGAAACCGTCAAAGCAACCTTTGGCGCACCTAATATGACTTGATCCTCGTCCAAGACAGGACCGTCAAAACATAGGGAAAGCGCATCATCTTTGGTCTGATCGTCAGGCAGCTCCCCCGGCCCAAACCCGAACGGGAAATATTCACCACAGGCCTGACCACAATTCATGTCAAAGGACAGATTTGACGTAAACTCACCCGCCTGTCCCATTGCACCATCTCCGAAGGGCAGCGCTTTTTCTATTACATTAGGAGAAGGCCAAACAGATTCAGAAACCCATTCACCGGGACGATGATCACAACTAACTGATGGCGCGATACTATCCATCACATACGCACGGTAGGCCGGATCATTTTCAACACCCGTATCAATCCCCTTCAACCAATGATCCCACCAACGCAGCGCTTCTTGCATATAGCCGATTGAGGGTTGAACCGTACTGATATGGGGATACTTGTGAGTCCACGGCCCCAAAATCCCTTTTACTGGCGCTTCGAGGTTTGCAGCTAAATGTGACATCGTATTGCGATACCCATCTAACTGCCCACCTAACGCAAGCACAGCGGCCTTAATCGCACTGTAATCTTCACAAACGGAGCCATGTTTCCAATACGCGTCTCGGTCACGATGCTCCATCCAACGGCTGCCCAAGAACGGTGTAGCCTCTAGGCGCTCCAGCCACATATCTCGCCATTTTTCCCCGACCAACGCTGGGTCAGGTGGTGTCGAAAACCATGACATAGATGTTGCGGCCCAACCAACATTTTCCGAAACCTGAATGCCGCCCTTATAGTGAATGTCATCCGCGTATCTATCGACAGTCGATCCAATGGTGATAACCGCTTTTAGAGGTTCGGGTGCACGCGCAGCAATCTGCAATCCGTTGAAGCCGCCCCAAGAAATCCCCTGAATCCCAACATTTCCATCGCACCAAGGCTGCTTTGCAATCCAGTGAATGATATCAACGCCATCGCTGAGTTCTTGCTCAGAGTATTCGTCATCAAAGAGCCCTTCACTGTCCCCACATCCGCGCCGATCAACCCGCAAACACACATAGCCATGTCCGGCGAAATAGGCATGCATTGGCTTGTCACGGTGCGCGGTCCCGTCAGATTTCCGATACGGCAAGTACTCTAAGATAGCAGGTAACGGTCCGACATTTTCCGGCATCCAAACATGCGCAGACAGCCGCGTTCCGTCGGGCAACATCACAGCCATGTCGCGATTTTCAGTAATTGAATACGGGAAGTCAGTTGTGATTTTCATGTGCCGTCCACTCTGGAAATTTGGGTAAAGGGTGCCCTCATTTTCCACGAGTGAAAAGAAAAAAGCCCCCAAGAATGGGGGCTTAATGTCGTAATTGAACCATTATCAGATTTTTGCTTTGCGAATATATGGAAGAGGTTGCTCAAACTCACCAAACTTTTCACGCGCTTGGTCGTCATTTAGGCTTAGTGCGATGATCACATCTTGACCCAGTTCCCAGTTCGCGGGTGTCGCAATTGGCGCGCCTGCCGTTGCTTGCAACGCGTCCAACGCTCGCAGAATCTCAGCAAAGTTCCGACCAACCGACATTGGGTAAGTCATCGACAGTTTCAGCTGCTTGTCTGGGCCAATGATAAACACAGAACGTACCGTTGCACTGTCGTTTGGCGTACGGCCATCTGGCATATAGGCCTCTGCTGGTAGCATATCAAACGCCTTTGATACAGCCAGCCCTTGGTCAGCGATAATAGGGAAACCAACATCTGCACCACCGTAAGATTCGATATCTTTGATCCAGCCTTTGTGTTCTTCCACGCCATCAACGGAAACACCGATTACTTTGGTGTCACGTTTGGCCCATTCTTCCGCCAGCTGTGCAACTGCGCTAAATTCAGTGGTGCAAACAGGTGTGAAATCCTTTGGGTGGCTAAATAGGATCGTCCAATTATCGCCGATAAAATCGTGAAATTTGATCGGGCCTTGGGATGTGTCAGCGTCAAAATTTGGAACAACATCGTTAATGCGGAGGGACATGTGAATTCCTTTCAATGGGTGTCGAAATGAACCTAAGCACCCAATAGACCGTCTGCAAGCACCCAATATTTGTTTTTGACCTGCTCTATAAGGGCTTGCACCGACATGCTGCTCACGCCACTGTGCGACAAATTCCGATGGAGTCCCCCATGATCGAAAAACGCGAATTCTATATTAATGGCGCTTGGGTTTCACCCGCAGCCCCCCGTGACCTTGATGTCATCAACCCTTCGAACGAAGAAGTCTGCGCTGTTATTTCCCTAGGGGATCAGGCCGATACGGATGCCGCAGTTGCAGCCGCAAAAGCAGCATTTCCTACTTGGGCAGAAGTCCCCAAAGCTGAACGGCTCGCTCTGACACAAAAGCTGCTCGAAGTTTACAACAAGCGTGCCGATGACCTTGCCGAAGCGATGAGCATCGAAATGGGTGCCCCGATTGATCTGGCGCGCACTCAGCAGGTTGGCGCGGGTAGCTGGCACATCGAAAACTTCATCAATGCGTTCAAAGACTTCGAATTTGATCGCTTGCTAAACGATCATTCTCCAAATGATCGCATCCTGATGGAACCCATCGGTGTTTGCGCGATGATCACGCCATGGAACTGGCCGATGAATCAGGTTGCGTTGAAATGCATTCCTGCGATGGCAGTGGGCTGCACAACCATTTTGAAACCATCCGAAGTGTCGCCGCTATCATCAATCGTATTTTCCGAAATCGTTCATGAGGCAGGCTTTCCTGCCGGCGTTTACAACATGGTGAATGGTGACGGTGTTGGTGTTGGTTCACAGCTCACCACACACAAAGACGTTGATATGGTAAGCTTCACCGGATCAACGCGCGCTGGTATCGCGATTTCCAAAGCCGCCGCAGATTCGCTAAAGCGCGTTTCGCTTGAATTGGGTGGCAAAGGCGCGAACATCATCTTTGCTGACGCTGATGAAAAGGCCGTTAAGCGTGGCGTTTTGCATGTCATGAACAACTCTGGCCAATCCTGCAACGCCCCAACCCGGATGTTTGTTGAACGCTCAATCTACGATCAATCCGTTGCCCAAGCGACCGAGATCGCCGCCAAGGTTTCTGTTGGCCCCGCGTCCGACAGCGGCCGGCACATTGGACCCGTTGTGAACGAAACCCAATTCGACAAAATCCAAGGTTTGATTCAAACTGGGATTGATGAAGGTGCTAAACTGATTGCTGGTGGTACTGGTCGCCCCGACGGGCTTAACCGTGGCTACTACGTTAAACCAACGATCTTTGCTGACGTGACTTCCGATATGACAATCTACAAAGAGGAAATCTTTGGCCCTGTCCTGTCTATCACACCTTTTGATTCCGAAGACGATGTTGTCGAAATGGCCAATGACTCTGTCTATGGCCTGACCAACTATGTCCAAACCCAAGATGGGGCCAAACGCAACCGCGTCGCGCGCAAGCTTCGGTCTGGTATGGTTGAAATGAACGGTACATCACGCGCGGCTGGCTCGCCGTTTGGCGGCTACAAGCAGTCCGGCAACGGGCGCGAAGGCGGCGTCTGGGGATTGGAAGAGTTCCTAGAAATCAAAGCCGTTTCAGGCTGGGCCGCTGAGTAATCTGAAAACAATAAACGCCCTGATTTCTGTCAGGGCGTTTTGCATTAAAATGGGCATTTCGCAGAAAAGGTAAGCCCCTTCCCACCATCGGGATGGCGAATGCGCAGGCTTTCCGCGTGTAGCATTAAACGCGGGGCGTTTAGCGCCTCACCCGTCGCATAAAACGGGTCCCCCAATATCGGATGCCCGATTTCTTTCATATGCACCCTAAGTTGGTGACTGCGGCCTGTCAGCGGGAACAGACGCACGCGGGTTTCGTTTTCACCATATTTCACCACACGCCAATCCGTGATCGCTTGTTTACCTGTTTCAAAATTGACGTGCTGCAATGGCCGGTTCGGCCAATCCACGATAAGCGGCAAATCTATTGTCCCTGTCCGCTCGTCAACACGACCAAAGACGCGGGCGACATAAACCTTCTTTGTATGGCGTTTCTCAAATTGCAGACCCAAATGGCGCTGCGCAGATGGGGTTAACGCAAAGATCATGACGCCCGATGTATCGCGATCCAGCCTGTGCACGAGCAATGCCTCAGGAAATGCGGCCTGTACACGCGTGATCAAACAATCCGCGAGGTGCTCGCCCTTGCCGGGTACCGACAAAAGACCAGCCGGCTTGTTCACCAGCAAAATCTGATGGTCAGAATGAATAATCTCAAGCGGATCTTGCGGGGGGGAATAGTCGCTGCTCATGACTGGCTACCTAAGCCGTCTCTGCCTATGGGGCAAGCCCAAGCAAAGGGCCCCACACCCAAGTCACCTTGGATATGGGGAAATTCAAATCAGACCTTCACGCGTTCTGATTTAGGGTCATACATTGGTTTCAGCGATGCTTCGGCCTTTACGCGGGTGCCCATGACATCAATCTCGTAGCTTGATGCAAGAACCTCTGCGGCTGTTTGACCTTCGCACGGCACATAACCCATCCCGATAGCCCCACCCAAGGTGTGACCATAATTGCCTGAGCTGATGTAGCCGACAATTTCGCCATCCCGGATCAACGGTTCGTTGTGATAAAGAAGCGGTTCTGGATCGGTCAATTTAAACTGGACCATGCGCATTTTCGGACCCGTTTCTTTGCGTTCCAATACCGCGTCTCGACCGATGAAATCCGGCTTGGAGGTTTTGACAGCAAAACCAAGACCGGCATCAACGACATGATCTTCGCACGTGATATCATGGCCAAAGTGACGGAAACCTTTTTCGATCCGGCAGCTGTCCATCATATGCATGCCACACAGTTTCAGACCCAAGTCTTGGCCAGCTTCGTGCAGCGTTTCAAACGCGTGCCCGGCCATATCTGCGCTGACATATAGTTCCCAGCCAAGTTCACCCACATAGGTCACACGGTGCGCCCGAGCGAGCCCCATACCGAGTTCAATTTCTTGCGCGGTGCCAAATGGATTGGTCGCGTTTGTGAAATCGTTCGGGGATATTTTTTCCAACAGCTTACGTGCATTTGGCCCCATGATGGCCAACACACCCTCACCCGCTGTGACGTCGGTGATCACAACCCGGAAGTCGCCGACATGACGCATCATCCAAGTTTGATCGGCAAGACGGGTAATCGCAGGCGTCACAACCAGATAGGATGTTTCAGTTAGTCTCGTGACCGTAACGTCCGCTTCGATTCCGCCACGTGTGTTTAGGAATTGTGTGTAGACGATTTTTCCGTTTGGCACGGAATAGTCACCACCACCGATGTAGTTTAGGAATGCTTCGGCATCTGGGCCTTCGACACGGATTTTCCCGAACGAAGACATGTCATACATACCGACATTTTCACGCACAGCGCGGTGTTCCGCAGCTGAGTTTTCAAACCAGTTCTGGCGTTTCCATGAATATTCGTATTCTGCTTTTTGGCCTTCATTCGTAAACCAGTTTGCGCGTTCCCAACCGCCAAGTTCACCAAACACACCGCCCTGTTCTTTCAGATGGTGGTGGAACGGTGTACGACGCACGCCGCGCGCGGTACGTTTTTGCAAATAAGGGAAATGATCTGCGTAAAGCAGGCCAAGCGTTTCCTTAGAACGCTCAAACAAATAGTGTTTGTTGCCTTGGAATGGCTGCATCCGGGTGATGTCAACGTCACCCAAATCAAACGGTTTTTGACCTTCGTCCATCCACTGCGCGAGCGCCATGCCCGCACCACCAGCAGATTGAATGCCGATAGAATTGAAGCCTGCAGCAACCCAAAAATTGTCCATCTCAGGTGCTAGACCTAAGTGATATGCGTCATCCGGCGTGAAGCTTTCCGGACCGTTAAAGAACGTGTGAATCCCAGCCTCAGCCAGCATCGGCATCCGGTTACATGCGTTTTCAAGGATTGGTTCAAAGTGATCAAAATCTTCAGGCAATTGATCAAATTCAAATGTATCCGCAATCCCGTTCATGCCCCAAGGTTTAGCGTTCGGTTCAAACGCCCCAAGCAGCATTTTTCCTGCGTCTTCTTTATAATATGCGCATTCATCTGGCACACGCAGAACCGGCATTTGCGTTAGGTTCTGGATTGCCTCAGTCACGATATAGAAGTGTTCACAGGCGTGTAGCGGAACATTTACCCCGGCCATGCGGCCAACTTCGTGGCCCCACATACCTGCGCAGTTCACGACCATATCAGCCTCAATATGGCCCTGGTCTTCGCCATCATCGCTGACCCAATCGACACCGGTGACACGACGACCATTTTTGGTGATGTTGGTCACTTTGATACGTTCTTTGACCAATGCACCGCGTTGGCGCGCGCCTTTGGCCAATGCCAGTGCGATGTTTGCTGGATCACCTTGACCATCCAGCGGCAACCACACGCCAGCCGTTACGTCATCAATGTTTAGATGTTCGTATTTTGCTTTGACTTCGGCAGGCGAAATTTCTTCGACATCCACACCAAAGGCACGCGCCATCGCTGCTTGGCGAAAGATTTCTTCGCGACGCTCTTCGGTCAGGGCAACAGTGATCGAGCCACAGCGTTTGAATCCCGTCGCTACGCCTGTTTCCGCCTCAAGGTTGCCGTACAGCTCCTGCGAATATTTCGCGAGCTTGGTCATATTGGCTGTTGCCCGCAGCTGTGCAATCAAGCCAGCAGCGTGCCACGTTGTGCCCGACGTAAGCTGCTTGCGCTCAAGCAAAACAACGTCTTTCCACCCCAGTTTTGTAAGGTGATACGCAACAGAGCAGCCAATCACGCCGCCACCGATAATGACCACACGGGCCTTGTTTGGAAGAGTACTCATATCACGTCTCCATTGATCAAATTTTGCGACATGTTGCACGAGCCCCGAAAGCAAAATACACCAAAAACGTAATCAATGTCGAATATGACGCTTTTTCAAAATTTATTCATTCTGCGAACCACTTTGTCGGCGTAATCCCAAAGGGGTAATCCCAAAAAAGCTTTTGTAGAGGCTCGAAAAACCATTCACAAACCCGCATGCCAACCCAACTTCACGCACACTAAGCGTTGTGTTTAACAGTAAATTGTTGGCCTTATTCATACGCAATTCGCGATAATAATTATTGGGAGTTGTCCCCAAGCTCGCCTTAAACTTTCTCTCGAGCGAACGGCTGGAAACCCCTAACAGCTGAACCAATTGACTAATCGGAAGGGGTTCTTCCATATTCGCCTGCATCAATTCAATACAACGGTCGAGATCTTTGTCACCGGTCATCGACAGTGTTTTTCCGCCGAAAGGTTGCAGCGTTGAAAAATCTCGGATGTGTTCATGCAACAAAATATCTGCAACGGTCATTACAGTGGCAGACGATAAATGGTTTTTTATGATTGCAAGCGTCACGTCCACAGTGGCGCCCATCCCTGCGCAGGTTACAATACGTCCATCATCAACCGCGAGCGCAAAATTGGCGTCTCCCATTTCCAGACGTTCTTGCAAAACGGTGCCATTTTCCCAATGAGTGGTGTGCGCTTCGTCCTCGCCGCCATGTTCATTGATGTATCGACTGGCCGCTTCGGCTAACAACAGCACTTTAATTTGGCGATAAGTGTATTTGGAAATAACGCTGCCCAGGGATAGTTCAGGATTCTGCGGATCCGAGTTCCCTATAACAAACGCATAATCGGCATCAGGCCGATCTGTAAAAGCCTCCGCTTTCACAAAAACCCCAGCACTGCTGGTAACAAGTCCACCGTTACGCGAACGCAATATCCATCGAAAAGGCGGCTTTGCGCTGATCCTATTGGCGATTCGGATAACGTCAATCACGCCCGCCAGTTCGGTTAGGACAAACTTATCAGCCAACAAAATGTCAAATTGCCATTGTGTTTTGTCCGACATTGTTTGTCCTAACCCTTTTCTTACACGATCCTATCAGGCCCGCAGGCGTTCATTCGCTGGATCCCAGAGAGGCTGATCCTCTTGCACAACCGCACGAACACGTTTGCCATAGATTTCCACCTCTAGCTCCGTTCCAGGGGCCGTCATATCCGTACGCAGCATTGCGTGAGCAACGGATGCATTGATCCGATATCCCCAGCCGCCTGACGTTGTTTCGCCAACGATTTCACCGTTGTGCAAAACAGTCGACATATAGGGTGCATCACAATCGCCCGCATCGACCAAAAGAATAGCAAAGCGTTTTTTGCTGCCTTGCTGTTTCTCCGCCTGAAGCGCTGCCTTACCAACGAAATCTTGTGGTTTGTCGAGTTTGACAAAACGCTCCATTCCGCCTTCGAACAATGAGTAATCAGAAGAAAGATCACCCTTCCAAGTACGATAGCCTTTTTCCAGCCGTAGGCTGTCTAAGGCATACATACCAAACGGTTTTGCACCTGCGGCTGTGATAGCGTCATAGATCGCTGCTTGATCCTCATTGGCACAGTGAACTTCCCAACCGAGTTCACCCGCAAAGGAAACCCGTGCGAGGAACGCAGGTTTACCCGCAACTGTAGCCTTTTGATGGGTCAACCAACCAAGGGATAGATCAGCATCTGACAAGCCAGCAAACAATTCGCGTGACTTTGGACCAGTCACAATCATTGTCGCAACTTCGGTTGTGTGATCGGTCAGTGTGACACCAGTAGGCAAGTTCATCGCCAACAAATCACGGTCATGCCATTGTGCCGACCCCGCTGTGATCATGGTAAAGTGATCTTCGCCATGACGAACGCAAGACATCTCAGTCAAGATGCGACCGCGGCTGTCAGAAAAATAGACAAGGTTCATACGGCCCACTTTTGGCAGACCGCCAGTGACCATACCGCGCAACCATTCTGCTGCACCCTCGCCTTCAAGGTTGAAGCGGCTAAAGCCTGGCAAATCCAAGATACCAACACCGTCGCGCACCGCTTCGCATTCTTCTTTGATGCGTTGCTCCCATGGGCCTGAGCGTCCCCAAGTATGCGTCGCCTCAAGCGAAGTATCATCACCCGGCTGTGCAAACCAATTGGCACGTTCCCAACCGTTATAGGCACCCATTACGCCGCCACTGGAAATGATTTTATCATGCACAGCAGATGTTTTTTGATCACGTCCTGCAGGCCATTCATGGCGCGGGAAGTGCATAGCGTATTCGTTGCCATAAACTTCCATACCCTTGGCAACGCAATATTCTTGATCCGTATAGTCAGTATAACGACGCGGATCGACTGCCCACATATCCCATTCAGTGTGACCGTCAACAATCCATTCCGCGAGCACTTTACCTGCACCACCACCTTGGGCGATCCCAAATGTAAAGACGCACGCCTCATACGCATTTTTTACGCCGGGCATTGGACCGATCAGCGGCAGACCATCTGGCGCATAAGGGATTGGACCATTGATAACACTGGATACACCAGAAGTTTCCATCAACGGCACACGGGCCATAGCATCAACAACGATGTCTTCGATCCGGTCCAGATCTTCCTGCCACAGCTGGAAGCTGAAATCTTCGGGCATAGCGTCTTCGGCGTCGACCCAGTGCGCCTTGCAATTCGGTTCATACGGACCAAGGTTGTAGCCGTTTTTTTCCTGACGCAGATAATAGGATACATCTACATCACGGATCAAAGGCAGCTTACCACCATGCTCTTTTGACCATGCTTCGATCTCAGGGATCTGTTCGGTTAGCAGGTATTGGTGCTCCATCACCATCATTGGTACGGTGCGACCGCCGTAGGGCTTAAACATCTCACCGACACGCTGGGCGTAGTACCCAGCGGCGTTTACGACGTGATCACATTCGATGTCACCTTTTTCAGTGTGTACAATCCAAGTGTCATCTTCTTTCTGAGTGACCCCGGTGGCAGGGCAAAAACGGATAATCTTCTGCCCCATGTCACGTGCACCCTTAGCGAGCGCTTGCGTCAACTGAGCCGGATCAATGTCGCCATCGGACGGATCCCAAAGCACACCCGCCAGGTCATGGGTTTCCAAGAACGGATAACGTTCCTTAGCCTCTTCTGGCGTCCACATCTCCATCTCGATGCCTTGATAACGTCCCATAGAACAAGCACGTGCAAACTCCTGCATCCGTTCGTTATTGTGGGCCAGACGGATTGAACCGGTCTGGTGATAGTTCATTGGGTAATCGACTTCTTCTGCCAAACCCGCGTAAAGTTCTGTTGAATAGCGCTGCATGTTCATGATCGACCATGAAGTCGAAAACGTCGGAACGTTGCCCGCCGCGTGCCACGTGGACCCCGCAGTCAATTCGTTCTTTTCCAAAAGAACGCAATCGGTCCAGCCTTTCTTGGCCAAGTGGTAAAGGCTAGAGGCACCTACAACGCCCCCACCGATTATGACCACACGGGCCTTAGTTGGAAAATCTGACATGGTTCACTCCCTATGAGCCAGATAAAGACACAAGCGCAATGCGCCGCTTACACCAGCAAAAGCGCTAACTTCTGCTAAACTGAGGGGCGGATGTTCCACCCAATATTACTCCGTACACGACAAAACATACCGCCATCACACGACGGAATTGTTTGTGTAAAATCATCCCAAACGCCATCCGCCCCATCCACACGCCAAGCGCGGTATAGCCGGCATAGACCAAAACACTGATCGAGAGCGCCGTTGGCATGATCACCCACATCTGGTCCCAGACCGGAACGTCTGTTCGTACAAATTGACTAAAGGCCGCCATGTAAC
This sequence comes from Cochlodiniinecator piscidefendens, assembly GCF_011326755.1. Lineage (GTDB taxonomy): Bacteria > Pseudomonadota > Alphaproteobacteria > Rhodobacterales > Rhodobacteraceae > Cochlodiniinecator > Cochlodiniinecator piscidefendens. The sequence goes on along the minus strand of NZ_JAAOIE010000005.1, from coordinate 71,168 downwards.
CAGCGACCGATTTCGCGTTGATCACCGCAATCATAAAGCTGCGCCAGAATATTGATTTAGACTTCGTTTCGCGCGCCGTGATGACTTTTCCCGCGTTTATCCACCCCTTGATGCCGAGGTAGATTAAAAACCCTGCGCCAATAATTTTTGCCCAAAAAAACGCTGTGGGGGATGCAAGCAATAAGGCGGTCACACCCAGTGCGGACAGGATCAAAAACAGTGTTGCTTGGCACATAACCGCAAATATGCCCCAACTCGCGTGGCGAAACCCGTAGGTCATCCCATTAGAGATGCAATTAACGGCGTTGGGCCCCGGCGTCGTTACAAAAACGATCCAAAACAGCGCGAATATGGTCCAGCTTTCAAAGTCCATATTAATAAACCGGCGGGGCGATCACCCAGATCGCAACGGCGGGTTCATCATAAGGATTCGCCCATAGGTACATTTCTCCGCGAATGCGAAAACTATCGCCCGGTCCAACGGTGAACGCCCTTCCCCCAATTGTGAGATCTAATTTTCCAGAGATGATATAGCCCACTTCTTGGGTGGGGCGATCTGCAGGGGTCTGCATTTTCGACTGTGGCTGAAACGTGGAATGCACCATTTCAAAATCATCTGTGAGATCAGGTGATAACAGTTCTTCAATCAACCCCTCTTCGCCCGACCCCATAGGCCGACGCGCACCCGAACGAACAACATACCCTTGTTCCTCAGCCGGAGCATTTAGATGCCCAAATAGCATCGACATCGGCACATCAAGGCATTTGGCGATATGGCGTAGGTCAGAAATTGAAGGTTCGGACATGTCACGTTCAACTTGGCTCAACCAACCAACAGAACGCCCTAATTGTTCGGCTAATCCAGACAACGTCATCCCGCGGGCTTTGCGTAACGCTCGCAAATCAACACCCAATGTTTTTGGATTTGTTGGATCTGAATGCAGCATCATTTCTCCTGAAGTGTCGTGAAATTTCCTTCTATTTTTTCATCCTGAATGAGATTAATGAAATTTTCAATCATTTTTTCACGGCGTGTAAAAGTACGTGGCCCCACAACAGAAAAAAGCGGCCTGTTGAAAGGCCGCTTTTCGTCGAGTGTATTCTTCAAAAAGTAAGCTGTATTTTCACACCTTCCCAAAAACACTTCTCAGAATTTTTACCAAATTTTCAGCGTCTTCTTCGGTGAAAGCAGACGGGAAATCACTATCAAGATCAAACACCCCCAACAGCTTTCCCGCACTGTCCCACACTGGCAATACAAGCTCCGACTGAGTGGAACTTGCACAGGCTATATGACCTGGAAACGCATCTACATCCGCAACCAATTGGGTTTTCCCAGTTTTTGCAGCCGCACCGCAAACGCCTCGTGAAAAAGGAATCACAAGACACCCATGCCCCCCTTGGTAAGGGCCAATTTTCAAAGTTTCCCCACCAACATTTCTATAAAATCCAGTCCAATGAAAGCGATCATCGCTGTGATGCACCTCACACGCGACGGTTGCCATCAATGCAACAACATCTGTTTCACCCTCAGTTAGGCTGGCAATCGTTTGGGCGAGCTCCGAATAATATACTTTCATGGAAGCTCAATCGCGATCGCAGTACCTTCACCGCCACCGATGCATATAGCAGCAACTCCGCGTTTCAGGCCTCTTTTTTCCATAGCGTTAAGCAGAGTAACCAGAATCCGTGCGCCAGATGCCCCAATAGGATGTCCCAAAGCACAGGCACCGCCATTGACGTTCACTTTGTCACGCGGGATACCAAATTCGCGCATAAACGCCATGGGAACAACCGCGAACGCCTCGTTCACTTCCCAAAGATCAACATCATCGACCTTCCAACCCAAGCGTTCCAACAGCTTTTTAGTTGCGGGAACAGGGGCCGTCGAAAACCATTCAGGTTCATGAGCATGGCTGGCATGCCCAACGATTTTCGCTCTGATATTAAGGCCTTCTTTCTCAGCCATTTCTGCATTTGCAACGACAAGTGCGGCCGCACCATCCGAAATCGAAGATGCGTTCGCAGGTGTGATAGTGCCATCCTTTTTGAATGCAGGCTTTAGCTGCGGGATTTTTCCTGGGCGCGCTTTAGCGGGTTGCTCATCACAATCAACAATTAACTCCCCTTTTCGCGTGGCAAGAGAAACAGCCGTAATTTCGCCCTCAAATGCATTACTTTTCTGTGCTTCCAGTGCATTCGCGAGAGACTGCAAGGCATATTCGTCCTGCTCTTCGCGTGTGAACTGATACTTCTCAGCGCAATCTTCGGCAAAGCTCCCCATGAGGCGGCCCTTATCATAGGCATCTTCGAGCCCGTCCAGAAACATCGAATCTTGTACATTTTGATGACCAATACGCGCACCACTACGCATTTTAGGGAGCAAATACGGCGCATTCGTCATGCTTTCCATTCCTCCCGCGATCATAACATCAATCTGCCCAGTTGCGATCTGATCAAAGGCCGACATCACCGCTTTCATTCCGGAACCACACATTTTGTTCAATGTGGTGGCGGGTACGTCGCTCCCTAAACCGCCCGCAAAGCCAGCTTGGCGTGCAGGTGCTTGACCTTGCCCCGCAGGTAACACACACCCCATCAACAATTCTTGGACCTGAGCTGCTTCGGCCTTTGCGTTGCTTAGCGCCCCGCGAATAGCTGCACCACCAAGCGTGGGGGCATCAACACCTTCGAAATCACCCTGAAATCCACCCATTGGGGTACGCGATGCACCTGCGATTACAACTTCTTTCACAGCAATTCCTTTCAGTTCCATACTATTTTCAGGAAAATACATACCGAATGGTAAGGATTGCCGTCTAGCCTATATACAAAGTCATATACGGAGCTAGGCGATGAATCTTCACGCAAACGAAACAAACGGGGCTATTTTGGTCACTGTAGAGGAGGCGCGAATCGACGCAGCCTGCGCAATTCAGTTCAAAGATCAAATGCGCGAAGTAACAGAAGGTGAAACAAACCGGGTTATTGTCGACATGACAAAGGTCAATTTTCTGGACAGCAGTGGATTAGGCGCAGTTGTCGCGGCAAAAAAGCAGCTAGGAACAGGCCGCTCAATGGAACTTGCCGGGCTTAGCGACACGGTTCGCAAAGTGTTTCGCCTGACGCGCATGGATTCGATTTTTCCCATCCACGATGATGTTCAATCAGCGTTGGATCAGGCACATGCCGAATGACACTTTGGAAGCGGTCCAAATGGAAGACAGGGTTAAAGTTGTAATCAACGGCTCGAACATGAACCTCTGGTTCACAAGCGAGCCCGAAACCGTGCGCAATGCTTTGTGCACGGTCACAAAGCTCGGCAGTGACATTAAGATCAGTGAAGATATATCAGGACTACTTGAACTGGTTCTGGCTGAAATTCTCAACAACATCGTTGAACATGCCTATCAGGAGCAGCCTGACGGCCCGATCGAACTTGCCATTACTGTTTCAGAATCCAAAGTTCATTGCATTTTGCGCGACTCAGGCGTTCCGATGCCAGGCGGTGCACCGCCTGAGCGCAAAGAGCATGACCTCGAGGCACCCTTGGAAGAACTTCCAGAAGGCGGTTTTGGTTGGGGTATCGTTCGCGACCTTGTTCAGGACTTACAATACAATCGGGTTGCTCATGAAAACGTTCTTAGCTTCGAACTTTCACCATAGCGGATTGCTTGGCAATTGATGTCCCACTGGCTACTGTTCCGCCAACGAGGATATTAAAATGCGTGACTTTCAACTGCCAGGTCGATCTAGCGTCTACGCAAGCAATGGGATGTGCGCGACATCTCATCCGCTTGCTGCAAAGGTTGCAATTCAAATTTTGGAAGCCGGCGGGAACGCGATGGATGCAGCAATTGCTGCTGGCGCGCTACTCGGGATATGTGAGCCACAAATGACGGGCATCGGCGGCGATTGCTTTGTCTTAGCCTCCATACCTGGAGAAGATCGTATTGTAGCCATGAATGGCTCTGGCCGGGCGCCCGCAGCATTAAATGCCGATAAGCTACGCCACCAAAGGTTAGACGTTTTGCCGACTCACAGCGTCGAAGCGATCACTATTCCCGGTGCTGTTGACGCCTTTTGTCAACTCTCGAAGGATTGGGGGAAAATTGGCCTAAAAGCGTCACTTGCCCCAGCAATATATTACGCACAGGCTGGTGTCCCTGTTGCCCCGCGCACAGCATTTGATTGGGTCGCGGCCACAGCAACCCTAAAGGGGTCGGCAAGAAATAATTTTCTGATCAACAACAACGCACCTGAAGCTGGACAAGTCTTCCGAGCACCGAAGCAGGCAGAGGTACTACGCCGCATCGCGATGGAAGGTCGCGACGGGTTCTATGAAGGCGAAGTGGCCGAAGACATGGTGAAATCCTTGAATGCGCTGGGGGGATGTCACACTCTGGACGACTTTGCAGCAATTCAATGTAACTACACCTCGCCCATTTCTGGCACCTACAAAGATATCGAATTGGTTGAGCACCCGCCAAACGGCCAAGGCGCAACAGCAATATTGCTAGGCAACATCCTCAAAGAGTTTGATATAGCTTCGCTGGACCCATTGGGAAGTCAACGCATTCACATAGAAGCCGAAGCCACAAAACTGGCTTACGATACACGAAATCGTTTTATCGCGGACCCTGAGGTATCAGATTCTACATCCCGCATGCTGGACGTTTCACTTGCCCGTGATCTAGCTAAACTCATCCATCCGAACCGAATCATTCAAAGCGTTTCATCCATCAGCGAACAGGTTCACAAAGATACTGTGTACCTCACGGTGGTGGACAAAGATCGCATGGCCGTTTCTTTAATCTACTCCATCTTTCATTCTTTTGGTTCCGGGATCGCGTCTGATAAATTTGGTATTTTGTTTCAAAACCGGGGCGCGGGATTCAACCTTATCGTCGGGCATCCTAACGAAGCCGCAGGTGGCAAGCGCCCTTTGCATACGATTATTCCCGGCATTCTAAAACAAGCCGACAAAGTGGTAATGCCATTTGGTGTAATGGGTGGCCAATATCAATCGACGGGTCACATGCGTTTTATCAGCAATATGGTTGATTTTGGGATGGACCCACAAAGTGCAATAGATGCTCCGCGTAGCTTTGCTGAGGGCAATGAATTGCGCGTAGAAAGAGGATATTCAAACAAGGTGCGCGCCGAATTATCAGAACTTGGGCACAATGTGGTGATCCCCCCCGGACCGATCGGCGGCGCACAAGCCATTAAAATCAATCATGAAACAGGTGTTTTAGAGGGGGCCTCCGACCCTAGAAAAGACGGCTGTGCATTGGGGTACTAAATGACAATAACACCAGTAAAAACACTTGTTGAACGCGCGAAAAAAGAAATCGAAACAATTCCGTTAGACGAATGCGCTACGCTACTCGCTGCGGACAACATCCTTCTCGTCGACATACGCGATATTCGGGAACTTGGCCGCGAAGGGAAGATTCCCGGTGCCATTCACGCGCCGCGCGGGATGTTGGAATTTTGGGTTGATCCAACCAGTCCCTATCACCGCGAAGAATTCGCGACAGACAAAAAGATTGTCCTGTTTTGCGCAGGCGCGTGGCGATCTGCCCTCGCGGCCAAAACGCTTCAGGACATGGGGCTAAATAATATCGCTGAGATGGATGGCGGTTTTGGCAAATGGAAAGAGGCTGAACACCCTGTCACAATCAGTTAGTTTAACTGGAAATGCAGCGGATAGCTTCCATCTTCAAAGTCGCCAAATAGGTCTGGTAAATCGGGATGACTAACCGGTTCACCCGTATAGTCTGCAACTAGGTTTTGCTCAGACACATAGGCGACGTAATAACTTTGGTCATTTTCGGCCAGCAAATGATAAAACGGCTGTTCCTTTTTAGGGCGGCTGTCCTCAGGAATCGCTGCGTACCATTCGTCGGTATTTGAGAACATTGCGTCTACATCGAAAACCACACCACGAAACGGATGTTTACGATGACGGACGACCTGCCCTAAATGATATTTTGCGCGCGTTTTAAACATGACACTCTTTGCCCCCATGACACGATAACTTTAACTTTACCCCTTCGTTATGTCCATCAAGGGCAGCGGTTTTTCGCGGAAACAGTCTGTCTGACCCATTGAAACGGCAACAATCCCAAAGAATTTAAAAGATCGTTCAAATGTGATTTTACCTCCGGGCAATTTCCGGTATTCTGACCAAAATATAAAGCGAGGGGCAAATGAGCAGATTTCTTCGCACGACAGTTCTATTGGTACTCTTAGCTGCCTGCGGCGGCGGAGGTGGTTCCGCACCGCGAAATCTGGACAATGCATGCAGCATTGTAAGCCAGAAACCGCAATATTTGCGGGCGATGCAACGTACCGAAAGACGCTGGGGCGTGCCAGTACATGTACAGATGGCGACCATCTATCACGAAAGTCGGTTTGTATCCGACGCACGGACACCTGTTCGCTATGCGCTCGGGGTGATTCCTATGGGGCGGCAATCGTCCGCGTATGGATTTTCTCAGGCGCTGGACGCAACATGGGATGAATATCGCCAAGAAACAGGTCGTCGCGGCGCACGTCGTAACGATATTGACGACGCGTCAGATTTCATTGGCTGGTATATGTCTAAAACCCGTGACGTATTAGGCATTTCCCTAACTGATGCACGCAATCAATATCTCGCCTATCACGAAGGGCGCGGAGGATATTCGCGAGGATCGTATCGCTCAAAAACTTGGTTGTTACGTGTTGCCAACAACGTTCGAGAACGTGCAGCAATGTACCGACGTCAATTGCAAAGTTGCCGCTAATAAAAAAACCGGGTCATGGACCCGGTTTTTTCTTATCCGTCTGAGCGGCTTTCCACTTCGAGTGGGATGTTAAACAAACGCGACCCTATTCGCACATCTGTTTCCATATCACCCAATATGACAGTCGTTGCACCGCCACCATCATTGGTCGTGACCCACTGCCTAAGCTGTGTCGGCTCTGCGGTGAACACTAGTTTAATTGATCCATACTCTGGGTTTTCGGGATCTTGCAAAGTTACAGTTGTTGCCGGCCCTTCTTCGCCATGACCAACGACCATATTTGCCCGTCCAAGATCGACATTGCGCTCTAGAAGCAAATTTAATGGTGTCCGTGCGAGAGGATACTGTTCGGGGCCAGTATTAGATTTCCCATCAAAAATTGCCACCTGCCCGCCGCCAGCAATCACCAACGTTTCATCAGCGCTATATTCGAAGCGGATACGCCCTGGACGATGAATAAAGATCCCCCCCGTCGCAATAGAACCATCATCGTTGATTTGGGTAAATTCACCACGCGCAGTGCGTAGATCGTTTAAGTAGCGCGAAATCTCGGACAGCGGGATAACATCAGCCGCCGCCGGGATTGTCATTGCCAGTGTCATCACTGGCGCAAAGAGAATGCGAAACATTGTCATACCCCTAATTTAAGAACTCAAAAGCAAGGGACCAGCCCTTGCTTTCAAATATTTCAATTGTAGGCCCGAATACGCCTATTGCTGCTCGGGAACCAGTATTTCGCGTTTGCCAACATGGTTGGCCGCAGAAATGAGCCCCTGCTCTTCCATTTGCTCGACCAGTTTAGCGGCCTTATTGTAGCCGATCGAAAGTTTTCGCTGGATGTAGGACGTTGAAATTTTACGATCCTGAAGAACGATTCCAACCGCTTGATCATAAAGCGCATCTTCGCCACCCGTGTTACCACCTAAGCCAAGCACCGCGTCAATACTGCCTGCTTGTTCATCATCAGGGCCATCGACAACACCACCAATATATTCAGGTGGGCCAAACTGCTTAAGGTAATTGACGATTTCTTCGACTTCTTCGTCAGAGCAAAATGGACCATGCACACGGGTAATTTTAGCGCCACCGGCCATATAAAGCATATCACCCATGCCCAACAATTGTTCGGCACCCTGCTCACCTAGAATGGTGCGGCTGTCGATTTTGCTGGTCACTTGGAATGATATCCGTGTGGGGAAGTTTGCCTTGATTGTGCCGGTGATAACATCAACAGATGGGCGCTGCGTTGCCATGATCAGATGGATACCAGATGCCCGCGCCATTTGCGCAAGGCGCTGAATGCAGGCCTCGATCTCTTTGCCAGCCACCATCATCAAATCAGCCATCTCATCGACGATCACGACTATGTAGGGCAGCTTTTTCGGTGCAAATTCTTCTGTTTCGAACACTGGCTCACCCGTATCGTCATCAAATCCCGTTTGCACGGTGCGGCTGAACATCTCATTTTTCGACAACGCGTCTTGGACACGACCGTTGTAACCCTCGATGTTGCGCACGCCCATCTTGGACATTTTACGGTACCGGTCTTCCATTTCACCGACGACCCATTTCAAGGCCACAACAGCCTTTTTCGGGTCCGTCACAACAGGCGACAGCAAATGCGGAATGCCGTCATAAACGGACAGTTCCAGCATTTTGGGGTCGATCATGATAAGACGGCATTCTTCAGGCGTTAGCTTGTAAAGCAGGCTGAGAATCATTGTGTTGATCGCAACGGACTTACCAGAACCCGTTGTACCCGCAATTAACAGGTGGGGCATTTTCGCGAGGTTGGCGACGATGGGGTCACCACCGATATCTTTACCCAGCGCGAGCGGTAGGCGCATGTTGCTATCACCAAAATCGCGGGCTGCAAGAATTTCACGCAGAACGACCATTTCACGGTTATCATTCGGAAGCTCAATCCCGATAACGGATCGACCGGGAACAGTCGAAACACGCGCGGACAGGGCAGACATTGAACGCGCAATGTCATCAGCCAATCCAATAACACGGCTTGCCTTTAGACCCGGCGCCGGTTCAAGCTCATACATCGTGACCACAGGACCAGGGCGCACAGAAACGATTTCACCTTTGACGCCATAATCATCAAGAACGTTTTCAAGCATCCGCGCGTTTTCTTCGAGCGCTTCATCCGAAAGGTGATGACGTTCGACAGTTTCCGGACTTAGCAACAGGTTCAGCGGCGGGCGTTCGTAATCCGCATGGCTTTCTTCGAATTGCAATGCAGGTTGCGCCTCTGCTTTGGCTTGCGTTGATTGAGGAACAGCTTTGCGCACTTTGTTTTCGACAACAGCCCGCGCCTTAGGTGCCGCAGGGATAGCGGGCGCAACAATTGGCGCAGGTGCAGGATCAGCAGGCGCATAAGCGCGTGTATCATCAAATACGTTTATAACGTCATCTTCGGCCAACGGTTCATCATGTGCGTAGATGTCTGAAGTGAATGCATCAATCTCCATCGGTGCTTGCTGGTGAACCACCGGCTCAGCCAACGTCGCAGTGACCGACGCCACTTCGTCATTCAGCACAGGCTCTGCATTCTCCAGAGGTGCGGTAACAGGCGGTTCAATATTCAAAACCAACGGTTGTGGGCCGCGCGGCCGGGTAATCTGAGGTTCTGGACGACGCGCGCGCAGCGCGGATTTCTGGCGCATACGGGTTTTAATCGCATCCGAAATACGCGCCTTAACCCGATCTTCCTCGGGCATTTCAACTTCAGAATCTAGCGCATCGTATTCAACCAACTCAGGCTCAGGATCCGGTGCCCGTTTAATCAGCGAAGCTAGAATTCCCGGCTTAGGCTCTGGCTGCGGCTCTACATAAGATGCTTCTGCAGGCACATCCCACGCAAGCGGCGCTTCGTCTTCGATCACGGCATCTGGGCGTTGAACACGCGCCTCGCGTTGGGGTACTGGCATCGGCTGCTGAGCAGAAACCTCGGCACGACGCGCTGTACGGGCATCGTTTATATTCCGCGCGGCAGATGCCGCCCCTGATGCGCCACGCCCCAAAAGAGACATCATAAGCGCATAGGACATAACCAATCCAACAAGTAAAAACCGACCGAACCGGCGCATGTCAGATTTGGTGAAACCCAGAACAAAAACAAGCATCGCAACCATTGCAATGCCACTAACGACAGACAACAGCTTCAGTGAAAACCCGATGCTGGCAAAAGGAGACAGATTCAAAAACAGGGCCGCAAAGAAGTCACCCGCAAAGCCACCAAGCCCTTGATCCAGCGCTCCGCCCTGAGGGCCAATCAAAGTTGCTGAATAAAGACAGACCAAAAAGATAGCGATCGGCGCAAAGACAACGCATACCGCGCGATCCGTGCCAGATTGCGTGATCAAACGCCCACCCCACACAAGAAAAACCAGCGCAATAGCCCAAGCGCCCAGTCCAAGAATACGCTGTAATGGCGATGCTATTGTCGCGCCAATGCGACCCAACCAATTTTGAATCGGTTCCTGCGTTGCAGACATCCAGCTGGGATCATCAGCCGAATAAGACCCCAATATCATCACGATAAGCAGCCCAACAAAGGCAAGCCCAATCCCAAGCAATTCCTTGCTGCGGCGCTCTAACGCGGCTTGGGTTTTACTGTCAAAAAGCGGGTCACGCTGTCTGATTTGATAGGATGCCATTTTGCTGTCCTCACTCATAGAGGCAGTCACGAAGCAACATTAGCCCGCGCTGCATTTCTTCTTTTGGGGCCACCATAGCCACGCGAACGTAACTCTGGCCCGGATTATAATTATTGACTGTTCGACTTAGGTAAGCGCCCGGTAATACGCGCACACCCGTTTCACGCCATACCTTCAGCGCGGCCTGCTCGCCATCCTCGACAGGAAGCCACAAGAAAAAGCCAGCCTCGGGGCTTTGATACCCGGCAACATCAGCGAATATTTCATCAGCGATGGCGTATTTTTCGACATAGAGACGGCGGTTTTCGATGACATGCACCTCATCCGCCCAAACCTTTTCGGCAACACGCTGCAGCGGCATAGGCAATGGGGCACCCGAATAAGCGCGCAACTGTTTGATCTCTTTTATGCTTTGCGCACCACCCGCAACAAAACCTGATCGCAGGCCAGGTAAATTAGACCGCTTGGACAGAGAGTGAAAAATCAAAATACGTTCTGGGTCCGCGCCAATGTCTTTTGCAACCTCAAGCGCGCCCACAGGGGGTGTATCACGGTAAATCTCTGAATAACATTCATCCGCAAAAATGCGGAAATCATACCGCTCTGCTAGCTTAATTAAACGAACCCAATATTCGCGGTCCGCGACGGCACCTTGCGGATTCGCAGGGCTACAGACATAGGCAATTGTCGTACGCTCGAGTAATTCTTCGGGCACAGCTGCGAAATCAGGTAAATGGTTCGTGTCCGCATTGGCCGGGGCAAAATGCACCTCTGCACCGACGGACGCACCCGCGACGGCATAAACCTGATAAAACGGGTTTGGCGTCAAGATAACCGGCGTCGCCCCATTTTTCGTTTCCGGACACAACGCCATTGCAGCGTTGTACAACCCTTCGCGGGTTCCATTCAGGGCCATCACCTGAGAAGCGGGTTCCAAACAAACGCCGTATCGCTGTTTGATCCAACCTGCGATGGCCGCTTGCAATTCTGGCGTCCCATCATTGGCAGGGTAACGGCCAAATTCATGTGCGTGTTCCGCAATAACATCCGTGATCCATGCCGGGAACGCGTGCTTTGGCTCGCCAATCGTCATGTGCACGACTTCGCCGCCGGGCGCATGCGCGTCCAACAGGCTCCGCAAACGCGGAAAAGCGTATTCTGGCAGGTTCGAAAACCGCTCTGGAATGACCATATCTGCCTCAAGTTTGGGGTCGTGTCGCCCCGATTAAGGTCAGGATACAGAAGCCAGACGGGTTATGTCCAGAAAAAGGCAGAAAAAAACTACACCTGTGGCATCTCGTGATATTTAAGCCAGAGCATTTTCGGCGGCAAAGCCGAGGCGCAGCAGATTTTCTTCGGTATCTGGGGGTGTTAGGAACATAATCCCACACGAGGGAATACCTGTTGGCAGCGTCAACCCCGCCAACCCCAGAACATTCCCGATACGGGTGTTTCTAAGCGCCAAAAGGTTTTCGGTTACGTAATAATCATGATCAGACTGAAGCCGAGCAACATTTGGCGGCAGGATCGGTGAGGTCGGTAGGATAACAGCATCATAACCGGCAGTCTTGCGCAGGTAAGCTGACCGTAGACGCTCTAACGTTTGCCAAGCCGCGACATAGTCCGCCCCGGAAAAACCTGCGCCAATTCGGAACCGTTCTAGAATTTCTGGGAACATCGCATCTGGATTGGCCTCAATGGTGTCTTTCCATATGCCATAAGCCTCTGTTGTAAAGAGGATTCCAGATAAGCTAATTGCGTCAGAAACTTCAGGTATTTCCCCCCTATCAACGGTGGCACCGCCATCTTGCAACCGACCAACTGCGCTTTCGAATGCCGCCATTGGGGCGTCGCGCACATCATCCATCGCTACCGTTTTAAGCACGAGCACTCGTTTCCCAGTCAGGCTTGCGCCCTTCAAATCCGCCGCCTGACCACCCTCTAATGCCGCGAGCATAAGCGCTGCATCTTCGACCGTGCGACAGAGGGGTCCAACCGTATCGAATTTGTCGCAAAGTGGTACACAGCCCTTCGTGCTCACCCGCCCAACAGTGGTTTTCAACCCAACCAAATCATTCCACGCTGCGGGAATACGCACCGATCCGCCCGTATCAGATCCAACGCCGCAAGGCGCGAGGTTGAAAGCAACGGACGCCCCCGCACCAGAAGATGATCCCCCCGGCACCGCATCATGATCATTCACATTCGGAGGGGTCTGCGTAATCGGATTAAAGCCCAATCCAGAAAACGCGAGTTCGGACATGTGGGTTTTACCAAGGCAAATCAAACCAGCCGCAGTTGCAGCCTTTAGCACCTCTGCATCCTCAGTCGGTATTCGATCTTTTAGCAATGCAGATCCAGATTCTGTTGCAACGCCTGCTGTATCGAATAAATCTTTCCAAGACACAGGAACGCCATCAAGCGGGCCAAGCCTTTGACCCTGTTTTGCTCGCTCAGAAGCCGCCTGCGCTTCGGCCATGGCACGTTCCGATGTGATCCTCGCATAAATGCGATCGGAAATAGGGTTTGCTGCGATTTCGTCCAAATAAGTCTGCGTCAGGTCAACCGGATCAATTTCACCTTTTGCAATTCCACGCCCAAGCGCGGCCATGCTCATTGTTAACCATTCTGCTGACATCTCGATCTCCCTCTTGTTGAACGCGACGGTAGCGGCAGCAAAGCGCATGGACAATCCCCCATTGAAGCGCATATTGGGACTATGACCTATGACTCAGATATTTTGATCGTTGGCGGCGGACTGAACGGCCCGGCCCTGGCCTTAGCGTTGGCAGATGGTGGGTTCACCGTGACGGTGATAGACGCCCAACCGAAACAAAACCGCGCGACTGCCGGGTTTGATGGCCGAGGGTACGCGCTTGCTTTGGCATCCCAAAGATTACTGAGCGCAATCAGTGTCTGGGGTCATGTGGCCCAGAAATCCCAACCAATACTGGAAATCAAAATAACAGACGGCCGCGCAGGCGAAGCGCCAAGCCCATGGATGCTGCACTTTGATCATGCTGAGATCGAAGAAGGACCAATGGGCTACATGCTAGAGGATCGTTATCTATACACTGCTTTTTTGGAGGCAATGACAGAACATCCGCGCATAACGCATCTCGACAATGAAAAGGTCATTGCGCAGGATGTCTCAGCGTCGGGCACAACCGTTACATTGGCAAGTGGCACACAAAAACGCGGACGTCTATTGGTCGGGTCAGATGGCCGCCGTAGTTCAACAGCAGAACGTGCAGGCATCGGGCGTCGCGGATGGGATTACGGCCAAACTGCACTTGTTTGTGCCATTAAACACGAAAAAGCCCACCACGGAATTGCGCATCAGTTTTTCATGCCCCCCGGTCCTCTGGCGATTCTTCCGCTTCCTGATAACCGCGTATCTATTGTCTGGAGCGAAGAAACGAAAACCGCTGAAAAAATTCAGGCCATGACTGACGACGCATATATGGATGTATTGCGCCCAAGATTTGGTGATTTTTTAGGCGACATTTCCCTTGCCGGCGAACGGTTCACGTATCCGCTGAACCTAACGATCGCGAAAAGTTTCACTGCCAATCGTCTTGCACTTATTGGTGATGCTGCCCATGGCGTTCATCCGATTGCGGGGCAAGGGCTGAACCTCGGATTGCGCGATGTAGGTGCCTTAGCAGAAGTCTTGATCGAAGCGAGACGGCGAGGTGAAGACATCGGCGCTGAGGGTGTTTTAACACGCTACGAACAATGGCGGCGCTGGGATGTCGAAACGCTGGTTGCGGCGACAGACACGTTTAACAAACTGTTTTCCAACGACAACGGCTTATTGCGTGCTGTGCGCGATATTGGGTTAGGTGTCGTCAATGCACTCCCCGGCGCACGCCGTAGCTTTATCCGCGAGGCCGCAGGTCTAACGGGGGACTTACCCAAACTCCTGCAAGGACGTCAAATTTAAGCGTCAATTTTGCGAGCTTCGCCAATGAGCATCACAGGAATACCATTACGAATAGGGAACGCGAGCTTTGCTGAATCAGACACCAGTTCAGCAAGTTCTGCATCGTAGCGCAGCGTAGATTGCGTGACGGGGCACACCATCGCCTCTAACATTTTACGGTCAAATTCACCTTCAAAGCTCATTGCATCACCTCATCACCACTGCCACTGCGCAGCGCAAAATCCATCAAAGTTTCAAGTGTCTGACGTCGCTCAGACAGCGTATGAGCCTCAAGTAACGCCTGTTTGTCCTCAAGCGCAAACGGGCACAGCATCGACAACGAATTTACCAGAAGTTCATCCTCGGCATCTTTAAGGCTATCCCAATCGGTGCTTAGTTCCTGCGCTTCGAAATAGCGCCTCAATAGCACCAGAAAATCTGACCGTTCGAATTTTTCTTCCGATGGTGCGCGAACCAAATCTCGTTCAAAACCAGACCAATCAGCATTTGCCTTCAGATAAGGCGAGAATCCTTCGATCACACCAGAAATACGAAACCGCGAAATTCCCGTAAGCGTAACCATATACCGCCCGTCATCAGTCTCGACAAAAGACGTAAGACGCCCCACGCAACCGACATCGTGCAATCGTCCACTTTGATCTGGCAAAGGCTGCACCATGCCGATCAACCGCTTTGGAGACTTTAGAACATCATCCAACATTGCCAAGTAGCGCGGTTCAAATATCTGCAAAGGCAGACGTGCACGTGGCAACACGATTGCCCCCGGTAAAGGGAACAACGGAATTTGTTCAGGTAGTTCAGCAGGAACAAACATAGCTACAGTTTAGCCCTGATTTCAAATTACGCAAATATCATCGAAGAAAGCTTCCGACGTCCATTCAAAACGAGTTCATCTTGCGGGGGAAGTGCGTCGAAAATAGTAAATAACTGGGTCTTCGCCGCACCATCATTCCATTCGCGATCCCGACGGAACAATTCCAAAAGTTCCGCGATCGCGGTCTCTGTATCGCCATTCGCATGCAGAGCTGTCGCATAGTCAAACCGGGCCTGATGATTGTCAGCATCGGCCTCTACTGCTGAACGCAATTCAGCAACAGGACCAGCATCAGCCGCTTGCTTTGCCAGCTCAAGCTGAGCATGTGCGGCCTCAAGTTCTGGCGCGGTCGAAATTTCTGCGGGGGCACCGTTCAACGTTGCTTCGGCTTCGTCCAAATTGCCTGCTGCAATATGACAACGTACCAACCCGCCATAAGCACCCGCGTTTTGTGGCTCTTCTTCCAACACCGCTGCAAAGGTTTGCGCAGCATCTTCAATCGCACCTTCAGCCAACATTTCTTCTGCTGCCGCAACGGCCTCATCCAGTCCAGCATCTTCGCCGCCACCTGCGGCGACAACGCGCTCTACAAATGCTTTGATCTCAGACTCGGGTTGGGCGCCTTGGAAACCATCAATTGGCTGACCTTGGTAAAACGCATAAACCGTAGGGATCGACTGCACGCGCATTTGGCCTGCGATTGCTTGGTTTTGATCAACATCTAATTTGACCATACGCACTTTGCCACCTGCGGCGATGACTGCTGCCTCCAGCGCTGGACCCAACGTTTTACATGGGCCGCACCAAGGGGCCCAAAAATCAACGATGACCGGTACGGTTTGGCTCATCTCGACCACATCTTGCATAAAGGTCGCTTCTGAACCGTCTTTGATCAAATCTTGTGCAGGTGCAGCACCTTGGCCGAGTTCTAGCATAATTCGTGTCCCGATTGTGTGTCGTGTTAGGCGTTAGATGGGGCAAAGCGCATCAAATCGCAAGGCCCCAAGGCGCTCCTTACAAATCAAACGTTGCGAAAAGTGGTGCGTGGTCTGAGGGTTTTTCCCACCCCCGCGCATCACGGTAAACACGGCTAGAATGCGCCGCATTTTTAATATCCCCAGTCGCCCAAATATGATCAAGCCTGCGGCCTTTGTCTGCAGCATCCCAATCCTTTGCACGATAAGACCACCAGCTATAAAGCTTTCCTTCTGGAATATCCGCGCGTGTCACGTCATGCCAATCCCCTGCTTCGCGGGTCTCCTCAAAATGTTCAACTTCAATCGGAGTGTGGCTGACGACCTTCAATAACTTTTTATGATCCCATACATCGTCTTCACGCGGCGCGATGTTTAAGTCACCAACAAGAATAGACCGTTCAGGTGAATTTGCCCGAAAATCATCACGCATATCTGTTAGGTAATCGAGCTTTTGACCAAATTTTTCATTCTGTTCGCGATCAGCAACATCTCCGCCAGCGGGAACGTAATGATTGTGAATAACAACTCCATTAGGCAAACGTGCCGCAATATGGCGGGCGTGCCCGAGGTTTGCAAAGTCATGACTGCAGACTTCCTCTAACGGAAGGCGGGATAAAATTGCCACGCCATTATAGCCCTTTTGACCGCGGGCAACCATGTGCGTATAGCCTAACGCGGCAAATCCCTCGGTTGGGATTTTATCAACTGGGCTTTTGCATTCCTGCAGGCAAAGAACATCCGGGGCCTGTTCCGCCAAGAGTTTCTGCACAATTGGTTCGCGCAACCGGACAGAATTGATATTCCAAGTGCAAAGCGTAAAGGCCATGATGCATCCCTTTGTTCAAATTTAGCGCAGAATAGGCATGGGCGGCTCCGAAAGAAAAGCCGCTTGTTTTCTTTTTGTTCACCGTGCAGGCTGAACCCATGATTTTATTACAAACAAACCGAAATTATCGGCTTCTCTTTTCCGCGTCATCAATCAGCAACCTAGGGGATGGCGTTTCTGCGCTCGCGTTTCCTTGGCTTGCAACATTACTCACCCGTGACCCATTTGCGATTGCACTTGTTGCCATGGCAACCCGCTTGCCTTGGTTGCTCTTTTCCTTACCTGCCGGCGTATGGGTGGATCGCATGGATCGCCAGCGCCTTATGGTGCAGGCAGATCTGTTTCGTTTTGGCTTAACGCTGGGCGTAATTGCATTGATCTTTAGTGCAGGGCCCCTGCCGGCACATGAGTCAAACGGTGCAATGATTTGGGGGCTAGCAGGCGCAGCCTTTCTATTGGGGGTGGCCGAAGTGTTCCGCGACAATGCAGCCCAAACCATGCTGCCCTCTGTGGTGGAAGCCAAGGATTTAGAAACCGCCAATGGCCAAATCTGGAGCGCTGAACAAATCATGGGGTCCTTCATCGGCCCACCACTTGCAGGTATATTAATTGCAACAGCGGTACCAATTCCGTTCGCGTTTGACGCGCTGACCTTTGGGCTAGCTGCGTGGTTAGTGTGGTGCATCAGCCTAAGTAAAACATCAGACAAGCCCATCAAACGCAGTTTTTGGGTAGAGTTTCGCGAAGGCGCGGTATGGATGTACGGTCATAAACAAATTTTGCAGCTCGGGCTTATGTTAGGCGCCATAAATATGCTGCATATGATGACGGCGACGATTCTGGTGCTGTTCGCTCAGGATATTCTGATGCTGGATGCCTTTTGGTATGGTGTCTTATTGACGGCTGGCGCAGCTGGTGGAGTGGCTGGTGGGATCATTAGCCCCTGGGTCGCTGCGAAAATTGGAACACATCGGAGCCTCATCCTGTCTCTTGCTATGTTTCCCGTTCAATATTTGATCATCGCCTTTTCTGACGATGTATATTCCGTAGCTATCGCACTTTTCTTCGGGATGATCGCCGCACTTCTTTGGAATGTGGTGACGGTGTCGTTGCGGCAACGTGTCATTCCCAGCAACATTTTGGGGCGTGTAAACAGTATTTACCGCTTTTTCGGTTGGGGCATGTTGCCAATTGGCGCATTGATTGGCGGTGCAGTCGTTAGCATCGCCGAACCTTCATGGGGTCGTGAAGCCGCTTTGCGCCTTCCGTTTTTCATTGCTGGCATCGGGGGCATAGTCATGTTTGCCTATGGAGCGATCTATCTGCGCCGCACATAAAAAAAGACCCGGCGGATTTGCCGGGTCAGTCCAACAGGGAGGAGTGCGCCTTAACCCAAGCGCGGGGAACTCTGGTTATGATGATAGACGATAACCACCAGATTCGGTCACAAGAAGGCGCGCATTTGACGGATCTGGTTCAATTTTTTGGCGTAAGCGGTAAATATGTGTCTCTAAAGTATGTGTTGTGACACCTGCGTTGTATCCCCAGACCTCATGCAACAGCACATCACGCGCAACAACACCATCCGTTGCTCGGTACAAAAACTTCAAAATATTGGTCTCTTTTTCCGTCAGACGAATTTTTTTGTCGTCTTCCGTGACCAACATTTTCACCGCCGGTTTGAATGTATATGGCCCAAGTTGGAACACCGCATCCTCAGATTGCTCATGCTGACGAAGCTGCGCTCGAATGCGCGCCAAAAGAACCGGAAACTTAAACGGTTTGCTCACATAATCATTTGCGCCAGCGTCCAAACCTAGAATAGTGTCTGCATCCGTATCGTGCCCCGTGAGCATTAGAATCGGACATTTAACGCCTTGTTTGCGCATGAGACGGCACAATTCGCGACCATCGGTATCAGGTAACCCAACATCGAGAATAACAAGATCATATAGCGCCTCTTTTGCCTTCGTCATGGCGCTCACACCATCGTTCGCCTCAAAGACGTCGAAGTCTTCGGTCATGATCAATTGCTCAGATAGCGCTTCGCGCAAATCTTCGTCATCATCAACCAGCAATATCTTTTTAAGCGTTCCCATCTGTCCGGCTCCCATCAATTTTCTGTTGGGTTAAAGATGTGCTTTTTCACAACTTCAACAAGGGGCGCGTCGTTTTTTTCACGCGCTCGTGTTTCAATAACAGTTATTGTTTCATTTTTGGTGAAAGCGCACTATCTCACCATTATGAACTGTAACAAAGGAAATGCCCGAAATGGCCTTGATCCCAACCCTAACAGAGCGCTTAGCACGGGCACGGGCAGATTTACGAATGGGCGTTGCAGTCATTTTGACGGCTGAATCTGAGGCTGTCCTCATCATTGCTGCAGAAACAATGAACGCAGAACGTTTTGCTGATCTACGCGCTCTATCCAAAGACATCGCACTTACGATCACTGCGCGACGTGCTGAAACGCTAAAAGCGCGGTGCTATGACGCCGACATTGCGCGCGTCAAAGTTCCACAGGATGCCGACATAAAATGGGTTCGTTCCTTAGCCGACCCTGCCGATGATTTGCTTCATCCGATGAAAGGCCCCCTCCAGACCTTGCGGGATGGTCAGGCTGACCTTCACCGCACGGGGATTCGCATGGCCAAAGATGCGCAAGTTCTGCCCGCAGTTCTGGTTGTGCCCCTCAAGAACCCCAAAGAATTCGCAGCGGCCCATGACCTCACTACAATCGACACAGCTGCCACTGCCCCCCTTTTGGAAGCATCACTTCAGATGGCACCAGTGGTTCACGCGCGACTACCGATGACCGTTTCTGAGGCTGGGCGATTGCATGTTTTTCGCCCGGATGACGGTAGTGTGGAACATTATGCGGTGGAAGTCGGACGCCCAGACCGCGATAAACCCGTGCTTGCCCGATTGCATTCAGCATGTTTCACAGGCGACGTTATTGGGTCACTCAAATGCGACTGCGGTCCTCAACTGCGCGGCGCGCTTGAGCAAATGGGGTCAGAGGGCGAAGGTATTTTATTATACCTAAATCAAGAAGGTCGCGGCATCGGGCTCGCCAATAAAATGCGCGCCTATAGCCTACAAGACCAAGGCTTTGACACCGTTGAGGCTAACCACCGCTTAGGGTTCGAAGACGACGAACGCGACTTCCGTATTGGCGCTGAGATTTTGAAAAAGCTTGGTTTTGACGCTGTGCGCTTACTCACCAATAATCCCGCTAAAGTCGCTAGAATGGAAGAAACCGGTGTAAAGGTCGTTGAACGCGTCGAGCTACGCGTCGGGGAAAACCCTCACAACTCTGCCTATCTAGGCACCAAAGCCGCAAAATCAGGGCACCTATTGTGACACCTTTTGATCTGGTACTGACCCCTAGAGGGGTACGTTTTATGGGCCGGCTCATTCCTTGCTCCATCGGGCGTGGCGGATTAAGCCAAAGTAAAATTGAAGGGGATGGCGCGACTCCGACTGGCGTTCACAAAATCGAGGCAGTGCTATATCGACGTGATCGTTTGTCGCCTCCAAATCGCTGGGCTATTCCGATTCGTCCGTTTGACCTATGGTCTGACGATGTAAACGATCCAGACTATAACCAGCTTGTACGCGCCCCTTATGACGCGAGCCACGAAGTCATGCGCCGCGCTGATCCTCTTTATGATATTGTGTTCATCACCGATTGGAATTGGCCCGCTGCAATTCCAGGTAAGGGAAGCGCCATATTCCTACATCAATGGCGTCGCCCCCACTACCCCACCGAAGGATGTATTGCCTTTAGCCGCGAAGATTTGCTGTGGATAGCTGCCCGCGTTTTACCTGGTACCAAGGTGATTGTACGCGACTAACTATAATCACGCTCACCGAAAATTGCTGACCCAACGCGAACATGAGTAGCCCCCATGGCAACCGCACGCTCGTAATCGCCGCTCATCCCCATAGACAAACCCTCAATGCCATTTCGCTGTGCGATCTTACGCAGCAGCGCAAAATGTAGGCTTGGCTCTTCATCCGCGGGGGGAATGCACATCAGCCCAACAATGGGCAGATTCAAAGAACGACAATCCGCGATAAATGCATCTGCATCGGCGGGCAATACACCTGCTTTCTGCGGTTCCTCGCCCGTGTTCACCTGAATAAACAAATCAGGGCAATACCCCATTTCATCGCGTAAACGCGCCAAGGCGTTTGCGAGCTTAGGGCGATCTAGTGAATGGATCGCATCGAACAGTTCCATTGCTTGGCGGGCTTTGTTTGTTTGTAAAGGGCCAAGCAAATGAACTTTGACACCTTCAAACTGCTCACGAAAGGCAGGCCATTTTCCGGCAGCCTCTTGCACTTTGTTTTCACCAAAGACGCGATGGCCCTCAGATAGCACGGCCTCAACACGTTCATTTGGCTGCACTTTGGAAACAGCGATTAACTGTACGTCACCAGACGGGCGTCCAACGCGGTTTTCTTCTTTGCGGATATGAGCGGTAATTTCTGAAAGTGACATGTGCGGCCCTTAAATCTGGTTTGACGCAGACAAACACGAATTCCGCACAAAAGAAAAGGGCAGGCGCAATGCCTGCCCTTCCTTAAATCATTCGTCTTCTAAATTAGAAGCTGAATGCTAGGCCTAGTGACCAAAGTTCTTGGCTGCCAGCAGTTGCGCCGTCAGTGTCGGAACCGTAACCGAACTGTGCTTGAGCACCGCCACCGAGGTCATAAGTTACACCAAGACCCCATGCGTCACGATCGGCACCAACTGTACGGTCATATACACCGTAGTTAGCCGCGATTGTCAAAGCGTCCATTGAGTAAGCAAGACCAAGACCAGTGTGGTTGTCGTTGCCGCCGTCGCCATCAAGATCAGAGTAGTTCAAGATTGCGCGGAAACCACCAGCAAAGTTAGCGTCTACAGATACACCGAAGATGTTACGAGCGTCGTTCTGCTGCATTGCAAGGCCGAGACCAAGATCAACTGAACCAAGAGCTGCGTTGTATTTAACACCAACACCATAGATGTTGTCGCTACCACCTACAGAATCGTCAAGCTCTGCGGACAATGCGAATGAGATATCACCAAATGTGTGGTCATAACGAAGAACTTGACCGTCGTTGTCGCCGTCAAGACCTGAGTTGAAGTTGAAACCAGCGTGTGTTGTGTGAGCGTCGTTGATAGAAGAGGTCACACCAACTTCTTGCATTGCCCAATCAAACGCACCGTCAGTATCACCCAAAGTAACAGTACCGAAGTTACCAGAGATGAATACAGCGTGTGGGCCGCGGTTCGCTGGGATATCTGCGTCAGCATTGAGCGCGCCACCAGTTGTTTGCACGACTTCGTCTAGGTCGATGGTCGCACCGAATGTTAGACCATTGTCTGTTTCACCGGAAAGAGTGAAACGAACGTCCATGTCATGGTGGAATTGTGTTTCGCCGTCACCGCCGACAACGCCCATTTCTGCAGAACCAGAAAGAGTTACGTCAGCAGCTGCGATACCAGCAGTCGCTACGAGAGCTGTAGTAGCAAAGAGAACTTTTTTCATGAGTTTTCCCTCGAAAAAGAATTTAAGGTGCATCCCAAATCGGTTGATCCGAACTGGGTATGAGCTTCTCTCGCCCTTTTCGGGGTGTTTGATCAAGCGTACTGAACCAGTTTGCGTCATTGGCCCAAGGAATGGTGCAGCTTTGCCACAGTTTCGTTGGCGGCATTCTGCCCGGATCGCGAATATCCCCCTATATAAGAAGTATATACCCCGAAATTCCTTGCCCGCCATGGATCGGTTGGGTAGTAGAGGTTAATCTAAAGATCAGGGCCGTACTATGACACTTTCCAGCATGTTTGTTCGAATCTCTGCTATTTGCGCGATTGCGTTTATTTCTGGCTGCGGAAACATTGGCAGTGGATCCCTAAGCTCAGGAGACGGCTCTGCCGGTTCTGGCTTACGTGAAAGAACACCAGAAGAAGCCCGCCAATCCCTTATTGATGCTGGGCAGTTGGACCCTGAGCGCGAAACCATATGGGATTTATTCAGTGGCCAACGTGATCCAAACGTCACTGTTGAAGTAAACAAATACCTATGGAATGCGTCACTTGATGTTCTGAATTTCCTTCCTGTTCAAACGGTTGATCCATTTACAGGGGTTATTTCGACAGGATATGGTACCCCTCCTGGTGGTGGCCGCGCTTATCGCGCAACGATTCTTATTCAGGATCCTGCGCTTGATGCCCGCGCGTTGAACGTTTCAATTGAACGTCGCGGTGGCGGATCGGTTAGCCCAGAAACAGTGCGCGCCGTTGAAGACGCGATTCTAACGCGTGCGCGTCAGTTGCGCATTCAAGACAGTCAGCTCTAGACCAAGAGCGCCAGAGTTATTAAGACAACGCCGGGCCCTCTGCCCGGCGTTTTTATATGAAGGACCGACAACCATGTCCCGCTACACTGCATCTGATATCGAACCAAAGTGGCAAGAGGCCTGGGACAAGGCCAATGTTTTCACCGCCGAGCGGGACGAAAACAAAGAAAAATACTACGTCCTAGAAATGTTCCCTTATCCATCTGGCCGAATCCATATGGGACACGTGCGCAACTATACGATGGGCGATGTTATCGCGCGGTATAAGATGTCTTGTGGATTCTCAGTGTTACACCCAATGGGTTGGGATGCATTTGGTATGCCTGCGGAAAACGCAGCAATGGCCGTTGGTGGGCACCCCAAGGATTGGACCTACAACAATATCGCTGACATGCGCGCACAGATGAAACCGCTCGGCCTGTCAATTGACTGGTCCCGCGAATTTGCGACCTGCGATCCAGAATACTACGGTCAACAACAGGCCATGTTCATCGACTTCATGGCCAAAGATCTCGTGTATCGTAAAAATGCGATCGTCAACTGGGACCCTGTTGATATGACCGTTCTCGCCAATGAGCAGGTCGAAGGCGGCCGCGGCTGGCGTTCGGGTGCGTTGGTGGAACGCCGCGAATTAACGCAATGGTTCTTTAAGATTTCTGAATTTTCTGACGAATTGCTATCCGCTTTGGACGGGTTGGAAAACTGGCCCGCCAAGGTCCGCCTGATGCAGGAAAACTGGATTGGTAAATCTCGCGGTCTTCAGTTTAGCTTTGAACGTACCGATGGCGGGGACCCTATTGAGGTCTACACAACACGTCCTGACACGTTGAACGGCGCGTCGTTTGTTGGGATTTCACCGGACCACCCGATTTCAAAGAAACTCGAAGCTGACAATCCAGAACTTGCCGCCTTTAACATCGAGGCCCGCAAAGGTGGCACGACTGAAGAAGCCATCGAAACCGCGCCGAAACTTGGTTTTGACACAGGTATCAAAGCCAAGCATCCGCTAACTGGTGCCGAACTACCTGTCTGGATCGCGAATTTCATTCTGATGGATTACGGCACTGGCGCGATCTTTGCCTGCCCAGCCCACGATCAGCGCGACCTAGATTTCTGCCGCAAATATGACCTGCCAGTAATCGACACCTTCTTTGCGCTTGATAACGAAACACCTGTAGCGAACGAAGCCTTCGTGCCTGCCAAATCTGAAAAGGTGAAATGGGTCGACCATTTTGCCGGGCTGGATGTGGCCACTGGCCAAGATGCAATCGATGCAACCATTGATTTTGCAGAGAGCGCGGGTTGGGGCACAGGCGTTACGAAATACCGTTTGCGCGATTGGGGCCTGTCCCGCCAACGTTACTGGGGTTGCCCGATCCCTATCGTACATTGCGATGATTGCGGTGTCGTCCCTGAGAAAAAAGAAAACCTGCCTGTTCGTTTGCCAGACGATGTCAGTTTTGACAAACCCGGCAATCCGCTAGATCGCCACCCGACGTGGCGCGATTGTGCATGTCCGTCCTGTGGCAAACCAGCAAAACGCGAAACGGACACGATGGATACATTTGTCGATTCGTCTTGGTATTTTGCGCGCTTCACCGCGCCACGTGCGGACACACCGACAAATATGGCTGACGCTGACTATTGGATGAACGTCGACCAGTATATCGGTGGTATTGAACACGCGATTCTACACCTGCTTTACTCACGCTTCTTTGCCCGTGCTATGCACATTGCCGGTCATCTTCCTCAAAAAGCCGTGGAACCGTTCAACGCCTTGTTCACCCAAGGCATGGTCACGCATGAAATCTACGAAAATGCAGAACGGCGCACCGAACACGACCGCCCAATCTACCACTACCCCGCAGAGGTAGAAACACGCGACGGTAAGGTCGTTGTTAAAAAAACGGGCGAGTTGGTCAAAGTCACCCCATCCGCCAAGATGTCAAAATCGAAAAACAATGTGGTTGATCCGGTTTCAATCATTCAAGCCTTTGGTGCGGACACCGCGCGTTGGTTTGTTTTGTCAGATTCCCCCCCTGAACGCGATGTAGAATGGACCGCAGCGGGTGCTGAAGCCTCAAGCAAGCACCTGAACCGCGTCTGGAACCTCTGCGATAAGATTGCCGCAATGGACCCGAATGCAACAGGGCAAGGCGACGATGAATTGATGCGCGAAACGCATAAGGCGATTCATGATGTAACCGTTGGGATCGAATCTTTTGGCTTTAATGCGGCCATTGCCAAGCTTTACGGCTTCACCAACATCATCAACAAATCCAAAGCAGGTGCAGCCGCACAAAAGCAGGCGATCATGACGCTTGCCCAGTTGATGTCACCAATGACCCCACACTTGGCTGAGGATATCTGGGCGCATCAAGGCGGCGAAGGTTTGGTCATTAACGCGCCGTGGCCTGTTGCTGACGAAAGTATGCTGGTCGAAGACACCATCACCATGCCGATTCAAATCAACGGCAAACGTCGGTCAGAAATCGCCGTCCCTGCCGATATGTCGAAGGAAGAGGTTGAAAAAGTAGCCCTTGCAAACGAAGCTGTACAAAAGGCGCTAGATGGTAATGCGCCGAAAAAGCTGATCGTGGTGCCAGGGCGGATTGTGAATGTCGTTATCTAATCGCAGAACATTTCTGTTGGGCCTAACTGGCGTCGCATTAACAACGGGCTGTGGATTTCAGCCCGTTTATGGCCCCAATGGCGGTGCGCAAGGTTTACCCCACATAATTGCAGTTGCAGACCCGAGCGATAGAAACAGTTTTAACCTAGTACGACAGCTAGAGCAGCGTTTGGGACAACCCCAAGCGCCGCTCTACGCGCTTAGCTACGCAATTGAACTCGACGAAGATGAACTCGGCATTAATGCCGCCCAAGAAATCACGCGCTACAATGTGTTGGGGACAGTCACATTCACCCTTCGTGAAATCGCGACAGATGCTGTGGTCAAAACTGGCACCGTTTCAAATTTCACCAGCTATTCGGCAACAGGTACAACGGTCAGCACGTTAACTGCTGAACGTGATGCTTATGCGCGCCTAATGATCATTCTCGCGGATCAAGTCGTCACGCAGATATTAGCAAGCGCTGGGGAGTTATCCCAATGAAACTAACGGCGCGCGATGCCAATCGGTATTTCACACGCCCGGAACCCGACCGCACCTCTGTTCTGATTTATGGCGTTGACGCAATGCGCGTAGCAATCAAACGACAAGAGTTAATCGCCGCCCTGATCGGCCCTAGTGGCGATGATGAAATGCGGCTCACACGTATTCCTGCCGCTGAACTGCGCAAAGATCCTGCCCTTTTAGGGGACGCGATCAAAGCACAAGGCTTTTTCCCCGGACCACGTGTTGCTTTTGTCGAAGACGCCGCAGACGCGCATACGGCGATCATCAAAGAGGCTCTGTCAGATTGGCAGGACGGCGATGCGCAGGTCGTCATTACAGCAAAACAGCTGACCACACGATCTTCGCTACGCAAGTTCGTTGAGGGCCACAAAAACGCCTATGCCGTCGGATTATACGACGACCCGCCGTCGCGCGAAGACATTCAAAACGACCTGAACAAAGCAGGCGTCCGTGACGTTGGCCGTGATGCAATGGGCGCGCTTGAGGCCCTATCGCGCACCATTGATCCCGGCGATTTCCGTCAGACCATGGAAAAGCTTGCGCTTTATAAACGCGGGGACGACTCTCCTGTACAAGTAGAAGATATCGAAGCAATCGCCCCGACCTCGACAGAAGCCGCGCTTGATGATGTTCTAAATATTGTTGCCGAAGGGCGGGCCTCTGAAGTTGGGCCAATTATCGCCAAACTGACCAGCCAAGGGGTGCAACCCGTGCGCTTATGCATTGGGGCGACTCGTCATTTCCGCCAACTGCATGCGGTTTCATCTGCCCCAGGTGGCCCCAATGATGGTATCGGAAAACTACGCCCGCCCGTGTTTGGGCCACGACGTGATAAGATGCTGCGCCAAGCCCAAGGATGGGGAATGCGCAAAGTCGAAATCGCGCTAACTATGCTAACCGACACCGACCTTACCCTGAGGTCAACAAGCAGAGCCCCTGCTATGGCCGTGATGGAACGCACGTTGGTTCGCCTTGCCATGCTTGCACGACGATAGAGGGCGTTCGATGTATCAGGTGATCGGAACAACCCGCAGTCGCACCCTCCGAGTCATATGGATGCTCGAAGAGCTTAACCTGCCCTACACGCATACACCTGCTGCCCCCCAGTCTGACGTCGCACAAAAGGCCAATCCATCAGGCAAAGTCCCAATCCTGATAGACGGCAATCACACAATCACCGATTCCGTCGCAATAGTTACCTATCTTGCTGATAGGCACGGCGCGCTGACTTATCCGGCTGGAACGATTGAGCGTGCACATCAAGACAGTATTACACACCTCATCTTAGATGAAGTTGATGCAGCATTGTGGAGCGCATCGCGGCATTCAAATTATTTACCGTCTTCCCTGCATTACGCCGACATGCGCGAGACCGTGAAATGGGATCTTGATCGTGCTGAACAGCGCCTCATTCATCAACTTGGCGACCATCCATTTTTGATGGGCGAACAAATTACAATCCCTGATATTCTCCTCACGCATTGCGGAGGGTGGCCAATGACCCAGAAAATGCCTTTTCGACATACTGTCCTACGCAACTATTTTCGTAGGATGCGCAATCGACCTGCGTATCAAAAAATGCTCGGGACGCTTTCATCAGATGCATAACGCGCTGCCGCCTGTCCTGCGCAACGTCCCGTGGCCAAACACCCGGTAACCAAATAGCCACCCGTGGGCGCATCCCAATTCAGCATTTCGCCAGCGCAAAAAATGCCCGGCAGCTTTTTCAGCATCAAATCATCTGTCAGTGCGTCAAAGTGAATACCACCGGCTGTTGATATTGCTTCGTCGATGGGGCGTGGCCCAACCAACGCCACTGGGAGCGATTTAATAACGCCAGCCAACGCCGCCCCTTCGGGTAACGGATTGGCACATTCTCGCAGCAACGCGATTTTTGCCGGGTCTAGTTTTAATGTTTTACGCAGATGATTTGTTAGACTGTTCTTACCCCGCGGCTTTGCAAGTCGCACCTCAACGTCTTGCAAACTGACATCAGGCAGTAAATCAATGCGCAAAGCAGCCCCGAGCCGTAACGCGCGCGAAACCGCGTAAATTCCACCGCCTTCTAACCCGGTACGAGAAATAACACATTCCCCGCGCGATTGAACCGATCCTGCTATAAGCGTCACACCTTTTAGCGGGGCACCAAAATGACGTTCCATGTGCGGCGACCAATCCGCGACAAACCCCATGTTGGATGGCTGAAACGGGGCCGTCTGAATGCCAAGCTTTTTCAACACGGGCATCCAGCCACCGGTCGACCCCAACCGCGCCCAACTGCCGCCACCTAACGCGAGAACAGCAACATCTGGTTTTATTTTCGTTGCGCCCTCAGGTGTTTCAAATTCAAATCCATCGCTATAGTCAGTCCAACTCCAACGGGTTTTGACAACCACTTTGGCACCAGCCAAACGCGCCAACCAATTCCGTAACAATGGCGAGGATTTCATAACCGTTGGAAACACACGCCCAGACGATCCAGTAAAGACGTGCTGACCTAAACCTTCGGCCCACTCCTGAACTTTAGCAGGGCCAAATTCGGACACGATATTCCTCAGAATCTCAGGCGCGTCTTGATAGTGATCCAAAAACGCATCCAGCGGTTCATCTTTGGTTATGTTGAGACCCGATTTTCCCGCCATCAACAGTTTACGCCCAACAGAGGGCTTAGCCTCTGCTATGGTTACAGCCAACCCTGCACGCGCCAATTCCTCAGCGGCCATTAAACCAGCTGGCCCCGAGCCTATGACAAGTGCGGTTTTACTCATGTCTCTGGTATCTGTCCTTTTATCTCAACAACGCGGTGTGGGTATGGGATTTCGATATTGTTCTCTTTCAATGCGTTCCACACGATAAATAACACGTCAGACGAATATTTATTTGGCCCGTCATCCAAACCGTTCACCCAAAACTCAACCGCAAAGTCGATGCCGCTATCACCAAACCCACGCAGTTCACAATCTGGCGGATAAGGCAAATCTAACACATCTGGATGTTTGGCCACCGCTGCTTCAACAATTGCGGGAACCAGATTGATATCGGTGTCATAGGAAACGCTAAAAGGTGCCTCATACCTGTTAGCCGATCCGCTATCTGAATAATTCACAACGCGCGTGGTGATGAAGTCCTCGTTTGGCACCATGATCCAGCGCCCATCAAAGGTTTCCAAAATCGCAGCCCGCGCGGTCATTTTAACGATTTTGCCTTCTTCGCCCCCATCAAGCGCAACAAAATCGCCAACGGTGGCCTGACCTTCTAACAGCAAGATGACACCGGATATGAAATTCGATGCAATTTTTTGCAAACCAAATCCCAAACCCACACCAATCGCACCACCTAACACCGCGAGTGTCGAAAGGTTGATCCCCATGATGTTAAGTAGCAACAAAAATGCGACGCCAAAAATCGTAATCTCAGCAGCCTTAACCGCCAATTGCCGGGTCGCAGGGCGCATTTCTTCTTGGCGTTCAATGTAGGTAACACTGTGTTCGTTTGACCAACGCCCCAGCCAAAACAAAAGCGCGCCCGCAATAACACCACGCACCAGCGACATCACCGAAAACGAAATATTCCCCAGCCCAATCACTGTGTTGGTCAGATAATCAGTCGCGAGTTCAAGCAACCCAAAAACGTTCAATGCCAGCGCAGGCACCAGAACAAATTTTGCCAATAGCTTTAGAAACGGATCTTTGACAATTTCATGAGCGAATGCCCGCGCCGCGAGGAATAAAAATAGGCGTTTACCAAACGCAATAACCGCACCCGAACCAAAAACGGACCGCGTTACGCTTTCGCCGATTCCGGTGAACGCATACGCCAGCAGTGGCAGTAACAACGGCAAAAACACCAATGCGTACCGGCGTAGGCGCGCAATGATATGCGTTTGCTCTTCGGGTGGGGTAATGAGACGTTGAATGACTGGGGAAAACTTGCGGTTGATATACCACGCAGAACCGAAGGCAATTAACAGCAATGCAAACTGCGACCACGCCGCCGGGCTAAGCAACCACCCTTGCGCCACGTCCCAAGCGCTCCAAAAATAGCCCAACATATTGGTCACAAATTCTGGTTGATTTTCCATAGCACACCCTGCCCCACACCTAATACCTCAGGC
Source organism: Cochlodiniinecator piscidefendens (assembly GCF_011326755.1). Lineage (GTDB taxonomy): Bacteria > Pseudomonadota > Alphaproteobacteria > Rhodobacterales > Rhodobacteraceae > Cochlodiniinecator > Cochlodiniinecator piscidefendens. Next base: position 40,535 of record NZ_JAAOIE010000005.1, on the reverse strand, counting down.
CTTTTACAAAGGTTCGCCCAAAATCAAAAGCCCCAGCCTTAACTGGAGCTTTGAAAGAGCGGGTTTAGGTGCAAAGGGCTTTGATACCGGCGCGAATTTCTGGCCGCGCTGCCAAAGACGGTTCTGCCAAACTGCGCACGGTGGGGATGAGTTCTTCGATTTCGACAATCATATCGACAAGCCCAAACTGATAGGCTTGTGCTGCATCTATCTTCTGACTGGCCATCAATATGAGTTTTGTTTTCGACGGTCCTATCAGAGATCGGAGGCGCACCGGATCAGAGGGTTGTGGTAGAAACCCAAGCTTCATCACCGGATAGAAAAATTTTGCATGAGGCACTGCAATACGCAGATCACAAGCAAGCGCCATACCGAACGCGCCACCAGCCAATGTACCGTTGAGCGCGGCAATCGTGAGACAAGGCAATTCGGCAATCGCCCCTGACAAGCGCTCCCAAACATCCGATGTCGCTAACCCCGCTTTGGCCGCGTCTAAATCCGCCCCAGCGCTAAAAACTTTTCCAGAGCCCGTTAAAACGAAACCGTTGGCTTGATCTTTTGCATCTAACGCAATTTGCACCAACTGTTCGAGCATATCGAGCGTGAGGGAATTAGCCTTATCTGGTCTATTTATCGTTACAACCCAAAGCCCCTCAGATTTTGATAGCTCTATCATCAGATCAGGCCGACCTTCTCGCGAATTTCCTCATCTCTTAGAGAAACTTCTTCGCCCAGATATCCATCCGCATCAGCACCGCACATCCACAGCAACGCACGCGCAGGCCAATCTGCCGGGACATGCACATCCCAATCGAGTTGGCTTACAGGATTTATGCCTGACGCTTTGATATCTAACTGCATTTGCGTGGCAACCGTTCCCGGAGACAGCCCCATGATCCGTACCCCCCGGCTACCCGATTCTTTGTGTCCACATTTGGTCAACATCGCAGCCCCTGCCTTTGAGGTGCAATATGCGCTCCAGCCTTCTAATGCGTTGTGCGCCGCACCGGAACTAATGGTGATAATGGTCCCTGCACCTGCCGCCTCCATAACAGGCAAAGCTGCACGCATTCCGTAATAAACACCTTTGATATTAATATCCATCACGCGCCCCCATTCTTCGGGGTCGGAACTGCGCATCATTTCAATCGGGTCAATCACACCAGCGTTGTTTATGAGAATATCCAAACCACCAAATTTGGACACTGCGGCGTTCACGGCATTGACCACATCGTTGTGACGGCTCACATCACCGGGCACGGCCAATACGTGATCCCCAATCTCAAGCGCCAGATTCGCAATCGCCTCTTGGCTGCGCGCCATCAATACGACATTCGCACCGGCATTGGCGAAAGCCCGCGCAGCAGCCTCTCCAATTCCGCGGCTTGCGCCAGTGATCAATACGGTTTTTCCTGTGAAATCTTGCATAGTTAACTCCGATCCAATACCTATTGATAGCGCGCCTTTTTCGATTGCGCTAGCCTCTGCGCCCCTTGACCGCAGGCCTATGACACACAACATTAGACCAGACACCAAATTTTGAGGATCATCATGACCCACTGGAAAACATTTAGCGGCCTCGCCGCGACAAGCACTATTTTGATGACAACCACTGCACTCGCTGATGTGACCTCTGCTGAGGTTTGGTCAGACTGGCGCGCATATCTGGAAACGTCAGGTTATACGGTAAACGTTGATTCTGAGGCCCAATCTGGCAGCACACTGCGGATCAGCGGCGTTTCAGCCACCCAGACCCAAGACAACGTATCGATGGCCATGAACCTGGGTGAGCTTAACTTTGTTGAGCAAGGCGACGGCACAGTTTCAATCGTGATGGAGCCCCAATACACTTATGATATCCAAAGTGCTGGCTCTGATGATTTCGCTATGTCTTTAAATGTCTCGCAGGAAAATGCAGAAATTATTGCGTCAGGCTCAGCCGACGAAACCAATTATGCATTCAACCTCCCAAGTATTGTCGTCACGGCTGATGAACTGACAGCTGACGGTGACAAAATGACAATCGGCCTGAACGTGACTCTCACTGATTATGCCGGGAACTACCTCGTGAAATCTGGTGATGTCACAGACTTTTCTGGTACCGCGAATATGGGGGCTATGACGGCTCTGGCAAATATCGAAGAACCAGATGGCCCGGGAACGATTGCCGTCAACTTTAACGCAGCTGGGTTCACGGGAACACTTGCGATGGCATCGCCACCGATGGTGAACTACGCAGATGAATTCCAAGCAGCCCTGCGCGACGGCTTTGCTATGCAGTCAGATGTGACATTCGGTGCGATGGATTTAAGCATCGACGCCGCAGGAATGGATGAAGCATTTTCGCTAAACGCTGATATTGCGTCTGGCTCTTACGACATCACCCTAAACAAAGACACAATGTCCTTTTCCGAATTGCTGAACAGCGTGAACTTTGTTGTGTCCGGTGCACAAATCCCATTTCCACAAATTCAAGTGCAAGCAGACGAGCTTGGTTTTAATCTCGGAATGCCTGTCAGCAAAGGAACCGAACCAAGCGATGTTGCTTTTGGTACACGTATTGTCGGCCTAACCGTTACCGATGCGATCTGGGGTATGTTTGACCCATCAGCCACCCTGCCGCGCGACCCTGCCTCCATCGTACTAGACCTCACAGGTCAGGCGAACTGGCTGTTTGACATCTTTGATCAAGAAGAAGCAATGAAATCTCAAATGTCTGGCGACCAGCCTGCAGAGCTTCATGAATTGACGATCAATGAACTTCTGGTGTCCGCTGTTGGTGCTGAACTTAACGGATCAGGGTCGTTCACGTTTGACAATGCAGACACCACCACATTTGACGGTATCCCACGTCCGACAGGTGCCGTTGATTTAAGCCTAAGCGGTGCAAATGGATTGCTTGATCGTCTTGGCCAGATGGGTTTGCTTCCTGTTGAAGAGGCAATGGGTTTCCGCATGATGATGGGAATGTTCACAGTGCCCGGCGAAGGCGAAGACAATCTGAATTCCAGAATTGAGGTAAACGAACAAGGCCACGTTTCCGCAAATGGTCAGCGTCTTCGTTAACCCTACAATTCACTGATGAAAGGCCGTCCTTTTTTGGGCGGCCTTTTTCTTTTCGTCGCTGCGCTCTTGCGTGTTTAACCCGCAGGCCATAGGTCTTAGGCAAAGAATAGCAGGTGCCTCATGACAAATTCCTTGGACAGTTTGACCTCACAACTCCTTGAGGCCGCAAAACGCGCTGGCGCTGATGCCGCCGACGCATTGGCCGTCGAAGGTCAATCCACCTCGATCGAAGTTCTCAATGGCGCTTTGGAACATGCGGAACGTTCCGAAGGTACCGATATTGGCTTACGGGTTATGGTCGGAACACGCCAAGCCATTGTATCAGCATCAGACACCCGCCCTGAGACCATCGCCATTATGGCGGAACGTGCAGTGGCAATGGCGAAAGAAGCGCCAGAAGATCCATATGTAGGTCTAGCGGATGCCAACGAAATTGCTGCATCCTGGGATATAGATGCGCTTGAGCTTTTCGATCCAAGCGATGCGCCAACACCCGAGATGCTCCAACAGGACGCTCTGCGCGCCGAAGCCGCTGCCATGGAAAATAGCGAAGTTTCTCAGGTGCAATCTGCTGGTGCGAACTACGGCACCCATGGCATTCATCTCGCCGCGACAAATGGTTTCTCGGGCGGATATCAACGCAGTTCTCGGTCTGTGTCTTGCGTTGCAATTAGTGGCACGGGCTCCGAGATGGAGCGCGACTATTATGGCGACGGCCGTGTTTTTCAATCGGACCTCATAAGCGCCGAAGAAATCGGCCAGATTGCCGCAACACGCGCAGTCGAGCGCCGCAATGCGCGTAAACCAAAAACCGGCAGCTACCCTGTTTTATTCGACGAACGCGTTTCATCGTCACTCGTTGGGCATATATTAGGCGCGATTAACGGCGCGGCCATCGCCCGCGGCGGATCATGGTTACGCGATGCTATGGGCGAACAAATTCTTCCTAGCCATCTTTCCTTGATCGAAAATCCCCACCGTCCGCGTATTGGTGGGTCACGTCCCTTTGATGGTGAAGGTCTACCGACGCAATCGCGCACAATCATCGAAGATGGCATTCTTCAGACTTGGATACTCGATCTTGCGAGTGCACGTAAATTGAACCTTACCAGTACAGCAAACGCCGCGCGCGGAACCTCCAGTGCGCCAAGTCCCAGCGCAACCAATGTCGCGCTAACGCAAGGCACCCAAAGCCAACGCGATTTGATCAAGGATATGGGGACCGGATTGCTTGTGACTTCCATGATTGGCACATCCATTAACCCGACGACTGGCGACTATTCCCGCGGAGCAACAGGGTTTTGGATTGAAAACGGCGAAGTTCAATACCCCGTGAATGAATGCACAATTGCGGGAAATCTACGGGACATGCTGCGAACCATTTCCCCTGCAAACGATGCGCGCCTACATCTCAGCCGCGTTGTGCCTTCAATATTGGTCGAAGGATTGACACTTGCCGGTGAATAACGACCTCACTCTATTAACTGATGCGGCTAAAGCATCCGGGGAAATTGCGCTCAAGCATTGGCAGCAAAACCCTGAAACATGGGATAAGGATGCCGGTGCCGGCCCCGTAACCGAAGCGGACATCGCAATTGATCGTATGTTAGCGTCTGAATTGGGAAGTGCCCGTCCTGATTATGGTTGGTTGTCCGAAGAAACCGACGATAACTCAGACCGGCTAAATCATGAGCGTGTCTTTATTGTTGATCCTATTGACGGAACACGCGCGTTCATCGCAGGTGAAAAAACCTTTTCGCATTCTCTGGCCATCGCTGAAAACGGTAATGTGATTGCAGCAGCCGTTTACCTACCGGTTCTGGATCTGATGTATTTGGCAACTTCTGATCAAGTCTCAACGCTAAACGGTGCCCCGATATCTGCAACCCAAAATACAGTCGAAGGCGCATCAGTATTAGCAGCCAAGCCTAACTTTGATGTTAAAAATTGGTCCGATGGTCTGCCGCCTTACCAGCGGCATTTTCGATCATCGCTCGCCTATCGGTTATGTCTGGTGGCAGAAGGCCGCTTTGACGCGATGCTCACGTTACGTGATACATGGGAATGGGATGTAGCAGCAGGCTGTTTAATTGCACAACAAGCCGGGGCAACTGTAACAGATCGCGTCCGGGGAATACCCAAATTTAACAATCCGCGGCCCAAGCTCAAAGGTATGATCGCAGGCGGGACAACCCTTCACGAAGATATTGCCGAACGCCTGCAATCCGATTAGCGGTTATTTGCCTTTAGAAGGCGGAGCGCCTTTGTCAAATTGTGACGGATCGGCGTCTTTTTTATCTTTCTCTGTCATGTATTTTCCTCCAGTCAGTTGTTTTTAATAAATTTTCGGGGAATCCCCATTTCCAATGGTGCGCGCAAGCGATCAATTGATCAAGAAATCTTTGTAACACTCAAACTTGAAGCAGGCCTTTTCCCGGTTGAGAATATCCAGTACCTTGCCAGAAAATCCGGAAAGTACCTCTCATGACACAAAGACTTCACCTTGTTTTTGGCGGCGAATTGATTGACCCGACAAAGAACGTATTTAAAGACGTTGCCGACATTCATGTCGTTGGCATGTTTCCCGACTATGACACCGCTTACAATGCTTGGAAAGCCGAAGCGCAGCGCACTGTTGACAATGCACATATGAGATATTTTATCGCTCATATACACCGTCTTCGTGACGAAAACTTAGCAGCATCCGCGACCGAAGAACTCGGTTAAGCTCCGTCAATATGGTGTTAAGACAAGCAATTTCAGGGCAGTTTGCCAAATATCGAAAGCTGTTAGGCAAACCGCCTGATCAAACGACCGCGTCACCCTCAACACCGTTAACACATCCTGAAACTCCGACAGTTTGGTGTCACGTTGAAACCCCGACCCAAGCTCGGGCCATCACAAGTGTATGTCACCGTATTCTTGACGAATGGGGACCTATACAGCTCAGGTTCACATGCGCAGAAGGCTGCGTTCACTGGACCCCAGATACACGCGATGCTTTTCTTCTAAAGGCACCGACAGCTCTTTTACTTGATAATAAAATTTCATCCGAGTTTTTAACTGAATGTGCGCCTACCATTGCAATCTGGGCAGGATTTATACGTTCGCCATCAGGTTCACGATGGTTAAATGATCGTAATATTCCGCAAATCGTGTTGGATGGTGTCCCACCGCCTATACCAAAGGGTTTCTTGAACAGGACCTTCGCCCCAAAACCGACCTTGCCGGAAAAAGGATTTACAGTTTTTCCAATGTCGGAACGCGCAATCCAGTATTATGCGAATACCCAAAATGTCGAATTGAAATCCGAGTTTATGGGTCGATTGCAACCTGGAATCATTCCTCAATCCTGCAACGAAGCCGACCGCGAAGCGCTATCCGAAGCAACACTTTCAAGACAGATATGGCTCGCTGTGCATTGTGCTGAAGACGAGGTTCACACCGTTCTTGCTGCGCATCGCATGGCCCTTCGAACAGCTCATAGATTACTGCTCATAATCGCCGCTCCGAATCCAGAAGCTGGCAACGCGCTCCGTAAAGAGGCGGAGGCCCTTGGTTTTCTAACAGCCCAGCGCTCAGTCGAAAAAACCCCTGGTGATGAATGTCAAATTTTCATCGCAGATACCGACGAAGGACTTGGTCTGTGGTATCGCCTTTCACCTATATCCTTTCTTGGACAAAGCGTTAAACGCGGCTTGCGCGGGGTCGATCCTTGCGAAGCTGCCGCATTGGGTTCCGCTATCTTGCACGGCCCATGGATCGGGGACCATCGACTCATATACGACAAGTTAGATAAGGCAGACGCTGCACGTGTTGTGCATCACCAAGAAGGACTCGCCAAGATGGTTGGCCAACTCATGGCACCGGATGTCGTCGCAGAGATGGCACAGGCCGCTTGGATGATCGCTACGGAAGGTGCTGAATTATCAGACGCTTTGTTGGATACTATGATGGATGCCCTTGATCAAAGTGGAACAGAATGATGCAGGCCCCCCATTTTTGGTTCAACGATAGAAACAAACCAGGACTAAAGGCACGTTTACTAAGCCCTCTCGGCGCTCTTTACGCACGTGCGACGGCGCGACGCGTTCGACAAACTGGGCTCCAGTTAAACATCCCGGTTATTTGCGTCGGCAACATCAACGCAGGAGGTACCGGGAAAACTCCGACGGCAATCGCAGTTATTCAACACCTCCAAGCGCAAGGCATGTCCCCACATATCGTGTCCCGCGGATATGGTGGTACATTGTCCGGCCCCGTGAAAGTCGTCGAAGGCCAACACACTGCGCGGGACGTAGGCGATGAACCCCTACTGCTTTCGGCGTTTGCCCCGACTTGGGTGTCAAAATCCCGTGCTGATGGGGGAAAGTCCGCGCAAGCAGCCGGGGCCGACATCATCATCCTTGATGATGGGTTCCAAAACCCCAGCTTGCACAAAGATCTGTCCATCGTTGTCGTTGACGCAGCGAAGGGGTTTGGGAATGGTCGCGTTATCCCTGCCGGACCGCTACGGGAACCTGTAAAAACAGGAATGCAGCGTGCTGATCTATTGCTGTCAATCGGATCAAACAGCGCCCAAAAGAACTTTGTCGAGGTTTGGTCAGACCATATCACCACCCCGCATCTGAAAGGGTCGCTACGCCCTCTTCAAACTGGCATGAATTTTGAAGGCCTACGTGTGCTTGCCTTTGCGGGTATAGGCCATCCTGAAAAGTTCTTCTCGACTTTACGTGCAATGCGGGCCGACATCCAACGCGCAGAAGGGCTTAGCGATCATCAACCATTGACAGAAACGCTGATCAAGCGGCTCGAAACTGAAGCCAACTTATTGGGTGCGCAATTGGTAACCACGGAAAAGGACGCAGTACGCCTACCGGATGCATTCCGTCAAAAAGTGCTGACCGTCCCTGTTCGGCTAGAGTTAGAAGATTGGGCAGCTTTTAACGCTTCCTTGGGACACATTCTAAACCAAAAGCACATGTAAAAAGCCCTTCTGAAATTCAGAAGGGCTTTGGTCAAGACAACAATTTTTTAGCCGAGTTCTCCGTCCAGCACACCTTTTAGATCCCCATAGCTCATGTTGCCATATTTGGTTCCATTGATAACAAAGGATGGAGTGGAGTTGATATCGTCAGCTGTCGCAGTTTCCTGATAACGCGCAATCATTGCTTGCGCCGTATCCGTATCCTCAAGACATGCCGTCAATTCGTCATCAGTGATACCTGCACGACGGCCAATAGCACGAAGGTTTTGAACAACGCCAGTGGGGTCACCACCAGCCAGCCAATCGCGCTGCTCTTGGAACATCACATCGATCAACCCAAAATAACGCAACTCTCCGCCGCAACGGGCAATCATAGCGCCCCAAAGGCCGAAACGATCGAAGTACACTTCCCGGAATATAAACTGCACTTTGCCGGTATCAATGTAATCGCGCTTGAGGCTCGGATATACATTTTCATGGAAATTTGCACAATGCGGGCATGTCAAAGATGCATATTCAATCATTGTGACTGGCGCATCAGGCGATCCAACAGTCATGTCCACAATAGCGGAGGTATCGATATCTGCGGCCTCCTGTGCATTCACAGCGCCAAGCCCCGGTCCAGTTGATTGCGACGGACGGGTTGTCAAGTAAGCACCACCGGCAGCAACAGCGGCAACACCTGCCGTAAGAATAAATCTGCGATCCATGGTCATCTCTTTCCTAAGGTTTGTTCTTTGTAAGTATTTTTGCGCCCAAGCTTTCGAGTGCCAGGCGCAAGCTGTTGTCTTGGACATCACTTGCCGCGTCACTTGCTGCCCGTAAAACTTCAGGCGCAGGTGTATTTAATTCTGCTTTTGGGGCGTGATCAAAAGACACGCGCCCTTCGGAAAATCCAGTAGGGGCCGTTTGGGTAATGCGCACTTTGGAAATCGCTGCATATCCGTAGCAGGCATTCACTTTCTCTCGAATGCGTTCCTTTTGCATTTCCAGCATAGGCGCAAATGCGCCCGTCGTAAGCAACGTCAGGGTTGCGCCCAATCCGCCCCGTCCGTAACCCACTTTAACCGGGCGAGCCATCTTAGCGATATCATCACCAACGATTTCGACCCAATGCGTTAACACACGCGATTCGCCAAACCCTCGGCTTTCGCTGGCCTTGCGAATCCGCGTTTGCAGCAGCGAAGAGGTCTGTGTAAAACCGCGGCTGCGCTTTCGCTTATAGGGGAAGGATTTGGTTTGACTCGCCATCTGTTCATTCGACCTTTCACGTCCTATTCTACCAGAGGGTGGCACATGCGCCAGTCAGAAGAGAACAGAAAGGCGCGAATTTGCGTGAACAATATGTAATGAATGCCCTTCTGGACTGGTATGATGCCAATGCGCGCAGCATGCCTTGGCGTATCGGCCCCACTGAGCGAAAAAAGGGCCAGCGCCCAGACCCCTATCGCGTGTGGTTGTCCGAGGTCATGCTACAACAGACCACAGTGGCGGCCGTAAAAGAGTATTTCAATCGCTTCACCACACGTTGGCCAACTGTTACGGACTTAGCAAACGCTGATGATGGTGATGTCATGGCCGAATGGGCAGGACTAGGATATTACGCCCGCGCCCGCAATTTACTAAAATGCGCACGCATGGTTGCCTCGGATTTTGACGGGCAATTTCCCGACAACACCATTGAGCTTCTTAAATTGCCCGGTATAGGCCCGTATACTGCGGCCGCCATTTCTTCAATTGCCTTCGATAATGCTGCAACCGTCGTAGATGGAAATGTTGAACGCGTCATGTCTCGGCTTTACGCCGTTCAGACTCCCCTTCCGGCGGCCAAGCCAGAATTAACCGAATTGGCTGCAAAGCTAACGCCTCAAGCGCGTTCAGGTGATCACGCACAAGCTGTAATGGATTTAGGTGCAACCATTTGCACACCCAAATCTCCTAGCTGTGTTATCTGCCCACTACTCAACCCATGCGAAGCCCGTAAAACAGGAATTCAGGCAGAGTTACCAAAGAAAACACCCAAAGCACCGAAACCGACACGACACGGGTACATCTACCTTGTTCAACGCGAGGACGGCGCGTGGTTACTTGAGCGTCGCCCCGACAAAGGGCTTCTTGGCGGTACACTCGGCTGGCCCGGAAGCGTGTGGGAGGAAGATCCAATTCCAAATCCACCGATTGACGCAGATTGGCGTACCTCAAACCAACAAGTGCGACATACGTTCACTCATTTTCACTTGATCCTAACGGTTCTGAGCGCCAATGTTTCAAAAAACGCAGCCTCGTTGCAGGGTGATTTTGTTCCACTTGCAGACTTTAGCGCAAAAGCACTGCCTACGGTGATGCGCAAGGCCTATGAATTGGCCCAAAATCAGCAACTTGCTGCCCTAAAAACCGAGAAATCGCAATGATCCCTGCGGATAGGACCAAACGACTCGTAAGTGCACTGCCGTTTTGGTTGTCTTTAGCCGTTGTTCCCGTCACCCTACTTGGCGCGATTTACGGCGGATGGACGGTCTTTTTACTCCCGCTCAGTACGTGGGGATTATTCACCGCATTGGATTTTTTGACTGGCCTGAATCTTGAAAATGCTGATCCCGAAACCAAAGACGAAGACTTATTTTGGTACCGGTTGATTACGCTGCTATGGTTTCCACTACAATTCTGCATCATTTACGGAATGCTCTGGTGGACAACACATACAACCCACCTCGACACTTGGGAAAAGGTCGTTTTGTTTTTTGGAGTGGGCGTTAGCTCCGGCACAGTCGGCATCGTCTACAGCCACGAATTAATGCACCAAAAGAACAAAGTAGAGCGTTGGCTGGGGGACCTATTGTTGGCCACCGTTCTATACAGCCATTTTCGAACAGAACATTTGCTCGTGCATCATCGGTATGTCGCCACCCCACGCGATGCGGTAACCGCCCGCTACAATGAGGGTTTTCACCGCTTTTTCGTCCGTGTTCTACGCGAAAGCCTTGGGTCAGCTTGGGCCGCTGAGAAAGCCATGCTGGCTCGGAAAAAGGTTGGCCCATTTCATTCATCCAACCCCTTCTGGCGCTACGGGGTACTGCAAATTTCTGCTCTCTTATTGGCCTACCTGATCGGTGGCTGGGTCGGCATCACCCTGTTTGCATGGCAAGCCCTCGTCGCGATTTGGCAGCTCGAACTCACCAACTATGTTGAACACTATGGGCTGACGCGGGAGCATTTAGGCGACGGTAAATACGAACATGTTAAACCGCACCACAGTTGGAATGCTGCACATAAAGCATCAAACTGGCTGCTGATTAACTTACAGCGTCACTCAGATCATCATTATAAACCTGACCGGCGCTTTCCTCTCTTGCAAAACTATACCGCAGACGAAGCGCCCCAGTTGCCATACGGGTATCCTGTCATGACTGCCGCCGCGATGATCCCACCGTTGTGGCGCAGGCAGATGAATCCACGTGTGCGTAAGTGGCGTGCAGACCGCTATCCACACATCAAAGATTGGTCAGCCTACAAAACCGGCACGAACCCACCGCCCCGTTAACACCAAAAAGCCCCGCCGATAAGCACGGCGGGGAAGTTAAGTGCGTATAGTCAGGCTACAGGCACCGGCGGTAAACTTTTACTTGGGGGCGTTTTACCCCCAAGGGTTTATTTCTATTAATTTGGGCGATCGGCCATTTCGGCGCGAATCTGTTGGCGCAACAGGTCAATCGGCACGCGCTGGCCGTCCTGCTTGTAGCACCAGTAAGTCCAGCCATTGCAGCTAGGAGCGCCTTCTAACGCAGCGCCGACTTGGTGAATTGACCCTTTGACATCATTTCCGATCAAAGTGCCGTCTGCGCGTACTTTAGCGCGGTGGCGACCATTCATTGACAACAACTCGTCACCGGGCGTCAGCATTCCGCGTTCGACCAATTGGCCGAATGGCACGCGTGGTTCTGCACGTTTGGATGTGGTGACACGCAGGGATTCTTTATCGAACTTACGAACCTTAGAAAGACGTTTTTCAGCAACTTTACGGTAGGCTTCTTCGCGTTCAATACCGATGAAATCACGGCCCAGTTTTTTCGCAACTGCGCCAGTCGTGCCGGTGCCAAAGAACGGGTCAAGCACGACATCGCCAGGATTGGTAGAACCAACCAGCAAACGGTGCAGCAAGCTTTCCGGTTTTTGCGTTGGATGCGCTTTATCACCGTTTTCGTCTTTGAGGCGTTCGCCACCATTACAAATCGGAAGAACCCAATCAGAACGCATTTGAACGCCTTCATTCAATGCCTTCAGAGCCTCATAATTAAAGGTATATTTTGCACCTTCATCTTTAGACGCCCAAATCATGGTTTCATGCGCATTGGTAAAACGCTTACCGCGGAAATTCGGCATTGGGTTGGATTTACGCCAAACGACGTCATTCAAAATCCAGAAGCCGTGATCCTGCATGGCAGCACCAACACGGAAGATATTGTGATATGAGCCGATCACCCAAATAGCGCCATTCGGCTTGAGCAACCGGCGCGCAGCCTTGAGCCAGTCTCGGGTAAAACGATCATAAGCTGCGAATGAAGAAAACTGATCCCAGTGGTCATCAACCGCATCCACTTTGGAATTATCTGGGCGGTGCAGATCACCTTTCAACTGAAGATTGTAGGGTGGGTCTGCAAAAATCAGGTCGATAGAATTCTCAGGCAATGAGTTCATCATTTCGATGCAATCACCGTCAAGAATCTGGTTCAAAGGGAGCTGTTGAGCCCCTTTTGTCTGTGTTTTAATAGCCATGTACTGCCTCATAGGTCGAGCGTCTTTGCGCTTCGTTTATTAAGGCTAAGGATGAGTCATTCCGGATTCCGCGTCAATTTGTTTATTAAATCAATGAACTACGAATTAACCTTGATACAACATATTGTGTACCGGCTTAAACGAACGCCTATGATGTGGGGTCACGCCAAGATTTTGCAACGCTTCCATGTGCTTTTTCGACCCATATCCGGCGTTGGTCTCCCAACCATAACCTGGGTACTGTTGCGCCAAAGACAACATGACATAATCTCGACACACTTTCGCCGCAATTGAGGCCGCTGCAATCGAAACCGACCGCCCATCACCTTTGACAATCGCCTCAGACGAGAGTTCAAGCCCGCGCGGAATCATATTGCCGTCGATCAAAACATGGTCAGGAGATGTCGAAAGTCCGGCTATCGCCCGAACCATAGCAATATGGGACGCTCGCAAAATGTTGTGTTCATCAATCTCTTCGACCGACGCGTGCGCAACTGAAACCTCTGCGACCTCTAATAACTCGGCATAAATTGCTTCACGCCGCTTTGCGGTCAGTTTCTTTGAATCGTTCAGGCCCTCAGGGATACGCGCAGGATCCAGAATAACAGCTGCTGCTGTCACAGGCCCGGCCAAAGGCCCCCGCCCAACCTCATCGACCCCCGCAATACACGCGGCACCATTGGCCTGTGCGGCCAGCTCAAAACTGTAATCAGGATGTGTTTTTGTCATACCTCGTTGAAAGCGGATATTTTTACTGCGTGCAATTGGAAACCCGCATTCAAACATTTAACCACGATGAGCGAGCTCTGCTTTCATCCGAGTTGAGTCACCCCAAGTTGACAGCCAAATCAAAATTTCGGTGACGTTAGAAATTAGCCGAATGGCCCCTCGTGTGAACGGCGTTTTGGCTATGATATTTGCTTCGGCATGGTGAAGGTGATGAAGCTCTTCATCTTTAATCGAATTGATAAGTGCGGCTAAGTCTGGGTCTTTGTCTTTCAAAAAATCCAATTGCTCCAACAAATGCCGATGAACTGTTTCCTCGACAGCCGCCGTACAAACCCAAATACCCTGCCGCCCAAAGAGCGACGTTGCAAAACCAAGTAAATATCCACCGTATGCCCACAAAGACATAACACGACATGGACGCGTCTGCCGCGTCGGCATTTTCGCATAAAACAATGCGCAATGCTCTATTTCATGATGAAGCGTTTCGTCGAGAAAACCAACGATATCAGGATAGAGACGGCGTGCGACCCACAGCTGGGCCTTATAAATTCTGATCGCCCCATGCTCACCTGCATGATTTACTTTCAGTATACGGCGAATTGTTTTTTCATCGTCTCCAGTCAATCAACGTCACCCTTACACACTCATATTTTCTTAAAATCTGTATAGTTAAATTCCTTAGCAACAAAGCATAAAAAAGGGCGGGTGCCGAAGCAACCCGCCAGTTTGGACGCGTAAGGAAGGGACCGGAAACGCGTCTATGAGAAATCAGTTAGCGACGTGAAACACGGAAACCTTGGTTGCGCATGCAGCGTAGGCCGTAGGCCGTGCGCCAGCCGCGATCGGTGTGCCATTCACGTTCACAACGCGCTGGCAAGTTCACACGTGGCGCGTGGCGGCGCAGACACCGATTGGCAAAACCTTGGCGTTGACCTCGGTCCGTGTAGTAGGTACGCAAGCAGCGTTCTGGTAGTGTCACGCGATTGTTGTGACGAGGACGCGGGTGCCCTGTCCGGGGGCGTGTAGGACGCGGCGTTGTAACGTGATCATTGTCATTATCAACTGCCGCTGCGATCCCCGCGATAAGCCCAAGGCCCAGTAGAATTTTTGCAATATCCTCAGCATCAGCGCGGGCCGGCACTGCGGAAAAACCTGTTATTGTTAAGGCTGCGGCGAGTACGACTGAAATAAAACTCTTGGTCATTTGGATGTCCTCCTGGGTCAGGTGCATTGATGTTTCTTTGCGATGAACCAAGATTGCGCCAACCTGTTTCGGCTAAACAATATCGACCGAAAGTTATGAGATAACAGCGCATAAAAACTGGATTGTTATTGAATATCGTTCCCGATTTCCTCATGTTTTGGATATGAAAAAATATCTGATCCTTGCCTTCGCACTTTTGGCCGCCGCTCCCGCGTCTGCTGAATGCTACGCGGACTACAAAGCCAAGCAGGAAAGCCCGCTTCGGCTGCATTATGGCGTTATCCAAATACCCGATAGCGCATGCTCAACTTCGGCAGCTGCATCCGTGATCGCCGGGCGCATCAATGCAGGCGGTTGGCAATTGCTGGATGTCGTATCTGTTTTTGATTCTTCCGGGCTCGCTTCACGTAGCGGAGAGGCCGGGGATTACTACCTTCGCTATTAAGTTATATCGCGCTAAGATCGCACAAAGCCCGAAATGACATATCAGTCGGCGAAGGACAGAACGACATGATAAACACAGCAAAGCTGCACGGAAACCGCACCGTCGTATTAGGCATAATCGCGATTGTTGCGATCTTGTTTTTGACTGCGGTTTTTCTGTTCCTCAATCTTCCGGACGCCAACGCATTTAACAATCGCGTCGAACGATTGTTCGTTGAAAACGCTGATCTCACGGCCTTTGCAGATATCAAGCTGCTCGAAATCTTAGCGCAGTCAGGTACTGCATTTTCCGAAACTCTGACGTCTTATCGCATCGTGATTTTTGTCCTGTTGGTTTTTGCAACCGCACTAATGGTCACGGCCTTGGTGTTTTTGGTCACAATTATCGTGCTAAACCGCCGTATTTCTGAGGTTGAGCGCGCTGGTATTCAGGTGTCTTCACTCATGATCAGCCGCGAAGAAAATACTGTTTATCTAAACAATATGGAATTCAAACTGACCCCAGCTGCGATCGAAACAATATCTGTCTTAGCCGAAGCCCGCATGGACGAAGATGTTCTTTCTGGCGCGGAAATCGAAGGGATGATTTCTGGTCGCCCCTCATCAGATTGCGAAGAAGCCGCCGGTGCCACCCGGATCAAACGATTGCGCGACTCGCTTGGAAATCAAATGGTCAGCGAATTGCTGGTCAAAAACATCGCCCGGCGTGGGTATATGCTCTCGATTGATAAAGACGTCATTCGTATGGTGTAAATGAACCATCCCATTACATCTAAGGAATGGGTAAACATCTAACTCTTTGCCAAAAAACGAGAATGCACGTGCAATAGACAGAAGCGTCAATCTTAGGCGGAGAGATTTAAAATATAAATTAATACCTGATGCGAATTAACAGGCTGCCTGCGTATTGGGTGGTATCCAATACGCAGACCAAAGCACATGGATCAACCTTGTACGACCCCTTGGCGCTGCACACCAAGCCCTTCGATGCCCAGCTCCATTTTATCACCTGGTTTCAAGTAAACGGGCTCCGGCTTTTGCCCCATGCCAACGCCTGGGGGTGTGCCCGTTGAAATCACATCGCCCGGCTGAAGACTCATAAATTGCGACAGATAGCTCACCACATGAGCAACGCCGTACACCATTGTGGCAGTACTCCCGTCTTGGACGCGCTTACCGTTGACCTCAAGATACATTGACATAGCTTGCGGATCGATCACTTCGTCGCGCGTAACCAACCAGGGCCCAATGGGGCCAAAGGTGTCTGCGGATTTACCTTTCACCCACTGTCCAGATCGTTTGATTTGAAAGTCGCGTTCTGAGATATCGTTGATCACACAATAGCCCGCCACGTGGTCCAACGCATTTGCCTCGTCCACATATTTGGTTTCTTTGCCAATAATCACGCCCAGCTCAACCTCCCAATCTGTTGCGGATGATCCGCGCGGGATTTCGATATTATCATTAGGGCCGCATATTGCGCTGGTTGCTTTGGCAAAAATGACCGGCTCTGGGGGAACCTCCATGCCACTTTCGGCGGCATGATCGGAATAGTTCAAACCAATGCAAATGAACTTACCAACTTGCCCCACACATGGACCATAACGATCGACCTGAACCACGGGCAGAGTTGACAAATCCGTCGAGCGGATTTTCTCCAAGCCCTCATCGGACAGAGCTGAGCCCGAAATATCACTGACAACGCTGGACAGATCTCGGACCTGACCATCCTCATCGAGAATACCAGGTTTTTCCTGCCCCCTAGGGCCAAAGCGTAAAAGTTTCATAGTGTTCTCCCTTAGATGGACCAGCCACCGTCGATGACATGGGTTTGTCCCGTTGTGAATCCGCTCGCGTCAGAGGCAAGGTAGAGCGCAAGATTGGCAATTTCATCCGCATCTCCTACCCGCCCCATCGGCTGGCGCGCAATGAATTCGGACATCGCTTGGTCATAATTGCCAGTTGCCCGCAAACGATCATGTAGAGAAGGGCTATCGACCGTGCCGGGGCATATGGCGTTGCACCGAATGCCCTGTGTTACGAAATCAGCAGCAACAGATTTGGTCAGCCCCACAACCGCCGCCTTTGACGCACAATAAGCAAAGCGATTTGGCACTCCTTTAATCGAAGACGCTACGGACGACATATTGATGATCGAACCTTTGCCCTTTTCCAACATGCCCGGCAGCACTGCTTTGGTCAGGCGGTACATGGCCTTAGCGTTGAGTTCAAAAGCAAAATCCCAATCCTCTTCTGGGCAATCCAAAATAGATCCCGCATGAACAAACCCCGCACAATTGAACAAGACATCCAACGCCCCTATCCGCGACAGGGTTCGTTCAATTGCCGAGGCTTCCGTGACGTCCAGATGCAGCGCCGTAACACCAGCGATCATCTCAAGCTGTTCCAACGCCGCCTCATTGATATCTGTCGCAAAGACTTTGGCGCCGGCTTCGGCGAAAAGCTCTGCACTGGCGCGACCAATTCCTTGGCCCGCAGCCGTAATCAGGGCGGTTTTCCCTTCTAGGTTCAGGATTTGGGGCATTTCGTTTCCGTTCTTAGCTATTCAAAAAAGGGGCAAGACGCGCAAAAGCTTCGGTCAGGCGATCTTCGGGCTGCGCGTAGCATAAACGTAAACTCCCTTCGCCTTCGGGGCCAAATGCAACCCCGGGTGCAAGACCAACCTTGGTTTCAGATAAGATCTTTTTTGCGGCCTCAAAACTATCAGTCAGGCCACGCACCCGGAAAAAGCAATAAAAAGCACCATCAGGTTTGATGAATTCAACCTGTTCAAACTGGGCCAAACTTTGAGAGGTGATTTCATAGCCGATCCGAATACGTTCACGTAGATCGGCCACTTCGGCCTCACCATCCCGCAAGGCGATCCGCCCGGCCTCCTGTACAAACCCCGCTGTGCAAGAAGTATTAAATTCCGTCAATTGGCCGAGTTTTTCTTCTAACGATGCGGGGGCGACAATCCACCCAAGCCGCCATCCTGTCATGGACCAGCACTTGGAAAAGGAATTCACTGAAATCAGCAAATCACCCGGTAATGCAATCGACAAAAACGAGGGGGCCACATTTTCGTGGCGCGACAGGCGCGAATAAACATCGTCGGCCACGATCCATATGCCGTGGTGACGACAATGTGCCAACACAGCGCGCTGATCCTCGGCGGGCATTATCCATCCCGTTGGATTGTTTGGCGAGTTAATCACTACGGCCTTAGTGCCGGGCGTCAACGCCCCGAGCAATTGGTCCAGATCTAGATGCCAGCGGCCATTTTTCACCAACAAGGGCACGGTGTCGATTTGTGCGCCCTGCGCCGCAAATGCTCCGTTGATATTCGGCCACCCTGGGCTGATTGCGACAACGCGATCCCCGGGCGAAGTCAGCAAACCCGCCGTTAACATCAGCCCCTGCATTCCCGATGGCGTCACCGTAATCCGCCGCACATCCAGATCAGAGCCAAACAGATTATTGCTGTAGCGTGCGATCTCTTCACGTAGCGCCATAGCTCCGTTGTTAGGCTGATACATGTGGTTCCCACCTTGCAAGGCAGCAACTGCAGCCTCAACAATGAAGGGAGACGTGGGCCATGCACCTTCCCCAAACCAAAGAGGTAACACGTCTTTTTCGCCCATGCCCAACTCTGCAATGGTACGAATTTTAGAGGCCTGTAAATCTTGTACACGCGCGGCAAGCGGGATGTTTGAAAACTGTGTCATCTCCACACTATGCCGAGTGTAGCCCCATGGGTCACTTTGCAATATGCTTGAAGTCTTAGGGAAAATGCCTATTGCATAGGTAAATTGCCTATACACTCAGGACAAAAGATGCCCGATGATATCGACAAGTTGATTTTAGCCGAGTTACGGCAAGATGCCCGTATTCCAGTCACATCACTTGCTCAGCGTGTCGGACGGTCGCGCACAGCCGTTCAGGCGCGCGTGGATCGATTAGAAAGCAGCGGTCGCATTCAGCGCTATACAATTGACGAACCCGGCCATACCCGCGACAGCGACGTGGGCGCCGTTGTGATGATCCAGTTAAAAGTGCGTAACAGAAGCAACGAACTTATGGCGCAACTGCGTGCCATGCCACAGGTGATCGGCTGTTACGGTATTGCTGGGGATTTTGACTTCACCTTGATTTTCGCAAAAATGGAAAACGAAGACCTCAAGCACCACCTTGAAGCAATTTATTCATTGGATGCAGTACGTAAAACCCAAACTCACCTCGCCCTTTATCGCGAGTTTTGAGATACGGACCTAAGCCAGAAAACTAAAAATCCCGCGAGTTTCTACGAATAAGTGTATCAAAACCTCCAGAGAACGGCTTGCTAGGCATGAGCCGCGAGTAGAAGGATGCTTACTTTATGGCGCCTTGTTAAGAGAGTGCGAAGCTCGCCTAGCCTTCAAAATTATTCCACATCTTTGAAGACGCTCTTCTATCCGATGTATCTTGCGAGGACTGACGCCAAGCTCACGCGCAAGGTTCGCAACAGACATCCAAACGGCACAGATCCGACCTGCGATGAAGTCTGTGCGTTTCAAATGTCGGAAGACCCACCTCAAGTACGTGATATCTTAATCGATCAAGCCAAGCTCGGGCTTTAGGCTTTCGATAATCTCTAAGAGTGCGAATGGCTGCATCCCTTCTGGAAGGCCCTGATGAGTGGTGGTCGCGCTCATGCTGCAGTCTCCATCATCGGACCGGAAAACTGATTGTCGTTTGCCTTAGTGGCTACTTCTAAGTTATCGTTCGGAAGAAGGCTGGAAGCTTTCGTATCTGAATTGATCCCGGTTTCGGTTGCCGCCGAGCCGGGATTTTTCCGTTCATGGTGCCTGAAAGATCCTGCGAACATTGGGTCGGGCTGTACGGGTTTTGTACCGGTGTTCTTTACATGTTCACGTACAGAAGCCGCAAAATCCTGCATGATATTGCAAAGCAGGCAAACGAATAGGGTGCAATACCCTGTATTTATTGGCAGTTTTGGTGACCCCGATTGGATTCGAACCAATAACCTGCCCCTTAGGAGGGGGCTGCTCTATCCAGTTGAGCCACGGGGCCTTGTTTCTACTGTTGCTCTAATCAACAGCGACCTACGCTGTCTTGTTGTTGGTGCCGCATTAAGCACGCCATTCTAAACTGATGCTTTGCTAACCAATTTACACGTTGCCTTGACCATTGATTTGATCGCTGGATAGCAGACGAATCTTAACGAAACAACGACTGTCTTCTCGTTCGAAACAACTGGGTCAAAACAGTCAGCAACATATCAAATATATTGCGGTTTCATTACCAATTTCGAACGTTTTAGGGCTGTGGGTTCACACTGCATCACAATGTTGCATCAGATTCTTCTGATTAGGCAAATTTGCCGCGTTGCATCTCAAGATTCGGTCTGCATAATGCGCAATTGGTGGGGTCGCACCGAACAAGATCTCTGCAGGACGCAACGCTTGGGTTGTGTTTGTTGCGACATAACCGCATATTTTTTCGCTGCGCGCCATTGTCTTCTGGACTGATCGTGCAGGTGCGGCTAAACACCCGCCGGTAAGGCTGAGCTTTTTGCTCGGCTCAAAGTCGTATGGGCACCATTGGTGCCGTAAAGGGAGAATATCTCGTGTCCCACGCAGAAGAGCACGAAGGCACACGCCGCGATTTCCTATATTACGCGACGGCTGGCGCAGGGGCGGTTACCGCCGGTGCTGCAGTTTGGCCTCTCGTAAATCAGATGAATGCCAGCGCAGATGTACGCGCATTGGCATCTATCCGAGTGGATATTTCAGGCGTTGATGCCGGTACACAGTTGACTGTAAACTGGCAGGGGAAACCTGTCTTTATCCGTCACCGTACAGAAGAAGACATCGCACTGGCGCGCGAAGTTGATCTAGGCGAACTGATCGATCCGGTTGACCGCAATGAAAACCACCCAGGTCTCCCAGCTACTGATGAAAATCGTACGCTAGATGAATCTGGTGAATGGTTGGTCATGCTGGGTATTTGTACGCACCTGGGTTGTGTTCCAATTGGTGATGGCGCAGGCGATTTCCACGGTTGGTTCTGCCCTTGCCACGGGTCGCACTACGATACCGCTGGTCGTATCCGCAAAGGTCCTGCGCCACAGAACCTTGAAGTTCCTGTCGCCTCTTTTGTCGACGATACAACGATCCAGCTGGGATAAGGGAGTAAGATATGTCCGGTATTCCGCACGATCACTACGAGCCTAAAACAGGCATCGAAAAATGGATCGACTCACGCCTTCCTATCGTGGGTCTCCTCTATGACACATTGATGATCCCAACGCCCAAAAATTTGAATTGGATGTGGATTTGGGGAATCGTTCTCACCTTCTGCCTCGCGATGCAAATCGTAACAGGCATTGTTTTGGTGATGCACTACACACCACACGTTGATCTGGCGTTTGCGTCAGTTGAACACATCATGCGCGATGTGAATGGCGGACACATGATCCGTTATTTCCATATGAACGGCGCATCTTTGTTCTTTGTTGCTGTGTATGCGCACATCTTCCGTGGTCTTTACTACGGTTCATACAAAGCACCGCGTGAAATCACATGGATCATCGGCATGTTGATCTATCTGATGATGATGGGCACAGCCTTTATGGGTTATGTTCTACCTTGGGGCCAAATGTCCTTCCATGGTACCGCGGTTATTACAGGTCTGTTCGGTGCGATTCCTGGGATTGGCGAAGCACTTCAGGCTTGGCTCTTGGGCGCTGGCGCTGTTGGGCAACCTGCTTTGAACCGCTTCTTCTCTCTTCACTATTTGCTACCATTCGTGATTGCAGGCCTCGTGATTGTCCACATCTGGGCATTCCACACCACCGGCAACAACAACCCAACCGGTGTTGACCCACGTAAATCCAGCAAAGCAGAAGCAGAAAAAGACACGCTTCCGTTCTGGCCTTACTTTGTGATCAAAGATCTGTTCGCGCTGGCTGTAATTCTGACTGTGTTCATGGCGGTTGTCGGCTTTATGCCAAACTACCTTGGCCACCCAGATAACTACATCCCTGCGAATGCTCTGGTTACGCCTGCACACATCGTTCCTGAATGGTACTTCTTGCCGTTCTACGCGATCCTGCGTGCGTTCACTGCCGATGTTTGGGCTGTGCAATTGGTTTCGGCCATCACTGGCGGCATTGTGGATGCGAAGTTCTTCGGCGTTCTTGCCATGTTTGGCGCGATTGCTGTGATGGCATTGGCACCTTGGCTCGATACATCATCTGTACGTTCAGGCCGTTACCGCCCGATGTTCAAATGGTACTTCGCGCTATTGGTCATCGATTTCTTCGTATTGATGTGGGTCGGCGCACGTCCTGCTGAATTCCCGTACGACTGGATTTCCTTGATCGCTTCAGCCTACTGGTTTGCGTATTTCTTGGTGATCTTGCCACTCTTGGGTGTGATCGAAAAACCAGACGCGACGCCTGACACAATCGAAGACGACTTTAATGCCCACTACGGCAAGTCCGAAACGTCAGCGGAGTAAGAGACAATGACAATGATCAAAAAACTCACAATCTCCGCAGTTGCTGCTCTCGGCCTTATGGCCGGTGGCGCAATGGCAGCTGGTGACAGCGAACAGCATATCGAAGACTTCGATTTCTCTTTTGAAGGTCCTTTCGGTACGTTTGATCAGCATCAGTTGCAACGTGGTCTGCAAGTCTACACTGAGGTTTGCTCTTCTTGTCACGGGCTGCAGTATCTTTATTTCCGCAACCTCGCGGATGAAGGTGGCCCAGATTACACAGAAGAACAGGCGCGTGCGTATGCTGAGCAGTTCGAAGTGTATGACGATGCAATTGATGATTTTCGCCCGGCAACCCCGGCTGATAACTTCCCAGTAAACGATGGTGTTGGCGCACCTGATTTGACCTTAATGGCCAAAGCACGCGCTGGCTTCCACGGTCCTGCAGGTCTTGGTATCAACCAAATCGTTTACGGTATGGGCGGACCAGAATACATCGCGTCACTTCTGACTGGATACACTGGCGAAACCAAAACCCAAGCGGGTACAACACTATATGAAAACACTGCCTTCCCAGGTGGGTGGATTTCTATGGCGCCGCCACTTTTTGGAGATGATATTGAATATGCCGACGGCCATTCAAACTCACTTCACCACGAAGCAGAAGATGTTGCTGCATTCTTGATGTGGACCGCTGAGCCGCACATGATGGCGCGCCAATCTGCAGGTTTCCTCGGTGTTATTTTCCTAAGTGTTCTGTCTGTACTGCTGTACCTGACAAACAAATCGCTTTGGAAACCGGTTAAAGACCGCGCGAAAAAAGCCGCTGAAAAATAAGCATCTGCTTTTCTAGATGTAAAAAGCCCCGCTGAAACCAGCGGGGCTTTTTATGTTCTAAGCTTAACGGATCAACCTAGGTAGGTTTTCAACGCTTCCGGTGGATTGGAAAAGATTTTGCCAACCTCCGCCAAAGGATGGGCAGTACCCTCCGCAACTAAAATAACATGGGACGCAATGCGTTTGGCATCGTCAGGATCGTGACTCACCATCAAAAGCGTTATGTCGCTGTCCACGATCAGTTCTTTTAGCAGCTCCAACATTTCCACCTTCAACGCTGGACCGAGCGCCGCAAACGGTTCATCCAGTAGCAACAAAGGTTTATTCTGTAACAATACACGCGCAAGCGCGACACGTGCTATTTGCCCGCCAGACAATGCCGACGGTTTACGCGCAGAATACCCCGAAAGCCCTACCCGCTTGAGCGCGCCTTCTACGTCCGTCTTCTGGGCCTCGGTCAACTTCAAATCTGGCCGCAATCCTAGCCCCACGTTTTGACCGACCGTCAAATGTGGAAACAGATTGTTGTCTTGAAACACCATAGAAATCGGACGCTCTCCCGGTGTTTTTTCGACGAGGCTTTGTGATTGAAACGACAGTTTCCCTTCCTTCAAGGGCAAGAATCCGGCCAGCGCAGCGAGCAAGGTCGACTTCCCTCCCCCTGACGGCCCAATGACCGCAACATGAGCCCCTAGAGGAACATCAAAGGACGCACCCAGAGCAAAATCACCTTGTTGGATCTTCAAACCTTTAACCTGCAGCATTCGTCCGCCCCCCACGATCAAAAAGCCAAAATAATGATAAGCTAAGCAATAATAGCAGCAATGCTGCCCCTGCTGCGTCATCCATGCGATAGGCCCCCATCAAACGAAAAATCATCAATGGCAGCGTTCCTTGGGACGGATCTGAAAACAGCGCGATAACGCCAAGATCACCCATCGACAACGCAGCGGACAAACCGCACGAAAATCCGAGTGGTCGCTTCAATCTTGGCAACACGACCAGCCGCATTTTGCTCCAGACGCTCATCCCTAGACTGCTCGACAGACGGCCATAGTTCTGTTCAATATCCAACAAAGACGGGACCAATGATCGAAGCGCAAATGGTAGGCTCATTGCAGCGTTCACAAGTATCGTCACCGGCAATGCAAGCGATGCGGGGTTCACATAGCGGAAACTGATGATGAACAAGCCCGTTCCAATGACCAACGGCGACGCCGCGATGGTCAGATATCCCATTCCTTCGACCATTGCACCAACGCTGCGGCGCTTGAGAGTGGTGGACCAAATAGCGATTGGCAACGCCAAAACAACTAAGAAAACTGTCGACGCGAAAGCAACTATCAGCGACCGTCCGACAGACGCCCAAACCGGACCCGGCAGCGTCAAAACGGTTGGAGCCCCTCGAACCACGACCATCATTAATGGCAAAAGCAAGAAAACAGCCGCTGTTGACAAAAAGGCTCCATCCGAGATTTTTGAAACAGTCCGCATTGCATCCCACCGCTGGGTTACACGGTCCAGCCCAACTCCCATTGAGGCCGGCAATGTCACCCAAAATGCAGCAATGGCGATCGCAGCACACAAACCAAACTGCACCATTGCTAATAATGCAGCCTTGGATAAATCAAAGTCAAAACGAAACGCCTGATAGATCGCTAATTCAACCGTCGTCGCCTTGGGCCCGCCCCCCAACGTCAACGCCACAGCAAAACTGGTCATGCAGAGCAAAAATATCAGCATAAAGGCCCCAGGCCCTACTTTGCGCAGCATCGGATACTCTAGCACGCGCCGCATGTCTGCGGGGCCAAAATTCAACGATGCCGCAAGCCGAAACCGCTCAGCTGGGATGGATAACCACCCCTGCAAAAACAATCGTGTCGCAAGGGGAAGATTGAAAAAAACATGTGCAAGAACAACACCGTGCAAACCGTAGATTTGCACCGGGGGCAATCCAAAGATCGCCAAGGCGTCGCTCAAGACACCAGTACGCCCGAACACCGCAATTAAACCAATGATGGCAACCACAACCGGTAAGATAAAAGGCGCACCTAACAACGTAATAAGTAAACTTCGCCCCCAAAACTGTCGGCGCGCCAACCCCCGAGCAACAGGAATTGCCAAGGCAACAGAGACCACAGCGGAGAGGAATGCCTGCAATAACGTGAAGCGAACAGCGGCCCAATCAGCCGCCGACAACCGTGCGACGCCCTCTGACTGCAACGCAACAGCAATCAATGTCCCAAATGTCAGGAACAATAAGAGGGCCACCGCAGCGGCCCCCATAACCCCGGAAGGTTTTATTGAGAAAGCGCGCTGAGCCATTCTTCCAACGCTGCATCACGTACTGTTCCAGCTTCAGCCGCTGGAGTAAGCAGTGAAATGCTTGGCGTGTTCAATGTTTCAAATCCAGCAGGCAAACCCTCGGCAGGTGTCACGGCAGGATACATCCAGTTTGTTGTCGGGATGATGGTTTGAAATTCTTCGCCCGTCATGAACTCTAAAAACTGGTCGGCCAAATCGGACTGGTCGCTGCTTGCCAATTTGGCTGCAACTTCAATCTGCATATAATGACCTTCATCAAACGGAGCGCTGGCCTTAGTTCCATCTTCTTCGGCAATCAAGTGATACGCTGGCGAGGTTGTATAGGACAACGCCATGTCAGCCTCACCTTCGAGGAACATGCTGTATGCTTCCCACCAACCGGGTGTCACAGTTACGATATTGTCTGATAGACCAGCCCAAATTTCAGGCGCGCGATCACCGTAGGCTGCCTTTACCCACATCAACAAACCCAGACCCGGTGTTGAGGAACGAGGGTCCTGAATAACGATCTTCAGGTCAGACGCAGCAAGTTCTTCAAAGTTAGCTGGAACATCTTCCAACGCTTCACCATGGACAAAAGCAAAGTATCCCCAGTCAAATGGAACAAAAACGCTATCATCCCATTCAATCGGCAAAGCATACTCAGCGTTCAAGGGGGCATGCTCCGCAAACAATCCTGTTTCCGTTGCCGCTGCCACAAGGTTGTTGTCCAATCCTAGAACAATGTCCGCGTCTGTATGTGCACCCTCTAACTGAAGCCGGGCGAGCAATGCCGCGCCATCACCTGCTGCAGTAAACTGTAGATCACAGCCACACACTTCTTCAAATGCAGCTTCAACTGCTGGGCCTGGGCCCCATTCAGAGGTAAAGCTGTCATAGGTGTAAACATTCAAAACAGGGGTATCGGCATGGGCTGTTGTTGCCATGACGAGTCCCGCAGCGATTGTCAGATATTTCATCTCTTCATCCTTCAATGCGACGGGCGGATATCGGGATGAGTACATCTCAGCCTTCCCTCCGCCGGTCTTAACCGGTTCAGGTTCTACGGGTCCGCTTTCGCATCTCAGCCATACTTGGCCCCCCGAGGTATTTTCGTCATTAGGAGGTGTTAACCCAATTTGCAAGCCAAATCCCCTTGAGACATTGGTCTTTGGGCGCTAGATGAAGATGCAAAGGAGCCCGCATATGTCGATCAACAGCTTTGGCCATCTTTTCCGTGTGACCACTTGGGGCGAAAGCCACGGGCCCGCTTTGGGCGCGACCGTTGACGGGTGTCCACCCAATGTCGAAGTCAGCGAAGAGATGCTGCAAGTGTGGCTCGATAAACGCCGCCCCGGTCAGAATAAAAACATGACCCAACGCAACGAACCGGATGCTGTTAGAATTTTATCTGGTGTGTTTGACGGCAAAACCACCGGCACCCCAATTCAGTTGATGATCGAAAACACAGATCAACGCAGCAAAGATTACGGCGATATCGCCAATACCTTCCGCCCCGGCCACGCTGACATCACATATCACCAAAAATACGGCAATCGCGATTATCGCGGCGGGGGGCGCAGCTCTGCCCGCGAAACAGCCGCACGTGTCGCCGCAGGTGGTATCGCACGCGAAGCGATCAAAGCACTAGTTCCGGGGTTGGAAATTAAAGGCTACATGACCCAAATGGGTGCGATGGAACTCAACCGCGATCACTTTGATTGGGATGCAATAGAAACCAACGATTTCTGGCTTCCCGATTCTTCGGCAGCCCCTGAATGGGAAGCTTATCTTCAGCGCTTACGCAAAGATCACAACTCCGTCGGTGCAATTATCGAAGTTGTTGCCAAAGGTGCCCCTGCCGGCATTGGCGCCCCAATCTATGGCAAACTTGATACCGATTTGGCTGCTGCCATGATGTCAATAAACGCCGTCAAAGGCGTTGAAATCGGCGAAGGTATGTCGTCGGCGATGCTCACCGGCACACAAAACGCCGACGAAATTTTCATGGGCGAAAATGGCCCTGAATATAGCTCAAACCATGCAGGCGGAATATTGGGTGGCATTTCAACCGGTCAGGACATTGTCGTGCGTTTCGCTGTTAAACCCACGTCGTCAATCCTAACCCCTCGTCAATCCATTCGCAAAGACGGAACTGCTATTGAAGTGGTCACAAAAGGCCGTCATGACCCTTGCGTTGGAATCCGCGCTGTTCCTGTAGGTGAGGCCATGATGGCCTGCGTTCTACTGGATCACCTGCTGCTCCACCGCGGTCAGGTCGGCGAAAACCAAGGACAGATTGGTTAAACGTCCACAGTCATCAGGCGCGTGTGGCACCGCCACACCTGCCTGATGCGAAAAAAGCGCGCTGCAAGGCGCACAATTTATGAACCGTTAGATTGTGCTGCGGTTAGGGCGGTGTCCATCAAGCCTTTGATCGCGGACCGCGAGGTTCCAGCCACGATACGGCCGAGCTCCTGATCACCTTGTAACACCACCAATGTTGAACGGCGTGGAATGTTCAATCGACGCGCTAAATCTTCGCTACTATAAATATCCCAATCAACAGTAACGAACTCTACATTTTCCAAATACGCACTGTCTTCGCTTGTAACACCACCGATTACACGCTGTTGCGCGGCGCACGTCGGACACCAATTGGTTTTGAATTCGACAAAAACGGTTTGCCCATCGGCCAAAAGCTCATCTACCAATCCGGGTCGGTAATTGTGCTGTCCAGCTTGCGTTGTAAGTGGGGCCATCACAGCAACAGCAGCCAAAGCGATAAATGCACGACGTTTCATACATGCCTCCTATATTGAAACTGAAAAATCAACGAGCCACACAGGCAAATTTTCGACGGCCCAGGCTTCGATCATATGGTGAACGCGAAATAAAATAGCGAATCCTACCAATACAAAGACTAAACCTAAAAATGGACGCGCCTTCGTCGCGATGATCCGCATCATCGCTTGACGTTCCATTATGACTTTGCGCGCACCATACCCTAACGAAAGGATGATCGTTGATACCCCAAGCGCAAAGCTTATCATAATCAGTGTCGCCCAAAGAAAACTCTGACCTTGCGACGCCAAGGCGATGGCGCCCCCTAAGGTCGGTCCAACACACGGCGACCAAACAGCCCCCAATAGGACACCGCCAAAGAACTGGCCTCTTAAACTCGATCCATCAAGCCCATTCATCTGCCCGTCAGCCCGTGCAGAAAATCCTGCCGTTGCGGTCGCAAATTTTGCGCTGAATTGGGGCACCAGTAACACGGTCCCAAATCCAATCATCAGCACAGCACCAGCACGCGCAACAGAGCTTTCGCTAATTCCCAGAGCATAACCAAATCCAGCAATGACGACACCGAGCGTCACAAATGCAATGCTCATTCCAGCGGCCAGCGCGATGGGGCCTCTTCGGTCTGCCTGCAATGCAGATGCAAGCACGATCGGTAACACCGGTAACACACAAGGGTTAATGAGGGTCAACAACCCCGCAAGGTATCCAAAAACAAGTTCCATGCCCTTTGATCGCCTATCGCTGTATGCCTGTCACGGTAATATAGCCGTTCCACATTCACATCTGCGTTAGCTGGGCCGTTGCTTGGAAAGCTGGACCAATAAAATTCCAACAGTGATGATAACCACGCCGAAGATATCTACCGGCCCCAGTTTTTCGCCCAACAACACTGCAGCAACAGCAACGCCAAAGAATGGATTTAAGAAATGGAAGGTCGCTGCGCGCACGGCGCCAATACGCGCAACAAGCGCAAACCATATCCAAGTTGCAAGCAATCCCGGCGCGAGGGTTGTGTAGATAAAGGCGGCGGTCAGCTGCCAGTTTAAAATGACAGTGTGATCCTCCAATATGGCAGAAAACACTCCCAGTACCCCCGCTCCTACAAACATCTGCAATCCAACGATCATCAACAGATTACCACCCCCAGATGCGGTGCGGACAGCCAACGTTGCCACCGCTAATGCAAACGCTGCGATAACACACAAAATAACCCCATAGACATCGACGCCCCCACTGAGCCGGGATCCCATAATGAGCGAAGCGCCTAATACACCAACCAACAATCCTATCGTCGCCATAGGCGTTAGTTTTTCTCGAAACACCAACCATCCAAGCAGAGCCACAATCAATGGCATTGTTGAAGCTATGATCGAAGCAAGCGACGCCTCAATGGATTGCATCGCAACAAAATTTAACCCTAGGTAAAGTGCATTTTGGCACACACCAAACACAACAACTGAAATCCATTGATTGCGTGTGAGATGCCAGCTTTGCCCCAGCATACGGGCCAAAGCAACGCCGATAAGACCAGATACAAAAAATCGTAAAGAAAGAGATCCAAGCGGCGGAGCATAGGCAACAATGATCCGTGCGGACGAAAAGGCCGACGACCAAATAAGCGCGAAGCTTAACCCCATGAACAATGCTCGAAAATCCATCCCACGCTCCAAAACAAAAAAGATCGCCTCAGGGGCGACCTTTTAGGAATTCCAAACGAGGCACAAGCCCCGGAATTGTAAGCTTACAATTAGCCGTTCACGCTGTCTTTTAGCGCTTTAGCAATGGTCATTTTTACAACCTTGTCTGCTTCTTTTTTGATTTGCTCACCGGTGGCCGGGTTGCGGACCATACGCTCTGGGCGTTCGCGGCAATAGATTTTGCCAACACCTGGCAGTGTTACTGCACCGCCGCCGGATACTTCGCTAGTGATTACAGCGATCACAGCGTCAAGTGCGCTTCCAGCAGTTTTCTTATCTGCACCCATTTCTTCAGCCAGTGCGGACACGAGCTGTGTTTTGGTCATCGGTTTTGCCATTTATTATTCTCCTCGTTCTGCCCAGTACGGGGGCATTATTGGCGGCATTTAAAGGGATAAGACCGTATGACACAACGTCTAGTCTCAATATTTCCGCTATTTTTTAAGCCAAATGGTCAGTTTTCCCTTACGTTAAAGGAAAGCTGTCTCTTCAAAGCTACGCAATTTACGGGAATGGATACGCTCAAGCGGCATTTCCCGAAGCGTTTCCATTGCCCGGATTCCAATTTCTAGATGGCGCGAGACCTGTGTTTTGTAAAACTCTGATGCCATACCCGGCAGCTTAAGCTCTCCATGCAGCGGCTTATCTGATACACAAAGAAGCGTTCCATATGGCACACGAAACCGGAAACCGTTCGCGGCAATTGTTGCACTTTCCATGTCTAAGGCAACCGCGCGTGATTGGCTGAGCCTTTGAACAGGGCCAGATTGATCGCGCAACTCCCAGTTGCGGTTGTCAATGGTAGCTACTGTACCAGTTCGCATAATCCGCTTTAGCTCATATCCCTCAAGTTCAGTGACATCCGCAACGGCCTGTTCGAGCGCGATTTGAATTTCAGCCAATGGCGGGATCGGAACCCAAACAGGCAGATCATCATCCAACACGTGGTCTTCGCGTAGATAAGAGTGCGCCAACACGAAATCTCCCAAGCTTTGGGAATTTCGAAGACCAGCGCAATGCCCAACCATCAACCATGCATGCGGACGAAGAACCGCAATATGATCAGTTGCCGTTTTCGCATTTGACGGGCCAACCCCAATGTTCACCAAAGTGATCCCAGATCCATCTGGTCGCTTAAGATGATAGGTTGGCATTTGCGGCAACTTAGCGGGCTGAGGACATGCTTCGTCTGGCTTTGTGATTTCAACATTTCCGGTCGAAACAAAGCTGCTATATCCGCTATCCGGATCAGCAAGTGACGCCCGTGCAAACGCTTCGAACTCCTCGACGTAAAACTGGTAATTCGTAAACAGCACGTGGTTTTGGAAATGCTCAGGTGCCGTTGCGGTGTAATGTGACAGCCGTGCTAAGGAATAGTCGACACGCTGTGCCGTAAATGGCGCCAAAGGAAGCGCCCCGTCAGGGTAAGTCATCTCCATGCCGTTAACGATGTCATCGTTCGTTGTAGCGAGGTCCGGTACATCGAAGATATCGCGCAACGGGTACTGCATACAGCCATCCTGAGGCACCGTAACACCTGCATCATTGGCCACGGCAAAATGCACTGGGATTGGCGTGGTTGATGGGCCAACACGAACAGAAACGCCGTGGTTACAAACCAACAGATCAATTTGCTGTTCGAGGTAGCTTTTGAACAAATCCGGCCGAGTCACTGTTGTTGCGTATTGACCGGGGCTCGCGACGTGACCGAAGGCAAGGCGACTGTCAGCCGTTGCATAACTTGTCGTGTGTAGCCGTATCTCTGGATAAAAGGCCCGAAAACGTTCTGAGGGGCGTGGCCCAGTTACTTTGCTCGAAAATTTTTCGCATAGGAACTTTGTTGCTTCTTCATAAAGCGCACATAAATGCGCAACAGCCGCTTTGCTGTCAGTAAACTCTATGTGCTCAGAAATTGGTGGTGTTTCCACCGATAGTGTAAAATCAGCTGTCATTGTTATTTTCCTTTTTAAACAGCGGTGTCAGTTCAAATGTGCGCACGTCAACCAAACCCAAATCAGAAATGCGTAACTCAGGTATGACAACAAGCGCGAGCAAGGAATGCTGCATATACGCGTTATTAAGCGTGCAGCCGCAGGCCTCCATTGCTTTGCCCATCGCTTCGGCTTTGGCCGCAACTTCGGTAGCAGGAGAATCTGACATCAATCCGGCAATGGGAAGCTCGACCAATGCCTGTTCTTCCCCATCTTTCCAAACGGTGACGCCGCCCCCCACTTCTTGCAAACGGTTCGCCGCTAACGCCATATCGGCGTGGGATGTTCCAACAACGATCATATGGTGACTGTCATGTGCAACGGTGGACGCCATTGCCATTTTTCCGGTGTAACCAAATCCTGAAACAAAGGCGTTGACCACCCCGCCCGTGCCTTGGTGTCGCTCAACAAGCGCGATTTGGCAGATGTCATTTTCGGGGTCCACCGGAACAATTCCATCTTTGACCGCCAACTTTGCTTCTAAAGCCCGTGTCGGAGCCTGATTTTCAACCATTCCAATGACATTCGCTGTCACGCTGTTGGCCCCTTCCGGTGCCTTGATCCGAAAATCTATGTCTTCCAACGCGCGTCCCATATGTACGGTATCGCGGGCGTGATCGGGCCATTCCAGATGCGGGCAGGTCGCCAACATTACACCATCAAACGCAACAGTATGGCCGCGCGCTATGACACGATGAATCGGTAGCGTTTTCAAATCAGACGTCAGAATAACATCAGCACGACGCCCCGGAGCGATGGAGCCAAGTTCGCGCTCCAACCCGAAGTGTGTAGCGGTATTGATCGTCGCCATCTGAAGCGCAATTAACGGATCACACCCGCATTCAATTGCATGTCGTACCACGCGATTCATATGACCATCATTCACCAGGGTTCCAGAATGACAATCATCGGTGCACAAAATAAAATTACGAGGATCCAACCCCTTTTCCGTGACCGCCGTGATTTGGCTTTCGACATCATACCACGCCGACCCCAACCGCATCATATGGCGCATGCCCTGGCGCGTACGTGCAATCGCGTCCGCTTCGCAGGTGCCTTCGTGATCATCTGCGGGACCACCTGCGGCATAGGCATGAAACGCAGGTCCAAGATCGGGTGATGCGTAATGTCCGCCCACAGTTTTACCTGCTCGTTGGGTTGCTGCAATTTCCGCCAGCATTTTCGGATCACCATTCACCACGCCGGGGAAATTCATCATTTCCCCTAGGCCGATGATACCCGGCCAAGTCATTGCCTCGGCAACGTCTTCGGGTGTGATTTCAAATCCAGTGGTTTCCAAACCCGGCGCTGACGGCGCACAGGACGGCATTTGGGTAAAGATATTAACAGGCTGTAGCATGGCCTCGTCATGCATCAGACGCACACCCTCAAGCCCCAAAACATTGGCAATTTCATGCGGATCGGTAAACATCGACGTTGTGCCATGCGGCGCAACAGCACGCGCAAATTCAGCGGGCGTCAACATCCCTGATTCAATATGCATATGCGCATCGCAAAGACCCGGAATCATATACTGGCCATCAGCATCAATGATTTCGGTTTTGTCGCCAATGCAGTGGCTTGCATCTGGCCCGCAATAGGCAAAACGCCCATCTGCAATGGCAAGATCATGACCTTCAAGCACTTCACGGGTGTGAACATTCACCCATTTACCATTGCGAATTACGAGGTCAGCAGCGTCGCGTCCAGCGGCGACAGCAACAAGGCGGGGGGCACATTCTGCCCAAGTCTTAATATCATTCTGCGTCATGGCCAAAGGTGCCATGGGTTTTTACGATGTTCAAGCGCAGAAATTCCGCTTCGTTTATATTGACCTAACGAAACTTTATTCTGCCCACTCCGCTTTCAGCATATCCAATTCTTCCCTGATCCAGTCTGAAAAAACTTGCGACGCAGGCGATGCAACATGCCCCGCCGGATGGATAAGATAATACGCTTCCTCCATCAGAACGCGTTGTGAAAATGGCTCTTTTAGGCGGCCATCTTTTAACATGTCTGACACCAATATATCGTGGCCAATGGCCAGCCCGCTCCCAGCAATCGCTGCGGAAAACGAAACAGCGTAAGTGCTGGCATAAGTGATATTCGTACTCTGATCTAATGGGTGGCCGATATGCTGCAGCCAGCTTTCCCAATTGCATGTCAACGCAGCACAATCAAACAATAGCCGGTCAGGCAAAGTCTCAAGCGTGACATCATCATTCGGCCCACAGACCGGGAAATACGTCGCGTTGGTGAGTAGCTCCCATTTAATCCCAGCCGCAGGTTCTCGCCCATAACGAATCTCTAAATCCGCCGATTGAGACGAATGATCCATGTGCCAAATCGGAGTGGTGAAATTGAGCCGAATTTCAGGATGCCGCTGCGCGAATACGGGCAGTCGTGGCGCGATAAAATGCACGGTAAATGCAAGATTGGAAACGACCTGCAACGTTTGTTTACGATCGGCGCCAACGACCTGGCGCGTACCACGTGTTAAAACTTCAAAGCTCTCTTGCACCCATGGTAGGTACTGCTTCCCCGAATCTGTCAGCTCTAACCGTCTGGTTAGCCTGTAAAATAGCGTTTTCCCGAGATATCCCTCTAACGACTTAATTTGCTGACTCACCGCTGATTGCGTCATGTTGAGTTCATGCGCCGCGTTGGTAAACGATAAATGGCGCGCCGACGCCTCAAACGCGCGCAACCAGTTTAACGGGGGAAGAGATGCATCAGGCATTTTGTCTCATAAGTTATGCATTAGAATTACTAATACCATGGCCTAATTTTTTTCGTTGGTAAAGACTGCCGCATATCGCCACGGTATGAAAAGCATCGTCAAAGGACATACCCATGGCAGAACCAACCCCGCTCCACCGCCCGAATATGGATCACTGGCAAGAACGCGTCGATATGGCGGCTGCCTTTCGCTGGACTGAACGCCTTGGGATGCATGAGGCTGTGGCCAATCACTTTAGCCTCGCGGTAAGTGAAGACGGCACTGAGTTTCTGATGAACCCTAATCAGATTCACTTCAGCAGGGTCAAAGCGTCCAATCTTCTGCATTTGGACGCCAAAGACAAGGACACACTTTCAAAACCCGGCGCACCTGATCCGACAGCTTGGGGTTTGCACGGATCGGTTCATCGACTTTGCCCCCATGTGCGTTGCGTTATGCATGTGCATTCAATCCATGCAACCGTTTTGGCCTGCCTCAAAGACAGCCGTTTGCCACCGATAGATCAAAACACCGCAACGTTTTTCAATCGGTACGCGATTGATGACGAATTTGGCGGATTGGCGTTCGAAAGCGAAGGCATGCGGTGTTCGGAATTGCTTGCAGATCCGAAAATCAAAACACTGATTATGGGGCATCATGGCATTTTGATCACCGGCAACGATGTTGCTGATACATTTAACCGCCTCTACTACTTTGAGCGCGCTGCTGAAACCTACATTCGCGCCCTTCAAACGGGACAAGAGCTGCGCATCATGTCTGACGAGTTGGCCGAAAAGACCGCTTATGAAATCGAAACATACCCCGGTCAAGCCGAAGCACATTTTTCCGAAATCAAAGCCGTACTCGACGAAGAAGGCTCCTCCTACGCCAGCTAAGGAAGCAAGCGATGTTGACCCCAAACCCTGTACGTGACCGAACACTGGCTGCGAAATACTATACCGATCCAGATGTATTGAAAAAAGAAAAAGAACTGTTCTTTAACACATGGCAGTTCGTCGGGCACACTCAACAATTGGCGAATGCGGGTGACTTCGTCACCGCATCAATTTTTGATCAGAATATTTTTCTGGTCCGTGGGCAAGACAACATCATTCGTGGGTTTTATAATGTGTGCCCTCACCGCGGACACCAATTGGTCGAAGGTTCGGGCAATAAACGCGTGGTAACCTGCCCCTACCATGCATGGACATTTGGGCTAGAGGGTAATCTACGCGGAATGCAAAAGCGCGATGCGACAATCGCGCCCGAGCGGTCTGAAATTTGCTTATCAGAGGTGCGGGTCGATCAGATCGTCGATTTTCTTTTTGTAAATCTCGACCCAGATGCAAAACCGTTGGCAGAGTTTGCTCCTGGCTTGGAAGCGCAGATTTTGGAGCACTGCCCAAACCTATCCGAGCTCATTGTAGAAGGTGACGTCGCATACGGGCATACATATGATTGCGAAGCAAACTGGAAAGTTCTGCTCGATAACTACCTAGAATGCCACCACTGCGGTCCAGCGCACCATTCGTTTGACGATATGATGGACATCGCCAGCTCTAAGTTTTCATTGTTTGAAAACTACACCTTCCAAGTTGCGCCCACTGCAATGAAGGCTGAAAATAAAGCCTTTCCCTTAGATTTGGAACACGATGTCACCACTGGTCATTTTTGGTTTTTGTTTCCAAACACGGTTTTTGGTCAGTTTCCCGGCACACAAGGGTTTTATGCATCACGCTTTGACCCGGTCACACCGGACCTAACCCAACGCCGCAGCTTATCCATGACAACTGCCACCCCAACTGACCCTGAAATGAGCAAGCGCGCCCAACTGAGGTCCGATTGGTCAAGTAACATCGTATCCCAAGAAGATCGCGCGCTCTGCGAAAATGTTCAAAAAGGTTTGCATCAACGCGGGTATATT
Source organism: Cochlodiniinecator piscidefendens (assembly GCF_011326755.1). Lineage (GTDB taxonomy): Bacteria > Pseudomonadota > Alphaproteobacteria > Rhodobacterales > Rhodobacteraceae > Cochlodiniinecator > Cochlodiniinecator piscidefendens. Next base: position 3,552 of record NZ_JAAOIE010000005.1, on the reverse strand, counting down.
CAAGGCTGGTACATCACAGACCCGGACGCCCACGACATTTCGGAACACGCAATGCGTCACTTTCATGACATCTACCTCGAAGCCTTAGAAGGGTAAGGATGATGTATCGCAAGCCCAGCCGAAAATACCCATATGAGCCGCCGCCCGCGTGAGTTTCACTCTTAATTGAAACTCTAGATCGGACATAAAATGACAATTGCTGATACATCTCCTCCACCAGTGGATACGAAAGACGAGCCCGCAGCCATGAGCCGTGAGTGGCATTGGCACCCGGAACTGCCGATAAAATACGCTCCATTCGCCATTTGGCCGCCACAGCCTGTGGTGTTTATGAAATGGGTTTGGACCAATTACCTTCAGGTTTCCGACCGCTCCATGTTTCTGGCTCTCGCCTTTTTCGTTGCCTTTTGGCTGCAACCTGTCACCAACGCCCAAGTCGTGTTTTCCCTCGATTGGATGGGGATGGTATTGCTACGCAACTTAGTGTTGCTCAGTACTGTCGCTGGCGGTCTGCATTTTTGGTTCTATGGCATCGACGGTCAAGGCAAGCGCCTAAAATTCGATCCACGGCCTATGTCCGCACGTAAGAACGCTCTCTATAAATTTGGGTATCAAACATGGGACAACATGTTCTATTCGCTGGTCTCTGGCGTGCCGATTGTAACAGCCTATGAAGTCGGATTTCGTTGGTTGTATGCAAACGATACGCTCGCAACTTTTTCCTTCTCGCAAGGTTGGCTGTGGTTTATCTTGCTCTTCCCATTGCTCGCGTTATGGCAAAGCCTGCATTTTTACGTCATTCACCGTTTGGTGCACTGGCCACCTATTTATCGGCATGTGCATTCGGTCCATCATCGCAACGTCAACACGGGGCCGTGGTCCGGGATGTCGATGCATCCGGTTGAACACATGCTATATATCAGCGCACTGCTGATTTTACTCATCCTACCCAGTCACCCTGTTCATATGTTGTTTCTCACGTATTGGCTCATGCTTGGGGCGGCTTCCTCCCATTCCGGATACGAAGCAATCTGGGTCAAAGATAAGTCACGCCTGTTGATTGGCGCCTTTTTTCACCAACTGCATCACCGCTACTACGAATGTAATTACGGCAACTCAGAAATGCCGTGGGACAAGTGGTTCGGCAGTTTTCACGACGGTTCTGAGGAGGCGACAAAAACCACCCGTGACCGCAAACGCAAAATGCACGCGAAACTTTAGGATCACCACATATGACCACATTCAAAGCCACAAATGCCGCCTCAAGCGGGATTAAAATCGACAAAAAGTTGATGAAATCCCTAGCGCGGCGTTCAGACCGCCATGGCTTAATCTACCTTTTGCAATGGGTTGGATTTTTAATTGGCACCGGAACGCTGATTTCGCTTTCACTTGGGTCGATCTGGATGTGGCCTGCGATGTTTTTGTATGGCATTTTCCTAACGGTACCCGCCTACTCACTAAGTCACGAAACAGCCCACGGTACAGCCTTCAAAACCCGATGGTTAAACGAAACTGTGCTGTGGGTAACATCATTGCTTTATGGCGAAGAACCGTTGCATCGCCGGTATACCCATACCAACCACCACACCTATACATGGCATGTAGGTATCGACAGCCAAATGCCATTCGACACCCCTATGACGCTACGTGGCTGGCTCTTTGAAATCACAGGTCTTTCATTGGCGCGGTTTAATCTCACCGTTATGTTTGAACTGGCGTTTAAGCGCTACTCAGACATGATGCGCACAGTTATTCCGCAATCTGAATTCCCAATATTAACCCGCAATGCACGTATCTTCATTGCAATTTATGCAACCATTCCTGTGCTTGCTGCCTTTGGCATTTATTGGCCCATTTGGTTTTTTGTATTGCCCCGCCTTTTAGGCGCCCCTGTAATGTTATTGTTCACCCTAATCCAACACGTGGAGTTACAGGAAAACTCTCCTTCTATTGTGGAAAGCACGCGCAGTTTTCGCACCAACTGGCTCGGGCGTTTCCTTTACATGGATATGAACAACCATGTTGAGCACCACCTCTACCCTCAGATTCCATTCTATGCGTTGCGCGGACTGAAAAGCGCTGTGGAAGACCAAGTCCCCGAACCCGATCCGGGATTTTGGAAAACCAATCTAGAAGTTCTTAGCGTTGTCACCCGTCGCAGCCTTGGCAAAAACACGAAGGCAAAGACCATTCGCCAAGCACCTCATCATGTCACTGATGGAACATATACCCCAATCGCAAAGGCCACCATGTAATGAAACACATTTACACATATGGCGGGCATCCCGCTAAACGCAATCTAACCTTTGCATGCCTCCAAGCGAACAAAGCTGCTGGTCAAAAAATGACCCAAGTTTCGGCTACATCTCAAGAAGAAGCCGCCGCCTGCGAAGCGTTAGGCATCGATATGATCACAATATCAGATTTGGATATTGAAGCCGTTCGCACAGGCGCACCCCATACATTTGTCACCGGGTCACAAAGCATGGGACAATACTATGAACCACAAGCTTGCCTAACAGCTGCCATCAAGTGCGCTGAAAAAGGGGCAGATGCCATCTTCACCCCGCGCGGAATGGGGATTGTTGAGTTGCTTGCGAACGAAGGGATCTGCGTTCAAGGGCACGTTGGGCTTGTCCCTCGTAAGTCAACACAGCTAGGCGGATTGCGCACCATTGGCAAAACAGCTGACGAAGCACTCGCAATTTTAGACCACTGTCGTCGTTACGAAGACGCCGGTGCCAAAGCCGTCGAAATCGAATGCGTCGCCGTCGAAGCCCTCGAGGCTATCAACCCCCTGACCTCCCTAATCACACACTCCATAGGTGCAGGGTCCGGAGGCGACATCATCTTTTCTTTCATGGAAGATATCTGCGGCGATGTTGAAAACCCACCGCGTCACGCCAAAGCTTGGGGTGATATGTTAAGCATCCGACAAGCCCTAGCTGATGAACGCCTCAAGGCCCTGTCTGGATTCCAATCCGACGTAAAATCCGGGCAGTTTCCTGATAAAGCACACACCGTCTCCATGCCGCAAAGCGAACATGAAAAGCTCCTTGAGGCGCTAGATAAACGCCACCCCTTCCATCAGTAGGACAGAAAAATGAGTAATTGGATAGAAGCTTGCGCGACTAACGATATCGACGAAGAAGATCTCACCCGGTGGGATCATGAGGAAAAAACATATGCGATCTACAACACGGAAAACGGCTTTTTCACGACGGATGGTATGTGCACACACGAAGAGCAACACCTTGAGGATGGATTGGTAACCGGTGACGTAATAGAATGCCCGCTGCATCAGGGCCGATTTAACATCGTCACAGGTAAAGCTTTGTCCGCTCCTGTGTGTATTGACCTCAAAACCTACCCCACAAAGGTTGAAGGCGGAAAAGTTTACGTTCAAGTCAGCGCATAACTATACAACGAGTATGTTGTGTCCTTTACTGAATGTTACGGTCTTGTCACGGATGTGTGCATTGTAGTTGAGGATGAGTGTTCCCAGATGGATTGTATCGGAAGGCAGCAGTCTTCCACCGCAATCACAGA
>NZ_JAAOIE010000004.1 GCF_011326755.1 Cochlodiniinecator piscidefendens | reverse complement strand
GCTTTGAAATCGCCAAACTGCTTTGTGATCGCAGCTGTCAATGTGGTCTTACCGTGGTCAACGTGACCGATAGTACCAATGTTACAATGCGGCTTCGACCGCTCAAACTTTTCCTTAGCCATGGTGGCCTCCATTTATCAAGAGAGGGGAAGCGCAGAACGCTTCCCCGATTTCGATTAGGCGAATTTCGCCTGAATTTCGTCTGAAACAGACTGCGGCACTGGATCGTAGTGATCAAACTGCATTGAGAAGTTCGCACGGCCAGAAGACATGGAACGCAATGTGTTGATGTAACCAAACATGTTCGCCAATGGTACAAACGCATCAATTGCGATTGCGTTACCACGAGCGTCCTGCCCCTGAACCATACCACGACGCGATGTAAGATCGCCGATGATACCACCAGTGTATTCTTCTGGTGTGATCACTTCGACTTTCATGATCGGCTCGAGCATTTTCGCGCCAGCTTTGCGCATGCCTTCACGCATACACATACGTGCAGCGATTTCGAACGCAAGAACGCTGGAGTCAACATCGTGGAATTTACCGTCGATCAAAGCAACTTTAAAATCGATCACAGGGAAGCCAGCAAGTGGGCCGCTGTCCATGACTGATTTGATGCCTTTTTCAACGCCAGGGATGTATTCTTTTGGAATAGAACCACCAACGATTTTAGACTCAAAGCTGAAACCTTCGCCAGGCTCCGTCGGAGAAATAACCATTTTCACTTCGCCGAACTGACCAGAACCACCAGATTGTTTCTTGTGGGTGTAGGTATGTTCAACTTCGTGACCAATGGTTTCACGATAGGCAACCTGAGGGGCACCAATGTTCGCTTCAACCTTAAACTCACGACGCAGACGGTCCACCAGAATATCGAGGTGAAGTTCGCCCATGCCTTTCATGATGGTCTGACCAGATTCAAAGTCAGTTTCCACGCGGAATGACGGATCTTCTGCCGCTAGGCGCTGAAGGCCAGTCGACATTTTCTCTTGGTCACCCTTGGTTTTAGGCTCCACCGCGATTTCGATCACTGGATCTGGGAAGTTCATTGTTTCCAAGATCACAGGAGCGTTAATCGCGCAAAGCGTATCACCAGTGGTTGTGTCTTTAAGACCGCCAAGAGCGATAATGTCACCAGCGAATGCTTCGGTGATTTCATCACGATCGTTGGAGTGCATGATCATCATGCGGCCAACGCGCTCTTTTTTGCCTTTGGTCGAGTTCAGGAAGCCATCGCCTTTTTCGAGTTTACCGGAGTAAATACGTGTAAAGGTCAAAGAACCAACAAAGGGGTCATTCCAGATTTTGAACGCTAGCGCGGAAAACGCCATGTCATCATCTGCACGGCGCGCGATGTCACGAACCTCTTCTTCGTCACCTGGCTTAAAGCCCATGTAATCTTCAACGTCCAGCGGGCTGGGCAAGAAGTCGATCACAGCGTTGAGCAAAGGCTGAACACCTTTGTTTTTAAACGCAGAGCCACAAAGAACTGGGACGAAAGTCATTGCAAGTGTACCCTTACGGATCAACTCACGTAGCTTTTCGACTGATGGCTCTTCACCTTCGAGATAAGCTTCCATGGCATCGTCGTCCATTTCGACGGCCAATTCGATCATCTCGCTGCGCATTTCTTCGCACTTGTCTTTGAGTTCAGCGCGAATTTCGCGGTGTTCCCAAGAAGCGCCAAGATCTTCGCCAGCCCAGACCCATTCCTTCATGGTGACAAGATCAACCATGCCTTCAAGCTCAGTCTCAGCACCGATTGGGCACTGGATCGGCATTGGGCGTGCGCCTGTGCGATCTGCGATCATGTCAACACAGTTGAAGAAGTCAGCACCGATTTTGTCCATCTTATTGACGAACACAATACGTGGAACCTTGTAGCGGTCAGCTTGACGCCACACGGTTTCAGTCTGAGGTTCAACACCAGCGTTGGCGTCTAGAAGTGCAACAGCGCCATCGAGAACAGCCAAAGAACGTTCAACTTCAATAGTGAAGTCAACGTGCCCTGGAGTGTCGATGATGTTCATGCGGTGCTTTTCAGAATCCGCAGTCGCGCCATCTTCGGTGCGTTCCCAGAATGTGGTTGTCGCAGCCGAAGTAATGGTGATGCCACGTTCTTGCTCTTGCTCCATGTGATCCATGGTAGCAGCGCCGTCGTGAACTTCGCCAATGTTGTGTGACTTACCAGTGTAAAACAGGATGCGCTCTGAACAGGTAGTTTTACCTGCATCAATGTGCGCCATGATCCCGAAGTTACGGTAGCGGTCGAGGGGGTATTCGCGTGCCATTTGGTCAATAACCTCTGTGGAATTACCAGCGATAATGGCTGAATGCTTTGTTCGCATCGGCCATTTTATGGGTGTCTTCGCGCTTCTTCACGGCAGTACCGCGAGAGTTCACTGCATCAAGCAGTTCACCAGCAAGACGCTCTTCCATGGTGTTTTCGTTGCGCTTACGAGCAGCGATAATCAACCAACGGATTGCAAGCGCTTCGCGACGCTCAGGACGAACTTCAACCGGCACCTGATACGTAGCACCACCCACACGACGTGAGCGAACTTCGACAGAAGGTTTGATGTTATCAAGAGCTTCGTGGAATACTTCCACTGGAGCACGTTTGATTTTCTCTTCAACGCGATCAAATGCATTGTAAACAATGCGTTCGGCGGCAGATTTTTTGCCATCGATCATCAGGTTGTTCATAAATTTCGTCAGAACTGTATCACCAAATTTGGCGTCTGGCAGAACTTGACGTTTCTCGGCGGCGTGACGACGGGACATCTCGGCCTCTCCTTATTTAGGACGCTTCGCGCCGTATTTCGAACGACGTTGTTTACGATCTTTAACACCTTGGGTATCCAACACACCGCGCAGGATGTGGTAACGGACACCCGGAAGGTCTTTTACACGGCCGCCACGGATCAGAACAACTGAGTGTTCTTGAAGGTTGTGGCTCTCACCTGGGATGTAAGAGATGACTTCGAAACCGTTGGTCAAGCGAACCTTCGCAACTTTCCGCATAGCGGAGTTCGGTTTCTTAGGAGTAGTCGTATAAACACGTGTACATACGCCGCGTTTCTGCGGGCACGATTGCAGGTGCATCGACTTTGAGCGTTTTACTTTCGGCTGGCGCGGCTTGCGGATCAGCTGTTGTATCGTTGGCATTCCGGTTATTTCCCCGTGTCGCAACACATTTCTAGTTTCAAAAGCACTTTGCATCATTACAAAGCGCCAAAACCGCATACGCTTCCGCTTATTCGGATGCGACGCGGCGGGTATACAGAGGATCAAAGTTATACTTGGATCATGACCACAATAGTTCTGATTTAGGCGATAGTGGGAATACTCCCTGCCCAAGTGAGCGCCGTATATGGGGAGTCGCAAGTGTTGTCAACAGGTCGCGCGGAAATCCGCAGCCCTGACAACCCGATCAAAGCGCCTTTAATCCAGCCTCAAAAGAAGCAGTGTTAAACGCAAATCTCTCACTCAATGTTTGCTTCATTTGCGTCATTTCAAAATCGAATTCAAGTCGATTTATTTTGATCGGACTATCATTTGTCCAATGCGCCCCTCTCAGAAACATCATTTTGTGCTGGAGTGACACAACAGGCATCCGCCGCGCGATTTTGTAATGCGGGAAGTCCATAACAGACCGTTCGTCATTCGGTGGAAGATAGATAACCATGCCCGGCGCCCAGTTTGGTGCTATGACAGGTGTATAGGCAACCTGCCCTTCCTTTTCCGCCAGCACAGCCACCCCTTTGCTAAAGTCGACCGCAATCCTATCGGAGTTTTCAGTTAGCTTTGACACCCGATGAAATTGCAACCGCGTTTGGGCCACAAAATCCACCGCCACAGCATCATCGTCATCCAGCCGAAATTCGGCCACCACTCGCGCATTAGGATAACGCGCATCGGTCATCAATTCTCGATACAAATCGCGATGCGGCTGGCTTGGCCGAAAAACGGGAACAATTTGTTTAACATCACGGATCATATCCAGCATGCGACTGCGATATGGTTCTGGAAAATCATCACCGAATAGAAGCAAAAGCGTAAACCGTTTATCAGTCTGCGCCTTTAGTGCCGGCAACGCCATGTGCTCGAACCAATGACACCGCAACTCTAGACGATCCGTACTATATAGGTAAGCCCGCCGTTCTTCCATTGTCGTATGCCGCGTTTGAAATGAATCGAGTGTCGCAGGAAATGAAAAACGACAAAGACCAAGGACCTGAATAAACCCCATCACGCCTGCCTCGCAAGTTGGCGCTCTCGATAGAAGGTAAACGCGCCCATCAACACAACGATCAACGCCCCCAATAACGTCACCGCATCGGGCCAATCCCCGAACACGAAGAAACCCAATACCAGCGCCCACAGTAAACCCGTATAGCGAAACGGGGCAACAAGCCCAATATCACCTTGCCGCATGACCATAACACTAAACAAATACCCCCCGACGACGCACAGGGCTGCAGCTGAAATGAACATCCAATGCACCACTTCCACAGTTGCCCAAGTTTCACCTAATGTCATTCCACCCGAAAACAGCAAAACCCCAATTGCAGCAGACAGCGCTACGGTCATCGAAGGTGTTTCGCGCGATAACCGACGGGCGACAAGGTCGCGAATTGTGATCATTCCCACGGCAAGCAAAGCGTAAATTGAGTAAAAATCAAATCCTGACGGACCAGGTCGGACGATCAAGAGTACGCCAACCAAACCAATCAAGATTGCAATCATCCGGCGCCATCCAATTGGCTCCTTTAAAAAGACAGCCCCTGCCAAGGCAATTGTCAAAGGTAGTGCTTGTAAGATCGCCGTCAGATTCGCCAATGGCATGTGAAACAATGCAGTCAGGAAGAGGTACGCCGTCGCAACCTCACATGATGTGCGCACCAATATCGCAATGCGGTCTCGTTTTGGGAATTTCAGGTGCAACGCTCCTTGTCGATGGGCAATTCCCGCCATCAAAACGACCGTTATAATGCTGCGAAAGAATAACGCTTGAAACAACGGGACATCAGCAGAGAGCAATTTCATAAAGGTATCGTTAAACGTGAAAAACGCCATGCTCAGCATCATCAAAATGCAGCCCTTGGCGTTGTCAGACAAAGCAGAATATTTGGTCATATGTCCATCACATGCTCAAGACCGAAACCAAATTCAGTCATTAAAAGGAGATTTATTTCACCGCGGGACATTGTCCGCTCTTTCCCTGACATAAACGACGTTGAATCATTGTCACCATGGACTGATCGAATGAACATCGGCGTATCAGCAACGGTATATGTGTCAAAATACGCCGGAAGCATCCGATGATTACGTACGTAGATATTTTGTTCGTAATCCGCAGGCGCGAGCAAGGATAACCCGATACCAAGAGGCGTCTTTTCTGAAACATCGTAGATGTCATTATCGCCATCCATAATATTCAGATAAAATCCCTTGTTATATCCAATCACGACTGGCGCTTCGCACCGTTCATGTTCAATTAGCATCGAAGCGGTGGCCTTTGTCCTGCGAGTAAATGATTTAGCAACGGCATCATCATCATCCAAACGAAACGTCGTAAAATGCGTCGCCCACGGGATCTTGATTGCATCAAAGGCCCGCCGGATCGCAATTTGATGAAGCCGTGGCCATTCATACACAATCCGCGCATCGTGCAGCCCAGTAATCGATTTTTCGAGCCGCTCCTTAGCCCAATCAGGAAGATTATCCCCAGTCAAGACAACAAGGCTGAACTCTTGGTCCTCTTGGGCAATCAAAGAAGGAATGGTCAATGTTTCAAGTAGATGGAACCGGCGTTCCAATCGTTCACGATCAAAAAGAAAGGTTTCTCGATCTTCATCGGTCTCATGTTCAATCCTGAAGCCTGTACGTGCCGGATATGAAAACCGGATTAGTCCTATAACCTGATTGAAATATTCCACGGCCACACTCGCAATTCATCTGTTCGATAAATTCACCTTAGACGGACCACCGCCATCTACAAGTAGTCTAGACAAAAGAAAACCCGGCCAGATTGCTCTGACCGGGTTTTCTCAATTCAAAAGTACGAAATTACTCGTCGCGGCTTTCCATTGTATCAACGAGACCTGAATCCAGAACCTCATCACCAAGAACATCGCCTAGACCACTTTCGTCGCCACCAAATGCAGGTGTCTCAAAAGCGCTAGGTGCAGCCAAAGCAGCAGCCTGTTCGGCTTCGATACGACGCGCCTCAAGAACAACGTTATCGCGATCATGGGCAACGCGGCGCATTTGCTGCGTTGCACCACCTGTCCCTGCTGGGATCAGACGGCCAACAATAACGTTCTCTTTGAGGCCAACCAGTTTATCCTTTTTGCCCTGAACTGACGCTTCGGTCAGAACGCGGGTGGTTTCCTGGAAGGATGCCGCAGAGATGAACGAACGTGTCTGCAGTGAAGCTTTGGTAATCCCGAGAAGGATGGGTTCACCTTTGGCTGGGCGTGCGCCCCGTGCCAATGCTTTTTCGTTCGCTGCGTCAAACTCAACTTTATCGACGTGTTCGCCTTTCAACAGAGTGGTCTCACCAGAGTCCTGGATTTCCCATTTCTGCAACATTTGGCGCACAATAACTTCGATGTGCTTGTCGTTGATTTTAACACCTTGCAGGCGATAAACGTCCTGAACTTCGTTGACCATGTAATTGGCAAGCGCTTCGACACCCATAACCGCAAGAATATCGTGCGGCGCCGGGTTACCATCCATCAGGTATTCACCTTTTTGGATGAAGTCACCTTCGGCAACCGGGATGTGTTTGCCTTTTGGAACCATGTACTCGACGGTTTCCATGCTATCATCAGCTGGCTCGATCGATACACGACGCTTGTTTTTATAGTCACGACCAAAGCGCACATAACCATCGATTTCAGCGATGATAGCGTGATCTTTTGGACGACGTGCCTCAAACAATTCAGCAACCCGAGGAAGACCACCGGTAATGTCTTTGGTTTTTGTTCCTTCACGTGGAATACGTGCAAGAACGTCACCAGCTTTGACATTTGAGCTTTCTTCAACGGACAAAATTGCGTCCACTGACATTGCATAAGTCACAGGATTACCCTGATCATTACGCATTGGTTCGCCATCTTCACCCATGATGATGATTTCTGGCTTCAACTCGTTGCCTTTTGGCGCAGAGCGCCAATCGATAACGATTTTCTGTGTCATGCCAGTTGCGTCATCTGTTACGTCACGCACGGCGATGCCGCTGGTAAGGTCAACAAATTTAGCAACACCGTCTTTTTCAGCGATGATCGGCAATGTGTATGGATCCCACTCAAACAGCTTATCACCACGCGCAATTGCTTGCCCATCGGTAACGTGCAGTTTGGAACCATAGCTTACCTTGTGAACAGCAAGTTCCTGACCAACTTCGTCGATGATCGCAACAGATGTGTTCCGGCTCATGACAACAGTTTCGCCCGCCGCGTTGGTCAACAGAGAAGCATTGCGCATCTCAATCTTACCTTCTTGGCCTGCTTCTTGGAACGATTGCTGGCCACCAGCCTGCGCAACACCACCAATGTGGAACGTACGCATGGTCAGCTGAGTACCCGGCTCACCAATGGACTGCGCCGCGATGATGCCGACGGCTTCACCTTGGTTGACCATTGTACCGCGTGCAAGGTCGCGACCATAGCACATGGCGCAAACGCCTTCTTCAGCTTCACAGGTCAATGGGCTACGCATCTGCATAGTTGCAACACCGGCTTCTTCAACGGCATCTGCTTTGCGTTCGTCGATCAATTCGCCAGCTTTTAGCAACACTTCGTCTGTACCTGGGCGCAGAACATCTTCGGCAGCAACGCGACCAAGGATAATTTCGCTGATAGGTGAAACGACTTCGCCATCATTGGTTGCTGCTTCGGCTTTGATTGAACGCTCAGTGCCACAATCATGCGCACGCACGATGCAGTCCTGTGCAACGTCAACCAAACGACGCGTCAGATAACCAGAGTTCGCAGTTTTCAACGCCGTATCCGACAGACCTTTACGGGCACCGTGGGTAGAGTTGAAGTACTCGAGAACGGACAAACCTTCTTTAAAGTTTGAGATAATCGGGGTTTCAATGATGTCACCGTTCGGTTTCGCCATCAAACCGCGCATACCGCCCAGCTGTTTCATCTGTGTTACAGAACCACGCGCACCGGAGTGTGCCATCATGTAAACTGAGTTTGGCTCTTTTTCAGACCCATCTTCGTCGCGACCAGTTGATGAAATAGTACCCATCATCGCATCAGTCAGCGTATCGTTACATTTAGACCATGCATCGATGACTTTGTTGTATTTTTCGCCCTGAGTAATCAGACCGTCCATATACTGTTGTTCAAAGCCTTTTACGAGATCGCGTGTACCGTTAACGATTTCCCATTTTGCTTCCGGAACGACCATGTCGTCCTTACCAAAGGAAATCCCAGCTTTAAACGCTTCGCGGAAGCCCATAGTCATGATCTGATCACAGAAAATCACAGACTCTTTCTGACCACAGTAACGATACACAGTATCGATAACCTGCTGCACTTCTTTCTTACGTAGAAGACGGTTCACAAGACTAAATGGTGCCTTGGAATTCTTCGGAAGAAGCGCACCCAAACGCATACGACCCGGAGTGGTTTCAAAGCGCTCAAGCACTTCGTTACCTTCGTCATCGTATTGCGCAAGACGTGCAGTGATCTTCGCATGCAAATGCACTTCGCCAGACGACAAAGCATGTTCCATCTCTTCGATAGAACCAAACACAGAGCCTTCGCCAATCATGCCTTCACGTTCGATGGTCGTATAGTACAGACCCAAGATCATATCCTGTGACGGAACAATGATCGGTGCACCGTTTGCAGGTGACAGAACGTTGTTCGTGGACATCATCAAAACGCGCGCTTCGAGTTGTGCTTCCAAAGACAACGGCACGTGTACCGCCATTTGGTCACCGTCAAAGTCAGCGTTAAACGCAGAACAAACAAGCGGATGAAGCTGGATCGCTTTACCTTCGATCAGAACCGGCTCAAACGCCTGAATGCCCAAACGGTGCAAGGTTGGCGCACGGTTCAACATAACAGGATGTTCGCGGATCACTTCGTCCAAGATATCCCAAACTTCGGGACGCTCTTTTTCAACCAGCTTCTTCGCTTGTTTCACAGTCGAAGACAGACCGCGCATTTCTAGGCGGCTGTAGATGAACGGCTTGAACAGCTCCAACGCCATCTTCTTAGGAAGACCACATTGATGCAGTTTCAGTTCAGGGCCAGTCACAATAACCGAACGACCAGAGAAGTCGACGCGCTTACCCAAAAGGTTCTGACGGAAACGACCCTGCTTACCTTTCAGCATATCGCTGAGAGATTTCAGAGGACGTTTGTTCGCGCCAGTGATCACACGACCACGACGCCCGTTGTCAAACAATGCATCCACAGATTCCTGCAACATACGTTTTTCGTTACGTACGATGATGTCAGGTGCGCGCAATTCGATCAGACGCTTCAGACGGTTGTTCCGGTTGATCACACGACGGTAAAGGTCGTTCAAATCAGATGTCGCGAAACGGCCGCCATCCAGCGGCACCAATGGGCGCAATTCTGGTGGGATCACAGGGATCACCGTCATCACCATCCACTCTGGGCGGTTGCCAGATTCTAGGAAGGATTCAACGATTTTTAAACGTTTGATGATTTTCTTTGGCTTCAGTTCGCCGGTCGCTACAGCCAAATCGGCACGTAGGTTTTCGGCTTCGGCCTCAAGGTCGATCATCGACAGCATTTCACGGATCGCCTCAGCGCCGATACCTGCTGTGAACGCGTCCATGCCATAGGCATCTTGCGCGTCCATGTACTCTTCTTCGCTCATCAACTGACCAAAGGTCAGGTCGGTGAGGCCCGGTTCGATCACAACGTAGTTCTCAAAGTAGAGAATACGTTCAAGATCGCGCAAGGTCACATCCAACATCAAACCGATGCGGGAAGGAAGCGATTTTAGAAACCAGATGTGCGCGCAAGGTGCGGCCAGCTCTATGTGGCCCATACGTTCACGACGGACTTTTTGAAGCGTAACCTCAACACCGCATTTCTCACAGACAACGCCGCGATATTTCATGCGCTTATATTTGCCGCAGAGGCATTCGTAATCTTTGATCGGGCCAAAGATACGTGCGCAGAAAAGACCGTCACGTTCCGGTTTAAATGTCCGGTAGTTGATGGTTTCTGGTTTTTTGATTTCCCCGAAAGACCACGACAAGATGCGCTCCGGAGACGCAAGAGAGACTTTAATCTCGTCGAACGTCTTAACCGGTGCAAGCGGGTTAAACGGGTTTGTTGATAGTTCCTGGTTCATTTTGCGTACCTTTTTCTAAGGGGATGGGATGAGGAAGGCGCGAACGCCTTACTCTTCCTCCGCATCCAGGAGTTCCATGTTGAGGCCGAGGCCCCGGACTTCTTTCACCAGCACGTTAAAGCTTTCTGGAACGCCAGCCTCATAGTTGTCTTCGCCTTTGACGATAGACTCATAGACTTTGGTCCGGCCCGCAACGTCATCTGACTTCACGGTAAGCATCTCTTGCAGGGTGTAGGCTGCGCCATAAGCTTCGAGAGCCCAGACTTCCATTTCCCCAAAGCGCTGACCACCAAACTGCGCCTTACCACCCAGCGGCTGCTGCGTAACAAGTGAGTATGGACCAGTCGAACGTGCGTGGATTTTGTCATCCACAAGGTGGTGCAGTTTCAGAAGATATTTAACGCCGACTGTCACTTCACGAGCGAACTGTTCACCGGTACGTCCGTCAAACAAGACAGACTGACCAGAAGTGTCAAACCCAGCACGTGTAAGCGAGTCATTAACATCTGCCTCTTTGGCACCATCGAAAACAGGCGTCGCGATTGGCACACCACGGGTTACGTTACCCGCAGCTTCGACCAATTCTGCCTCGTCCATGCTGGCAATGCCTTCGTCGTAGACATTTTCACCATAGGCGTTTTTCATAGCATCACGAACAGGCGTCAGATCACCAGAACGACGGTAGTCTTGCAGTGCGCCATCGATATCAAGACCAAGACCACGTGCGGCCCAACCCATATGGGTTTCAAGGATCTGACCAACGTTCATACGTGAAGGCACACCCAGTGGGTTCAGACAAAAGTCAACCGGCGTACCATCGGCGAGGAACGGCATGTCTTCCATTGGTACAACCTTGGAAATAACACCTTTGTTCCCGTGACGACCCGCCATTTTATCGCCCGGCTGAAGCTTACGCTTCACCGCGATAAAGACTTTAACCATCTTCATCACACCTGGTGGCAAGTCATCACCACGACGTACTTTTTCGACTTTGTCTTCGAAACGTGCTTCGAGCGTACGTTTCTGAACATCATACTGCGCGTTCAGAGCCTCGACGATTTGCGCGTCGCTCTCTTCTTCAACAGCAAGCTGCCACCAAAGACCACGTGACATTGTTGCCAGTACTTCGTCGGTGATTTCGGTTTTCGGACGAATGCCTTTTGGACCTTTAACCGCAGTTTTACCCAACAACACACCTTTCAGGCGCGCATAGATGTTGCGGTCAAGGATCGCGAGCTCATCGTCGCGGTCACGAGCAAGTTGTTCAACTTCTTCGCGTTCGATCTGCAAAGCACGTTCGTCTTTTTCAACGCCGTGGCGGTTGAATACACGAACTTCAACAACAGTCCCGAAATCACCCGGTTTCACGCGCAACGATGTATCGCGCACGTCAGATGCTTTTTCACCAAAGATAGCACGCAGAAGTTTTTCTTCTGGTGTCATCGGGCTTTCGCCTTTTGGTGTGATCTTACCAACTAGGATATCACCCGGTTCAACATCCGCACCGATGTAAACGATACCAGCCTCGTCGAGGTTGCGCAGCGCTTCTTCACCGACGTTCGGAATGTCGCGTGTGATTTCCTCTGGACCGAGCTTTGTATCACGGGCCGCAACTTCGAATTCTTCGATGTGAATCGATGTGAATACGTCGTCACGCGCGATGCGCTCAGAAATCAGGATGGAGTCTTCGTAGTTATAGCCGTTCCAAGGCATAAACGCGACGATCACATTTTTACCTAGGGACAATTCACCCATATCCGTGGATGGACCGTCAGCAATAACTTCGCCTTTGCCAACCTTATCGCCAACTTTCACCAGCGGACGCTGGTTAATGCAGGTGTTTTGGTTGGAACGTTGGAATTTGCGCATGCGATAGATATCAACACCCGCATCACCCAACTCGAGATCTTCGGTCGCGCGTACAACGATACGTGTTGCATCAACTTGGTCGATGACACCACCGCGTTTCGCCATGATCGCCGCACCAGAGTCACGTGCAACAATTTCCTCGATCCCGGTACCAACCAAAGGCGCTTCGGCCTGAAGCAGTGGAACCGCCTGACGCATCATGTTCGAGCCCATCAAGGCCCGGTTCGCATCGTCGTTTTCAAGGAATGGAATCAAAGATGCCGCAACAGATACCAACTGCTTTGGTGAAACGTCGATCAGATCAACATTTTCACGTGGAGACATTTGGTAGTCACCTGATTGGCGTGTGTTAACCAATTCGTTGACGAAATTATCGTTTTCATCAAGTGACGCGTTGGCCTGCGCTACAGTGTGGCGCATTTCTTCGGTCGCAGACATGTAGTGAACTTCGTCCGTTACATGACCATTTTCAACCTTACGATAAGGCGTTTCGATGAAACCGTATTTGTTAACACGTGCAAATGTCGCCAAAGAGTTGATCAAACCAATGTTTGGACCCTCTGGTGTCTCAATCGGACACATACGACCGTAGTGTGTGGTGTGAACGTCACGCACCTCAAAGCCAGCACGTTCGCGGGTCAAACCACCAGGCCCAAGCGCAGACAAGCGGCGCTTGTGCGTTACTTCTGACAATGGGTTGGTTTGGTCCATGAACTGTGACAGCTGAGAAGAGCCAAAGAACTCGCGAACAGCCGCAGCAGCCGGTTTGGCGTTGATCAAATCTTGCGGCATGACCGTGTCGATCTCAACGGAAGACATCCGCTCTTTGATCGCACGTTCCATGCGCAATAGGCCAACGCGGTATTGGTTTTCCATCAGCTCGCCAACAGAACGCACACGACGGTTGCCGAGGTGGTCAATGTCGTCGATGCCACCGCGACCATCGCGCAGGTCAACCAACGCTTTGATACAAGAAACAATGTCTTCTTTGCGCAAGGTGCGCATTGTGTCTTCGGCATCAAGCGCGAGACGCATGTTCATTTTTACCCGGCCAACGGCGGACAAGTCATAGCGTTCGCTATCAAAGAACAATGTGTCAAACAGGTTGCTTGCTGCTTCAACAGTGGGTGGCTCACCCGGACGCATCACACGGTAGATATCCATGAGCGCAGTATCGCGACCCATGTTTTTATCTGCCGCAACTGTGTTGCGGATGTAAGGACCAACGTTGATGTTGTCGATATCCAGAACAGGGATGTCGAGAATGCCAGCGTCCAGCAATTCTTTTAATGTGCCGCCGATAACATCGCCGTCTTTGTCCACTTCCCAAGTCAACTCATCGCCGGCTTCTGCGTAGATCGCACCAGTTTCTTCGTTGATAATGTCTTTCGCAACAAAACGGCCCACGATGTGATCAAACGGCACGAGAAGCTCAGTAACAGAACCTTCTTCGATCAATTTTTTCACGGCACGTGGCGTTACTTTTTTGCCCGCTTCGGCGATAACTTCGCCAGTTGCTGCATCGACCAAATCATAAGTTGGACGTGTACCGCGCAGACGCTCTGGGAAGAACTTGGTTGCCCAACCTTTGTTCTTCTTCAGTTTGAAATCTACGGTGTCGTAATAGGCATCCATGATGCCCTCTTGGTCCAGACCCAGCGCATAAAGCAGCGTGGTGACAGGCAACTTACGACGACGGTCGATCCGTGCAAACACGATGTCTTTGGCATCAAATTCGAAATCGAGCCATGACCCACGGTAAGGGATAATACGACACGCAAACAGGAGCTTACCTGAAGAATGCGTTTTGCCTTTGTCATGGTCAAAGAACACGCCAGGCGAACGGTGCATCTGGGAAACGATCACACGTTCGGTCCCGTTCACGACGAATGTGCCGTTCGGGGTCATCAAAGGCATGTCGCCCATGAATACGTCTTGCTCTTTGATGTCTTTTACAGATTTCGCGCCAGTATCTTCATCAATATCGAACACGATCAAACGCAATGTCACCTTCAACGGTGCTGCGTAAGTCATGTCGCGTTGCTGACATTCTTCAACATCATATTTTGGCTTCTCGAGTTCGTATTTCACGAATTCAAGAATGGAAGTCTCGTTGAAATCCTTAATCGGGAAAACCGATTGGAAAACACCTTTGATACCTTCGCCGTCCATGGGCTCCAGCGTATCGCCAGATTTCAAGAACAGATCATAAGATGATTTCTGAACCTCAATAAGATTCGGCATCTCAAGAACTTCACGGATTTTACCGAAGTATTTCCGAAGCCGTTTTTGGCCTAGGTAAGATTGAGCCATATGCGTGGTCACCTTCTTTGTTTTCGCGGGCACGTCCAAGTCGGGCCACAAGGCCGCGCCGCACACGAAAGGATATATTCGGACCAATTCCCGCTGACCGTCCCACCGGCCTGCTCCCGATCCATTGAACACATCTTAGAAAACACATTCGCCAGAACGCCTTTGCTAAGACAGGTTCGGCTGGACCCGGGAACCCGGATCCAGCCTGAATTTTAGTGGCTCCCAGTGCTGGGGCCAGAAAAGGCTTAAGCCAATTCGACTTCTGCGCCAGCTGCTTCCAGCTTCGCTTTGACGTCTTCAGCTTCTGCTTTATCAACGCCTTCTTTGATTTTGCCGCCAGCTTCAACCAATGTTTTAGCTTCTTTGAGGCCAAGACCAGTGATGCCGCGAACTTCTTTAATCACGTTGATTTTAGAAGCGCCTGCATTTTTCAGAACAACGTCAAATTCAGTTTGTTCTTCAGCAGCAGCGCCGCCGTCAGCTGGGCCAGCCATCATTACAGCGCCGCCAGCAGCTGGTTCGATGCCATACTCGTCTTTGAGGATGGTTTTCAGTTCTTGTGCTTCGAGAAGGGTCAGACCAACGATCTCTTCAGCAAGTTTTTTCAGATCAGCCATTATACTGTTTCCGTTCAGTTTAGATGTGTTCCAACGTTATGGGGATACCCCTACGCAGGTCTCATGTTGCTTAAGCCGCAGCCTTGTCTTCGATAGAAGACAAGATGCCGGCGATATTGCTTGCAGGTGCGCCAATCGCGCCAGCGATGTTGGAAGCAGGTGCGCCAATGCAGCCAACGATAGAAGCAATAAGCTCCTCGCGGGATGGCATCGATGCAACGGCTTTCACGCCAGCAACGTCCAGAGCTGTGTCACCCATCGCGCCCCCAAGAATAACGAGCTTGTCGTTAGTCTTAGAATACGCTTCGACCACTTTGGCAGCTGCCACAGGGTCTTCTGAATAAGCGATCACAGTCATACCCGACAGATAGTCAGCGATGCTTGCGCAGGGCTTCCCATCAAGGGCGATCTTGGCGAGCCTGTTTTTGGCAACACGCACAGACCCACCAGCTTCGCTCATTTGAGCGCGCAGGTCTTGCATCTCAGCAACCGTGAGACCTTCGTAGCGGGAAACCACTACAACGCCAGAGCTTTCAAAGATTTGGCCGAGCTCATCGACCAATTTTTCTTTTTGTGCTCTATCCACAGTTTTACTCCAAATTTGGGGATCACTCCCCGGCTCAGTTTTGCAACCCAAATGGGCCGCGTTCGGGTCCAATATTCAGGGTCCCGAGGCCTAGATCACCCGAGGGTCAAGCCCATCGGTAAATCGTCTCGTTCCCCATCTCAGGAAGGAATTAAAGGCGTTAGCCAACCCTCCGTCTCGGACAGGACGGGGCCGTAAAGCCCCGCCATTCGCTGGGTCACCCCAGCAAATTCTTATTCAGCGTTTGCTGATTCTACGTTCACAGTTACGCCAGGGCCCATTGTAGAAGATACAACGATCTTCTTCATGTAAGCGCCTTTTGAACCTGATGGTTTCGCCTTTGAAACAGCACCAACAAACGCACGAATGTTTTCAGCAAGAGCAGCCGCATCAAAAGATGCTTTACCAATACCTGCGTGAACAACACCAGCTTTTTCAACTTTGAACTGAACTTCGCCGCCTTTTGCCGCTTCAACAGCAGATTTGACGTCCATAGTTACAGTGCCAACTTTTGGGTTTGGCATCAAGTTGCGTGGGCCAAGGATTTTACCAAGGCGACCAACAATTGGCATCATATCCGGTGTTGCAATGCAACGATCGAATTCGATTTTGCCAGACTGGATGGTTTCCATCAGGTCTTCTGCACCAACGATGTCCGCACCAGCTGCAGTTGCTTCGTCTGCTTTAGGGCCACGAGCAAATACTGCTACGCGAACAGTTTTACCAGTGCCGTTTGGCAGAGTAACAACGCCACGAACCATTTGGTCAGCGTGACGTGGGTCAACACCGAGGTTCATCGCGATTTCAACAGTTTCGTCGAATTTTGCAGTCGCGCCGGTTTTCACCAATGCGACAGCATCTTCAACTGTGATGTTGTTTTTGCCAGCGAATGCTTCACGCGCAGCGCGTGTACGTTTACCAAGCTTTGCCATTACTTCACCTCAATGCCCATAGAGCGCGCTGAACCGAGAATAATCTGCATTGCAGCATCGATATCGTTTGCGTTCAGGTCTTTCATTTTTGCTTCGGCGATTTCTTTCACCTGAGCAACAGAAACAGAACCTACAGTTTCACGACCAGGAAGCTTCGCACCAGAAGACAGCTTTGCAGCTTTCTTAAGGAAGTAAGACGCAGGAGGCGTCTTGATGTCCATAGTGAAGGACTTATCCTGATAGTAAGAAATGATAGTCGGGCAAGGCGCACCAACATCAAGGTCAGCTGTTTTCGCGTTAAACGCTTTACAGAATTCCATAATGTTAATCCCGCGCTGACCCAATGCAGGGCCGACAGGTGGAGATGGGTTGGCTTTACCTGCAGGAACCTGCAGCTTCAATGTGCCAGCTAGCTTCTTAGCCATTAGCTTTTTCCTTTTTCAACTTCCCACTGACGCGTCAGCGAGAGTTCGGGTTGTGCGGTTCGGATATTTGGGCGCGCCCACGTCCCCTCCCGCAGTAAACTCAGACTTCTTTAGAAACCTGAGTAAATTCTAGCTCGACCGGGGTTGCCCGGCCAAAAATTGATACAGTCACTTTCAGGCGGCTGTTTTCTTCATCCACATCTTCGACCATGCCCTCAAAGCCCTCAAACGGACCATCGTTGACATTGACCTTTTCACCCACCTCAAAGGATATAAGAGTACGCGGCGCCTCGATACCTTCCTCAACACGGTTGAGGATTTGATTCACCTCAGCATCGCGCATTGGCATCGGGCGACCTTGCGGACCCAAAAAACCTGTGACGCGGTTGATAGAATTGATCAGGTGATAACCGCGGTCGGTCATCTCCATACGGACCAAAACATAGCCCGGCATAAAACGACGCTCAGCGGTAACTTTCTTACCGCGACGCACTTCGATCACTTCTTCAGTCGGAACGAGAACCTCTTCGATTTCGTCCTCAAGACCCGCCTCAATGACAGAAAGCTTAACCTGCTCGGCAATTTTTTTCTCGAAATTCGAGAGAACGCTCACCGAGTACCACCGTTTCGCCATCGTCTTCTGCCTCACATCACCTAGGGGTCAGACCCTAGAAAGTTCAATATTTCCAGACAGCTAAGCCATCTGCATTCAGAACAAAAAACAGCGTGCAACTCGAATCGCCGCACGCCTGTCCTGATTTCAACGCCTGCTCTACTCCTGAATAGGGTATATTTCAAGAGCTTAGAGACGCTTTATCCTTAGAAGGATGTTAATATCGTCTCTAACCCAAAGCGGATGATCAAATCCACCAGTGAGAAGAAGATCGCAGTTAATGCCGCCATGACAAAGACCATAGCGGTTGTTAGCAAAACTTCGCGGCGGGTCGGCCAAACAATTTTGGATGCCTCAGCGCGCACTTGCTGAACGAATTGTGCAGGGTTTGTTTTAGCCATCGAAATACCTTTCACGGATCAAAGAGCCATTTACGCGCTCCACAATCGGAATTCAAGCCTTGCTGATAGCTCAAAAAACATGTTCTCGCCACAAACGTGATCCAATTTACGCCTTAATCCCCTTTTAACCATGTTCTCGGGGAACTCAAATTATGCTGCCAAGCTAACTTTGGGTGAGTGACATGGCTATCTATAACGACCAAGCAATTGGTGGAAACTTTGACCCAGGCAATCCGCCGGGCCTTCCGACAACGATATCAGTGATTTCAATTACACTGAATGACGCAGACAACGATGGATTCGTTAACGCCAATGGATCTGATCAGGTCAACGGAAGTAATGTCACGCGCGTTTGGGAAGGTGACACAGTCACCATAGATGGGACGACAATTGTTGGGACCACATTTTATACCGCAGACGGCAGCCGCTATTTCACCCCTACCGATGGATCAGTCTTGCCCGATGGCGGCACTGCAACAGCCACGACCTTTGTAACAACCAGTACAACCTTTGATGTAAACGACCTCGGACCGCCTTGTTTTGTCAGTGGCACTTTGATTGCCACAAACCGAGGTGAAATCGCTGTGGAGCACCTTAAAGTTGGTGACTTAGTCGAAACTCAAGATTCCGGCTTCCAGCCCATCCGTTGGATCGGGAAGCGCACCGTATCCGGCTTAGGTAGCTATGCCCCTGTCCGGATCCAAAAGGGAACACTCGGCACCGAATCTGACCTATTTGTTTCCCCGCAACACCGCATGGCCATTTCCGACTGGCGCACCCAGCTTTACATGGGTGAGGATCAAATCCTTTGCTCAGCCAAAGCGCTCATCAACGGGAACACAGTTACGTCATACCCTTGTGAAAAAGTAACCTACATTCATTTTATGTTTGATGATCATCAAATCGTGTATGCAAACGGATCCCCAAGCGAAAGCTTCTTAGCGGGGGATTATCTATGTAACGACGGAAGTGCGATTCAAAGAGAATTAGAAGAAATTTTCGAGAATCTACCTTTCAAACAAATCAAATCAGCAAAACGTATTTCTCGTTCTTTTGAAGCAACGGTCATCGCTTCCGCAGCTTAACCGGGTTTTGAATTTTCTTCACAGCAACGAAACACTCAAAGCTGTGCGGAGCTCAACCTGTTAATAACATTTTACGGAAGTGTCTTGGCAGGGGCTGAGGGACTCGAACCCACGACCCTCGGTTTTGGAGACCGATGCTCTACCAACTGAGCTAAACCCCTAAGACGAGGCAGGGATTACGGCACCTCAGGATTGGAATCAAGAGCCAAATGCGCTTTCGGCGATTTCTTTCAGTAAATTACTCTCGCTTCCGTGAGTTTCGATCAACAATTTCTCACGCAAGCTTGCTTCGACGCATACGAACCTCGTTGCTATCTTCTTCGCAGGAAGGAATTCACCATGATTGATAAACAAAATTTGGGCCGCCGCGCATTTCTAAAAACGAGCGCCGTTACGGCCATTGGCCTCCCACTTGCGAGCATCGCAAACGCTGCAACTCCGGCAGGCAACGACGGTTTTAACTACGAGGTCACTCGCACCGATGCAGAGTGGCGCGACTTTCTAAGCGATTCCCAATACACAGTAATGCGGTTCGGCTTAACAGAGTTGCCCCACACCAGCTCCCTTGCGACAGAGACTTCTGAAGGGACTTATAGCTGCCAAGGATGTGAGCTTGATCTTTATCAGTCCGTTTGGAAGGTAGAGCTTGATATTGGTTGGGTCTTCTTCAGCCACTCAATCCCCAATTCCATTTTGACTGCAATCGACGGAAACCCACCCGATGGCATGTCAAACGGCGACGAAGATCCAGCAGCGATGATTGAGGCCCACTGCCGTCGTTGTGGTAGCCACCTTGGGCATGTTGTTTACGCCCGGAATCAACTTGTGCATTGCATTAACGGCACGGCACTTAAGTTCACTCCAACTGCTGCCTAAACATATATCACACCCTAAAACACCCAGTGAAATGCGCTGGGTGTTTATTTTTGTATCAGATCCAGACAACGATCTGTAGCTGCAGGCATTGTTTCGCTTTCTGCCTGACCAAGAAGCCATTTCGCGAAAACATCGCATTTTGAAGCACCCGAAGTATTCACAACCAACCGATAGCCACGATCAGACTGAACCGTGTCGAAACTTGCTGGTACAAGCCTCTTTTGTTCGAAGTAGCGACCAATGAATGGCAAAAAACCTATCGCAACACCTCGCCCACACGCGGCGGCCTCTAGCACCAGATGCGGCTCTTCCAGAATTTCTCCGCGATCCGCAAATTTGACAGGGGCACCTACGGCAGCGAGCCAATGCCGCCAAGCGTTTCTGTCTCGATAGTGAATAGGTGTGATAAGGCTGTCCCAAAATTTCTGGCCCAACTTCAAATTCGGCGCTGCGACCGGAATAGACATCGTACTAAAAAGCGGATGACTTCCGGTTTTTAGATGTTCAAGTTCAGACCAAATGATCGAAACATCTGCGAACCGAGCATCTGGCTCCCCGATCAAATGAAGAAGATCAACTCGGAGCTCGGGATGTTCTGCTTCGAATTTGCCTATTCTTGGTAGCAACCATTGAGACGACAAATATGGGCCAACTGACACCCGCAAGACCTCTTGAAGCGTTATTTTTTTAGTGAGAGCTTGTAACTCTTGCCAGATCTGGGCGGTTGCCTCAGCAAGTTCAATTCCGTCTCGCGTCAGACAGACCTCCCTGACGCGTCGCTCAAACAGGCGTTTTCCCATCGCAGTTTCGAGAGCAGTAATGCGATGGCTGACCGCCGAAGGTGTCACATTCAATGCCACTGCTGCATTTGAAAAACTAAGCGCGTCGGCTGCATGATGAAAGTAGATCAACGCACCTAGAAATGAAGGGTCTTTGGGGTCGAGTCGCATATCTGCCCTACACTTGAAATTTGCTCAACTGTCCTGTGATGAGACATCGTTTGTCAATTCAAATTCAATGCAACCTAATGCTGCTCAAAGAACATGCTTAGGACGCGCCCCATGTTACCTGCACATCACACCTTACTTTCCGCAATAATTCAAAATGGCCTTCTGGTTTTGAAATGGGCCGACAACCACGAAAGCCGTTTTCACGCCATTTGGCTGCGACACCAGTGCTGGTGCTCAGAATGTGGCACTCCTGAAACCGGCGTCCGTAGTATTCGACTCGCCCAGTTTGACGAGAATATGTCGTTTGGCGAGATTGCTTTGACCGAAGAAGGTTTGAGTGTGACTTGGCCTGATGAAAACCACACTTCGGTTTATTCTGCACGTTGGCTCCGAAACCATTGCTATTCCGAACCCGAGCGCCAAAAACGCTGTGTAAATCCAGTACTGTGGGATGGAGCTCTAAGCGCAAACCTGCCAATTGGCTCCCTTACCGAAGCCGAAGCAGACCCATCAGCACGCCTACATATTTTAGAAGCTGTCCGTGATCATGGGTTCTGCAAAATTATTGATGCGCCAACGGATCCCGCCGAAGCTTCGCGAATGATCAATTTAGTTGGTACACAACGTCAAACCCATTTTGGCACCTACACTCTGAAAAAAAAAGAAAAGCGTCACCAACGTTGGCGATACAACAGGCCCACTGGATCCGCATGTCGACGAACCGTACCGCTTCGCCGCTATCGGAATCACAGTGTTTCAAGTGCAGCACCCAAGCTCGAATGGTGGTGCCTCAACACTGGTTGACGGTTTCGAAGCCGCGCGCATATTGAAAGAGCAGCACCCAGAAGATTTTGAATTACTGTGTAATACGCAGATTACATGTCAGCGATTTGATCCCGGTGACAATAGCCATGGAAACATGAGATGGTACAAGTCGCGCCTCCCCATTATTCAACTCAACGATCAGGGCGAGGTTTGCGGCGTTCGAATGAATGAGCGTCAGATTTCTCCGCTAGATGCGCCTGAAAATCAGGTTATTCCCACCTACCGCGCATTGAAGCGGCTATTTGCGTTGCTCTACGATGACGCGTTGCGTCTCACCTTTGACCTTAAGGCCAGTGAGGGCTTACTCTTTGACAATCAGCGGTTACTACATGGCCGAACCGGGTTCACCCCTGAAGAACCTGCACGAGCGGTGTTAACGTCATCGGTGGACCTAGATGACTTTCACTCGACCTTACGTCTGCTGCAAAGAGAATTGGACCCAGATGCGATGCATATGCTCTTACGTCAGGGAATGGCCGGATGAACAAGCCCTTTCAAGTTCTCGCCCTTGGGGGTGACCATATTGGCCCTGAAGTTGTCGCCAGTGGCTTAAGCGTTTTGCGCCATGTTTCAGCAAGATATGAGATTCCCGTCGAAATTGACGAAGACCTGCTGGGAGGCGCGTCGTGGGATGTGCATGGGACATTCTGTACGGACACGGTTGCCGCCAAAGCGCGCGCCGCCGATGCCGTACTGATCGGCGCAATAGGAGGGCCTGAATGGGATAACATTCAAATAGACGGTCCAATCACAGAAACCGACGGGCTGACCCGTCTCAGGATCGAATTAGACGTCTTCAACGCACTGCGCCCAGCGCGCGCATGGAACGCATTGTTGTCGAGAACCCCCTACCGTCATGAAGTTGTGGAAGGGGCGGACATATTAGTGGTTCGGGAGAACGCCGGGGGTATCTATTATGGAGAGCCCCGCGGGCGAGAAGTTCAATCCGACGGTCAAATTCGCGCATTTGAAATCAGCGAATATAGAACAGAAGAAATTGAGCGGATCGCCCGATGCGCGTTCAGAGCCGCGCAAGCTAGGCGTGGACATGTCACATCAGTCGACAAATCCAACGTTATGGAAACAGGTCGGCTGTGGCGAGAAACGATTGATCGAATTGGTCGAGACGAATTTCCAGATATTCGTTTATCGCACTTGTTGATGGACTATGCGCTTTTTGCCGTCGCCAAATCCCCCCAGGACTTTGATGTTTTGCTTGGCGACAATCTGTTCGGAGATCTCATGTCTGACCTAATTGGTGTGATTTCAGGCTCATTAGGCATGCTGCCCTCAGCAACGCTGCCCGGAATTGCACGCCCAGGACATCCACTAAAGGGCGGTATTTACGAACCGACACACGGCAGTGCCCCCGACATCTCCGGGCAAGGTGTAGCTAATCCGATTGGTACAATTCTCTCTGTTGCAATGATGTTTGAACACGGCTTCGGGGTCGCCTCTGCGGCAAGGGCGATCGAAATTGCGGTTGAGCAGTGCTTAGACTCAGGTCTGTTACCGCCTGACCTAGGCGGAACAACTTCAACGGAGGACCTAACACTGGCGATATTAGAACGCCTGTAAACAGTTCCCGATATGTTGAGTGGAAGCTAAGCCACCTTTGAACGAATGCTCATAAACGTGACTTCTGGAGATACAACTTCTTGCATACCGTGGCGCAACTCAGCATTGAAGCTCAGGACATCGCCTTCTGACAATTCGAAAATCTGCTGGCCGACGCTATAAACACATTCCCCGGTTAGGATGCGTAGTACAACGAAACCTCCCAATACATAGGATGGATGCGTTCCGTTGGTCTCACGGGAAACAGTAACATCCGCAACTTCGAGATCCTGAAGGTCATCTTTATATTTGCAATAAATTTGGAAATCATGGACATGGCCTTCTGCAATGCGCTTTGACGCGATTCCGGTACCCGCCTTGACCAAATTGATATCGAGCGTCGGAGCCGTATGTTCAAAAAATGAAACCAATGGCAAAGCAAGGGCCTTTGACAGCGCATGCAATGTCCCAAGCGAAGGAGATATTAACCCGTTTTCAATCCGAGAAACCATCGCTGCCGAGATATCAGACATATCTGCGACTTCTCTGAGTTTAAGACCGAGTTGCTTGCGACGTTTATAGACAACTTTACCGACGGCCAAATCCACGTCGACACCGATACCATTCTGATCGTCACTCATATTGTTGTCCATGTGATACCCGCATTGTTCTAGTCTGCATGTTCTTTCATTAGCACATTAAAACGAACGGGCACCACATGCTATAGATTAGGCCGCGCTCCTGGAACGGATTTCAGATTTTCGCCGCGCAACGAAATCTTTTAAAGCATCATCAACTGACTGATCCAGTGGCGGTTGCTCATATTCAGATAGTAACTTTTTCCACAGCCGGTTTGCGCGATTTTCCGCACCCTCGCTGCCCTGCTCCGACCATGTTTCGTAGTTGCGTGTATCCGTCAAAATTGGGTGATAAAAAGCATGTTCATATCGCTCAAGCGTATGGGAAGAACCGAAAAAGTGCCCCCCTGGACCAACTTCTTTAATCGCATTAAAACCTAACGTATCTTCGTTCACGACCATGGGTTGGAAACTTTCGGTCATAAGCTGTAAAAGTTCAGCGTCCAAGATAAGCTTCTCATAGGAACCCGACAATCCCCCCTCTAGCCATCCAGCAGAGGCGAAAATGATATTGGCGTGCCCCATAACAGCAGCCCACAAACACATTTCAGTTTCATAAGCCGCTTGGGCATCTACGAGATTTGAACCCGTATTCAAGGACGACCTGAACGGCAGACCATAGCGCCGCGCCAATTGCCCGGACGCCCAAGTGGTCTTCGCAAAAACCGGTGTCCCAAATACCGGTGAGCCCGTACGCATGTCCACATTTGTCAGGTAAGAGCCATACACAACCGGCGCACCTTTTCGCACAGCCTGTGCCAACACACATGCCGCTAAGGCTTCGGCATTTTGAACTGAAAGAGCGCCGGCTTCAGTTGCAGGGCTCATAGCACCTGCCATCGTAAATGGGGCGATCACAAGCGGTTGTCCGACTTGTGCCATCTCCACGATACCCTCAGCCATAGCGTTATCAATCATCAGCGGAGAATTCGTATTAATAGGCGCAGTTATTACAGGCCGAGCGATCATATCGTCATCGGAAGCATCCATAATGATTTTTGCCATAGAA
Organism: Cochlodiniinecator piscidefendens; assembly: GCF_011326755.1. Classification (GTDB taxonomy): domain Bacteria; phylum Pseudomonadota; class Alphaproteobacteria; order Rhodobacterales; family Rhodobacteraceae; genus Cochlodiniinecator; species Cochlodiniinecator piscidefendens. The sequence goes on along the minus strand of NZ_JAAOIE010000004.1, from coordinate 338,307 downwards.
ATCGCGTCGCGGGCGCGCTCTTGCCCGTTGCTCCAAAACTTCCATGTTTTATCGGTCAAAGTCGCATGAGCATAGCCGACATCCAAATGCCGTGTCTCCGCAGGTAAATCTAACGGTTCAAATCCTCCGCCACCTGCCTGGTGCACCGCGTTAATGGAATGCACAAGTTTTACAAATTCGCACATTTCCTCAAACGTTCCAGCGCGCCGCCCACGATCCAAATCATTGGCAAACGGTGGACACATAACAGATGAAAAAATGATATTATCACCGCCGAGCGTCAAATCATAATCCGAGTTTCGAGCATGAAGCCGCACTTTTGATGGAGCGTGAGCAATCATTTCCATGACTAAACCGGGATCAATTTTGACCATTTCCGAAGCTTCGTCGACCAACGCCCCAATGGAACGCAAATAATCTCGAGATCTCGCATCTAGAACTTTTATCCCGATGTCACTGAGTATTCTCAACGAGTTGTTGTGGATTAGATCCAATTGCTCTTGGTCCAAAACTTCGATCGGCGGATAGGGGTTTTTAAATTCTTTCCACGGTGTTTGTTCCAGCTTTGCTGAACTGTCCCGCCGTTTATTGCGTCGGTTTGCGGTTCGGGCCATTGGGACACTCCTAAATTAGTTGCATACGTCATCCCGACAGGCCCGCTTAGGCGCAGTTTTGGTAGATTACCCCATCGGTTGATAATAACAGTTTAGCAATTTTTTGCATTTAAGGCAAATTTTTAATTATCAAGCAATTCCAATATCATTCAATTCAACAAGCTCTGAGTGACCATGTGTATTTAGCAATGCCTTAACCTGTGGGTCGTCAAGGAATTCAAAGCGGCCTTCGCGCCAGAAAACTTTGTTATCTAATTTTGCAGTTGCATCGAAAACGGTCCAAGCAATTTCACCCGGTGCATAATTTCCGCATGTGTGAAAATGAAGGTAACGCGGGTTTGCAAAGGCAACCTTACCCCAGCGCTCAATGTTACGTTTCGCGCCTATTGGGTAAAAGCACCCCGGATTGATCCCCGCGTGCCAACTGTGAACATTCATTGGATCGATACCCAAAAAATGACCCACACGTTTATAGTGCGTATGCACCTTTTCTGTTAACGCTTTTGGTCCATCAAACGCGATAATTTTGCCATCTTTTACTTCCGCCATCACCACCTCAGGAAGAAGGAGTTCATCATCAGGGTATTTTTGATTTCCCGACGCCATCAGCCAATTTGTCAAAGCAACAACACCGTTGGCCGATGCACATGATATTGGGCGCGGCGCGCACACCGGATACCGCGTTACCGTAAAATCTTCGGCCTCTCCTGCCTGAATTGCCTCTATATCTTGGCTGCCGCTGATATCCGTGCCGTGCGGGCAGGTGATATGCCATTTCTTCGCGCTATTGGCCTGCGCATCATAGGCGGCGCGAATATCTTCCATTAAACGATGTGGCACAGTGCATGATGGGCCACCCAAAACACCCACATCCAAAGCATAACTCATGGTTTTACTTGCAGATCCAGGAATATCACTAAATCGCAATGTATCCCCCAAACGAGAATGAAAAAACACATGGTCAAACTGACTCAATGCCCTTTTCACTTCAGCAGGAATATCATTCAGACCAGCGTGGTCGCCCACCTTAATGATTTGGGTGGAAATCCCTAATTCAGAAGCCACATCAGCCACACATTCCGGGACCACAGCATCATAGATTCCTAAGCTCGGGTCTTCGGCAATAATCGCGATACTGTCTCCCTTCGTTGCTCCGATCGCATCGCGAATTAAGGACTCAGCGCCTAATCTTGGGTCAAAGTTTTGAAATCCCATCGCTATTGCCCCCCCGCTTCCATTCGACGCTCGGTCAGAACGTTTTCCAACCACCCTACGCGCATCTCAGGTGTCGAGCTCATTAGCAAGTGGGTGTAATCATTAAATGGCGGGGCAAAAACTCGGGCCTTTGCGCCTTGTTCAACGACGGTTCCAGCCTTCATCACCACAACGTCATTCGCAATCGCGCGTACCATCGCCATGTCATGGGTGATAAAAATATACGAAATACCAAACTTTCTCTGAAGTTTTAGAAGCAGTTCGATGATCCCGTCGGCCACCAATGGATCAAGCGCGGAGGTCACCTCATCACAGATAATCACATCAGGCTCTGCGGCCAAAGCTCGAGCGATACAAACCCGTTGTTTTTGCCCACCCGAAAGCTGGTTCGGGTAGGCCTGCGCCATCTCGACAGGGAGGTCGACAAGGTGCAGTAACTCATGGACGCGGTTAAGCGTGTTTTGCTTAGACATCCCCACAAAAACTTGTGCGGGGCGACCAATAATCTCGGCAATTGTTTGCCGTGGATTCATTGCCACATCCGGTAATTGATAAATCATCTGAATAGATTTGCGCTGCGATGCTGTACGATCTGACAATCCCGATGAAAGCGGTTGATCATTATAGGAAAGAGTGCCTTTTGAAGGAGGTAACAACCCCATAATGACGCGCGCCAATGTCGATTTTCCACTGCCAGATTCACCAACTATCGCGAGATTTGATCCGCGTTTCAGCGCGACACTAACGTCATTAAGCACCTGCACAGTACCATATGACGCATCAATACCTTCCGCACCTAACGCAACAGGTTCATCGTCTGACAGCTCTGTTTCAATAACGGTGCTCCGTACATTCAACAGCTCTTTGGTATAGGCATTTTGCGGCGCATTTAACAGGCTTTCAGTGGCTTGCTCTTCGACTTCAGCACCATTTTTAAGCACCTTAATCCGGTCAGAGATCTGAGCCACGACACCTAAATCGTGAGTAATATATAATGCAGCTGTTTTATATTCTTGGATTACCTCTTTGATGATCGCGAGAACATCGATTTGCGTGGTGACATCCAGTGCGGTCGTCGGCTCGTCAAATACGATTAAATCCGGCTCACCTGCCAGTGCCATTGCAGTCATCGCACGCTGTAACTGCCCTCCCGAAACCTCATGTGGATAGCGCATTCCAAAAGCCTCAGGATGGGGCAGGCCCATCCGAGCGAACAATTCAACCGCACGTTTTTCGGCTTTCGCTGTATTCATATGTTTATGGATCTTGGTCACTTCCAAGACTTGAGCCAACAGTCGATGCGCAGGATTGAAGGACGCCGCAGCGCTTTGCGCAACATAGGCGACCTTCTGCCCTCGTAACTGGGCCAATTGAGCGACTGATCCCCCTAAAATTTGCTGACCGTCCAGCCAAATTTCTCCACTGGAAAGCCTCAGCCCACGCCGCGCATATCCCATAGCGGCCAATCCGATCGTTGACTTCCCAGCACCGGATTCCCCAATCAAACCGACAACTTCGCCTCTGCGTAGTGTCAGATCGATACCCTTCAAAATCTCTGTAGGTTTAGCCCGCTTTTTTCGGCTATCCACAATCGTTTCGATCCGGAGATCCCTCATTTCCAAAAGATAGTCATTCATTTGTGAAGGTCCAAATTGGCGTTTCGTTTCAATAAACCATCCACGATCAAATTCACCCCAATCGCGAGCAGGGCCAAAGCGAGCGCAGGTAAGATCGGCGCCGAACGGCCAAAAGTAATAGCCAGCGCGTTTTCTTTTACCATTCCTCCGAGATCAGGATACGGGGGTTGAATCCCCAATCCCAAAAAGGACAAGGATGAAATCAAAATCGCAGCAAAGACGAACCGAAGCCCAAATTCTGTGAACAAAGTTGGTGCGACGTTTGGCAACACTTCTTTGAACAAAAACCACCGCATGGTTTCCCCACGTAAACGTGCGACTTCGATGTATTCCATTGCAGCCACATCAGACGCTACAGCGCGTGTTAGGCGGAACACGATCGTTGAAGACAATACAGCCATCATCATCAACAAAGAGGGAATAGAAGTCCCAATTGCCGAGAGCACGATCAACGCAAGAATTAGGCCCGGAAAGGCCATCAACGCATCTACGCTCCGCGTTACGATGAGATCGAACCATCCCCCGGTTATTGCTGCGGCTATGCCCAGAGGGCACCCTATTGCGAACGCTCCACACGTAGCGAAGAACGACACCAACACTGTCATTCTCCCGCCGGTGAGTATGCGAGCCAACAAATCGCGCCCAACATTGTCCGTTCCCAACCAATGGGTTGCACTCGGGGGTTCCCAGACTGACCCCGAAATTTCTACAGCAGAATAGGGTAGCAACATTGGCCCAAACGTAACCGCCAACAAAAATACTACGACAATCACAACACCGATTCTTGCGCTCAAATTCAGGTCTCGCAGTAGGTTTATCATTTAGGCCTCCTACGGCGCGGATTTGTTAGAATAGATAAGATATCTGCCGACAAATTTAGCAGCACGTAGACCGATGCAAAAATAAGACCACAAGCCTGCACCAACGGCATGTCTCTCTTTGAAACAGCGTCGATCATCAACTGCCCCATACCGGAGTAATTGAACACAGCCTCGACCACGACGACCCCAACAATCAGATAAGCCAAGGTCAGCATGACAATATTCAAAACCGGAGACAGCGCATTTGGTAAGGCATGACGCAAAATAATGCGGCGACGGCCCGCCCCTTTGAGTTCAGCCATTTCAATGTATGCTTGGTTCATCACTGACAGCACAGCAGCCCGCGTAAGGCGCATTGTGTGCGCGGAAACCACCAATACCAAAGTTAGACATGGCAATGCAACGGCCTGCAATTGCTCAATAAAACTCATAGAAGACGAAATTCGCGACAATGCAGGAAACCATCCCAACGTCACGGCACCGACAAGCAATAACAAATATCCAAGCAAGAAGTCTGGCAGCGATACAAAAACAAGCGTCATAATCGTTATGCTTTTGTCGGCAAGCCGATCTTCGTACAGCGCAGCAACCAACCCCAATCCAACAGCGAACGGAATCGCGATAACCGCAGCAACTGATGCCAGAAAGAATGAGTTCCGCAACCTTGTGTCGATCAAATCCGTAATTTCGCGGCCGCTGATCAGCGACACACCTAGATCCCCCTGCACAAAGTTATAAAGCCACTCCAAATATCTCAAAATGGCTGGGCGATCTAAACCGAGTTCATCCCGAATGGCTTGAACCGAGTCCGGTGTGGCTTGTTGACCCAGAATCGCATGTGCGACATCCCCCGGTAGAATTTCTGTGCCCGCAAAAACCATAAGCGAAACAATGAAAAGTGTGACCAATCCCGAAGCTAGTCGCTTCAGGATTAGTCCGCTTAGACCTGCCGATTCCATAAATCAGCTTTCCAACCACACACGTTCGACAGCCCGAAGGCCTGACATGTTAAACGAACCTGCCGGATAGAACCCTTTCACTTCATCGCGCACGCCATCCTGGTTGTTGCGGAAGAACGGAATACCTGCCCCCCCATCTTCATGAATCATCAGCTGCGCATCATGATACAAGGCTTTGCGACGGTCAAAGTCTGTCTCTCCACGGGCCAATTCAATAATCTGATCAAATTGTTCACGACGCCACTTCGTATCATTCCAAGCAGCCTCGGAATGATAGGCCGTGGTCAGCATGATATCCGCGGTTGGACGCCCCCCCCATGCACCAATCATAAATGGCTTTTTCAACCAAACATTTGACCAGAACCCATCGTCTGGTTCACGCACGATCTCAATATTCAGCCCGGCTAAGCCTGCCGTTTGCTGAAACAAAGTCGCCATTTCTTCAGAGCGCGCACCTGCAACATTTGAAATACTCAGAGGAAGCGTGCCGTCAAACCCTGATTCACGCACATGAAACGCAGCACGTTCCGGATCATATGGCCGTTGCGGAATATCAGCCGCATAAAATGGATCAGATGGGGGAATGGGATGATCATTTCCCAACACGCCGCCATTAAGCTGATCAATGATTTGCTGACGGTCCATTGAGTATTTCACTGCCAGCCTAAGATCCAAATTATCAAAGGGCGCGGTATCGCAGTGCATTAAAATTGGGCTATGGCCCCCAGATGGATGGCTTTCGATGTGCACACCCGGCGTTGCTTCGATCAACGCAATTGCCTGCTCATCAATTTGCTGCGCCATATGCAACTCGCCAGTCACCAGTCCGCTGATACGAGCAGCCCGATCTTCAACAAACAGAACTTCCACTTCTGAAACATGGGCGCGATCTGCTTTCCAATATTCAGGGTTGCGCGACGCGCGCAGGAAATCACCCGGTTCAAATTCCTCCATTCTATAAGGACCAGTGAATACGCCTGCGGAAAAATCTTCAGTCCCATTTGGGACGATCAGCAGGTGAAAATCGCTCAGCAAAAATGGTAAATCAGCATTGGCTTTGGATAGGGTGATCACAACAGCGTTGGGCCCATCAACCGCGATATTCACAATATCGCCCATTAAGCCTGCAGCGCCGGATGTCGAATCTTCGCCGCGATGCAAATTAAGTGAATAAACAACATCATCCGATGTCATTGATTGCCCATTGTGGAATGTGACACCCTGACGTAGATTGAATTTCCACGTCTTCGCATCAGAAGATGCTTCCCAGCTTTCGGCCAGCTCTCCGACAAGTTCATTATTTTCTTCGATTTCAGTCAAACAATTACCAAGCGTAAAGCCAAGCATCGCATGGCCGCTTGATGAAAATGTGCGTGGATCAAGGGAATCGCTGGCTGCACCACCAGTCATGCCCACAACAAGAGTCCCCCCTGGCGTCGGTGCCGCTCGCGCAGAAGACAACCCCAGCCCTGCTATCATACCAAGTGCGGCAGAGCTTTTAATCAGCCCCCTCCGCGTTAAGCCATTTGCATTGTACGCGCTCATTTTTTTCTCCCTAGTTTGTCTGTCGGCATTGCACTGGGTGGATGTTCACATCTCTTAATTTGCTTATTAGGTAATTTTTTGCATTTTGAGAAAAAAAGCAAGCTATTTGTTACAGACGTAATTTTTTGCCCAGAGACAACCTGCACCCCAAAGGTGTAATTTAGATTGCGGTTCGGATTATTCGTTCGCTTTTTCATGGAGCAAAAGCAGACAGCTCTTCACTGGTTGCGCCCCAACTACGCAGCCACCCACATTGACAAAACAACCAGTTGGGTCTAATTGACAAAACTCCGATATCCACCAAGGACCCGTCATGAAAATGCTATCAACGCTAATCGCCTTGATGACCCTAATGCCCCTATCAGCCTTTGCTGACGCCAACGCCGCAGAAGGCGAACGCGGTTTCCGTCGCTGCACCTCATGCCATTCCGTTGAGCTAGGACAACGACGCTCCGGGCCATCTCTGTTTGGAATTGTTGGTGCACAATCAGGTGCCGTAGAAGGGTTCCGATATTCCAACGCCAATCTCAATGCATGCATCATTTGGAACGAAACAAACCTTATGACATTCCTTTCTAATCCACGCAGGTTCATGCCCGGCACACGGATGAACTCTCCGGGTTTGCGAAGTACACAAGATATCGAAGATTTAATTGCCTACCTCAGCCAACAGAATTAGAGCCCGTCACCAACATGAATAAGCACATTGCTCCGGAAGATAGCTTAGACGCTATTCGTTTTTTAAACGAAACGGACGAGCAGGGCGTTCTGGCGGTTATAATAGGTGTGTCAGGACCAAGTTATCGACCAGTTGGTGCGATGATGGCAGTCACTGCTTCGGGTCATTCCTTGGGAACACTCTCATCCGGTTGCGTTGAAAAAGATATTATTCTCAACGCCAAATCTGCACTTCACACCGGAAAGCCGAAAGTGGTTCGATATGGCCTTGGTTCTGAAATAATGGACATAATATTACCCTGTGGCGGAGGCCTTGAAATTCTACTGCTGCCAACACCTTCAAAAACTTTAATGCACTCTATCGTCGAAGAAACCGGGCACCGAAGACCTGTACTCCTACAGGTGCATCCAGAAGCTGGCATCGCTGTATCAACCAGTGAAGACGACAGTTTCGCACCCGCTACATGCCGTATCTTAATGCTACCCAAACTGAGATTCATTTTGTTTGGAAAAGGAAGTGAGATTACAACGTTTGCCAATCTGGTAAACAGTCTTGGATACGAGCAATGCATCTGTTCACCAGACGAACACGAATTATCTCAACTCAAGCATACTTTATCATCAACGATACACCTCAACGCACCACGCTGGCCAACTGACGTTCACACTGATCCTTGGACTGCTATCCTATTGTTCTTTCATGACCACGAAAGGGAACCCCCCATCCTGTTACACGCGCTGTTAAAACCTTGTCACTTTATTGGTGCACAAGGCTCGCGAAAAACAGCCGCGACGCGACGCGATCGACTCAGAACGATTGATCCGAACATAAACTTAGAACAACTCGCAGGACCAATTGGATTAATACCTTCGACACGCGATGCAAAAACGCTCGCTGTTTCTGTTCTCGCCGAGGTGTTGGCAAAGGAGCGAATAACAGGCTTCGAAGCCTAGAATTTTGGCAACGCTTTAAGTGCACAATCTGATATGGACGATGACACAGGCCCATGCCGTTGGGGCATCGCACACTACACCCCATTGCTGCAGATATACTATGTTACGCTGCACCGAGTATTGGCTTAAGCACTTGTTTAAGGGTGCTATACAATCGATGTAAGTGTTCCAGATCGTGCGCGTTACTTTTGATTTGGGAAAAGCTGGCCTTTATGAACACACTCAATTCGTCCGGTGTCACGCCCGCCTCTCGGATATTGGCCTCCGCCGGGGAGATCGCGTGTTTAACACCATCAGCATAGAGTTTCATCAAGCCGTCTTTGTCTGCACCATCCATTTGGTCAACCATCTGCATAATTTCATCGGCATGAGGAATTTGGGCCAACCCAACGAATGGATTCATCGCAACATGTCGATATGCGATATCAAGGCGCTCTAATATATCCTCAACACCCTCACAGTCTGCTGCAATCGCACCAGCCGCTTTTTGGGCATAATGATGCATCGCGCCACACATCAGCTCTTCTTTACTTGCAAACGCATTGTAAAGAGTCTGTCTGGAAACCTTTGCTTCAACAGCAATTTCACTAATGGTCGTCTTTTTGACCCCGTAGTGCGCAAACAATTTAAAGGCGGCTTCGACGATTTTTCTGTCTCTATCGTTCATTTAGCTGGCTTAGACCTCATCTGTCCACGTGTCAAATGTTTGACAAAATGATCAATTTAGTCCATTAGTACACTCAGTTTAAGTTCAGCTCAGCAATCCACCGAATTTTAGGGAGAAAAGCACATGGTCACCTCACTCATGATAAACGGTCACCGACAAGAAATTGATGTCCCGGATGGCACACCTCTCTTGTGGGTAATTCGAGACGAACTCAAGTTGACAGGTACTAAATTCGGATGTGGCGTAGCATCATGCGGAGCTTGTACAGTCCACATTGACGGCCAACCAACCCGTTCCTGTCAAACCTACATTGAAGATGTTTCAGATGCCGAAATCACAACCATTGAAGGCGTCGAATCCGAAGTCGCAGGCGCAGTGCACCAAGCGTGGAACGAGTTGAGCGTCGTTCAGTGTGGTTATTGTCAATCCGGCCAAATCATGTCGGCCATTGGGCTGTTAACTGAAAATCGCACCCCCAGCGTTGAAGAAATTGAAAACTACATGTGGGGCAACGCCTGCCGCTGTGCCACCTACCAGCGTATTCGTGCAGCCATCCAACGCGCGTCAGAAATTCTGGAGGCCTGATCAATGACCAACCACTTATCACGCCGCTCTTTTCTAAAATCCGCCTCCGCAGCAGCTGCGGCTTCTCTAATTATCGGTTTTGGCCCGGATAAGGTGCTTGCCGCATCCGACGGAATATCTGAATTCACACCTTTTATACGTATCTCTAGTGACGGTGTCGTTACCGCAATTATCAAGCATTTTGAATGCGGCCAAGGCGCAGCCACCGGCCTCGCGACGCTCATCGCTGAAGAAATGAATATGCCCCTTGATCAAATTGAGATCGAATTTGCCCCGGCAGACGGGACGCGCTATGCAAACTTACTCTTTGGTTCGCAAGGCACCGGAGGATCGACTTCGCTTGCTAACTCGTTCATGCAATATCGTACGGCAGGCGCCGCTGCCCGAGAAATGCTTATAACAGCCGCAGCCGAACAGTGGGGCATAAGCCACGAAACTGTATCTTTAGACAACGGTCAACTGATCTCAGGCAGTAACGTACTTAGCATCGGAGACGTCGCAGGCAATGCTGCGCAGCTCAATGTTCCGGCTGAACCTACACTTAAAGACCCTTCCGAATTTACGGTTATTGGCAACCCTAACACCGGACGCTTGGACAACGCAGCCAAAACAACTGGCACCGCGCAATACGCGATGGATATACATCTAGATGGGCAAATCGCGGCAGTGCTTTTGCGCAGCCCCAGATTTGGTGGCACACTTGTTTCGATGGACGACAGTGCTGCAAGCGAAATACCAGGTTTTATACGAGCAACTGAAATACCTACCGGCGCAGGTGTTGTCGTGTATGCCCAAACAACATGGGCAGCGTTCCAGGCCCGCATGGCCATCAGCGCAGAATGGGATTTTTCAAATGCTGAAAACAGAAGCTCTGACCAAATAAAGAGTGATCTGTTGGCTGCCGTAAACTCAGAACCCGAGCATCATGCTAAGGGAGACCGCACCGCCACAGAAGAAGCCCTGAACAACGCCACACAGATAATAGAGCAAGAGTTCTTTTTCCCGAATCTCGCCCACGCTCCTATGGAACCCTTAACCTGCACAATAGCGCCTGCTGAAAACGGGGTCGTTCTCTACGACGGTTGTCAAAGTCCTGCTGGTGGTCAAGCGGCGCTCTCTGCCGTATTGCAAATCCCGGCCGAAAACGTCGAAGTAAACACGCTATACGCTGGTGGCTCTTTTGGTAGACGTTCGACTGCGACCGCTGACTATCACGTCGAAGCAGCGCTAGCCTTTGCGCTGAACGGCGGTCATCAACCCGTAAAACTGGTCTGGTCTCGCGAAGACGATCTGGCCGGCGGATATTACCGCCCCGCTGTCGCGCACAAAGTGCGAGTTGGCCTAGATGAGAATGGGAAAATCTCTGCTTGGGATCATCGAACCACCAGCAAATCAATTTTCAAAGGAAGCCCCTTTGAAGCGTTTTTGGTCCACAACGGCGTCGATCATAGCTCTGTAGAGGGCATCACTGACACGCTTTACGATCTCCCCGGCCAATTTGTTGGCCTGACCGACGATAAAACGCCCATCACGGTGAGCTGGTGGCGCTCAGTTGGGCATAGTCATACGGCGTTTGTCATGGAATGCATGATGGATATGGCAGCATCTGCAGCCGAGCAAGATCCGATCGACTACCGATTAGCCCACCTTACCCAAGGAACTTCGGATCAAGCGCGCCTCGCTGAGGTTCTACGCATCGCCGCCGAGAAAAGCGATTGGGGGCGAAACCTCCAAAATGATAGGGCGCGTGGTATCGCTGTTCACAAATCATTTGGAACATATGTGGCAGAGGTCGTCGAGATTTCGCAAGATGATAGCTATGTGCAGATCGAAAAGGTAACATGCGCAGTCGATTGTGGGGTCCCTGTAAACCCGGACGTTATCAAAGCGCAGATCGAAAGTGGCGTCGGCTATGGCATCGGGCATGCAATGCGCAACGAAATTACCTTAACCGATGGCGAGGTCGATCAATTCAATTTTCCTGATTACGAGCCATTGCGCATCAACGATATCAGAGCAATTGAAACTCACATTGTTCCCTCCACGGAACCCCCTTCGGGGATCGGTGAACCCGGCACGCCCCCTGCCAGTGCTGCGCTCGCAAATGCGATCGCGGTGCTTGGTATGCGCGTTACCCACCACCCAATGAACAAAAACGGGGTCGACTTCGCTTAAGAGTCGGCTGGGCTAATTCAATTCCTCAATCGTGTTAGCCCAACACAACCCTACCACTATGTAACCCGCAAGCTAAATGAAGCCACGTAAACATCCTAGGGTGTTTCTAAATTCCTCGCGAATTTATGTGCCTTCCCCCTCTAACGCTCTGCACGTACGCGGTCGAGTGCTTCGTCGAATCTCAAATTCCCCAAAGGAAAACACATGCCACAAACCATTCTTATCACCGGCGCGTCGTCCGGAATTGGCAAGGTCACAGCAACGCACTTTCAGGCAAAAGGTTGGAATGTCGTTGCCACCATGCGCGATCCAAAAGACGGTGCGGAATTGGCAAGATTAGACAATGTCCAAGTGGTCCGCCTTGATGTAACAAACTCTGATTCCATTCTTTCGGCTGTTGCGCACGCACTTGAACATTTTGGCCAAATTGATGCCTTATTGAACAACGCAGGATACGGGGCCTATGGCCCACTGGAAAATTTCGAAATGGACCGTATCCGCCGCCAATTTGATACAAATGTCATTGGACTGTTAGAAGTCACCAAAGCGGTCCTCCCGCATATGCGCGAACGCAAATCTGGTACTGTCGTCAACATCAGTTCTATTGGTGGGCAAATGACCTTTCCACTTGGATCGCTTTATCATGGAACTAAGTTTGCTGTTGAAGGGATATCCGAAGCGCTCCACTATGAACTGGAAGCAATTGGCATCAAGGTCAAAATCGTTCAACCCGGAATGATCGCAACTGATTTTGGACAACGTTCTCTAGATTTCGCAAATGAGCCTGCTATTGATGAGTACCAAAAGGTTGTTGGCGCAGTGATGGCTGCATTTGGCAACCAAAGCTTTCCACCATCGAATCCAGAAATCGTAGCCGAAGTAATTTGGAACGCCATTACGGATGGCTCCAAGCAATTGCGATATCGTGCAGGCGCCGACGCAGAAATGCTGCTGAGCAGCAGAAAAGAAACTGACGATGAAGCATTCATCGATAACATCAAGGTGCAATTCGGCCTCTAACGAGGCTTTAGAATCCTATATGATCAAGCAGCATGCCCTAATCGGGATCTGCTGCTTGGTATACTGATCCCGTACGCTCAGGATCAGTTTAAAAATCTACGTTGGTTAGAACGTTTTATCACACCTATTTATCGATAGGGTCGAACAGCGTGGTTCTCGGGTAGTGTAAAGTGTTGTGGAATTGGACCTGCTCGTTGGTTAAGTTTCGATATCCATGGGGTTGGTCAGCGCTAAACCTAAGCCCGTCACCACATCGATAACGCGTCCATTCCCCATTTTGCAAAACATCCATTTCTCCACTCGTCACAAAAATATCTTCGACAACGCCGATATCATGAGAATGTGACGTATGAGTCTGCCCTGGCTTCAGCGTTATCAGAAACGTTTCTGAACCAAACACTGGGTCGAAGGGAAAAATTGTGTGAAACTCGATACTTTCCTGAAAGCGTATTGGGTCAATTTTCGCGGGTGTAAACGTGTCCGTTGCCTGAATAAGATCTTCGATAAACGCCGTCAAAGGTAAGTGAAACCCTTTTGCCAACTTCCATAGTGTCGCAATTGTTGGACTGGAATCTCCACGTTCAATTTGATGCAGCATTGCTTTGCTAACACCTGTCAATTCAGCAGCCTGGGACAAGCTAAGCCCAGCGTTCTGGCGAACGGCCTTCAATTTGATTTGTATTTTTTTATCTGTCATCTGCATCTTAAGTATTGTCTGTTATAACAAGCGTACGTTATAACAGACAAATCATCGGTAACATCCTATGTAATCAACCCTACCCTTCCCAAACGACAAAGGCACGCTTGTTATGTTCGCCGGTTTTAAGCTCTCTCATTTGGTTTCTGGATGCATCGCGGTATTGGTCGGATACACAGGAAGCGTCGCAATAATTTTTCAAGCAATCGAGCTGCTAGGAGCAACACAACAGCAAGCCAACAGCTGGATGTTAGCCTTAGGGGTAGGAATGGGTCTCAGCGGCCTGATCCTGTCTGTTCGCTACCGGATGCCAATTTTGACAGCCTGGTCGACGCCCGGCGCAGCACTCTTGGTCATCAGCCTTAATGGAATTCCTATGAACGAAGCCATTGGGGCATTTTTGTTTTGCGGTGTACTGCTCACTTTGACCGGAATGACCGGTTGGTTCGAAAAGCTGTCGCACATTATCCCTGACGCGATAGCCAACGCGATGCTTGCAGGAATATTGTTCCGTTTCGGATTAGAAATTTTCCCCGCCATGAAGGAAAACCTTCCTCTGGTTGCAGCTATGTGCCTCACCTACCTCATTGGGAAACGCTGGTTGCCCCGCTATGCGATTCCATCAGTATTGACTGTCGGCACCTTATTTTGCTGGATTGATGGGGCTTTCATTACCAATGTAGAGTTTACTTTTTCGGTAGCAAAACCAGTACTCATCGTGCCAGAATTCTCTTTGATTGCCCTAATCAGTATCGGGCTACCTCTTTATCTTGTCACAATGACATCCCAAAACATGCCGGGTGTTGTAGCCTTAAAATCAGCTGGATACGCCCCTCCAGTTTCGGCAAGCATTACCGTGACGGGCATAACCACCATCCTGCTCGCACCTTTCGGAGGCTATGCTTTCAATCTCGCCGCGATAACAGCGGCGATCTGTGCGGGACCAGAGGCCGATGAAGCCAGTGAAACTCGATACAAGGCAGTTGTGGTTGCTGGCATTGTCTATTGCATTGTTGGGCTATTCGGGGCCGCCGTCATTGGTTTATTCCTTATAACCCCAAAAGCATTGGTTGTTACTGTTGCCGGGCTCGCTTTGCTTGGTACAATAGGGAATAGCCTTAGTGCTGCTTTGTCGCAATCCAATCAGCGCGATGCGGCACTGGTCACATTCATGACCACAGTATCTGGAATAGCTTTTTTTAATATCGGCGCTCCTGTTTGGGCACTTATTTTTGGCTTATTGGTAAATGCAGCATTGTCCAAAACTCGGGCCCCTTAACGTCAATTTCCCACAAACCCTTTGGTGACGCTTCAAATTGCAGCCCTAGATTCCAGGTATCATTGTTTCAAACACACTTATTCACCTTTTGTGTCGTCACTCGCGCTTCAAAATCATATACCCCGAGCCAATTATCATCAGCATTCCCATTAAGGTGACCATTGTAGGTACACTATCAAAAAACAGGGAATCCCACACGACCACGAATACAAGGTAGCTGTATTCAAACGTTGCTACCGTAGATGGAATTGCTATTTTATAGGCCCCGGCAATTCCAAGGCCGATCAAAACCGTTAAGACAGCCAGCACCCCAAGTACCACCCATTCATTTTGACCAACGGGCACCCAATTTCCCAACAAATTCGGATATGCATGTGCAGTCGCCTCGTCAGGCGGCCAGAGTAACAGGGCTGCGCTCACGCTTAAGCCAGCAACCAGCATTGTGATCGTGAGAGATACAGCCAGCGCAGCAATCGGTACAGTTTGGCATTTTGTTCGCGTTAGGATATGGCCAATTGCATAAAATACAGCACCAACGACCGGTGCAAGCGCCCAAAAAGAAAAGACGTCGGTACCGGGTCGGAGCAACACCAAAACGCCTACAAATCCCAACACCACCGCGCACCACCCCCGCCTATCGACACTCTCACCAATGGCATAGGCGGATAATACGGTGACGAAAATCGGAGCCGTATAAGTCCCAGCTCCAAGGACAGATAAACTCACAAAGGGAATTGCCCCGTAAAACAACAGAAACATCAGAGTCATACACAGTGATCTCAGAAGAACCCAAGGCCTGAACGCATCATTTAATAGGCCTTTGTCCGTTTTTTGCAGAACAGATACGGCGTACAACAGCGGCAGCGCCAAAAGCGCCCTGAGTGCAAAAATTTGACCCAAAGGCAATGCACTGCTGAAGAACTTAAAAATCACATCTTGCACAGATGTAATAAAAAGCGCGCCCACAATGAGCGCGACCCCTAGTGCTACATTATTGGGGCGTTCTTGCTCGTGTACTATTCTCATTTCAGCTCTCGACATATCGGTGGATTATCTAAAACCAAGAATATTGAATTTCAAAGCTTTTGATTATGCCTTGTAAACTGATCTCATACATTAGTATTTTTAAACAATGGAACGTGCACCAGTTTACGGAATAGAAGTATTTCTGACGATCATTCGGGAAGGCTCTTTGAAAGCTGCCGCTGATACATTAGGTGTTGGTGCCCCTGCGGTAAGCCTCCAGTTAAAATCTCTGGAGGAAAAAATGGGTGTTGGCCTCATTCACCGCACCACCCGTAACATCGAACTCACTGACGCAGGGCGTATTCTGTTTGAGACAGCAGCTCCGGCTTATCGAGACATGGTAGATGCCATACGTAAAACCCAAGAGACAGCGTCATCACTAACTGGGACGCTGCGCCTTGCGGTAACCCGCGGCGCTTACATGACAGCAATCGCCCCCATTTTGAAACCATTCCTTGCGGATCATCCTGGTCTCAACATTGACATATCTCTCAGTGAGGGGCTGACTGATATTGTCCAAGACGGATTCCACGCTGGTGTTCGCCTGGGGGATATTCTTGCACCAGATATGATTGCTGTAAGACTTACCCCACCGTTAACGTCGGCTTTCTCTGCTTCGCCAAGTTATTTGGACCAGCACGGACGCCCCTCACACCCCAGCGAGCTTTTAAATCATCAATGCATTCGCTACAAACTTCCTTCCGCTAACAAAATCGCTGCATGGCAATTTATCGAGAACGGGCAAGAAAAGACCATAAACCCTCCGGCGCGCCTGGTCTTCGATAGCGTCGGCGGCGTTATTCAGGCTGCCCGAGACGGGCATGGAATTGGCTGGTCATTGCGCGCGACCATCACTGATCGCTTAGACAGTGGCGAACTCGAAACAATATTGAGTGAATATTCAAAAGACCTTCCACCCTTCTATTTATACTACCCCGAACAAAACCGCCGCATAGAATGTCTACGCGTGTTTATTGACTACCTTATCGCGCACCAAAAGAAAGAACGCCGTTACGATCAACGTCGATATAGTTATGAGTTGACAGGGCTTAGCAGCCAGACCCACAAGGCATGAGCACATTTTTCCTCCGTTTAAACACAACACAGGAAGCTTTGGCCGAAAAAACCTGCACGTATCTAACGAGCAACAATCAATATATTAAGTCGAAGCGGCGGCGGTTAAAGGTTCCACTTCAACACCGCCGCCTAAGGTTCTGAGTTAAGCTGGCGGAGAAAACCGCAATGACAAACAAGACATGCCACCGTCCAATTTACCCGCCTCAGTATTGCCTACCTTTTGCACGTCATATCCAGCCTCGCGTAAGATCGCTTCGGTTTGAGGAAAGCCATCAGGCATAATCACCAGATCGTTGTAACGGATTGAATTTGCGCAAGGTTCTTCGCCTTCCGCTACGTAGATTACATTATATCCCTCAAAACATCCGCTGTCGGCCAAACGCTTGGTGGATAGGATTGTGTTTTCATCCAAAAGTGAGCAGTCGGTTTTGAAATGTAGCACACCTTCGGGGGTTTCCAGTTCACGTACCGTGTAACCCCAATCTGCCACGAGTGCGCGCAACTCTTCGATACCTGCGCTGTCGGTGCGGGCAGATGTTCCCACCAAAATTTCAGTTTCCGTGGTCAGGATATCACCGCCATCAATGAAACCGGGCCCTTCGACCACACGCACATCATTGTAAAGCTTTTTCAGTACCGCGGTCATGACCGCTGCTTCGCCAATACGTGAAGGAGTCCCCGGGCGCATTGCGATCGCCCCTTCTGGCAAGCAGAGCGCGGCATCTTCAACGAAAACTGAATCCGGAAACTCTTCGAGGGGTTCCAAAACCGTAACTTCAGCGCCTGTAGATTTCAGCGCCGTCACATAATCCGCATGGTGCTGCAGAAATAAATCGAGGCTTGGGGTACCAGTATCAATGGCACGAAGCCCCTCTGTTACAGATATGCCCGGCTTACGTGTGATGGCGTGTGTGAATGTATAAGACCGTTTGCTCATAAAGCTCTCCAGCTTGGGTCGCAGATTTGCGGTGGTTAAAAGATATTGACTTCATATTTATACAAGTGCATAAATTTATGCAATCGTATAAATGGAGGCGAGTATGCAAGGTCAACACCATTCAGCCGCGCCCGTGATCGAAGTTCGGGATCTGCACAAATCCTTTGGATCAGTAGAAGTTCTTAAAGGAATTGATCTATCAGCGCGCCCCGGAGAGGTTATCTCTCTGATTGGTGGCAGCGGTTCAGGAAAGTCCACGACTCTGCGTTGCCTAAATCTACTTGAGACCCCAACAAGTACCGGCTTGCTCAAACTTCTGGGTGAAGAGGTACATCTGAAAACAGATCGGCGCGGTGTCGGTCACGTTTCGAATAAGAAACAACTCCGTCGCCTACGCAGCAGACTGGGCATGGTGTTTCAAAGTTTCAATCTGTGGCCTCACATGACGCTTGAGCAAAACGTGATGGAAGCTCAGGTGCAGGTATTAGGGCGTACGAAAACCCAAGCCCGCGACAATGCACATCAATTATTGGAACGTGTCGGCCTAACGGAACGCCTGAGTATGTTTCCATCGCAATTATCTGGCGGCCAACAACAGCGCGGCGCTATCGCACGAGCATTGGCTGTTGACCCTGAAGTTATGCTTTTTGACGAGCCGACATCGGCACTTGATCCGGAATTGGTCGGCGAAGTCCTGAATGTAATGAAGAACTTAGCCGAAGAAGGTCGCACAATGATCATCGTTACACATGAAATGAAATTCGCGGCTGAAGTCGCGGACAAAGTGGTTTTCCTCAATCAAGGGCGGGTTGAGGAAGAAGGGACACCGGAAGAAATATTCCAAGCCCCGAAATCAGAACGCCTTCAGCAATTCATCCGATCAGTCGGCTGAAAGCAACCAATTCCTATGGGAGGAACCATGAAACTCAAATCTGCATTTCTTGCTCTAGCCGTTGCTGGCTTTGCAACCGCTACTACAGCAGAAACCGTACGTGTTGGCATCGCGACCGAAGCCTACCCACCGTTTTCGACACCTGATGCGTCCGGAGCTTATACCGGCTGGGAAATCGACATCATCAATGCCATCTGTGAAGAGGCCGCGCTGGACTGTGAAATTATCGCAACTTCATGGGATGGGATTATTCCCTCTCTTACGTCTGACAAAATCGACGTGATTGCTGCCTCACTCAGCATCAATGAAGAACGCATGCAGGTCATTGATTTTTCTGATAAATACTATCAGACTGGCGCCTCAATCGCCACAGCGACAGCCAGTGGCGTTACCCCCACCCCAGAAGGGGTAGCAGGTCGCAATATCGGTGTGCAGTCTGGTTCTATTCACCAAGCTTATGCACTAACCCATTTCCCGGATGCCAATATTCGCGAATATCAGACGCAAGACGAAGCCAATCAAGACCTGTTCGCAGGCCGGATCGATGGCACCTTAGCCGATGTTTTGGTTTTGGCCGAATTCCTAAACTCTGACGAAGGTCAGCTTTGCTGTGAAGACGCTGGATTGGTTGCAACTGACCTAGAAATCCATGGTCAAGGTGTCGGCTTTGGTATCCGTCAAGGCAGTGACGAACTCAAGGCGACGTTGAACACAGCAATCCAAGGTATCCGTTCCAACGGTGTCTATGACGATATCACCGCTCGTTACTTTGATTTCAATATTTACGGCGAGTGATCACAGCATCTGAAAGGGGCATTGGCCCCTTTCAAACTGGGAGGGAAGCATGGCCACAAATTATCGAGAAATGAGCGCGGCCGAATTGCTGGCGTTAGAACCGCCTGGCTGGGGTGGCGCACTATTGGATGGGCTTGCAATATCTTTGCAGGTTGCTGTTCTTGGTTATCTTATCGGGATTTTAATCGGTTTGGGCGGAGCGGTACTAAAGCGTTCTGGCGGGCCGATCACAAGAGATCTGATGGGTCTCTATACCACGCTTGTACGTGCAATTCCTGAACTTGTTCTCATCCTTTTAGCTTATTTCGCAATGCCTGAGCTAATCAATCAAATGCTGTCTGGCTTTGGCTTCGAACGCATAGAAATAAACGGATTTGTCGCCGGCGTTGTTGTGATCGGCTTTGTACAAGGGGCATATGCAACTGAAGTCCTACGCGGAGCTATGGGGGCTGTACCAGTAGGCCACATCGAAGCCGCACAAAGTTTTGGCATGCATCCGCTTCGTATC
Source organism: Cochlodiniinecator piscidefendens (assembly GCF_011326755.1). Classification (GTDB taxonomy): domain Bacteria; phylum Pseudomonadota; class Alphaproteobacteria; order Rhodobacterales; family Rhodobacteraceae; genus Cochlodiniinecator; species Cochlodiniinecator piscidefendens. Next base: position 318,226 of record NZ_JAAOIE010000004.1, on the reverse strand, counting down.
TTTGCTCGCATCACTGTACCTGAAATGCTGCCCTCAGCCCTGCCCGGCCTATCAAATCTGTGGCTGATCGCCACCAAAGATACCGCACTTTTGGCCGTGGTGGGCTTTACCGAACTTACTCTGGCTGCGCGCCAAGCCGCCGGGGCAACCAAACAGTACTTTCTGTTTCTTCTGGCCGCTGGGGCTCTCTACTTGATCATCACATTACTATCAGGTTGGATTTTCCGCCTGATTGAAAACCGCGTAAACCGGGGGGCACACCATGTCTGATCAATCGTTCTGGCAACCACATCGACTGATCCTGATGGCACTCGCCACCGCAATAGTTTTGACAATGGCCTTGAACATGGATTGGAGTTGGCTGCCAGCCTACCGTGCAGATATCCTTGATGCAATTTGGATCACCAGCGCGCTTCTGGTGAGCTCGATTGTAGCGGGTTTCCTACTGGCGGTTCCGATCGGGTTGGTTCAAGTCACTGGTCCGCGCCCATTGGCGTGGCTGGCTTACGGGTTTTGTACCCTTATCCGTGGAACACCAATCCTGCTACAGATGTGGGTTCTGTATTACGGATTAGGATCGCTGTTTCCCTACATACCCGAATTACGCCAAAGTTGGCTGTGGCCCTATCTGATCGAGGCTTGGCCTTATGCCTTTGTAGCACTGACACTGTCCTTTGCTGGATATGAGGGCGAAGTTATGCGTGGCGCATTCAAAGGTGTTCCCCACGGAGAGCTCGAGGCAGCAGAGGCCATTGGCATGCATCCTTTCACCATTTTACGCCGTATTTGGCTGCCCCGCGCAATTCAACGTGTGTTACCAACCCTTGGTGGGGAGTTCATCCTTCAACTCAAAGCGACCCCATTGGTTGCAACCATTGCTGTGGTCGATATTTATGCAATTTTTGGCCGTATTCGTCAGGAGACATTCATCACCTATGAACCGCTCCTGATGTTGGCCCTAATCTATCTAATGCTCGCAGGCTGTATCGCCTTCCTTTTCCGCCTGCTGGAAAACAAACTCCCCTCACGAGGCTAACATGCAAAAAAGAAGCGTTCAGGCACCATCTGCTGCCATCATGATCAGGCCGCATCGTTTTCACCCCAATCCCGCGACGCAGGCCGACAACGCCTTTCAAACGACACCAGACACAGATGGCGCTGATATTCTTGCCAAACGCGCCCACCAAGAAGTCACACAAGCAGCCAATGCCCTGCGCAATCTGGGTGTCCGTATCGATCTATTCGAAGACCAAGGTGATGAAACGCCTGACTCTGTGTTTCCTAATAATTGGTTTTCTACCCATCATGGTGGTCATGTTGCGGTTTACCCAATGTTTCCCGAAAATCGCCGCGGTGAGCGGCGCATGGATGTGATCGAATTGCTCAAACATGATTTTCGAGTGCAGGATGTGATCGATTACTCTGGACTGGAGCCAGATGGGCTATTTCTTGAAGGTACAGGGGCCATGGTTCTCGATCATCAAGATCGGGTCGCTTATGTCATTCGCTCCAATCGGGCTGATCCTGTTCTACTTGAACGGTTTTGTACGCATTTCAACTATGAACCAATGGTATTCGATGCCGTAGATCGCAATGGCACGCCAATCTATCACACCAATGTACTTATGTGCATCGCAACTGAATTTGTCCTCATCGGCCTAGAAATGATTCCCGACGAAACGCGCGCAAGCGAAATCAAAGCGCGACTGGCTGAAGCCGGGCGCATTGTGATTGCCTTGTCCACACAGCAAATCGAAAAATTCGCCGGCAATGCGATTGAATTGCAGGGCGAAAAGGGGCGCATCCTCGCCCTATCTCAAACAGCAATGGACAGCCTAACTGAAACGCAAATTGGGCTCATTGAACAAAGCGCCCAATTGGTCCCGCTGGCGATCCCAACCATTGAGATGGCTGGGGGATCTGTGCGTTGCATGATTGCGGGCAATCATCTGTCCGAACGAAACTGAAACAAGATAAATATCCATGACACAAAATTTAAATACCGTTCCATTTGTGAGCGTTGAAAACATGATGCAACTGGCTCTCGAAGTCGGTATCGAAGACTGCATTGCGGAAATTGCAACCTATATCGAAGAAGACTTCCGCCGCTGGCCTCTTTTTGACAAAACGCCCCGTGTAGCATCCCATTCTGACGTCGGTGTAATCGAATTGATGCCAACTTCGGATGGTGTTGAATATGGGTTCAAATATGTGAATGGCCACCCAAAAAACACCAAAGAGGGCCTGCAAACGGTCACGGCGTTTGGTTTGCTCGCGGATGTAGATACTGGCTATCCAGTGTTGCTGACAGAAATGACCGTGTTAACAGCGCTACGCACGGCCGCGACCTCTGCGGTTGCCACCAAATATCTGGCGCGCAAAAATGCCCACAGCATGGCGATGATCGGCAATGGCAGCCAATCCGAATTCCAAGCATTGGCATTGCACAAATTATGCAACATCAAAGAAGTCCGTCTGTACGACACAGACCCCGAAGCCACACGCAAATGTGCGGCTAATCTGGCAGACACTGATTTGAACATAGTCATTTGTTCTAGTGGCCAAGAAGCCGTAGAAGGCGCAGACATCATTACCACCTGCACTGCAGATAAACAAAACGCAACGATCCTAACCGATAACATGGTCGGTGCAGGGGTGCATATCAACGCCATTGGCGGCGATTGTCCCGGCAAGACCGAATTGCACCAAGACATCTTAACCAGATCTGAAATTTTCGTAGAATACCCGGAACAGACGCGGATCGAAGGCGAGATTCAACAGCTGGACCCTGACCACCCAGTAACCGAAATTTGGCAGGTCATGACGGGGGCTGCCGAAGGACGGCGTGACGATAGGCAAATCACACTGTTTGATGGAGTTGGTTTTGCCATCGAAGATTTCAGCGCTCTACGCTGGTTGCGCGACAAACTGAAAACAAATGCTCGGTGCGAGATGTTAGACATGATCGCTGATCCGGATGATCCTCGTGATCTTTACGGGATGGTTCAACGCGAAAAACAGCGCATGGTCACGAAGTAAGATAATCAATAAAAAACGGCAGCCGCACTGAATTTATTGCGACTGCCCTTCGAACAGACTAACAAAGTCCTATGCAAGTAGAACGCGAAAACATACGCCAAGAAAATACAGACACTCGACGGGCTGGGCTGATTCAAGCCACACTTCGAGTAATCGCAAAAGGAGGAGTCAGGTCAGCTACGGTCCGTTCAATCTCCAAAGAAGCCGATGTCACCCAGGGCTTAATTCGATATTATTTTAAAAACAAAGATGAGCTAATTGCAGCTGCTTACGAAAGCTATATGGCTGATCTTGTACGCACAGCAGATAAAGCATCGCGTGGGCAAAAATCTGCAGTAAGGCGACTAGAGAATTTTATTCGAGTATCATTAGAAGCCCCTGTTACGAGCCATGACTCCGTTTCAATTTGGGCTGGTTTTTTCGAAACGTTGCTGCACGACACTCGAATGACCGCCAGCCACAAACGAAGCTATGATACCCTGCGACTGCATCTAAAAATGATGATTGCAGAAGTTTTCAAGGAAACCGGGCGTGTCGTAAACGATTCCGAATTGCGGCGCCTCAGCATAGCAGGAAACGCAATTTTGGATGGTTTGTGGCTGGAGGGTGGCGCGCTTGCAAGCTCCTTTCACGACGATGAGCTTGTTGAGGTTGGCTTAGAAAGCTTTAGTGCTTTCCTCGGCGTAGACTTACGATCACCCAAAACAACATGATCCCTACAATGCACGAAGTGAGCCGTTGGAACCCGTCATAGCCTTTGCTTCAAAATCGCGAAGCCTGTGATTTCTCCGCAATTCTAAAGCTTTATAATCCGGTTCTTATCCGACAGTAGCCGCCTAACTCAAAATGGCTCTCATAAGGTTCCGCAAAATCACCTCAACACATCCGATAATCGTATCCCCTGAGTGCGACCCGTCAGGCGAGCCTGATATATAGTCACACTTTCTGTCACGCGCATTACATAGTTGCGGGTTTCACGGAATGGAATGTGTTCGATCCAATCAATCACCCCTTCCAAATCGCGACGCCGCGGATCGCCAAAGCGCTCAATCCATTGGCGCGGACGTCGTGGCCCTGCGTTATACCCAGCGGAAACCAAAATATAGTTATCCCCGAACTGATCAATTAACCCATCAAGGTAGCTGCTGCCCAAACGCGCGTTATAGCGCCAATCGCTCAACAGTCGGCTGCCACTGTACCCGATGCCCAAATCACCCGAAACATCTTGCGCGGTTCCGGGCATCAATTGCATCAAACCTCGTGCACCGGCTGGGCTGATCACCACTTGGTCAAATTCGCTTTCGCGACGGGCAATCGACAGGGCCAGTTCTGGTGGCGCGGGCAGGTTTGCCTCGCCAACTGGATGCAGCGGAAAATAAGCACGGGGAAGAGTGTGCCCTTGACGCGCTGCCTGCTTAGCGATCATCAAGGAGATATGGTATTCGTTCAGCGATAGCGCCAAATCGGCCATCTGCCCCAACTCTGTTCGACTTAGACTTTCCCCCAAGTGGACCATGAAACGTTCCGACAGGGTCTCTTCGCCAGCAGCCTGTAACAACAACGCCGCCTGCATCACGCTGGAGCGCATGAAAGAAGCCCCACTAAAATCGCCATAACTTTCGCGCCCCGTAAGCGCCTGATCAAAGGGCAGCCCGGCCCGCTCTGCTGCGAGTTGGCCATAAAAGCTGGATTGATACTCCGCCCCAAACGCATAAGCCACGCGAGCGCCGTCGCGATCACCTGCGGCCTCTAAGGCACGGCCCTCCCAATATCCAGCACGTCCCAAACTGATGGGTGTCCAAACTGCGGCACGAAACCGGCGAAAATGTCGAATAGCCGTTTGTGGGTCGTTTAATTTCGTCAGCGCAATATATCCTGACAACCATTCCAAATCGGCAAAGTTGCTTCCTTCAGATAGCTGATTGCTAGAGGCCAACTGATACGCCAACCGATTCTGACCTTCGCGCATGAAACGCCGGGTCAGAATGCGCCGCCAATTGGCCCAGCTCTCGGGCTGCCCCAGCGACGCAGTCGAACGGCCTCGCTCAATCGCCAATTCCGCCGCGCGACGTTCTTCGCCATTGTCTGCCCGCCAGCGAAACCGTTCAAATGCCAAACCGGGATCATTGCGCAAACTAGCGGGAACCGCATCAATCAACGCATTCACCCCGTTCCGCTCGGCCCGCAATCCCATACGCGCCTGCGCCAAAGCCTGCCATCCCGCGCTCACATAGGGCAACAAAGCCGTCGCCTCGCGGGACCGACCGCGCCACAAAAGCATATCCATACGCGTTTCATTCAGCGAACGGATCAACGCTGCGTGCTGGTCTAAATAGGCTGCCTGTGTTGTCACGCCCATGTTGTGACTGATCCAAGCCGTACGCAGAACTTCGTCTGCGTCAGATCGCCGTCCATTCGCGCGCAATGCACGCGCCAATGCCAATGCTCCGTCCCCTGTCTGCGGTGCCCCATTTGAAAAGTAATTCAAAACCTGCGCGTTGGGAGTATGGCTGGTAATCGCAGCCTCCCCCCGGCGCTGCAACAGCGGAAGACCTGGCCAATCTGGGCGCCGATCTAAAAAATTCTGATACTCAGGCAATGCACCAACACCAGCGCGCAATTGATGCCAAAGCACAACATCGACAGCGATCTGCCCCGTTTCAGACCTCCGCGCACTTTGTAGCGCTGTTTGGTAATCGTCGCCTCGCACAGCTTCCATCGCTCGGGCAAACGGCCCTTGTTGTGCCACCACGGCCCCGGTCATCCCGGCAAAACACAGCACTACGGCCAGAATCATACGCATAAGTTCAGGTTTCCTGATGTTTTTCGTTCACGCTCCCCCTAAATGTAGCGAATCCCCCCTTCCCTTCAACGCACAAACTTGGCATTGAGCGATCAGGCGGCATCAACCCGCCGAATTTTTTAATCGGGGTCACACTGAATCCCCACGCGATAGAAGGATGCGTATCATGTTTAAAGGGTCTCTCCCTGCACTTGTCACGCCGTTCACGGACGGCCAGGTGGACTTCGATACGCTCAAGAAGTTGGTCGAATGGCACATCAGCGAAGGCTCCGATGGTCTTGTCCCAGTTGGCACCACTGGCGAAAGCCCGACTCTGACGCATGATGAGCACGAACAAGTCATCGCTGAAGTTGTTAAAACTGCTGCCGGACGTGTGCCCGTAATCGCAGGTGCTGGGTCGAACAACACCGTCGAAACCGTGCGCTTTATGCAATATGCCCAAAGCGTCGGTGCAGATGCCGGTCTCGTTGTAACACCCTACTACAACAAACCAACGCAGCGCGGCTTGATCGAACACTTCACCCAAGCGCACGACTGCTGTGATCTGCCGATTGTGATCTATAACATTCCTGGACGTTCCATCGTAGACATGACCCCCGCTACCATGGGCGAGCTGGCAAAACTGCCACGCATTGTAGGTGTCAAAGACGCAACAGGCGATATCGCGCGCGTGTCCCAGCAACGCGCGAGCTGTGGGTCAAACTTTGTTCAACTGTCCGGCGAAGACGCGACAGCGCTTGGATTCAACGCCCACGGCGGCACAGGCTGCATTTCCGTCACCGCGAATGTCGCTCCGCGCCTTTGTGCGGAATTTCAGACTGCGACGCTTGCAGGCGATTACGCAACTGCGCTCCAACTTCAGGATCGCCTGATGCCATTGCACGAAGCCATCTTCATGGAACCGGGCCTTGTCGGTGCAAAATATGGCCTATCCAAACTGGGCCTATGTTCCGAAGAAGTGCGTTCGCCTTTGACCGGGCTATTGGAAGAAACCAAAGAAGCAATTGACGCCGCGATGCGTCACGCTGGCCTGATAAATTAATGTCAACCCTCGCGCTTATGCCCCTACAGGCGAACTAAGCGCGAGGCCCCAAACCTCAGCACTCACTCAAAAAACGCTACATCGCATGACAAAAGGTTAATTGTACCGAAGTTGTAAAGCCAATCCCACCCGTGCTATTCAATACTTAGCATCAAAGGGTGATATCATGGTAAATAGAGTTTTTTTGGTTTGTGCGCTTACGGCTTTGGTTAGCGCTTGCTCGTCGCACAATGAGTTTGGCGTTCCCGTCAGCGAAAGTACTTATTTGATGCTTACCAATCAACCCGGAAACATTGCACGCGAAACCCTATACGGTTTACCAGCGCCGTCCATTACGTCGACACAGCCCGTGTTGGAAACCTACCCAGTGCAATAATCTCAAATGACATTTTGTCGGTTCTTCAGCGACCATTGCTCATTTGCTTGTAGGTCATGTGATGAAAAATTCGATTAGAGTATTAGTGTTAGTTATATCGTTGGCGTTCTCCGCTGTATTCTTTTTTGCGTATTACGATTTGTATTTCAAATGGCGAAATTGTTTCAACGAGTTGGGCCGATGCTTCGATAGTGTTTCTAGCGTCGTCTATTTAGAGCAATCGGGTATAGCTTGGCTGTTTCTTGCTTCGCTCTCAGCTAGTATTGCGCTCTATCAACTATGGCGTCTGACCCGCTAACTACTCCGTAAAGGCTTAAACCATCTGAGACTACAAAGCCTCAAGGCACAAATCGTATACACAAGTGTCATACGTTGTTTTTAGGCCCTCTGGACACGCCGCGCCCAAGCGCCTACATCGGGTTTATGGCACAGACAAAATCAGACCCTAACTACAAGATCATCGCCGAAAATCGGCGGGCCCGATATGATTACGCAATCGAAGATGACATCGAATGCGGTATTATTCTTATGGGGTCTGAGGTCAAATCGCTGCGTTCTGCGCAATCCAACATCGCCGAAAGCTACGCCGCCGTCGAAGAAGGCGAATTATGGTTGGTGAACAGCTATATAGCGCCCTATTCCCAAGCTAAAACTTGGGGCCACGAAGAGCGCCGTCGTCGTAAACTTCTGGTATCCAAACGCGAGCTTTCGAAGCTGTGGCAGGCCACATCGCGCCAAGGTATGACAATTGTTCCACTTGTGATGTATTTCAACCACAAAGGCTTTGTCAAAATCAAAATTGGCATCGCTAAAGGTAAGAAAAACCACGACAAACGCGCAACCGAGGCCCAACGTGATTGGGGTCGCCAGAAACAACGTTTGCTGAAGAACGGGTAAGTTTCTCCGCTTTTTCCCCTCACGTCAATTCGAACCCTCTTCTAATGTGCTACCCTATATTGGGGTACAACATCGCCCTGACGACCAAATATGGACATCGGAAGGAAACGCACATGCTCGGAACGATCATTAGTCTATTGTCAGGCGCTATCGGCGGTAACGTCGCTGCACGTCTTGTTGGCTCTCTTAATCAGGGGCCACTTATGAACTCTCTTGCTGGAATCGTTGGTGGCGGTCTAGGCGGTCAGCTCTTGGGCGCAGCCGGCATAGGCGGCGGTGAGGGCATGGATCTTTCCGGCATCTTGACCCAGATCGTAAGTGGCGGCGTTGGCGGTGGCGTGTTACTTGCCGTTATTAGCTTTATCCGCAATGCAATGGGCAAATAGTCTAACAAAATAACGTAAATACTTGCCTCCCCGTCGCCTGCCCGTTAGGCAAGACGTAACTGAGTCATAGGGGGGCAAACATGGCCACAAATGATCCAAAAACACTGGTTTCGACAGATTGGTTAGAACAGCATCTAAAAGATCCTGATCTGCGCGTTCTCGATGCCAGCTGGTATATGCCTGCAGCCAATCGCGACGCCAAAGCAGAATACGAAAAATCCCACATTCCAGGTGCGCGCTTTTTCGATATCGACGACATCAGCGATCATCGCTCTGATATGCCGCATATGGCACCGCCTATTGAAAAATTCATGTCTCGCCTGCGCACAATGGGCGTAGGCGATGGGCATCAAGTGGTCATTTATGATGGATCAGGGCTATTTTCTGCTGCGCGGGCGTGGTGGCTTTTTCGGCTTATGGGAAAAACTGATGTCGCAGTGTTGGATGGCGGCCTGCCGAAATGGTTAGCTGAAGGGCGCGAAACCGAAGATTTGCCACCCGTCATTCGTGACCGCCACATGACCGTGCAGCGTCAGGCCCATTTGGTAAAAGATGTCACACAAGTTGCAGCTGCATCAAAGCTCCGAGATTATACAATCATTGATGCCCGTGGCGCTGCAAGGTTCCGTGGCGAAGAGGTTGAACCCCGCGCTGGATTGCGTTCGGGACACATACCGAACTCTGTAAATATTCCCTTTCAATCTGTGCTGAACGCTAATGGCACGATGAAAGATGTTAAAGCACTCGAAACCCAATTCACTTCGGCGGGTGTAGACATGGCAAAGCCTGTCATCACCTCCTGTGGTTCGGGTGTCACCGCAGCCATTCTCAATCTTGCCCTCGAACGTATGGGCCATACTCAACACGCGCTCTATGATGGCTCTTGGGCCGAATGGGGTATGTACAATGATCTCAAGGTAGCAACAGGCGAATAAGATGTTCACCAACCTAAAGCCACAACCGGCTGACAAAATCCTGCAACTCATCCAAATGTATCGCGAAGATCCGCGCGACACCAAAATCGACCTTGGTGTTGGTGTATACAAGGATGCCACGGGTAACACCCCTGTCATGCGCGCGGTAAAATCTGCTGAGCAAAAGATTTGGGAAGATCAGACATCCAAAGCTTACACAGGCCTTGCAGGTGATCCTGCATTTGGCGACGCCATGGTTTCTTTGGTGCTTGGGAATGCTGTTGATCGCGATGCAGTTGCTGCAGTTGCGACCCCGGGCGGAACCGGAGCAATCCGGCAGGCACTTGAGCTTATCAAGATGTCCAATCCAGATGCTACAGTTTGGATTTCAAACCCGACGTGGCCAAACCATCCGTCCATTATCAAATACCTCGGTATGAAAATGGGCGAATACCGGTATTTTGACTCAGAAACACGTGGCGTTGACTTCGACGGTATGATCGAAGATCTCAGTAATATCCCAGCGGGCGATGTGGTACTACTGCACGGCTGCTGTCACAACCCAACTGGGGCAAATTTGACGCTCGCACAATGGGCCGAAGTGATCGCTGTTCTTCAGGAAACAAATGCAATTCCATTTGTCGACATTGCTTACCAAGGGTTTGGCGATGGCCTAGAGGAGGACGCGGCAGCGGTACGTATGATCGCCTCTGAAATGCCTGAGACCATCATCGCTGCAAGCTGCTCAAAAAACTTCGGTATCTATCGTGAACGCACCGGTGTTTTGATGGCCGTCAGCCAAGACAAAGCTTTGCGTGACTTAACGCAGGCGAACCTCGCGTTTTTGAATCGGCAGAATTATTCGTTCCCGCCAGATCACGGCGCGCGTATTGTATCGACCGTTATGGGTGACGATGCCCTTGCGGCCGAGTGGAAAGCTGAACTCGAAGAAGTCCGCCTTAACATGCTGGCTCTGCGCGAGCAGCTCGCGTCTGAGCTACAGCGCCTTTCGGGCTCTGATCGCTTTGCATTTATTGGCCAACACCGCGGCATGTTCTCGCGCCTAGGCGCAACACCAGAACAAGTCGAAATGCTGCGCAAAGACCATGGCATCTACATGGTTGGCGACTCTCGCTTAAACATCGCTGGCCTAAATGCAGAAACCATTCCAGTATTGGCCAAAGCCATTATTGATTGTGGCATCTGATACGTCGTCAGACCTCGGTCACAAAATAACACGCGCCCTAAATTGGGGCGCGTTTTTGTTTTCTGCCTTTCGGTGTGGCTTTGATCACTCGGCAGAGTTTCGCTTTTCTCAATAATCCATTTGCAAGTAATTGACGCTCCCCTTGAAAGATTTATTGGAGTATGGTCAGGAAAAAGGCGAATGCCAGACAGGTAAGACAGATGAGCGGAACAGGTAGAAAAAAGCCAACTTTGGTTGCTGATAAGCGCTATTCAAAACCAACGGTAGCTAAAAAAACGTCTCAGGGAGCGGCAAAAAAGCCGACCCCAAAACGCAAACCTGCTCGCAAAAAAGATGCCCCTAAACGGCATTGGTTGATCGCCAGTATTTTACGAATATTCCGCTTTATTTGGCGTATTATCTGGGGCGTGATGTGGCGTGGCATTGCTGTCGTAAGCCTATTGCTAGCCTGCGGTATAGGATATTACTACTTCACTCTGCCCGATAGCCCATCTGCACTTGTCGATGGCCGCGCGCGCGGATCAGTTACTTTACTTGACCGAGAGGGCCAGGTCTTTGCTTGGCGTGGGGATCAGTTTGGCGGAATGATAACCACCGATACGGTTTCGCCATATTTACATGATGCGGTTGTCGCAACTGAAGACAAACGGTTCTACAGTCATTTTGGGATTAGCCCGCGTGGCATCGCATCTGCCATTCGCATCAATTTGCGCGAAGGGCGCGGCCCGCTTTCTGGTCACGGCGGTTCAACCATAACCCAACAAACCGCTAAATTGCTGTGTTTAGGTAATCCGTATGATCCATCCGCCGGACAAACCGAAGCAGAATATGAAGCGGAATGTCGGCAGGGTTCACTCTGGCGCAAAATCACCGAGATGACCTACTCCATGGCGATGGAGCTCAGATATACCAAAGAAGAAATTCTTTCGATTTATCTAAATCGAGCGTTTCTGGGATCTGGTGCACGTGGATTTGAAGCAGCCAGTCAGCGGTATTTTGGTATTTCAGCAAATGAAGTATCCCCTGCCCAAGCCGCGATGCTGGCTGGATTGTTGGTTGCCCCGACACGCTATGCGCCAACGAACAATTTGCAACGCTCCCGCGATCGTGCACAAATCGTACTGAATTTAATGCGAGACCAAGGTTACATCACAGCAGCCCAAGCCCAAGATGCACGCGACAATCCAGCATCACTGTCAACTGCTGCGGCGGCACGCGCGGGTGGGTATTTTGCAGATTGGGTCATGAGCAGCGGCCCTGATTTTTTCACCCGCGACACAACCGAAGACGTCATCATCCGAACCACGCTGGACCAGCGCCTGCAAACCGCTGCCGAAGAGGCGATGCTCGAGGTGTTTTCAACACGTGTGCGCGAGGGATCAGAAGCCCAAGCCGCGATTGTCGTTATGTCATCCGATGGCGCAGTACGTGCCATGGTTGGCGGTCGACAAACACGCGTCACAGGCGCATTTAATCGCGCGACGATGGCCAGCCGTCAAACAGGCTCTTCCTTCAAACCGTTTGTATACGCCGCCGCATTGGATTTGGGATACACCTATAATGACTACGTCGAAGATGCCCCTCTGACCATCAACATCCCGGGTTCTGGCCCATGGTCGCCAGCGAATTACGACCATCAGTTTCATGGTATGGTCACGATGACGGATGCTTTGCGACGTTCTCTAAACATTCCGGCTGTGAAAATTTCCGAAAGCGTTGGCCGAGACAACGTTCGTACTGTGGCGGAACAATTTGGCATTGAAAGCAACCTCGCCGATGGCCCCGCCCTTGCCTTAGGTGCGTCTGAGTCGACACTCCTTGAAATGACCGGAGCTTATGCTGGTATATTGAACGGGGGCAGCTCAGTTACTCCATTTGGTCTGGTCGAGCTTAGCCTGCAGGGAGACGATACCCCATTAATGCAGCAGCAGAGCGGCATTGGTGAACGTGTCATTTCGCGTCAGGCGGCCGAACAACTGATTTATATGATGAACCAAGTTGTTGAATCTGGCTCTGGAACACGCGCACAATTACCCGGCCGAGAAGTCGCCGGAAAAACCGGAACCACACAAGCAGCACGGGATGCGTGGTTCATCGGTTTTACCGCTGATTATGTTGCGGGTGTTTGGATGGGGTATGACGATAACACCCCACTCACTGGTGTAACTGGCGGCGGGCTACCCGCAACAATTTGGCAGGAAACGATGCTCCGCGTACATGAAGGTTTACCTGCACAGCCACTTCCGATGATTGTCCCTGAACCACCACAACCCATCGTTCCAGAAACACCTGAGCCTCAGCCAAATACCCAAAACCGACGCAATCAAACTGATAACTTGATTGAAAACATGCTGAGAAACTTGCTCGGAGGAAACCGAAACCGTTAATCTGATACGGTTTCGGCTGGGTTTTCTTCTGCGGTCTCTTGTGCAGGAACTTCGGCTTCTAACAGGGCGGTACATTCGTCATATTTAAAAGCGAACCCATTCCAAACCATGATCAAACCGCCATCTGCTGCGGGCATGAACATTGCCCTGGCTTGCCAAGTCTGACCCTCGCCATCGCACGCCATATCAAATAGCCAAGCATCCATGTCTCGGACATCCACGGGCAATGTCATACGGCATTCAGTTTCGACACCATAAAAAACGCCATCTTCAATACGAATGGCGTTTCCTGTCTCTCCGATGGTGGTACAATCAGCGCTGTTGCCTTGGCTATATTGCCCCGAAAAATCCTGTGCCTGCACAGCAGTTCCCGCGATCAATAAAGATAATGACATCCACCGCAGCATTATCTAACCCGCGTTACGCAAATCAGCGATCAAACGGTTCAAATCCCCGCCGCGGCGATCTAACATCGCACCGATTTCTTCACGTTCCACACGTGTCAAAGAAATACCTTCGATCACCATGTCAAAAAACAAATTTTGATTACCGGCTTCACGAACAAAGAAATCAACGCGGAATGGGGCTTGTCCCTGTAGAGCAACAGATGTTTCGACTTCGATCCAGCTGTTGTTACGGCGTGCACCTTCAATCTCTAAAGTCGCACCAATGAACTCGCGGAAACGACGCCCGTACTTACGTCCAATATAACCTTGGAACGCTTCGACAAACGCACGCTTTTGGCTATCACTCGCACTGCGGCCATCATTACCCAATACACGCAACGCAATTACACGCGTATTACCATAGCGGCTGAAAATACCTTCAAAATCGCGCAACATACGACTTTCGGAATTACCCGAATTGATAATGCCTTGAATGCGGTTGATCACCTCAGCCACTAAGCCCTCAGCCTGCGCCGGTGTCAGCGCCTGCGCGGACAGAGGCAACATCCCAAGTGCGCCAACGGCCAACCCTGATTTTACAAATTCACGACGTTTCATTTTTATTCACCATATAAATCATCGAACAATGCATCGATCTCATCGACCTCTTGCTCAGATACCTCTGCGCCCAATTCAAAGCGACGGTTTTCCAAATAAATTAATCGCGCCGCTGAATAGCTATCTTCACTTTCATATAAGATAGAATCGACCGTTTCTGAATACTCGTATCTGTCATCTATCCGAGACAGCGCATTTGCGCCGATCACAAGATAGTTTGCAGGGGATTCAATCACATAACCAAGCGGATTGGTGAAGAGATCAACAAATCGGCCTGCCATATGACGTTCTGTTGATGGCCCCAAGAGCGGCAACTCAACAAAATTCCCTTCAGGCACGCCCCAAACATATAGGGTTTCGCCAAAATCTGTGTCCTCTTCCGGGAGACCCATTTCATAAGCAGGGTCCAGAACACCGCCCAATCCGATGGTCGAATTAAAAGCAAACCGGAAGGAATTTCGTACCGCACCTTCCAAATCGCCTTGAAGTAAATTGTTCACAACTTTACCCGGAAGGCTAAGGTTTGAAGCAAAATTCGCAACGCCTCGACGCAACGGCCGCGAAACATTTTCACCATAGGCATTGGATACGGGCCGCAAAACATCATCGTCAATGTTGCGGTTTTCTTCGTGAACGCCACGATTCAATGTTTCGTATGGGTCTTGAATACCACCAACATTCTCGGGGTTCGTACACGCACCGAGAAACAAAATGCCCGCAAGAGCGGCAAAATTCACAAGTTTAGGAGCCATGGAGTATCGCATTTTTATGTTTTCAATTTCAAAGCACGGGGTTTCGCAGATAAATAGGTGTATTTCAAACGAGTCCAATCCCAGCAGAAGCATTCGCTTGCCTATTGTGGCTGAATGGTGACATCGTTAGGTATATTGTTAGTAAATTGTATAATTATATAAAAAACGAGCATCAGTAAAATGTCATCAAATATCCGTAACATGGGGCTAGAGCAGCTTCGCACAGCACTTCGGGATGATCGGTCACTTCTTTGGATTGTCGGTCTCTTTTCGGCTTTTGTGAATCTCCTTATGCTGACCGGGCCCTTGTTTATGTTACAGGTATATGATCGTGTTTTAGGTAGCCGATCAGAAGAAACGCTCGTTGCATTGTTTGTTTTGATCGCTTTTTTATTCGGAATGATGGGTATTCTAGATTTTTCGCGTGGCCGGATACTATCACGCATAGCCGCCCGATTTCAGGAAAAATTAGATCAACGCGTTTTCACAGCCGTGATGCGCGCCCGCGCAACGCGCAAAGCAGAAAAAGAGGCCTCAACCGGCATGGCCGACCTCGAAGGTATACGTTCGTTGATTGCCTCGCCCGTACTTGCTGCGTTTTTTGACATCCCATGGACACCCATTTTCCTATTTGGAATATTTTTGTTTCACCCATGGATGGGATATCTAGCCATCGGTGGCGGCGGCATTTTAATTGCCATTGCGCTATTAAATCAATTTGTCACACGTCAGGCCGTGCTCCGGGCCAGCCAATCTCAATTCGAAGCCCAAACAATTTCTGGCCGTTTCCGCGAAGACGCTGAGCTTATCCAAAGCTTGGGTATGTTGGGTAATACACTTCGCCGTTGGGAAATCGCGCGCAGCGAAGCCCTAGAAAAACAAGTCGTAGCCGGGGACTCGAGCGGGATATTTTCTGTAACGACGAAAACCCTGCGCATGTTTTTACAATCAACCATGCTGGCACTTGGCGCCTACCTCGTGTTGCAACAAGAAGTGACAGCAGGTGCCATGATCGCAGGTTCAATTCTGATGGGTCGCGCGCTCGCTCCTGTCGAGCTGGTCATCGGCCAATGGGCAAATGTTCAGCGTGCGATTAAAGGACGCGAAAATCTGGCCGTTTTGCTGGGCACCATTCCTGAACAAGCGCGTCGCCTTCCCCTGCCTCAACCAAAGGCACATTTGCTGGTTGATCAGGCCACGATCATCCCCCCCGGAGAAACGCAGGCCGCCCTGCGCATGGTGTCGTTTAACGTTGCACCAGGATCTGCGGTGGGTGTTATCGGGGCCAGCGGTGCCGGTAAATCCACATTGGCGCGTGCCCTCACCGGTGGGTGGCCCGTTGCAGGTGGCGCTATTCGTTTAGATGGTGCCTCACTTGATCAATACGATCCTGACGATCTCGGACGTCATATCGGGTATTTGCCGCAACAGGTTACGCTATTCACCGGAACGATTGCCGAAAACATCGCCCATCTTGAAATGGAACCAAACCCTGAACAGGTTGTTGCCGCTGCGAAAAAGGCCGACGCGCACGAAATGATCGTTAATTTACCAAAGGGATACGATACCTTAGTTAGCGATGCCACAGGCCGACTATCGGGTGGTCAAGTCCAACGCATCGGATTGGCGCGTGCCCTTTTTGGGAATCCCGTTATTTTGGTTTTAGATGAGCCAAATTCAAACCTCGACAATGACGGCTCTATTGCCTTGAACACTGCGATCAAAGCGATGCGGGCTGAGGGCAAAACAACCCTTATCATGGCGCACCGCCCCGCCGCGATTAAGGAATGCGACCAACTGCTAATGCTGGAAAATGGAATGGTCAAAGCCTTCGGTCCTAAAGAGGAGGTTCTACAAAAATTTGTCAGCAACCATCAACAAGTTCTGTCAAACCCAAAAATGGGAGGCGTGTCATGAGCAACTCTAGCCGTTTTTCTGCACGTCCCCAATTGGTGCTAGGTTTTCTCACATTGCTACTGCTCGTTGGCGGTTTTGGCGGATGGTCTGTGTTTGCCGAAATTTCTGGGGCAATTGTTGCCTCCGGGCAAGTCGAAGTCGAACAAAACAATCAGATCGTCCAACACCCCGACGGAGGTGTCGTTTCCGAAATTCTTGTTGAAGAAGGGGACATCGTAAATGTCGACGATGTTCTTGTTCGACTGGACCCCACCGCACTACTATCTGAACTCACACTCGTTGAAGGGCAGTTATTTGAAATTCTCGCACGTCGTGCACGGTTTGAGGCCGAGCGCGATGATCGTGCTGAAATTTCCTACGACCCTGAGCTGATCGAAGCGGCCCCAGACAACGCCGACCTAAGAAGCTTGCTCGCGGGTCAAGATCGGCTGTTTTTGGCACGACGGCACTCTCTCGATCAGCAAATTGAACAACTCGGCAATCGACGCCAGCAGCTCGAAGATCAGATTGTAGGCATTCGCGCACAGCAAGACGCGCTCGTTCAGCAACTTGAGCTGCTGGATGAAGAGTATGAAAGCCAAGCAGACCTTTTAGAACGAGGGCTGGCGCAGGCAACCCGTGTTCTTTCACTGCAACGTGAAAAAGCAAGACTAAGCGGTCAGCAAGGTGAATTGGCAGCCTCTGTCGCACAAACCGAAGGCCGGATTACCGAAACTGAAATCGAAATTTTACGCATCCGTTCAACACGGCGCGAAGAATCTATCGCGGAACTTCGTGATGTTCAGGCCCAGCAATTCGAGCTAGAGGAACGCCGCCGCAATCTAACTGAATTTTTGTCCCGACTTGAGGTGCGTGCGCCTGTCTCCGGTATCGTATACGGTATGCAGGTTTTTGCGGAACAATCCGTTTTGCGCCCAGCCGATCCAATTTTGTACCTGATACCGCAAGATCGTCCCTTGATCATAGCGAGCCGGGTCGACCCGACCCATATTGATCAGATATACGTCAGCCAAGAAGTCATCCTCCGGTTCCCTACGTTTGACGCTCGAACAACCCCAGAATTATTTGGTCGGATTGTGAAAATTTCAGCAGATGCGTTCACAGATGAAGCATCTCAGCAAAGCTTCTATCGAGCCGAAATCATTCTTCCTGAGGATGAAGCCGCTAAGTTACCTGATGATCTGGCGTTGATCCCCGGTATGCCTGTGGAATCTTTCATCAGAACCCAGGATCGAAGCCCCTTGCAGTACCTTATCAAACCCTTTTCAGATTATTTTGTTCGTGCCTTTCGCGAAAACTAATTTTTAGGTTTCACTTGGATGCGCGAACCGATAGCGTTTGTCAAAATGCGATCAACGGAGGCTATCATGGCTGGAAATTTTGAAACAAAACTTGCGGAAATGGGCGTCACGCTACCGGATGCACCTGCACCAGCGGCGAACTATGTTCCCTACGTTCAAGTCGGGGATTTGATCCATGTATCAGGTC
The DNA here is from genome assembly GCF_011326755.1 of Cochlodiniinecator piscidefendens. Taxonomy (GTDB): domain Bacteria; phylum Pseudomonadota; class Alphaproteobacteria; order Rhodobacterales; family Rhodobacteraceae; genus Cochlodiniinecator; species Cochlodiniinecator piscidefendens. Next base: position 300,014 of record NZ_JAAOIE010000004.1, on the reverse strand, counting down.
AAATTTCAAACGGCCCTGATGGCTTTATCACTGGTAAGCTCGGCGACACCATGACAACAGAAGAAGGCGCTGCTGCCGCGCAAACATGTGCAATTGCCCTCTTGGCCCAAGTCAAAGCAGCGTGTGGCGGCGATCTTGATCGTCTTGTTCGTGTTGTAAAATTGGTGGGTTTCGTCAATTCGACACAAGAGTACGCTGAGCAGCCGATGGTCGTGAACGGCGCATCTGATTTTATGGCTAACGCTCTAGGCGAAGCAGGCCGCCACGCCAGATCCGCCGTCAGCGCAGCATCTTTGCCATTTGGTGTAGCCGTCGAAATCGAAGGCATTTTCCAGATCAAATGATGACTTTACCTGCTGAGTTTTTCACAGCCCCAATCGCACATCGTGGTTATCATGACCGCGATGCAGGGCGTCCTGAAAATTCGCGCGCCGCGTTTATTGCAGCGATTGAAGCAGGCTATGGTATTGAATTTGACCTTCAATGCACCAGTGATCATCAAGCCATGGTGTTTCACGACTACGATATGGCGCGCCTCACCGGGCGCGCTGGTCCGATCCAACAAGTAACCAAAACCGAAGCCGAAGCCATCACCTTGATTGGGAACGACGAGGGTATTCCTAGCTTTGCTGAAATATTAAAACTTGTTGATGGCCGAGTACCATTGTTGATCGAACTGAAAGATCAAGACGGCGTGATGGGCCCGAATGTTGGCCCCCTAGAGCAAGCCACAGCAAAAGCCCTAAAAGACTATCAGGGCCCAGTTGCACTTATGTCTTTTAATCCGCATTCCGTGGCTAAACTGGCACAATTCGCACCGGACATCCCCCGTGGCATTGTCACCGAGAGCTATACTGATGACGAGGCGCAGCTTATCCCCCTGAACCGCCGCGAAGAATTGCGCCGGATAGATGATTATGATCAGGTGGGGGCTTGTTTCATTAGCCATGAGGCGGCCGATCTCAGCACCCCGCGGGTAGCTGAACTAAAATCAAAAGGCGCGCATATTCTCTGCTGGACCATTCGCAGCCCCGAGCAAGAAGCCAAGGCACGCACAATAGCCGATAATGTAACCTTTGAAGGCTACGCAGCTGACCACCCTAAACCTTGACCTGATGCGGATAAACCCCAACTCTATACTCAATGAGTGAGGTAATTCATGGACGGCAGCCAAATCGAAATCCAAGCAATTGGCGACATCAATGCGATCTCTCCTGAAGAATGGGATGCTTGCGCGGCCTACAGTGATGGAAAGGCGCTTGATCCCTTTACCACGCATCGGTTTTTAAAAGCGCTTGAAGATAGTCAATCGGTTGGTTCTGGAACGGGCTGGACGCCCCATCATCTCATCGTGAGACAAGATGGAAAAATCATCGCTGTTGCACCAATGTATGCAAAGACCAACAGTCAGGGTGAATATATATTCGATCACGGATGGGCAGACGCCTACGAACGCGCTGGTGGAAACTACTATCCTAAATTGCAGATTGCAGTCCCCTTCACCCCTGCCACGGGGGCACGGTTTTTAACCCACCGAGGGTACGAAGACGTTGGCCAATCAGCTTTGCTGCAGGGTGCTATTCAACTGGCCGTAAACAACAACTTATCGTCCCTTCATACAACTTTTTGCACCGAAGCCGAAGCCATTGCAGGCAAAGAATTGGGTCTGTTGCATCGTACGACACAGCAGTATCACTGGCACAACAATGGTTACGCAACATTTGATACATTCTTAGATGCATTATCCGCCCGTAAACGAAAGGCGATCCGCAAGGAAAGGCGTATCGCCCAAGCATTTGGCGGTACCATACATACACTCACCGGTGACCAAATTCGGCCAGAAAATTGGGATGCTTTTTGGGGGTTCTATACCGACACTGGCGCGCGCAAATGGGGCAGGCCCTATCTGACCCGCGCATTTTTCGAATGTATCCAAACAACGATGCGCGACGATACTTTGCTTGTGTTGGCCGAACGTGACGGCGTGTTTGTCGCAGGCGCTATGAATATGATAGGCGCGCGTTCGCTATATGGGCGCTATTGGGGGTGCGTCGAAGACCACCCCTGTTTGCATTTTGAACTCTGTTACTATCAGGCCATCGACTACGCTATCGCGCACGGGCTATCCACTGTCGAAGCTGGCGCGCAGGGCGATCACAAGCTTGCGCGGGGATATCTACCTGTAGAGACACATTCCTTGCATTGGATACAAGACGCAGGGTTTCGCGAAGCGGTGGAGCGTTTTCTCGTTGAGGAGGGCCGTGCAGTTGGTCGCGAAATCGAAGTGTTAACCTCTTATGGCCCATTTAAATCGAAGAGCGAAAAGGACATCGAATGATTTTGTCAGGAGCTGAACGAGAAACCGCACTGGCGCCATTATTGGCAACCGGGTGGTGGTTGGCACCCGAAGGTGATGCAATCCACAAAAATTTCACCTTTACTTCTTTTAACGATTGCTTTGGGTACATGACACGCTGCGCTCTCTGGGCTGAAAAGTGGGATCACCATCCAAAATGGGCCAACAGTGGCCCAAGGCTGGCAGTCACTTTAACAACTCATAGCGCCGGAGGGTTAACTCAATTGGACGTAAATTTCGCCCAAAAGATGGACGCCCTGTTCTGACTTTGACATTCGAAAGGAAAAAACCTTGGCTTGGTTTTCCGCACTTATCTTTAATGTGATCACCGCCGCAATCATATTGGTTGCTGCATTTTGGCTCTCTGGACTCGCCAAAAAACTATGTAAATCTGCCCTCACACGTAACGGCTATCTTGATGATACTTTGGCTGGCTTTCTAGCAAGCATGGCGCGTTATGCCGTTTTAATCATCGCCGCTATTTTTGTTTTGAATCGCTTTGGCATCGAAACAACATCGCTTGTCGCTCTTATCGGTGCTGCCGGTTTGGCAATTGGTCTTGCATTGCAAGGCACGCTGTCAAACTTTGCTGCTGGTGTTATGCTTTCAGTGTTTCGCCCTTTCAAAATTGGGGACTTTATCGAAGGTGCTGGCCAATCAGGCACAGTCAAAGAAATCACGCTTTTCACAACCGAACTTGCCACCCCTGACAACGTGCAGATCATCGTACCAAATGCTGATATGTGGTCTTCCGCGATTAAGAACTATTCGTTCCACCCAACCCGTCGCGTTGACATGGTGTTTGGTGTTTCTTACGGCACCGATTTGAAAAAAGCCGAAAAAATCATGCTTGACCTGATCCAAGCTGACAGCCGCATTCTTAGCGACCCTGAACATTTTTTAGCTGTGACAAACCTCGGTGACAGCTCTGTTGATTTCACCATGCGTGTTTGGTGTGATGCAGCCGACTATTGGACGCTGAAGTTCGATATGACACGTGCAGTGAAAGAAGCATTCGACACGAATAAAATCGATATTCCATTCCCAACACAGACCCTATTCAACGTGAAGGGCTAAAAATATCTGGGCGCGCCAATACCGGCGCGCCCATGTTTATTAGAGGGCCGCTAACAACCCCTCGCCACCAGAAACATCACACACACCGGGGTTTTCTTCTTCCTGCAACACCGTGACGACGCCATCTTCGACAACCATGGCATAGCGCTTTGAACGCGCCATCAAGCCAGCAGGCGGGGCGTCAAAGTTCATTCCGATTTCTGTCGTCAATTCACTGTGCGCATCCGAAAGCAGCGTAATACCGGCCTCTGTAGCGCCAGTGACCTCTCCCCATGATTTCATCACAAACGGGTCGTTCACCGAAACGCAGATTATTTCATCAACGCCTTTAGCATCAAATTCATCTTTGGTTCGAATGAAACTCGGGACATGTGCAGAATGGCATGTTGGCGTAAACGCCCCAGGCACAGCAAAGACCACCACTTTGCGTTCCTTTAAACGGTCAGTCAGGGCCACTTCTTCTGGCCCATTGTCGCCAATCCGATAAAGTGTAGCGTTTGGTAGTCTTTTTCCGACAGAAATCATCATAAACATCCTCTTTGCACGATTGCGTTTCCTATGATCACAGTTATAGGCTCCCCCCAAGATTTGGGCTAGAACTTAGGGGAGCAATATGAGCCACATTATCGTTATAGGGGCCGGACAAGCAGGCAGTTCACTTGTCGTCAAACTGCGTGGACTAGGCTTTGACGGTCAGATTACTCTGATCGGCGAAGAAACGGCACCTCCCTACCAGCGTCCCCCACTCTCCAAAGCCTATTTGCTCGGTGATATGGAGCTATCTCGTCTTTATCTACGCCCTGAGGCATTCTATGGCGAACAAGACATTACTCTGCGGTTAGGCGAACGTGTAAGTGCGATTGATCCGGTAGCAAAAACCGTAACTGTGGGCGATGACGTACTGTCCTACGATCAACTGGCATTGACCACAGGTTCGACGCCACGCCGGCTTCCCGCAGCAATCGGTGGAGCGTTAGAAGGCGTCCATGTCGTTCGAACTCTCAAAGATGTGGACGCGATGGAACCGGAATTCGCCGAAGGCAAACACGCTCTAATCGTTGGTGGGGGCTACATCGGCCTAGAAGCCGCTGCCGTTGCAACAAAGAAAGGTGTCAAAGTCACCTTGGTGGAAATGGCTGACCGGATTTTGCAACGTGTTGCATCCCCTGAAACATCCAATTTCTTCCGCGATCTGCACACCAGTCACGGCGTAAACATTGTCGAAGGTGTTGGCCTGAATACGCTAACAGGCGAAGGTCGGGTTTCTGGCGCGAAACTGACAGATGATCGCGAACTGGACATTGATTTCGTTATCGTTGGTGTCGGGATTATGCCCGGTTCTGAACTGGCTGAATCTGCTGGTTTGACGCTTAACAATGGGATCGAAACCGACGCATTTGGGCGCACCTCTGATCCATCTATCTGGGCCGCAGGCGATTGCGCATCATTCCCGTTCAAAGGTGAACGTATTCGTCTCGAAAGTGTCCCAAACGCGATTGATCAAGCAGAAATCGTAGCAGCCAATATGATGGGCGCAGAAAAAGAATATGTAGCCACGCCTTGGTTCTGGTCCGATCAATACGACGTCAAACTGCAAATCGCGGGCCTAAATTCTGGATATGACAATATCGTCACGCGCCCTGGTGATAAGGAAGGCTCTGTTTCCTTCTGGTACTATCAAGGCGACACATTGCTGGCCGTTGATGCAATGAACGAACCGCGCAATTATATGATTGGCAAACGTTTGATCGAGGCTGGGAAATCCCCATCCAAAGCAGATATCGCCAACCCGGAAACCGATATGAAGGCTCTGCTGAAAGCGTGAGAATCATAGCGGGACAACACCGCGGGCTTGCGCTCGCTTCAGTCGGTAAAGGGGACGCAGGTGCACATCTGCGCCCCACCACCGACCGCGTGCGCGAAAGCCTGTTTAACGTCCTGACAAGTGGTGCATACCGTGACCCGATCACCGATTTACGGGTTTTGGATTTGTTTGCAGGCACTGGTGCCTTAGGGCTAGAGGCGTTGTCGCGCGGGGCTAAGCACGTTACCTTTGTTGATGATGGCCGAAAGTCCCAAAGTTTAATACGCGAAAACATTACTCTCTGTCGGCGCAAAGCTGATACAACCCTTCTTTCCTGCGACGCCACGCGACTGCCGAACAATCCTGATGTCGCATATGATCTTATCTTTCTTGATCCCCCTTACGGGAAAGGCATTGGAACAATCGCCCTAGATCACGCCATGAAAGGCGGTTGGATCAAAGATGATGCGCTGATCGTGTTTGAGGAGAGCGCACCGCAATCCCCCGAGGGCTTCACATTGTTGGATAGCCGCAAATACGGCGATACCCATATCGCAATCTTGGAACCCGTTTAACCTCGCAACTGTTTCAAAATGAAACACCTTGCGCGGGACCACGCCAACGTAAGATTTGACCTCTTGGGTGGGATGCATATCGTGCCCCAAAAAGGAATTTAACATGCGTCCATCTTTGGTGATTTTTGATTGTGACGGGGTGTTGGTCGATAGTGAGCCGCCCTCAAACCAAGTAATGCAGCAAAGCCTCTCAAAATACGGGTTAGACATGTCGCTCGAAGAGTGCATGAACGCATTTGTTGGCAGCACAATGAAGAATGCGATGGCGACAGCAATTTCGCTTGGCGCTGATTTGCCCGACAATTGGATCGCAGAAGTCTACGACGAAACCTACGCCACGCTGCGCAATGGGGTTCCGTTGGTGGACAGCATTGCACAGTTATTGGGTACGCTCAAAGCCGCTGACATTCCATTTTGCGTTGCCTCAAATGGAAGCGAAGACAAAATGAAAATCACACTTGGGCAAAACGGCCTATGGGATACCTTTAGTGATCGTATGTTTTCGGCCCACACATTAGGCGTGGCAAAGCCTGACCCAGATCTATTTCTACACGCAGCGGCCCATTTTCAATGTTCGCCCAACGATTGCGTGGTTGTAGAAGACAGCGGCAGTGGCGTCACCGCAGCAATACGCGCAAACATGCGCTGTCTCGCCTATGCCCCGCATTCTGATGGAAAAAACCTCCGCGATTTGGGCGCAGAGGTTTTCAAAAATATGGCGGCGGTTCCCGATCTATTAGGGTTATAAATCTAGCCCCAAGTCGGGTGGTATTTTCCACCTGGCGAAAGCGTAAAGATTTCGCAGCCATTTTCAGTAACACCGATTGAATGCTCAAACTGCGCTGACAGCGATTTATCCCGCGTTACGGCGGTCCAATCATCGGCCAAAACCTTGGTTTCTGGGCGCCCCAAATTCACCATCGGTTCAATGGTGAAAAACATGCCTTCTTCTAATACGGCCCCAGTACCGGGGCGGCCATAGTGCAAAACGTTTGGCGGCGAATGAAATACCCGCCCCAATCCGTGACCGCAGAAATCACGTACAACAGACATGCGTTGCGCTTCTACGAATTTCTGAATCGCAGCACCAATGTCACCAAAGGTATTTCCTGGTTTCACCGCGTTGATGCCCTCAAACAAAGCGTCATGCGTAATTTGGATAAGGCGTTCGGTTTTGCGGCCCAGCTTTCCAGCTACGTACATACGGGATGTATCGCCGAACCACCCATCGACAATAACCGTGACGTCAATGTTCAGGATATCACCATCCTTGAGCTTCTTTTCACCCGGGATTCCGTGGCACACGACATGGTTCACCGAAATACAGGATGCGTGCTTATAGCCTTTATATCCGATCGTTGCGGATTTAGCGCCTGCGTCATTGACCATCTTTTCGATCGCTGCGTCCAAAACACTGGTTGCAACGCCGACTTGAACCATCGGGGCGATGTCGTCCAAAATCTGTGCCGCCAACCTTCCAGCAGCATGCATACCGGCAAAATCTGCCTCTTCGTAAATTCGAATTCCATCACGTGTGATGCGACCGCGCGTATCGTCCAAGGGTTTGCTCCGTCTGTTCTTACGCTTTAGATAATCCATCCTTAGCAAACATGCCAGTACCTCAATCAAGCTGTACTTAAGGGGCTGCCATCGGGATTTTCTGCCCCAACCAAACTCCCTCAGGGGTGATTTGAGTATCATAGCAACACACTTCAACGCCGGCTGCGCGCGCCTCGGCAAAACCAGCGGCATAAGTTGGGTCAATGTCCGCGGCTAAATCCATCCGCGTGCAGTCGGTCCGTTGAATGAGGTAGAACATGACTGCCCTGTGCCCCTGACCAGCCATTGTCGCCAGTTCCTTCAAATGCTTCGCGCCACGTGCCGTAACGCTGTCGGGAAATTCAGCCAATCCAGAGTTACGGGAAAGCGTGACGCTTTTCACTTCGACATAACAATCAGGCAAACCGTCGCCCGACAAAAAGAAATCAATCCGGCTGTTTTCGCCATATTTCATTTCCGGACGTACAGTGGTGTAGGTAGAAAACTCTGGTATTTCGCGTGCCAGTAGCGCGGCTTTTAAGGCTTTGTTCGGGACAGACGTATCGACACCGGTAAAATGCCCATTTTCATGATCGACCAAGCGCCATCCGTATTTAAGCTTTTTCTTAGGGTCGTCGTTTGGCTCAAGCCAAATTTTTATCCCTTCCTCCCTCAAACCCATCATTGATCCGGGATTCGCACAATGGGCTGTGACTTCGCTGCCATCTTCGAGCCAGCAATCGGCCAAGAAACGTTTGTAACGGCGGATTAATCTCGCGGGGATCAAGGGCGTTGGAAAATGCATGTCTTTTCCTATCGCAAGAGGCCCTGAGACAAAAGACCTCTCCTCTTTCGTTTCAGCATCTGATTGCTCACGCGTCAATTTTCGTTATCTTTATCACGACGACGGGAGAAACAGATGAATAACCCAACTGCGGCGATGCTTGTCATCGGCGATGAAATTCTATCGGGACGGACCCGTGACGCCAACATGCACTATCTGGCGGGAGAGTTAACAAAACACGGCATTGATCTGAAAGAGGTGCGAGTCATTTCAGACGATGCCACAGCAATTATTGCATCGACCCGCGCTTTGGCATCCCATTATGATCATGTGTTTACTTCAGGTGGCATTGGCCCAACCCACGATGACATTACCGCAGACTGTATTGCAGCTGCTTTTGACACTCCGATCTCAATTCGGGATGACGCGCGCGCATTGCTGCAAGCCCATTATGACCGCGCCAACGTAGAATTGAACGATGCGCGCCTCCGAATGGCACGTATTCCAGATGGCGCATCATTGATCGACAATCCGATTTCAACCGCTCCGGGTTTTACCCTGTGCAATGTGCACGTGATGGCAGGCGTGCCTGCAATATTTCAGGCGATGGTCGCGAGCCTCCTTCCCCAATTGACGGGTGGCGCCCCGCTTTTGTCGCAAACTGTGCGCGCGATGATCGGTGAAGGGGTTATTGCAGAACCATTGGGGCAACTGGCCGCTGCGTTCCCCAATCTATCGTTTGGCTCGTACCCTTTTCAACAAGATGGTGTTTTTGGCACGAACATCGTCATTCGTGGTGTTGATGCTTCGCACTTAGACGCCGCTGCCAAAGACCTTAGTACTCTTGTGAAAGACTTAACAACATGACGCTTCCATCCGTTGAAACCCTTTACGAGGTCTGTGAGGCCACTTGGGCCCCTGCAAGTAAACAAACAGTTGGAAACTGGACCGTGCGTGACGGACAGGGTGGTGGACAGCGTATGTCGGCCGCCACTCGTATCGATTCTCTTCTCGAAACACAATTTGAGCAAGCAGAACAAGCAATGGTTGCTCTTGGCCAAGCAGAGTTATTCATGATCCGCGACGGAGAGGAAGAACTGGATACAGCTCTGGAAAACCGGGGATACATAGTCAAAGATCCAGTTAACCTCATGGTATGTCCCGTGGATACGTTAGCAACTGACTCTGTGGGTCGTTTGTCTGCTTTCACCATTTGGCCTCCGATGCATATTATGCAAGAGCTATGGCTCGAGGGCGAAATAGGCCCCGAACGCGTTGCCGGCATGATCCGCGCCAAGGGTAAAAAGACCACTGTTTTGGGGCGACAAAATGATCGCGCTGCAGGTGTAGCCTACGTCGCAATTCACAATGGTATTGCCATGTTACACGGGCTAGAGGTGACTCAAACACAGCGCCGACAAGGCGTTGCTAAAAACATCATGATAAAGGCCGCCCAATGGGCAAAGGAAAATGGTGCAACTCACCTCGCCATAATTGTCGTCCAGCAAAACGTCGCTGCAAATGCGCTCTATTCTTCCCTCGGGCTGGAATGTGTGGGACAGTATCATTATCGCGTAAAACAATAATATCAATCGTTAGGCCGAGTCATGAGCAACACCAGTCCCACCGCATTAGACCTTCCGATGATGGATCCGCTACCCGAAGAAACTCAGCGCTATTTTGACATTTGCACTGAAAAACTGGGAATGGTGCCAAATGTTTTAAAAGCATATGCCTTTGACATCGACAAGCTCAACACCTTCACCGCAATGTATAATGAAATTATGCTTGGGGACTCTGGCCTTTCAAAACTCGAACGTGAAATGATCGCTGTTGTCGTGTCAGCAATAAACAAGTGCTTTTATTGTCTCGTCGCTCATGGCGCGGCTGTGCGACAACTGTCTGGCGATCCCATGCTAGGGGAAATGTTGGTGATGAACTATAGGGTCGCCAAACTGGATGCGCGTCAGCGGGCCATGTTGGATTTCGCAACGCAATTAACCACCGCCAGCGCAACAGTCGAAGAAACCGATCGCAACGCTCTACGCGTGGTCGGGTTTTCGGATCGCGACATTTGGGATATTGCAACTGTCATTGGTTTTTACAATATGACCAACCGCATCGCATCCGGGACAGATATGAAACCCAACGAAGAATATCACGCCGCCTTCAGATGAATGCCCGGATTTTCATATTTGGGGCAATGCTGGGGATGTTACCCTCCGCCTCTTTGTCATTGCAGCTGGAGTTTCCGTCAAACGCACATGTTTCGGCCCGTACCGTACATGCGATGGATAGCTTTGCTTTGCCAGTAGGGCCCTGGCAAAACGGTGCACTTGAAACGCGCTCTGTAGAGGGTGCTATTGCCCAAACGGTTTGGCAGGTGCGCGCCTCTGTGCAGACGACAACGCAAATGTTGCGCCCGCTTCGGGAACAACTCATCGCGACTGGCTACGAGATATTGTTTGAATGCGCGGACAAAAGCTGCGGAGGATTTGACTTTCGGTTTGCACTTGAAGTCGCACCAGAACCTCAGATGCATGTTAATTTGGGGGATTTTCAATACCTATCTGCCCAGAGACAAAACGATGATGGGGAAACTGAATATCTTGGGCTGATTGTAAGCCGCAGTCAGGAAACTGGTTTTATTCAAATTAACCAAATCACCCAACCTGAAGCACCGGCACCCGAAGTCACAACCACAATTCCAGATGACGAGCCCGTATATGGTAGCACAAATGAAACATTTGGCACCCTACTCGAACAGCGCGGGTTCGTTGTTCTAGATGATCTTGATTTTCAAACTGGAGCTGCCCGTCTCACAAATGAATCCTTCGCCTCTCTTGAAGGGTTATCGGATTATTTGTCGCGGAACCCTGATCTTAAGGTAGCCTTGGTTGGGCATACCGATGCGGTCGGTTCTCTGGCAAATAACATCAATCTATCCAAGCAACGCGCGAATGCTGTTTTACGCCGATTGGTCGAAGAATACGGCGTAAACCGCACACAGTTGGATGCGGACGGTGTGGGGTATTTATCCCCTCGTGCAAGCAACTTGACGGACGAAGGCCGCGCACAAAATAGACGGGTTGAAGTGATCATCACCTCAACCCGCTAAGTGCAGGATACACCTGCAACACTACAACGAAAGCACGCCTTGTGGGGGCAAAATGCGGCCTTCGCATCACTCGTAACAGTTCACCAATTATTAGGGCCTTTGTCCGCAAACGCATGGACAAGAAAATCAACAAATGCGCGGACCTTGGGCTGTGTAAAACGCCCGGGCGGGTAAACCGCATAAATACCTTGGGTTTCTTCAGGAAGCCCTGGAATCGCTTCTTCGATCAAACCATCGCGCATTGCATCTGCTGTCAAAAAGCTCGGCAAATAAGCAATGCCCAAACCGGATACAGCTGCATTCAGTAGGCTTTGCCCGTCGTTAACACTCAACCAACCGGCCGTGCGCACTTGCCGCTTTTCACCCGATGGCGCCGCCAATTTCCAAACTGCGCCATTGGCTTGGCTTGAATAATGCAAAAGCTTGTGATCATTCAGGTCATCTATTTTTTCAGGGCGTCCGTATTTTTCAAAATACGCGGGGGACCCTACCATACGTTTAGAGGTGTCGGTTAATTTGCGTGCCATCAATGTACTATCTTCGAGCTCACCAATACGAACGGCCACATCGAACCCTTCGGATATCAACTCAACATACCGGTTGTTCAGCACCATATTGACGGTAATATCTGGAAATTCTTGTAAAAAATCCCCCAACACCGGACTTAAGTGATTCACTCCGAAATCAGTTGCGACAGAAATGCGAAGCAATCCCGAAGGTGCCGATTGCATAGATGAAACAAGTGCGTCTGCCTCACCCGCATCATTCAACACACGCCGCGCACGATCATAGTAAGCGAGGCCAATTTCCGTTGGGCTCACCCGTCGGGTTGTTCGATTAAGCAAACGCGCGCCCAAACGCGCCTCAAGGGACGAAACATGTTTGGAAACCGCAGATTTTGAGATACCCATTTTCTTTGCAGCATCAGTAAACCCGCCCTGATCCACCACGGTGGCAAATGCTTCCATTTCGGTTAATCGGTCCATGTGTTTAGCCCTACAAGTGTTCCATCAATGCTGAAACATTCGCAGTCAAATCAGGCGACAATGGGTCATCCAACGGACAATTCAGGGGTAATTCAACGGATCGTTCTTAACTCGGAAACAAGCAATTTTATAAATAAGTGTTCTTTTTCAACAAGAAGGCTATTTCTCGATGCCTTTATGCTTACCATTTGGTTAAAGAGAGGCGCCCAAACGCACCCCTTGATCGATGGCTCGCTTCGCATCCAACTCTGCCGCAACATCTGCCCCGCCAATAACATGCGCAGTGATTCCAATTGCAGCCAACTCCTCAGCTAAACTGCGATCAGGAACTTGCCCAGCGCACAGCACGACGGTTTCCGCGGGCAATAGTCGAATATTTTCCCGAGCTTCTCCGGTTGAAACATGCAAACCTTGGGCATCAATGCGCTCATAGTTGACCCCCCCCATCATTTGAACGTTTTTCATCTTCAATGCTGCGCGATGAATCCAACCAGTGGTTTTTCCCAGCCGTTTCCCCACTTTTTCAGCTTTGCGCTGTAACAGGATGACCTCACGCGCAGGAGCCTCCGGCTGACTTCCTTGGTCGGCAAGGCCCCCACGGGTAACTTCCGGATCACCTACGCCCCATTCTTCCTTCCAATGGGCGACATTTTCCGCAGTACTTGGACCCTGCTGAACTAAAAACTCAGAGACGTCAAAACCAATGCCCCCCGCCCCAATCACAACGACGGATTTTCCTACATCTGCTTTGTCCCGCAAAACATCTATATAAGAGAGAACATTTTCTCCGTCTTGTCCGGGAATTTCTGGGTCACGTGGAATCACACCAGTTGCAATAATGACATCGTCGAACCCACGTAGATCGTCCGGTGTGGCAGGTGTGCCAAGCCGCTGTTCAACCCCGGATCGATCAGCCATCGTTTTGAACCACGCCACAAAGCCGTGAAACTCCTCCTTGCCAGGGACCATCTTAGCCATATTCAACTGACCGCCAACTTCGTTGGATCGATCGAACAACACGACAGAATGTCCGCGCTCTGCTGCCGTGATCGCAGCGGACAACCCTGCGGGCCCAGCGCCTACTACTGCAATTCGTTTAGGTGTAGAAACGACATCAACCTGTAATTCTGTTTCGTAACACGCGCGGGGATTCACCAAGCAGGTGGAAATCTTGCCGCTAAATGTATGATCTAAACACGCTTGATTACACGCGATACAAGGAGCGATTTCATCTGCGCGATCTTGTTTTGCCTTGTTTACAAAATTTGGGTCCGCCAAAAATGGGCGCGCCATAGAAACCATGTCTGACGCTCCGTTTTTCAGTAATCCTTCCGCGACGTCTGGAGTATTGATCCGATTGGACGCAATGATGGGGATACCGACTTTACCCATCAGCTTTTTCGTGACCCAAGCAAATCCGGCACGTGGAACCGAAGTGGCAATCGTCGGTATGCGTGCTTCGTGCCATCCTATACCAGTGTTGAACAATGTCGCACCTGCGGCTTCAATCGCTTGCGCCAGCTGCACAACCTCTTCATGCGTTGACCCATTGGGAATGAGATCAATCATCGACAAGCGGTAGATGATTATAAAATCCGGGCCGACAGCCTTGCGGATACGCCGCACCACTTCGATCGGCAGACGCATACGGTTCTCATAACTCCCACCCCAGCGATCTGTGCGTTTATTGGTGTGCACTACGAGGAACTGATTGAGAAAATACCCTTCAGAGCCCATGATTTCGACACCATCATATCCCGCCATCTGGGCGCGCTGTGCCGCCGTCACCATGTCACCGATTTGTTTTTCGATACCCTCTTCATCTAATTCATTAGGAGGAAATGGGGAAATCGGGGATTTTATCGCACTTGGAGCAACACAATCCGGCCCATAAGCATAACGGCCTGCGTGCAGTATTTGCATCGCTATTTTACCGTCTGCTGCATGCACCCGATCTGTAACGATCTTATGATTTTCAATATCTTCGTCACTAAACAAACCCGCAGCACCTGGAAAAACTCCGCCTTCACTGTTAGGCGCCATTCCTCCCGTTACCATAAGCCCCACACCGCCACGTGCACGCGTCGCATAAAACTCTGCAACGCGGTTCCAGTCCTTCGTTTCTTCGAGCCCGGTGTGCATTGATCCCATCAACACACGATTTTTTAGCGTGGTAAATCCGAGATCTAACGGAGAGAGCATATGTGGGTAGCGAGTCATTTGGCGTCCTTTTGCGTTGCCAAAAGGATGCGCCGAACCCCATAATCTGTCACGTCAAACGCGGCGTCAATCAGATCAATTATTTACTGTCATCACGCAACAACAAACCTAGCGCTATGATAGTAAGCCCAACCCCACCGAGAACAAGCACGTGCGGAATGGGCTGCCCCAACACCACCTCCCAAACAATTACCCAACTTGGAACAAGGTAAGTATATGCCATCACTTTTGCGGCCGGTAAGCGCTGCACTGAATACTGCACCAAAACAAAAGATGCCGCTGTCGCGAACACCGTAATATATGCCAACGTTATCCAGACAATTACCGGCAGATTAGCCCAATCGGTACGCGCGATATCGCCCCCACCGTAGATCAATAGCAATCCACCGCCACCGACTAAGGTTCCAAACGCAAATACAATAGCATTTTCCCCCCGGTTCAGCTTTTTCACCAGAGGTGTGTAAACAGCGTGACTCGCACACCCTATAAAATAAACTATTTCACCCCATCCGATCTGGAACCGAAGCAAAGCAGATAAATCTGCTCGAAAGATCACCCAAAGTGCACCAACACCACCGATCAAAAGTGCTACAAACGTACGGCCAGATAAAATTTGACGTAATAAAATCCAACCGAACCCAGCAGCCATAATTGGGGTCATTGTAAACACAGCGGCCGCAGAAACAGGAGGTGCGGTTTTCAAGCCTTCAAACATCAGAACAAAATATATCGCAAAGAAACCGCCCAACACCAAATACCGCCAAGGCGAGCGAAAAGCTGAGCGATCTATTCCTGTTGTCGCAAGTGCCGCCAAACCCAACACGATAGCAGCCAATATAAACCGGACGGCGTTAAACGCACTGGGCTCAATATGGTTCGCTGTCAAGGACCCAAGACTAAAGGATCCTGCAACCAAGGTTGAGAACACTAGCATCGCAAGATGCCCACGTAACTGAGGTGTCATTCATCACCCTCACAGGAGTTACACTGACCACCCCATCCATCGGCAGCCGTTTTGAGAAACTTCAAAAAAGTTTGCACCTTCAACGTTCTGTGTAAATCCACATGTGTCACAAGCCACAGCTTGCCTTTCCATTCTCTACGAGGAGGAAACACCTGAACCATTTCTGGATGACGTTCAGCGGTCCATTCCGACAAAAATCCTAATCCGGCACCTGCAACCACCGCGTTTTCGACGCTGTGGAAATCACCGCCTCGGAAAACAATAGCATCCTGCGGAACCGTATCATCCAACCACCGATAAAAAGGTGCGCGCTTTGCACCTTCTTGTCCCGCAACAAAGCGGTGATTTTTCAAATCTTCTTCTGACTTTGGTTTACCATATTTATCGAAGTATTCTTGGCTGCCATACAAGCCTATGCACTGAGTGTGCAATTCCTGTACCACATTGTCTGGTTGATCAGGGATATTCCCAGCGCGTATGGCGACGTGAGCCTCGCCATACTCAAGACGAAAAACCCTATCGCTGGTAAGAAAGTGCACACGTACATCAGGATAAAGTTTCTGAAAATCAACCAAGATAGGCGACAAAAGGTCAGACAAGGACGCGAGGGAGGTAACGATCAAATCGCCTTGTACTGTTTCGCCCTGTCCACGGATACGGCCAGACAACTGCGTAAACTGGTCATCAGTTGCCTGCGCAACCTGCATCAGATCATCGCCTGCTTCGGTCGGTGTGTAACCCCGCGCATGTCGCTGAAACAATTTGGTTCCGAGTTTCTTTTCCAACGCATCGATGTGACGGATCACAGTCGCATGGTGCACACCTAATATGTCCGCAGCACCACTTACTGTACCAACGCGCGCCACCTGATACGCTGTGCGTATTTCGTCCCAATTGTCCATGTTGCCCCATATGTGCAAATTTTCACATTCGACTAAACCTTAGACCGCTGCTGTTCAAACTTGCAAGGGCCTCCACATTACCCAACTATTCTTGACTCTCCCCTGCGGTCAGCGTATGGGAACAACAATTCCCGGGAGTCTCTATTCGCTTCCGGTCCCATTGCTATTGCAGGGATCGACCTCCGTCAGCGCGTTGCGCCCACGGGGGCCCTTGGGATATTGAGCGTTCGACATTATGTCGGGCATTGGAAATGAGACAGTGTAGGAGCCGTCGCGATGTTTGAAAATCTATCCGAACGCCTCTCTGGTGTCTTTGATCGCCTTACCAAACAAGGCGCTCTGTCCGATGAAGATGTCAAAACAGCCCTACGCGAAGTCCGTATTGCCCTGCTTGAGGCCGATGTTTCGCTCCCAGTTGCGCGTGAATTTGTAAAAGCGGTTCAAGACAAAGCAACCGGCCAAGCCGTTACCAAGTCCATCACGCCCGGCCAGCAAGTTGTCAAAATTGTCCATGACGAATTGATCCATGTCTTGGCAGGTGATTCTGACGAGATTGGCGCACTTAAAATCGACAACGCCCCTGCGCCAATCCTGATGGTTGGTTTGCAAGGTGGCGGTAAAACAACCACGACAGCCAAACTCGCTAAACGCCTCAAAGATAAATCAGGCAAGCGCGTGTTGATGGCCTCGCTCGATATTTATCGCCCAGCTGCGCAAGAACAGCTTGCCGTGCTTGGTACCCAAATCGGTGTTGATACGCTTCCGATTGTCAAAGGTCAGTCTGCCGTCGATATCGCCAAGCGCGCAAAGCAACAGGCGACCTTAGGCGGTTATGACGTCTATATGCTCGACACGGCTGGTCGCTTGCACATCGACGAAACCCTCATGCAAGAGGTCGAAGATGTACGTAATGTTGTCACACCGCGCGAAACTCTTTTGGTGGTGGATGGCTTAACAGGTCAAGACGCGGTGAACGTGGCAGAACAATTTGATGGCCAGATTGGCATATCAGGTGTTGTACTGACCAGAATGGACGGCGACGGACGCGGTGGTGCCGCACTATCCATGCGGGCAGTCACTGGCAAACCGATCAAATTTGTGGGCCTTGGTGAAAAGCTAGACGCGATCGAAGAATTCCATCCGGAACGTGTCGCTGGTCGCATCCTTGGCATGGGCGACATTGTTGCCTTGGTTGAAAAAGCCCAAGAAACCATCGAAGCCGAACAAGCTGAGCGCATGATGAAGCGCTTTCAAAAGGGTCAGTTCAATATGAACGACCTGAAAATGCAGCTTGAGCAAATGATCAAAATGGGCGGCATGGAAGGGCTCATGGGGATGATGCCCGGTATGGGCAAAATGGCCAAGCAAGTGCAAGACGCCGGCATGGACGACAAGGTTCTAAAACGTCAAATTGCGCTTATTCAGTCTATGACAAAGAAAGAGCGCGCCAATCCTGCTTTGCTGCAGGCTTCGCGCAAAAAGCGGATCGCTGCAGGATCGGGAATGGAAGTTTCTGATTTGAACAAATTGCTCAAGATGCACCGTCAAATGTCAGATATGATGAAAAAGATGGGTAAAATGGGCAAAGGCGGAATGCTAAAGCAAGCCATGAAAGGTATGTTTGGCAAAGGTGGCGGAATGCCTGATATGGCAGGCATGGGCGGTATGGATCCCAGCCAAATGGACCCCAAAGCGCTTGAAGCAGCGGCTAAACAAATGGGTATGGGCGGTAAACTTCCTGGCTTGGGCGGCGGCATGGGATTGCCGGGTGGCTTGTCTGGCTTTGGGAAGAAAAAATAATGATCACCTGCACCCTTAGGTACGAAATCGACCCAGATCAAACCGACGCGTTTGAGGCATACGGTCGCGTTTGGATCACACTGGTCAATCGATTGGGCGGCATGCACCACGGCTATTGGTTACCGCATGAAGGCGCAAATGATATTGCACATGCGATGTTTACGTTTCCGTCTTTGGCTGCTTACGAAACCTACCGCGAAGCCGCCGCAGAAGACGCAGATTGTCAGCGCGCATTCGCATTCGCGAAAAACACAGGCTGCATCCGTCGTTACGACCGTAGCTTTACGCGCCCGGTCATCGATGGTGCCGAAATCGATATTTTGGAGGGTTTTGAATGACCGATCCAGTAACTATTGCCGCCGAACTATTGAAAGAACACCGTGAAAGCATTGATCGCCTTGATGCGGTTCTTGTTTATACTCTGGCAGAGCGGTTCAAACACACCCAATCCGTTGGTGAGTTAAAGGCCACACACACGCTACCGCCATCAGATCCGATGCGCGAAGCCAGCCAAATCGAGCGCCTACAACGTATGGCACTTGACGCTAACCTCGACCCTGAATTCGCCAAAAAGTTTTTGAACTTTATCATCAGCGAAGTCATCCAACACCACAAAAAACACCAAGAATAACAGAGGCCCGCCTCTGTCACTTAGCTATCTTTAGGAGAATACACCATGGCTATGAAAATTCGTCTCGCTCGCGGCGGTTCTAAAAAACGCCCTTTTTATCGCATCGTTGCATCTGACTCACGTATGCCACGTGACGGCCGTTTCATCGAGAAACTCGGCACATACAACCCACTCTTGGCTAAAGACAGCGAAGAGCGCGTAAAAATGGACCTTGAGCGCATCCAGTACTGGCTTGATCAAGGTGCGCAACCAACCGACCGCGTATCTCGCTTCCTCGAAGCTGCTGGTGTTGTTGCTAAGAAAGAGCGCAACAACCCTAAGAAAGCTGTTCCAGGCAAAAAAGCAACTGAACGTGCTGAAGAAAAAGCTGCGAAAGCTGCTGACGCGGCCGAAGCTGCTGCTGAATAAGCAAATATAAGGGCTGGTCATGACCTCATTTTCGGAAACCTTCCGGCAAGAGCTTGACCAGCTTATGCGATGGCGCCGCGATGTGCGCCATTTTCGCACTGACCCGATTGAAGATGACCTGATTGATCGTTGCCTTGCAACTTTCAACCTCGCGCCTTCGGTCGGTTTGTCAGAGCCGTGGCGCGTCGTGCGACTAAACAGCGAAACAGCACGCGCCAGCGCTCTGGCAAACTACGAACACGCCAATACCCAAGCCTTGAACGGATATTCAGGCGATAAGGCCAAAATCTACGCCAATTTAAAACTATCAGGCATGCGTGACGCTCCGGTTCAATTCGCCGTTTTTTGCGATGACGAAACGGAAAAGGGCGCAGGGCTTGGTGCGGGTACAATGCCAGAAATGCGACGGTATTCTGTTGTCGCCGCCATTACGCAATTTTGGCTAAGCGCACGTGCCGAAGGATTAGGCGTAGGATGGGTTTCCATTTTGGACCCAGATCGACTTTGTCAGGATTTAAACGTTCCGGATCAATGGTCCCTTGTTGGGTATCTTTGCGTTGGTTGGCCCGAAAGTGATGAACAAACACCAGAACTCGAACGCGCCGGATGGGAAAATCGCAACTTATCCCTTCCTGTCGTTGAACGATAAATTGAATTGAGGGTGCAATGGTTGAACGTATTTGTGTTGGGAGCATAGCGGGCTCTTACGGCGTGCAAGGCGAAGTGCGGCTGAAAAGTTTCTGCGCTGAACCAACGGCAATCGCAGACTATGATCCACTAACGAACGAAGACGGTACGCGCGAGTTTCAGATTACCTTAACCCGCCCGGTGAAAAACGGATTTGGCGCGCGCATAGTAGACGTCAAGACCAAAGAAGACGCCGACGCCCTAAAGGGTGTTCAACTGTTCGTAACGCGCGAACAATTTCCCGAATTGCCCGACGATGAATTTTACTATGCAGATCTGGAAGGTTTGACAGTCGTAGACACTGGCGGGGCCGTTTTAGGCACCGTAAAATCAGTGCAAAACCACGGCGCGGCAGACCTGCTGGAAATTCAACTCCCGAACTCCAGTGAAACGGCTTTGCTCCCCTTCACCAAGGACGCTGTTCCAACCGTTGACCTCACTGCAAAACGCATTGTAGCGGACCCGCCTGTAGGTATTTTCTAATGGCTGCCCCCACTAAATCACACGGTAGGTTATCAATTTCGGCCACTTTACAACCTCGCGAATTGATGACGGATAAGCCAAAATTAAAACACGCTTGGACAGCGAAGATCGTAACTCTTTTCCCAGAGGCATTTCCAGGTGTATTGGGGGCCTCACTAACAGGGAAAGCACTGCAAGAAGGCCAGTGGCAACTCGAAACAATTGATCTTCGCACATTTGGTGAAGGAAAGCACAAGAACGTCGATGACACGCCGTCTGGCGGAGGTGCCGGAATGGTTATGCGCCCCGATGTTGTTGGAAATGCAATTACGCAGGCGTCCCGTGGAACGCCACAAGATCGTAAAAAATGGCCGATTGTCTATATGTCACCGCGCGGCAAACCAATGACACAAGCAATGGCACAGCGGTTCGCTACCGCCGAAGGCGTCACGATCTTATGTGGCCGCTTTGAAGGCGTCGATGAGAGGGTAATTGAGCATTTCGACATCGAAGAAGTATCCTTGGGCGATTTTGTTTTGACTGGCGGTGAAATCCCCGCGCAGGCCCTGATTGATGCAACTGTTCGTTTGCTGCCCAATGTACTTGGGAACTTTGCAAGCACCGAAGAAGAGAGCTTTTCTGATGGATTGCTAGAGCATCCCCAATACACGCGCCCCACGGAATGGCAGGGTTTGCGCATTCCCGAGGTTTTAATGTCTGGCCATCATGGCAAGATCGCTGAATGGCGGCGCGAAAAATCGCAAAACCTTACCAAATCAAGACGCCCCGACCTTTGGGCTGAATTCGAAAGAAACCAGCCCCACAAGCCAACAAAATAACGCCTTAATGCTTGCCTTACTGCCTATTCAGGCCTATACGGCCCCTGCATAGGTTCCCGGCTTGGCTGTAGGGGATTCGTTTCCAATCGCCCAACGTACTTATGCAGCGCCTATAAGCGGATGATTTAACATCGGGGTTCTTTCCCCCGGTAAATGGAAAATCAACGTGGGCACAAAGGAACGTCGTTCTAACCTCTGGCGGGCTTATCATAGATAGGGACCCGGTGAAGACCAAGAGCTCTGAGATCGCGCAAACCTTCGTGGAAAAACCACGAGCAAATTAGGAGAGAAGCGATGGATATTATCGCTCAACTGGAAGCTGAGCAGGTTGCTGCGCTTAGCAAAGACATTCCAGATTTCAAAGCGGGTGACACCATCCGCGTTGGCTACAAAGTGACTGAGGGCACGCGTTCGCGTGTTCAGATGTATGAAGGTGTTTGCATTAGCCGTAAAAACGGTCACGGCATTGCTGGTTCATTCACAGTCCGTAAAATTTCATTCGGTGAAGGCGTAGAACGTGTGTTCCCACTACACTCCACGAATATCGACAGCATCACTGTTGTTCGTCGTGGCCGTGTACGTCGTGCGAAACTGTACTACCTGCGTGAGCGTCGTGGTAAATCCGCACGTATCGCCGAAGTCACCAACTACAAGCCAAAGTCGGCTAAGGCATAAGGACGGACATCATGAAAAAAGACATCCATCCCGATTACCACTTCATCGACGTCAAAATGACCAATGGCGACATCGTGACAATGCGTTCCACTTACGGAAAAGAAGGCGATACGCTTGCCCTGGATATCGATCCATCGGCACACCCAGCTTGGACAGGCGGCGGCACACGTCTACTGGACACTGGCGGCCGCGTTTCCAAATTCAAAAAGAAATACGAAGGCTTGGGTTTCTAATTCACCCCAACTTCGATCAAAAGAAAATGCCGCCTTCCAAGGCGGCATTTTTTATTTTAGACTGGCTAATTTAGAAAAATGAAAATCTAGAGACGCTATTTTGTAGAAGCGTTAATGCCGTTTGGCCGCTTTGCACATTTGCCGACTGCAAGTTCAATTCTGACCGGAACAGAAATTGCCTAACGAGTTCTTCCTGCGCGCCTTCATCTGAGAATTGAGAAATAGAACCGTCGCCTAGAATGCTGTCAGCGCGCTCCTTAAACACCTCCAGCTGCTTATCGATATCAAGTGTTCCAAAGGACTGAGGGAGCCCCAGCGCTGTTTCAAAGACCTGGCGCAAGGGTGGGTTTCCCATAACCGTAAACCATTTCGCATCTTCGGACATCGAATTTGAACTTAGTTCAGCCAGCTCCCGCTTAGATCCGACTGCCAATCGCATATTGTTGTCTTGTTCACCAAGAGCCACTTCAAATTGACGGATATGGTAAGCATCGGTAATCTCTTCTCCGAACGTGCTGAGTTGCGTTCGCGGGATCGCAAAATCGCCGAATCCGAAGGCTTTGGTGAATTCTAGGTACCTTTTATCGGAAAGGCGGTTCGCCAAAGCATCATCAGTTAGCGATCCGTCCTCCAAAATTTTCTGAATAAAGAATTTGTTTCCAATATCCTCATCCAGCCCAAAAGCCCCCAATGCCACAGACAACAAGCGATGGTCTTTCACCAAATCAGCGGCTGTTTGAATATTCGAAATATTTTCTTCGAAATATTCGGTATCTCGCTGGATTTGCGGTGATTCTTGAAAAGCTGTTTCTTGTGTTTCACGCGTACGTTGCAAAAACAGCCATCCTGAATAACCTGACGTTGGCAAAATCGGCTGATAGGTCATGAATTTTGTACGGCCAAAAGCCGTTCCTCACGCGGTAGCAATACGCGTAGCGCCTTTAACGCCTGATAGTATTGCTCTGACAATACAGCCTGAGTCGCTTCGTTTAGTTTTTCACGGCTGTCTATATCCGTCAAAACCTGACTGAGTTGTTCTATACCCGTCAGCAACTGCTTGTGGGCGTCTTGGATATCCGCATCCCCAGACAAAATTAGTTGGGCAACGTAACACACACGACGCACGGGTGTATTGACCTCTTCTGGGTGGATCGCATCCCTCAGGCGCAAAATATTTGCGTTTGGCGTTATGATTAATAGCCGAGAACGACGGTCGCCATTTTCAATGACCGCCCCGTTGATCAGTACACGTTCTTTTGGGCTTAGTTTTAGAACAAGTCCGCTCATGATATGCCCTTTCGTATTGGCGACAAAGGCAATGCAATACGGCACGCTTTGCGCATCTTCTGGAGAAAACCGAGGCCCTGAATGAGCCAAGGTTCAAAATCAGTTACCCAATCGTTGGATCATCTCTGAGGCCGCGCATTATGGCGGTATTGATTTCAATCAACGCATCAAAGCCAGCTTCGTTTTTTAGAACCTTGCGACTGTGTTCGTTGGTAAATTCAGCGAGATAGAAAAGCCTGGCCCGCAATTGCCGAGGCAGTTCGTTGTCGTCGTCTGCCACTTGCGACGCAATCAATGTCCAAAGCTGTCGATTGTCGTAAATTGCCTCGGCGCGTTTCGTGAAATCCGATGCTGGGGCGTCAGCTGCCGCCTTGAGTTTTTGGGTAATTTTGGCGAATGCTTCGAACTCTGTTCTACGTGGGGTCCGAATAGCCTGTGTTGAAGCAGTGTAGGCCGTTTTAGCCATATTAAATGCGTTCACGTCATTTCCTTCCAATGACATCTTCATCGACTCACGCGTTCAGCGTGAGGGAGGATGGAGGCGCGATAAAGCGCCCCCAAAAGCTTTTCCTTAACGGAAGAGAGACATGATGGATTGCGGTGCTTGGTTCGCAATCGACAGCGCCTGAATACCAAGCTGCTGCTGTGTTTGCAGCGCTTGAAGGCGCGCGGATGCTTCTTCCATGTTCGCATCAACCATTGCGCCAATTCCAGACTTCAGTGAATCAGTCAGATTGGAGACAAAGGTAGATTGCGTTTCAATGCGACCTTGAACAGAACCAAAGGATGCCGCAGCATCAATGGACGTTTGGATCATATTTTCAATTGATCCTAGCGCAGTCGCCGCATTCGAGCCATTGGAAACGTCAAGAGATGATAGCCCACCTAATCCTCCAGTGCCTCGTGTAGCAGTAAATGACATTGAAACAGCCGCATTTGTTTCGTTCGTAACGGCCAATTGACCAGCTGTGCTGAGATCCAGAGTGAAATCTGTATCACTTAGGCCATTGCCTTGAAACGCGTTTTTCAACCCAGACACCAAAGATTCTTCGGTGTCACCCTCTTTTACAGTGTATTGGGCTTCCACAGAACCGATGGTAAATGACAGGGTATCGCCTGCCAAAAGGCCAGTTGTCGTAGCAGCAACCGCTGCCGCATCATCCGACGCAAGAGCAGCCCCGCCACCTTGAAACGAGAAGGTGTCGAGCGTTACAGTTTCAGTACCACTACCATTCTCGTCAATAGTGGCAGGTGCTGCCCCCCCTCCGATGGATGCAGCTGCAGTAGTCAGTGCAGCTCCGGCGGTGAGAGAGAGATTCTGTGCATCAACGCCAATTGAGCTCGAGGACACAGAACCATCTGCAGCTCGGTCGAGTGAAGACAAAACATTGATACCCGTTTGGCCGTTTGTATTGGTACCTGAGGCAGAACCATCGACAAGGTTGAGGCCATTAAATTGGGCCGCGCCAACAACAGACCCAATTTGCCCAACCAACGCGTCAATGTCAGATTGGATTTTCGTCCGATCCACATTGTCCTCTTGTGCGGCGACGATTTTACCTTTGATGTCAGTCAAAAGGTCCGTCACAGTTTCAGAAGCTTGACGTGCGACAGAAACCGTTGATTCACCAAGTGCAAGACTGTCGGAAATCCCTTTAAAACCTTTCACGTCAGACTCCATCACTTTCGAGATCGCCCAAACCGCTGAGTTGTCTTTTGCAGACGCCACAGATTTACCGGTTGAGATTTCTTTCTGTGTGTCGAGAAGACCAGAGTTGATCGACTTCAGAGTTTGCAGCGCAACCATCGCGCCATTGTTTGTCAGAATACTAGACATTGTTTTTCCTTACTATGTCAGCGCTTTTGCGCCGCGTTACCTGTCCCGCATCAAGGCGGGGTTGTTGGCATTCTAACCAATACGCGTTGCGATTATCCGGTTCGCGTATAACCCCGTTTTGAGGTCTGACTTCATGTTTGGGGGCAAAAAACTAAGAGATCCCTAAGCTGCAAAATTCCAATAATTAGAATTTGAAATAAAAGCGGCGGACCCTAAGCCCGCCGTTCAAATGTTCTGCCTGTGGCGTTTCCTAAAGAAGAGGATTGGCCGCTTTTATCATAGGTTTTTAGCTGACTCGGACCCTGTCGCAGGATTTCGATTCGCTTTAGGACCTGTTGAATTGCCCCTGATGCGATCTGCAATAATTCAGCATTGCGGGCTGCATTTTCTCTGAGTCGCTCCATCGATTGGCCACTGATCGGGGAATCGCGCAGACGTGCTGCTATCTTTTCTTTTTCTTCGGCCAAATGCACCAGATTCGAAAAATCGCCCATCGTGATGGCCGCTCGTTCTTCGCTCAACAACGACTCGAGCTTCTGCTCGACCGGTTTTTTACTCTCAAACATCATTTGCGCGCTCCTTTAGGGATTGAAAAATACTCTCGGCTAATCCGATGCCCCCGGATGCAACCATTGATCGGGCTTGTTCTAGACGCATGAATGAGCCGAACTGCTCTTCTCCGACGCCGCCACCGAAACTTTCAGATGGCTTGCCGACTCCAGCGGATTTCAACATCTCCGCTAAAAAGTTTGTTTCCAATTCATCGGCAGCCCGTCGCAAAAGTACATCTTGCGACTCACGTGCGGGAATCGGCTGACCGTTGGGAATCAAAGGGGAAACTGACATTTAGATTTCCTTCTAATTGAAGATACTTTCCTCTGTGATGCCGTAGTTTGGTAAATATCCAGTAACCAATTTCCTGCCATAACAAGCTCGAACGGAAGAAATCCGGTGAGACATGGAAAACATATTCGACACAAAAACCGCCTCTCTATCTAGCGTGGTTCCCCTTACAAAGAATGCGCCTGACGCACATGCACACGATCAATCGGGAAAGTTTGCCTTCCTGTTTTTTCAGAATGACTCCCAAAAGAATCATCCCGAAGAAGATTCGGCTGAATTGGGCCCTGACGCTTCAATCGCTTTACAACAGAATGCCGATACCCCTGCCAGACATACTGACAGAGCAGCGCAGTCTGACGACACAAAAAAGTCAAACGAAACAGGGACACAGGTCCCAATGGATGATACGCGCGCCGATCTTGATTTGGCTGAGCCTCGTGTATCGGAAGAGCACGCACCAGACACCGAACAACAGAAAAGCAACGCGATTGCCCCGGCCCAAGCCCGTTTTGAGGCAGCGATATCTCAATCCAATTCAACTGGTGATTCTACCGACAACAGACATCATACCCAGCCTTCGGAACATACGGAGCCGAATCCATCCCAATTGACAGAGCAACGGCCACAACATAAATCGCCCGACCAAGTCAATTTTGAACAATCGACTACCGCAAGCGGAACCGTAAACTCTGTTACGGCAAAGGGATCACATCATGTCACCGCTGAGCCTACTCAAGCGGATCGTTCACTCAACAGTGTCACCTACATACCCCCACAGAACAACAAAGCCTATAATCCCGTTTCGACATCACGTGATGGGCAGCCTATCGACTCCGCATCTACACCAGAAATCGACAACGCGAATCAACCTGGCAACAAAACAGCTACAACAATTTCCGCAGCAGCGGCTGGCACTGCAGATTCCTCACACCAACCGATCCCTCCCCGATATTTTCAATCTGCTCTGTCCAGTTCGGCAAAAATTGCAAACACTACGAATACGGCAGCGCAGGATACTGCACCTAAGTTCAATTTCAAAAACTCAACACCCGAAATCGTACGCGCCACAGTAACAGCTAGCCCGACCGATACGCCGAACCAACTACAGACAATTCCGATGCCTGAACCGCGGGGCGTAGAGCAGACGAAAGCAGCAATAAATGTTAAGTCCACACGCGTAGCCTCAGCATCTCAACCTGAAAACACCACACCAAGCATTCCTGTAGAGCCCCGCCCAACAACGGCCCTAACAGGATCTCCTCAACATGACCGAAAATTCATCGACTCTCCCGATCCTTCGACACCTCAATCGCCAGCAAAAGATATGACTGCAACAACATCAACGGTCGATCATGAGCCAACATTCTCCGCTCTAAACACCAACAGCGTGGCTTCTCCAACGTCCCCGTCACAAAATGGGCAAATGCCTCACGAACAACAATCTGTGAGCAAAACGCCGGGGCTTCTTTCAGTTGGAGACATTGAAAAATCTGACTCTCACTACGTGGAGCGTTCAGAAGGTCTCCTATCTTCAGATCCCGGAAATGTGTCACAAGCACGTAGCGCTACATCAAATGCTTTTACTGCGCCGGAAACACCAAAACACATAGCGCAACAGTTGTCGGGATTGGCACCTCTGGTCCAAGGGCGCCCAGTTGAACTTGCATTATCGCCGGACGAGCTTGGTAAAGTGCAGTTGACTCTCAATATTCACGAAGGAAACGTCAGCGTTAGTATTGTTGCGGAACGTACCGAAACAATCGATCTCATGCGTCGTCATGCAGATTTGCTGGAAAAAGAATTTCGTGAGCTTGGGTATGACAATATTGATTTTCATTTTGGACAACAAACCGATCAGAATGAAGGGTCAGACAAGCACTCCACAAATGACGGCTCCGCTCAGGATATCGAATCGACAAATAATCAAGACAACGAGCCGACACGTATTCTTTTGGATGCGCAAGGTGGCGTTGATCTAAGATTTTAAGAGGAACACACCATGGAAGTAAACTCATCCCAATCTGCGCAACAAACACAATCTGCGTCGACATCGGCATCCGCCGCTATTACCTCTGATTTTGATACTTTCCTAAAAATGATGACAGCCCAGATTCAGAATCAGGACCCTCTCAGCCCAATGAGTTCGGAAGAATTTGCGGTCCAACTCGCGACATTTTCAGGTGTCGAACAACAAGTACGCACAAACGACTTACTTGTCGGTCTTGGCGCACAAATGGGTATTCAAAATATGGCTCAAATGGCAAGTTGGGTTGGCATGGAAGCCCGAGTCGCAGCGCCAGCGCACTTTGATGGGCAACCCATTACAATTTCCCCAAACCCAGCCGCGCAGTCCAATAGCGCTGTTCTGGTGGTGACTGATAGTGATGGTGAGGAAGTGCAGCGTATTGATATTCCTGCGACAGCCGAGCCTGTCGAATGGGCCGGTGTGCATGAAGATGGAACACCCTTTGAAACAGGCACTTACAGCTTTGCAGTCGAAAGTTACCAAGATGGCACGATAATGACGACAACAACCGCAGAAATTTATGCGGAAATAACCGAAGTCAGCGGTGGCGGTGTTGGAGGGGCTACTCTTATCCTCGACAGTGGCGTTCGAATTTCAACTGACAACGTGACTGCACTACGGCAAGGAAACTCTTCCTAAGAGATCACATCTTGCTATCTGCTGTTCCTCAACTTAGCGTGCCTCGCATCAAATGAGGCACGGATAGGCAAATTGGAACAGCTGCAAATGGCGGACAAAATCCCTTCCAAAGTGTTGCGTGACCTCATCGACAACGCCGGCCTCGATTTGGCGAACGCCGTATGGTCACCAATGACCGGCGGTCGTACGAATAGCCTTTGGAAACTGGAAACGCAGCGCAAATGTGTTGTTGCCAAACTGTTTAATGATCAAGCTGTGACACCACTTTTTCCAAACGATGGGTTTGCGGAAATTACTGCTTTAAAAGCATTGAAACAGTTAGGCATCGCACCAGATTTGATCGCTCATTTTCAAACGTCTCATGGTATTTGCATCCTCTACCGTCATATCGAAGGCCCGACATGGTCTGACGATGTGGTTGGTGTTGCAAATCTTCTTGCGCGACTGCACAGCCTAGATATTCACGCACCGATGCGAGTCGTTGAATCCGGCTCGGAAGCATTGAGAAAACAGACGGAGGCAGTCCTAAACGACTGCCAAACAAAAGAGGCAGAAAAGCTTAGGGCTTTGATGCCAACATCCTGTGTTTCCCCTATGTCCCGTCTGCACCTCATACACGGTGATGTCGTTTCAACCAACCTGATCAGCGCTCCATCTGGATTGCGACTTATTGATTGGCAATGTCCCGGAGTTGGTGATCCTTGCGAAGATATTGCCGTCTTTTTGTCACCAGCGATGCAAACGCTGTACGGAAATATCCCTCTTAACCAGACACAGATCACAGAATTTTTAGCGGCCTATGACCAACCTGAGATAACTGACCGCTACGAAAAGCTCCGGCCTTGGTTTCATTGGCGCATGGCGGCCTATTGTCTCTGGAAAGCTGCGCGAGGTGCCACAGATTACGCCAATGCCACCGCACTTGAAGTCGAACAATTAAGCCGCAATTAACCAAAAAGCTACAGCACCCAGAGATGCGCCAATCCCAAGCCATACCGCTGCAAACAAAATGGGTTTGCGAGACTCTACAGTCTCCGACTGAGTTTGGCGGACCAGTGCCGTCTCTGCCAGCTGGGGCAATTGCGGGCCAAAACGCGACAAGACACGTGCGGTCCGCAGCAAATCAAGGGCGAAAGCCTTTGGGCCGATGCTTTTAGCAATATAATCTTCGACAATCGGCCGGGCAACTTCCCAAATATTAATGTCAGAGTTGAGCGACCGCGCCACGCCTTCCACAACGACCATGGTCCGCTGCAATAGAATAAGCTCGGTGCGGGTTTCCATTCCAAAACGCTCGGTCACTTCGAACAGATAGCTTAGCAAATTCCCCATGGAAATATTGCTCGCATTTTGGCCAAAAATGGGTTCGCCAACCGCCCGCAACGCACGCGCAAATTCATCAACATCTTGGTCAGCAGGCACATAGCCCGCCTCAAAATGCACTTCGGCAACGCGGCGATAATCCCGTTTAATGAAGCCAAACAAAATCTCTGCATATACACGCCGCGTGTATTCGTCGATTTGGCCCATAATTCCAAAATCATATGCAATCAAATCGCCATTCGCTGCGACTTTCAGATTCCCTTGATGCATATCAGCGTGAAAAAAGCCGTCACGCAACGCATGGCTTAAAAACAGCTGTAAGACCCGATCGCCCAAAGCGCGGCGATTGTGCCCTGCTTTGTCAATCGCGTCATTGTCACCAAGAGGTACACCTTCGACCCAATCCATCGTCATAACCCGTCGGTCGGACAGGTTCCATAAAATGGCAGGTAAGGAAAACCCAGAATCTCCGCCGGTATTGGCTGCAAACTCTGACGCCGATGCACTTTCTAGTCGCAGATCGAGCTCCCCCAACACGACCCCTTCGAAGTGTTCGATGACCTCGCGTGGACGCAAGCGACGCGCCGAAGGCAGAAATTCAATCATTGATGCCGCAAAGTAGAAAGCATCAATATCTTTCCTAAACGCTTTCTCAATTCCAGGCCGTAAAATCTTTACCGCAACTTCCTGACCGGTTTCAGCGACCCGCGCACGGTGAACTTGTGCAATTGACGCCGCAGCGATGGAATCGCTGAATTCACTAAACAACTCTTCGACGGGAGCGCCTAAAGAATCTTCAACGCTAGCCTTAGCAATACGCAAAGGTGATGCTGGTAGTTTGTCTTGTAACACGGTTAAAGCCCGCGCCATTTCATCCCCAACGACATCCGGCCG
The DNA here is from genome assembly GCF_011326755.1 of Cochlodiniinecator piscidefendens. Taxonomy (GTDB): domain Bacteria; phylum Pseudomonadota; class Alphaproteobacteria; order Rhodobacterales; family Rhodobacteraceae; genus Cochlodiniinecator; species Cochlodiniinecator piscidefendens. The sequence goes on along the minus strand of NZ_JAAOIE010000004.1, from coordinate 269,105 downwards.
CGTTGATAATATCTGCCCAAACTTAATATATGCAGGCCCAAGTGCAGTCAGTGCGCGTGTCGCCGGGGGCATCGCAGGATCGCCCTTTAACCCCAGCCATTTAAACGGCCACCCCAAAACACGTGCCAAAACCCGGAGGGCCGGCGGTGCATCCATTGCTTCAAGAATAATTGGCATGGCGCCCGTGCGTTCAAACGTGGCACCCGTACGAATAAGCCGCCATATATTATGAGGCCCCCGCATTTATACTTTCCACCCAGAATGTAATGCTGCAATTCCCATAGATAAGTTGCGGTATTTAACGTTCGCAAACCCCGCCTCACCGATCATGTTCACAAATGTATCTTGGTCCGGAAACTTCCGAATAGATTCAACGAGGTACTGGTAACTCTCTGCATCGTCAGCGATGAGTTTTCCTAACTTCGGGATGACATTGAAAGAATATAGGTCATACGCTTTTTGCATCATGTCATTGGGAATTTGGCTAAACTCAAGAACCATCAGCCGACCACCCGGGCGCAACACGCGGTGCGCTTCTTTTAGTGCATCAGGAATACGAGTCACATTCCTAATACCAAAAGAAATTGTGTAAACGTCGAATGTGTTATCTTTAAACGGAAGCGCCATCGCATCCCCGACGACCCAATTCAAACTGTCAGCCTGCTGAACCGCCTCAGACCGTTGGCTACCTTCCACCAACATCGATTCAGTCATATCGCAAACTGTCGCGTGTGCCTGCCCTGCCCGTTTCAGAAACCGAAAAGAAATATCCCCGGTACCACCAGCAACATCCAACAGTTTTTGGCCAGCACGCGGTGCAAGCCAATCCATCATTGCGTCTTTCCAAATACGGTGAATGCCCAGCGACATGGCGTCATTCATTACGTCGTATTTTGAGGCCACATTCGTAAAAACCCCGTGGACCATGCCAGCCTTTTCAGCTTCGTTCACGGTTTGAAAGCCAAAATGGGTTGTTTTATCGTTCATGGGTCTTGCCGTCCTTAACTGTGGCCTCTTTTATAAAGCGCTCATATGCCGATACAATGTGCGCTAAGTGAAAGGAAGGGGTCCCGTGCCCGAATTACCAGAAGTAGAGACGGTTCGCCGCGGTTTGTTGCCAGCAATGGACGGCAAGTTCATTAAATCCGCTGATGTTCGCCGGCCTGATCTAAGGTGGCCATTTCCCGAAAACATGGCAAATCGATTGTCTGGGAAAAAAGTTGAGGGACTGCGTCGTCGGTCGAAATACATTCTTGTTGATCTTTCGTCTGGCGAAACACTGATTATTCATTTGGGGATGTCAGGGAGAATGCTAATTTCCGGACAACACTCTACTCATATGTACCATGAGCACCCCGCCCCCCAAAAGCATGACCACGTCATACTCGATATGGAAGACGGAACCCGCGTCACATTCAACGATGCCCGCCGATTTGGCGCAATGGATCTACATGTTACGAATACCTTAGAAAACCATAAACTCATTTCAGTTTTAGGCCCCGAACCTTTGGGAAACGCCTTTCATGCTGAATACCTTTCCGAGCGGCTGAAAAATAAGAAAAGCCCGATAAAAACCGCCTTACTAGATCAGGGAATCGTTTCTGGGTTGGGCAATATTTATGTTTGTGAGGTTCTACATCGTGTCGGAATTTCACCTCTGACCTCTGCAAACGCACTTTCGACGCAACGTATTGCATCCCTCGTACCCGCCATTCGAGATGTGCTTTCTGAAGCGATTGATGCTGGCGGATCTTCGCTAAAAGATTTCCGCCAAGCAGACGGTGATCTAGGTTATTTTCAACACAATTTTCGCGTTTACGGGCGAGAAGGCTTACCCTGCGTCACGCAAGAGTGTGAGGGTAAAATTCAACGAATCGTTCAGTCTGGACGGTCATCATTTTACTGTTTGCAATGTCAAAGATAACTTGATCCTCTTGGCAAGAGTGCTAATGACTCATCCCTGAACCGAAATAACAGATGGCAGACACATGGCCTATGAGACGCTGATTGTCGAAGTTGAAGACCACGTCAAACTAATTAAGCTCAATCGCCCAGACGCATTGAACGCCTTAAACACCCAACTTTTGGGTGAACTGGCAGATGCACTCAAGGCGGCTGAGGAAAACGACAAAGTTCGATGCGTCGTGATCACGGGCTCTGAAAAGGCGTTCGCCGCAGGCGCTGATATCAAAGAGATGTCCGAAAAAACATTTGTAGATGTTTTCACAGGCGATCTGTTTGGTGGGGAAACTGAACAAATTCTCAAGTCACGCAAGCCTATCATTGCCGCCGTTTCGGGCTATGCTCTGGGTGGCGGTTGTGAATTGGCAATGATGTGTGATTTTATCATTGCTGCAGATAATGCCAAATTTGGCCAACCCGAAATCAATCTCGGTGTTGTTGCCGGAATAGGCGGCACTCAACGTTTAACGCGCGCAGTCGGAAAATCCAAAGCAATGGATATGAACCTGACTGGTCGCTTCATGGATGCTGAAGAAGCAGAACGTTCCGGCTTAGTGAGTCGCGTTGTTCCAGCAAAAAAATTGCTCGAAGAAGCGCTTCAAGCAGCAAATAAGATCGCTGAAAAGTCAATGTTAGCGACTATGGTCGTAAAAGAAGCGGTAAATCGCAGTTTTGAGATGACACTGCGCGAAGGTCTGCTATATGAGCGCAGAGCTTTTCATTCGCTTTTTGCGACGGAAGATCAGAAAGAGGGTATGGCCGCGTTCCTTGAGAAGCGTGAAGCCCAATTTCGCGATAAATAAACGGGAATTCTTCGAATATCCGTTGACATGAACCCGAGTCGGTCTTATTAGCCCGACTTCAGATTTACAAGAACCCTAAGCAGCGGGACGTCCGAACATGGCAAATTCGCCTCAGGCAAAAAAACGCGCGCGTCAGAACGAACGCCGCTATGCAGTTAACAAAGCGCGTCGTTCGCGCATTCGTACTTTCCTTCGGAAAGTAGAAGAAGCTATCGAAACTGGCGATCAGTCAGTTGCGTCAGCAGCGCTTCGCGAAGCACAACCAGAGTTGATGCGCGGCGTAACTAAAGGTGTTCTTCACAAGAACACTGTTGCACGCAAAATGTCTCGCCTTTCTGCTCGCGTTAACGCGATCGGCTAAGCGTCGTTTCGACATTACAAAAATTCTTACGGCGTGACCTCTTGGTCACGCCGTTTTTCGTTCTGATGTGTCATATTTTGATTCAATTGGGAAAAATCCAGCTTCTCGGGATTCTTTTTGCGAAAGCCTGAGTCAACAGAGAAGTTCTGTTGCGCGACAGCCAATCCAATTGCTAGCTTGTGGATGCGATTCACGTCTACTTGGGGGAAATAAGATGAGCACGGACAATCATGTCCGGCGCGTTACTGAGGTGTCACCAGATGATACCTGGACCGCGCTGGAAACGGATGTTACAGCCGTTCTTATCGATGTCAGGACCAAAGCCGAATGGAGCTTTGTTGGAATTCCTGACTTGAGCGACCTAGGCCGTTCCACACTCTTTATTGAGTGGGCCGAATTTCCAACGATGACGCCTAACGCACAGTTTGTTGACACAGTTTTGGATGCCGTGGGCGACACGCCCCCAGCGAAGATTTTCTTTTTGTGTCGATCTGGTGTGCGCTCTCTTTATGCGGCTGATGCCGTCTCAGATGCCTTTGCCGCTCGCGGGGAATCTGTTGAATGCATCAATGTTGCTGAGGGATTTGAAGGTGACCTGAATGCAGAAAAACACCGGGGCCAGCAAAACGGCTGGAAATCCCGGGGGTTGGCATGGCGCCAATCTTAATAATGAAAAAATGTGACGGGTCAAAAACATGACAGAAGACACCTGGCAGCGCGTACGGAACGAGTTGCAACAGACAGTTGGAAAACACAACTTTACGAATTGGATTGCGCCGCTTGAATTCGTAGAACTCGCGGATGGTGTGGCATCTTTTCAAGTTCCAACGAGCTTCATCGGGAATTGGGTTTCGCGGAATTTTGGTGAACAAATTCAACAAATGTTGCGCCACTCTGGATCTGATGTGCATCGTGTTGAATTCTCTGTTCAAAAGAAACGCCCGACTGCAAAAAGCACTGAAGCTTCGGTAGACGATACTGCGCAGCCAAATGTAGCCCCGTCGCCATCAACCAAGCCTGTGACGGACCTTCCTGGCGCGCCGCTCGATTCTCGTTTCACATTCGAAAATTTCGTTGTCGGCAAGCCAAACGAACTCGCTCATGCAGCTGCGCGCCGCGTTGCTGAAGGCGGCCCAGTGTCCTTTAACCCGCTTTTTTTGTACGGTGGAGTTGGCTTAGGTAAAACCCACCTCATGCACGCAATCGCACATGAGTTACAAACCAACCGCCCAGACTTAAACGTGGTTTATCTGTCCGCTGAACAATTCATGTACCGTTTTGTTCAAGCATTGCGTGACAAAAAAATGATGGATTTCAAAGAACTGTTCAGATCTGTCGATATCCTGATGGTTGATGATGTCCAGTTCATCGCTGGGAAAGGATCTACTCAAGAAGAGTTTTTCCATACCTTCAATGCCCTTGTTGACCAAAACAAACAGATCATCATCTCTGCAGATCGTGCACCTGGCGAAATTAAAGATCTGGAAGAACGGATCAAATCGCGCCTGCAATGCGGTTTAGTCGTAGATCTCCACCCTACCGATTACGAACTCCGGTTGGGAATTCTGCAACAAAAGGTCGAGCAGTACAAAAAACAGGACAGCAGTCTGTCTTTGGTACCGGGTGTTCTCGAGTTTCTAGCTCATCGCATTTCAACAAACGTTCGCGTGCTAGAAGGCGCACTGACACGGCTGTTTGCTTTTGCTTCACTTGTTGGTCGTGAAATTACGCTTGAGCTGGCACAAGATTGCCTCGCGGATATTCTTCGTTCCTCAGATCGCAAAATCACGATTGAAGAAATTCAGCGTAAGGTCTCTGAGCATTACAACATCCGTCTTTCAGAAATGATTGGCCCGCGCCGGGTTCGCACCATTGCACGCCCGCGGCAGGTTGCCATGTATCTAGCCAAACAACTGACATCGCGCAGCCTACCTGAGATCGGCCGGCGTTTTGGCGGACGCGACCATACAACCGTCATGCACGGCGTAAAAAAAATTGAAGAACTCCGTAGTACAAACAACCAGATGGATGAAGATCTGGAACTGTTGCGCCGCAGCCTAGAAGCCTAAGCAATTACAATATTGGGACGTCAGCCCTTGACGCCCCGACTAAAGCATCAGACATTCTAAAAAAGACTTGTGACGGGTGGTGAATGGGGTACATTTACTGCCCGGAATACCTTCAGGAGCGTGGGAATGAAAATTAGCATCGAGCGCAGCGCGCTTCTCAAAGCAGTGTCGCAGGCACAATCTGTTGTCGAACGCCGCAACACCATTCCGATCCTTGCAAATGTATTGATCGAGGCCGAGGGTGAAACCGTTAGCTTTCGCGCGACAGATCTTGATATTGAGGTCGTAGACAAAGCAGTTGCTCAGGTAGAGCGCGCAGGCGCGACAACCGTGTCAGCCGTTACACTGCACGAAATTGTGCGCAAACTGCCTGATGGCGCGCTGGTCACATTGACTGATGACAGCGCAACTGGCCGTTTGACCGTAGCCGCGGGGCGTTCAAACTTCTCTTTGGCTACGTTGCCACGGGAAGATTTCCCAATCATGGCAAATGCCGAATATACGTCAAACTTCAGCGCGAAAGCTGCCGAATTGCGTCGTTTGTTCGACAAATCAAAATTCGCGATCTCGACGGAAGAGACACGTTATTACCTCAACGGTGTTTATATGCACATCGCTGACAGCGAAGAAGGCCGCGTGTTGCGCTGTGTTGCGACAGACGGTCACCGCTTGGCGCGTATTGATTCTGAAATGCCCGCAGATGCTGCTGATATGCCGGGCGTTATTGTTCCCCGTAAAACGGTAGGCGAATTACGCAAACTGTTGGACGATGACGATATGCAAATTGCCGTTTCCGTCTCTGAAACCAAAGTGCGCTTTGCGACGCCGGCAATCACCCTGACCTCTAAGGTCATTGACGGCACATTCCCAGATTACACACGCGTCATCCCGCAGGGTAACACCCGCAAGCTAGAGGTCGATGCTGCGGAATTTGCGAAAGCAGTCGATCGCGTTGCGACTGTTTCATCGGAGCGTTCGCGCGCGGTTAAATTGGCATTGGATGAGGATCGCCTTATTCTTTCTGTCAATGCCCCGGACAGTGGCGCAGCTGAGGAAGAGTTGGCAGTTGCTTATGGCGATGAGCGTTTAGAAATTGGCTTTAACGCGAAATACTTGCTTGAAATCGCGAACCAAGTTGATCGCGAAAACGCGGTATTTATGTTCAATTCCTCGGGTGATCCGACTTTGATGCGCGAAGGTGACGATACCTCAGCCGTCTATGTTGTCATGCCAATGCGCGTGTGACGCACAGAACGTTGCCAGACGTGGCGTGGTATGCACGGTACAGAAAATCAGTGTAATGCCAGATTTGTCCGTCCAATCCCTGACATTGTCCCATTTTCGGTCGCATAAAGTTTTGCGGCTGAAAGTGGATGCGCGTCCCGTCGCCATTTTTGGTGAAAACGGTGCCGGCAAAACAAATATCCTAGAAGCACTATCTTTACTTTCACCAGGGCGTGGGTTGCGGCGTGCCACAGCCGAGGAGATCATGCGGCGACCTGAACAGCTTGGCTGGAAGGTCCACGCGAACCTCAACAGCCTAGGGCAATCTGAAACCATCGATACATGGGCAGAACCGGGCCACACGCGGCAAGTCCGCATTAACGAAAAAAGCGCAACTCAGGTAACCTTGGGCAGGATTGTACGCGTTCTGTGGCTCGTGCCATCGATGGATCGCCTTTGGATAGAAGGTGCCGAGGGGCGCAGAAGATTCCTAGACCGCATGACACTGTCATTTGAACCCGGTCATGCTGACGCCACCCTGACCTATGAAAAGGCGATGCGCGAGCGTAACCGACTTCTGAAAGACCAAGTACGTGATCCGCATTGGTATCGGGCTTTGGAACAAAAAATGGCCGAGACCGGTGCTATCATCCAGCAAAACAGACAGGCTGCCATTGACGCATTAGGCCAAGCGCAAGAGCAATCTGAAACACTGTTCCCAGCCGCTACCCTTAGCCTGCAGCACGCAAACGATTTGCCAATACTAACCGATTCTGCGGAACTCCTTGCTGCACTCTCGGATAACCGCCCCCGGGATTTAGCAGCAGGCCGAACCCTTGTTGGACCACACCGTGTCGATCTGAATGCAATTTATGCCACCAAAAACATTGCCGCAAAAGAATGCTCAACCGGAGAACAAAAAGCGTTGCTTGTTTCCCTCATTCTCGCCAATGGGCGCGCATTAATCCAAAGTTTTGGCGCTGCCCCGCTTTTGTTACTTGATGAAGTGGCTGCCCATTTAGACGATAATCGCCGTGCCGCACTTTATAATGAAATCTGTGCACTTGGCGGGCAAGCTTGGATGACCGGAACTGAAAAGCGGCTTTTCGAAACGCTGGATGACCGCGCACAGTATATAAAAATTAGCGATCAAGGCGGTGAAAGCACAATGGAGATGCTACAATGACTCTCAGTTTTTATGATCTTCTATTGTATGCTGGGGCTGTTGCAGTACTTTTTTTAACCCCGGGTCCTGTCTGGGTCGCTATCGTAGCACGCGGCTTGTCTGGTGGATTTCAGGCGGCGTGGCCATTGGCACTTGGCGTTGTTGTGGGCGATGCTTTATGGCCGTTGCTGGCCATCTTAGGGGTAACATGGGTCGTTTCAGTTTTCGAAGGCTTTATGCTCGTGATGCGCTTTATCGCTGTCGGTGTATTTTTATGGATGGGGTACGTTCTCATCAAAAACGCAGACAAAGAAATCGCACAAAATTCAGCTCTGACAAAACCCGGAACTTGGGCTGGCTTTATAGCAGGCCTCACCGTTATCCTCGGAAATCCCAAAGCGATACTATTTTACATGGGCATGCTACCGGGCTTCTTTGATCTGACCAGCATTACGGCACCCGACATTGCCGCAATTGTGGCCGTTTCAATTCTTGTTCCGTTTATTGGCAACCTTGGTTTGGCGCTCTCACTCGATAAAATCCGGGATCTACTCCGCTCCCCCAGCGCGCTGCGACGCATGAATATAAGCGCTGGAATCCTCCTCATTTTTGTCGGGCTGATAATCCCATTCGTATAAGCAGAAAAATGCCGCCTATCGCGTGACATTGATACGGGATTCCGATATAAATTTCCGATAAATATCAGGAAGGCGAGCATGTCCGACACAGCGCAGCAACCAGAAGAATACGGTGCCGATTCTATCAAAGTTCTTAAAGGGTTAGAAGCCGTTCGCAAACGCCCTGGAATGTACATTGGCGATACCGATGACGGGTCAGGCCTTCACCATATGGTCTACGAAGTTGTGGACAACGGGATCGACGAAGCGCTGGCCGGTCATGCGGATCACGTTACAGTCACAATTCACGCGGATTCAAGCGTATCAGTGAGTGATAACGGGCGCGGTATCCCTGTTGGTATGCACGAAGAAGAAGGCGTTTCAGCTGCTGAGGTGATTATGACCCAGCTACACGCAGGTGGGAAATTCGACAGCAATTCTTATAAAGTATCTGGCGGTCTACATGGCGTCGGTGTCTCTGTTGTAAATGCGCTGTCTGATTGGCTCGAATTGCGTGTTTGGCGCGATGACAAAGAACACTATGCCAAGTTTAGCCATGGTGACACTGTTGAACATCTGCGCGTAGTTGGGGATGCAAACGGACGAAAAGGCACCGAGGTCAGGTTTCTTGCTTCAACAGATACGTTTTCCAATCTGGAATACTCATTTGAGACACTAGAAAAACGCCTTCGTGAGTTAGCGTTTTTGAACTCAGGTGTGCGCATTATTCTGCGTGACGAACGCCCTGTCGAACATCTGCATGCTGAATTATTTTACGAAGGTGGCGTAAAGGAATTCGTAAAATATCTGGACCGTTCAAAATCCTCAGTGATGCCTGAACCCATCTCTATCGCTGGTGAGCGTGACGATATCGGTGTTGAAATCGCGATGTGGTGGAACGACAGCTATCACGAGAATGTCCTACCCTTTACCAATAACATCCCACAACGCGATGGCGGGGCGCACTTGGCGGGCTTTCGCGGCGCGCTCACACGCACGATCAATAACTATGCTCAGACGTCTGGCATCGCGAAGCGCGAAAAGGTAAACTTCACCGGGGATGATGCACGCGAAGGCCTAACCTGTGTGTTATCTGTGAAAGTCCCCGATCCGAAATTCAGCTCACAAACCAAAGATAAGCTCGTTTCATCCGAAGTCCGCCCTGCCGTCGAAGGCCTCGTGAACGAAAAGCTGGCTGAATGGTTTGAAGAAAACCCAAACGAAGCTAAAATCATCGTTTCCAAAATCGTCGAAGCTGCAGTTGCCCGCGAAGCCGCCCGTAAGGCACGTGAACTCACACGACGGAAAACAGCGATGGATGTAAATTTCCTCGCCGGGAAACTTAAGGATTGTTCTGAAAAAGATCCTTCCAAAACTGAAGTCTTCCTCGTCGAGGGTGACTCTGCTGGTGGTTCCGCGCAGACAGGGCGCGATCGAAAAACACAAGCCGTTCTCCCGCTTAAGGGTAAAATTCTAAACGTTGAACGTGCGCGTTTTGACCGTATGCTTGCCAGTCAAGAAATCGGCAATTTGGTCATGGCTCTTGGCACCGGTATCGGGCGCGACGAATTCAACATCGAAAAACTGCGCTATCATAAGATCGTCATTATGACTGATGCGGACGTCGACGGCGCGCACATTCGTACGCTTCTATTGACATTCTTCTTCCGCCAAATGCCCGAGCTTATTGAAGGTGGCTACCTCTACATCGCGCAACCCCCTCTTTACAAAGTTTCGCGAGGCAAATCAGAGGTTTACCTGAAAGACCAAGCGGCTCTTGATGATTACCTTATCGAACAAGGGTCCGAAGGAACAGTTCTGCGCCTTCCAACCGGCGAGGAAATCGTCGGGCAAGACTTAATGCGTGTGGTTGACGAAGCCCGCCAAGTTCGCCGCATTCTACAAGCGTTCCCAACGCATTATCCGCAACACATCCTTGAGCAATCAGCAATTGCAGCGGCCTTTGTTCCTGGCGCGGTGGATCAAAACCTTCAAGGTGTTGCAGACGCTATTGCGGCGCGACTTGATACCATTTCCGTCGAATATGAAAAGGGATGGCAAGGCCGGCCAACACAAGACAAAGGTATTCGCCTTGCCCGTATGTTGCGCGGCGTCGAAGAAGTTAGAACGCTTGATGGCAATGTCATTCGCTCTGGCGAAGCACGCAAACTGGGCACATATACAGACACACTAAAAGACGTATATGGCCAACCTGCGAAACTGGTACGCAAAGATAAAGAAATCATCATCCACGGGCCCAGCGACCTGCTGCGCGCTATTTTGGCCGAAGGCGAAAAAGGATTGTCACTTCAGCGCTATAAAGGATTGGGGGAAATGAACCCGGATCAGCTATGGGAAACCACGCTAGACCCAGACGCCCGCACATTGCTTCAAGTTAAAGTTGATGATGTAGCTGAAGCCGATGATATTTTCACCAAGCTTATGGGAGATGTCGTCGAACCACGCCGAGACTTTATCCAAAAAAATGCACTCAGCGTTGAAAACTTAGACTTTTAAGGTTTTAGTGGGATTCACCATAATCGTTTGCGAGACACTCAAAACTGTTCGTTTTGATGAATTCAAGCGAATTTCGAGACAAACAAAATGCGCCTTGAAATTCGCTGTATTCTGAAGAGTCTGTGAATGCGACCATCACATCTGCTGAGCGCGCAATTCGGGTTCTGCAGAAGTGCCTCGACACGACGCCGGCGCTCTAATGTAGACTTGCTCAAACCCATTGCTTCCCATATGCGATAACACAACATATAGTGGGCGTACCCGAAAGGGCACGCTTTTTTGTTCAAGGAAGGATCTGGCGTGGCGCATATTATCGTCGTCGGCAATGAAAAGGGTGGATCAGGTAAATCCACGACCTCTATGCATGTTGCTACCGCACTCGTGCGGATGGGGCATAAAGTTGGGGCACTCGACCTTGACCTGAGGCAACGCACATTCGGCCGTTACGTCGAAAATCGCAAAGCATTTTGCGAAGCAAACGATCTGACTCTGCCTATTCCAGACTACCATGGGCTGCCCGAAATCGATCATTCTGACCTACAGCCGGGCGAAAACATCTATGATCATAGGCTGTCTGCTGCGGTAGCCACGCTTGAACCTGATAGCGATTTTATCCTTATTGACTGCCCGGGTTCGCACACGCGCCTTAGCCAAGTCGCGCATTCGCTCGCAGATACATTGATTACGCCTCTCAACGATTCATTTGTTGATTTCGATCTATTGGCGCGGATCAACCCAGAGACCAACGAAATCCTAGGCCCTTCGGTTTATTCCGAAATGGTCTGGCACGCACGCCAATTGCGCGCACAGGCCGGGCTAAAGCCGATAGACTGGATCGTTGTGCGCAACCGTTTGGCAGCACAGCAAATGCACAACAAAAAGAAAATGAGTGAAGCGCTCGACTCTCTATCCAAACGTATCGGCTTTCGAGTTGCACCAGGGTTTGGTGAGCGGGTTATCTTTAGGGAGCTGTTCCCAAAGGGTCTGACCCTGCTAGACCTGCTGGATGTTGGGGTAACGCAGTTGAATATTTCAAATGTCGCCGCACGCCAAGAAGTACGCGAATTGATTAAGTCACTTGAACTGCCGGGCGTGACTGTTGATTTCTAACCAAAAAATAATCGATTACACGATACTTTGGATTATCGGGCCCATTTGCGTGCGCCCGATAAACTGCGGCGCCCCCGTTTCTCTATTCAGTAACCAGAAAATTTTGCACCCTCTCAGGAAACCTGCGAAGCCGCACAGCGCATGTTGGTGCACCCAACTCCTCTCTGTCATAAGGGAGGTGAATAGTTATAGTTTGAACCCCTTGGACGCTTCCGTAACTCGTGCCGCAATAGTTTGGAGGACGGCGATTATCCGAAAAGGGGTCAGAAGCAATAGCTCGTGATAGGGCTCTTCCCCAAAATTGCAGCTCTTCCCTAGCACCCTGCGGCAATGCTTGGTTTAGGCAGTTGAACAGACGCCCATCCGGACCTGCAAAGAGAACCGCTTTTTCGTCAGGGGGGGGGGGCAAATTAACGACCTCTGCGACGCTTGATACCATCCCGCTCCACAGGTTTTCGCAATAATTATTTCCCCCAATCTCTGGTCCAGACAGAGATATCGCTTTGAGTGGAATCAAAAGAAACAAACACAGAAATAGAACACGCATTAGATCATCCAAAAAGACAAGAAATTGCCAAAATTTCCTTCGTTATAGGTGGTTTCAATTCGCCCGATATCAAAAACGCCGCGTCTAATTCAGAAAATGAATATAAATTGAAAACGGCCGCGAAATTCGCGGCCGTTTTTTTTGGGCAAGTTATTGACGGCGAGGAGGGCGAACATAGCGTTGCAATGACATCTGCATCGCTTCACGACCTTCGGTATAAGCACTACGCACAACCGCGACTGCGTAAATACCTGAACCCACACGTTCAACCAAACGAGTCCGGCTGCCGTTAACATCTGGCCAACCTTCGGCAACCATCTGACCACTGCCTTCAAAGTCGAACAATGCGATCCGTTCAACACCGCCAACGGATGTTGTATCCATGACAACAAGGCTTTCCTCGTCGACTTCGAACAAGAACCATTCAGCCCCACTGCCTGCGACGGTTTCGCTACGCAAGCTCCGCTCAAGCAGGCCAAGGTCGTTCATCTCAACACCACTAGAAACCGACGGCAACAATTCACCGCGGTTATACGCCTCGGCAAGAAGGGCCTCTTCTGTCAGCTCTAGAACCGAAAGATCAAATAATCCACCGCCGCTGCCTGAGAAGGAGCCAACAACAGCGCAATACTGCCCAGCCGGCACTACGCCACCTGTTTGCAGCCGGCTGTTTGTACCTTGGCCTTCGGCATCATCATTTCTGGCGATTTCGGTTCCATCCATTGAGTACAATCCAAGAACCGTATCAAAGTTATTGCTGGATGCACTCAATCGCAGTTCCATCTCTTGCGATGTGGAAAAGCTAAAGTGTGAATATGTACCTGTCAAAGCTTGCCCTGCAGACAGAGGCGCGAAACCACTGGCAAGCCCATCACCAAGCGCAACGGTAGTAGCAGGGTCTTGGCATACGTTGAACGGAGCAAAGCCACCCGTTTGCTGTGCCACGACTTGCGGAGACCATTCCTGAAGTGTCACGTCGAATGGACCACCTGAGGCACCGTCATAGCTGTTTACGGTCAAACAGTAATCACCAGGCTGAAGTGCTTGCTCTAGACCCAATAGGCTGTTTACGCCATCGCCACCGTCATCATCGGTTCCATACGGAACACCTGCTACGTCTTCGAGCGAAATGATTGTGTCGAATGTATCGCTGCGCACACCGAGCGCAACGCCCATAGGCTCAGACAATGTAAAGCCGACGCTCGCGCTACCGCCTCCCATCAATTGCCCTGAGAGTTGCTGAACACCACCGCCCAGAGAAAGCGGATCGATTGCGACCAACATATTTGGGTTAGAAGCACATGAACCCGATGCAATCTGGCCACCGTCGGTAGGATAAGTCACCGGAGGTGTCACCCCAGTTGTAACACGCAAAGGAATGGTTGCATCAAAACCTGACGGCAACGGACCGGTTGGCGCGGGAATATCCGTAAGCGTACGCACCTGAAGACAATAAGCCCCTGCAGGAAGGTCAACACCGAGGCGCGAATTCAGCGTACCAGTCCCGTCATCGTCGGTTTGAACAACTGCGCCCGAGCTATCAAACAAGATCAAAACTGGATCGGCATCAAAACTGTTAGTTTCAAGCGTCAATCCCGTTGGGTTTTGCAGCATCAACTCTAGATACCGTGGCTCCCCTCTTGCGATGTTTACAAATGTATCGATCGGGGCAGCTGTTGAACCCGAAATGGTGAAATTACCTTCGGTCAATCCATTTGGTTGACCACATAGTCCGACGTCTTGTGCAAATGCTGCACTGCTTAACGATGTAGCCGTTAACAACGCTCCAAGACCAATGCTGGCCCGCATTGCAGGCATAATATTGATTTTATTCATGAATAAGCTCTCTTTCCAAAGAACGGATATCACACATCTTCCAATGTGCAACTGTCTGTCCCTTAAGAGAAACCATTCACTATAGCTTTGTCAAATACTAGCCCGAACAAAGAGCAGCTACCCGCCAATAGAAGACGTGCCCGATGTTTCTGTTTTGTGGCGCAGCCAGATCAAACGCGTAAAACAAATTACAAAGATGGCTGTGAGGATCAATATAATCGTCGGCGCAGGGGCGCTATCGAGAAATACACTGAGATAGATGCCGGTAAAGGACGAAAAAACAGTAACTGCGACTGAAATCATCATCATATGCTCAAACCGTTTTGTCACAAGAAATGCAATCGCTCCCGGCGCGATCAGTAAGCCAATGGCTAGAATAATGCCCACGGCTTTCAATGTCGCAACAATTGTCAAAGACAAAACAGCCAGCAAGCCATAGTGCAGCAGACCCGTATTCAGCCCAGATGCTTTGGCCTGCGCAGGATCAAATGAAAACAGTAGCAAGTCTTTCCACTTGAACACGATCGCAGCAGTAACCAAAATCCCGATGCCAGCAGTGAGGTAAATATCATTCCAATTCACCCCCAGCATATTACCAAACAAAATATGGTCTAAATGCACATCCGACTGAATTTTCGTATAAAGCACGAGACCAAATCCAAACATGCCAGAGAACACAACGCCCATTACTGTGTCTTGTTTAACCCGGCTATTTTCTTTCAAAAACCCGGTTAACAATGAGCACGTCATTCCCGCCGCAAACGCCCCGATAACCAGCGGAATACCAGCAATATATGCAAGGACAATACCCGGCAGAACAGCGTGGCTAACGGCGTCACCCATCAATGACCAGCCTTTGAGAACCAAAAAGCAGGACAATAGAGAGGTTGGGACAGCAATAATCATCGTAATAATAAAAGCGTTGATCAGAAAGCTGAACTGAAATGGTAGCAAAAGTTCTTCGATCATTTTGAAACCTCTAGCGCTTTGATCGCTTTACGTCGGGATGCCAAATACCCGTGCTTTGGTGCCAAGAAAAACGCTGTAAGGAAAATCAACGTCTGCAGGCAAATAATAACGCCGCCTGTTGCCCCATCTAGGAAATAACTTAGGTACGCCCCAACAAAGCTCGTCGAGGCTCCTATAGCGACACTCAGTATCAGCAACCGAGGGAATCTATCGGTCAGAAGATATGCGGTTGCACCCGGTGTCACCACCATTGCAATAACCAAAAATGCGCCCACAGTTTGCAACGCGGCAACGCAGGATGCCGATAACAAAACGAAAAAGATAAACTTCAACCGATCTGGGTTCAGGCCGATTGACCGAGCATGGCTTTCATCAAAGAAAACCACCATCAAATCTTTCCACTTCAACAGCAACACGCCCAAAGACACAAAACCAATCAACGCCAGTTGCAGCGTATCTTCAGGCGTGATTGCAAGAATATTGCCAAGCGTGATCGTTTGAATATTCACGGAGGTCGGGGATACCGACACCATGAAAAGCCCGAGGCCAAAAAAGCTGGTAAAGATAAGACCGATGATAGCGTCTTCCTTCAACCCGGAACGTTGATTGAGAAACAACATCGCACCAGCAGCCAATCCACCAGCGGCAAAAGCACCCAGCGCAAACGGAAGCCCAAGCATGTAAGCTCCGGCAACACCCGGGACGATCGAATGGCTCAGCGCATCCCCAATCAACGACCAGCCCTTGAGCATAAGATAAGCTGACAAAAACGCGCACACACCACCTACAAGCGCACTCACCCACATGGCGTTGGTCATGTAGCCATACGTAAACGGTTCAAGAAGGGTTTCCATTAGCTGCCCTTCTCTGTCTTCTCATCATAGACAACAAAAGGTCTTTCATCATCGGTAATCACGGTGACTTGGCGCGCATCATCATCGTCATGCAGGTCTTTTCCGCCCAAAACAAAATGACGCAATACACCACCGAAAGCTTGTTCGAGATTTTTCTGGGTAAAGGTATCTTCGGTTAAGCCATACCCAAGCACAGTTCCCTTGACCAAAACAGTTCGATCACAAAATTCAGGGACAGACCCCAGGTTGTGGGTAGAGACAAGCATAACACGACCTTCGCTTCGTAAATCTCGAAGCAATCCGATGATCGCATCCTCGGTTTGAACGTCGACGCCCGTAAAAGGTTCATCAAGCAATATGACTTGGCCGTCCTGCGCCAAAGCACGTGCGAGAAACACACGTTTACGCTGTCCGCCGGACAACTCCCCTATCTGCCGATGGCGAAATTCAACCATGCCAACGCGTGTCAACGCATCTGTAACGGCCAATTTATCCTCTGCTCTCGGAGTGCGCATAAAGTTCATATGCCCATACCGCCCCATCATGACCACGTCTTCGACCAGTACGGGAAAAGACCAATCGACCTCTTCAGCCTGAGGAACATAGGCAACGATATTTTTCTTAAGCGCCTCTTTGACTGGCATTCCCAAAATACGGATTTCACCTTTGGCTGCGGGAACAAACCCCATAATCGCCTTGAATAGGGTCGATTTTCCCGCGCCGTTCACCCCAACCAAGGCTGTAATTGTTCCGGTCGGGATTTCAAAACTCGCGTTGGTTAGTGCGGTGTGACCATTGCGATAAGTCACGGTTACATCCGAGGCAGAAATACCTAACTGTGCAGAAGTCATTTTAATTCCCTTGCGCAGCAGTAAGACCATCCAGAACAGTCTGAGAGGTCACACGCAGAAGATCCAAATACGTTGGAACCGGCCCATCTGCCGCCGATAGTGAATCCACATAGAGATCTCCGCCGTACTGCGCACCTGTTTCACGCGCCACTTGACGAGCCGGATCAGTGTTTACAGTGCTTTCGCAAAAAACAACTGGAATATCGTTTTCTCGTACACCATCAATAACTTTACGAACTTGCTGCGGCGTACCAGTTTGATCGGCATTGATCGGCCACAGGTAAAGTTCACGCATCCCAAAATCGCGGGCCAAATAACTAAAGGCCCCTTCGCAGCTGACCAACCAACGATCATCTGCGGGGATCTCACGGATTGCTTCGCGCAACGGAGCAATCGCCGCTGTAATTTCTGCTTTGTATTCCTCGGCATTCGCACGATAAACTTCTGCGTTGTCCGGATCATGTTCAACAAAAGCATCGCGAATATTATCTACATAGATCAGGGCAGTATCTAACGCCATCCAAGCATGTGGATTAGGTTTGCCATCGTAAGCCCCCTCTGTGATCCCCATAGGCGTGATCCCATCGGTCAGAACTGCACTTGGCACATCACTTAGGTTTGAGAAAAACTGTTCGAACCAAAGTTCAAGGTTCAGACCGTTCCACAAAATCAGATCGGCATCCTGCGCACGCAAAATGTCACGAGGGGTTGGTTGGTAGCCGTGGATCTCAGCGCCTGGGCGCGTGATCGACTGAACCACTGCAGCGTCTCCGGCGACGTTTTGGGCCATGTCAGCAATGACTGTAAAAGTAGTGACTGCTCTAAATGGTTCATCTGCCAGAGATTGCGTTGCTGCGCCCCCAACAATCAAAACAGCAGCCATAACATTGGGAAATCGCATATTATTCTCCTCGAGCCTTCGTTGAGCCCGGAATATGCGAGTAATTCGCAACTGTCAATGCTATTGAGAATTATTTGCAACAAAGGATATTCCATACAAATCAACCGGAGATTCGCCATTACACAGACAACCTCAACGTCATGTTGGTTGCCTGCTGCTAAAACTCCTAACAATTTGAAAGGTTAAACCGCTGTTTATTTTCTCCTGCTAGTTCTGGACTTGGGTGAAATAAGAGGTGGTGAAATGGCTGCGGGAACAAACGCGCCAATCATCATAAAGAAGAAGAAGATCGTTGGTGGCGACGGACATCACGGGGGCGCTTGGAAAGTGGCCTACGCAGATTTCGTTACAGCGATGATGGCATTCTTTATGTTGATGTGGCTATTAAACGCGACGACAGAACAACAACGTCAAGGTCTGGCTGATTACTTCAGTCCATCTATTCCAATCAGTCGTATTTCTGGCGGTGGTGACGGGGCCTTGGGTGGTGATAGTGTTTTCGTCGAAGAAACCTTACCGCAAAGCGGCACTGGAACTGCGGTTCCGACTGATACGGCTTCGAATCGTACCGACGCCGAAGGTGGGGCAGACGGCGATGGAATGTCTGAAGAAGAGGCCATCACTATGGTTGAGGAGGTTCTAAACGGTAGCGGCGGCGAAAGCTATGTTATGGAAAATGCGCTCCGCCACATCATGACTCGACAAACTGATGAGGGATTAATCGTCGAAATCTTCGACCTCCCCGGAGAACCCTTGTTCCATGTCGGATCAAATGAACCAACAAATGTCATGATTGAAGTCACAAGAATCATCGCCGAAGTATTCGATTTGGTCACCAACGAAGTTGCAATTGCAGGCCATACACGTTCGCAACCAATCGTCCTTCAAGATAATCCAGTCTGGAATTTATCGTCGGATCGCGCAGACCGAACACGTCGTCTGCTTGTAACGAGTGGAATGGAAAGCGAGCGAATGCAACGTGTTACAGGGTATGCCGATCGCAAACCAGCAGCGCAGAACCCGTTATCCATTCGCAACAATCGACTCGAGGTGATCTTGTTACGTTCAGACCAATAGCGCCTACGCGAAGAGGAAATAGATCTCATTTTATCTATTAGGGGCATGTTAAGCTGCGACCGCTAAGCCTGTTGTTGATCCTAGGATTGATGCAGCAGAAAGGCGCACAATGACAATTTCCTCTTCGCTTAACGCTGGTGTGGCGGGCCTCAATGCCAACGCAACCAAGCTAGCAACCATTTCAGACAATATCGCAAATTCTGGCACCTATGGTTACAAACGTGCCGTTACCGATTTTGAATCATTCGTAATTACAAAAAGTGCGGGGTCGGGAACTTATTCCGCTGGTGGCGTAAAAGCCAACACAAGCCGCCTTATTGAACAACGCGGTGCTCTTGTATCCACAAGCAACGCAATGGATATTGCGGTTACGGGGCGCGGGTTCCTGCCGGTAACGCCTGTCGTTAGTTTAGGTGGAGCAGCAGCAGGCGATCAACCCTTGCTGATGACCACAACCGGCGCATTCCATACCAACTCAGACGGACTTCTCGTTACTGATTCTGGATTGGCGCTTATGGGCTGGCCGGCAGAAGCTGATGGCTCAATCAGTACTTATCCACGCGACACTGTCGCAGATCTGGAGCCTGTCCGCATCAATGCTAACCAATCTGCTGGCGATCCAACAACACAAATGAGCCTTGGCGTAAACCTTCCTGCGACCCAAGCAGTTGTTGACGGGAATGGTGAAACACTCCCTCTATCAGTCGAATACTTCGGTAACCTTGGCACATCTGAAACGATGGATATCACGTTCACTCCAACTCAACCTGCGTCAGGCAATGATAACGAATGGACTATGGTGATCAGCGATTCTGCGCAGGGCGGCGCAACAATCGGTGAATACACGTTAACCTTTGACGACACACGCGGCAACGGCGGTACGCTGGCCTCAGTCACAACGGTTTCTGGTGGTGCCTATGATCCTGCGACAGGTTCTTTGGCACTAACCGTTGGCGGTGGTTCAATGGATGTAACCATCGGGCGTCTCGGTGATAATAAAGGTTTAACGCAGCTTTCCGATAGCTTTGCCCCGACCTCCATCACCAAAGATGGCTCCCCTGTTGGCAATCTCACCGGCGTTGAAATCAACGATGGCGGCATGATCACCGCGACCTATGATACAGGCTTCACGCGAATTCTCTATCAGGTGCCTCTCGCCGATGTTCCCAGCCCAAATGGATTAATTTCTTTGAACAATCAGACATTCCAGGTGTCTCAAGATAGCGGTTCCTTCTTCCTGTGGGATGCTGGGGATGGTCCAACCGGCGCGGTTTCAGGGTACGCTCGTGAAGGGTCCACCACGGATGTCGCAGGCGAATTAACCGCTCTCATTCAAACCCAACGCGCCTATTCGTCAAATGCTAAGGTTATCCAGACCGTAGACGAGATGTTGCAAGAGACAACGAACATTAAGCGTTAATTTTCAATCGGGTGAAACCGAAAGGATAAATCATGAGTATGGCATCCGCTTTTAGCAATGCGCTGTCTGGGCTATCCGTCACGACACGCCGTGCGGAAATCGCATCATCCAATATCGCAAACGCATTGACTCCGGGCTACGCCCGACGGGAACTCGATGTAAATTCTGTGGTATTGGGAGGCAACGGCGCAGGCGTACAAGCCTCTGGTGTAAATCGTATTGTGGATTTGGGTGTCATTACCGACCGAAGGGCCGCCGATGGCCAGCTTGCTTATATCAATCAGGTCTCTTCCTTTTATTCCACAATGGAAGCTGCGATTGGCGTACCAGGTGAAACAGGCGCACTTGCCGACAGCCTAGCCAACTTTGAATCCACACTGATAGAAGCATCTAGCCGCCCAGATTCGGATCACAGATTGGACAATGTGGTTCAGGCCGCAGCCCAAGTCGCATCAAAATTAAATTCCGTATCTGACACTATCCAAAAACAACGCCAAGGTGCTGATGCCTCTATTGAGTTTGCGGTGGACAGCTTAAACACCTCGTTGGCACAAATTAAAGACCTGAACACCCTGATTGTTAAAAACAATGCTTCGGGTTTTGATACCGCAAGCCTATTAGATCAGAGACAGTCCCTCATTGATCAGGTTTCCGAAATTGTGCCCGTTAAACAAATCGCTCGTGAAAATGGTCGGGTTGAACTCATTTCAACAGGCGGAATGATGTTGCTAGATAGTAAAGCAGCACAATTTGAGTTTTCCAGCACAGCCGTCATTACACCAGACATGACTTTAACTTCGGGAGCGCTATCGGGATTAACAATAGACGGGCAAAGTGTTCAAACGAGCAGTTCAAGTAGTTTACTGTCGGGCGGAAGCCTGATCGGGCATTTTTCCGTACGCGATGAACTATCAGTTGCGGCCCAAGCACAAACTGACGGATTAGCGCGAGATATGATCGAACGTTATCAGTCGACAACAACGGATCCTACCCTTGCCGTAGGTGACGCCGGGCTCTTCACCGACGCAGGTGCTGCTTTTGTTGCAACCGATGAAATGGGCCTATCCGCACGGATCGAAATTAATGTTCGCGTTGATCCAGCCGCTGGAGGAGAGAGCTGGCGAATACGAGATGGGATCGGTGCAAATGTTCAAGGTGATGTTGGCAACTCACAACTGATTAGCAATCTCGTAGGTGCGTTAACTGGCCCTCAGGTTACGTCATCAACCGCCTTTACAACTCAATCCAGAAGCGCCGCTCAAGTCGGTTCTGCGTTGCTATCCACTATCAGCGGAGGGCGGCAATCGAGTGAATCACAGCGGGCCTTCGCTCAGGCGCAGTCTTCGACCTTAAAATCACTCGAACTCGAAAATGGTGTCGACACTGATTACGAACTTCAACAGCTGCTCCTGATTGAACAAGCATACTCAGCTAATGCGCGCGTCATTCAAACAGTAGACGAACTCCTAGATACATTGATGAGGCTCTAATGGTAAACTTTTCTTCCATCGGCGACATGGCTCATTCGTTTATGACGACACGTCAAAACGCAACGCTAAAAACGTCGCTGCAAACATTGTCAAAAGAGCTATCAACAGGCCAAGTATCGGACGTTGGTTCGCATCTAAAGGGTGATTTTTCACCTCTCGCCAGTATTGAACATTCACTCAAATCTCTGACTTCATATAGTTATGCAAACAAAGAAGCATCCACATTCGCAGCCAGCATGCAAAGTGCGCTTGAAGTCGTACAGGGATTTGCCAGTGAGACTGCGTCGACCCTGATAACATCCGGAAATGCAGGCCAAGCTGCTACAATTGAAGTTGCCGCGAACGACGCACGTCAAAAATTTGACTCTATTGTATCCACTTTAAACACAAGTGTTGCTGGCCGCAGTCTGTTCGCAGGAACATCAACAAATACTAAACCCCTCGCATCCGGCGATACGATGATTGCAGAGCTTACGGCCCACGTTGCTGGCGAAACGACAGCTGCAGGTGTCGCATCAGCTGTAAATGATTGGTTTAACTCAGCAGGTGGTGGGTTCGAAACTTCAGGTTATCTTGGATCTACAAACAATCTCGCGCCACTTCAGATTGGCCCGAACGAAAGTGCTGAGTTGCAATTGCGGGCAGATAATCAAACACTACGCGACACACTGGAAGGTTTTGCCCTCGCTGCGCTTATAGATGAGGGCGTACTCGGCGGAAACAATGTGGAACAAGCCGCACTTGCGCAAACCTCGGGTCAGAAAGTTTTGGCTGCCGATGGTAAAATCACAACCCTTAGGGCGGACGTTGGCGCAGTCGAAGCGCGCATAGAAAACGCATCCACTCGGAACGAAGCAGAAAAATCGGGCCTCGAATTAGCAAAATCTGATCTCATCGGCGTCGATCAATACGATACAGCGGTACAGCTTCAAGATGCGGAATCTCAACTAGAAATCCTGTATAATATTACCGCGAGACTGTCGCGCCTAACCCTAGCGGATTATCTGAGATGATTAAAAAAGCCCTGCTGTTCTTCGTTGTGTTTTGTCTATTCCCGCTGACCATTTCGGCTAGTCCAATTCGGATCAAAGATCTGGTCGAATTTGACGGTGTTCGCGGAAATGATTTGGTTGGATATGGATTGGTCGTGGGATTAAACGGCACGGGTGACGGTATCCGGAATGCTCCATTTACCGAAGAAATAATGTCAAACATTCTTGAAAGGCTTGGGGTTAACATTACAGGCGAACAATTTCGCCCAAAAAATGTAGCAGCCGTCTTTGTAACGGCGACACTACCTGCATTCTCCCGCGCGGGTGGACAGGTTGATGTAACTGTTTCTGCCATCGGTGATGCTGATAGTTTACTCGGTGGAACACTTATCATGACTCCTCTCAATGCCGCAGATGGCCAGATCTATGCGGTGGCACAGGGGACAATAATAGCCGGGGGTGCTTCTGTCGCCGGCGACGGAGCTGAGGTCATAAGTGGCGTACCAACCTCAGGTGTTATTCCGTCAGGCGCGCGCGTAGAGCGTGAAGTAGAGTTTGAGTTAAATTCACTCTCAGAATTACGTCTGGCATTACGCAACGCCGATTTCACAACCGCCGCTCGTATTGAAAACGTCATCAATGAATCTTTTGGCCGTCGCGTGGCTGTGATGCTTGATGGGGGTACCGTTGAGGTGGATTTCGCGGCAACACGCTTACAATCCCCCGCACATGCAATTGGTTATATTGAAAATATGCTGGTTGAACCCGAACTTCGTGCACGCGTCGTTGTAGACCAACGGTCTGGAACGATTGTTATGGGCGAAGATGTCAGAATTTCCCGCGTCGCGGTTTCCCAAGGGAATCTTACGCTCCGCATTCAAGAAGTCCCGGTTGTTGTTCAACCAAACCCATTTTCAGAAGGCGAAACCGTTGTGGTACCTCGAACCATTGCAACACTGGAGGAAGAGCCGGGAACTGGATTGGCCGAAATCAATGAAGGCACCTCCCTTTCAGAGGTTGTTGCAGGGTTAAATGCCCTAGGTGTTTCGCCAAGAGATATGATCGACATCCTCAAAAGCATCAAAGCAGCAGGTGCATTACATGCCGAGTTTGTCGTTCGTTAACACAGCAGCGGGCAAAGTAGCCCGCCGCTCTGCGAAAATCGTCGGTTCAGGGACATTCTACAACCTATCAGTCCAGAGCAGTTCTCATTGCTTCCGCTAATACTTCTCTGTCACCGATATGGTTTGCCAATACAAGGATAAGCCGAGCATTGAGCGCCTTGCTTTCATTCTCTGACAGGCCGTCATGCATGTCCAGAAGTTCCGAATAAAACCCATCCGCATCGTGAATATTAGGTGTCGTAATAAGCATCGATTATTCCTGACCTATAGCGCGTAATATAGCATTGCGAATTTCGGTTTCATCATATGATGTCCAACGTGCCGCTATGTGTTGATCTGGCCGAATGAGATATATTGCTGTGTCTTCGTCACCCAAATACCGATCTTCAAAAACCGGGTTTTGTCCCGGTTGCACTTCGATAACATCCAGGTGAATCCCAGCAACAGATGGCGACTCTCCGTTAATCCCGACAAAGAGCAGCTTAAAATCCCCATTGAGTTGATCGAGTAACCAACCTTCGTTTACTGGCGCGTCAACAGCCGGAGCCCCCGGTCGGGTGGATGTTGGGAGTTTCGTGCTGTCAGGCGTGTTAAGGCGCGATTCACTATAAATGCATGGAACCGAAAGGCGACCCGAATTTACCATAGGGCGGGCAAATTCATGCTTCTCAGCCAAATGTAATACAGCATCGCGAAACTGTCGTGAAACAGCCGATTTAGGCGTGATAAAGTCAGTAGATCGCGAAGAATTTAAAATGTTCTCGTCAGCACCATAGATACGTTCATCATCATAAGTGTCGAGCAGAGTTTCTGGTGCAATGCCATCCAGTACTAACTTTAACTTCCAACAAAGGTTATCGGAATCCTGGATACCTGAATTGGCTCCTCGTGCACCGAATGGCGATACCTGATGTGCTGCATCCCCGGCGAACAAAACACGGTTATGGCGGAATTTTTCCATACGACGGCACTGGAATGTATAAATCGACACCCATTCCAAATCGAAAGAAATTTCATCACCAAGCATCTGCTTTAAGCGCCTGATCACATTCTCTGGCTTTTTCTCTTCGGCTTTGTCGATATCCCATCCGAGCTGCAGGTCGATCCGCCATACCCCGTCTGGTTGCTTGTGCAACAACGCTGACTGATCACGATTAAACGGCGGATTAAACCAGAACCAACGTTCTGTCGGAAAATCAGCGTCCATCACAACATCGGCAATAAGGAAATTATCTTCAAAGACACGCCCAACAAAGTCCAAACCAAGCATCTGGCGAACAGGCGATCCGGCACCATCACACGAAATCAACCACTCGGCTTCGACCTGATATACTCCATCTGGTGTATCGATTTGCAAACTTACGTGGTCGTCGTTGTTTTCGATCGAAACCACTTTATTCTTGCCACGAATTTCAATCGGCTTGCCTTCGGCCTCAAGCACGCGGACCCGGTCCATCAAATAGGCCTCAAAATAATATTGCTGCAAATTGATAAATGCCGGACGTTTATGGCCATCTTCCGCCAACAGATTAAATTCGTAGGTTTGGCGGTCATCAAAGAATACCTTTCCGATATTCCATGTGACACCTTTTTCAACCATTGGCTCGCCACAACCCAGACGGTCAAGAATTTCCAAAGGCCGTTTAGCAAAGCAAATCGCGCGTGATCCAAAACTCACCCGATCATTGTCGTCAACAACAACAACCGGGATATCCTGTTGGGCCAAATCTATTGCGGCAGCCAAACCTACGGGCCCTGCACCTACAATGATAACAGGATGCCGGTTGGTTTTCGGCGAATCCTGATCAGGATTTCGGGTATATGGATAAAGCGGGATCTCAAAAATTTTTGCCATCACAGCCCCTTACATATTTCGGCAAAGGGCTTGAAAAGCGTCATTCCCTTGCGCAGGAAAAATTTGCGGCCCACGTTTTTCAGCAGGCCGCACTGATTTAGTTTTGCAAAGCGGCCCACATATCCAGGTCACGCTGTGCTGTCCAAACCCGAGGCGTATCAATTCCACGCGCTTCATCGTAGGCACGTGCAACATTGAACGGCAGGCAGTGTTCATAGATTGCATAATCTTTGAATTTTGGGTCGCACTCTGCGCGCACCGCGTCCCACGCATCTTTCAATGAACCACCTCTCGCGGCAACGCGTGCTGCCGGGCGGTAGGTGCTTTCGACAAAGTCACGAGTATTTTCAATGGCAGCGTGTACCATATCTTTGCCGATCAACGCGTCGCCACGGCCGGGTGCGATCGCATCAACATCAAATGCGGCGATATTATCTAGCGTATTTCCCCAATCCCCGAAATGCCCGTCACCACAATAGCAAGCAGAATGATATTCAACGATGTCTCCGGTGAACATGACGTTCTGATCCGGGACATGGATGACGATATCGCCAGCCGTATGCGCACGCCCCAAATGCATCAGGTCAACTCGGCGATTTCCAAGGTAAACCGTCATATCTTCGGAAAATGTCGTTGTTGGATAGGTCAGCCCAGGAATGCTTTCGTGACCCTCAAACAGACGAGGAAAACGCTGGAACTCACTGTCCCAATCATCCTGCCCACGCTCAACGACCATCGCGCGCGCCGCATCGCCCATGATAATTTGCTCAACACCAAATGCTGACGCGCCCAAAACTCGGACTGCGTGATAATGCGTCAGCACCACGTGGCTGATTGGTTTATCTGTAACTTCACGCACCTTTTCGATGACTTTCTGCGCCAAGCGTGGCGTGGCTTGGGCCTCAACGATCATCACGCTATCATCACCAATGATCACACCAGAATTTGGGTCGCCTTCTGCCGTGAAGGCATAAAGACCATCGCCCACTTCGGTAAAACTGATGTTTTTCTCACTCATGTCGCCCTGAGATGCAAAAGCTTTGGCCATAGTTGATTTCCTTTTCCAAACAGCGCCTGCGCCGTATAAATGTCTATGCAGATTTCTGATCGAACAATCGATCCAGATGATTATTTGGTTTCAAACGGTGTAGAAATCGCCGGCAGAATTGTCCCGACGCAATCGCCAAAACCAATTTGGTATCCGTCACCCTTTGCGGTTCCGCGCAGTGTCAGGGTGTCGCCGTCTTCGATAAACCCACGTTTTTCACCCGTTTCGAGCATAAAGGGTTCGCGTCCGGCCCAGCTGAGCTCCATCAACGACCCGTATTCGCTACGCGACGGCCCCGAAATGGTACCCGATCCCAACAGATCCCCGACATTCATCGCGCAACCGCCAATCGAGTGATGGCATAACTGCTCCGCTGCCGAATAATACATCCGATTATAGTTCGTATTCGCGAGCGAAGTTGCAGTCAGGGCACCTTCAGGCTGCATCAAAACTTCAAGGTCGATATCATACAAGCCATCTTTGCTACCCGCTAAATAGGGCAGCAATTCTTTTTCACGCTCTGGTGTCGGCGCGCGGAAAGGCTCAAGAGCTGCTGCGGTTACGATCCAAGGGCTAATAGTTGTTCCGAACCCTTTACCCTGAAATGGTCCAAGCGGCTGATATTCCCATCCCTGAATGTCACGCGCGGACCAATCATTTAAAAGCACATATCCAAAGATAGCAGCATCTGCCTGATCAACAGAAATTGGCTGGCCCATCGCGGAGTTTGCCCCGACGATTGCCCCCATTTCTAATTCGATATCCAAACGCTTTGTTGGCCCAAAACTTGGCATATCGGCATCTGGTGCTTTTGTTTGCCCCAATGGGCGCCGAATATCAGTGCCTGACACCACGACAGTAGATGCCCGCCCGTTGTACCCGATCGGAATATGTAGCCAATTCGCAGGAAGGTCAGGGGAGCCTCGTAAAATAGCGCCCATATTCTGCGCATGCTGCTTACCCGCGTAAAAATCGGTGTATTCAGACACAACAATTGGAAGATGAAGTTGGGCCTCATCCATAGCAACAAAGGCGCGGCTGCGCATCTCAATGTCATCAAGCAAGACAGGATCCCCATCTTCAGACAGTAGATCAATCAACCGCGCCCTCAGATCAGCCCATGTAGCCTGTCCCAATTCCATCACTTCGTTCCAGAACGGAAGGTCAAGGACCGGTTCATCATCCAGAACGATCACGCCTTCTTCTTCAAGGTAGGCGACATCCAAAATCAAATTCCCGATCGCAACGCCGCATCGCGGATCTTCTTCACCCATTGAAAAAACGCCATAAGGCAAGTTATTCAGAGGAAAAGGCGATTTGTCAGAGTTCGCGCTCTCGACCCACGATTTCATCAGTTTAGACATCTTAGTTTCCTTAATTCGTCGCGTCAGGCTGGGCCTCGGGCCGCGCATCAGCAAATGGTTTTAGCGCCAAACACGCCTGTTCTATTTCGGCTAAACGCCCATAAGCCTGTAGATCCAAGCCCCATCGCCGAGCGTTATAAAACTGCGCAACAAGGCAAATATCTGCAAGTCCTGGAGCTGCGCCCATTGCAAACGCTGTGTCCTGCTTCACCAAAGCGTTCAGTACATCAAATCCGGTAGCCATCCAATGACGCATCCATTCAGCTTTGGCCTCAGCATCTGCATCAAAGGTCGCCCCGAGATGCTGCACCACCCTGAGGTTATTAATCGGATGGATATCCATTGCGATAACGTGCGCCACAGCGAGCGCCTCTGCCCGGGCTTCAGGATGGGTAGGTAAAAGCGGCGGCGCAGGCACCAAAGTGTCTAAGTAATCGATGATCGCTAGCGATTGCGTCAGAACTTTACCACTTTCAAGCTCTAGCGCGGGCACCAAATGGGATGGGTTTTTATGCCCATATGCATTTGTATGTTGCTGACCGCCGCCCGCGACCAAATCCACCCCAACGTGTTCATATGCGATTTTCTTAAGATTTAGCGCAATTCGAACACGGTACGCAGCTGTTGATCGCCAATACCCAAAGAGTTTCATCATTTTTTTCCCGGCTTACCATCAAATTTCTTTTCAATGTCAGTCCAGCAATCAATGTAGTCGTCTTGGATTGGCGCTTCGTTCGCCGCAAATGGAGTCAAATGCTGTGGAAAGCGTGTCTCAAACATGAATGACATGGTGTGATCTAGCTTTTCCGCTCCGAGGTTCGCGTTTGACGCGCCTTCAAATGCGTTTTTATCCGGCCCATGCGGCAACATCATATTGTGCAGCGACATACCGCCCGGAACAAACCCCTGAGGTTTGGCGTCGTATTGCCCATAGATGTTACCCATAAGCTCCGACATGATATTTTTGTGATACCATGGCGGTCTGAACGTATCTTCTGCCACCATCCAACGTTCGCGAAACAGCACAAAATCGATATTCGCTGTGCCGGGCTGGCCCGAAGGTGCCGTTAATACTGTGAAAATCGATGGATCGGGATGATCAAATAAGATTGCGCCAACCGGACAGTAAGTACGCAAATCATACTTCATTGGGGCATAATTTCCATGCCACGCCACAACGTCTAATGGACTGTGACCGATGTGCGTTTTGTGAAACTGCCCGCACCATTTTATTGTAACTGTCGATGGTACTTCGCGGTCTTCAAAAGCCGCGACAGGGGCTTTAAAGTCACGCGGATTGGCCATACAATTTGCACCAATTGGGCCACGTCCCGGTAGTTCAAACTTTTGCCCGTAGTTTTCACAAACGAAACCGCGCGCAGGTCCTTCTGCCACTTCGACTCTGTACAATAGGCCCCGCGGAAGTATCGCAATTTCTTTGGGTTCCAACTCAATGGTGCCAAGTTCAGTATGGAAAATCAGCCGACCTTCTTGGGGTACAACCAATAACTCAGAATCCGCTGAGAAGAAGTAATCATCCTCCATCGTTTCAGTCACCAAATACACATGAGATGCCATGCCAACCTGCGTATTTACGTCCCCAGCAGTTGTCATGGTCCGCATACCCGTCACCCATGTCAAAGGCGCACCCGATGCTTCGATTGGATCCCAACGATATTGACCCAAACTGATAACATCGGGATCAATACACGGGGCAGATTTCCATTGCGGCATGTCAATCTTTTCGTACCGATGGCTGTGCTTAACTGACGGGCGAATGCGGTAGCACCACGTGCGTTCATTTTGATGGCTTGGCGCTGTGAATGCTGTCCCTGATAGCTGCTCGCCATAGAGGCCATAATTGCATTTCTGCGGCGAGTTCATCCCCTGAGGCAAAGCATCTGGCAAGGCCTCGGTTTCAAAGTCATTGCCAAATCCCGGCATATACCTTGTGGCTGTTCCAACGGAGGTTTCCGCGCGAATTATTTCACGTGCTTTTTCAGCTGTCATGATACGTCTCCTGAATACTGCTAGATCAAATCTAACGGTGTATCGGTTTCAGGACTTATATCGTTGCATTTGAAACGAAGTCAACCGCCACCGGAATTCACCGATGCAGCCAACCCCCTAACGTATGTCACATTGGGGCGACTAACCGGGACCTCACGACCACCTTTCAACAGCACAAAACAACGGGAATCACGACGTTCGAATCCTACGATTGCATCAATTGCCACCCAATGAGAACGATGCACTCGAATACCGTTATACGCTGCCAATTCGGCCACTGCATCGGCCATACGCAATAATATTACTTCACTTCCCTTATCAGTAACGACCTCAAGATAGTGATCTTGCTTACTCAATGAGACAAGTGAACGCCCCAACTCTGGAGACACTCGACTAAAGAAGGCGTTGCAATCCAGTGAAGACGTTTGCGACGGGTTATTCTTTGGCAGATTTCGATTGAATTCATATATCTTAAACTCGCTCAACCCTATGACCACGCTAATCGTTGAGACTAGGATCATCATCTTACCAAACGACAACCAGCCAAACTCAAATTCGTTCATCTGAAAGTAGAATAAGGCCAAGATAAGCGCACCAGGAATAGACCCAAGAAACGCACCACTCAGAATGGAAACAACTGCGGGCCGGTCCAACCCCCACCCTGAAACCCCGATCAAATATATGCAACAATTGACAGGGATACCAACGGCTGACACTGCGCCCAACCAGAATAGGAGGCGAGGCAAAAAGGACAAAGTGTTGTAGGTTCCAAATGGTCCTAGAATTGCCAACACCATCGAAGCAACAACAACTGTTGCCGCCTTGTTTTTCCATTCAAAATATCTGTTCATTTCACGAACCGCCAAATACACACCGTGTAATACACGAAACAAACATGTTTGTTAACGCATCAATAATTGCAAAGTACAGCCCTTAGTGAGAACCTGCTTAACGAGGGAGACGCGTCCGTGAGTGGGCGACTTAATTTTATAACCAAGTTTTTTCTGCGCTCCCTCGCCTATACCCTTTGTAAGATGAACGAAGGTTAAAGCTACATACCTTTAAGGCCAATTCAGTACAATTTTCCCAGATTGGCCGCTTTTCATGGCGAAAAACGCTTCTTCATACGCATCCACAGAATATCGATGCGTTATGACATTGCGCACATCTAATCCGTTTTGCAGCATCGCAATCATTTTGTACCAGGTTTCAAATATCTCCCTTCCGTAAACGCCCTTTATCGTAATCGCTTTGAAAACGATACGAGACCAATCAACTGGGGATTTTCCTGGGGGAATTCCAAGCAATGCAATACGCCCGCCCATGACCAACGCTTCAACCATTTGATCAAGCGCGCGCTGATTTCCAGACATCTCCAAGCCAACGTCAAAACCTTCTGTCATGCCCAGTTGAGCCACTACATCTGAAAGCTCTTCTTGCGCGATATTAACAGGCCGTACATCCGTGACGCGTCCAGCCAAATCTAATCGCTCCTGATTGACATCCGTGATCACCACGTGACGCGCGCCCACATGCCGAGCGACCGCAGCAGCCATAATTCCAATCGGCCCGGCCCCGGTTATCAATACATCCTCACCTATGAGATCAAAAGAAAGCGCTGTATGAACCGCGTTTCCTAATGGATCCAGAATTGCGCCTATTTCATCATCAATTTCATCAGGCAATGGCACGACATTAAAAGCGGGCAATCTAAGGTATTGGGCAAAGGCACCTTGCTCATTTACCCCAATACCGCGGGTTTCAGGGTCTAAATGAAATTTTCCAGCTCTAGATTGACGGGAATGCTTCCCAATCAGGTGCCCTTCTCCAGAACATCTTTGACCAATTTGCAGCCCTTCGACGTTACGCCCCATATCAACAATTTCACCAGCGAACTCGTGGCCTGTGATTAACGGTACGGGAACCGTTTTTTGCGCCCATTCATCCCAATTCCATATGTGGATATCTGTCCCACAAATACCTGTTTTTCGCACACGTATTAAAACGTCATCCGGCCCAATTGCAGGCACAGGATGATGTTCCATCCACAAACCTTCTTCTGGCTTTGCTTTGACCAGTGCTTTCATCAAATTTGACATCAAATCGCCCCCACATTGCGCCCGGCTTTACCAAAAGCCTCTAGAGCGAAATCCAAATCATCCCGCGTGAGAGAGGCGTTCATCTGTGTGCGAATACGCGCCCGCCCTTTGGGAACAACGGGGAAGAAAAAGCCGGCGACATAGACACCGCGCGCAAACAAATCAGCGGCCATCAATTGGCTCAGCTTCGCATCGCCTAGCATGACGGGCACGATAGGATGCTCGCCTTCTAGTAAATCGAACCCCAAACTGGCCAATCCAGAGCGCCAATAGGCCGTATTTTCAAAAAGCTGATCACGAAGCGCATCTTCTTTTTCAATGATGTCTAATGCCGTAATGCCTGCCGCAACCACCGCAGGTGGAAGAGAATTCGAAAACAGATAGGGGCGGGCGCGCTGCCGTAACAGATCAACGACACCTTGTGTTCCTGCGATGTAACCACCAATTGCGCCGCCGAGCGCTTTGCCGAGGGTACCTGTTAAGATGTCGACTCCGGCCTCAACGCCAAAATGGGCGTGCATGCCACGACCTTGCGGCCCCATAAACCCAGTTGCATGGCAATCATCGACCATCACCAATGCATTATATTTTTTGGCCAGCTGCGTAATTTCTGGTAATTTCGCTAAATACCCATCCATCGAAAAAACGCCATCGGTCGCGATCATTATAAAACGCGCACCGTCCAGTTTTGCTTGTTTCAACTGTTCTTCAAGTTCCGTCATATCGGAATTTGTGTAGCGATACCGCTTAGCTTTACACAAACGT
The DNA here is from genome assembly GCF_011326755.1 of Cochlodiniinecator piscidefendens. GTDB lineage: Bacteria > Pseudomonadota > Alphaproteobacteria > Rhodobacterales > Rhodobacteraceae > Cochlodiniinecator > Cochlodiniinecator piscidefendens. The sequence continues at coordinate 236,075 of NZ_JAAOIE010000004.1, read as the reverse complement.
ATCCCATCAATGATCGATGCGTGATTAAGAGCATCCGAAATGATCGCATCTTCGGCACCGAGCAAAGGTTCAAAAACAGCACCATTCGCATCGAAACATGCCGCAAACAAAATGGCATCGTCCTTGCCTAAAAACCTAGCTATTTTTTGCTCTAACGCGCGATGTAAGTCTTGCGTACCACATATGAACCGCACGGAAGCCATACCATACCCTTGAGCATCAAACGAACCCTTGGCCGCTGCAATCAAGTCTGGGTGATTGGCCAAACCAAGGTAATTGTTGGCGCAAAGGTTGACCATCTCGACGCGCTGCCCATCCCCCTTCTGCACCAAGACACGCCCTGCCTGCGCAGACACAATAGTGCGCTCACGCTTAAAAAGCCCCTCATCTTCGATTTCTTGCAGTGTATCTTGGATGTGCGAATAGAATCGATGCGTCATGATATGCTCCCTTTAAGAAACTCTATCATAACAGAATATAAATCCACAATAACGGATTTATCCAATATTACGGATCATTATCCGTTTTTCACAATAAGCAACGCTTGAGCAATACCACCGACTGCCTCAATCTTATGCGGACAATCAGCTGCATATCGGGCGGTATCCCCTTTGTGTAGCACTTCGCTTAGCGCACCGGACGTCACCCGCACCGTGCCCACAACAACCGACAATGTTTCCATCGCACCTTGGCTATGAGGCTGACTGTTCAGCTCACCAGCATCATCGAACTGCAAATCATATAACTCGCTTTTCCCCGCATCTTCGGGAGGCGACAAAATACGAATATGGCACCCCTTGCCATGCTGCGCGATTGTTGGAACATCCCCCGCCCGCAGAACTTCGATGCGTTCGGTGGGACCCGTTTCCAGCAGGCCTGCAAAATCAACTTGAAGTGCGCGCGTCAAATTCCACAATGTTGCAACCGTTGGCGAAGATTCTCCTCGCTCAATTTGGCTCACCATTGAGCGTGACACACCAGATAGTTTTGATACAGCTTCAAGCGACAGACCAAGCGCCTGCCGCGCCTCTTTAAGACGGAGCGCTAATCGGTCGTTTATTTCAGTACGTTCAGACATGTCGCGAAACTGCGCTGTTGAAATTGTCATGTCAACGGCTTGCGAACAGGGTCAAAAAAATGGTTTTATCTGCAACAACAAAAAAGGGGCCTGTTTTGACTGACTTCGTACTTGAGGATTTCTTACCGTACCAACTTGCAGCGGCATCTTCACGAGTCAGCGCTGGATTTGCGGAAATCTACAAACAAAAGTTTGGTATCTCTCTGGCCGAATGGCGTCTTGTTGCCCACCTAAGCCAAACCAGCGCAGTGAGTGTTCGAGAAATCCACAACAGGATTGACATGGATAAGTCCAAGATCAGTCGTGCTGCAACAAGACTCGAAGCATCGGGTCATGTCACCAAACGCGAAAACTCCAAAGATCGGCGCCTCATTGAACTCGCCCTTACCCAAAAAGGCCGCGATATGATGGAGGAACTCACTCCCTTGGCTCGGCAATACGAACAAGAGGTCTTGCAGCAGCTCGGGCAAAATAGTCAGAGCCTTCAACCTCTTCTAAAGCACCTCCTCAACCAACCTACTTAAGCGACATCTAAGAAAAACCGCGATTTTAATTGCAATCACGTGGTTTTGATTAATCGACTGTTTAGTCCAATCAGGCAATCTGGTGCGGAATCACTCGTGCCTTGGGGACCTAGTATGGATTTGTCAGATAAGCTCGCGCAAGAACGCCGTGGGCGACTAGCGGCTGAGCGTCTATTAGAATTGAAGCAAGCTGAATTATTTTCGGCAAACCAAAAACTGGGAAAGCACGCTCGCGCGCTTTCGGATGAGATTGTGGAAAAACGCCAAGAGGTGGAAGAAGTCCGCAATGTAGCCGAAGCCCTAAAAGGGGAAAACACCCAAGTTCGTTCTGATTTAGAAGTGGCTGAACGCCGTTTGTGGGACTCCGTACAAACAATCCAAGACGGCTTTGCCGTATTTGATCCAGACAGTAGGCTGATCACCGCAAACGATTCCTATATTGCGATTTTTGATGGGTTAGAAGAGGTTCAAATTGGAGTCACATATGGGCGTATTCTAGAGCTTCTCACCGAAGAGGGAATCGTTGATATCGACAATCAACCCCCTGCGGAATGGCAGGCTGAGATGCTGGAACGCTGGCAGTGGGAAAATCTTGAACCTCGCACAATAAAACTATGGAATGACGAATATATCCGCCTCATCGACAAGCGCGGAGCAAGCGGAGACACCGTAACACTTGCTTTAAACATCACAGAAACAATTCGTTATGAGGCCGAGCTAAAGGATGCACGCCAGCGCGCCGAATCTGCGAACAGAGCCAAATCAGCGTTTCTTGCAAATATGAGCCATGAAATCCGAACGCCAATGAACGGCGTCGTCGGGATGGCGGACCTACTGCGTGATACAGAATTGGATGAGGAGCAGTCTCTCTACGTTCAAACCATCAAAAATTCGAGCGAGGCCTTACTCGTAATCATTAATGACGTTCTTGATTATTCAAAAATTGAAGCTGAAAAGCTATCTCTTCATCCGGAAGTCTTTGATCTAGAGAGAAGTATTCACGAAATCGCAATTCTTCTTATGCCATCTGCCAAAGATAAAAACATCGATCTATTGGTCGATTTTGACATGTTTATGCGCACCGGATTTATAGGCGATCCTGGTCGTATTCGACAAATCCTGACCAACCTAATTGGCAACGCCGTTAAATTTACGGAACAGGGTCATGTCATCATCCGTGTCGTTGGTATCGAAATGGAAGAAACCAACGAAATGCAAATTCACGTATCGATTGAAGACACCGGCATCGGCATCTCGGAGGACATGATTGACCATGTCTTCGGCAAATTCAGCCAAGTTGAAGATGAAAAGAACCGCAAATTCGAAGGTACAGGTCTTGGACTTGCTATTTCCAAACAACTGGTCGAGTTGATGGGTGGTAATATCTGGGTCGACTCCGTCAAAAACGAAGGGTCATGTTTCGGGTTTAAAATTACGCTTCCCATCGAAGCCGAAAGTGTAGCACCCCCTATAACAATTCCAGAGCAAGTCAAAAAAGCCGCAATAATTGCACCACATCATATGACGGGTGCGATACTGGAACGCCAACTGGCGGCCTTCGGAATTTCCGCCACAGTATATGCAACCGCAAGCGAAGCATTGGATAATGTTGACCACCACTGTGACGTCATTTTGGCCGAAGCAGAAATTAGCGATATGTCACCACTGTCCTTTATGAAAGCGATCAGTATACGCCCAATGGCCCCGCCAGTAATTTTCCTATCTACGGGAACGATGCCCAATCACAGCGACGTAATGGCGCTCGGATGTAAACGTATTATCCAAAAACCTACCCCGCGAAATTCGCTTTATGCCGCTCTAAACGAAATCACATCAAAAGAAACGCCTCGAGTAAAAGAGGTGCCCCATCCAACGGCCATTCCGAGCACACCTGAATCCACTCAAACCCCTTCGGAAACACAGCCACGACGCATGCGCATTCTCGCAGCTGAAGACAACAAAACAAACCGACTTGTTTTTGAAAAAATGGTCAGGACCTTGGATATTGATCTTCGATTTGCTGAAAATGGGCAATTAGCCGTTGAAATGTTTGACGAATTCCAGCCAGACCTTATTTTTACCGATATCTCCATGCCGATCATGGATGGCAAAGAAGCCGCAAAAAACATCAGGCAACTGGAAACGGATCAATCAAAAAACCGCACCCCCATCGTTGCGATGACAGCACATGCCATGGCTGGAGATGATGCAGATATACTGGCATCGGGCATTGACCATTACCTTACCAAACCACTGAGGAAAGCCGAGATTCACGACAAAATCATCGCCTTATGCCCAGTGGAATGTGTTCCGCCAAATACCGAAGACGCCACTCAAAGAGCAACTGGATAGTTATGTGGTGGGGTAATCGCGTAAAAAGACCCAGCGATCGCCTTCTGACATTTTCGGATTGAATTTGTATCCACCTGTATCAAACTCTTTCAGTGCGTTTGGATCAGTCAGCCGTCGTTCAATCATAAAACGCGCCATCGCGCCTCGTGCTTTTTTTGCAAAAAAGCTCACGATCTTTGCTTGGCCTGCTTTTTCTTCCATGAACACTGGCGTGATTACTCGAAGTTTTAGATTCTTCGGGGACACCGCCCCAAAGTATTCAACCGAAGCGCAATTTACCAACGCGTCAGTTCCAAGGGCTTCACCTTGTTTGTTTAGCGCCTCTGAAATCTTGCCTCCCCAGTATTCATAGAGATTCTTACCATTTGGGTTGTGCATTTTACTGCCCATTTCCAGGCGATAAGGTTGGATCAAATCCAAAGGTTTTAATAGCCCGTAAAGCCCCGACAATATCCGCAGATGATCCTGCGCCCATAAAAATTCTTCATCGTCTAGGCTTGCAGCCTCTAGACCCGCGTATGTATCCCCAGCAAACATCAATGCGGCCGGGACTGCTGCATCCGTTTCGGGATTTACATCAAATTTTGCAAAGCGCTCTACATTCAATTTTCCCAAATTTTCACTGATCCCCATCAGCTTTTGCAAATCAGCTGAAGTTAGCTTCTGCGCCGTCTCTGCCAACACCACTGCATCGCTTTGAAATCCCGGTAAGGTGGTTGGCAAAACCGTTTTCGCATTTTCATTTAGTTTTTTTGCTGGTGATACAACGGTCAACATCAGGAAACATCCTCGGCTAGTATTTCTAAAAACGCATGACCAAAGCGGTCTGTTTTTTGTTCAGTCATACCCGGAATATATGCCATCGCCCGCAAATCAGACGGCTGTCGTTCCGCAATATGACGTAAGGTTGCGCTGCTACATGTAAGGTATTTTCCAGAACCATCAACACCACGGCACAGCGCGCCTTGTGCATCCTGAAGCCGGTCAAACAACTGCGCTGCATTTCGACCCGCTAGTTTGCGACGGGCTGGATGCATTTCATCCGGCGTATCTCCGGTAATAATCTCAAGAAATGCCGCGCCATAACTTTCTAATTTTTTGGCACCAACCCCATTGACTTGGGCCATCGCATCCAAAGAAATAGGACGTTTTTCCGCCATTTCGATCAAAGTGCGGTCGTTAAAAATAATGTACGCGGGAACATTAGCTGCTTCGGCCAATGCGCGGCGCTTAGCCTTTAGGGCTGACAATAACGGTGCATCTTCTTCGCTAACTAACGTTTTTACAGCCGGCCGGCGCGGCGCGTGACGAATGGTGTCTCGGCGTAGCTCAATCGTTTCTTCGTCACGTAAAATTGGACGCGCGCGTTCGGTCATGCGCAGTGCCCCATGGCGTTCTGGGTCTGGCCGAACAAGATCATAACCCATCATTTGCCGAAATACAGCTTGCCACTGCCTCTTATCGTATTCCTTGCCGACACCGAATGTTGGCAAACCATCATGCCCACGTTCGCGTACTTTGTCAGTTTCGTTGCCCAATAAAATATCGATCAAATGCCCGGCGCCGAAATATTCACCTGTCCTCAATATCGCTGACAGCGCCTTGCGAACAGCAACCGTTCCGTCAAAGAGGTCCGCAGGCGTATCGCATAGATCACATTTGCCACAAGGCTCCGCACTTTCACCAAAATAGGCCAGAAGAACCTGCCGACGGCAATGGCGCGCTTCTGCCAAGCCCAGCAACGTATTCAGTCGCCCATGATCCGCCATTCGCCGTTCTGGCGGGGCAAGGCCCTCATCAATTTGGGTGCGGCGAAAACGAATGTCATCCGGTCCGAATAATGTCAACGTTTCAGCAGGGGCACCATCGCGCCCTGCCCGACCGATTTCTTGATAATAGCCTTCGATGGATTTCGGTAAATCAGCGTGCGCCACCCAACGAATATCGGGTTTATCAATCCCCATGCCAAAGGCGATTGTCGCAACAACAATCAGGCCATCTTCGCGTTGAAACCGTGCTTCGACACCACGACGATCTTGGGCGTCCATACCGCCATGGTAGTGACAGGCAGAATGATCTGCCTGACGTAACGCCTGTGCGATGCCTTCTGTTTTTGCTCGTGTCCCGCAATAGACAATCCCTGATTGCCCTTTGCGCGCTGCCGCAAATGATAAAATCTGTTGGCGCGGTCCATTCTTCACCTGAAAAGCCAGATGAATATTCGGGCGGTCAAAACCTTGAAGGAAGACTTCGGGCCTCTGCCCGGCAAAGAGGCGCTCTATGATTTCTGTACGGGTTTCTTCGTCGGCGGTGGCGGTGAATGCTGCCAAGGGAACATCCAAATCACTGCGCAGCTCACCAATACGAAGATAATCGGGGCGGAAATCATGCCCCCATTGGCTAACGCAATGCGCTTCATCAACCGCAATCATAGAGACCCCAATGCGGCGCAGTAAATTTACCGTACCACCAGAGGCTAAACGCTCAGGCGCCATATAAAGAAGCTTCATCCGCCCACTATCAAGCGCTTCGAATACTTCAGCAGTTTCTTCTTCGGTGTTGCCCGAGGTCAGTGCTCCCGCTTCAACACCGGCTTGGCGCAGCGCCCGAACCTGATCTCGCATCAGTGCAATCAGTGGGGAAATCACCACTGTCACCCCATCACGACACAGTGCAGGCAACTGAAAGCAAAGAGATTTACCGCCACCTGTAGGCATAATTGCCAGCGTATTTTGACCAGATGTCACAGCTTCTACGATCTCCGCCTGACCGGGGCGAAATTCATCAAATCCAAATACGGACGACAGCAATTCTATCGGCGGGGACATTGAGGCCTTTGTTTTAACACTGCTCAGCTGACGCAACTATCACACAGAGATGTCTTTAGTAGAAGGCCATCGCATTATTTTGCAAAATGATGCGGATTGCAATCAAAGCGATAAACGCAACCAAAGGCGCGAGGTCCAGCCCAGGCGTAGACGGAAGGAATTCGCGAATGCGTCCATAAATTGGCTCCAGCATTCGATTTAGACCATACCAAATCTGCGCAACGATTGGCTGATGCAGGTTCAAAACCTGAAAATTGATCAGCCAGCTCATGATGATATGGGCAATCATAACAAACCATACGATATCGAGGATCAACATAATGATCTGAAAAAGCGATTGCATGACGGACAGTCCTTTCGAATTTGGGTCGCAAAAGACCTAAGCATTGCGCGGCCAAGACGCAAGCCATCTTCCGTTACGTCTGCCTTGACCCTCTTTAAATAGAAGGGCACCTGAAAGACTTATTCAGGAGACACCGATGTATCCAATTTTCCGGATGGCCAAAGAAGTCATTAAGAACCGTAATGCTGAACCCCTCCCGCTTTTGGGAGTGCATGTTTCTCATCACCGGTGTTGGCCGTGGGATCTCGATTTTTGGATGGAACTCAATAATGGGCGGACACTGACAATCTATGATCTTGGCCGCATTCCTCTGTCTATGCGTATGGGGCTGGCCTCTGCATTGCAGAAAAACAAATGGGGCATGACGATCGCGGGATCATCCGTTCGGTATCGTAAACGCGTTCGCATGTTTGATCGCGTTGAAATTCGCAGCCGCGCGGTGGGCTGGGATGACCGGTTTATCTACTTGGTCCAATCCATGTGGCGCGATGGCGATTGCACGAGCCAAGCGCTCTATCGCTCGGCCGTCACCGATAAGAACGGGATTGTTGCACCAACACGCGTATTAGCCGCCCTCAACGCTGAAATGCAAAGCCCCGAACTGCCGGATTGGGTAAAAAACTGGATCGCAGCCGAAGACAGCCGTATTTGGCCCCCGGAAATGTAAGGCCTCTTGCCATATTGACTGGATGCCTGTCATACCAAGGATAATAACGAGGGGCAGGTCATGGCAGAAGTTTCACTGAAAAAGCGTGTTTGGGGCTGGTTCTTTTTTGACTGGGCCAGTCAACCATACAGCACCCTGTTATTGACCTTTATCTTTGGACCCTACATTGGCGCGACCATAGCAGATGCACTTATGGCTGGCGGGCTAAGTGAAGACGCCGCCGAAGCACAGGCCCAAAGCACTTGGGCTCTTGCCCAAACGCTCAGCGGACTTGCAATTGCATTTTGCGCTCCGGTCTTGGGGGCGATTGCTGATTCATCTGGCTACCGTATGAGATGGATAAAATTCTTTTCTGCAATGTATGTGTTTGGTGCAGGAGCCTTGTGGTTCACTTATTCAGATGGCTCGACCACCACTTGGATGCTGTTCGCCTTTGCAATCGGATTTATAGGTTATGAGCTCGCAACCATTTTTACAAATTCGATACTGCCCGACCTCGGGAACCGAGATGAAATAGGCGAAATTTCCGGTTCTGGTTTCGCGTTTGGGTACCTAGGTGGCGTACTCGCGCTTGTACTCATGCTATTGTTGTTTGCAGATGAGGGTGGGAAAACCTTGCTCGGCATAACGCCATTGTTGGGTTTGGATTCTGACCTACGCGAAGGCACACGATTTGTCGGGCCTTTTACGGCGATTTGGTATGCTTTCTTTATGATTTTCTTTTTTCGGTGGGTCAAGGAGCCGCCGCAAGCGCACTCAGATGTGTCTGTTCCTCAGGCATTGGCTCAACTGTGGCAAACCATCAAAACTCTAAAACAATCTGTGGCGGCCTATCTCGTGTCTTCAATGGTATACCGAGATGCATTAAATGGGCTATATGGTTTCGGCGGAATATACGCAAAGCTCGTGCTGGACTGGCCTATTATTTACATTGGCGTTTTCGGCATTGTTGGCGCAATTACAGCGGCCATATTTTCGTGGATCGGAGGAAAGGCAGACAGTAAATATGGGCCTAAGCCCGTAATCGTCATTAGCATCCTAACGCTTATGGTGGTCTGTGCCGTGATCGTGGGTATGACAAGAGAGGGATTGTTTGGCATTGCATTCGCTGCTGAATCCTCGATGCCCGACATTATTTTCTTTATCTGCGGAGCAGTTATCGGAGCCGCCGGCGGCACCATTCAGGCTTCATCAAGATCAATGATGGTGCGCCACACCCATCCGGATCGCCCGACCGAGGCTTTCGGCCTCTACGCCCTATCAGGCAAAGCAACAGCATTTCTAGCACCAGCTCTGATTGGCATTGTAACAACCATAACCCAAAGCCCGCGCCTCGGCGTATCGCCGCTTATCGGGCTTTTCGCTATTGGGCTTGTCCTGTTAATATGGGTCAAACCAGAGGGAGAGAGGCCCCAATTATGATTATCAGATTTTTAAGTGTTTTATTTCTTCTCGCATTTAGCCACGCCTGCATTGCCCAAGAAGCCAGACAGCTGTTCGGCGAACACGATACCGCATCGCAACAGCGTTCACGCCCTTTTGGCAGCTATGCCGGTGGATGCCTTGCCGGAGCAGAACAATTGCCCGAAACCGGCCCCACATGGCAAGCTATGCGGTTGTCACGCAATCGGAATTGGGGGCATCCCAGAACCATTGATTTCATTGAACGTTTGTCTCGGCAGGCGGACCGTATCGGTTGGAATGGGCTTTATATAGGCGACATTTCCCAGCCGCGTGGTGGCCCTATGTTGTCAGGGCACCGTTCACACCAAATCGGGCTTGATATCGACATTTGGATGCGCCCAGCCATGGATCTAAATTTATCACGTCGCGCCCGCGAAAACCTATCATCTATCTCCATGCGTCGCGCAGGGGGCGCATATGTGAACGACAATTGGACGCCAGAACACCACGCTATTTTACGTGCTGCTGCCCAAGACTCTGACGTGGCGCGCATTTTCGTGTTCCCCGGCGCAAAAGTTCAGATGTGTAATGATGAAACTGGTGATCGCAGCTGGTTACGAAAAATTCGACCTTGGTGGGGGCACCACTACCATTTTCACGTTCGGATGGCCTGCCCACGCGGCGCTCGCCACTGCGAAGATCAAGCCCCTCCACCGCCAGGCGATGGGTGTGACGCTGCACGCCAATGGGTCGCAGATATCCTTAACCCGCCTGCACCAGACCCCAATGCCCCAGTAGCACCATCACGTCCACGTCGACAGCTCACTTTGGAAGATTTGCCACGCCAATGCGAACGCGTTTTGTCCTCTCAATAGCTGCGATTGCGGCAATGATGCTAGGTGGTGCTATGGCTGGAAACAGCCCGAGCACTTATACCCCGCCTGAATTTTTAGGCCGGCTACCCTTGAAAGCCGCGCTGGACAGCTTTGGCGGGTTTTCTGGCGTGGAAATAGATGATGGGGGTACGCGGTTTACAGCAATCACCGATCGCGGTCATTTGTTTCGCGGCAATATCGAACGGGAAGACGGCCGCGCGGTTCGGATTACGGTCTCAGGCGATCAAAACCTCCCCTTCCCCGAACACAATGACAGTGATTGGAATTATGTCGACTCAGAAGGCATTGCCAAACTGCCTAATGGCCGCTGGGCGGTTTCTATTGAGCGTCTGCACCGTGTTCTTATACTTTCCCCTTCTGGCGATATCGAATATCTTCCATTGTCTGACATCTTTTCAGAGCTGCCCGAAAATGGATCTCTGGAGGCACTCGCGGCGGACGCAAATGGCCGCCTCTTTGCCATTCCAGAACGACCAGAAATTAGGAACCATAGTTTTCCGGTGTATCAATACCAAACAGGTGGTTGGCAAAGCGTTTTTGACATCCCTGCACAGGGGCATTTCCTGCCAGTAGGGGCCGATTTTGGCCCGGATGGTTGGTTCTATGTCTTAGAGCGTGACATCTCAGGACTTATTGGATTTCGGTCGCGCGTGCGCCGCTTTCAATTTGAAAATCAAATACTTACTCAGGAAACCGTATTGCACACCACCGTAGGGCAATTCGGCAATCTCGAAGGCATAAGTGTTTGGCAGGATGAAACAGGTTCAATCCGACTGTCGATGGTGTCAGACGACGACTTTTCCAATATCAGGCGCGGTGCGTTGGTAGAATACCGTCTACCTTGATTTTGGTTTCATCATTGTGCTAGAGGGGCGCGTCCCAGTGACCACGCTGGGCCAAGTCTCCGCGACCTTGTTAAAACGGATCAAAAAAATGACACGTATTCTTCCTGGCGTAATTGCCATGGCTGCTATTGTGGTGGCCTCAAATATTCTTGTGCAGTTTTTACTGCTTGATGGGCTTCTGACTTGGGGCGCATTCACTTACCCTTTCGCATTCCTTGTAACAGACGTGATGAACCGCGTTTATGGCGTGCAATCTGCGCGCAAAGTTGTCTTTGTTGGCTTTGTCGTTGGTATCATTTGTTCCCTGATTGGTACACAAATCATGGGTGAATTTGGGCCGCTGGTTCCGCTTCGCATTGCCGTTGGGTCAGCCATTGCATTCCTGACAGCGCAACTTCTTGATGTTGCAGTCTTTAACCGTCTTCGCGACGGTGTTTGGTGGCGTGCGCCTTTGGCCTCGACTTTGATCGGTTCGTCCATTGATACAGCGCTATTTTTCACCATCGCGTTTTCCGCATCTGTTACCGTTTTTGGTGCAAATGCAGATGGTGCAATTGGCTGGGCGTGGGACGCTGTACCATTCCTAAATGTTGGCCCTGAAGCACCTCTTTGGGTGACTTTAGCAGTGGCTGATTGGTTGGTAAAACTCACGATTGCGCTTATCGCTCTTATCCCTTTTCGCATGATTGTTACAAAAATTTCGCCACATAGTGCGTAATTTCTTTTGACAAACACAAAATCTATGGCACCATCCTAAGTGTACAAATAACCAGAAAGGAGGTGCCAATGATTATTGGGAAACAGGAGCAGCTGGTAAAGGTTTCGAGTGAGGTATTGAGTTAGGGGGCAGCCCCCTTAGTAAAATATCTGGCTTCGGGTGCCCTAGGGTTCCCTGCTTGCCACCTCCAATTCTCGAGGGGAGCCTCCGCTGATCTGGCGGAGGCTCTTTCCATTTTTCAGCCAGATTTACGATATGGTTTTTATGCATACGATTGTCTGCTTTCACCGAATTCAAATCCCGCGTATCTTAGCCAGATGTTGTATGTAACGGATCAAATCACAATCGCAGACTGGGAGCTTTCCGAAAGCTTTACCAGATCATCTGGCCCCGGTGGTCAGCACGTGAACAAAGTATCCACAGCGGTTGAATTACGATTTGAAGCCGAGCGATCTCCAAATCTGTCCGATCCCGTCAAGCGGCGCTTAAAAAGGCTAGCTGGACGACGCTGGACATTGGATGGTGCATTGCTGCTGCGGGTTGAAGACACACGCAGTCAACAGCGCAACCGTGACATTGCGCGGGAACGTTTGGTTGAATTAATCCAAAAGGCAACTGTCGTCCCAAAACGACGCATAGCAACACGGCCAACTTTGGGTTCCAAAAACCGTCGGATCAAGGCAAAAAAGGTACGCGGCGAAGTCAAAGCTATGCGTGGAAAAATAGACGGAGATGACTAACATCGTTTTTTCATCATACGAGCACGCAAAAACGACATCACGTCGCTATTAAGAGATCAATAAAAGGTCAAACCTGCGAAGTCGGGCGAAGATTTGCGACTGGATGTACCACCTCTCATAGCATCTCTATCGATGTAGGCAGACGTTTACCCCTAAATAACGCGGTTTAGAGTTACATAAGACAACAATTTTCGCTATACCACATTGGGACGCACCCTTTTTTCATATCCTAAATAGGCGGCGTGAATGTTTTTGGTTTGCACCTAAACCGCACTAAACTTATGGCTCAGGCATGATCGAAACCACTCCAGATCAAAAACCCAAGCGTTTCGTATTTGCGCTATTACCTCAATATTCTGCGATTTCCTTCACCAGTGCGCTCGAAACCTTGAGGATCGCGAACCGACTTAGTGGCACGACACTCTTTGAAACGGTTGTTTGCTCAGAAAGCGGAGAATCTGTTTATGATTCTCTTGGTGGTTCATTTCCTGTAGATAGCGCACTAGAAGATTGCCATAGAGACGATACAATTGTTGTTTGCACGGGTGCTGATGTTCAAAAGATTGTCACACCCGCTGTCTTAAATTGGTTGCGCAAATGCGGACGCAGTGGCGTGGCTATGGGTGGATTATGCACGGGCGCTTATGCGCTCGCAAAGGCGGGCCTGATCGCGCCAGATGTACCAGTTGCCATTCATTGGGAAAATCAATCAAGTTTTGCCGAGGAATTTCCCGACCTTCAAATATCCGAATACACCTATACCCTGCAGGGACGACGCTATTCGACCGCCGGGGGCACTGCATCCATTGATCTAATGTTGCATTTTGTGTCTGAAACACAAGGCGATGCTTTGGCCAATTTGGTGGCTGATCAATTAATGTATACCAACATTCGCGTTTTGCAGCATTCCGCAAAGGTACAGGTTGCTGACCGAGTTGGGTTCCGCCATCCAAAGTTGTCAGAAATTCTGGCGCTTATGGAAACCAACCTAGAAGAACCTCTGCGTCCGGGTGATTTGGCGCAGACGGTAAATATTTCGACACGGCAGTTGGAACGGCTCTTTCGCCGGTATCTGCAATCAACGCCAAAGAAGTACTACACGGATTTGCGTCTTCAACGCGCGCAACATTTGTTGCTGCAGACCAATATGTCCGTGATGAATGTCGGGCTGGCCTGTGGGTTTAATTCGGCGTCGCATTTTTCACGACTTTTCCGCCAGCGTTACGGCATGTCCCCGCATAAATTGCGCGGGGAACCTGATAAGCCATAATTAGACGACCACCTCAAAGCTGTCCTGTTTTCCAACGCCAAACACCCGTTTGTAGCGTTCAATTTCTGACGCTGGGCCCATCGCTTTTTCTGGGTTGTCTGACAGTTTAACGGTGGGGCGACCATTTGCTGACACGGCTTTGCACACCACAGAAAACGGCGCGAGGCGATCATCGGGCACAAGGCCGCGGAAATCATTGGTCATCAAAGTACCCCAACCAAAGGACACTTTGACCCGGCCAGTGAACTGAAGACTAAGTTCGCGGATTTTATCAACGTCCAAGCCATCCGAAAAAATGATCAGTTTATCGCGCGGGTCTTCGCCGCGCGCCTTCCACCAGTTGATCGCGTTTTCGGCACCCGTTGCCGGGTCACCAGAGTCGATCCGAATACCCGTCCATCCCGCCAGCCAATCTGGCGCATTTTGCAAAAAGCCTTCGGTTCCATAGGTGTCAGGTAGAATTATGCGCAGATTGCCGTCGTGTTCGTCGTGCCAATCCGACAAAACATCATAAGGGGCTTGTGCAAGCAGCGTATCATTTTCCGCAAGTGCAGCGTAGACCATCGGCAGCTCATGTGCGTTTGTGCCGATCGCTTCGAGTTCTCGGCGCATGGCGATCAGGCAATTTGACGTGCCAACAAAACCGTCACCCAGACCTTCGTTCATGGCCTGAACACACCAATCCTGCCACATGAAAGAATGACGGCGACGTGTCCCAAAATCAGCCAGTTTCAAATCGGGAATTTCGCGCAGTGTTTCGACCTTTTGCCATAGCTTGGTCATGGCGCGCGCATAAAGTACCTGCAATTCAAACCGCCCCATATCTTTGAGAACAGCGCGGGATCGCAGTTCCATTAACACGGAAAGTGCGGGAATTTCCCAGAGCATCACCTCAGGCCAGCTACCCTCGAACGTCAGTTCATATTGACCATCACGTTTTTCGAGGTGGTAAGGTGGCAGGCGCAGGTTTTCGAACCACTCCATGAAATCATGGCGAAACATCTGGCGTTTGCCGTAAAACAAATTACCCCTGAGCCATGTGCTTTCGCCCCGTGACAATGACAGGCCGCGAATGTGGTCTAGTTGTTCGCGCAACTCACCTTCGTCAATCAGGTCAGCCATACGAATGGTTTTGCTGCGATTGATCAGCGAAAACGTCACCTGCGTGTCGGGTTTATTGCGAAACACCGACTGACACATCAAGAGCTTGTAAAAATCCGTATCAATCAACGACCGCACGATGGGGTCGATTTTCCATTTATGATTGTAAACGCGGGTGGCAATGTCGACCATCTTTGGCCTCCGGATAAGAATACAAATTGGTTAAAGCAAAGCCAGAGGTGCGTGGCAAGCTGATCGTTACGCCAACTGCACGCCTGCACCCGTCATGCCTGACAGTGCAGCATCCAACGATCCGTTCAAATCAATCGCGCGACACAGATCAAGGCGTACAGCCACGTTAAACCCCAACACAGCCGCGTTAACAGCCGAGAAGTTGACGCAATAATCCGTAGCAAGGCCCACCATGGTCAATGTATCTATGTCCCGATTTTGCAAATACCCCACCAGACCGGTTGGGGTTTTTTGATCATTTTCAAAGAACGCGGAATAGCTGTCGATCTGCGGATTATACCCTTTGCGGATGATCAGATCAGCGCGAGTGGTGTTCAGCCCGTCATGAAATGCGCCGCCTTCGGTGCCTTGAATGCAATGGTCGGGCCACAACACCTGCGGTCCATAGGGCATTTCGATCATGTCATAAGGCGCTTTGTCTGTGTGGCTGCTGGCGAAAGAAGAATGGCCCGCCGGATGCCAATCCTGCGTTAGAATCACGGCGCCAAATTCATCCATTAGCGCGTTGATGCCGGGTACAATCACGTCGCCTTCGGGTACGGCAAGGGCACCGCCGGGGCAGAAATCATTTTGCACATCAATCACGATCAAGGCTTCGTTTTCGGGGCGCATTTTTTGATCCTTTCGCAGGGTTTTCTATGCGTATGAAATGCCGCAGTCTGCGTCAATGGTTGGGCTTGAACTGCCCGCCCGGCAGGAGTAGTTTTGCGCCCATGATTACCGTAGCCGCATTATATCACTTCACCCGCTTTGACGACACCAAGGCGATCCAAGTTCCCCTTCAGGCGCTTTGTGACGCCGAGGGAATTCGCGGATCGCTTTTGCTGGCCAAAGAAGGGGTCAACGGCACCGTCGCAGGAACCCGCGCCGGTCTTGACCGTTTGCTTGCACATCTTCGCGCTTTGCCGGGATGTGCAGATCTGGAACACAAAGAAAGCACCGCGTCGATGATGCCCTTTAACCGAATGAAAGTTCGGTTGAAGAAAGAGATCGTCACGATGGGTCAGCCTGACGTTGATCCAACCGCTAAGGTTGGCAACTATATCGCGCCTGAAGATTGGAACGATCTGATCACCCAAGACGACGTCGTCCTGATCGACACCCGTAATGATTACGAGGTGGCCATCGGCACGTTTGAAGGCGCGATTGATCCCAAAACCACATCCTTTGGTGAATTTCCGCAGTGGTGGGACGACAACAAAGATCGGTTTCACAACAAACGCGTCGCGATGTTTTGTACCGGTGGCATTCGCTGCGAAAAGTCCACCAACTTCTTGCTTGGTCAAGGGGTTGAGGATGTGTTCCACCTAAAGGGTGGCATTCTGAAGTATCTCGAAGAGGTCCCTCAGGAAGACAGCACATGGGACGGTGAATGTTTCGTCTTTGATCAGCGTGTTTCCGTTGGGCATGGGTTGGTCGAAGGGCCGCATCTGCTGTGCCACGCCTGCCGTCGCCCGATGTTACCCGAAGATAAAAACCATCCGGGTTACGAAGAAGGCGTCAGCTGTCATCAATGCGTGGACGAGACGGACGAAGATCACAAAAACCGTTTCCGTGAACGCCAAAAACAAATCGCGCTATCCAAGGCACGCGGCGAACACCACATCAAACAATAATAGATCAAACAACCGGCATCTTCTGCCGGTTGTTTTTTATGTCGGTTACGGGTTTGAGACCGCCAGGTAATCTTCCTCTGGAATACGCACCAGCCCTTTCAGGCTCAGGGTTTCGCGGTCGGCGTCGCTTAGCGCGTCCAATGCTTTGGCCACAGCGGCGTGTACCGTTTCGCTGTCGTTGTTAAGCGAAGTGATCAATGGCAGGCACGGCGTTGCGGGATCTGTCCATTCCAACACACGCAAATTGGCGGCAAAGCTGTCGTAGCGTTGAACAAATTTCCATGTCAGCCCATCAATCGCGGCAACATCTGCGTCGCCCTCTGCCACCATCTTAGCCGAAATAGCGTGGCCCCCTGATTGCACCAGATTGGAAAACGCAAAACCCTGCGCCTTTGCATGGTTAAATGGCGCGGCAAATCCTGATTGAGAATTTTCCTCATTGTAAGCAAAGCGTTCGTCCTTGAACTCAGCCAAGCTGGTTCTGGGATCATCTTTGCGCACGACAAAGCTGCTGCGGTAGTACCCCGGCGGGCAATTTTCCAGCCCCGGATCGGGGGTCACGACCATGTTCACCTTGCCGTGCAGGAACTTACGGAATGGCATGCCGCAGGTCTGGCTTAGGACCAAATCAGGGTCTGTCCAGACCGTCATATAATCCTCGTCTTGGGCAAGCGTTTCAGGGGCATCTATGCCTGTTGCAATTAGGTTTGCACGGATTAGGGCCCAAAACCGATTGATCGCGTCACTGGTTTCCGGACGGGCGTACATTGAAAGGCTGGCAATCATGTTTGAGTTCCTATGCTGGGGCCATGTCGCTGGCGATTTTGGTGCGGCAACAACAGGATGATGTGATCGGCACATCTGTTTTAGCTTGAGCAGCGATCAGCCGCTGTTGCAGTTCTGGCAGTTCAACCGTTTCACCGCGGTGGCGTAGACATTCGACGATACCGTGAAGCGCCCAAACATTGTCTTTGTGCTGGGCACAGCGCTGCACCTCATCGTTCAATCCCAAATCAGCCCGGTAAACCGCTTCGGCCTCTTCGTAGTGGTCTTGCTCCATCAACAGAGCACCAAGTGCGTGGCGCGGTGGGTGCATCCACCCCCAAGGCTCTGAATATTCCATATCGTCGCAGCGTCGTACGCTTTCGCGCAGGTGATCATAGGCCTCTTCATAGTGGCCTTTGTGATAGGCCACCTCGCCCAGCATCATTTTTTCGCCAACCGCTAAGGTCTGTAATGCGGTGTTGTTAAAGAACTTACGCTTTGGACCGATGCGATTCAGCGATGCGTAGAACGCTTTCACCTCTTGATCTGCCTCTTCAAAATTCTTCAAAGCGGCGTGCGCGACGCCCTTGGCGTAGTGGTGCATGGCGGTGGAAACACAATAAAGCTCCAGGTCTTCGGGCATCGGTGTATCAACGATCATCTGCCATTTGCCGAACCGGATCAGCACGTGCATTTTAACGGAAAAATACCCCTCCATCGTGCCTGCGATATAGGGTTTACCCGGAAGGTCGATCACATCGGGCGTCAAAGTTGCGCACATTTCTTCAGCGGCCGCCCATGCGGGGTCAAACTGCCCCAAGAACATGCAGGCATACATCATCAAGTGCAAATCGTGGCATCGCGCTGTGGTGTAATAATTGTGCGGCCCGGCATACGCGAGATACTTACGGTCGACCTCTATCGCCTTTTCGCTGGCAATTTTTGCTTTTTCATATTCGCCGCACAAAACATAGATATGCCCGGGCATGTGGTGAATATGCCCTGCATCGGGGCACAGACCACCCAAGCGATCCGCAGAGTCCATCGCGCGTTCTGGCGTCAACGACATTTCGAGCAAGTGAATATGCAAATGCAAAATCGCCGGGTGCTGCGCAATGCCCCAATCATCCGCCAAACGGATAGCTCGTTCACAGACTTCGATTGCTTCATAGGTATCTGTGTTTGCAGGGGGTTCATTGGTTTTGACATCCCACATTTTCCATGGGGTGCGCGTCATCATCGCTTCGATAAACAGCGCCATGATGTCGAGGTTATCAGGATAGTCCGTATTGATGGATCGCATCGCATCCGCATAGGCGTCGTCCCATGCTTTGAACTCTTCGGCGGTGACCACATGTGGTTTCTGGATACGCTGGGCAAGGGCTGTGACCAGTCGCGCCTCTAGCGTATTTTCTTCGACCAGTTCCTGTGCTTTGTCGATATGGCCTCGGCAAAATGCAGTACAGCCTTCGGCCTCCGCCTCTGTAAAATCCGGCCACGGCATGTTGTAAAATGGCCCAGCAGCATAAGCCGCCCCCCAATGAGCCATTGCACAGGTCGGGTCGATTTTAATCGCTTGTTCAAAACACGCGAGGCCCTCTTCCTGATTAAAGCCAAAACACCAGTTTAATCCTTGATCAAAGTAAACCTGAGCCTCAGGATTCTGTGTCTTGATGGAAAAACTGTAGTCGCCCAAATCAAAGCGGAGCATGGGGTACCTTTCAAAATTGAGTTTGAATTGGGCACCTAATTAGGCGCCCAATTTTTTAGCCGCGCATACGTGCGCCATCGACATCAAAGAGCGGTGTGTTAATTTGCGTAGCTTTGCGCATATCACCTAGAATTTCGATTTCGACCTCTAGCCCATCCTTGGCCAGTGCCGTCGGAATCAGTGCCATCGCGATGGATTTCTGAGTGTAGTGGCTATAGCCGCCAGATGTGCAGAACCCTTGAACTTCGCCGTTGATCCAAACCGGTTCGTAGGCAACGACATCAGCGTCTGCGGCATCCACCTCGAACGCGACAAGTGTGCGTTCAGACCCGGCTGCGCGTTCTGCCTCGGCTGCGGCGCGACCGATATAATCGGCATTCTTTTTCCACGAAATAAAGCGATCCATGCCTGTTTCGCCCGCCGTGTAATCCGGGGAGAATTCGCTGAGCCAGGAGCCAAAGAATTTATCCAACCGCAAGGACATCATGGCACGCATGCCAAAGGGGCGCATGCCGTGATTTTGACCCTCTGCCCACAGCGTGTGCCAAAGGGCGCGTTGGCTCATGGCGTCGGTGTAGATTTCATAACCAAGATCACCGGTGTAGCTGACCCGCTGCACGATGCAGTCGACCATACCAATCACCATGTGGCGCACGTCGAGGAACTTCATGTCAGACACGTCGGAACGTGTGACCGCGGATAGAACCTCTCGGGCTTTGGGGCCTGCGATTTGGAACCCGGTGCGACGGTCAGAAATGTTTTCAATGTCCACACCAGCAACGGCGTGCTGACGGAACCAACGTTCGTGAAACGCCTGTGATCCATAAGACGCGGTCAGCTGGAATTCATCCTCAGTGAGACAAGAAACGGTAAAGTCACCGATCAAGCGGCCCTTTGGCGACAGCATCGGCGTCAGGCTTAGGCGGCCTTGTTTCGGCATGCGCCCTGCCATAATGGTATCAAGCCAAGCGCGCGCGCCTTCGCCTTTGATAAGGTATTTGCCGAAATTCTGAACCTCATTGATACCGACAGCTTCGCGCACTGCTTTGACTTCACGCGCGGTGGCGTCAAACGCATTTGAACGGCGGAACGACGGGGTTTCATATCGAGGCTCATCGCCCTCAGCGAAATAGTTTGGCACCTCTAGCCCAAATTGCTGACCAAAGACCGCACCCATGCTGTCCCAGATGTCATACATCGGTGTGGTTTGGTGCGGACGCGCGGCTGGCAATTCTTCGTTTGGATAGCTAACAGAGAACCGTTTCTGATAGTTCTCGATCACTTTAGGCAGGGTGTATCCGGGCGAGATCCATTTGCCAAAACGTGCGACATCCATCGCAAATACATCGCGTTCTGGTTCGCCTTCGATCATCCATTGCGCAAGGGTCAGGCCAACACCGCCACCTTGGCTAAAGCCTGCCATAACGCCACAGGCAGACCAGTAATTGCGCAAACCGGGAACCGGACCAACCAACGGGTTACCATCCGGCGCAAAGGTGAAGGGGCCGTGGATCACATTTTTCACGCCAGCCTCAGCCAAAGCAGGGAAGCGTTTATAGGCAAATTCGACGGAATCAGTGATTTTATCCAGATCATCGGGCAGCAGTTCATGGCCAAAGTCCCAAGGCGTGCCATCTACCGCCCACGGCTCACACGGTTGTTCATAGAACCCGATACACAGGCCGCGTCCCTCTTGGCGCAGATAGCTTTCGCCAGCGGGGTCCATCACGTGCGGATGCTCTGAATCGGCCTCGTAAATCATCGGAATATCATCGGTGACGATATATTGGTGCTCCATTGGATGCAGCGGTAGGTAAACCCCCGCCATTGCTGCAACTTCGCGCGCCCACAGGCCACCAGCGTTGACCAGATGTTCGGCAATCACTGTGCCTTTGTTCGTGACGATTTCCCATGTGCCATCAGGCAGCTGATTGGTTTCCTCAACCTTGGTGTGCAATTCAATCGTTGCGCCCGCCATACGTGCCGCTTTGGCGTAGGCGTGGGTTGTGCCGGACGGGTCTAGGTGGCCATCAAGCGGATCGTAAAGGCCACCTAGAATACCTTCGATGTTGGTAACGGGGGCGACTTTTTTGATTTCTTCGGGCGATAGGATTTCGGTGTGCAAACCCATATAGCGATGCTTTGCCCGTTCTGCCTTAAGCATATCCATGCGTTCTGGTGTATCAGCCAGCGTCACGCCACCGACATGGTGCAAACCGCAGGACATGCCTGTGATTTCTTCCAGTTCTTTATATAGCTTAATCGTGTAACCCTGAAGCGCCGCCATATTGGTGTCGCCGTTCAGCGTATGAAACCCACCCGCAGCATGCCAAGTGGAGCCTGATGTCAACTCAGAGCGTTCAAGCAACATCACGTCTGACCAGCCAAGCTTGGTCAGGTGATACAACACAGAACACCCAACAACTCCGCCGCCAATTACACAAACCCGAGTATGCGTTTTCATATTCTACCTCATGGGAACAGGTTTTTGACCCAACAAATCAGGCCATTTTTCTACCGCAATGAAATGCATACATTGCCTACATTGCAACTAGAAAAATTATCAGGAATAATAAGAAAAACTATAGGCAAATTGTATGGCACAGCCCCCTTTAAATGCTTTGCGAACCTTCGAGGTAGCAGCCCGTTGCGGCAGCTTTGTTCAGGCTGGTCAAGAATTGGGTGTGAGTTCGGCTGCGATCAGTTTGCAGATCAAAAACCTAGAAGGATTTTTGGGAAAAGAACTGTTCTTACGCCAAGGTAACCGGATTTTTCTAACAGATGCGGGCGAAGCCATTTATCCAAACGTTGCCCAAGCGCTTCAGCAGCTCACTCAAACGACGCAATCCTTGCAGTTTACCAAAGCACGAGCACAACTGGTAATTAGCGCTCTGCCGTCGCTCGCCGATTTACTCTTATTGCCTAACATCACAGAGCATCCCGAATTGGATGGTGTCACTCTGGACATCCGCGTAGAGGATGATCCGGTCAACTTTGCAAATTCAGACATTGACCTGCGCCTGACCTATGGCACAAAATTTTATCAGGATTTTCATCAGACCAACCTGTTTTATGATACCGTTATTCCTGTTTGCATCCCGCAGTTTTGGGCCCAATTCGGAAACAAAATAGGGGATCTTTCCAAAATTCCGGATCGCTACTTCATTCACAATCGTTGGGGGCGACAGTATGGAACGGAACCAACATGGGCAGAGTGGTTTGACCAGCACGGCAAACCACCCCCTTCATCATCAAAAGCACGACTGATTATCAGCAGCACATCACTGGCCGTACGCGCCGCGCGATTAGGCCAAGGGATTGCGCTCGCGCCTAAACAGTTGGTTCAGGCTGATCTGGATGCAGGCACCTTGATGACACCGGCAGTTGGTCATTTACAAATGAAACGTGCCTACGTCGCCGTAAGCCTGCACGCAAAGAGTACCTATAAACCGCTTGCTGGTATCGTATCGCGCCTAAAGAGGCTTTGAAGCCCCCACCGACAACGGCGGCATTTTTAGAACCAATGCTTGCAACAACAGGCCAACCATCAACCCATTCAACAAATGCCATGCAAAATGCGTACCGATAGGCAAGGCCGCACAAGTATCTAAATCGATTGTACGAAACACGAGAGACACAAAAAACGTCACAAACGCAGCCGCTATGTAATTACGCGCCGGATGGCGTTTTATTTGGGTGAGTATCGTAAAGATAGCCAAGGCGATTACCGCAGGCGCATATTGAAGCGACCCATTGAAACGGCTTGGGGCGGCATCAGCGTCTGTTGCAATGTCATTCCCGGTGAACCAAAGAACACAGACCATAATCACAGCGGCAATCGCGGCAATCAGCAGGGTTTTGGCCTTATTCTCATTAGTCGCCCGGTATATCGTTGCTGAAATATAGACCGCAACGAAGCTCCAGATTGGGATAACATCTGCAAGCTCTGTCCAGCTGTTGGCAAAGGTGT
The DNA here is from genome assembly GCF_011326755.1 of Cochlodiniinecator piscidefendens. Classification (GTDB taxonomy): domain Bacteria; phylum Pseudomonadota; class Alphaproteobacteria; order Rhodobacterales; family Rhodobacteraceae; genus Cochlodiniinecator; species Cochlodiniinecator piscidefendens. Next base: position 212,995 of record NZ_JAAOIE010000004.1, on the reverse strand, counting down.
GAAACAAAAACGAACCAATGCCGATCATGCCTGCCAAAAAAATGCACAGTTTTTCAAAAAGATCAGGAAACCCGCGCAATTGAACCGCGCGCCATGCGAGAAATGCCGCGAGGACGAAGGAAAGATTGCTGATCGCGTTTAGGGGTTCGTTCCAAAGCCCTGCCCCGGTGCGTTCACAATACAGATCAATAATCCCCGACATTTCCATGACTCAAACCCTAATTCACATTGCGAACACGTGCATGTAACGCCCCATACCATAAATCAACGTCAAAATTGCCCGCGAACATCGCATTTCCCGCGCATCTTTGGCATAGGATGCTAAAAGGGCGTATAACCAATATGCCACCCCATTCAGCGAGCCGCAGATATGACCGGAAACGAAACAGACCATCAGACCTCAGAGAGTGATCAGGTCCAACTGAATGATCTGGGCTGGCAGGACTTTTTCGAAGACCAAATGTCCAAAAAAGAATTGGAACAAACCCAACCCGTCCGCGTGATGGAAGTTCACCGCAATGGGATGCGTGTTTTGGGCAAATCCCTATCGGGAAGTTATCGCAACCTTCATAGCCAAGACGGTGATTCGCATAAATTGGCCGTGGTCGGTGACTGGGTCTTAATGGGGGGGGACGACATGCTGCCCCTTCGTGTTCTCAAACGCAAAAGCCTGTTCAAACGCCGTGCGCCCGGCAAAGGACATGCACAACAGTTGATTGCGTCAAACGTTGAAACGGCATTTATCGTTTCGTCCTGCAATCAGGATTTCAACGTTGCCCGCCTAGAGCGGTATCTGGCTATGGTGCATGAAGCGGGTTCAACCCCAGTCATCATCCTGACCAAAGCGGATTTAACAGACGACATAGAAACCTTTCAGGCCCAAGCGCAGTCAATGGCACCTAAGCTGTCTGTTTTAGTTTTAAACGCCAAGGGCAGCGATGTGCGCGAATTGCTATCGCCTTGGTGCCAAGCGGGTCAGACGATCGCCTTTCTCGGGTCATCTGGCGTTGGAAAATCAACACTGGTCAATGCTGTATCCGGCACCCAAAAGGCCGAAACCCAAGACATTCGCGAAGACGACGCAAAGGGCCGCCACACCACCACCCGGCGGGAAATATATCAGATCGACAGCGGCTGTTTGGTGTTAGACACCCCCGGCATGCGCGAACTACAACTGACCGAAGCCGCCTTTGGTGTCAGTGAAGTTTTTGCTGATATTTCCATCCTAGCCGCAGATTGCAAATTCAACGATTGCAAGCATGACAAAGAGCCCGGATGTGCGATCCAATCCGCGCTTGAGGCCGGTGAGATTGATCCCGTACGCTTTGAGCGCTGGAAAAAACTGTTAGCAGAAGAGCATCATAACACGGCTCTTTTGACCCTAAGTCCGGGTCAAATCCGTGCGCAAAATAAAGCGATCCGTAAAATTCAAAAGGCAAATCGCAAGTAACTGCCTTTTGAAAATCCGTCTCAATGCCGGTCAAACATCCGCTGCGTGCAACCGTTGATAGTTTTCATCGGTAAACTTCAACGTCTCATTCGCCTGCACGTCAAACAAAGAGCGGTCTATTTCGGTCAGCGCCCCCAAATACACATGGATACCGCAACACGGCGCTTCGCTTACGCAAGCGACAGAATGAATTGCGCTTGGGCCTATGGATAGAACATCACCAGATGCCAAAAATGCTTCGCCACTTTTGCGGATCAACCCATTGGGATCATTTTCAAAAAAGTCGTTTCTTTCCTGACCTGTGTACACCCCAATAACCGCTGACATGCGATGATCGTGTGGGGGAACAGCTGCACCGGGCAAGAACCGGCAATGCCAGATTGAAACGGCGTCATCTTCAAACAAAAGCACCTCATCTTCTTCAAAATGCGGAATTCCGTCTATAACCCCTTGCGCGTTTGCCACCGCCGTTTCGATTAGGTGGCGTATCTTTTTTGCGGGTTCCTCACCACGCGAGGCGTGCTTGAGCTGCACAATTAACGCATCTAAATCAAATGAGGACGTTTGCTGTTCTGACATGTACTGCCTTTCTTTGGCTTTACGTATGTCTGGAACAAATAAAGGCGCGCGGCAATATAATTGTCCGCGCGCCTTTGAATTCTAACCAAGGCCAATCAATGACCCTGTGAAAACAGTATTATTCTTCGTCTAACTGACGAACCGCACCCAAAGACGCGTTAGAAACGTGGGCGGCGTAAGCCTTAAGCGCTGTGGAAACTGCGCGTGGGCGACCTTCGGCTTTCCATGCTTTTTTATCTGCCTGATGGTGGTTGGCGCGGCGCTCAGCGATCACCTCTTCTGACACTTCAAGCTGGATGGAACGGTTCGGGATTGATATCGAAATGCGATCCCCATCTTCGACCAAACCAATCAGGCCCTTTTCCGCGGCTTCGGGTGACACGTGACCAATAGACAGGCCAGCAGATCCACCAGAGAAACGACCATCAGTGACCAAGGCACAAGACGTGTCGAGGCCCTTTGATTTGAGATAGGCGGTTGGGTACAGCATTTCTTGCATACCAGGGCCGCCTTTGGGGCCTTCATAACGCACAATAACCACTGAACCCGGTTTAACGTCGCCGCGCAGGATGCCTGTTACGGCGTCATCTTGGGATTCAAAGACTTTGGCGATGCCTTCGAATTGGTGCATCTGCGCGATCACGCCTGCGGTTTTGACGATACAGCCCTGTTCAGCAAGGTTGCCAAACAGCACGCACAAACCGCCGTCTTTGTTATAGGCGTTTTCAATGTCGCGCACACAGCCATCCACAATATCAAGATCGAGTTCGGTATAGCTGCGGCTCTGGCTAAATGGATGAACAGTGCGCACACCACCCGGCGCAGCGATATACAAATCATGCGCGGCGTTGCGGTCGGTTTGACGGACATCCCAATTGTCGATGAAATCACCGATGGTAGGTTCATGCACGGTTGCCTGATCACGGTGGATCAGACCTGCGCGGTCAAGTTCGCCCAAGATACGGGCGATCCCACCAGCGCGGTGCACATCTTCCATGTGATATTTCGGGGTCGAGGGCGCAACCTTACACAGATGCGGAACAACGCGTGACATGCGGTCAATGTCTGCCATGGTGAAGGGTACGTTACCTTCGTGTGCGATAGCCAGAAGGTGCAGAACGGTGTTGGTAGAACCGCCCATCGCAATGTCGAGCGCCATCGCGTTTTCAAAAGCTTCAAACGTTGCAATACCGCGTGGCAAAGCAGATTCGTCGTCGTGTTTGTACCAACGTGTCGCAAGATCAACGATCCGGTGACCAGCTTCTTCAAACAGCGCCTGACGTTTTGAGTGAGTCGCCAAAAGCGAACCATTCCCCGGAAGCGCAAGACCCAAGGCTTCGGCCAGACAGTTCATAGAGTTCGCAGTGAACATACCAGAACACGATCCACAGGTCGGACAGGCTGAGCGCTCAAGCGATGCAACTTCTTCTTCGGTGCGCTTTTCGTCGGTTGCCCCAACGATCGCAGATACGAGGTCTGTTTTATGCTCGCCATCCTTTAGGATGGTTTTACCGGCTTCCATTGGGCCACCAGACACAAAGATCGCGGGAATGTTCAGGCGCATCGCAGCCATCAACATACCCGGCGTGATTTTATCGCAGTTGGAAATACAAACCAGCGCGTCAACACAATGCGCATTGGCCATATACTCAACCGAATCCGCGATCACTTCGCGTGACGGCAACGAATAAAGCATGCCATCGTGACCCATTGCGATACCATCATCGACAGCAATGGTGTTCATTTCTTTGGCAACGCCGCCCGCTTTTTCAATCTGAGCAGCAACAAGATCACCCATGTCTTTCAGGTGAACATGGCCCGGCACGAATTGTGTGTATGAATTGACCACGGCGATAATCGGCTTACCAAAATCGCCATCTTTCATGCCTGTTGCACGCCATAGCGAACGGGCGGCGGCCATGCGGCGGCCAAAAGTCGAAGTTTTTGAACGAAGATCGGGCATTCCGGTATCCTACGGTTGGTCTACGTGGGCAGTAATAGTCATATAGTGCGTTATTGGAAACCACGCATAAATGCAAAGCGGATTCGAAAAATTGCTTCGTTTCCGAAACAAAATTACGTTTTGATCATAATTTGGGACATCGTTTCACACGAAGAGAGCTGATAAGCTGTTGCCTATCTGACCCGTGTAAGGCGCAAACGCCCCAAAGCGGAGAGATCAATTTGGGCGCCCGGGCCATTTTGACCCAACCGAATGGTGCGTATAAATCGCCCAGTTGTGCTGAATTGTCCCTCTTCGCGACGCAGAGACAGCCCCTCTTCCACCTCATCAAGAACATCCTCTGTTTTTTGACACCTCCGCCCCTTTTCAATAGAGCGCGCAATTGCGTAAGTCGTCAAAGCAACAGCGCCATATCGCAAAGCAAAGCCAGCAATTGGGGCAAGAGGAAGGGGCATTTGATGTCTCCTATATCGGTGTTGCTATCTAACGTAGTATTTCCGCAAGGTATTATCAAATCTCACGAGCTGGATTCCGCCCCCAGCATCAAGGCGGCAAGCAAGCGTGGCTCCTGCCCTATGCCATATGCAGCCGCTTGTTTTGCGGCATTGGGTCGGGCATCACCGGGTTTATTTTGACCTAATTTCCAAGTGCCTTCGATCTGGCCGATCTCAAATCGGAATGGCACAAGCTGCCGCATCATTTTATCCATCACACCCTCGGACATTTTGTCAGACGTCCAAGGTGACTTATGGCTAATGCGCGTTTCAAATTCTTGCGAAAGGTCATCTAATAGTGATTTTAATTCTTCAGGCGGACGCTGATGCAATGTGCCACGCAGATGGACAGCAACATAGTTCCATGTTGGGACCTGATCTTGCACTTCATACCAATCGGGCGAAATGTAGCTGTCAGGTCCACTGATTGCTATGACGGCTTTGACAGGATCTGAACCTAAACGCGCTATCGGATTTGACCGCACGAGATGCAAACGCGCTGATTTAGCGTCGTCAGACATCAAAAACGGAACATGCGACAGCAAAGGCCCGTTATCATCATTTACCGATAGGATTCCAAAAGCCCGTTCCCGTGCAAAGGCGATATTGTCTTCAACAGGGGTCTGGCGAAAGGCTGGATTGGGGTGCATGTCGGTTCTCCTCCTTTAAATGTCTTAAGGGGGACTTGCGCCCATTCCAAGCATGTTTCAAAGTGGTGCTGTTCTCAGGGCGGGGTGAAATTCCCCACCGGTGGTATGCGGGCCAGTCCCGCCAGCCCACGAGCGGCCTCAATCGGGGTGTCAGCAGATCTGGTGAGAGGCCAGAGCCGACGGTTAAAGTCCGGATGCAAGAGGACGTTAGGGTGATGCGTGGCATGGGCTGCGTGCGTCCTTTCGTTACGACGCTCTGGGTGACGTGTTGTTTATGAAAGGACAAAAAATGACACACACCCGCTACGCCTTTATCAAGGCAAACTGGCATTCCGATATTGTTGATCAGGCCTTGGCCGGTTTTTGTGAATTAATCCCAACAGAGTTGGTTGACGTTTTTGACGTCCCCGGTGCGTTTGAAATGCCGCTTGTCGCGCGCGATTTGGCGGCATCTGGCCGTTACGGCGCTGTGGCTGCTGCGGCCTTTGTGGTCGACGGCGGTATTTATCGGCACGATTTCGTGGCCCAGGCCGTGGTTGACGGTTTGATGCGCGCCAGCATGGATACAGGTGTGCCTGTATTGTCAGTATCGCTGACACCCCACCACTACCAAGAGACAGATCACCACAACGAAATCTACCGCGCGCATTTCGTCGAAAAAGGCCGCGAAGCAGCTAAGGCTGCGTTGATGATCAGCAAAACACGTGCGTCACTGGCAGCCTAGCCGCCAAAAAAAGGGGCGGCAACTGTGCCGCCTCACCCCTGCGCCGGGAACATCGTAATATCATCGCCGCTTTCCCATTTTGGATATTTTTGCATCGTTGCCTTAAAACGATCTGACGCCTTAAACGCCTCTAGCCATGCAATGAGATACGGCCATGGTTGCGCGTTAAACCACTCCAGATCAACATGCGCGAACTGGCGAACAAACGTCACCGTCGCCATATCAGCAAAGCTGGGATCGCCCCCAAACAAATATGGTTTCCCGTCCAATTGCGTATTGAGTTTTTGCAAAAACGTACTGGCCTTTGCGCGCTCATCACTCGCGTCGATATCATCGTAGCGACTGGCGTATTTGTAGCGATCCAAGGCAGATTTAAACGGGCCGTCGCATTCCGCAATAAGATCAGGCGCAGTATGCATCAGCCACCCTTCGGGGTCATTCTGTGCCAACGCCCAGTGCATCACGTCAAAGCTTTCTTCGATCACCTGATCGCCGTCGATGATAACCGGAACAGTCCCCTTGGGGGATGCTGACAATAGCTCTGGCGCCTTATCCCGCAAAACGATTTCGCGCAGCTCACATTCTACACCCGCGCTTTGAATCGCAAGTCGCGCCCGCATCGCATAAGGGCAGCGGCGAAAACTATAAAGAATGGGCCGGGGCATATGGCTCCTTTCAGGCAATAAGCTGGGTCGCGGTTGCGCCTATGATGTTGGCGGTGATGATCTGACCTTCAGCTTGTGGTGCCTCAAATTTCACCTCTGTAAATTGCGCGGTGCGCCCCATGTGTGGGTTTTCCATGAGAATATGATGGGTCTTACCAATCTGCGCCTCAAGGTGTGTTTTGACTTGCGCATCGCCGGCCGCGCGCAACCGTGCTGCGCGAGATTTAATGGCGCGCCCATCTACGGCGGGTATTTTTGCGGCTGGCGTGCCTTCGCGTGCAGAATAGGGAAATACATGCAGCCATGTCAGGTCGCAATCCTCAACAAGTTTAAGCGAGTTTTCAAACATCGCTTCTGTTTCAGTCGGGAAACCCGCAATAATATCCGCGCCATAGGTCATATCAGGGCGCAGTTTACGCGCATCTTCGCAGAACTTGATCGCGTCATCGCGCAAATGGCGGCGCTTCATCCGTTTTAGGATCATGTCATCCCCGGCCTGCAACGACAGGTGGAGGTGCGGCATCAGGCGCTGTTCAGTTGCAATCGCCATCATTAGGTTTTCATCAACTTCAATAGAGTCGATCGAACTGATCCGAAGGCGCTGCAAATCCGGTATCAGTTTCAAAATACGCATGACCAAATCGCCAAGCTTAGGCGTTGCTGGCAAATCGGCACCCCAAGAGGTGAGGTCAACACCGGTCAGAACGACTTCGTTATAGCCTTTGTCCACCAAACGTTTGATTTGATCGACAACAACGCCAGCAGGCACAGACCGCGAATTACCGCGGCCATAGGGAATGATGCAAAACGTACAGCGATGATCACAGCCATTTTGCACCTGCACATAGGCGCGCGACCGTGTGCCAAACCCATCGATCAAATGCCCAGCTGTTTCAGTGACCGACATAATGTCATCGACCTGAACACGTTCCGTTTCACCGATAAAGTTCGGCCCCATTGCCTGCCACGTTTGCGGCTGCATTTTTTCGGTATTGCCGACGACAACGTCGACCTCTTCCATATTGGAAAAGGTTTCAGGTTCTGTCTGCGCAGCACAGCCCGTGACAATCAGCTTTGCCTCGGGGTTGTCGCGGCGTAACTTGCGAATTTCCTGACGGGCCTTGCGTACGGCCTCAGCCGTGACAGCACAAGTGTTCACCACAACCGCGCCTTTGATCCCCGCCTGATCAGCGAGTTCTTTCATCGCCTCAGTTTCATAGGCATTCAAACGACAACCAAGGGTCGCAAAGATTGGCGCATTTTCAGACATTATACGCCATCCAAAAATGCAGCGGAAATCACGCCGTCAAACACATGCGCGGTTGGGCCGGTCATCCAAACCCCATCATCGCGCCAATCAAGAACCAGTGGACCACCATCTAAATGCACGGTGACTTTGCGCTCTGTCAGTCCTTTGAGGTGCGCTATAACAGCCACCGCACAGGCACCCGACCCACACGCAAGCGTAATTTCCCCGCCGCGTTCCCAGACACGCATACGAATGGTTTCGCGATCCAGAATTTGAATGAATTCAACATTGGTGCGCTCAGGATATAGCGGATGGCGTTCTAGTCCGGGGCCAATTGCACGCAGATCAACAGATTCAACATCATCAACAACATGGACCAGATGCGGGTTTCCCATTCCAACGGCACCAGGTGCACCATCTAACGGGAGGTTCGTCAGATCTTCGACCGCGTGCGCCAACGGCACTGATTCCCAATCAAGCTGTGGCAAACCCATGTTGACACTGACCAAGCCATCTCCGGCATCTGACGCCGTAAGAATCGCATGGCCCGTGCGGAATGTCACATCAGATTTTCCGGTTTCATCCATGATAATCTGACCGATACAGCGGCTGGCGTTTCCGCAAGCGTTGGCACGTGACCCGTCAGAATTCCAAAATTCCACATCAAGATCAGCGACTTCTGATTCGCGCAAAACCACCAATTGATCAAATCCCACACCAAAATAACGATTCCCAATCGCTTTGGCGGTTTTTTCATTTATCAGGTCCGGCCCATGGCGCGTATCGACCACAACAAAGTCATTGCCAAGGCCGTGCATTTTGCGAAACGGCAGGTCGCCACTGTGTTTGGTCATATTATTCATCAGATTCACTATGTCATTTGTACGTTTCATATAGTTGATGCAGAAAAATCTATCCAGAGGCAGGATTCTTTGATTTTCGCACTTGACCCCCCCGCTCAGTAGCCCTAGTAACCGCGACAAGTGAGGGCCCTTAGCTCAGTTGGTAGAGCGGCTGACTTTTAATCAGTAGGTCGCAGGTTCGAACCCTGCAGGGCTCACCACATTTTCAAATTGTTGTGAGTAATTACGACTAAGTTCCTTTTCAGTCAGGTTACTTGCCTTTTGCGTCAGAACTAAGTTCTTTTTTGCTGGTTTTCTACTCCTGATGCCTTTTATCAGCTCGCAACAAGATACGAAAAAAGAGGCGCATCCTGAACCAGAATCAAAAGCCCGGGGTTTAATCGGGGGGCCTTCACACCCTCACGTAGCCCGCGTTCGATAGAAGAGCTGGGAAAGACTACTGTGGCTTCTTTCGTACTTCTGACTAAGCGAAGCGATTCTAGGCCAAACAGCCGCCGAATACGGTGACAGGAGGCCACGCGGCCTGCCCGCCGTCCGCGCCCACTTGATCGGGATAAGTTGGCAAAGGTAGATCGCGTCCCGCGATCAAGTAGCTCGGCAATAGCCGTATTTAGAAGTTCTACGGTGCGCCAACAGCAGCGGCAGCTGCCTTTGGCACGACAGTAGGTGGCGCTGAACGGATAGCATAATCTGCGACACAGGCAGCAAGGCGCTCAAGCAACGTATCAAACCCACTGAAATCGATACTACTGGCTTTTGGCCGCACAACTTTGTCAGCGAAAGCCACCTTTCCGTAGGCTGTGTGGTCGCCGTGTTCCTTCTTTTTGTTGAAAGGCTTGCCGTCGAACAGTTCACTCAGCACTGCTGAAAGAAACAGATCCTCGATGTCTTTCATTGCTGGAGGTGCACCTTCAGGCACTTTCATCAGATACAGATTATGCCCAAGATGGTAGAACGGGTCGGTCGTCGTCTTATCTACAGGTTTTCCGTTTTTCTTAGCTGCAGTTTTGAACACCTCTTTCGGACCGTCATCGTTGTCGCAAAGGACTATGACCGGGTTATCAAGGGGTAAATTCCGGTAACGTTTCAAACGGTTTTCATATTCGTTGATCAACTTGTTTTGACCAGAAGCACCATTACCAAGATCAAGGATTGAGCGAGATGTCCCGGATGGGTTCAGGAAACCAACGTTTGGTTCATCCTTTCCATCGCGCGGTGTAATAAGCGAAGGAAAATGCGCTGCGCGGGACCGGATCGCACATTTCAGGTAGGTGATATCCGATATACCTTCGGTCACGATCAAAGGCTGCTTGTTTGCAACAAAGTGTTTGTAAAACAGAAAACGCTTGTAAAGCCCGATAGGCGCCGACGGCGGTGCAAAACCTATATTCTTATTCTCTTTGTGGGTGCGATCTCGCCTCGCTTTAACAAAGTAGATATGTGAAAGCATACACCAAACACGAACTGAAGCGGATTTTGAGGGTCAATGACTCGACTGTCGGCCACCTGACCCGAGAAAAGTACATCATTGGAGAGACTTATTTGTGTGCGCGGACAGGAGTGAAAGGGGAAATCATTTCGCAGTTCAACCTTGACCGTTTCTTACGCAAGTATGTCACCCTTGGTATCCTTGCTCATCGTATTGGCACACAAACAAAACATGTCAGTGCCAAACTCGATAAGCTGGGGATCAACCCACTCCAATTTCCACAGCAATACAGTAAAATCTATCTGTGGTCGGACGTGGACGGCCAAATCTAGTTACACACCAGCTCCCTCGACTGAAGGCCGTCCAAGTTGGGCGGCTTTTCTGTTGACCCAGTTAGGAAGCAGAAAGTGAATCTAGAGGAACCTTGAGTGATTCATACGACATGCCATTTGTTATGTTTCAATGTGTTAGAAGTGCTTGTGATCCCTTCATTCCTGACTCCTCACAATTGTGAGATGACACGTAGTTTATCTCTTTAGACAATAGTTTGTCGTTTTTCAAAAAATTCGACTGCCGTTGTCGAAGTGTTGGGTCAATGCCAAAAGAGAGAGTGTTGATGCTTGTTGAAGCATGCACCGTCGTTGTGTTCGCCCGTGAAAATGTACGCTGGTAATTTTAGCCAGTTAGCTGGGTCTGTTTGACGCGAAGCGAGGATGAATTTCCCGAGCGGACAGAGAACCCGCATCTGCCATTATGGACAGAATTTTTCGAATTTGTGCTCGAATAGTGTCTGGTCGACCTTCCAACGTTGCCAATAATCCCGCAGCTTTGTCAGAGAAACCAGCATACATCCAGAAACTGGCATTAGATTTATGTTCTTGTGAATACGCTATAAGCCAGGGAACAAACCACGCTTCTAGCTGAGCGGGCGACATACGTTCGCATATTGCAAGAACTGCGTAAGCAGCAGAGGCATGCTGCTTTGTTGCATCTACCCAACTATCGATCCTGGGCAGCAGCATTTCCAAATGGGGCCAATTCGGCGGCATGGGAGTCATATAGGGACCAACAAACCCTGCCGCCCGCAATGCGTTATCAAGATTTTGCCACTCGTCATTTTGAACTCTAGGAACCAGATTGCTCATCACCCAATCTGCTGCTGGTTGCCAAGCTTTCCAAAATCGATCGTCTGGCGGCCGGTTACTGACAACCAGCTCATGAGTAACCGCATCAAGGTAAGATCCAACCAAGTCACCCTTGTATTGCCGTTGTTCGAGATCGGTCAAAGTTTTCCAAGCTTGACCATCAGTCGAAATAGCGGCAAGCCTCCCGGTTTCTTTTGCAAGCGTGTTTACTAGTTCGTAAGGAAAGTCACTCCCGTAGCTACCCGGCCGTTCGTCTTCATTTCGAATAGAACGGGCCCGTAACTTTACAGGTACGACAGGAGGATAGAGTTTTTTTGATCTAACCCAACGTGTACGGTAGGGCTTTGGGGGCAGAATGGGTCCACGACTTCGGCCGCGTCCTGTGGCAAATCTCACTGCATTCCTAAGTCGCTTGATATTAGTCTTTTCTGGGTGTCTTTTTTTGCGATCCGCTTCCCAGTCATACCCTGTGTCAAACACGTAAGTATCTAAGGCGGCGACCAAACACCTCCAAGCAAGTTCAGGCCTTTGCGCCCAGTCGAAACCTTTCAGTGTAGCTGAACCGACTGCGTGCAGTTGATGAGTCACGAGCTCTGCAACGGTCTCATCTAAATCTGTAAGGAAACCACGTGTTACAATGGCAGCAATTCCACCCGCCGCTATCGTTTGTGGATCAAAAGACATCAGGGATTCTGGGACGAGAAACTGTGACTCTTCGGGAGTGCGCTCGCGGGAAATAGCACCAAGTAAACGCACTTGAGCCCAATTCAGATGAGTCTCAACCAGTTCTGGTGGGCCAAATCTAGCTAAAACCGCAGCAACGCCAGCGGACGCAGCTTGTATCATCCGCCCGGAAAAATCTGCTGCGACCAAGTCTTGATCCGTCGCTTTTTCGTTCAATAGTTTGATAGCATCTGAGAGTTCAACTACGACTTCGCCAGCCTCCAAAGAGCGCTTAGCCCAAGTCGCAAGCTCACTCAACGAATTGGTCCGAGCTTGTTCCAGACTTTGCGCTTCAAGTTCGGCAGCATTCTCTTCGGGTGGGTCTAAACTGACTAATATTTTGTTTTCGTCATCACTTTCTTCAAAGTTAACCGATTGTGGGTCAGCGTCACTGAGATACCGATTTAGTTTGTCTTGGGTTTCATCGCGCCACACCTCGCGCTTGAGTTCGTGGTCAAAGTCGGCAATGCTTGTTTACCGGCAACTTTTTGGCTCGACGCTCAACATCTTCAAACCGCACCGGTTTGAAATCCCAAACGTCGACACCGACGTTGACGCTATTGCGGGAGCCTTTCCAGTTTTCGTGTACGTGTCCAAACATCTGAATCGCATTCCTGCGGGCATGATTCCAAGTGATCATGGGGTAGTGGCATAGCGTATGTAGTTGGTTTTGAGGGCCATCTCGAAGTTCATTGAGGTGCTGCACGGAATCCCACGGAAGTGCCTGAGTGGCCTCCAAATCATGGTTGCCAATGACGAGATGCCTACGCTGACCAGGCAGTTGACCAAAGATGTTCTGCAGCCATTCGGTATCGTCAGACCTTTTACCCCACGCAAAATCACCAAGAATCCAAAGATGGCCTTCTGGCCCAATGCACTCCCAAAGATTGGCAATGATCTTTGCATCCATCTCCGCTGCAGTTGAGAAAGGTCGCTTGCAAAACGAATGATGTTATCGTGGCCGAAATGTAGATCGGCCGTTTAACAATGTGTCATTTTACTCTCCAACAATCTAATTAATGCAAACGACGTTTGGCGAATGTTGGAAGAGGACCGAAGGTTTCTTGCAAACAGCTGCGACGCCGCTCGCAATAGCGAGCATTATGCCTTGGGTTGTATTGAATAATTAGCTCGCACCAACCCATTGTACGGTTCGGGCACTGCATTTGGCAGATTGCGATGAATAGTGGGTTCTATGAGACTTTAGGTTATTGGCGTGCGTCGTTGGCGGATGGTGCATTGGGGCGGGGTCGCTTCAGGCAGCGGGATCGGAAGGATTTCATCGAACTGTCCAAAGACACGCTGCGCGATGGAACGCTGCCCAAGAACCAGGTCCGCAAAGTTTTTGAAGGACAGAAGCCGGATACCAAGGTGGTAGCCGTACAAATCTGGCCGATGGTCATGGCTCGGAGAACTTCCCACGGTGCGACTATATCCAATGGTTTTCCAGAAATCGTCGCACCAGTAGTTACAGAGGCGGCCGTCGATGAAGACGGCAGTATAGACCTTCCCGAAACGTCATTGTGAGAGACGTTCTGAAGCCACTCCCCAACGATGTTTTTTCGCTCGGCAAGGTTGAAGATTTCGACACCTTTCTTTCAGCATCGCCCTTCTCGCCTGACGAAAAATCCCCAGTTTGGGACCAATATCTAAAACACTGTCGCGCGATGCTCGATGCCGTTTCGCCCGGGTGGCCATCTGACGATGATAATTATGTCCCCGCCGGTGTTGGGTTTATGGAGGTTTCTGGCGAGGCTACCGCAGCTGTAGCGCAGGTTATCAGCCTTTATGACACGCTACTTTGCAAAAAACACAAAGCTCCGCTCTTAGAAAATCTAGCCGGATTGCCTTCACCCAAAAAGGAACTGTCCCCTCAAACGGAAGCAACCTTCATAAATCGACTGGGACATGCCAGCGATAAATTTCCGCTCGCGGATCAACAACGTCAGGTTCTTTCGTGTCTCGTAACCGGAAAGCCCGGCGATGTTTTTGCTGTCAACGGGCCTCCTGGAACAGGCAAGACGACTATGCTCTTGTCGGTCATTGCAGATGCCTAGGTTCGCGCAGCTCTTGAGAAAAATACGCCACCCGTTATCGTCGCGGCGTCTACCAACAATCAGGCTGTAACAAACATCATCGACGCGTTCGGCAAGGGCTCCTCCGAAGGCGACGCCAACCGACTTTGCATCGGTTCCTACAATTGGCTAAGCGCTGATCGAAAAGGCCGATATGCACGCCATGAAACATCGATCGTGTACAATGGCTCGCACCTTCAAAGCGAGATTGATGTCATCAAGCAAAGCCTAGGTGCCCGCGAAAAATGCTAACAGTACGACGGAATCAGTCTTTTCACCCAGCCTGCCGAGCGCTGACAAGATGGTTTCATGTGTCTACGGTTTTGTTGCCCGATCAGAAAGCGCGACAAAATTTCTACCGAAAAACTCCATTCTTCTGTCGGCACGATGAATCTAAGACAGTATGAAAACGCTTTTTGGGCGTGACCCTTGAATATCCCCCATTTCCGAAACAGCACTGGTTCAGAAACAGGGGAAATTCTAAAACATTGTTTAACTCGGCACCTTTTGCGTTACTTCGCCGCCCCGCCAAAGACCACCGATTTGCTTATCTGCAATTTTGGTCGCAACAAGCAAAGAAACGAGCCATCCTGTTATCACAGCGCATGCAACACCAAACCACACCCCAATCTCGGTGAAATTCAGCAATCCAACAAAGATCCAGACAAAGAACATGACGCCGAACCCTTGCCTATAGATACCAATCCAAAGGGTCCAAATCGGTTTTTTCATTGCCTGCAAGAAAGAATTGATCGCAAACAACATCATATAAACTGGCAAGATCACACTATCGACCCGAAGGTAAATTGCACCGACGCGAATAACTTCGGGATCGTCCGTAAACAGAGCCATCGCATAACGTCCACCGAACCATAGAATAGGCAAAGAGAGCCCGGTCAGAATGAAACCAATTTTCCAACAGTAAAACAAAGACTCTCGGACGCGATCAAAGTTTTGTGCCCCATAATTTTGCGATGCAATTGGCAACAGCGCCCCCGTGATACCAAGCACAGGCAAAAGAAGGATTTGTTCAATCCGAATCCCAATTCCAAACCCCGCAATCGCATGTTCCCCAAACCCCTTGAGGGCGAACTGCACCACAAAGCCAGACATGAACATAACCAACATCGCAAAACTGGTCGGTAAGGATTGCACGGTAATTTCCCGCACACTGAACCATCGCGGGATAAAGTTTCTGGCCCGCAGACCAACCAACACATCAGACCCGAGCACACGCAGCAATAGATACAACATCACGCCAGTTTGACTGATTACCGTCGATGCCGCGATCCCGTTAAACCCCATACCGCTCCACACGCCGGGGACGCCATAAATCAACAATGGGTTCAAACCAATGTTAGCAACGAATGCCACCATCAACGCACGCTGCATCGAAAGGCTATCACCCTGAGCCTGTAAAATCCCATTGCAAGCATAACCCAGTAAAAACCCCGGTAATGCCAGCAAAAGCCACATGTAATATTGCTGGCCCGCTTCGCGATATGCACCCGGCTCGGATACCCATGCGATCACAATTGGACCGAACCAAGCCCCAAACCCCATCAACACAACAGAAGCAATTGCACCGTAACTGATACCCTGCACAGCCAACCGCCGCGTTGCGCGCGCATCTTTTTGCCCTAAGGCATTCCCAATCAAGGCACCCATCGCGGCCCCCAAACCGAACCCAACAGCCATCACAATGTAAAAGGCTTGAAACCCCAGTGCGAGACCCGCTTGGGCATCCGTGGATAGCAAACCAGCAAAGAAGATATCGACGACATTATAAAGCGTATTAAACAGCATCCCAATCGCCGCAGGGATCGCTAACGTTTTAAAATGGCTAGAGATTGGACCTGTGGTCAGATCCGTTGTGCGTTTTTTCGCCATAAGCTTCTTTCATCGAGTTTCAGCCTGTACTGTTAAAAAGACAAACTCGGGGGTTAGGACTTCGACGAAGCCATGGTTTAGTTCTGAATCGACACTAATGCTGTCACCAGATCGCATCGTGAAGGTTTGTTGCCCATAACGGTACACGGCTTCACCTTCCAAAGCTTGGATAAACACGACACCATTTCCGACATATGTCGGAGGATGCCCGCCTTCGCGTTGGAGTGTAACGCGACGCGCTTGGAACTGCATATCGCCGCGCATATGGATGGCCAAATTCACATATTCATGAACATGGTCATCCGATATGCGTGTTGATTTCAGACCCTCGCCTGCACGCACAAAGGTAAAATCTGTATGCAAAGTGCGCGCATCCCGAAATAGGTTTGCGAGCGGGACTGCAAGCGCCTTTGCCAAAGCACACAGCGTACTTATAGAAGGAGAAACCAGTCCGTTTTCAATCCGACTGATCATTGCAGCTGAAATATCGGATTGCGCTGAAAGATGCCGCGCCGAAAGACCTCGCTCAATGCGCAGTTCTTTTAATGCTGCTCCAATCGCTTGGTCTATTCCTTCGCCTGCGGCATCATCTGACATTGTGTTTAAGCGTCCTCTTCCGACTTAGCATAATAGCCAACAACATCACCGTCTGTGGTGACACCCAACCCATTTAGCAAGCGATTTGCGTAGTTGAAGTAACCGATGATTTGGTTTGCTTCCAAAATTTCACCATCGGGCACGCCTGCATCCTTCAGTGCCTGAATATCGGACTGTACAATCGCACCGGGTTTAATCGTTAGCTTTTCAGTATATTGAAGGAGCGCAAGTTCGCCGCCTTCAAAAACATCCTCAGGCTTACGCGCTTTAAGAGCTGCTTCAACCTTGTCTGCCTTTTCATCATCTCCGATCAAATGGCGCGCATTTGACCAGTGATTTGCATAAGAATACGGGCAAGCATTCAATGTCGAGACATACGAACTGATCACCTCCTGAAACCACATTGGGATCGTGTTACCCTCGTCGTGAAGACACGCCCGATATAGTGTGACGTGGCCATTCATTGTGCTGGGACGCAAAGAATGCACCCGCATTACGTTATCGACCGTTCCGTGTGGTGTGCGTGCAAAATCCAGCGCCATTTTCAGCGTTTCGTCTGCATCCTCATCGGAAATCATTTTAATCCATGCTGACATAATAGGTCCCCTTAGCGTTCGTCTGTTTTCAATTTGCGTTCCAGCCAGCGCACCGCTGCCGAAACAATTAGGATAATCACGAGATATTCCAAAATCAGGATCGTGTAGATTTCGAGTGTTCTGTATTCCGTTACGACCAACTCTTTGGCATTGCGCGTCAGTTCCTGGAGCCCAATCACAGAAACCAGCGAAGACATTTTGATCATGTAGACCAACTGGTTCCCAAGTGCCGGAAGAATGCGACGGATGGCTTGTGGCAGGATCACAAACCGCATCGTGTCGCGGTAATTCAGCGAAATGGATTGCGACGCTTCGTACTGACCTTTGTTGATTGATTGAATCCCGGCACGGAAAATTTCCGCTTGGAATGCGCTATCAGACAATGCAAGCGCAACAACGCCAGCCCAGAACACATTCAGACGGATGCCTGTTAATTCTGGCAGGCCATAGAACACCCACAATATCAAAACGAGGATCGGTACAGAACGCACCACTTCGACGTAGAAAACATTCATTCGGCGCAATGTTGGATTCGAGGATAACCCCGGCAGTGCAACAATCAATCCGATGATAACGGAAAAGAAAATTGCGACGAAAGAAACCAACAGGGTATTTTTGGCACCTGAAATCATAAAGGATAGATTGGTCCAACCTGAATTGGTTGTAGGATCGACCACATACCAACCCCAGTTTCCAGAACAACCCGACAAGGTCAGAAGCAAGGCGGTAAACAGAAATAGACGTTTCATAGCGTGCTCCTAATGGTTCAAAATTTGTTCGAGGAAGGTTTGGCAGCGTTCACTTTTTGGTTTGGTAAAGAACGATTCCGGTTCAGAAATTTCGACGATTTCGCCTTGATCCATGAACACCATTTTATCTGCCACACGACGGGCAAACCCCATTTCGTGCGTGACGCAAATCATCGTCATACCCGAACCCGCAAGCTCGACCATCACGTCCAACACTTCGTTGATCATTTCAGGATCAAGCGCTGACGTCGGTTCATCAAACAATAGAATACGCGGCTCCATACAAAGCGACCGCGCAATCGCGACCCGCTGCTGCTGCCCACCTGAGAGTTGACGTGGATACTTCCCTGCTTGATCGGGAATGCGTACACGCTCAAGGTATCCCATGGCGCGCTCAGCAGCTTCCTTGTCTGACAACCCAAACACTCGTTTAGGACCCAACGTCAGATTTTCAAGCACTGTCAAATGCGGAAACAAATTGAACTGTTGAAACACCATTCCAACGTTGGCTCTTATCTTATTCAGGCTATCCCGATGATCCGTGAGTGTCGTTCCATCAACAATTATGTCACCTGATTCGTGCTTTTCCAGCCGGTTTATGCAACGAATCAGTGTCGACTTCCCAGAACCAGAAGGACCACACACAACAACGCGTTCTCCCAAAGCGACGTCGAGTGATACATCTTTTAGTGCCTGAAATTCCCCAAAAAATTTCGATACATTGTCAATTTGAATTATCGGTTTTGAGCCATCCGGGTTCATTATTTCCTCCCCATTTCTTGTGGAGAGATAAGCAGGATATTTACTGGTGCGCAATTTAATTTATTTTCTTGCAATAAAACTCATACCGCGCAAAGATAAACAATCAAGCGATCAGGGAGGATCAAATGAAGCTACTGAAATCACTGGCGACAGTGGCCGCTATCGCGGTCTGCTCAGTCCAAGCACACGCACAGTCAACACTCCAAACCATTTTATCCGACGGCGTGTTAAAGGTTGGAACAACCGGCGACTGGAACCCAATGTCCATGCGCAACCCTGCGACCAACTCCTACGAAGGTTATGACATCGACGTTATGACGCAACTCGCGGCCGATATGGGCGTTGAGGTGGAATTTGTTGCGACCGATTGGGGCACATTGGTCAGCGGTGTAACTGCAGGACAATATAATATTACAGGATCTGCTTCTGTTTCACCCTCACGTGCACGTGCCGCAGGATACTCCAACAGCTATTTCTCGCTAGCGACAGTTCCACTGGTTTTGGGCGAAAATGCAGAGCGCTTTCAGACTTGGGATGATTTGAACGCAAGTGACGTCATAGTTGCCGCAACACTTGGAACCACGCAAGAAACCCAAGTAAAGGAATTCTTCCCAGATGCCGAGCACCGCATCGTGGAATCTCCGGCACGTGACTACCAAGAGGTCCTATCAGGCCGCGCGGATGCTCACATCACTTCAAATGTAGAGGCAAACACTTTGGTTGCCCAATTTGATCAATTGATGATCGTACCGGTTGAACGCCCCCGCGCACCAACACCGATTGCAATGTTGCTACCGCAGGCTGATCAGGTGTGGATCAATTATGTGAACACCTGGATCACACTCAAGCAAGAGCAAGGTTTCTTTGAAGAGCTTGGTCGCAAATGGGGCCTACTTCCCCCGGCATAAATTACAACAATAAAGGGGGGATTTCCCCCTTTATTTCAACTCCGGCAAATCTCTTCAATATGTGAAAGCCCCAAACATGCGCCTTGAGCATATGACATGGCATGAAGTTGACGCAAAGTTGGGTGAAAACCCTTCGATATTTTTGCCTACTGGATCTACCGAACAACATGGACCCATTGGCTTGATCGGTACCGACACAATATGTGCCGATACCATTGCTCAGCGGGCTGCAGATATTGCGGATGCCATTGTTGCCCCTGCAATTGGGTATACGCCAGCACCTTTCAATATGGGTTTTCCTGGCACAATGTCGCTTTCCCCTACCCTTTTTCAGGCCGTTGTTTCCGAGCTTTTGTCAGGGTTAGCGACACAAGGCTTTCGCAACGTGTATATACTGAATGGCCACGGGGGAAACCTAGCGCCATTACGCAAATCAATCGAAGAGAATCCGCAAATTAACGTGCGTATTCGCAGTTGGTGGGATTTCGATCCGGTTAATCAATTACGCAAAAAATGGTATGGAGATTGGGAAGGCATGCATGCGACCCCTTCTGAAGTCGCAATTACCCAAGCGCTTGTACGCATTGTTACACATCATGAAGCAGATACCCCGCCAGAAAAGCTTTCTATGGAATACATCAAGGCCCACGCTGGCGACCGCCACGGTCCCCCAGATGAACATAGAAGAGATTTTCCAGATGGCCGCGTCGGTTCTCACTCTGCACTGGCCTGTCCGGACCATGGTGCTGAACTCATATCAGTCGCTGCAAAAGCCATCGCGGAAGATTACAAAGAATTCTGCTCCTAAAGTGCTTTTCGCTCCGACTTAAGAGAATATAAATCCCCCGGGTGCATGAGCCGCGCACACGACACCGATTGATTATTCCATGTAGACCGGCGAGTTACTTCAAGAATAGGCGATCCCTTTTCCACCTTCATAACGTTCGCTATTTGGGTTTTTGCAGAGATCGCGGATATTTCGTGCTCTAAATCCGACAAAGGCACATTATCCAACAACCACAGACTTGGACTCATTTTTTCAAAGGACAAGCTTTGCGCTTTTGGCACTGTGATCAGATTAACCCAACGATCCTCAAATTGAAAAACACGGTTATTCGCCCAATGTAAACATTTGATATGTAAGTGCTCTTGTTCCGGGTCTCCGCCCAATAATCGATGAATATGAAGAGGAGGCGTTTTGACAACCGACTTGATCAATTCATAACGATAGGCAAATCCCCTTCGGCTGATTTCTTCGGTCACCCGAGACAAGCGGATGCGTAAACCTGTATTTCCCCGCATGGCGACGCGCGTTCCCGCACGTCGCCGTCTTTCCACGACACCTTCGTCTGCCAATTCACGAAGTGACCGATGCACCGTCAATCGAGAACAGCTATATCGCTCCGCTAACTCCGTTTCACTCGGAAGCAATGCACCTTGTGACAATTCACCAGAAACAACCTGCGCTTTTAGCCGCGCTTTGATCTGTTTATAGAGCGGTTGTGCCGCTTTCTTTCCCACTGGGAACTCTCCTATCAAGGCGTAAAAGGAACAGTCACGTTAGTATCTGAACCATTCCTTCGTGTACGCGTGTTTCAAATGTTTTCATTTGGCGGGTTGTCGGTGCGCAAATTGGTTTCCCACTTCGCACATCGAACGCCCCTTGGTGAAGTGGGCACTCGATGACATGGCCATCAAAATACCCGTCGCATAGATCCGCGCCGCCGTGATTACACAAGGCGAGCGACGTATAAAGACCGGACGGGGTGTCATAAACAGCCAGTTTTCGCACCCCGAAATCAACCCGTGTGACCCACTTTTTCTCGAGCGCATCAGCCCGAATAACATCTTTCCAAACTTTTTCGCGGGCCATTTTACTTACCCTCGCTCTTGGAAAATAGCTGAGTCAAAATATCCTTATGCGCGCCAATGTATCCGCCTTTTTCAACGTAAATATGGCCCTTAAGTTTCTCGTGAAGGCGTGGCAACGCATGGAACGGTACCGATGACGCATAGTGATGTTCGGCGTGATAATTCATATTCCAACACAGAAACCGCCATGGCAGCGACACAATATTCGTGCGCGTATTCTCATGCATTTGCGCGACTGTAGGCCGGCCAACATGTTCCGTCATCCGAACGAATCGCATGACCGGTTCGCCTAACAAAAGCGGAATAAACCAGTACCAAATCAGGTCATACCAACCTGTCGCAAACATATATCCAAAGACCAAAACGTAAAATGCAGCCATCAAACGTGCTTCTAAGTATATAGTTTTTTGTTCCACTTCGGGCACAAAGCGTTTTTCTTCATCTGTAAGGCGCCCAAAGACATGCCGAACCAGTTCGGTCAGCTTCGTACGCCAGTAAGGAACAGCCGAGATATAGTACAGATATTGCCCTAGGTTTTGGGGCATCGGAACTAGCTCCGGATCCTCACCTTCTAGTTGAGTGTATGTATGGTGATCGCAATGTTCGTACCGGAAATGTTTAAACGGAAGAACAAGGATCAAACCACAAATGTAACCCGCGATATCGTTAAGACGTCTGGTCCTAAAAACGGTGTAATGAACACATTCATGTTCCAGAGAAAAATGATGAACAATTACAATACCATGTATGAACATTGCAGGCCAAATAAGCCAACTGTCCCAAGACATATATATAAGACTAGAGGTCATGCATAAAACAACAATCCAGACCACTAATAGACGCAGCGCCGGCCAATCAGAGCGGCGCATAAACGATTTCAATTCTTCGCGTGTAAGTTTACCTTCTGACAAGGCTTGTGTCAGTGGAGTTACGATTTCTTTAGCCATAGTATTTCTCACATTTTCAGGCGCGTATTTAGTCCTCATATTGCGCGCCTGCGCCGGAGACGGGAGTGCTCCGCACCTTGAATTCCAGAAAACAACAAAAAAGCTAATTTAACTGTTGTCAGAATCCAATAAGCATATACATAATGCTCAAAAGTCTCCGCTGTCCAGCACTTTAGGTAAGATCGCCATGACCACTGAAACACCGATTATTTCCGTAGAGCACCTAGATAAGTTCTATGGAACATTTCACGCCCTCAAAGACATCAACATTTCGGTGAACCAAGGGGAGCGCGTTGTCATTTGCGGTCCATCTGGTTCTGGGAAATCTACGCTCATTCGTTGCTTCAACGGACTAGAGAACCATAACTCTGGAAAATTGGTGATTGATGGTATCGAAGTATTCGAAGGTTCAAAAGAAATGAGAAACCTTCGCCAAGAGCTTGGCATGGTTTTTCAACAATTCAATCTTTTTCCGCACCTGACTGTTCTGGAAAATCTAACCATCGGCCCTATGAAGGTTCGTAAGATTTCCAAAAGCGCGGCTGAAGAAACTGCGCGCATGTACCTAGAGCGTGTCCATATTCCAGAACAAGCTGACAAATACCCGGCTCAGCTTTCCGGGGGGCAACAACAGCGCGTGGCTATTGCACGGTCTCTGTGCATGGAAAGCAAGATCATGTTGTTTGACGAACCCACCTCAGCGCTTGACCCCGAAATGATTAACGAAGTTTTGGACGTGATGGTCGAACTGGCTGACACTGGCATGACCATGGTTTGCGTGACACACGAAATGGGGTTTGCACGCAAAGTTGCTGATACGATGGTGTTTATGGAAGCGGGCAGCATTGTCGAAGTTTCGCCACCTGAAACCTTCTTCACTAACCCCAAAAGCGAACGCTGCCGTATGTTCCTTGATCAAATTTTGGAGCACTAAAGATGAGCTCTGCGCAAACCAACGAAATTAAGGGGGCGCCACTACGCAAGCCGCCCGCGATCACACAGATATTCGCGTCCAAGCTGGTCTCGATCGTATTATATTTTGTTATAGTTTCGGGGATCGCCTATGGCTCATTCGTCGGTGCCCAATCCATGGGGTATAACTGGCAATGGTATCGCGTTCCGCAATTCCTTTACACCTACACCGAAGAAGGTTTTGAGCTGGGTGTAATTTTCTATGGGCTTCAACAAACACTACTGTTGTCACTAACCGCATTTATTCTTGCGACTGTGCTTGGACTTATCGTTGCTTTGTTACGGCTCTCAGGTCTGGTTGTTGGGACAGCAGTTGCGATTGGGTTTTTGGAACTTATTCGCAACATCCCTCTCTTGGTACTGCTTTATCTTTTCTACTACGTGCTCGGGCCAATATTCGGATTTGACCGCTACACAGCCAGTGTATTGTGTCTCGCGGTATTTCACTCGGCTCTTATTTCCGAGATTTTGCGCGCTGGCATCAATGCCGTTCCGCAGGGCCAATGGGAAGGCGCAACCTCGATTGGCATGACCAAAGCGCAAACCTATCGCTATATCATTCTACCACAGTCCATCAAATTTATGCTGCCACCGATGACTGGTGAGGTTGTCCATCTGGTGAAATCTTCGGCTATTGTCAGCGTCATCGCCGTTGCGGAACTGACAACAATCGGACGAAACATCATCTCTGACACATACATGAGCTTCGAGATCTGGTTCACAATCGCAATCGTTTACATGGTTGTAACGCTGATCCTGTCCGTAGGCGTTTCGTATCTCGAAAAGAAATACGAAGTCGATAACTAAACAATAATAATACCAACCAACAAGGAGAGAAAAATGAATATATCTCGTAGATTTTTGGGAGCCGCACTGGCCGCAGTTGCAGCAACCAGTTTAGCTCTGCCAGCGGCAGCGCAAACATCAACACAGGCGCTTTCAAGCGAAAGTGTTATTGAATCCATCAAAGAAGAAGGCGTTATCCGTATTGGCCTTTCTCTGTTCACACCATGGTCCATGCGCGACCTGAATGGTGATCTCGTTGGATTTGAACTTGATGTAGGTCGCAAACTGGCCGAAGACATGGGTGTCGAAGTAGAATTCGTTCCAACGTCTTGGGATGGTATTATTCCTGCGCTCGTTTCTGGCAACTTTGATGTGATCATTTCTGGTATGTCCATCACTCCGCAGCGCAACCTGACGATCAACTTCTCTAATCCATATGCGTACTCAGGTATGACAATTCTTTCAAACCAGAGCTTAACAGATGGGATGTCTTTAGAAGAATATAACAGCCCTGATGTTACGTTTGCTGCACGTCGTGGCGCAACTCCGGCAGCTGTAATTGCAACGATTTTCCCAGAAGCAAACATTCTCTTGTTTGATGAGGATGGCGCGGCAACCCAAGAAGTTCTGAACGGTAATGCTCACGCAACAATGGCGTCAGAACCAACTCCATCGACAGAGGCACGCCGCTACCCTGACACCTTGCATGTTCCGTTCACCGAAACATTCCAAGCAAACGGCGAAGCTTTTGCGATGCGTAAGGGTGACCCAGATGCGTTGAACTATTTCAACAACTGGATTGCACGTCAGTGGCGCACAGGTTGGTTGCAAGAACGTAACGACTTCTGGTTCCGTGGAAATGATTGGGAAGATCAAGTCGCTCAATAACGGCTAAGGATCTCTGTCGGAGGGCGAAAAGCGCCCTCCGCACGCGAATAGAAAGGTACGAGCAGTGCTCAGCTTCTACAAAAAACTTCGTTGGTTAGACTATGTAATCCTTGTAGTTTTGGCTACATTTGTTGGCTACATCTGGTTCACAATCGAAGGAACGCTCAACTATGCTTGGCGTTGGGAACTTATCCCAAACTACATTTTGCGCTGGCACACTGGTCGTGAAGAGTGGTTTGCAAATCTTCTCCTTCAAGGGTTAGCTGCAACCGTCCGCATCAGCATTTACGCAAGTATACTTGCGCTGATTTTAGGGACTATACTGGGCGTTGCCCGATGTTCCGCCAATCTGACAATCAGAATGCTCGCGAGAACTTATCTTGAATTTTTACGCAACATCCCACCGGTTGTTATCGTATTCATCTTCTTTTTCTTCCTATCTCAACAGTTGATCGAGGCCCTAAACCTAGAGGCTTGGTCACGCAGCATCGCCAGACAAGAAAATCGCGGCATATGGGAATTCTTCTTTGGCAACATGCGCCAGTTCCCATCGTTGGTGTCAGGTGTTATTGTTTTGGCCCTGTTCGAAAGCGCATTTGTGGGCGAAATTGTTCGTGCAGGCATTCAATCCGTAGGCAAAGGCCAAAGAGAAGCCGCGCGTTCCATCGGCATGTCTCATATGCAAGAGTTGCGGTATATTGTTTTACCTCAAGCGCTGAAAAAAGTGGTTCCACCTATGGCAAACCAGTTCATTACTTTGATCAAAGATAGCTCTATCATCTCTTTGATTTCGGTACAGGAGCTGACCTACAAAACGGTTGAACTAGTTGCCTCCACACGCTTGATCTTCGAAGCCTGGATAACCACCGCCGCATTCTATTTTATATTATGCTTTGGATTATCTATGCTGTTCCGAAAACTGGAAACAAAAAGTTAAACAAAAAAAGCTGAGGCAATCGCCTCAGCTTTTTTCATTCTTCCATTCATTCAATAATTAACTAGCTTTACGGAAACCGATATCTTTGTCCGGGTCTGCAAATAGATCCGCAGCGCACGAGTAATCCGCAAGCACAGCTGATCCACCCACAACACGATCCGCATAGAAAACGCCATTTTCCCACAGGGTAATGCCATCTACAACGATTGTGGGGTCAACGACATTCCATGAAATTTCACCGGGGGCATACGCACCGCAGGTGTGAAAATGCAAAATCCGTGGATTTCCAAACGCGGCCCCACCCCAACGTTCATAATTCTCTCTCATATCCCACGGATAACCGCACCCAGGATGAATCCCGGCATGCCAAGAATGCACAAAGTTCCGATCAATATTAAACAGGTTCGACACATAATCGTAGTGCTGTTCCGCCTTCTCAACATCAGATGGAGAACCATCAAATCCAGTCAAACGCCCTTTTGACAAAAGCGCAAACACCGGACCATCGAATTCAACATTATAGTTGTCGTAATATCTGGAGCCCGTCCCAGTTAAAAACGACATCGCGACTTTGCCCGAAAAACTGTGTGCAGGAACGGGCGTAAAGACCGACATTGGGAACCGTAAAATCGATGTATCGCCAGATGCGGTCATGTTCATTTCCGGCACGCCGAAAAAATCAGTTCCCAGCGGACAGGTTACTCGCACTTCTTTCGCTGTGGCCAAAGTTTGGTTCACGAGCTCCTTTAACTTCATAAATGCGTCGTGGTGCCCGTTACTGAAACCAGATCCAAACAGTTCCTGCGTTACGGCAAAACTTACAATAATCTTTTTCCCAACGGGCATGTCGGAAAACCGCAATTGGTCACCAAGACGCGCAAGGAAAAGAATGATGTCTGCTTTTTCAAAGCTTTTCAAAAGCTCCGGAGTCAACTGAGGGTCTTCAGGGTTAAAACCAACATCAATGGCATCAACTTTTAAACCCAACGTATGGGCTGCACGTGTAACACAAGCAACAGAACCAGCATCGAAGTATCCAAAATCAGGCGATTCATAAGCAATAAGCAAACGATCACCTTCCTGCGCCTTCGCACAGTTCAATAATAGATTTTCCGCGCCTTTTTCAGGGGTAATTTCAGACATTAGGGGACTCTCCTCAGAATGCCTCATTCTCGCCTTCACAGAGTTGTGAAACCATTTGAAAGATATTATGAAAATCATTAGCCTTACTAATATGATCCTGAACCTGCCATACACAACGTTACGCGCCTTCGAAGCCGTTGTTCGCAAATCTAATTTCAGTGCTGCCGCCGACGAGTTGGGGGTAAGTCAAAGTGCCGTCAGTCAGCATGTCCGCTCGCTCGAGCAATGGCTAGGTATTGAGCTGCTTGTTCGAGGTGCCCGTCTTTCGACACCGACCCGCGAAGGCGAAAAATTGGCGCGTGCCATTTCAGAGGGATTGGGACGTATTTCCGAAGTTTGCAATGAACTTCGTGATCAGAAACGAACCGACAACACCATTGTTATTAGCTGCTTACCTGGCTTTGCTTTTACTTGGTTGTTTCCACGCTTGCTCAGATTTGACGTAGCACACCCGGACTTATCGATTTCCATCACGACGGATACTGGACAAGCTCCGTTTTCAGCGAATAATGCCGATATTGCAATTCGTTATGGATATGGTGACAATCCCGGATTTGAGGTGGAGCGCCTGATGGGAGAGCGAATTTTTCCCGTGTGCGCGCCATCCCTGCTCGAAGGTGCCTCCCCCATAACTGATTTAGAAAGCCTGAGCACACAAACATTGTTGCACGACGAGATCGATAGATTTCATGGCGCAAAACCAGATTGGGAATATTGGGCCAAGCAAAACGATCTGAGCCTCCCTTCGGGCGCCAAAGCGCGCAGGTTTGGGCAATCAAATATGGTTATTCAGGCCGCTATCGAAGGGCTTGGTGTTGCCTTAGGGCGAGAACCTTTGGTGATTGATGCGCTTTATGACGGGCGTCTCGTGCGCCCTTTTTCCCAAGTCGCAGATTCACCACTGGCTTATTGGCTAGTTTATCCACATCGGGCCAAGGAATCTCGGAAGATAAAAGAATTCATAAGGTGGATTAAACTCGAGGCAGATAATCAGCGCCCAATTCCTGACGTTATCTAGGAGAGTGATTAGGTTTGCTAATACCATACATAAACGATTCACTGTAGGAATCTGATCCAAGGCATTGCAATAATTACCCAGCCACGAAATTGAAGCGGAGAGAACAATGTTTTTAAGAAATTGCTGGTATGTTGCAGGCTGGAGCAAAGACTATGGCCGTGAGTTAAAGGCTGAAACATACCTTGGTGAAAACATTGTCATCTATCGTCAAGAAGATGGTCAACCCGTCGCTCTGGAGGATGCATGCCCTCACCGTAAGCTCCCCCTTTCTGAAGGGCGTCTTATTGGTGACAACGTCGAATGCGGCTATCATGGCCTCACTTTCAATTGTTCCGGTAAATGTGTCGCTGCACCAACACAACAGGGCCAAATCCCCCGCCGTGCTGTTGTTCGCTCTTACCCTATTGTTGACCGGTATCGTTTGCTATGGATTTGGATGGGCGATCCAGAACTTGCAGACCCTGATAAGATTTTCCCAGTCGAAAACTTCGATAATGACACCTGGGGATACACCGATGGTGGCGTTTTGGACATCGACTGCAACTACCTATGGGTTTGTGACAATCTACTCGATCCCAGCCACGTCGCTTGGGTGCATGTCACGTCCTTTGCTGGTGCCGGTACCGATGACGAACCACTTTCCGTAGAAAAAACTGATCGCGGTGTTGTGGTGTCACGCTGGATCCATGGCAACCCACCTTCGCCATATTACGCGGATTTGGTTCAGTTCGAAGGGAGCTGCGACCGCCTGCAGCATTACGAAATGTGTTATCCCGCCATTGGCCTAAACAAGTCCATCTACACCCCGGAGGGTACAGGCGGACCGGGCAAAGATCCGGTGGATAAGACATACATCAATATTTCTTATAACTTCATGACCCCGATCAACGAAGATCAAACACGTTACTTCTGGTTCCAGCATCGCAACACGGACCCAAACAACAAAGAAGTCTCAGAGAAAATGAATGCCGGCGCATACATGGCCTTTGAAGAAGATCGCCAAGTGTTGGAGAAAGTGCACACAGGTATGAAAACACCTGCGACACCGTATATCGACCTAGGACTTGATGCCGGTGCTAAACAATTCCGACTTCTATTAAACCGCGCAATTGAAGCTGAAGCAAAATAATGACAAAAGAGGCTCTAAAATGCAGTTTAGAGCCTCTTTCTATCTCTATATGGATAGACCTCAAATCTTAGAGATTGGCCATAACCGACGCTGTATCCAACATCCGGCTCGAGAAACCCCATTCGTTATCATACCACGACAATACGCGGATCATGCCGCCATCGGTAAGACGTGTTTGATCGGTGGCAAATATTGATGAATGCGGATCATGATTAAAATCCGAAGACACCAACGGCGCATCGGTCACGTCCAACACCCCTTTTAAAGGACCCCGAGCAGCAGCACGCATCGCATCATTCACCGCATCAACTGTTGTTGCAGTCTTTGGCATAAAACACAGATCAACCGCCGAAACATTCGGCGTTGGTACGCGAATTGCTGAACCATCCAAACGTCCAACCAACTGCGGTAGAACCAGCCCCACGGCGCGCGCTGCACCTGTTGAAGTCGGTATCATGGACATCGCCGCTGCGCGCGCACGATACAGGTCTTTATGTGCTGTATCTAATGTTGGTTGATCCCCTGTATAGCTATGGATCGTGGTCATGTATCCGGTTTCGATACCAAATGTATCATCCAACACTTGCGCAACCGGAGACAGGCAATTGGTCGTGCACGACGCATTTGAAACAATCAAATCTTTGGCCGTCAACGTGTTATGATTCACACCATAAACGATCGTTTTGTCCGCATCTTTTCCCGGCGCGGAAATCAACACCCTCTTTGATCCGTTTTGTAGATGTTTTGCAGCAGTGTCCCGGCTGGTGAATAACCCCGTACATTCGAGCGCAATATCCACATCCGACCAAGGTAAATTGCTCGGGTCCCGCTCTGCCGTAACGCGGATCATGCTATCGCCAAGCTTCAATGCCCCATCCACCACAGCCACTGGGCAGTTCAAACGGCCATGCACGGTATCATATTGCAGGAGGTGTGCATTGGTTTCCACCGGCGCGAGATCGTTGATTGCAACCACTTCAATATCAGAGCGTCCAGATTCAATAAGAGAACGCAGCACACAACGCCCGATGCGGCCAAATCCGTTGATTGCGACTTTTGTGGTCATGATGCCCTCAGCATGAAGTTAAGTTAGCGCTAACATATAAGGGAATTAGCTAAAGTCAATTGAGATGCCGTTTCCGGGCATTCCAATCCGACAAGCGCTGTACTAAGTTCTGTCCAACATGAAGAAAAATGATACATCTCCAACGCACGCCCAAACAGGTGACGACAATCTCGACACTATAAAAGTTGAGATATTTGTGCAGAAATCCTTTGCACCCCTGGAGCTGTCCTCAATCGTAACAGTGTTACAAGCAGCCAACAAAATAAGAGGTGAAACTGTATTTTCTTGGCGCTTCGTTTCTGATCACCCCGGCTTGCTACAAGGTAACGGCGGTATGATCATTCGTGCAGAGCCTTCTATCGTAGATTATGGGTTAGCCGATTGGATGATAATAATTGGCTCTGAACATTGCGATCCCAAAGCGTGGCTAAGCCGTTTACGGGCCATGCAGCGCGTCAATCGACCCGT
Source organism: Cochlodiniinecator piscidefendens (assembly GCF_011326755.1). Taxonomy (GTDB): domain Bacteria; phylum Pseudomonadota; class Alphaproteobacteria; order Rhodobacterales; family Rhodobacteraceae; genus Cochlodiniinecator; species Cochlodiniinecator piscidefendens. The sequence continues at coordinate 182,258 of NZ_JAAOIE010000004.1, read as the reverse complement.
GGCACTTTTGTCAGATGCAGCAACCGCCTACATTCGTGGCACCCAAAGTTCTGAACACGCTGCAACCACCCACTGGCGCGATATAATCGTTTTAAAAGAGGCCGGGTATTTCCCAAAGCTTTCCACGCGACTTTCGGAAACAAGCAAGTGCATAACAACGTCTGCAGGTTCCGGCGCAACAATTGAATTTGTTCTCAGCAGTATTGCAGAACACATGACCCATTATGAATTGGCCGAGTTGGGAAGTCAGTTTCTGTTGGAAACCATTCGCAACGGGATGAGCGAACAACCAAAAGGCGTCAGCTACAATTCAGCGATGTTTGATCGCAACATTGGCCAAGCCATTCACATAATGGAACAAAACCTGACCGAAGCTTTGCCGACACATGAAATTGCCGATGAAGTTGGAATTTCTTTGCGGCATTTGGAACGTATGTTCAAATTAACCTTGGGCGTATCTCCAGCGCGCTTTTACAAAAAACTACGCCTGAATAAAGCCCGTGAAATGATTGATGGATCTAAAATGGGTCTTATCCACATTGCGATGGCGACCGGTTTTGCATCCACGTCATCTTTGTCTAGCGCGTATCGGAAGGAATTTGGCTGTTCCCCTACTGAAGTCCGCTCAGCAAAGCGAAACCCAAACCAATAGACTTACCCTCAATCGCCAAGTTTTACCTCGAAATCCACTGATTGGAAGATGCCGCAGATAAACCTACCTACGGCATCTTCCTAAGGTTAGTTCTTTAGGTTGGTCCAAATCGTATCGTAAACGGCTTGCGTCTCTTGATCGCACACTTCAATGAACACCGCGGCACCCGCCTCAGCTGGTGGATTCGCCTCAGGAAGTGTTCGTAATGCTTCGTCCAGCAAAGGTGTCACACCCTCTACACCAGACGCATAAGCGGTCCAGTTGGTTAGCATTGCGGCATTTTCAGGTTCTAACAAAAAGTCCATGAACCGAATGCCGTTTTCGCGGTTCGGTGCATCTTCTAAAAGAACAACGTTATCCATCCACGCAACATAGCCTTGGGTTGGGAACGCATATTCCGTATTTGCACCCTCTTCGCGTGCTTTAGCGTTAAAGCCATCATAAATCATACCTGCGGCCGCATCACCTGAGACCAGCACTTCTTTTGCTGTGTCTGAATTGAAAGATATCCAGTGCTGCTTAGCCTCTTGCAACAGGTCATTTAGCGCGCTCAATTCTGCACGATCTGTCGAACATTGAGGTATCCCAAGATGCAGGGAGGCCAATGCCATCACTTCGCCCTGACTATCGAACATATTGATCCGGCCTTGCAGTTCGGTTGGCGGATTAAAGAGAATATCAGTGGTATTGATGTCACCAGAGTATGCATCGCGATTCACCGCGAAGCTGGTTGAGCCCCACTGGTAGGGAATAGAATGCTGGCGACCTGGGTCAAAGCTTGGGTTTGCCCACTCTTCGGAAATATTGGCCCGATTGGTCAATTCGCCCTCTTCGAGAGTATCCAGCATGCCTTCGCTGTTCATGATGGCAACCATGTAGTCGCCCGGCACAGCAACGTCATATGTCCCAAGCGCGCCAGCCTTCAAGGATGCCAGCAATGATTCATTGGAATCAAACGTATCGATGACAACTTCGATACCTGTTTCTTCCGTGAATTTATCCACCAGCTCTTGCGGCATATATTCGAACCAATGGTACACAACCACTTGCTCATCAGCGACAGCAGCGTTTGCCCCTAAAGTCAGGGCCAACGCTGCGGTTCCGGATTTAAGAATCGAGTTTAACGTTGGTTTCATTTCTTCTTCTCCCTATTTTGTATTGTCTGATTTGCTGATCAAAAACGAAATGGTGACCAAAACGATCGAAAAGCCTAAAAGCATAGTGGAAATCGCCATGATATTTGGCTTTATCCCTTGCTTTACCGAACCAAAGATTGCGGTCGGTAACGTTTCAACTCCGGCCCCTTTGACAAAGTTGGTAATGATGAAATCATCCAGCGAAACGATGAAGGCCAGTAGAAGACCCGAGACAATTCCCGGCGCCATAAGTGGCAGCAAAATTTTGGTAAAGGCTTGGCGTTTTGATGCATATAGATCCATCGCAGCCTGTTCAAAATTATCGTCTATTCCCTGCATTCGTGCCGAAATCGGCAAGTAGGCAAAGGGAATACAGAATGCTGTGTGCGCAACGAGGATGGTCAAATAACCCCGAGTAAAGTCGATCATGCTAAAGAAGATCAAGGTCGCAACCGCAGTCACAATCTCAGGCACCATCAACGGCAGACTGATCAAGCCCAATGACAGCCCACGCCCCCTGAATGATCCACCACGCACCATCGCCGTAGCGGCTAGCGTGGCAATTGTCGTCGCCATGACCGATGCCATAAGCGCAATGGTAAAAGAATTCCAAGCCGCTGTTTTGAACTTATCGGATTCCGGTCCCGTAAAAACATCCACATACCACCGGAAACTGATGCCTTCCCAATTTGTAATCGAATTTGAGTCGTTCAATGAATAGATCGTCACGACCAACAATGGTGCATATAGGATGACCAAACACAGGACAGTAATCGGGAAGAACCCCGTATAGTGTCGTACATCGTTTTTGGAACTGGCCATTTTACGCATCTCCCTTGTTTGCCTTGGCCTGTTGGCGGGCAAAGATCATCAAGATCACCAAAACCATTGACAGCAGGATCATCGACGCAGCGGCACCAAAGGGCCAATTTCCGGCATTTCCCTTGAATTGCTCTTCGATCAGTGACCCGATCATAAAGTTCCGGGCACCGCCCAACAAATCAGGCGCAAGGAACGATCCGAGAGAGGGCACGAATACAAGTATACAGCCGGCAATAACGCCCGGTTTCACGGCTGGCAGCAGTACACGGCGCAGAGTTACCCACTTTGTGGCGTAGAGATCGGCAGCTGCTTCGCTCAGGGCGAAATTATACCGCTCAACCGACGCATAGATCGGCAAAACCATGAATGGTAAGTAAGAATAAAATAGGCCCAATTGCACGGCGAAGTTGGTGTTTACGATATGAATTGGATCGCTGATTACGCCTATAGAAAGCAGAAAATCATTCAGTGGCCCCTGATCGCGCAACAAGAATTTCATAGAAACTGTACGGATCAGAAGGTTTACCCAATAGGGTATCGTGATCAAAAACACCCATGCCGGGCGGATTTTCTCAGGCCGTGTAGCAATGAAGTAAGCAGTGGGAAATCCGATTGCCAAGCTCAGTAACGTGGCAAGCCCAGCCTGCCAGATCGAACGCCAAAAAATGTTAATATAGGTCCATTCAATAACGGGGGGAGAATCCCCAAACAGTCCGCGATCGAAAAAGAACTGATCGTAGGCCGCGAGCGAAAATTCCCAAATAACGCCGCCCCTAAATTCTTTGGTCAGGAAAGAATAGATCAGCATCAATATAACGGGAATTAGAACAAAGATCCCGATCACAATCCAAGATGGCAACAGCAGCCAGTTGCGTGCCTCTGCATATGTATCTGATTTGGCGCTTCCGCCTGATGATGCCCCGGCCGCCATCAGTCAACCAATAGGCGGCCTGCGCCCATCTCCATGTTCACATACACAGGCGTACCTGGTTCAAATATGCGTTTGTTACCACGATCAGAGTTCGAAGTTCTGATTGTCATCTGCGGGCCGTTTTCTAAAGTGACAAGCGTTTGAATATCAGTGCCAACAAATATGTTTTCACGGATAGTTCCAGCGAGGCTTTCGCTTTCGGTAGGATCGTCTGACAAAAATAACCGCTCTGGCCTTAGCGACATATGCACCTTGCTACCAATGCCAATATTATCCACAGCATCGCAGGTCAGCTCATGCCCGCCCCCAAGGTGGCAGATCGCGCGCTTATCTTGAATCGCATCAACGGACACTTCCAGAAGATTGGTTTCACCAATAAAATCCGCAACAAACATATTATGGGGACGTTCGTAGATATCTTGCGCGTTGCCCAACTGTTGCAATCGTCCCGCAGACATAACCGCAATCCGGTCAGACATGGTCAGGGCTTCTTCCTGATCATGGGTCACGAAAATAAAGGTAATCCCCGTTTCGCGTTGAATTTCCTTCAATTCAAACCGCATCGCCTGACGCAGTTTCAGATCAAGCGCAGACAGCGGTTCATCCAGCAATAGTACCTTGGGCTGTGGTGCCAAAGCGCGCGCCAAAGCGACCCGTTGTTGTTGCCCACCTGAGAGCTGGGAAGGTTTACGATGGGCAAACTGCGATAGCTGAACCAGCTCCAACATTTCGCCTGCGCGCGCTTTCGCCTCGGATTTAGGTTTACCCTGCATCTCAACGCCAAACATGACGTTCTGCAAAATCGTAAGATGCGGAAAAAGCGCATAGTTCTGGAACACGGTGTTCACAGGGCGCTTATGTGGGGGCAGTGTTTTGATTTCATCGCCAAATAGGAAAATTTCCCCTTCGGTCACATCCTCAAAACCCGCAATCATACGGAGCAAAGTTGTCTTCCCGCACCCGGACGGCCCAAGCAGCGTGAAAAATTCGTTGTCGTGGATCGATAACGAAATCGGTTGAAGCGCGGTGAAATCACCATACCGTTTAACGGCTTTTCGCACGTCAATTGCTATTGTATCGGTCACAGACAAGATCCCTCCCTGGCATCGACTGGGTTTTTAGAAGTATAGTTTTAAGAACGAGGATCACTAAGAACGGAGTTCCTCATGGCAGATTAGCCATTTCCTAACCAACGATAGTTTATTATTTTTATCAGTGAGTTAAGTCCACCAAAAGGCGATCCATCATTTGATCACACTTTGAAATCTGACCTTCGCTCACATATTCATCCGGTTGATGGCCCTGCCCATCCATTGATCCGGGCCCACACACGATTGTGGGAATGCCCAGATTATGAAAATATCCAGCCTCGGTACCGAACGGCACCTTAGTGCAGGTATTGGATTTGACCAAATTCTGAGCATAGTTCACCACATGCGCATCTGGACTAACATCAAGACCGGGATAAGCATTGTATTGATCCACTGAAATCCCAATTTGACCGGATTGGGCATCAAACTTTGCGCTCACCCGGTCAGCACGATCTTTTATTTGCGCAAACAGCATTTCCGGTGAATCGCCTGGCAAATGGCGGTATTCAAAGTCCAACACAGCCTGATCAGGTACAATGTTTAACGCAACTCCACCCGTTAATTTCCCGACGTGAACAGTTGAATGCGGGAAATCATATGCAGCATCATAAGCACCATCCTGTATTAGCTTATCCTGCATATGGCGCAGCTCAGAAACAAATTCTGTCGCGAGATGAAGCGCATTCACAAACTTCGGTGCCAAAGCAGAGTGGCCGCTGGTCCCGTGACAAGTCACTCTCAGAGCTGCTTTGCCTTTGTGACCAATGGCGACATTCATCTCAGTAGGTTCGCCGACAAAACACATACGTGGTAGACCAATGGTATCCTCCAACGCGCCGATCATGTGTTTTATACCGACGCATCCAACCTCTTCGTCATAAGAAAACGCGAGCTTAAGAGGTTCCTTCAATTCAGCACGCGACGCGCGATCAGCAAGCGCAAGCGCGCTTGCAACATAGCCCTTCATGTCAGTTGTGCCGCGCCCATAGAGGCGCCCGTTTTCTTTGGTCAGCTTAAACGGATCTTTTGTCCACACTTGCCCAGTCACAGGCACAACATCCGTATGCCCCGACAACAAAACACCAGCACCAGCCGGGCCAATTGACGCAAAAATCCCAGCCTTTTCGCCTGTAGCATCAGGAAGGCGGTGAACTGAAAAACCGCGCTCCTTCAAGAAACCTTCGATATAAGCGATGATATCCAGGTTACTGTTGGCGCTGACCGAATTAAATCCGATCAGACGCTCCAGTATGTCAACGGTTGTTGTCATTTAGTCGATCGCTAACTCGGTGATTTCACGGCGGAATGGTAAATCATCCCCAATGTCGTCACCATCCAGTTCCCGCGCATATCTGTGACCCGCATAGGTCGCCCATGCAATTGGCCCCGGTGCATTGGCGTCACCGATGATTTTCACCGATTTGATCCCAGCGTCTGCCCATTCGCTTTCGCGTGCTTTCAATCCGTCAAAGAGCTCATTGTTTTCCTGACGTGACGCCACCATAACAACAGCATCTGCCGTGAAATCTTGTGTACGTCCGGTATAGACACAGTCGCTCACCACATGATCGGCAGCGATCTCAGCAACACCGCGATTTAGTACGATATCCACGCCCATGTCAGCCAAACGGGCGTGGATTGTCGCCTGTTCCAACGTGTTGTTGGTCCAATCAGAGACATAAGCAGCGGGTGTTATCAACGTCACCTTGGCACCGTTTTTCACCAATAGCTCAGCCAAAACGCCGCCCATATAGTAATGATCGTCATCATAGACGACGACATTTCCAGTCGGAACGGTCCCATCCATCAAATCATCAGGTGTATAAAGCGGCATGCCTGCATCGATCTTCATCGGCACAACATGCTGTCGCGACACCCCGTCGCGCCGCCAAGTGGCCCCGGTGGCGATAACAACGTTTTCGAACCCGAATTCCATGATGTCGTCAGCGCTCAGTTCGCTTTCAAGGTAGATATCAACATCTGGACGCTGGGACAGATGATACTGCCGATAATCCGCAACACGACCCCACGCGCTGAGGCCAGGCAGTTTGCTTTCACGTGCGACGCGTCCACCAATTTCTGACCGCGCCTCTGCAACGGCAACCTGATATCCACGGCGACACAAGGCCCAAGCAGCCTCAAGCCCAGCAGGGCCTGACCCAACGACCAGTACATTTTCACTGGTCCCTTTGGCATTCATGTTTTCCGGATGCCAACCCTTGCGCCATTCTTCCATAAAGGTCGGATTTTGCGTGCAGCGGCTGATCGACATGGTCATGTCACCGGTCACACAGATATTGCAGCCGATGCATTCGCGAATATCTTCGATACGGCCCTCATCCACTTTGTTTGGCAAAAACGGGTCCGCGATCGAAGGGCGCGCGCATCCGATGAAATCAAGCGTCCCGGTTTTGACCATTTTTGCCATCACGTCGGGGGACGTAAACCGCCCGACACCAACAATGGGTTTGTCAGTGAGTTCGTGAATACCGCGCACCAGTTGTTCCTGCGCCGCCTCTTCCTTGAAGCGGCTCGGACCTGAACAATCTTCCCACGTCCCTTGGGCCAAATCCCAAAGGTCCGGCAGACCTTTGTTCATCTCGATAAAGTCACGCACCTCGGCGTTTGAAAATCCAAGCTCACCGATGGTTTCATCCAGTGACACTCGCAGCGTGATACCCATCGTATCCCCCACGGCGTCCCGCATGTCTGCGATCACTTCATTCGCAAAACGCGACCGGTTTTCAAGCGACCCGCCATATTCATCAGACCGCTGATTGGTTGCGCGGGAAAGAAAGTGCTGGAAGATGCCAAAACCATGCGCGCCATAAAGACAGATCAGATCAAACCCTGCATCTTTTGACCGTTTAGCAGCATTCACAAACCAGCGGCGCAAATCTTTGATGTCAGTTTTATCCAAAGCGCGGGCCTGCACCGGATCGTTGGTAAACGTACGGATTGGCAAGGCCGACGGCGCCAAGGGCACCTCTTTGGTATACAGGTTCGGACCATTGATCCCTGAATACGCCAACTGAATTCCAGCAAGCGCGCCACGGCTTTTCATTTTTTCCGACATTTTGCGAAGCTGTGGAATATCTTTGTCTTCCCACAGCCGAAGTTCGATAAACGGCGTAATCTCCGAGGTATGGTGCATTTCGCACTGCTCTGTGAAAATGACACCCCAACCACCTTCGGCTTTGATCCCGCGCATTGCGGCCGCAGCAGAAGGGTCACGATACCCGCCACCGTTGCAATGCGGCACTTGATAAAACCGGTTTTTCGCCGTGACCGGACCAATGGCCATGGGTTCAAATAGGATGTCATATCGTGGATCGCGCAATTTTCGGCTCCTTCAGGCAGAGGGTTCCGGCCAGTGTCTTGCAAAAGGGCGTCAGGTTAAAGTCGCGCTTAGGTAACCGTGACTTAGAAACAAACTAATCCGATTTTTTCACATTCAAACCCGGAACGCTGCTTTGGGTAATCGTTTCTTTGCAATGTTCAGCAAAAGCCTGAACCGTAAGGATACTTTTCGCCCCTTGGGTCATAACCAACCCCATTTTCATAGGTCGAACATCACCCAAAAGCGGGATAAACCTCAGTTTTCGCCCATCAGGAGAAAGGTCATTCAAAGGTCGCACATTCGCAATCGAATACCCATATCCATTCGCCACAAGACTACGCATAACAGCCATATCTTTGGTGCGTTCCGCGATTTGCGGCTTGACCCCAATTTCGGAAAAGAACGACATGAAATACGTGCTGCTGTGCGGTAAATCCAACAAAACCATCGGATAATCTTTTAGCTCATCCACCGATACTGCAGGTAAATTCACCAGAGGGTGCTCTTCCCCGACCAGTGCGTAGGGCGGTAATTCGGCCAAAGGTACAAAGACGAGATCAGATGGGATATCGAGATCATACGTCAGCGCGATATCAATTTCGGCCTGACGCAAACGATCAAAAATATCGGATTGGAAAAGCTCCGATTGGCTCACTTGAACCTCGGGATATTTCTCTTCGAATTTTCGCCGTAAATTAGGCACGATCAACTGCGCAAAGGTCAACAAGCACCCAATTGAAAGCGGGCCCCGAATTTTACCGGAAATATCCCCAGCAACGCTGTTCAGTTGATCCGCGTCGTCTAGCAATGCTTTGGCGCGCAGCATTAATTCTTTCCCGGCGGGCGTTAGCGAAAGCCCGTGCGCGTGTTTACGCACAAACAACGACAAGCCGAATTCGCTTTCTAATTGGGAAATAGCCGCAGAAATCGATGGTGACGAAACATTCACCTTGGCAGAGGCCAACACAATTGAACCCGCCTCACCGACGGCGACAAAATATTCAAGTTGGCGAAGAGTAAACCGCAGCGTCATACACACAATATTCCCCTACGGTTCACATTCGTTCAAGCGTTATATTTGATCCAAGTGGTTTTAAGCGCAGTGTATTTATCAAAGGAGTGCAGCGACAAGTCGCGACCAAAACCGGATTGCTTCATCCCACCAAACGGTGTTTTGGCCGATAACGCATCAACAGTATTGACCGAAACAGTCCCCACCTGAAGCTCATCTGAAACCCGCAAAGCGCGGCTCAGGTCATCCGTCCAGACAGATGCTGCCAGCCCATAAACTGAATCATTCGCCATACGAACTGCGTCTTCTTCTTTATCAAATGGAATGATCGACAGAACCGGGCCAAAAATTTCGTCGCGGGCCAATGGGTCATTGTGATCGACATCGTCGAAAATGGTTGGCTGCACAAAACACCCTTTGCCATTCACAGATACGCGTTCGCCGCCCGCCACCAAATTTGATGTCGCCTTACCAGCCTCAATACTTTGCATAATCCCGTCGGTTTGCCGCTGATCTACAATCGCACCCATCTTTGATGCAGGGTCCAACGGATCGCCCGGCTGCAACGCTGCCGCACGTTCAATCAACTTTTCAACCAGTTCATCTTTGACAGAGCGTTCAACATACAACCTTGAATTGGCGGAACAAACTTCGCCTTGGTTAAAGAAAATACCAAAGGCAGCCATATTCGCAGCAGCATCCAAGTTTTTGCAATCCCCAAACACAAGGTTCGGGCTTTTGCCGCCGGTTTCAGGCCAGACGGATTTCAGGTTTGATTGCCCGGAATACTGCATAAATATCTTGCCGACTTGGGTTGATCCAGTGAAGGCCAGAGTATCCACATCCATATGCAGACCCAGCGCTTTGCCGGCGGTCACTCCGAACCCCGGGACCACGTTAAACACACCATCAGGAACGCCTGCTTCTGCCGCCAGCTCCGCCAATCGCAATGCCGATAGCGGCGATTGTTCAGCCGGTTTTAAGACCACAGAATTGCCCGCCGCAAGCGCCGCAGCACCTTTCCACGTTGCCATATCCAGCGGGAAGTTCCAAGGCGTCACCGCCCCAACAACACCCAACGGAACGCGCTTTACAATAGCTAAATCACCGGGGGCGTTGGGGGCAACCTCATCATATATCTTGTCGATCGCCTCAGCATGCCATTGAAAGAAATGCGCCGACCCAGGTGCGTCAACCGTTACGGCATCCGTCACCAACTTCCCCATATCCAAACTATCAAGAAGCGCCATTTCTTCGAGATTTGCACGGATCAATTCAGCCAGCTTCAGCAAAACCGCCTTGCGATCTTCGGGGGCTGCGCGCGACCACACACCGCTGTCAAAGGCTTTGCGCGCCGCGCCAACAGCACGATTCACGTCCTCTTCGTCACATGATGCAACCTGCGTTAAAATTTCACCCGTCGCGGGGTTTATGCAGTCAAATGTTGCACCTGACGCAGCATCAACAAACTGCCCATCGATAAAGGCCTTGTTGCGCAAGCTCAGGGCTGCGGCGCGGGATTTCCAATCATCATGGGTGTAGTCAAGCATTGTACTCTCCTGAATTTATTCGTCGCCCGGAACGCCATATGACGGCGCTTCTCTCGGGTCCAACGCGCGTTGGATGTAGGCATCCAGCTGGGGCTTGTAGACATCCCAAGCGGTCGCAATTACCTCAATCGGGCAGTCTTCGCTCCAGTCGCATCGTAGATCCGCAACGGGCCAACTGACACCGTCACATATCTGCATGCCTGCCGAATGGATCGGCCCCGCTTCGCCACCTGCCGCCAGCCCAGCGCGCATTGCGGCAATCAAACGATCCCCGATATGCCCTTTGGCTGTGGTAAACCCGTCTACTATCGCTTGGGGCACGTCCGCGTTCGCCAAAAGATTCCCGCCAGAGGCGACATTGTCCCCCATGGCTTGCGTCCAGATGCCCAGTGAATTGGGGCCAGAATGGATGGCGGTTCCGCCCGCACGATCCACCGCCAGCACCTGACGATATTCAACAAATTTCCCGGTGGCCTGAATTTCGCTGATCGCTTCTGCGGCTGTCAGCCCATTTTGCATAAGATCAAGCGTCTTTGGCCCCAATAACGGATCCGTCACATTCTGCGAAGCCACCGCGCCAACACCAGCGCGCGTATAAGAACACCGCGCTGCCACAGCTGGGGAAGACGACGCAATTGCGACACCAAACATACCCGTTTCCGCGCAACGCGCGACCAATGAAAATGTCATACCACTTATTCCGGAATTACGGCTGTGCCGTCGATTTCAACCAACCAATCAGGCCGCGCCAAAGCCTGAACAACAAGCCCGGTTGAACAGGGATACACCCCTTTGATGTATTCCCCCATGGTGCGATAAACATCTTCACGATGACGCACATCAGTAATGTAGACAACAACCTTTACCAGATGCTCCATTGATCCGCCGGCCTCTTCGATCAACTGCTTGATGTTTTGCATAACCTTATGGGTTTGCTCGACAGGATCGTGACTGTCGATATTTACGGCATCATCTAGGTTTTGCGGGCACTGGCCACGTAGATAAACGGTTTTACCGCCTTGCGTGACCACGGCCTGACACAAATCATTATCAAGGTTCTGTTCTGGATAGGTTTCTTTGGTATTGAATTTACGAATGCGGGTATGGGCCATTTTATACTCCGTAGTGTGTGCTTTGTTGTGACGCGGTTAGACGCGAATTCCGATAGATGGGGAAAGGCGCTGCCTAGCCTTGTTCATCAGCCGGGTTGGAATAAGACACATATTTGCGCTGCGTCGCGATATGATCTGACACATGCTTTGCGTCATGCCATACACCCCAAATAAAGGTAGACCCCCGACGCGATTGCCACGGCAAGCCGAGAAAATAGATTCCCGGCTCTGAGGACACACCGCGTTGGTGTTTTGGGCGCCCTGCATCATCCAATGCATCAACCTCAAGCCAGCTAAAGTCTTGCGAAAATCCTGTTGCCCAGATGATTGATGTGACGCCTGCAGCAGCAAGATCCAGTTCCTGCAAGGGATCTGTCATGCAAAGAGGATCCGCACCAATGACACGCGCCTCCGGTTCCTCAGGTAAGTTGAGCCCATTGCGCTCAATATACTCGTCCGCCGCGTCAAGCATCGAGAGATAGTTCGCGTCACCGTTGTTCACATTGTCGACGAGATCAGACGCAAAACGCATGACACCATCGTTGTACGTCTGCGTCATCCCCACGAGCGTCATGCCCTCATTCGCGAGTTCACGGAAATCTACGGTAACACCACCATGTGCGCCACTAACGGAAATGGTCACATGTTCCCGGCCCGGTGTAATGGCGGCAACATCCCACAGACCCAACACACCCAACCACCAAACAAAATCACGATTGCGATAAGCGCGCGGCGGGCGGTCATGCGGGCCAACAGACAAATAGACTTTTTTGCCTGAGCGCATCAATTCATCGGCAATTTGCGCGCCAGATGACCCCGCGCCAACCACCAAAACGGCCCCATCCGGCAGTTGCCCAGGGTTGCGGTAGTCAAACGAATGCATCTGCATGACACTCGCATCTTTCGGCACAACGGGCGGGATAACCGGGTTTTGAAACGCACCAGTGGCTGCAACAACGTTATTCGCTTCAATGACACCTTCCGATGTCTCCACCGTAAATCCCGCACGTCCGGCATTGCGGGTCACCTTGGTCACATCAACACCGCACCGGATTGGAGCTTTGAATTTTTTAGCATATTCTTCGAAGTAATCCGCGACCTTTTCTTTTGATACGAAGGCTTCTGGGTCGGCATCAGAAAATTCCATCCCCGGAAACCGATCATGCCATGCCGGACCATTGGCAACCAAAGAATCCCAACGACCCGTGCGCCAACGCTCTGCAATGCGGCTGCGCTCCAACACCAAATGCGGCACATCATTGTTGCTTAGGTGTTCGCTCATCGCCACACCAGCCTGGCCAGCACCAACAACAAGTGTGTCTATTTTTTCAATTGTGATGCCAACCATTTTCGCCTCTTTGAAATTTGACAATGCCGCCAACACGCGTGGCGTTCATTCAAGGGCTAAGGTCTGTTATCTGATAGGAAAGAGAAAGAAAGCTCTCGCTTATTGTGGCTTCGGAATAGTCTAATCAAACAATTGACTAAAAATCACACTCCATAAGATACTGTAAAGTTTAACAATCATCCCAAAAATCGCTTGGCAACTTGTGCAGTAGCTCAGCGGCGGTGTCGTCTATCCAATCGCTCTGCTCATCTTTTGACCAGCTTCCGAAATCAGGCTCTTCTCTGGAAAGGTAATGCGCTTTGCGCATCGCTTGGCGAAATTTAAGTTGCTCAATTTGATCGTTTGGGATGATAGCATAAACAAATGTCCCCCCCATTGCGGCAGCTAGGTTTTCCATCTGCTTTAATGAAACCGCACCTTCTTTTTCGCTGCGTTCAGCCTGATACACCGCATTGCGGCTCACCCCTTTGCGTAAAGCGACCTGTTCGGCAGACATGCCTAAGGCCAACCTCATGGTTGCGATCCAGCCCTTTTCAGGGACGTCTACCCCTGACAGGCGCTCTGCGTTGCGGTCTAGCATCCGCGCCCAACGTCTACGCTGCATAAAGTCTGGCATGGCTCTCCTTTCGCATTCGTTGCGAAATCTATGTAACAAAATAGCCGAAACATATATATTTTTCAATATTACACTACGTTTTTTTATTTTTTTGCATATATATACCTAACATTATTAAAAGTAATCCCTATGTAATAATTGAAAGGGAATCTATGTTAGAAACATTTACTGCCCCAGAGTCCCTGCCATTCTCTATCGCACTTGCTGTAACAGCGGGTCTTTTCATTCTTGAAATCTTAAGCTCATTGCTTGGCGCGACGATTCTAGGGTTGGGCGGCGAAGGGCCAGATATCGACATAGATACGGATTTTGATCTATCCGCGGGCATCGATATTGATGCACCTGACGTTTCCGCCGAAACCATGGAAATCCCCAGTGGTCCATCAGGATTATTGGGATGGTTGGGCATACAAGACGTTCCTTTCCTCATTTGGATGGTCTTATTTCTCACGATGTTTGGGCTGTTTGGGCTCACCATTCAATCTGTCGCGACGGGCCTCATAGGGGCACCTCTATACACGTCAATCGCGGTTGTTCTGGCGATGATACCCGCCCTAGGCGTAACACGCGTTATTGCTAATTGGGTCGGACTCATCATGCCTAAAACCGAAACCAGTGCGATGCGCACCCGTTCTCTAAACGGGCATCGCGGCATCATAACCCAAGGCACGGCCACACGCGGCAAACCCGCTGAGGCGAAAATCAAAGATCGGCATGGAAACATGCATTACCTACGGGTTGAACCATTGGACGACGATGGCGTTTTCCCGCAAGGCAGCGATGTCACCCTTATCCGCAAACGCGGCGACAAGTTCTTTGTCATCTAGGCACTGCGCGACGCAATCCCTCAAAATATTAGTACATTATCGGAGTATCAAATGATCATTACACCTATCATTGTCTATGCCTTCATTATTGTTGGTCTGCTTCTTTTTATTAGCCTCATCATGGCGCGCCTTTACAAACGCGCGACCCGTGAAACCAGCCTCGTTAAAACCGGCTCTGGCGGCCGCAAAGTCATCATGGATGGGGGTACAATTGTTGTCCCGTTCCTTCATGAAATTTCTATGGTCAACATGAAGACCCTGCGGTTGGAAGTGGCCCGCGTAAACGAACAGTCGTTGATCACCAAAGACCGGATGCGAGTCGATGTTGGCGTTGAATTTTATGTCTCCGTGAATGCAACCGATGACGGCATTTCACGTGCTGCGCAAACACTGGGTGACCGGACCTTCCACGTCGATCAACTACGCGAAATGATCGAGGGCAAGCTGGTCGATGGCCTACGTGCGGTTGCCGCACAAATGTCGATGGATGAATTGCATGAAAACCGCGCAAGCTTTGTCCAAGAGGTCCAGAATGCCATTTCAGAAGACCTATTGAAAAATGGTCTAGAACTCGAAGCCGTATCGCTTACCGCGCTTGATCAGACGCCTTTTGAAACTCTGGATGAAAACAACGCCTTTAACGCGGTGGGTATGCAGAAATTGGCAGCTGTTATCGCAACATCACGTAAAGAACGTGCAGAAATCACCGCCGAGGCTGATGTATCCGTTGCCCGTTCAGAAATGGAAGCTGAAAAGCTGAAGTATCAGATCGAGCGCGAAAAACAAGCAGCGTCGATCGAACAAATCCGTGAAATTCAAACACTTCAAGCCAGCCAAGAGGCCGAGATTGCCCGCAATCAAGAGGCGTCAGATCAGGCCAAAGAACAGGCCCGCATTGAACGCGAACGGGCGGTTCGTGCAGCGGAAATTGAACGCGAACGCACAATTCGCGAGGCCGAAATCGCCAAAGAACGCGAACTCGAAGTGGCTGATCAAGAACGTCAAATCATCGTGGCCCGTAAATCCGAAGAAGAAAGCCAAGCGCGCGCTTCAGCGGATAACGCCCGCGCCGAAGCGAAGAAGGCCTCAGAGGCTATTGAAACAGCCCGTGCCGTGGCCGAAGCAGAACGCCAAAAGCAGATTGCCCTTATTGAGGCTCAAAAAGAAGCGGAGCGCCAAGCGACGGCCATTCGCCTCGCTGCTGCAGCCGAGAAAGAGGCCGCAAGTGACCGCGCAGCTGCAAAACTGGAAGAAGCCCAAGCAGATGCAAATGCAATCACTGTGCGCGCCGCTGCGAAAAAGGCTGACATGCTCGCGACGGCCGAAGGCCAAACTGCGATTGCCAACTCAGAAAACGAACTGAGCGAAGAAATCATCGCGATGAAGATACGTTTGGCAAGCCTAGAAGCCATGCCTTCTATCATCTCAGAAATGGTTAAACCCGCTGAGAAGATCGACTCAATCAAGATCCACCAAGTTACCGGTATGGGTCGCGACGGTGGGGGTACGGCTGGGACTTCAGGTGGCACACCGGTTAATCAGGCGCTTGATTCCGTCTTGGGCATGGCTCTGCAAATGCCCGCAATGCAGGCGCTCGGCAAAGAACTCGGTATAAGCCTTGAAAACGGCGTCGCCTCTGTTGCGAATGATGTTTTGGATGTTCCGACAACCCCGGCTGTCGAACAGGCATCAACCGACGATAAAAGTAATTCGGACGACGCACAGACCAACGCCTAAAAACATTGCGGGGCGCTCAGAAACCTCAGAGCGCCCCGCAATTTAATTTCTGTGACACGGGCCTAGAATAACAACATGCCCAAGATCGCCGCGCCAACAATGACCCAAACTTCGTCCTTCTTAAGCTGAATAAGCGTAAACAGCGACGCCAAGAAGATCGCGACTGGGATCATGTTACGCCACATGTCATCACCAAAATTGATCGCCAACAACAGACCAACCGCAGCAGAAACAATCATTCCACATATCGCCGGACGAATACCCGCTTGGGCCGCCTTAAAATATGCCATATGACTAATGCGTTCCAATTGGTTGGAAAACACGATGATCAACACCGCAGGCGGTAAAAAGATGGCAACAGTCGCCAGCACCGCTCCAGCAATTCCTGCGACCTTATACCCGATAAACGTCGCACTGATCAGGATAGGACCCGGCGTCACCTGCCCCAATGCGATACTCGCCGCAAATTCATCGGTTGTGAGCCACGCCTGCGCATGAACAACCGCCTCTTGGATCATCGGAATGAAAATGTAACCGCCACCAAACAGCAGAAGGCTCATCCCAGAAAATACTGAAAACAATTGTAACAGAACCGACGAGATATCTAACTGCGGCAGCACAAGGAAAAGCCCAAGACAGAGCGCAAGAAAAGCAATCGAAATTGCAGTTCCAGTCCCAAACTTCGGCGTCGCGTGACTTACACTTTCATTCGACTGAGTGCCTTCAGCTTCAGGTGATCCCCGCATCATTCCAATGGTAGCCGCGCCAACGATGATAAGAACCACCATCAAAATGCCACCAACTGTCAAAAGCAACGTCGCCGCCGCAATAGCAACAGCCCAATCCAGTGGGCCGCGCAATGCCTTGCCACGCATTTTCAAAGCTGCATTCAGAATAATCGCCGCTACCGCTGGCAGAACCCCGGCTAACGCTTTGTCCGCGATAACCAATTCGCCCCAGGTAAAATAAAGAACGGCGAACCCCAGCATAAAGAAAAACGAGGGCAAAATAACTGCAAACGCGCAAATGGCGGCCCCAATGGTACCGCGCATTTTGTTCCCCACATAGGCCACGACATTCACCGCAACCGGGCCTGGCAACAACATCGCCAGCGCGACACCGTCCATAAGTTCGGTGTCGTCTAGAAACTTATGGCGGTCGACAATTTCCGATCTTACAACCGAAATTAACGCCATATACCCGCCCCACGATATGCATCCGATCTTAAAAAAGACCAGAAACAATCGCCAGAGCGACAGGCCTTCTGCCTGCGCTAGGGTATCTTCATGCGACATTGCTTTGCCTGCTCATTAATCGAGTTTTGATCTCATTCATCGCGCCAGCTTGAGCTTTACGTTTTTCCAGATCAGCGGGGTCAGCCTGTTCAAGCGCATATTTTTTCAAACGTGCGTTTTCTTCGTCAAATCCGCTGACCAAAGGATAACCTAATTTGGTCAATGTTTCACCGGCGACTGCCTCGAAGATCGCGATGTCTTTGCGGTTCATTTCTCCCATGAACTTTTTGACGTTTTCAGACATGATGGGTTTTTGAACATTTGACCACATCTTGCCAGCTTTGGAGGTATCTGTCGCTTCCCTCGATTTTTGGAATTCCAGCATTTCTTCTTGGAACGGAACATCCATGAAATCGCAAAGCTTTGTTAATTCATTTCGTGGGTCGGTGACGAGGTTAGAATAGGACACCGAAATAACGCGGTTTGCAGGCAGTTTCGCCGCCAAGGCAAGCGCCTTTTCTTGTTCATCTCTCCATTGTTTTGCAATGTGGAACGCCGTTTTTTCACCTACAATCGCTTTGCGGAAAGACAGCGCGACATCGCGTCCATCCCTATGCAAATGGATGAATTTTGCCTGTTCTCCACCAAATCGGTCAATTTCATCAGCGTAATGCACATTCGCCAGTGATTTACAGACCCAGCTGCGTGCGCCATTTTGCGCGGCAAGCAAATTATGGATTTCAAAGTTAATCGCTACAAGCGATCTCTCTGAGCATTTTGCGGCCAGTTTTTCCCGATCAATGGTGCCCAGATGCCAACTTACTGGGTTGGTATCAACAAGCGTACAAACATCATCAACCAATTGAGCAAAGGCATGCGGATTTTCCAAATTGCCATATTCGGGCAAAAGTGGCCCTAACCTTTCTAAAATATGGGGAGGATGCGGCGCAACCAATTCAGGGGATTGATTGATCATGATCCGCAATAAATTCGAACCAGACCTCTGAGTTCCGATCATAAAATAGGGCATCAACAGGGCTTCCTTTGAGAAAATTAACCTTACCGCAAATGTGGTTTAAGGTTGTGCGTTGAAACTCCAACTCAACTTCATAAAAATTTACGCTTCGTTAACGATGGTGAAAAAAGCCTTAAATATTTGTTTTTTCTGGCTCAGCTTTACGTCACGAAAACCCTCTCACCTTTTCCTGCTATCAAAAAATTAACGGCTTGCCGCCAAGTTAAGGGGAAGATTCTATTCGCACCCGTTTAACCATGAGGGAAAGTCAAATGATCAAGAGTTGCCTCCAGTTTTTTGTCAGCCGAGTTTTAGCTGTGGCCGCCACGTTGGGGTTTGCCACCACATTTGCGCATGCCGAAACCTATACCTTCGGTATTGTCCCACAGTTTGAGGCGCGGAAACTCGCGCGTATTTGGGAACCAATCATTCGAGAAATCGAAACTCGAACCGGGTATGATTTCGAAATTGTTGGCGCGCCACGCATTCCTGAGTTTGAAACCGCGTTCCTTGATGGTGAATATGATTTTGCCTACATGAACCCTTATCATGCCATTCGCGCGGCTGAGGCGCAGGGATACCAGCCTATCATACGAGACGGCGGGCGACAGTTGTACGGTATCGTCGTGGTCCGTGATGACAGCCCATATAGAACCGTAGAGGAACTAGAAGATCAAACAATCGCGTTTCCTGCTCCGAATGCCCTCGGTGCGTCTTTGATGATCCGCGCGGATCTCACAAACCAGCATGGTGTAGAATTTGATCCCATTTACGTGTCAACACATGGGTCGGCCTATCTAAATGTTATTCTTGGGCAAGCGGCCGCAGCTGGCGGCGTCATGGGAACATTCAGATCGCAACCTATTGATATTTCTGAGCAACTTCGGGTGCTGTATGAAACTTCACGCGTTCCCCCACATCCAGTTACCGCACATCCTCGTGTCTCAGACGAAGCACGCGAAAAGGTAGCACAAGCCTTTCTAGATTTGTGGAGAACAGGTTACGGGCGTGAGATGCTGGAACAGATTCCTATTCGTGAAGCAACAACAGCAACGCTTGCGGACTACGACGTTCTTAGAAATATGTCCCTTGATGAATTCTCCGTCGAATAACAGGGAATAGTATTTTGCAGAACGCAAAAACAGCGCCATTATACGCGACTGGACATCACTTGAAAATACGCACGCGCTTTATCTCATTGATGGCCAGCATGATGGTCATATGCGTTCTGGGGCTATCTTTAATTTGGGAACCGCGCGTTACAGATGTAATGTCGGACGCCCAAATCCGGAGCCTAGAAACCGAAGTCAGCATTCTGTCTGATGCACTGGTGCCGTTTTTACTTCAAAATCAGTTTGGAGCCATATTCGAAACCCTTGGCAGTATGCAGCAAGAGCATGAAACCTGGGTCGTTTTGACATTAACAGATGTTGACGGTCGGCAACTGTATCCCTTGTCCGCCCCCCAGGTTGCGGAAGGCCCCGATACAATTAGTGCCCAAAAAGCAATCATGTTTGATGGGACCGAGTTGGCAGTATTGTCAGCAAGCGTTGATATTTCCAGTGACCTCGATCAGATTCGACGTCAAGTTCGTGATCTGACATTCTTGATCGCGATCTTTTTCCTTGGTGCTTTGGTGGTTATGGGCTTAGCGCTAGAACGGTGGGTCGTCAGAAAGGTAGCCCTGCTGGCAACCGCCGCAGAACAAATGGCTCAAGGTAACTATCAGGGCCTTCTTCCTTCAGGTGGCCGGGATGAAATTGGCATTTTAACCAATAGCTTTAGTACCATGCGGTCGACGATCAAAGAAAACGAACAGGCCCTGATCGTTTCCCGAGACGAGGCACATCGAGCTGCGGAAGCCAAATCACGGTTCTTGGCCACTATGAGTCATGAGATAAGAACGCCTCTCAATGGGGTTATCCCCATCGCCGAACTATTGCTTGAGGATGATCTCACCGCTGAGCAAGCCGATTTGGCTGGTACAATCAGAGAATCCGGCAAGGCGCTGAAATCCATCATCGATGATATTCTCGATATCACCAAATTGGACGAGGGAAAGTTTGTAATCAGAAGCGAAGAATTTTCTGTAGCGAGCTTGGTTAACAACGTAGCGAATATGTTCCAGATTTCCGCGCAAAATGCCGATCTATTTCTCAACGCGAATGTATCAACCGACTGTCGGGATTATTTAATTGGGGATAGTGACCGACTCCGTCAGGTCTTGATCAACCTCGTCGGCAATGCAATTAAATTCACCGAAACCGGTGGGATAACAATAAACGTATCGTGCCGAAACACTGACACAGATAAGCAAACTTTGCTTTTTGAGGTTACCGATACCGGCATTGGCATTGCTGAACAGGATCAAAGCCAAGTATTTGACCGCTTTACGCAAGTCGACAATAGAAGCAATCGAAAATATCAAGGGAGTGGGCTTGGCCTCTCAATTTGCAACCTCTTGGTTGGCGCAATGGGCGGTACTCTGCAAATTGAAAGCCAAGAAGGGAAAGGCAGCAAATTTTACTTTTCGCTCACGTTCAAAGCACCTGAAAGAAGAAAGAATACTCAACCGATTGCAGCCGGAGAGGATCGCCGCAAACAGCCTCAAGACACTAAATCTGCAAGTATACTCGTCGTAGATGACAGCAAAACTAACCTTAAAATTGCACAGGTTATTCTATCATCGATGAAACACAAAGCCACTGCAGTCGAAAGCGGAACCGATGCGCTGACAACACTTCAGGACCAGCAATTTGACCTCATTCTCATGGATGTGAACATGCCAGGAATCGACGGGCTCGAAACGACCAGGCGCATCCGAAGTGGTCCAGAATCGACTGCTAACACGCCTATCTTGGGTCTTAGCGCCAGCGCATTCAAAGAAGATATTGAAAGTTGCCTAAACGCAGGTATGGATGGCTTTTTAGCCAAACCCGTTTCGAAGGTGGAGCTCTCCAAAGCTCTTGCAAAACACCTGAGCTGACCGCACCCAAATCAAAGCTTCTCATGAACTCGAAATGGGCTCGGTTGCCCACGCAAGAAATACGCCTAACTTCGGCTTTCTCAGACATTAAATGCCACACTTATGCGCCTTTATAGGGCGCATAAGTAACAGCTATCAATCATCATAATTATCGACCGACTAGGTCTGTTCCTTAGTCAGTTTCGCGTCTTCCAATGTCGCTGCTTCCTCTATCACAGCAACATCTGAACTCTTGTCTTCGATTGCACCGACAATCAGTGGCAACATTTCCGTAGAGGCTGGCATTGAAACTTCGCCGGCGGGGCTGTCGCGCCAAGAGAGCGTATCAAAACTCGTACAACGATTACAAACAGGAGCCCACTCCGAATGAACCGTGTTGCAATTGTCGCAAACCCACTGTTTGCCACGCGATGCCGTCAGAGCCTTGGTCAACCAACCGCGCACAATTGCATCATCGGCACCTGTACCACGCTCAATTGCCGCCATGATGGTCAACGAACGGGCCGTAGGTTCGCTTTCATACAAATCGCCCAGCGCAGTACGCGCAGCTGGGAAGTCTTCAGCTGCGATATTGAGTTCGGCCATCAACATTTTGGTTTCTGCGTGGTCTGGTTGTAGTTTAACCAATGCGCCAAACCGTTTGATCCGGGCTTCTGCTGTTTCGTCAGGCACAATTTCCGCAAAAACTGCTGCCAAATCAGGATGTGGCGTTACACCCCAAGTCTTTTTGACCAGACGCATTGCGTATTTCGGTTTGCCTTGGGCTATATATCCGCGCGCTGCCATGACCGCAGCTGGGATCAAATCAGGCGAAAGTCTATTTGCTTCAATTGCGACTTCGCGGGCCTCAATGTCCTTGCCGTCGGCCACCACATCCGACGCCTGAGAGAGCGCCAAAACAGCATCCCGGCGTTTATGTACATCGCGGGGTAATGATCCGTGGCGCAACTTTGCTGCCAGCGTTTCGCGTGCGCCTGTCCAGTCTTCGTCTTCGGCCTGCAACCGCAATAGCGTATCTTGGGTTTCTTCGTGTTTCGGTTTTAGCGCAAAGGCCTTTTTCGCCAATTGCAACGCCATATCTGTATCGCCAGCTTCAAGCTTTTGCTTCATCAAACCGCGCACACCAACAAAACGGGTCCGTTCATCCGTTAGCAATGCTTTGTAAACTTGTTCAGCCTTTCGCTTGTCGCCAACAATTTCAGCCGCTTGGGCATTCAAAAGGTTGGTCAACTCAGGACGTTGTAAATACCGCTCTGCACGGGCCGCTTTGGCCATGGCCTGTTTGCCCTCGCCAGAGGCCAACGCCAACAGACCATCTGCAATGGCCTCATATCCTTTGCGTTCCCGGTTGCGATCAAAATACCGCGACAGCGCCGTTTCATCCCCTTTCAGGAACCGCAACACTGCCACCAGCAACCCCGCCAGTTTGATCACCAACCAAACCGCAGCAAATAGTACAAAAATCAGGATCATTCCCTGAAGCGGACCGAGGGTAAGTTCGAACCAGCCCGGCACAGAAATCAACATACCAGACCCGGCGTCCATCAGCAGACTCGCACCAAAGGCCAAGGCACCGACAATCGCAACAAAGATCAGAATTTTAAGAAGAGACCAAAGCATATTTGTAATTCCTTAGTTGCCGGAAAGCGTCTGCGACAGGATTTCTACCCCCTGAAGCGCGGCAGTGCGTGTATGTAATTCAGTGAGCCAATCCGCAAAAGCGTTCTGCGCTGTTTCAGGTAACAGCGCGATTTCCTGAACGGTATTCGCATAATCGCCCTCAACCAGAGCGGCCTCAGCACGTGAAAGAACGGCATCTGGATCATTTCCTTCAGATGGCGTCAAAGATCTAAGCCCAGTCTGCCGCCGCAAAAACACAGTGACGCGTGACGCTGTCCCATCGTCAGCCGATTGCTGAAGCGCCATGTCCAGCGCGGCGCGCGCAGGTGCAGAAAACCCTTCGGCCAAGCCTGCTTGGGTTGCGACGCCATCAACGGAGGCGCGTAAACTGTCGGGAACAGTGATGTTCAGTCGATCCAATTCATCAACAGAACTGGCAAAGTTACCACCCCCAGCCAACGCCGCACGAATTTGCGACAAAGCCGCTTGCGCAGCCAAAGCATCCGCAGTTTGTGTGGCTTCGGCAGAATTTGCAGCGATAATCGCCTCGATCTGGCCAGCCTGCCCTGACAAAGCGGTATTCACCGCGGCAATATCATCGCGCAATGCGCCCAGTGTTGCCTCAGAAATTCCGTCGCCTTCCAGCGCGCTTGCCTCAATCGCATCTAATCGCGCAACCAATCCGGTCAAAGCATCATTCACATCTGACAACGCACCATCTTGGCGGTTCTGGTCCGTGGTCGATTGCTCAATCGCGGACGACAGTGTTGTCCCATACGTTGAAACGGAGTCCTCAAGCGCGGCAATCCGATCCGCTTGCGCCGCAATCAATTCCGCGTTTTGCGCACCCGGGCCGAAACCGACATAGCTCGCCACGCCGAACCCAACACCGGCGGCCAATAATCCACCCATCAACGCAGGGAAAAACACCGATTGTTTTTCCTCAGCCTCGGTAACTGGCTCTGGCGTTTCTGCGGCAGGATCTTGTGCAGGTTTTTCTAACTCTTCTGACCTTTCCTCATCCGTGTCCGCAGCGATGTCTTCTTCGACAGGTTCAGCAACTTCCTCAACCACCTCTTCGGCATCTTCAACAGGCTGGTCAGCCTCATCCTTAAGGGGTTCATCTTCGGTTGAAAGTTTAGAGCTTGCCACTGAAACTTAATCCTTTGCTACTGGGTTTGGCGCGGATGTTCACCTCAGCCTATATAGGCCGCGCCTTGTGCTCAAGCGATCAAACTGCGTCCAACAGTCCTGCCATTGCTTCTACTATACTGTCCGCGTCTGGACGCTTTGCCACCACGATTTGCGCCTTTATAGAGCCTGAAACGACCGTTTCGACCGCTTCGCTCATCGCTACGATCGACAAAGGTGCGCGGATTTCCACCGCTTCTTTTAAAAATAGCTCGGCACTACGAGGGGAGAAAAGGGGAAGAATCACAAGGTTTTCACCCATCAATGCGTCTTTCGCTGCTTCATTCATCGCGACGGGGATCTGACGGTATGCGATCACTTCGCGGGCCCGCACACCGACGCGCTCCAACCCTTGCGTTACATCCCCGCGGGTGTGTTCTCCACGCACATGCAGCAATAATCCACGCGGATCAGACGCCTGAATAAAACCAATCAAATCTTCGGCATTACCGCGACCTGTTCGAGTATCAAACCCGGCCTCCGCTGCAGTTTTGGCAGTTTGCGCACCAACGCAGTAGGCAGGAAGCCCACGCAGGTGCTCTTGGGCTGCTGCTGCATTCACTGCATTTTCCGAGGTAAAGATCAGAGCCTCAAACATGCCCCGGCGCAATTCAAAGATGTTATCTTCAATCCGCATCACCGGGCTTTGAATGATCGGCAGCTCAACACCAAACCTATTGCGCAATATCTTCGCAAATCGCTCAGCTTGAAGTTGCGGGCGTGTTAATAAAATGTTGTAGCGATCAGAGTGCAAAATAGCCCCGGGATTGTCTGTATATGCTAACGGTGTTACCTGCGTAGGAACGATGATGCAACTGGCGTGACCATGACAAATACACTTACTTTTCTCGGTATCGAAAGCAGCTGCGATGATACGGCCGCCGCCATCGTACGTCACACACCCGGCGCGGCCCCCGAAATTCTCAGTTCAGTCGTCATGGGCCAGACCGCGCTTCATGCAGATTTTGGTGGCGTCGTACCCGAAATCGCAGCTCGCGCCCATGCGGAACGACTGGATATTTGTGTTGAACAGGTGCTGGCCGAAACCGGCATCGCGCTGAAGTCATTAGATGGGATCGCCGTGACCGCAGGCCCGGGCCTAATCGGTGGTGTGTTGTCAGGCGTTATGTGCGCAAAGGGGCTGTCAGCCGGATCAGGCGTGCCAATGGTTGGCGTCAATCATTTGGCGGGCCATGCATTGACACCGCGTCTGACTGATCAACTCAGCTTTCCCTACCTCATGCTGTTGGTTTCTGGTGGTCACTGCCAATTTTTGATCGTCCATGGGTCTGATCACTTCACTCGTCTTGGCGGCACCATCGACGATGCCCCCGGTGAGGCCTTTGACAAAACCGCCAAAATTCTCGGACTCGGGCAACCCGGCGGACCGATTGTTGAACGACACGCCCAAAACGGTGATGAAAAACGGTTCCGTCTGCCGCGCCCGCTGCTGGATCGGCCCGGATGTGATATGTCATTTTCAGGTTTAAAAACCGCAGTCTTGCGCGCACGCGATAGCGTGATTGCCGAAAAAGGTGGGCTGACAGAACAAGATCGCGACGATCTATGCGCCGGGTTCCAACGCGCTGTCAGCGATGTACTGGCCGAAAAGACACGTCGTGCATTGGTCGATTATCTCGCGCTCAACCCGGTTGAACCCACGCTTGCTGTGGCAGGTGGCGTTGCGGCAAACACCCAAATTCGCGCTGTGTTAGAAACGGTTTCACTGGAAAACGGCACAGCCTTCACTGCGCCCCCACTCGCCCTTTGCACCGACAACGCAGCCATGATCGCTTGGGCCGGAATGGAACGGTTTCGTGCTGGGGATCGCTCCGATATGACGCTTGCCGCTCGGCCGCGTTGGCCACTTGATCAATCCAGCCCATCTATGTTGGGATCCGGCAAAAAAGGGGCCAAGGCATGAGCATTTCAATCATCGGCGCAGGCGCATTCGGCACAGCATTGGCGATTTCCCTTTCTCGCGACGGACAACCTGTCACGCTATGGGCCCGCAAAGGCGCAGAGGCGATGCAGACCTCGCGTAAAAACGGCGCACGCCTACCCGGTGTACCCCTTCCAGATAGCCTTACTGTGACCAGTGACTTTGCCACAGCAACGCGCGCTGACACGCTGCTGCTCGCGGTGCCAATGCAGTCTCTAAATAGCGTTTTAGAGACGAATTCAGACTGTTTTTCACACAAAACACTTGTCGCTTGCTGTAAGGGGATTGATCTAAAAAACCTACGCGGACCTACGGCGCTGATCTCTCAGACCGTCCCCAATGCAACTGCTGCAATTTTAACCGGGCCAAGCTTTGCTGCGGATATCGCACGCGGACTACCCACCGCGCTGACTTTGGCTTGCGCAACGGATACCGACGAATTGCAACAGCAACTTTCGACCTCAAACCTACGGCTGTATCGCACCACCGACACCACCGGCGCGGAACTTGGAGGCGCATTGAAAAACGTCGTCGCTATCGCCTGCGGTATCGCAATCGGCGCGGGCCTTGGCGAAAGCGCGCGCGCTGCGGTTATGACCCGCGGATATGCCGAAATGCAGCGCCTTGCTGCTGCGCTTGGGGCGCGCTCCGAAACACTATCGGGCCTATCAGGGTTCGGGGATCTCGCTTTGACTTGCACATCTGAACAGTCACGCAACTACCGCTTTGGTGTGTCTCTGGGACAGGGTAAAACCTTTGACGCCGCCGTTACCGTCGAAGGTGCTGCAACCTCAAAAGCGGTCTCAAACTTGGCGAAAACTCAAAACATCGACCTGCCCATCGCGACAACGATCGCCGCACTACTTGATCAAAACCTCACAGTAGAAGCCGCAATAACCGCGCTTCTTTCACGCCCATTGAAAAAGGAATAACAATGCGCATTGCTCTTATTGCCAAAGATAAATCCGGCGCCCTTGAAATCCGCAAAGCCAACCGCGACGCCCATCTTGCTTATATCGCAGACACAGGTGTTGTTGAAATGGCGGGTCCGTTTTTGGATGAAAACGGCGGCATGTGCGGGTCACTTTTAGTCCTGGACGTTGCAGATATGGCTGCCGCGAACGCTTGGGCTGAAAATGACCCCTATGCAAAAGCCGGACTTTTTGACACCGTAACCTTGCAGGAGTGGAAAAAGGTTATCGGCTAATGGCCTATTGGTTATTTAAATCCGAACCCAACACCTGGGGCTGGGATCAGCAGGTCGCCAAAGGCGATGTAGGTGAAGAATGGGACGGTGTACGCAACTATCAGGCGCGCAATAACATGCGCGCCATGAAACTGGGAGACAAAGGTTTTTTCTACCATTCGCTAAAGGAAAAGGCGATTGTAGGCGTTGTTGAGGTCTGCGCAGAAGCGCACCAAGACAGCAAAACCAACGATCACAGATGGGAATGCGTTGATATTCGCGCCCTTGGATCCTTTGCCACCCCCATCACACTAGAGATGTGCAAAACAGACCCGCGCCTAACAGACATGGTGTTGGTCAATAACTCTCGCCTATCCGTACAGCCGGTTTCAGACGCCGAATGGAAAATCCTGTGCGAAATGGGCGGCTACACAGAGGGGAAATAACATGCAACTTATCGCAGTTTTCGTGTCGGCCATTGCGGCTTATGCCTTTGGGTCTATCTGGTACATGCGGCTTGCCAAACCTTGGATGGCCGCCGCGGGTGTGTCTGAAGAAGACATGAAAAACAAATCCCCCGCGCCCTTTATCATTTCCTTTGTCGCCACGGTGGTGGTTGCAGGCATGATGCGCCACATCTTTAATCTGGCGGGGATTGATGAAGTCGCCAAAGGCCTGACATCCGGCTTGGGCCTTGGTTTGTTTATTGCGACCCCGTGGATCGTGACGAATTACGGCTTTGCCGGGCGGCCGTTAAAACTGATGCTGATCGACGGCGGTTATGCCACCATTGGCTGCGCCATCATGGGTCTCGTGCTAACGCTGTTTTGATAAAAAAGGAGGGCTCCGACCCCACGGAACCCTCCCCCACCCCACGTGCTCTTTGCACCACACGTGTTCGAAGTAATCTGAGGGGCCGTCCTGGCCGTATATTTAGATTAGCTCACAGAATGCTTTTCAGCAAATCTATTAACCATCAAATTCAATATGTTACCGAAACCATTTCTTAACAAAAAACGCCCACCAAAATGATGGGCGCCTCAGATAACATAGATACGTTACCGCAAAGTTTAGCCGTACACAGCTTCTTTGCCGAAACGTTTGGTCAGCATATAATAAACCACCGCGCGGTATTTGTTGCGCTCAGATTGACCATAGGTTGCGATCGCTTTTTCGATCGCTGAATCCAACTCTGCGCCATCGGACAGGCCCAGTTTTTTGATCAAGAAGTTGTTTTTCACTGTTTCCAGCTCAGATGGGTCAGACCCTGCCACAGTGGACGCATCAGCATTATAAATCGCGGGGCCACATCCGATAGTAACCTTGGTCAGCAGGTCCATATCAGCATCCATGCCGCATTTGTTTTTTAGATCGTCCGCATATTTTGCGATCAGGTCGTCTCTCTTGCCCATCTTTAAAAATCTCCCATTCAAAGGTTCGGGTTTCCCCATTGCGCGAAGCCTAAGCGCAAATTTAGATTTCACAAAGGAAAACATATCACAGAATTTCCCCCTAACTTTTTACGCTACGTTTTTTCATAGTTAATGCAGGAAACACACAGTAGGAAAATTCTATGGGCCTTTGGAGCTTTATGAAAGACACAGGGAAATCTTTGTTCGGCGGTGATGACACCCCAAACGAAGAGGCCCTGAAACAAGAAATTACCGATCTCGGACTCGAGGCAGAAGGTGTAGACATCTCTGTTGAAGGCGATCAGGTAAAAATTTCTGGCAAAGGCCTTAGTGCTGAAGCACAGGAAAAGGTAATCTTGGCGGTTGGGAACGTTGCAGGTGTTGCTTCGGTTGAATCCGACATCAAAGACGAACCAAATTTCCACACTGTGGAAAAAGGCGACACATTGTCAGCCGTAGCTAAGAAAACCCTCGGGAATGCAAACCGCTACCACGAGATTTTTGAAGCCAACAAACCAATGTTGTCTCATCCGGATAAAATCTATCCGGGCCAAGTATTAAGAATTCCAACCAAGTAATTTTAAGGTTTAAGCGGCGTGTTTTGAGTGTGTTTGCCGCATTAATGTAGATGTAGCGTGTTAGTATGTTGCTACTAAAAACGGGCCGCGAGTGTGAGTGAACAGTGGGGCGGCCCGTTATTTTCTTTTTAGATCAAATTAGTAACGGTAGTGCTCAGGCTTGAACGGGCCTTCGGGTGTCACACCGATATAGCTCGCTTGTTCTGTGCTGAGCGTAGACAATTTCACACCGATACGATCCAAATGCAGACGCGCAACTTTTTCATCCAAATGCTTAGGTAGGATGTAAACGTCGTTGTTGTACTCGTCGCCTTTGGTCCACAGTTCGATCTGCGCCAAAACTTGGTTGGTAAAGGAGGCAGACATCACAAATGATGGGTGACCTGTTGCGTTACCGAGGTTCAACAAACGTCCTTCAGACAACAGAATGATACGGCTGCCGGATGGCATTTCGATCATATCAACCTGGTCTTTGATGTTGGTCCATTTGTGGTTTTTCAGGCTTGCGACCTGAATTTCATTGTCAAAGTGACCAATGTTACCAACAATCGCCATGTCCTTCATTTCGCGCATATGCTCGATACGAATAACATCTTTGTTGCCGGTGGTGGTGACAAACAGGTC
Source organism: Cochlodiniinecator piscidefendens (assembly GCF_011326755.1). Lineage (GTDB taxonomy): Bacteria > Pseudomonadota > Alphaproteobacteria > Rhodobacterales > Rhodobacteraceae > Cochlodiniinecator > Cochlodiniinecator piscidefendens. Next base: position 152,295 of record NZ_JAAOIE010000004.1, on the reverse strand, counting down.
AGCCGTTGAAACAGCATCTTCCAAGGTCACAACCTCAAAACCGTCCATAGCTGCCTGAAGCGCACAGATTGGGTCGATTTCGGTGACTTTCACGCGGGCACCTGCACCGGCCAAAGATGCAGCAGAACCTTTGCCAACGTCGCCATACCCACACACAACCGCAACTTTACCGGCCATCATGGTGTCAGTCGCACGACGGATGCCATCAACAAGCGATTCTTTACAGCCGTATTTGTTGTCGAATTTCGACTTGGTGACAGAATCATTCACGTTGATCGCAGGGAACGGCAGCTGGCCGTTTTTCACCAATTCATACAGACGGTGCACGCCTGTTGTGGTTTCTTCTGAAACACCTTGGATCTGTGCGCGCATTTTGGTGAACCAACCCGGGCTGGCTTCCATACGCTTTTTGATCTGCGCAAACACTGCAACTTCTTCTTCAGATGTCGGTGTTTCGATCAGGCCAGTTTCGCCGTTCTCAACACGCGCACCCAAAAGGATATAAAGCGTCGCATCGCCGCCATCGTCCAAAATCAAGTTCGGGCCTTCAGGGAACATAAAGGATTTATCCAAGTAATCCCAATGCTCTTCGAGCGATTGACCTTTGATTGCGAAAACCGGTGTACCACCTGCTGCAATCGCTGCGGCTGCGTGGTCTTGGGTTGAAAAGATGTTGCAAGATGCCCAACGCACGTCTGCACCCAGCGCAACCAGCGTTTCAATCAGAACAGCCGTCTGAATGGTCATATGCAAAGAGCCAACAATGCGTGACCCTTTTAGCGGTTTGCTATCGCCATATTCCGTGCGCAAAGCCATAAGGCCCGGCATTTCGGTTTCAGCAATATCCAGTTCTTTGCGGCCATATTCGGCCAAAGAGATGTCTTTAACGATGTAATCCGTTGCCATTGATCTGGCTCCTTACCCATATATTCTTGGGCGCAGATACCATTCACAGGCGTCCGGGGCAACGTAGGATGTGGATAAATCATCCCGACACTTCACCGGCAGGGCGTTGTGTTTCAAAATGCCAATGTTCACCAGAGGCCATAACGCAACTGATCCCATTGGGCCGGGTCATTAAAATCGTGAAACTCCCACTTTCAGGAGAGCTCCAGACCTCTAGTAAATTGCTCTGACTTTGCAATCCACCCGCATACAGCGTTTCCGCATACCGACCCATAAGGGTCTGCACAATTGTATCACGCGGCGCACAGTAGGTCCGCGCGTTTTGCGCCGTTGCAGGTGGGGCGAGTGCAGCCGCGCCAAAGATCAGCGCAGCACCGATAACACGTTTAAACATGACGTTTCCTTTCTCATTCGTGTTTCCTAATAAATATGGGGTCTGACCCGGCATTGACCTATCAACTCCGCCACACATTCCCGTGTAATTCGCGCTTTACAGGGTCGGATGGTGCGCGCTAAACATGCGAACGAATAGGAAACAAAAGGCAAAAACATGCCCCCAAAGGCCCCCCGCACGCAACCCCGTGCATGGCAAAGAATGCTCTCTGGCCGGCGGCTTGATCTGCTGGACCCAACCCCCATGGACATCGAAATCGAAGACATCGCGCACGGCCTCGCTTTTGTTGCGCGTTGGAACGGGCAGACCTTTGGTGATTTTCCCTATTCAGTTGCCGAACATTCCTTACTGGTCGAACGCATTTTCACCCGTATGAACCCCGGCGCCGCCGTGCGCTGGCGGCTGGCCGCGCTTTTGCACGACGCCCCTGAATACGTGATCGGAGACATGATTTCCCCGGTAAAGGCCGCCGTTGGCCCCGGCTACGGTGAACTTGACGATCGCCTTACCGCTGCTATCCACATTCGCTTTGGCCTGCCCGCCGTGACACCCGCGATGATCAAAAAGCAAATCAAAAAGGCTGATATCGTTTCTGCTTGGCTTGAGGCCACTCAGATCGCAGGCTTTACCGAAACAGAAGCAGACAAGCTTTTCCCCCGTCCAAAACCTGACGTGATCAAAGGCCTGTCCATTGACCTACGTCCCCCTGTCGCAGTGCGAACCGAATTCACCGCGCGCCATCATGAATTGCTGAAAGAAATGTCCACCTAAGCCGCAAAGATAAACGGAAAACGCCCTTCGAGCGACACGTAGAGAATACCTCTTTTGAGGTCATTGCGTCTGGAGCTAGCAAAAGTAAGCTATCATTTCTGCTAAACCTATTTTGCCTCAGGCGTGTCGGTAGCGTACGTACGTCGTCAGATATTCGTCGTAGTGTGTCTCTATTCCTCGGTACGTCATACCAAGCCGCTGCATGACTTTGTGTGATGCGATATTTCTCTGATCGGCCACAGCGATCACATATTCTGCATCTAGACTCTCAAACGCGAAATCCATTGCAGCTTGTCCTGCCTCTGTTGCATAGCCTTTGCCCTGAGCGGCAGTTGCCAACCGCCAGCCAATTTCAAGCGGTGCGCCGGGTACGTTAGCCGTATTCTGGACACATGCAGCGCCAATAATAGCGTCGCTTTTCCTCTCAACGAGAGCCCACCACGCATATCCGAGCTGTTTCCAGCGTTCGGAGACCCGCGTGATCGACGCTTCTGTTTCTTGCAAAGTTTTTAAGGGGCCGAGAAATCGCATGACATCTGGGTCACGATCCAAAGCATGCAGACCTTTTAGATGTTTCGGTGCAAATGGCTCTAGCACAAGGCGTTGGGTCACAACCTTCATTTCCGCTCCTTAAAATTAAACTGTCATACCAATACATGAGCATATGGCAGCTTTCCTTAACCGGGGCAAAGCCGACGTTGGCGAGACCCCAACGGAACGGTGTTTTGTCTACAGTGCTGAAACTCGAATATGTTGTGACCAATGACAATACCCAGCCAAAGCAGCCGTTCGACACATCGTGCAACATTTTTGTTGGCCAGAGGGCAGCAGTGCGGACAAAACAGCCCTTCGCCTTGTGCAGACGAACGACTGCTTTGTTATTAGAGGTCAAATCAGGCTCATCCAGCAAGCGCCTTGTCCGACAGACCCTGTAGGTTTTTATCAATGATCTTGCCCATCATCATCTTCATCATTGATTGCCCCATCAGCCATCCCAAAGGGCCATACTTGACGCGATAATCGAAGGTCCACGTCACCTTTGACTGCCCGCCAATTGGAGAGATGCGAATTTCGGAACTGGCCTCTTTCAGAGGCATCGCCGCCATTTCAGAAAGCTTGACTGTATACCCCTTGCCCGGCTGCCAATGGGTCACTTCTTCGACCAAAGATGTGTTGTTCGCAAAATTGTTCCGCCGCTTGGACCCCACCCCAATTTCACCGTCTGTCAGTGCGTCGACAGACGTGATCTGTGGCGCGAATTCGTCAATATGCATGTAACGGCTAAGCACCGCCCATACCGTGTCAGGGGCTGCGTCAATCGTAAGACTACGTTCATGATGGATCATTGTCAGGCTCCGTAAGGTTTGCGCAGCTATGGCGCATTTCAATTTCTGATCCTGTCCTAGAACTGTGCTGCTCTCACCGTTATGACAGTAGTGTGAGGGGAGTGCAGAAAAATGCGTCGCACAGAACGGTTGTTTCAGATTATCCAGATATTGCGGTCTACCCGGTCGCCGATCACAGGACGGGAACTTGCCGATGAATTGGAAATATCTCTTAGCACTCTTTACCGCGATATGGCCGAGCTTCATGCACAGCGCATCCCCATTACGGGCGAGGCGGGGATCGGATACGTGCTTGACGATGGTTATGACATGCCGCCCCTGATGCTCACAGCAGATGAGTTAGAGGCGGCGGCCCTTGGTGCCGCATGGGTAGCATCTGAGGCCGATCCTTCGCTGGCCCGGGCCGCACGGGATTTGGTGTCAAAGCTCTCTTTGGCCATCCCGAAGGAACTGCGCCCGGTAGTACTGGACGGCAGCACAAAGCCTATTCAGACGCGCGCTAGGGTGTCCGAACGTTTCGATAGCGCCCTGCTGCGCCATGCCATTCGGGAAAGGTACAAATTGCAACTCATTTATACGGACCGCGATGGCAGCACGACTGACAGGATTGTCTGGCCGCTATTGATCGCATTCTTGGATCGAACGCGATACTTAGTGGGATGGTGCGAGGCCAGAGACGACTATCGGCACTTCAAGACAGAAAGGGTCGAAGAGCTGAAAGTACTGGGCCAGAAGTACCCGGGACGGCGGGCGGCGCTGCTCAAAGGATGGGAAGAAGCGACAGCGAAACGGATGCAAAGCTGACGTTGGTGGGTTGTGCAGCATCTGGTAAAATGGGCTCTAAGCCGACTTGCGGCGTTGCAGCGTCACCTTGTGTCTCGACAGAGGAGAAATGGAGCTGCTTTCACCTCCATGATTGACCGCAGTCAGCCCAATGCGGTCCTTGCATTTGGGCGCGTCGGCTGGAAACCAATTATTGGCAGCACCTGCGCTCACATTGCTCAGGTTTAGGATAAAACGTCATTTCGCTGCGGGCACACCCATAGTTGCTTTTGATGCTTAGCAACGAATGCAAATGCGCCAAACTAAGTCTGGGCCCGTTGTAGATTGACCCGCTCTATCAAAGCTTCACCCGTTTCTTTACGCTCGCTATAACGATCCACCAGATAATCGGACCGTCCCCGTGTTAGCATCGTGAACTTCATCAGCTCTTCCATTACGTCCACCATCCGATCATAATATGGCGACGGTTTCATCCGGTCGTAGTCGTCAAACTCAAGAAACGCCTTGGCGGTAGAAGATTGGTTCGGGATCGTCAACAGCCGCATCCACCGACCTAATATACGTAGTTGATTAACAGCGTTGAAGCTCTGCGATCCACCGTTGACCTGCATTACGGCCAGCGTCTTGCCTTGCGTTGGGCGCACGGCCCCCATCGACAGTGGTATCCAGTCGATTTGGGATTTCATAATACCGGTCATCGACCCGTGACGCTCTGGTGAACACCAAACCATACCTTCGCTCCAACTGACCAGATCGCGCAATTCCTGCACTTTGGCATGTGAAGCATCCTCATCATCGGGTAATGGCAGCCCGCTTGGGTTGAAGGTTTTTGTTTCAGCACCCATTCGGGTCAACACGCGCGCTGCTTCTTCGGTCATCAGACGGCTGAAGGACCGCTTGCGCAATGAACCATACAGCAACAAGATGCGTGGGGGATGGGTCGGTTGCTCGGCAGCGAACAGACGGTTTTCGTCAATAGTGCGAAGATGGGCATCTTTGAGGTGCGGTGTATCGGTCATGTTCGTATCTTTCGATGTTCAGAAATTGCATTGATTAGGGCATTCAGTGCTGCGTCGAGCCGCGCACGCGTGCAGGCAATGTTCAATCGCCCAAACCCTGCGCCGCCTTCGTCAAAGGCAGCACCACGGGTGATCGCCCACCCAGCTTTCCGGCGCAGAAACTGGGTCAAATCTTTGGGTGCAAACCCCAGTTCTCGAAAGTCCAGCCACAGCAGAAACGTGCCCTCGGGCTCGATCAAGGTTACTTCGGGAACAGTGTCCAACCGCACGCGCACCAGTGCAAGGTTACCTTCGATGTAGTCAGTCGCGGCATCAAGCCAAGGCGCGCCTCTGTCATATGCTGCCTCCATTGCCGCGCTGGCAAAGGCGTTGTTCTTGTTCACGGTCAGGCGGCTGTTTTCAGCCTTGAATGCGTCACGGCGTTTGGGGTCTGCTATTACGGTAAACGACGAACAACACGCCGCGATGTTGAATGCTTTGGCGGGCGACAGGCAGCTGATACAATTGAGCGCGTCAGCTTCGGAAATTGAGGCAAAGGGTGTGTATCGGTGGCCGGTAAAAGTGATGTCTCCATGGATTTCATCGGACACCACCAGAACGTTATGGGCGCGGCAAATTTCTCCGATCTGCGCTAGAGTCGACTTGGCCCAGACCCGCCCTACAGGATTATGCGGATTACACAGGAACATCATTTTAACCGATGGATCAGCGGCGATGATCTCCAGCCCGTCAAAATCCATCTCATAACGTCCTTCACGCAGGATCAGCGGATTACGCACCATACGACGGCCATTCTCGGCAATAATGTCTGCAAAATCAAAAAACACCGGGGGTTGCACGATGATGCCATCACCGACATCTGTGAACAGGTTCAGCGCCATCGACAGGCTGTTCAACACATTGGGTGCACGCAAAATGTGATCAGGATCAACCGTCCAACCATGCCGGTTTTTTTGCCAAGCGACCAAGGTGGATATCAGGCCATCCGGCACTGCTTCATAGCCGAAAATGCCGTGGGCGACGCGGTTTGCCAAAGCCTCCGTCACGGCGGGAGGCGCTGGAAAATCCATATCCGCAACACCGGCGGGGAACAACTCAGTCCCATCGTGACCCAACACCATCGGATGGACCTTTAGCGCAGGCACCGCACGCCGATCTATTTCCTTATCGAAATCGAAGCTGTCCAATTTAGCTGGCTTCCCCTTATCGTCCAGGACCATCTCGCCGTCTTCTTTGTACAAAGGACCAGATGGCCACTGATTCAACAATTCTAGAACGGTCTCAGAAGGACGGCAAAGCCGTACGCCCTTGGGCGAAACAACGATAGGTCTGTTCACCAAAACTGGATGTTCCAGCATCGTATTGAGGATTGTCTCGTCGTTGACCCCGTCTTCCAGAAGCCCCATTTCCAACGCCGGAGACTTGGTCTTGCGAAGCGCCATTCGCGGCGTCAGGTTCGCCGCCGCAAACAATGTGTTTAGCTGATGTCTAGTCCAGCCCTCGGTCAAGTATTCCACTACGTCAAAACTGTCACCGGATTTGCGAACAGTATCCACAACATTGCGCGAAGTACCGCATTCGGGGTTATGGTAGATAATGATCATAACGCAGTCTCTGGAAAACGATTGCGGGTGCGGTTGGCAAAGGCAACCAACGATAGCATTACAGGCACCTCAACCAGCACCCCAACAACCGTCGCCAGTGCCGCGCCAGAATGAAGTCCGAACAGGCTGATGGCCACCGCGACGGCGAGCTCAAAGAAGTTTGACGAACCAATCATTGCACATGGGGCCGCAACACGATGCGGAACTTTCAGAGCATAGGCCGCACCATAAGCGATGGCGAAAATTCCATAGCTTTGAATTATTATCGGCACCGCAATTAGGGCGATCACGAGGGGTCGATTAAGGATCACTTCGCCTTGCAAACCAAACAGGATCACGACTGTCGCGATCAGACCGATGATGGACCATGGCTTCACCTTAGCCGTGAATGCTTCGATAGCTTGTTCCGACCCCAGAACGCGGCGGGTGATCAACCCTGCGACCAAAGGCAATACCACATAAAGAATGGTCGCCAAAACAAGTGTTTCCCACGGCACCACAATGTCAGTTACACCTAACAAGAACGCAACGATCGGCGCAAATGCCACGATCATGATCAAGTCGTTCACAGAGACCTGCACCAGCGTATAGGTAGCATCCCCTCGTGTCAGTTGTGACCATACGAACACCATCGCTGTGCAGGGCGCTGCGCCGAGCAGGATAAGCCCAGCGATGTATTGCGAAGCGTCTTCCGGTTCGATGAACGGGGCAAACACGTAATCAAAGAACAACACAGCTAGAAACGCCATCGTGAACGGCTTGATCAACCAGTTTACCGTTAAGGTTACCAACAGCCCTTTGGGTTGACGGGCCACACCCGCAACCGCTCCGAGGTCCACGCCAACCATCATCGGATAGACCATCGCCCAAATCAGGACCGCGACCACCAAATTGATCGACGCTATTTCCGCCGATGCCACTGCATTGACCACATCCGGCGCGAACGCACCGATTGCAATCCCGCCAATCATCGCAAGGGCGACCCAGACGGTCAGGAGGCGTTCAAAAGTGCCGAGTTTTTCATCAGAGGGTGTATTAGCGTCCGTCATAAGTTTGCCTTTTGCAGTTTTCTTACAGAAATTATTCAGTGTCATGTTTTGTCGCCCAACAAATTAGCAAAGCGACTTCTGTCGACGTTGCAGCCCTTTGGTTTCGATCTTACGATTCAGAATCGCAGCAAGCCCTGCAACTGACCCCGGCTCGCAGACGAACTTAAAGCGCTTGTATACAAGTCTCATTGAAGGACGGGTTTCGTTGTCAGTGGACATGAGACCGCCTGCCAGAATGTAGATCAGTCGAATAGTCAGCCAGCGGCATCAAGATGGCCTCGATAAAATGGCAATCATTTCGCTAGGGCTACCCATTGCATTGCCGGGAAACAGCCGGTTGAGGTTGCCATCATCAACTGACGAAGTGCGTAAACCGGTTTGCGCTGCTAGTGCATTTACAGTTGGTAAAAAGATCAACCGCCCGCGAATATCTCGGGCCTCCAATTCACGCGCAAGGTTAGACTCTGCAATCTGCCCCTCATATTCATCGCCGTGATTTCCCGCCATGATCACCAGCATCGGACCGCTGGCATTTCTGATCGATACGACCGGCACAGGTATCCAACCATAGGCCGAGCAATGCACAGAATGCGGGACGCACAAGTAGCCTGCGTGTTTGCCAATGGCGTCGAAATCCACTTCGGATGAGATAAGTTTTGTTTTCAACAGGAGCACCAGATTTGATATTTCGCGAATCATCGAATTGATTCAATTAGTACTCCCCGCATCACCGGATCGTCAATATTTGATAGTTCGGAGATTAACGAATTATTAATTAGGATGCTACAATCGAAGCCTTCTCTGCCCGTGCACAAACCTCGCGCTTGGCAATCTACCGGATGCTGGTCAACGTCGGGCAAGACGGGCTGACTGCGACCACTATTTCCAAACGCAGTGGGATCGTTCCGTCAACATTGTCAGGACATTTGGCTGCGCTAAAGCGCGCAGGGCCGCTATCGACAACCTGTGCGCGGTGATCGCGTTACTCAGCTTTATGGTCTATGATACGCTTGGCAACCCTATTTTTGGGATTTCCTCCTATAGATTAGCTAGTGACCAAATTGACTGAATGATTGGTTACGGTGGATAGCCCCAGTTTATTCTTGGCGCAGCATCAGTAAATTCGGGTTCAAAATTGCTTGATGCTGCAGAGCCGATGAATGACAGCGATATGAGAAGTCAGGACAATGTGGCAACTTTACCCTTTGAGAGATCGGCTTATGTCGTTAGGGACTGCTTTGGATTGATCGGAAGCTGAAAAGCGTGCGCTTAACTCTTGTTCTTTTGGAAGGTATTGTTGCTGGGCAACCGTCGTATGCGGATGTTATTCGGGTACCCTTGCTCACGGATGGTACAGTGAATACCGAAGAAGTACTTTCAGCTTTCAAGTTAACTTTCCCAATCTTTGAAAACGGGGTGCAATCTACAGATTTTACCGGAGAGCTTCTCGGTGAACCTTTTACCAGTGAGGTAACTGGAGTTAATGCGATACTTGAATTTACCCTTTCTATTGAAGCTCCAAAGCTCTCTGAACACGGAAATTTCTTGATCACAACCTTAGTTACCGATGTGTTCTGCCTCGAAATGGGCTCCGCCCAGGATTGGTGCTTTGGAGGGGTACGAGCCACCACAATAGCCCCAATTGGGAAGTTTTGAGCTCGTGCGCAGCAGAGGCTGGGTAAAACCAAGCTGTGAATGGCAGGAACGAGCCCATAATGCTGCAGTCGAACGAGCGACAGCAATTAGGGGCCACGATCCAAGCTTGAGACCATCGTCAGAGGCAAACGCTTCCTGAAAGCGGGCGTTTACCACGTCATACAGCTCGTTCATCATGACCACTTTAATCTTTAGCGCGTCAAGGCTATTGCCATCACCACGAATGTTGATGGCATAAAGTGGATCCAATGCGACCATTTCGTTCAGGATTTCGCGAACGCCGACAAAATTGGTGTCTTCCTTGAACTGCGGAATGGTGAACTCATTACGCTCATACATATCAGCAGAATAGACGACACGTTGGGATGGAACCCAAGGCTGGTAAACCACGTCGAATAACCGAAAAATACGCAATATATGCAACGCGAGAGGCTATCTTTCTTGCGGCCAAAGGGCTTGTTGCACGAAACGGCCCCAGCGGCCTGAAGATGAGCGACATCGCAACCGAGATCTGAGTTGAACCGGCTTCTATCTACAATCACTACAAAGGATTGGGAGGCACTGAACAGCCTGATTGCGCGATCACTTGCTGAACAGATCGAACTCAAGGACATGCCCGCCGGTCTTGATCCAGAATCTACAATCCGTGAATATTGTCTGCGCTGCACACGATACTTTGCCACCAGAAGTGGCATCGCGCGACTGTCAATCAATGACTTCGCTGAAGTGCATGGCAGCAATCATAACGCATTTGACGAAAACGAAAAAACAATCGTCAAACTCATTGATGGAGAGGCGGAAATATTACAGCGGCATCCTGGCTTTGCGAATCTGGAAAGACCCAGATTGGGGGAAATATCGCTCGCTCGCCAAGGAATGACACTTATGCTTCTTGGAATCACTTGGATTAACGGAAGGGAAACTGATGAAACGCGTATCGCGCAGGTCGCCGAATTGGTTGCAGACATGATCCTAGCTTATGCAGACAGGGACTTAAGTCCACTGGGTACAGGAGCTTAATTGGTAGCACTGAAACCGAGTTGTTGGTCATCTGACACGATAGTGCTTGAAGCTCGGGTCGAATTTACCCGCGACACGCTGCACCTGCGAAGCGGCGTGCGCAAGGCTGATTTGTCCCACGATACTGAAATCCGAGCATATTGTGAGCGAGGACGCAGCCAACTCAAGTCGGCACCCATCAATGAATGTCAGCTAGGGTCTGAGCGACCCGGGCGGAATACTGGTAAATTGAGAAGGTTTAGCTAAAGCTGTATAAAGCAACGGCATACTGATATCCAAAATAGAAGAGCAAGATGTTGAAGACAGCGCTTTACGGTAGTGAGAGTTTTGTTCGCGAGGCTAGAAAACGGCTCATCTCCGTCGATCTAATAACCTTCTATGCTAAAGGCCTGCACGCTAACGCTGAGGTCATCGCGGATTTGAAGCTTGGACATGAAGTCAACTCAGACGATTATGCTGATGATGAGTATTCAGCGCTTGGTGGCAAAATATCGCAATATATGGATGCAGTCATAAAGAGCACAGGCCAGAGACCTTATCAGGCTAGACTGTCTGGAGACTTTGGTGCTTTTAGCGATTTCAACGGATGGTATTTAGAACAAGTTATTTATGGTAAGATCCCATTCAATTTCGCCCTGCAGGAGTATATTCGAATTTCCCCATTCATTGCCCAACGAGATTGTTCGGAACAGAGATGAAATATCGCGGTTCTGATTTCGCATTAGGGCAACTTGACTTAGGTCGTATCGTTGGCTGGCGGATAGCCTCATCTGAAGCCAGACTTTGGAACATACGTTTAGATCAATACTGAGTGGCGTTCGGCAATTATTGATCTAAGCGACGCGCACGCAAATCGTATGCGTAATAACCATACATCGGTTTAACGGTAAAAGCAGGTTACTCCGGACCACACATAAGCCAGTTCATTTTGCGCATTCAGCAACCCGAAAACACCCTCTGATCCGAACTCAACACCAATTGACGTGTTTTCAAAATCAGTAATGCCTGCCGCTTCTAATTCGCTGCGTGTTTGCCCAACACGCAGCCCATTTTCACTGCGCAACACATCGCTTTGCATCACCCACCCGCGCAATGCACCGTCGATGAAATTCAATTTCAGATCATCCCCCCACGACACGGCTGTAATTGGCCCAGCGCCGCATTCTTCGGTGAAAAATTCACCCGTGGGACCGCGGCCCAGCAGCCGCGAAATAGCATCAACAACACCGATTTTCGCACGCCCAAAATCAATACGCTGCTGTGATCCGACAGGATGCAATCCCTCAGAATCTCCAATAACACCAATGATTTCAGGTGGTTCTTCCGCAGTCATACAGGCCGACAGCGCAAGACATATGAATAACGCTGCCGCCCGTATCATTAGCGTGGGCTCCGCTTTGCCAAAATACGCTGCAATGTTCTGCGGTGCATATTCAGGCGCCGTGCGGTTTCCGAAACATTGCGATCACACAGCTCATAAACGCGCTGAATATGTTCCCAACGTACCCGATCCGCAGACATCGGGTTCTCTGGTGGCGGGGGGAGTTCATCAGGCTTTGCCAACAGCGCTGCAGTAATGTCATTGGCATCCGCAGGCTTTGACAAATAGTCCGTCGCACCCATTTTCACCGCCGCAACCGCCGTCGCAATCGCGCCGTATCCGGTTAGGACAATGATCCGCGCATCCGGGCGTTTTTCACGCAGCGTTTCCACTACGTCCAACCCATTTCCATCCTCAAGCCGCAAATCCACCACAGCATACGCCGGCGGCCGCGCGGTTGCGATCGCTTTGCCCGCTGCAACGGATCCCGCCATTTCCGGTTCGAACCCACGCTTTTCCATCGCGCGCGTGAGGCGACGTAAAAAAGGTTCATCGTCATCAACCAACAGTAGTGATCGATCTTCGCCGAGCTGGTCCATATCTTGTTCAGCCATGTGCATCCCCTGTATAACCTGCGTCCTTATTCCTTTTTAGGCGTAAGGGCACAGACGGTCAAATTCTTGATGAAACAGCGGATTAGCTGGCCGCATCGACGAAGCAAGAAACACTTTCCGCCATTTCTTGCGGGGGTGTACTCCGGTTATACACCTCGACCACGCCGTGTTCCGGCAAAGCAAGGTAGCTCTGGGTAGAATGGCTCACCAAATAGAACTCTGGATCACCGTTTTCTTCCTTTTGGAAGTAACCGCGGTAAGCCCGCGAAGCTGCAGCGACTTGTTCTTCGGTACCGGTCAGGCCAATCATCCGATCATGCAAGTTAAAGGCAAAATCTTTCATCACTTCAGGTGTGTCACGTGCCGGGTCAATCGTAATCATGACCGGCGTAACCAAAGTGCCTTCGCCTTCGAGTATAACCACAGCTTCGGCATTGCGTGCGGTATCCGCAGGGCAAATGTCTGGGCAAAACGTATAGCCAAAATACAGAATTGTCGGTTCCGTGATCACATCTGCGTCAGTTACAGCCTGACCGTCCTGATTTACTAATTCGAATGGGCCGCCGATGCTGCTCATCCCGCCAGCAACACGCACAGAGCGGCATGCGGCAAATATGTCATCAGATGTTTCTCTGGAACTGTACCAAAGCCCTGCAAGTAAAGATAAAATTGCCGCTGAAGCAACAATTGCATATGTCCTGATCATCCTGTTTTCCTTTTCAGAAATGCGCCCGCCATTGATTGCAGAGACAGTGCTGTCTAACAATTGCACATGGTGACGCAATAGGCCCTTTTATGACTGACCAAAAATCCGCACTGTTTGACCGCGATACTCACAGCAATTGGCTCCGGCTTAGAACGCTTATCGTTCTAAGGTGGGTTGCGATTATCGGCCAAATCGTCGCGATCACCATCGCGCAGCGCATTTTCAACCTGACGCTTGATCTTGGACTTGTTTATCTGGTCGTCAGCATATCCGTTGTAGCCAATCTGATTTTTATCTTCGTGTTTCCCGAAAACAAGCGTCTGTCAGAGCTTCAATCGGTGTTGATGCTGTTGTTTGATATTACGCAGCTTGCTTTGTTGTTGTTCCTCACCGGAGGTTTGCACAACCCATTTGCATTGCTGATTGTCGCGCCTGTGACGATTTCGGCCACTGTGCTTCATATTCGCTCAACAGTTCTTCTCGGCGCGATATCGTTGGTATTGATAACCTTACTCATGTTTTATCACATACAGTTGCGCACCGAAGAGGGCTTTATCCTGCGCATGCCGACCATATTTTTGCGGGGCTTTTGGGTTGCAATCGTTATTGGCACAGTATTTCTAGGAATCTACGCAAGGCGCGTGACATCTGAAATTCATTCGATGTCAGAGGCCCTTCTCGCAACGCAAATGGCGCTTTCTCGGGAACAAAAACTAACGGACCTCGGGGGTGTGATTGCCGCTGCCGCGCATGAATTAGGTACCCCCCTTGCTACGATTAAATTGGTCAGCGCTGAATTGATTGAAGAGGTCAAAGAGCAACCTGAGCTGTTGGAAGATGTCGAACTGATCCGCGATCAGGCGAACCGATGTCGCGAAATTCTGCATTCTATGGGGCGCGCGGGCAAAGACGACCTGCATCTTCGCTCGGCTCCCTTCGAAGCTGTTATCCAAGAAGCTGCCGAACCACACATAAATCGCGGCATTCACATTCACTTTGATTTTTACGCCGATGATTTGGATGATCCACAACCGATTTTACAACGACAACCCGAGCTGATTCATGGTGTCCGCAATCTCATACAAAATGCTGTCGATTTCGCCGAGAGCAACGTTTGGGTCGAAGGATGGTGGGACCACGACCGCATACAATTGCAGATCATTGATGACGGTAAAGGCTATGCGCCCCATGTTATTGGTCGTATTGGAGACCCATTTATGCGGCGGCGGCGATCAGCATCTCATAAGTCTGAAAGACCTGGATACGAAGGAATGGGGTTGGGCTTATTCATTGCAAAAACGCTTTTAGAGCGTTCCGGCGCTGAACTAACCTTCGCCAATGGATCCGATCCATTTCTAAATGAAGACGATCGTCCGGAAAAATGCGGCGCTATCGTCGAAGTTGTCTGGAACCGGGAAAACACAGGACCTGAACACCATAACCCCGGCGTTCCATTGGGAAATAATCAACCTATACGAGCATAAAATTCAGAAAATTAACGATCTGTTAACCATTGAGTAAGCAAACTTTCGCCCAGTGCTTTCTTTAAAGGCGATTCCAGTGGAACAAATTGATCTTACCGTACTTCTCACAGTTTTAATCAGTTCAATTGTTGGTGCGAGCATTGGCATTTGGTTCACTTTATACCGCAACCCAGCAGCCGAAGATCGTGCTCCCGATGATATTTTGGCCGCTCCTCCAGCAGATGAAACAAAAGTATTTTTGTTCGAAGGAAACACATTGCTTGATGCCAGTGCATCAGCGATGACCCTTTTCCAAAAGGGATCCCCGGAGAAAGCAGGGCTGGTTCGCCTATGTCACGCACTCAATAGGCGCTTTCCATCGCTGACCGAAGAATGCGCGCAAACTCAGGAAAACCGTTCGATTACACTGTTTGCCGAGGACTCCGCGGATGCAGGTTCTTTAGAAATTTTACGAAAAAACGGTGTCACACGCATAGAATTAAAAGAGCAAAAAGCACATCGGACAAATGCCCTTGAGGACGCCAGATCGATTGAAGTCGACACACTGAGACGCGTTGTGGAACACGCCCCCATCATGACCTGGAAACAGGATGAAGCGGGTAATCTGCTGTGGGCGAACAAAGCCTATCTTGACGCGTCAGAAGGTCAGACAGAACCGTCACGGCGAAATGGATGGCCCCCTAGACCCCTATTTGATGCTGCGTCCCTTAGATTCAACAACACGACGCAACGCGTTAAATCTAT
Organism: Cochlodiniinecator piscidefendens; assembly: GCF_011326755.1. Taxonomy (GTDB): domain Bacteria; phylum Pseudomonadota; class Alphaproteobacteria; order Rhodobacterales; family Rhodobacteraceae; genus Cochlodiniinecator; species Cochlodiniinecator piscidefendens. The sequence continues at coordinate 136,878 of NZ_JAAOIE010000004.1, read as the reverse complement.
TCAAGGTGTAGAGACTTGGTTTGACTGCTCATATGCCCAGACCTCTGCAGGTAAGCTGTTTTTCGCGAAAGAAGTTGATGATGTCATCAAAGCCGAAAGCAATCTTCGCGACTTTGTTCAAACTGTTTCAAAATCCTTTGCCAGCCTCCACATCGGCATCGCGATCTTTGACGAGAAACAGAAGCTAACATTGTTCAATCCAGCAATGGCAAATTTGACCAATCTTTCGGCAGATTTTCTTGCGTCAAAACCGAGCCTCAGAATACTTCTAGATCGCCTGCGCAATGATCGTATGATCCCGGAACCCAAAAATTACAAATATTGGCGCAACCAGATTCTGGCGTTGGGCGAAGATCAATCAGACGAAGGCTACGAGGAAACGTGGTCATTGCCCAGCGGGCGCACCTACCGGATTATTGTACGGCCGCATAGCAATCGCTCAATCGCAATGCATATCGAAGATATCTCAACTGAGATTTCTTTGACACGGCATTTTCGGGCCGAACTTTCTCTATCTCAGGCCATCATAGACGAAATTCCCGAGGCGATCGCTGTGTTTTCTTCCGCGGGCCCGTTAACGCTATCCAACGCAGGTTATGCAGACATTTGGGGTATCGATCCCAGCACAACATTAGGCGAATTCAACATAACCGAAGCAACAAACCTTTGGCGTAAGGCGTGTAAACCATCGGATGTGTGGGCGCGACTTACGGTTTTTGCCTCTCAAACCGAAGCGCGCGAAGGGTGGAGCGACCACATCCAAACGCATGACGGTATCCGTCTGTTGTGTAGTGTTTCCGCAATTCAAGGTGGGTCAACATCGGTCAGATTTCGCCGTCTGGCCAATATTTTGCCTGACGCTGAACCACAGTTGATGCAAAGCAATATATCATAGTACTTGCGGCTGTAGCATGAGCCAGTAAAACTGGCGTATGCGCACAAAAACACTGATCCTTCAATCCGACACAGCCACCACCGAATTGGCGCAGCAACTTGCGCCAACTCTTGGGACAGGCGATGCGGTTTTGCTAGAAGGACCAATTGGCGCCGGGAAAACACATTTTGCTCGCGCCCTTATTCAAAGCCTGCTGGACTATGCAGAAGACGTCCCATCCCCCACATTCACATTGGTTCAGACTTACGAAACTTCGAACTTTGATATTTGGCACTGTGATTTATACCGCCTAACTCATCCCGACGAGGTTTTTGAACTGGGGCTGGACGAAGCTTTTGAGACCTCATTGTGTTTGATCGAATGGGCAGATCGGCTGGGCAGTGAAACCCCCGAAAACGCATTGCAACTTTCCTTTGAAATGCTGGAAAATGACCAAGATCGGAAAATCACCTTTTCTGGGTCGTCACCACAATGGGATAAAATATTTGATGTCGTTTGACCGAAAGGCAAAGTCATGAGTCAGCCCAATTCATTGATGTTGTTCGCAGCGGGTTTTGGAACCCGTATGGGTGAATTGACCAAAGATAGGCCAAAACCGTTAATTCCGGTCTCTGGCATAACGTTACTTGATCGTGCGCTGAATTGGGTCGTGGATGCGGACATCGCAAATACCGTTGTAAACATTCACTACAAAGGCAATTTGATAAAAGAAACTGTCAAAGACCGTGCGCAAATATCGGACGAAACAAACGCGGTTCTCGAAACAGGTGGCGGGTTAAAAAAGGCGCTGCCGCTGCTGGGGTCTGATCCCATTTATACCTTTAATCCCGATGTTGTATGGTCTGGTCCGAACCCTCTGACTGAATTGGCAAACGCATGGAATCCCGAAAAAATGGACGCATTGTTACTGCTTATTCCCCCATCACATGCACATTCCTATACCGGAGATGGTGACTTTTCCCTTGATGCCGCACAGCGCATTTCCCGGGGGGCTGGATATGTATATTCTGGCGCGCAAATTATCAAAACGGATGGCCTAGCACACATCGAACAAACTGCATTTTCGCTAAATGTATTGTGGGATGAAATGATAAAAACACAGCGCGTTTATGGTCTGCCTTACACCGGAAAATGGTGTGATGTTGGCACCCCCGAAGGCATTACAACCGCCGAAAAAATGTTAGAAGAAACCCATGTTTAAAGACGACAGCACGCAGCGCATTTTTGCGTTACCACCCGGTGTTGATTTTCCCTCAGCACTTGTGGATGGCTTAATCGCGCGCAGTGCGGATCAACCACCAGAAGAACTCGCTCGTGTTGAAGTCTATGTAAACACACGTAGAATGCAGCGACGCTTAAAAGAACTCTTTGCGCAGCGTGGTGCGTTTTTACTGCCACGGTTACGGCTCATTACAGACCTTGCCACCGATGTCGCCCTTAGTGATATTCCTCCAGCCGTTCCCCCATTGCGCCGCCGTCTTGAATTAACACAGCTTATTTCGCATTTGCTTGAACAAGAGCCAGACCTTGCGCCACGTGCGGCGTTGTTCGATTTGGCTGACAGTCTGGCCGGGCTGATGGATGAAATGCAGGGAGAAAATGTACCGCCAGAAAAAATCGCGGGATTGGACATCAGCGATCAATCCGGCCACTGGGAACGCGCCCTGAAATTTGTGACCCTCGTTCAGCAGTTTTTCGAAGCCGACATGCAACACGCCCCCGACAAAGAGGCACGCCAAAGGCTCGTGGTTGGGCGGCTTATTGCATCGTGGGAAAAAAATCCGCCACAACACCCGATCATCATCGCAGGTTCAACCGGATCACGTGGAACCACCCACCAATTGATGCTCGCAGCGGCGCAATTGCCCCAAGGCGCGCTTATTCTTCCGGGGTTCGACTTCGATCTACCTGATCACATTTGGTCCCGCATGGAAGATGCCTTAACTTCCGAAGATCACCCGCAATACCGATTTGCAAAGCTTTTGCGCGGCGCAGGGGTTGAACCCAGAAAAGTCGAACGGTGGGATAATCAACCCGCCCCAAGCCCAGAGCGTAATCAATTGTTGTCGCTAGCGCTACGCCCGGCACCCGTTACCGATCAATGGATGCGCGACGGAAAACACCTAACGGATCTGCCCCGCGCCGTTGAAAACGTAACGCTGTTGGAGGCCCCATCAGCGCGTGCCGAAGCCGTAGCGATCGCGCTTCGTTTGCGTCAAGCCGCCAAAACCGGTGAAACAGCTGCCTTGATTTCACCCGACCGCCAACTGACACGACAAGTCACTGCCGCCTTAGATCAATGGGGCATTGAACCCGACGACAGCGCCGGTCGCCCGCTTCAGTTATCTGCACCGGGACGTTTTTTGCGTCATATCTCTGCTTTGTTTGGGCAAAAGCTCACCTCAGAAGCATTGCTTACCCTGCTTAAACATCCGCTTACCAATACCGGTGGCAGCGAACGGGGGCTTCACCTGCTATGGACGCGGGAATTAGAGTTAAAACTTCGGCGTCATGGCCCGCCGTTTCCTGATCACGAAAGCCTGCTTGCTTGGGCCAACGCGCGAAAATCTGGCGATGATGGGCGCGTTGCGTGGGTCACATGGATATGCGATCTGCTGGGGGATCTTGAGTTCATCGCAAAACGGCATCTCAAAGAACACCTGAGCGACCACATCCAAATCGCTGAAACCCTATCCGCAGGCCCTACACCCGACAACGGCGGCGAATTGTGGGAAAAACAGGCCGGGCGCACCGCGAAAAATAGCATTGATGGCCTAATGCAAGAAGCGGACGCAGGTGGGGTTATGGGGCCTGCTGATTACAATTCTCTGTTTCTTGCGGTTTTGGGCCGGGCAGAGGTCCGTGACCCAACCCGCCCCCATCCAAACATCATGATATGGGGCACGCTAGAGGCACGCGTTCAAGGTGCTGATCTCATGATTTTGGGCGGCTTGAATGACGGGACTTGGCCAGAACAACCCACCCCTGACCCTTGGCTAAACCGTCAAATGCGCAAAGACGCAGGGCTTTTGTTACCTGAACGTCGCATTGGGCTTTCGGCGCACGACTTTCAACAAGCCGCCGCATCGCCAGAGGTCTGGATCACACGATCTATCCGCGATGCAGAGGCCGAAACTGTACCATCACGTTGGGTGAACAGGCTGCTCAATTTAATGAACGGGCTAAAGGAACAAAACGGCGCTGCATTGGTCAAAGAAATGCAAACCCGCGGCAACTATTGGCTTTCTTTAGCCGAGGCTTTGGAAACACCAGAAGCCGCCGTTGCACCAGAACGGCGCCCTTCCCCCCGTCCACCTTCGGATCAGCGCCCAAGGCAGCTTTCGGTAACGCGCATAAAAACCCTGATCCGCGATCCATATGCGATCTACGCCCAATATGTTCTGGGCCTCAAACCACTCGACCCTATTCGGCAGGAACCGGATGCGCCCTTGCGTGGGACCATTTTGCATTCTGTACTGGAGGATTTCATCAAAGAAGGCGGACAAACAACCGATGAACTGATGGAAATTGCAGATACAGTGTTAAACGATCAGGCCCCGTGGCCCGCAACACGACGTATTTGGCGATCAAAGCTCGCGCGCGCCGCAGAGTGGTTCATCGCAAAAGAACACGAACGCCAGACCAAGGGCACGCCCGAAGCGCCTGAACAAATGGGGCATACGCCGCTGGATGATATGGATTTCACCCTAACCGCCAAAGCAGACCGTTTTGATCGCCTAAAAGACGGAACCGTTCATATCTACGATTACAAAACCGGTACGCCGCCCAGCGTTAAAGAACAAAAGTATTTTGACAAGCAACTACTGTTAGAGGCCGCAATAGTCGAACGTGGCGGATTTAAACACCTCGGCCATCCCCAAGTAACGGGTGCGACATATATCGGACTTGGTGCGCAAAAAGAAATCGACGCACCCATGGGCGACCCCGGCATTGAAAAGACTTGGGAAGAGCTAAACAGCCTTATTAGAGCCTATTTTGAGCCTGACAAAGGATATACATCCCGTCGCGCAGTGGCCACCGTTCGGTTTGGCGGTGATTACGATCACCTCGCGCGATTTGGCGAATGGGATGAAACGATGGACGCTGTTTCAGAGGATGTATCATGAACGCACCAAATGACGCATCCCGCGCCCAAATGCGCGCAGCAGACCCTAGTGGGTCTGTCTGGCTCTCTGCGAATGCTGGTTCAGGTAAAACCCGAGTATTAACCGACCGCGTTGCGCGCCTGTTGCTTGGGGATGTCTCGCCCCAGCATATTCTCTGCCTCACCTACACCAAAGCCGCCGCAACAGAGATGCAGAACCGTTTGTTTAAACGCTTGGGTGGCTGGGCCATGCTCGATGATGGCGCGCTGAGACAGGATTTGATCCAGCTCGGTGTTGAACAGAATATCGACGAAGAATTGCTCGCGAATGCGCGGCGTCTGTTCGCGCGTGCTATTGAAACGCCGGGCGGGTTGAAAATTCAAACAATCCACTCTTTTTGTGCCTCTCTTTTGCGTCGTTTCCCGCTTGAGGCCGGCGTGTCACCCCAGTTTTCTGAAATGGACGACCGCTCAGCGCTTCTTTTGCGCGAAGAAATCATCGAAACGCTGGCAGACAACCCTGATACGGTAGGGATTATCGACGCCATCGCGCAGGTCTATTCTGGCGAAGACTTCAGCCGTCTCACGGCAGAGTTGGTTAAACACAAAGATGCCTTAGGAAACGCAGTAACAGCCGAAGAGCTTTGGTCCCAATTCGGGCTAACGCCGGGATTTGGCAAAAGCGATCTGCATGCATCGGTGTTTTTAGGTTCCGAAGGCCATTTACTGCGCGACATCATTCCAATTTTACAGTCAGGCAGCAAAACGGATGCCACCGCAGCCGCAAAGCTAAACGCCCTAGATATCGAAAACCTAGGGGTGAGCGATCTAAAAGCGCTTGAAGGATTATTCTTATACGGTGCCACGGCCAAAGCGGGGCCATATGCAGCAAAAATAGGCAACTTTCCCACCAAAGCAACGCGCGCAGCATTGGGTCCATTAGAGCCAAAACTAAACGATTTAATGGGGCGCGTTGAAACGGCACGTGAGAAACGAATTAGTCTCTATTCTGCGGAAAAGTGTCTAATTTTGTATCAATTCGCCGCGCATTTTCTACCTGCCTACGCGACGCGTAAACAGGCAAATGGTTGGCTTGATTTTGACGATCTCATTCTAAAAGCGCGCGACCTTTTGAACGATCCACTGGTGGCGCAATGGGTATTGTTCCGGCTGGATGGCGGTATTGATCACATATTGGTTGACGAAGCCCAAGACACCAGTCCCGCACAATGGAACGTGATTGAACGCCTCGCACAAGAATTCACATCCGGTGAAGGCGCGCGTTCGGGTGCCCAGAGGTCAATCTTTGTGGTCGGGGACAAAAAGCAATCGATCTATTCCTTTCAGGGTGCTGATCCTGATGGTTTTGACCGCATGAAATCCCACTTTCAGGGGAAATTGGAACAGGTCAATCTGCCGTTCCAGCCTATGGAGCTTCAGTATTCATTTCGATCTGCCAGCCCCATTTTGGGATTGGTTGATACCACCTTTGAAACTCAGCCCGAGAATGGATTGGGCGGCGAAACCAAACACATTGCATTTAAAAACGACATGCCCGGACGCGTTGATCTGTGGCCAGCCGTGCCCAAAACCGAGACAGACGAAGACCGCGATTGGTTTGATCCGATAGATTTGGTCGCTGAAAACCACCACACGGTGATTCTGGCGCAACGCATTGCGCGGCAAATTCGCGACATGATCACCAACGCCGCCCTCCCCGAAGAGATAGGTCATAGCGGCTCTTATAAAATGCGCCGGGTACGCGCGGGCGATATTCTGATACTCGTTCAGCGTCGGTCAGAATTGTTTCACGAAATTATTCGAGCCTGCAAAGCAGAAGGCGTCCCAATCGCCGGCGCGGACAGATTGAAAATCGGCGGCGAACTTGCGGTTAAAGACATCGCAGCCCTACTATCGTTTCTCGCAACACCCGAAGACGATCTTTCACTGGCAGCTGCGTTGCGTTCGCCTTTGTTTGGCTGGTCACAGCAAATGCTGCATGCCTCGGCCCAACCGCGTAAAAAGGGTGTTTATCTGTGGGAAGCCCTGCGCAGTGATCCCCGATATGATGCGACGATTGCTGTCCTTCAATCGCTCCGCAAAGATGCAGATTTTCTACGTCCCTTTGATCTGATTGAACGCATTTTAACCCGCCATGATGGGCGGCGCAATTTGCTTGCCCGTTTGGGGACCGAAGCCCAAGATGGGATCGACGCGCTTTTGAACCAGGCATTGGTTTACGAACGCAACGATGTTCCCAGCTTAACCGGTTTTTTAACCTGGCTGCAAAGTGGCGACGTTGAAATCAAACGTCAAATGGACAGCGCGAGCGACCGGGTGCGCGTGATGACGGTGCATGGATCAAAAGGGTTAGAAGCCCCAATCGTGATTATGCCCGACACAGCGCGGCGCCTTGTGACCATCAAAGATGAATTATACCCAACTGAGAACGGCGTCATTTGGAAAGCCCCCTCAGACGAACGTCCGCAAACCGTCGCCTTAGCCCACGCGAAACTGCAAGATCAGCAAGAGAAAGAGCGCGATCGCCTGCTTTATGTGGCTATGACACGCGCTGAGAAGTGGCTCATTGTGGCTGCGGCTGGTGAGTTAGGCAGCGATGGCGCAAGTTGGTACGACACAGTCGCACGGGGTTTAGAGCGCGCAGGCGCGCAGGAACACCCGCTTGCGGGAGGTGTTGGAACCCGGTTCGAAACCGGAGATTGGGCCGCAACCATCGAAGGCGATACCGCACCTGAAAAAGTAGAAAAAATTGCAACGCCAGATTGGTTGCGAACCAAAGCCCCTGCCCCTGTTGAGATCGAAAAACCGCGTACGCCTTCGGGATTAGGCGGCGCGAAAGCACTCTCTGGCGATTCAGGATTAGACGAAGAGGCCGCAATGATGCGCGGAACCCGACTGCACAGGCTTCTGGAACATCTTCCGTCCTACCCACCCGCGTCTTGGCCTGTCTTTGCCCAAGATTTATTGACCGAAGACGATGACGTTATCGCACAAACTGAAGTTGATGCACTTCTGCACGAAGCGCAAAACGTCCTACAGGCTGCACATCTGAAATTTCTGTTTGCAGAAACAACATTGGCCGAAGTTGATATTACAGCCGCACTGCCAGAGCTAAATGGATCACAAATCGTGGGGGCAATCGACAGATTAATAATAGAACCTAGTCGCATTTTAGCTGTCGATTTTAAATCAAATGCTATCGTTCCTAAGGTAGCTGACCAAGTTCCCGAAGGTGTTTTGCGGCAAATGGGCGCCTATTCTTCTGCGCTTTCAAGGATTTACCCTGATCGCCCAATTGAAACCGCCATTTTGTGGACCAAAACAGCTTCGCTTATGCCTCTACCTCACGCCGCTGTGATAAGCGCGTTACGACGTGCCGAGCAACCTTGACGCTGCACCGGAGCGCACTTAGGTTCCCTTCCGAAACAACGCAAATTCTGGAGAGCCCACATGGCCACTGTTCCTGTAACCGACGCTACATTCGACGCCGAAGTCCGCAACTCTGATATCCCTGTTGTGGTTGATTTTTGGGCGGAATGGTGTGGCCCATGTAAACAAATCGGCCCGGCACTAGAAGAATTGTCCGAAGTGTACGAAGGCAAAGTCAAAATCGTCAAAGTAAACGTTGATGAAAACCCAAATTCACCTTCGCAAATGGGCGTTCGTGGCATCCCTGCCCTGTTCATGTTCAAAGATGGTCAAGTGGTATCAAACAAAGTTGGCGCTGCTCCAAAGGCGGCCCTAACGTCATGGATCGAAGAATCCATCTGAGAGTACCCATATTGGTAAGAGTTTTGGGGCACCGTTGGTGCCCCTTTTCTTTTGTCTAGTTTTACCGCAAGACTATCCAAAACAAGGAGAAACACATGGCCAAAACACGGGTTGTGGTGGAATTTGGGATGGGCACATCCCTACGCCGCGAAGACTACACAGAAGCCGCAAGGCGCGCATTAAAAGACGCGCTTTGGCACAACTCCATTTCCATGGCTGAATTGTTCGACTTCCCCAAGGAAGCTATGATTATTGATGCTGAAATAGGCGTTCAAAAACCAGACGCGGTCGATGTCGAAGCTTTGAAAACCATTTTCCCATATGGCCAACCAAACATCACCGTAGTCGAGGGTGGATTGACCATCGATAAACCGCACAGCGACGGTTGCACCGTGATCGCCAACGCCGCGATTGTTGTGTCTTTTGATATGGAGCGCGCGCAATGACCGAAAAACGCATCATTTTAGAAATGGGCACGGGTAATGATCTCTATGGTCAGGATTATACCAAAGCGGCCTGCCGCGCTGTTCAGGACGCGCTGCATCATTCTTCTATCACGTTGTTCAGCAAACTCGATGTTGATCACACTGCTATGCGGGTACAGGTTACAATCGGTGTGCAGAACCCGGATGAAGTAGACCTAGCCATCGTGACGGCCGAATTACCGCGGGGGCGCGCCGAAGTTCGCGCCGTTATGGGTGGATTGGATGTAGCTGACCCAGAGGCCGGAACACGCCATGTTATTGCCACCGCCGCGATTGAGGCATTCGTGCCTGATATGGCGGGAAAATGGGTGCTAAGCGCATAAACAAAAAGCCGCCTCTATGGGCGGCTTTTCGGAAACTCATAAAGTTCGCAGTTTAGAAAGAATATTCGCGAGTCAGACCGATATCTTCCAATTGTGCGTCTGAAAGGTTGGCCAGAGCTTTGCGTGTTACGCGGGCTTGGTTCCAAGCAATCAGAGATGCTTTTGCAGTTTCAAATACGTTGCCAACCTGGAGAGTTGCAGCTGCTCCGAAGGGAACATTCACAGTGACGGTTCTGGTAGTCATATCGCGCTTCCTTGTTTCATCAGCCGACCCAGCGTCGGTTGTGAGCCTTATCTAGGGTTGGCAAAGGATTCCCACAATTGTTGAAACAACATCCCCGCGATGCAAAGGCTGCATAGCTGCTTAACAAAGAATTAAACGGTTTTTCGGGCGATCGGGGTAAACGCATTGCACCCACCGAAAGCGCCCATATATTAGGTTCAGAAAACGGAGGCACACATGGCAGAAGATCAATTCCCCGGCTGGCACGGCACAACCATCATCGGCGTTCGCAAAGGCGGCGAAGTGGTCATCGCAGGGGACGGTCAGGTTAGCCTCGGCCAAACCGTGATCAAAGGCACAGCCCGCAAAGTCCGCCGCCTATCCCCCGGTGGATATGACGTCGTAGCAGGATTTGCCGGATCAACCGCAGACGCCTTTACATTGCTAGAACGCCTAGAGGCCAAACTCGAAGCAACACCAGGGCAACTGGCTCGCGCCTCCGTTGAGCTGGCCAAAGATTGGCGCACCGATAAATACCTTCAGAAACTAGAGGCGATGCTCATTGTGACAGATGGCACCGAATTGCTGGTCATCACGGGTGCTGGCGATGTGTTAGAACCCGAACACGATGTCACCGCGATTGGCTCTGGCGGTAACTTTGCCCTCGCCGCAGGGCGTGCGTTGATGGACACCGAAATGCCCGCCGAAGACATCGCGCGCAAAGCGATGGCAATCGCGTCCGACATTTGCGTTTATACAAACGGCCGGCTGACCGTAGAAAAAATAGCCGCAAGATAGGGAATTTTTAGACGACTCGTGGGAGTAACTTACGTGTTTTCTTAACACGTAAGTTGTTCTTGCATGTTGTTTCGATCACCCGAAAAATGGTTTTTTCAATTTTTTAGCGTGTTAAATTTCAATTTTACCCCCCACAAAAAATTCTAACGATGTCACAATAACATGCAAAAGAGACCTTAAAGCGGTACGGATGTTCGGCTTCTTTCAGCATCTCTTTTTCAAAATTATTCGGCTCATATTACCCTGTCTTCGCTGCCGAAGTAGTGCATGTTTTTCCACACGTTAACGAATACAATCGCAGCCTAACTCGGAAATTTTGCGCATTTGGGCTGCTTCCTTTGCATTGATATTTACGGTCTCTTTGAGTGAATACAAAGTCACTGCATCACATCTGATTTTCCTGAGCCCTCATTTTCATAGATGAAATCCATTCACCTAAACTGGAATATTTTGTGATTGCTTTGAATGCTGTCGAAGAGGAGCTTGAGCGAAATTTGACGATACCCCGTTGATGGTGAGGAGCATCAATTGGGGTCCCAGTTCGACTGGGTACAATTGTCTGAATTTTCGGGAGGATAGAGAGTGACGCTTCAAACTACGCAAACACCACCATCTGAATTGCAATATACGACGCATCAGCTTTTTGATACGACACAATACCCGATTGATCAGCCAGAGAGCAAAGGCTTTCAAGATTTGCTAAAGCTGGCACGCCACGGATTAGATGGCGTAAACTGCGCAAAGCTTGATGATTTCATCCGGCCAGAAATCGTCGCAAAGATGCAAGAAGAGGCCACGGGCCTAAGCGATCAGGCTGTATTTCATTCAGCCAACCTGAACCCGTATTTTTCCGAAGCACCGGCAGAAACGCCAGAAGATCACCCGCTTAAACGTTTCTCCCCCCGGCGCCACGGTATGGTACGTGCAGATTTGTTTCCGCGCGACGGAGTCATCTGGGCCATTTTTCAAAATCAGGATCTTTGTCGGTTTGTCGCTCATGCATTGGGCTATGAACATCTCTATACCTACCGCGACCCATACGGCAGCGTGAACGTGAATGTTCAACCAGATGGCTGCGAATTTGCATGGCACTTTGATAACAACGAATTCACGGTTTCGCTTGGGCTAAAGCAATCTGCACAGGGTGGCGAATTCGAATATGTTCCCAACCTACGAAGCGTCGACGATGAGAATTATGATCAGGTACGTGCAGTGCTTGACGGTAAACGCGACGATCTGCGTTCGCTGGTCCTACGGCCCGGTGACTTGCAGCTATTCAAAGGTGGCTACACTCTGCACCGCGTAACTGCCCCGAAAGGCAAAGAGCGACAAAGCCTGTTGCTTAGCTACGTATCCGATCCGCACGACATCACAACATCTGACAAAGCTATTCGCATTTGGGGCGAAGCAGCACCAGAACACTATGCGCGCGACAAACGAACGGCCTAAGCCGTCTCGCATCCAACAACGGAGACTATTTCCATGACACTGAAACTTCTAAACGGATCAATCGGCCGTCGGGGCTTTTTGGCGGGCTCTGCAGCGGCAGTGGGTTTGGCACATATGCCACTACCACTTCGAGCGCAGGCGCAAAAAGGCGGTACTTTCCGTCTGTCTGTAAACCAAGGCGGCACCACCGACACCCTAAACCCCGCAGAGGCCAATGGCTCTCAGCAAATTATGGTTGGTTGGGCTCTGCGCAACAATCTGACGGAAATTGGCTCTGACAATGCATTACACCCAGAACTGGCGACGAGCTGGTCATCTGACGATGCGGCCACGTGGATTTTTCAACTTCGCCAAGGCGTAACATTCCACAACGGAAAATCCCTGTCTCCTGAAGATGTTATTGCCTCGCTGAATCTCCACCGTGGCGAAGATAGTACATCTGGCGCCAAGTCATTGCTTGCTGGTGTAACAGACATCTCAGCTGAAGGTGACAGCGCAGTACGCATCACACTCGATGCACCAAATGCCGATTTCCCATTCATCCTGTCAGACTACCATTTCCAAATTATGCCAGTCGGCGCAGATGGTCTACTTGATATGTCTGGTGTTGGGACCGGTGGGTATACTTTGGCAGACTGGAATCCAGGTATCAAAACTGTACTGCAGCGTAACCCGGATTACTGGAAAGAAAATGCTGCTCACTTTGATACCGTCGAAGTGCTTCTTATCTCAGATTCAGCCGCTGCAACAACTGCACTTGTGACCGGCGAAATTGATGCAGTTCAATCTGCAGAATATCGTACATTGTCGCAATTGGGCCGTGATGAAAACATCGCAATTGAATCTATCTCAGGCGGCTTCCATCCAACATTCGCAATGCAATCAGGTGTTGAACCGTTCAACAATCGGGACGTACGCCTTGCGTTGAAATACGGTGTCGATCGCGAAGCATTGGTTGATCGCGTCTTGCGCGGCCATGGTACCGTTGCAAACGACCACCCGATTGCGCCAACCATGCCCTATTTTGATCCAAGCATCGAACAGCGGGCTTATGACCCTGACAGAGCCAAATATCACCTTACCCAAGCGGGCTTGGATAACCTGAGCGTAAGCTTGAGCGTATCAGATTCCCTGTTTGCAGGTGCTGTTGATGCTGTCACGCTGTACCGCGAACATGCGGCGCCTGCGGGTATTGATGTTCAAGTTGCCCGTGAACCGGGTGATGGGTATTGGTCTGATGTCTGGATGAAGAAACCCTTCTTCACCGGGTCATGGGGTGCACGCCCAGTTCCGGATATGATCTTCGCAACAGCATACGCTCAGAATGCAGATTGGAATGAATCCCAATTCAACCATGATCAATTCCAACAACTCATGATCGCAGCAAGATCTGAATTGGACGAAGCGAAGCGCGGGCAAATGTATAGCGATATGCAAGTGATCTTGCGCGATGAAGGTGGGTCCGTGATCCCGTTCTTCCGCAACTTTGTTTATGCGCGCCGTACAGGTGTTGCCCACAGCGAGAACGTTGCATCGAACTGGTCGCTTGATGGGTACAAAGCCATCGAACGCTGGTGGGCCGTCTAATTTACCAATCATCCCGGTGGCGATCAGTCGCCACCGGACTGCCTTTCGCTTTCAGGTCTGGGAACCTAATGCACCCCCTTATCAAACTCGTAATCCAGCGCCTTGCTCTCGGCTTGCTGACGCTCTTTGTCGTTTCTCTGGTGATATTCATCTCAATTGAATTGCTGCCTGGGGACGTCGCACAACAGGTCCTTGGCCAATCAGCAACCCCTGAAACGCTGGCAGCATTCCGACAAAAGCTCGGTCTGGATCTGCCAATGCACACCAGATACCTAAATTGGCTAGGCGCAATTCTGCAGGGTGATCTGGGCACTTCTCTGATCTCAGGTGCTTCTATTACAGAACTATTGTCAGAACGCCTGTATAACACATTCTTTCTTGCTGGATTTGCTGCTCTGATCTCGGTGCCACTTGCGGTATGCCTTGGTGTGATCACCGCCCTTTATCGCGGCACCCCCCTCGACAGAGCAATCAATATTGTCTCTTTGACAGCGATTTCGGTACCTGAATTTTTCGTGGCCTATATTCTGGTGTTTATCTTCTCGGTCGAACTGGCATGGTTTCCATCAATAACCAACCTATCGCATGATGCTGGCCTAGGCGAACGCCTGCATAGAACATTCTTACCAGCGCTGACACTTACCTTGATTGTCACCGCGCATATGATGCGTATGACACGGGCGTCACTGATAAATCTATTGGCTTTACCATATATTGAAATGGCCCGCCTTAAAGGCGCGAGCCCAGCCAGAACCATTGTCCGCCATGCCCTACCTAATGCCATCGCCCCCATTGTGACCGTGATCGCAATCAATCTTGCGTATCTGATCGTGGGTGTTGTGATTGTCGAAGTGGTATTTGTTTACCCTGGGCTTGGGCAGCTTTTGGTCGATAGCGTTTCAAAGCGGGATTTCACCGTCGTGCAGGCCGCCTGCCTGATCTTTTCCGCCACATATATTCTCTTTAATCTTGCGTCTGACCTGATTTCGATCGCGTCAAACCCTCGCCTGATGCACCGGAAGTAAGACCATGCACGCAGCTTTACATGAAATCCGAAAAATCCCGCCAACTGCGCTGTTTGGTATGTTGGTGATCACCCTATATATCATCGTCGCCGTTTTTGCGCCTATCCTGGCCCCATATGGCGAAAGCGAAATCGTCGCTTATGAGTTTGAACCTTGGTCTTCCGAATATTGGCTTGGGACAGATTCACTCGGCCGTGACATGGCAACGCGCATGATCTATGGCGCTCGCAATACAATCGGGATTGCATTGATCACCACCCTTTTGGCCTTTTTCATAGGATGTGTTGCAGCCTTTTTATCCGCAACACTTCAGGGTTGGGTAGATCAGGTAATTTCACGCGCAGTGGATGTGGTTATTTCCATTCCAACATTGATCTTTGCGCTCCTACTTCTGACTATTCTTGGTACATCCGTTTACAGCCTTATTGGCGTAATTGCGCTGATTTACTCGACCTTTGTCTTTCGGATTGCCCGAGCCGTGGCCATGGGCATCGTCGTTATGGATTATGTCGAAGCCGCCCGTATTCGTGGCGAAGGTCTGTGGTGGGTCATGAGCCGGGAAATCCTGCCAAATGCTGCCCCGCCATTGGTTGCTGAATTTGGCCTTCGGTTTTGCTTTGTGTTTCTTACAATTTCTGGCCTTAGCTTTCTGGGTCTTGGCATTCAACCACCCGCAGCTGATTGGGGGTCAATGGTACGCGAAAATGCGTCACTGATTACATTCGGGGATTTAACGCCACTTATCCCGGCTTCTGCTATCGGCTTATTGACTGTTGCCGTGAATTTTATTGTCGACTGGATGCTTCACAAAGCCAGCGGACTGAAGGACTAAGGGGAACCAACCATGACAGATACAACCCCACTTCTGCAAATCCGCGATCTGGTGATCGAAGGACGCGCACAAGACGAATGGAACCCGATTGTTAAGGGTCTCAATTTGAACTTAGGTCGCGGTCAGGTTCTTGGCCTCATCGGAGAAAGCGGCGCAGGTAAATCAACACTTGGACTTGCGGCGATGGGTTTTGCCCGAGATGGGTGCCGGTTTTCGGGCGGCACGGTGCATTTCGATGGGATCGAACTGTTGGGCGCTGATCGTGCAACACGGCGCAATTTGCGTTCAACACGTATTGCCTATGTCGCGCAATCCGCCGCAGCAAGCTTTAACCCCGCTTACAAATTGATGAGCCAACACACTGAGTTTCCGGTTCTTAAACAAGTAAGCAGCCGCTCAGAAGCAGAAGAAGACGCCATAACATTATACCGTAAATTGCGCCTTCCCGACCCGGAGACCATCGGGTTTCGATATCCGCATCAGGTGTCAGGCGGTCAGTTGCAACGCGCAATGACGGCCATGGCAATGGCGTGTCGGCCAGATCTGATCATCTTTGATGAACCAACAACAGCGCTTGATGTAACGACTCAGATCGAAGTTCTCAGCGCTATACGGGACATTGTTGACGAATTTGGAACATCAGCCATTTATATCACGCATGATTTGGCTGTTGTGGCGCAAATGGCGGACCAAATCATGGTCTTGCGCCATGGCGAGTTGGTCGAAGAGGCCCCTACGCGTACAATGCTATCCGATCCGCAAGAAGACTACACCAAAAGCCTATGGGCCGTTCGTTCATTCACGGCCCCCGCAAAACCCGCCGTAAAAAAGGGAACTGAACCCGTATTGTCATTGCGCAACATCACGGCGCAATACCCGGGCATGCCACGACCTGTGCTTGAAGATATTTCAATCGATTTTCATGCTGGGCGTACTGTCGCTGTTGTCGGCGAAAGTGGATCTGGGAAATCAACAGTGGCCCGTACAATTACAGGGTTGTTGCCACCTATCAGCGGTGAAATCATATTGGACGGCGCACCATTACCCGACAAATACGCGAATAGAACAAAAGATCAGTTGCGCGCCTCGCAGATGATTTATCAAATGGCTGATACCGCACTGAACCCAAAACAACGCATTCGCGACATCATCGGCAGACCCATGCAATTTTATCGCGGTTTACGTGGGCATGCGCTCACCGAAGAAGTCAGGGCGTTGTTATCAGCGATTGAGCTGGAACCCGACATTTACATGGATCGATTGCCGTCAGAATTATCAGGCGGGCAAAAACAGCGGATCGGCATTGCGCGCGCATTGGCGGCAAATCCCAAGTTTATCATTTGTGACGAAGTCACTTCAGCGTTGGATCAGCTGGTCGCTGAGGAAATCCTGAAATTGCTCGATAAACTGCAAAACGAATACAATCTCGCCTACATGTTCATCACTCACGATATTTCGACTGTGCGCGCCATCGCAGACGATGTGGTTGTCATGCAGATGGGCAAGATTGTTGAGCAAGGCAGCAAAGACGAAATATTCACACCGCCTCATGCTCCATATACGGATTTATTGCTGTCTTCTGTGCCCGAGATGGACCCGGATTGGCTTAACAACACGCTAGAGGCGCGAAAGTCAGCTTCTATCTGATCAAAACCGCTTAAGCGGGCCACTTAACTATAGAACTTTATGTGTCTAAGTGGCCCGCTAGAGCCTGAATTCTTCGTACACCTCATCGACGTCAGCACCATTTGTTTTATCGGTCTAGAAAGCGATCCAGTACATTTCGGGTTACTTGTTCAACTGCGACATCCCGACGTACGAGCCCTGCAACCCATTCAGTTGTACCAGCATGAAAAACTTCGCCGGCACCCCGAGAGAAACAGACAATCATTCCTGATCCACGATTTACCCGCGCCAACGTAGCTTCATCTGTTTTTTCATAGAACATCTCTGCAATAAACTTTGCGTCCTCATCTCCAACAAACAGCGTATCACCTTCGCTCAAAGCATCTTCGCGCAGCCGCGCAAGGCCAAGCCCGAGAATTTCCAGACCCTCCGGTAAATAATCCGTTGGTACCGGATACGGAAGGCCGTCTTCGATGCGGTATTGTAGACCATCGACCTCATACCCGAAAATCTTTGACTGTCCGCCCAAGATATCCCCATATCCAAGCTGCGCACCAACAAAGGCCCAATGATCTTCTCGATAAATGGTAAAGCCTCCTGCGCCCCGAGGGGCCAGCCCCCCAAATCCCGCGTAAAGCCCCGATGTCGCATCAAGCCCAAAGGTTGCCCGCCCCGGGTATTTGATTTCCGGCGCTTCCCACGAGTTGGTCGTCAGATGAATTTGATCAGTCCCATAATATGGGTCTTCGGCGCGGGCTTTGTATTTGTGGCAAATTTGACGATCTCCTGTTTCACTCAACCGAATTTGCCACATGAAATTTCCTGCAAACCTAGCGACATGGCCTCCGCCATCGACATATTCATCAATGGCCTGTCTCATAGGTCTACTCCAGTATTCATCATGCCCAACGCAGATGACACATGGTACACCCTCTAACAACGATGGGTCGCGATGCAGATCACGTTGACTCAAAAATTCTAACGCATACCTGTGTTGTTCCGCCCAGTGCACAAAGGGGCGTCCATACATCGCCCAACCTGCAGAGGCGTATTTCTTTGAATATCCGTGTTTCCAGGCCCATTCCATATGTGGGTAAAGAGGAACATCATCACTTGGAGGTCGTGTCGGCAATGTTCTCGGGGCTTCATCCGGCAAAGAAACCATTCCGCACGCGTAGGGTCGTTGCACGCTCAGTTCTGGCGAAAACCTATTACTATTGGATTCTATAACACCTTCGTAGTGGTTGGAGCCGCCCCAATCATTATATGCGTTCCAAGTTCCGTCAGCGACCAATAAAACAGCACGACGCGTTTGATTTCGATCAGCGCGGATCAGGACCAGATGTTCAGTTGACGCCCCATCGCTCGCTGTCATTACCAATCGACACACACAAGAAGGCCAATCAGGATTCACCGGAACCTGCAAAACTTCAGGCCATCCGCAACCGACGACAGATGCATTTTCCGGCGTTTCAACCCATCGAGAATGAGCGACACCAGACCATAAAAGGCGACAGGCCAAACCATCACTCCAAAGTTCAAATTGAACATCTTCTGCGGTGCTGGTTGCGTGAATGCGAATGATATCACCCGCGCCATAAGACAGCTGGTCAGTGTAGCACCATGCTTCGGGTGTTCCATCGCCACGCGGCGTTTCATACCACTGCCGTAAATGAACCGGCGCAGCAACATCCCCCCGAGAAACAAAGTTCGGGTTCTGTAAAAGGCGTTTTGTGGTGAACGTCATAACCCGGTGCTCGCAGGTCCATCAGACAAAAAGCTCAGATATTGATCGACGTAATCCATTCCCACCAGTTTTGCAAAACCATCCATAATCTGCTTTGTGACTGGCCCCGGCGCGCCACTGGGGTAAGGTTTTCCGTTTAACGTTGCAACAGGGCACACACATAAGCTGGTCGAGGTAAAAAATGCCTCTTGCGCATCAAATGCCTCATCGAATGACAGATCTTGTTCATGTATAGGAATATTCAACCCATCACACAGATCAATCGCCACCTGTCGACTGACGCCTGCCAAAACGCATTCAGTCGTTGGGGTGAACACAGCGCCGTTCCGCACTACGAAGAAATTGCAGCCAGCACCCTCAGCAATGTTTCCCTTGTGATCAGGCATCAGCGCCCATGCGCCGGGGAAATCCGCGGATATTTCCTTCTGCGCTAATATCATATTGAGATAGTTGTTCGTCTTAGCGTTCGGGCTTATGGCTCCGGGGGCTATGCGACATCGATCCGTTAATCGTGCATCGATTCCGTGCTTAAAAAATGGCGCTCTAGCGCGCAACGGTATTGGAATACAATCAATGATAACCGTCGGCCCTAGATTCCTAGCGGGTTCCCCGTCGAAATTCTGCAATCCGCCTGTCACCCGAAATGTGACCCAGTAATCCTCATTTGAGCGTAGCATCGGTAAATTGCGCGCCACAAGATCAACGGTTGCGTCGATCATTTCAGCCCGTGACATACCGATCACAATTTTTGCGTAGGTAAGACTTTCGATGAGCCGATCCATATGCTCTTCGAGCTTAAAGAGCTTACCGCCAAAGGTTCTCCATGTGTCGAAAACGCTGTCACCATAGACAAAACCCAGATCTCTTATAGAAATGGATGCTTCGGACTCAGGGATAAACGCCCCGTTCACATAGGCAATCCGGCTAGACACATCAAAACCCTCCCATGGTTTATCTATACTTAGCGGCCTCGACGTGGCACATCCTTCCTGTTTGCGACATGGAATATGTGACTGCGCTTCAGACGGTCGAGGCTAAGTATCCGGCGACGCCTCTGCAGTCAGCCAAGCCAATATATCATCTAGTGTTGCCCGCCATGATTGCCGATAATTGGCTACTGTATAATAGCCCAGATTGGTAATAACCTCCTCTGAGACAGGACGAATGAGCCAGCCGCGTCTCAGGTAATCATCTACGATCTGATCCCACCCAATAGCGATACCTCGACCAGCCAGCGCAGCCTGAATAGCGAGCGTATAATTGTTGAATGTGGCTCCGCGCAATTCTTCAAACTTCTTACCATGCGCTTGGAAAAACCCATTCCAGTCTAGCCAAGGTTGATTTTCAGATTGCACCTTAAGCAACCTACGCTTCGGCAAATCATCAATGGAATGTATTGGATCACTATTTTCTGCAAAACCGGGGCTGCACACAGGGAAACCACATTCATTGAAAAGCAGCCCAACCTCCCCATCGTCCCAATTTCCGTCGCCAAATCGTATGGCAATTTCAGGGTCGGTGTTTGAAAGACGCTGTTCTTGCTCTACCGTGCGCACCACAATTTCAACATCGGGATTAGCATCTTGATATAACGTCAACCGGGGCATCAACCAATATGTCGCCAAACCATAATTGGCGTATATCGTTACACGGTTTGGTGGAGCACTTCGGTCAATTGCCCTGCCCGCCTCAACAATTTCAAGAAGTCCTGAAATCACTGCTTTGTAATATAATTCACCGGCATCAGTCAGTATGACGCTCCGATGTTCCCGCGCAAAAAGCGTCGCACCAAGCGCATCTTCCAAAGACTTCACCTGACGGCTGATGGCCGGTTGGCTAACATTCAGCTCACGCGCAGCAGCAGTAAAACTGCCGAGCCTGACCGACGCCTCAAAAGCAAGCAATGACCGCAACGGCGGAAGTGCGCGATTTAAATTTTCCATAATTTCAGCGTATGCCATTCATGATTTTTTTCAACCTGCACAATCCATAATATCCGCCCGATAAGCCTAGTATTGTAACTCAATGCATGAGGCACACGCATGGATGGCAATTTCTGGAATACCGAACTCGAAACACTATCAGCAGATGAATTGCGCCGGTACGAAGCGCCGCTTCTCACCCAGCAGATAGAATATCTATATACACATTCAGAGTATTACCGGGCTCAATTTGATAATGCTGGCCTAAAGCCCAGCGATGTTACATGTCATGAGGCCCTGGAACAGGTCCCTTTCACTGAGAAAAAAGATCTCGCTCAGACACAACGTGAAGGCGCGCTAATAGGACCGCATCAATGTGCGCCATCGTCTGATATCGTGCGAATGGTTGGGACGGGCGGAACATCAGGTAAACCAATGCGCATCGGTTGGACGCGTAATGACATCCATGCTTACAACGAAATGGGTACGCGCGCGTTATGGATTTTGGGGTGCCGTCCCGGTGATCTGGTATTGAACTGTTTTAATTATTCGATCTACGCCGGCGGTGTGATGGATCACATGTCCTTTGAACATCTTGGCGCAACGGTCATGGCTTATGGCGTAGGAAAATCGCGTGCTCTGTTGGATATGTTTGCTGACATTCCGGGCGATAAATGTCTTTATTCCACGCCGTCCTACGCGGTTAGACTTGCCGAAGTTGCAGCTGAAGCAGGAATTGATCCTTTAAGTTTGAACATCAAAAAGGGCTTCTTTTCTGGTGAAGCAGGGCTGCAGGTGCCAGGATATCGTCAGAAGATAGAAAAAACCTGGGGGATGAGCACCCACGACCTGTATGGCATTGCAGAGCTTGGGTGCCAAAGTGCCGAGTGCGAACATCACGACGGCATGCATTTCTGCGGACAAGGTTACGTAATTGCCGAACTGATCGACCCAGATACGGGCGCAGTAAAACCTATGCGTGACGGAGAAAAAGGTGAACTGGTTTATACGTCGATCAGGCGCCAAGCTTCCCCTTTGCTACGCTTACGCAGCCACGATTACGTTCAGGTAAAAACCAGCCCTTGCGCCTGTGGACGCACAGGTTTTCGGTTCCTCACAGAGGGACGCAGCGATGATATGTTTGTGGTAAAAGGTGTAAATATCTTCCCGACAACTGTGCAGGATGTCCTGCACGATCTTGAGCCACGCCTAACCGGTGAATTTCAGATCGCACTGAATTCCCCGCCCCCTTTTGACTACGCTCCTCGCTTGATCGTCGAAGTTTCCAACAATGTCCCGCGTTCACAATATGAAGCGCTCATAAACGAAACCGAAGCACTTGTTAGTCGCAGAGCTGCATTCGCCGTTCGCGTCGAACTTGTTCAGCAAGGGACCATCGCCTCAGAACACAAAACAAAGCGCGTGTTGCGCAATTACGAAGCTTGAAGGACAAAACACAATGGCAATTCAGAGTGAAATCAACAACGGTGTACTCTGGGCGGTAATTGATCGCCCCAAGGCCCTAAACGCCTTTGATATTCCAGATCTAGAAGAACTGCTTCAGCTTTTCCGCGACGCCAAAGCAAACCCAGACATTAAGGTGATCACCCTAACTGGCACAGGTCGCGCCTTCAGTGTGGGTGCTGATATCAAAGCAATGGATAAAATGACCGAAGAAGAATTCGGCAAAGCGGCATCCCTCTATCAAGTGTTAGCGCGCGAAGCATTGGCATTGGACAAGCCTATCATCGGCGCAATCAATGGCTTTGCCCTTGGGGGTGGTTTAGAAGTGGCGCTGATGTGTGACATGCGCATCGCAGGAAAATCCGCCAAATTAGGCCTGCCAGATGCGTACATGGGATTTAGTCCAACTGGTGGATTGACCTGGCTTCTGACAAAAATGGTAGGCCTGAGCGTTGCAATGGACATGGCTCTGAGCACAGACATGCTGGATGCAGATGAATCATTACGTGTTGGTTTGGTCAGCCGAGTGGTAGAAGATGATCAGCTAGAGACCGTCACTCGCGCATTGGCCGAACGCATCGCAAGCTTCCCCGAACGCGGCCTACGAAACATCAAACGGTCATTCTATATGGCAGCAGATGCTGATTTTGCTTCTGTCCTTACCCTTGAAGAAGCCTACGATTCCGATTGCTTCCGCTCAGAAGGGACACAAGCCGCCTTGAAGGACTTTATAGAATCTCGACGCAAATGATGACCAAAAACCAAAAACAAGCGCTGGCCGGGGCCGCGCTCCTTTCCTTTGTATTAGGATCGCTCCATGCCTTTTCGGTATTGCTTTTGGCGATGGAAATAGATTTTGGCGTTTCGCGCAGTGCCGCGAGTGTTACCTATTCCATCGCACTCGCGTCTTTGGCTGCTGCAGTTCTTATGGGGCATACCCTATATGCACGTTTCACTCCGGCTGTTTATGTAACTATGGTCGGGATGTTAGCTGCTGCGGGCTGCGCACTGGCTGCTTTTAGTTCATCTATGGTCTTCATTTGGTTGGGCTTTGGTTTGATTTTCGGCACTGCCAATGGTTTAGGTTATGGATATGCGCTTCAGTTTTCAGGCCGTATTCTTCCAGAAAACCGAGGTTTTGCAATGGGATTGATTACCGCCATTTATGCGCTTGGTGCGGTGATGTTTCCAATCCCGTTGCGCATTGCCGCGAATTTCGGTGGATGGGTGGCTGCGCTTTTGTTTCTGGCAATCTGCCTATTACTGATCTCCGCGTTAAGCGCGATATCGCTAAAACACTCGCGCATGCATTATGTCGCAGACGCGCAAGTTGAAACAACCACAACAAAAGGTCTAAGGCCGGAAATCACATGGCTTTGGTTCAGCTATTGTGGTGCAGTAACAGCTGGCCTGATGATAATTGGCCATGCGACAGGCATAATCGAAGCCAGAGGAAGCAACCCACTCTGGATCACTGCGGCCCCAATCATAATCGCACTCGCAAATATGGTGGGCAGTTTACTTGGTGGTGTTTTGACCGACAAACGGGGCGGGCGATCCGTTCTGTTATGTCTTTCGATATTATCAACAGCAGCCCTACTGTTCATGGCGTTTTCATCCAACTGGATCACAACGTTAATCGGATTGGCGATCGTCGGCTTTGCTTATGGGGGAACCATCGCCGCATATCCGGCATATATATCGCATCGTTTTGGTACGATGACAGGAACCGTTATCTATGGCCGCGTTTTTACAGCTTGGGCAGCTGCCGGATTACTAGGTCCATCGGCAGCAGGGGTGTTTTTTGATCAATTTAACAATTATCAGGCAGCGTTGATATTAGCGGCGTTGGCCGCAGCTGTTTCGTTGATTTTACTTGTCACCAAAATCAAATCGGTCTCGGAAGCTCAATAAAATAGGCCCAACCGTTTTCGCGGTCGGGCCTAAAGGTCTGGTGGGCAAAGTTAGTTCAATGCCGCGACACCAAGCGGCACAGACGCCACTTCGCACCAGATCCAGACTTCGTTGAAATCAGATACATCTAGGTTTGCTGGGATTTCATAACGTGAAGATCCAGTCAGGTTTTCCAATTCGCCCAAAACAGCATTTGCATCATAACCGTCGTTGCCCAATGCAACGCGTGGGTCAGGGCCGCCGTCCAAAGAGAAATCTTCGCCGAGCTCGACGTAATATGTGCCGCCCTCTTCAACGATGCTCACGCTGCCGGATGTCAGGTGGTTTGACATGCCGTCAAATGTACCTGTTGGGCCAGCCATGCCAGCCAATGCTGGAATTGCAGAAAGGCTAAGTGTAGCTGTGGTCAGGCCTGCGCCGATAACAGATAGGATATTGCGACGTGAAATCATTTGTGTGTCCTCCTCGGTGACGTTGTGAGAGGAAACTAACCTTTGCTTCTGAGAAAAAAAGGGGGGGACACGCGTGTGTTATTCAGCGTGAAATCGCGTGTGCGCTTGTTGAACCTTCCGAGGATGATTAAGTTCGCTTTATGTACGAAAATTACGTTTGAAAAATAACATTGGATAACCCGTGACCGAATTAAAAAACGATGACATCCGCGCTGCAGTGGCCGCAGATATCTTGGATGAAAAACAAGCATCGCTGCTGATTGCTTTGATCGAAAAACGCCAAGGCGCGCGCAGTGCATTACCGGACGAAGATGAACCATTTGAATTCTTCAAAGGCTTCAGCGAGATTTTCGTGACCGTTGGGTTGGGGCTTTTGTTAGCTGGGGCACTAATGCTCGCGGCAATAACGGGCAGCGGCGTTGCAATCTTTTTTACCGGAGCAGTATTTACGTGGATTTCGGCAGCCTACTTCACACTTAAACGTAGGATGAGCCTCCCAAGCATCGCCTTAGCCGCTGGGTTTGGCATGTTTCTAGCAGGGTTTTGCTTTGCCATGCTGGACGGACAAACCAGCGTTATGAGTCTTTCCATTACTGGCGTGGTCGGAATGGTTGCCATGCTGGCGTATTTTCGCGTTTTCAAACTGCCCTTTGCAATGTTGGTTTTTGGCGTATTCGGCGGAATGACAATTCTAGCTCTCGCCGGGATAACAGACGACAACATCTTTTACGGAAATGCTGGAACGCAATTGTTTGATCTACGCCAAGGCTCAACGCTCGCGTATGGATCACTGTTGTTTGGGATATTGACCTTCTGCGGCGGTATGTATTTCGACCTAAAAGACCCCAACCGCCTAAGCCGCTATAGCGCGACAGGGTTCTGGCTGCATATATTGGCAGCCCCTGCTTTGGTGAATACTATTGCTTTGTCATTGTTCAATATCGACGGCACAACTGGGTATGTTCTAACCGCCATCGCGATGCTTATTGTTGCTTTGCTCGCACTCATCATCGACCGACGTTCGTTTTTAACCGCTGGTATTGGATATATTGGCGCGATCCTTGTCTGGGCGTTCCAGACCGACGGCGAAACAGCATATGGGATTGTTTCGACGCTTCTTATCCTTGGGTTATTTATCACTGTTCTTGGCGCGCAATGGGTTCAAATCCGTGCGAAAATCATGAATAAACTTCCTAACTTTCCCTATAAACATCGTCTTCCCCCCTATTCGGAGTCCGCATGACCGATCTTACCCCCCGCGAAATCGTATCAGAACTTGATCGCTTTATAATCGGTCAAAACGACGCCAAACGCGCGGTCGCGGTCGCACTGCGCAACCGGTGGCGCCGCAAACAGTTATCTGATGATTTACGCGAAGAAGTGTATCCTAAAAACATCCTGATGATTGGGCCAACTGGCGTTGGCAAAACAGAAATCAGCCGTCGGTTGGCCAAACTTGCCCGCGCGCCGTTTATCAAGGTTGAGGCAACGAAATTCACCGAAGTCGGTTATGTTGGCCGTGACGTTGAACAAATCGTGCGCGATCTGGTGGATAGCGCAATTGCCCTAACCCGCGATCATATGCGCGAAGAAGTCAAAGCATCCGCCCACGCCGCCGCGGAAGAACGCGTTCTAGAAGCCATCGCCGGCAAAGACGCCCGCGAAGCCACACGCGAGATGTTCTTGGGTAAACTTAAGCGTGGTGAACTCGACGACACTGTTATTGAACTGGATCTCGCCGACACTTCAAATCCGATGCCAACATTTGAAATCCCCGGCCAGCCCGGCAGCAACATGGGTATGATGAACCTAGGTGATCTGTTTGGCAAAGCTATGGGTGGTCGCACAACACGACGCAAAGTTACCGTTGCCGAGAGCTATGAATTACTGATCGGTGAAGAGGCTGACAAACTGCTGGATGACGAAACAGTCACTCGCGCTGCCCTAGATGCAGTTGAACAAAACGGCATTGTTTTCCTTGATGAAATTGACAAAGTTTGCACACGCTCCGACGCGCGTGGTGGTGATGTCAGCCGCGAAGGTGTTCAGCGCGATTTGTTGCCGTTGATCGAAGGCACCACAGTTTCAACCAAACATGGCCCCGTAAAGACCGATCATATTCTGTTCATTGCTTCGGGCGCTTTTCACATCGCCAAACCATCTGATTTGCTACCAGAACTTCAGGGGCGTTTGCCCATTCGTGTTGAACTGCGCGCCCTGACAGAAAATGATTTCGTGCGTATTCTGACCGAAACCGACAATGCGCTTACGCTGCAATACACCGCCCTTATGGGCACAGAAAAGGTATCTGTGACCTTTACCGAAGACGGCATCAAAGCATTGGCCAAGATCGCTGCTGATGTGAATCAAAGTGTGGAAAACATCGGAGCACGTCGACTTTATACGGTGATGGAACGCGTGTTCGAAGAACTCAGCTTTAACGCGCCCGATCAAGCAGGGTCAGAAATTACTGTAAACGCAGAGTTTGTCGAAACCAATCTGGGTGAATTGACAAAGTCCACCGATCTTAGCCGCTACGTTTTGTAATAACGACTCAGCTCACAGCGCACACCGTCTTCAGGTGTGTGCTGTGAACATCTTTAACACATCAGAATTCAGGATTGCCCCTCGCTAAACTTGTTTGATATTCAGAGGGTAGGTAGGGGATTTCAGTGTTTCGAATTACGGTATTATTTACATTATTTCTGCTGTCGGCCTGTTCGCCGCGGCTTGCGATTACCTTTGACGAAGATCGTGCCAACCTGACCCCCCAACATCCTATTTTCGTGGCAACAAGCCGGGCAGAAGACCCCGAAATTCTGTTTGGTCCCCAGCGTTCGGAACAATTAAGCTTTGCCCGCTATGATATTTCAATCCCCGACGCACATGACCAAGGCAACATAGAATGGTCATCAGACGCGGATGACGGCTTTATCGCGGTTGGGTCTTCGCGCTATGAAACAGGCCGGGCTTTTCAGAGTGAATTGCGCAAATCATTGCAGGCACTGCCAAGACAAAACCGCAGCGTTACTCTGTATGTCCATGGCTTCAATAATACCTTCGCTGACGGTGTTTACCGGCTGGCACAAATGACCCATGACTATGAACTTTCGGGCGTTTCAGTTCACTATTCTTGGCCTAGCGGCGGCCATCCTTTGGGGTATGGATATGACCGCGACAGCATGCTTTTCGCCCGTGACGGGTTAGAGCAAACTTTGGCGCTAATTCACGAGGCTGGCGCGCAAGAAATTGTACTTATTGGGCATTCTATGGGCGCACTACTTAGCATGGAAACGCTGCGCCAAATGTCAATTTCCAGACAATATGATCTCGACCATATGCTGGGTGGTGTTGTCCTTATTTCACCAGATATCGACGTTGAGGTGTTTCAACAGCAGGCCCATCGCATCGGTCAACTACCGCAACCGTTTGTCATCTTTTCTTCGTCCGAAGACCACGCCCTAAGACTGTCCGCGCGTTTGACCGGACTGGACGAAAGATTAGGAAACATCACCGAGGCACAATCGCTATCTGATTTGCATGTTACGATTATTGATGTAACCGATTTTTCAAACGCTCAGAACAACCATTTTGCAACTGCAACATCCCCAGCATTGATACAAATTCTCAATGCTTTGACGCAATCAGATGAAGTATTCGAAGATGACCGAACTTCGCGTTTGGGATTGCTGCCCGGTACTGTGCTAACGGTTCAAAACGCCACGCAGATCATCCTAAGCCAATAGCTTTTCACTAAATTAACACTGTCATTTTTGGCAAATATATTCAGGATGCAAGAAACGAGGTTTTTTATGCTTCAATTCTTCTCCAATAACGCAAGATGGCTATCGGCAGGCGTCCTTCTGTCATTGATTTCCAGCTTTGGTCAGACATTTTTTATTTCGGTCTTTGCCGGAGAAATTCGTAGCGAATTTAACCTGAGCCATGGGGCATGGGGTGGATATTATTCCATAGGAACAACGGTATCAGCCATCGTCATGGTATGGGCGGGCGTTTTAACCGATGTGATGCGCGTCAGAACACTGGGTGCGCTGACGATGGTTTGTCTTGCCGTTGCATGTGTCATGATGGCGACCGTCACATCAGCTTGGATGTTACCTTTTGTGATATTTGCACTGCGGTTCACTGGACAGGGAATGACATCCCATATTGCGGCTGTAGCGATGGCGCGCTGGTTCGTAGCTGCACGCGGACGAGCATTGGCAATTTCGGGGCTTGGATTTGCGTTTGGCGAAGCGTTACTGCCGCTTACGTTTGTAACATTGATGGTTTTTTTCGACTGGCGCATGTTGTGGTTATTGTGCGCTGTCGTCATCGTCGCCTTCATCCCCGTATTGCTTACCCTTCTCAAAGAAGAAAGATCCCCAAAGTCGAGCGCAACTGCAGAAGTCAGCACTGGCATGAACGCCCAGCAATGGACCCGTAAACAAGCACTCAGTCATTGGTTATTCTGGGCAATATTGCCTGCGCTTATCGCGCCTTCGACCTTTATCACAGCACTGTTCTTTCATCAGGTTCATCTGGCCGGAATCAAAGGCTGGGGTCATGCGCTTTTTGTATCGTTTTTCCCGCTGTACACCGCCGTTGGCGTTATCTCCGCACTTCTTTCGGGGGCGATGATTGATCGTGTTGGAACAGCGCGATTGATGCCATTTTACCAAATTCCATTGGCGCTTGGTTTTTTGGTGCTTTGGTACGCGCAAAGCCCAGTCAGCGCAGGATTAGCTCTCGCTATTCTTGGGGTGACAGCCGGAACAAATTCGACCCTAACAAGCGCTTTCTGGGCCGAATTTTATGGCACACGCCATCTAGGCGCCATCAAAGCTGCCGTCGCAGGCGCATTGGTGTTTGGGTCTGCCATTGGCCCTGCGATAACAGGCGTATTGATCGATTACGGGTACAGCTTCCCGCAGCAAATGATCGGAATTTCGGTATATATTTTGCTGGTATCTTCTATCGTCGCAATCGCAATGCACAAAGCAAAGCGTCTGCTACCGGTGGCGCCTTAGATAGATATAGTAGGCCCCTGTTCCACCATGTTTCACGTGGGATTCCGTCACTTGCAAAACCACCTGCCGCATTGGTTCAGAATGAAGCCACTGCGGAACCTGATGTTTCAACACACCACGTCGTGTTGGGATCGGGCCGTAATCTTCTTTGGTTTTGCCTTTACCAGTAATCACCAGAACCAACCGTTTCCCACTGGCATAACTGCCCATAATAAACCGCAACAGCGCTGGATGAGCCTGTGCAATGGTCATTCCGTGCAAATCGATACGGGCTTCGGGTGATAATTTCCCGCGCTTCATCTTACCGTGGGTTTTACCATCCATCTGAACAGGAAGCTTATAAAGCTGATCCCCAATAGATGGCGCAATATCCGCGGAATGTGTGCCTTTCGACGGCTTTTGCCCCAACGAAAACGGCGCAATTCGCAGGCTGGGTTGTTTTACTTCAGGCAGAAGAATAGGTGCAGGTTCGGATTTGGGTGCTGGCGTATTGGGATGCATAGGTGTCGCTGTCTGCGCGACCCTGTTCCACAGCTCTTTTTCTTCGGGCTGCAGGGTTCTACGTTTGCGGCTCATTCTTCAGTCTCCGGCGCCAAACGATACGCGAGCTGAATGGGCATAAGCACCACCATACGCCCTGTGTCGCTTATGCGACCTGCCGCACGGCCTGCATCATCACCAGGGCCATAGAAAATATCAGCCCGCTGCGCCCCTTTGATGGCGGAACCTGTATCTTGGGCCACCATCAATCGGTTTAGAGGGTCCGCGCCGGCTTTCTCTATCCAAATAGGCGCACCAAGCTGCGTATATTCAGGGTCAACCGCAACTGTGCGCATCGGCGTGATCGAACGCGCCATAGCACCAATCGGACCCAAATGTGCTGGTATATCCAGTTCTCTGAAAAAGACGAACGAGTCGTTATGGCGTAGCAATTCCGCACCATCAATTGGGTTACGACGCACCCAGTTCTGTATCACTTGCGCTGACACCTGGTGCCGGGAATAAACCCCGCGCCGCACCAACTCGGACCCGATTGAACTATACGGGTGCCCATTTGCCCCGCCGTAACCAACACGAATGACCTCTCCGTTGGTCAGCCGAATACGTCCCGATCCCTGAATTTGTAGAAAAAAGACCTCAACCGGGTCATCAACATAAACAATTTCAAGATTTCGCCCGTCTAAAACACCTGTTTCTTCGATTTGACGACGGGTCAGCCAACGACCGCGTGCTTCGCGGGGGCGTTGATAAAGCGGATAGCGGTATTGGCCCGTACGCACCCGCGACCCTGACAATTCAGGTTCGAAATACCCGGTAAAAAGCATTTCATCACCATCTTCGACCAAGACGGGGCGAAAAAATAGCTCAAAAAACTGGCGGCCGCTTAAACCAGAACCAGCAACACCGCAAACGGTAGACCATTCAGGATCGTTGAAAATACTGCATGTATTCAAAAATGTAGAAAGCGCTGCATCATGGTCATCGCTTTCCCAACCATCAAGTTCATCGAATGACAGAAGTGTATATTCGGGCTCTTCCGCTTTGAGAGAACCCGTCATGGCGAGGCACGCCATAACACATCCAGCCCAAAGCGCACGCATCATCCCCCAGTGGCCACCAGTTGCCAGTTGGGATTGTCGCTGCCCATAACGCGGGCAAAAGTCCAAACATCTTTTTGGCGTTTCACTTCTTTTGGGTCGCCTTCGACAATGTCACCGGCGGCATCGCGTACAAAGGATGTCAGTTCACCAACAAAGCGCACTTCGAGTTCACCTTCTCGCGAAGCTGAATCAAACGTTGCATTTTCCAAAGTGGTTTCACGCACCCCAATGAATTCTGCTTCGACGGTCAAGTTTTGATCTGCGCGCGCCTGAACAACACCTTCAAACGCTTCAGCGATGTCATCGGACAAAAATGGGCGGATCGCATCCATATCGCCACGTTCAAATCCCATTAGGATCATTTCATAAGCACCACGGGCGCCTTGTAGGAATTCGCCAACGTTGAAACTTGGCTCTGCGCCTTTCATTTCAGCCAGCGCATTTGCAACGGCACTGTTTTCACCGGCATGATCCGTAATGTCACGGTCAGGGCCACCTTCGATCACTTCAAAACCAGCACGGCGGTTAGAAGCATCGTCTTCGGGCGCTTGCAAAGGCGGTTTTTCAAATCCTTCACGGGTGCCAAGGACGTTCTTGAGTTTTAAAATCAAAAAGACAGCAACACCGGCAAGAACCAGCAATTGAATCGCAGCAGGAGACATAGGAACCTCTTCAGGGGATAGAAACGAACGTCATTCCTTCTTATGTAGGGTAGGGGTGGCGCTAAGTCCACCATAGCCAATGACAGAAAAAGGAATGAAATGCCCCTTCTGCTGATCTTTATTGCCGTTCCGTTGATCGAAATCGGATTATTTATCCAAGTGGGTGGGCTGATCGGCCTTTGGCCAACGCTTTTGATCGTGCTTATCACTGCTATTCTTGGCACATCGTTGGTACGCACTCAGGGTGCTTTGGCGATGTCACAACTTCGCGGCTCCTTTAGCGAACTTCGCGATCCGTCAGAACCTTTGGCGCACGGTGCAATGATTTTGTTCGCTGGTGCGCTTTTATTGACCCCTGGCTTTTTCACAGATGCCTTTGGGTTTTTATTGTTGTTTCCGCCGTTTCGTTCTGCTGCGTTCAAATACATTCGCGCACGTGTTTCTGTGCAAAGCTTTGAAATGGGTGGACAATCTGGTTCCTTCCACACACGTTCACACCCACATGCCCAAGCAAGTGATGATATTATTGACGGCGACTATGACGACGTTTCAGAACCCAAAAAGCCCACACATCAACCTCCGGGTGTGACGAAGCATTGAGCCTTCGGCAGCAACCTGATAAACCGCATTTAACTTAGAAATTTAGGAGAATTTCGGATGGCCGAAAACGAAAACGGCGCGGCAGCAGCACAGCCGCAACCGGTAAAAATGCAAATCCTCGCGCAGTTCATTCGCGATATGTCTTTTGAGAATATCGTGGCTCAAAAAGGCGTTCAGGGCGACGTAAAGCCGGACATCCAAGTCAAAGTAAACCTGGATGCGAAAAAACGCTCTGCGGATAATCAATATGACGTGATCACCAAGCTTGAGATCACTTCAAAGAACAAAGAAAACGGTGACCCGCTGTTTCTTTTGTCTTTGGATTACGGCGGTGTTTTCCACGTGGAAAACGTTCCTCAGGAACAAATTCATGCCTATTTGATGATCGAATGCCCGCGCATGTTGTTCCCATATCTGCGTCGGATCGTGTCTGACATCACCCGCGACGGCGGTTTCCCGCCGCTGAACTTGGACAATATCGATTTTGTTGCGCTGTATCGTTCAGAAGTTGAACGTCGTCTTGAAGCAGAACGCGCAAATCAGCCTGTTTCCTAATATCTAGAACTCACGATCAGTGTTTCGTGAGTTTTTTCCAAAGCGCACCGTCGCCCATAGCCTCAACAAAGGCGTCATGGGCGGCGGTTTCTTCTTCGGTCAACCGACTGGGAAGCGGATTAGGTCGACGTGACGGCCGCCATGCGTCCCCCGTTCCCCCATCTGCATTACCAGACTGGTTTGTCGAAAGCCCAAAATCCGGCTGACGACCACCGATAAGTTCCAAATACACTTCGGCCAGAATTTCAGAGTCGAGCAACGCGCCGTGCAACGTCCGAGACGCATTATCAATTCCGAACCGACGACATAGCGCATCTAATGAGGCAGGCGAGCCGGGAAATCGTTTGCGCGCAATCGCCAACGTATCCAATGCCTGTGTCATAGGCAGGGTAGGGCGACCGACCCATTTTAGCTCTGCGTTCAGGAATTTCATATCAAAGCTGGCATTGTGAATAACCATTTGGTCATTTTTCACAAAATCCACGAAATCTTGCGCGATATCCTTAAAAACGGGTTTGTCGCGTAAAAAATCATCGCCCAATCCGTGCACTTCAAACGCGGCTTGGGGCATTGAACGCTCTGGATTGATGTATTGGTGATATGTGCGCCCTGTCGGCAGCTGGTTCCACAGCTCAACAGCGCCAATTTCGACGATCCTGTCGCCTTCTTCCGGGGCAAAACCTGTGGTTTCCGTATCCAGCACCAATTCACGCATTTTTCAGACCCTTCTGAATGTCTGCTAGTATTCTAACAACGGACGCCTTCGCCGCTTCAAGCGATATCGTTTCTATCACGTCATCGGCTCGTTTACGCTTTTCACCATCAGGAAGCTGTTTCGCCAAGATCATTTCAAATTGGTCTTCGGTCATTGAACCACGTTCCAGAACGCGTGCGCGCTGCACATCAGCCGGGGCAGACACAACAACAATATGGTTCACCAGAGAATCTAAATTCATCTCAAACAACAGTGGCATATCTAGCACAACAATATCTGACGCCGAATTGTTTAAAAACTCAGATCGATCTGCCACCAACAAAGGATGAACCACAGATTCAATTTGCTTCAGTGCAGTTTTATCCGCTGAAATCCAGCTTTTTAATGCATAGCGACTAACCGCGTCGTCAATCACAGCATCTGGATAAATCGCTGCTATCCCTGCAACCGCGCTGCCACCAACGCTATACATACGATGAACAGCAGCGTCGGCGTCCCAAACAGGAACACCACATTCGCGAAACATAGCCGCGGTGGTCGATTTACCCATACCGATAGAACCGGTCAGGCCAATCACAAACGGTTGTGTCACGATAATACGGCCTGTCTGGTTTCTGCATCCACTTCGGGGCGTTGACCAAACCAGCGTTCAAAGGCTGGCGTTGCCTGGTGTAACAACATGCCAAGCCCATCGACGGTGCGACAGCCTGCTTCTTTTGCTTCTTTCAACAGGTTGGTTTCAAGCGGCGCATACACAAGATCCGTTACAACTGCGTCACTTTCCAACCCATCAAGAGGAATACGAAGCTCTGGATTACCCACCATCCCAAGAGACGAGGTATTCACCACAGTTTTTGCATCATCCAGCATATTTCCGGCCTGAACCCAATCAAACACCTTAATCCGCGCGCCAAATTCCTGACGAAGCGCATCAGCACGGGCGCGCGTGCGATTGGACAGGAAAATTTCCTCAACGCCGACCTCAATCAGAGACGCCAGAACCGCGCGACATGCACCACCAGCACCGATCACCGCTGCGGGGCCTGCTTTTGGGTCCCATCCGGGCGCGCCTTGTCGTAGATTTTCGATAAATCCATACCCATCGGTGTTATCCGCATGGATTTTTCCATCTTTTCGAAACACCAATGTATTCGCCGCACCGATCAAAGCAGCGCGATCGGTTACCAAATCGGCAAATTCCAGAACCGCTTCTTTATGTGGAATGGTTACATTTATTCCCACGAACCCAAGCGCCGGCAGCGCCTTCAGCGTCGCACCTAATTCTTCGCGCGCGATGTTCATTGGGATATAATGACCCTGAATTCCGTATTTTCTTAACCAATGCCCGTGCAGCGCTGGTGATTTACTATGCTCAATCGGGGATCCAATAACCCCCGCCAATGGAATACGTTGTTCGCTCATCCTGCTATGTCCCCTCTCAGGCGAAGATACGATAAGAGTTCAAGCAGTGGCAAACCCAATACATTGAAATAATCGCCATCTATGCGCGAAAATAGGCGCACGCCCTCTTCTTCTAATTTGTAACTGCCAACGGAATGGCGAATGCTATCCCAGTTTCGTTCGACGTAATCTTTCAGATAATCATCTGAAAATGCATGCATATATAGGCGAACCTGCCCAACGTGCCGCCATTTTGGTTCGCCATTTTCATAGACAACAGCCGCTGATAAAAGACTATGACGGCCGCCACGTAGGTTTTTCAATTGCGAAATTGCGTCTT
This sequence comes from Cochlodiniinecator piscidefendens, assembly GCF_011326755.1. GTDB lineage: Bacteria > Pseudomonadota > Alphaproteobacteria > Rhodobacterales > Rhodobacteraceae > Cochlodiniinecator > Cochlodiniinecator piscidefendens. The sequence continues at coordinate 101,335 of NZ_JAAOIE010000004.1, read as the reverse complement.
CTGGTGTGTTCGGTTTCGAAAAAATTTCATTTTTGAAATCAAGAACTTGATCGCAACCGATGACAATAGCGCTTGGGTGTTTTAAACTGATTTTACGCGCTTTTTGTTCAGCCAATGCATCCGCAATATCCCGCGGGGACGCCTGTTCGGCCTCTAATGCTGAACGGATCATATCCTCATCCACACGCGCAACAACGACGTCAAAAGCAACATTTGCGTTTCTAAGCAGTGTCTGACGAATTTCCGAACCGGACGCGAGAATAATTTGCTGAACCATGTTGATAGCCTTGTGGATAACTGACGTGGAGCGTGGGCATCAAATAGGACAGTTTTCAACGCACATCTGGATTTCGGTAAAACTAGCCCAGTTGTCAAGAACAGCGCAAAGATTTTCCCTTGGGGGTAAGGAAAACTTTAATCTGGGGAAGAAAGTAAATATCCCATTAATTAGGACAATTATCCACAGGTTTATCAAATCTTAGTAATGGTTAAAATTTAGTTTATCTCAATAAAAACGGATATTTTTATAGTTACTAACAGATTTTATTAATATTTGTTAAACCGTGATTTCACCTATGGATAAATCTGTTACTAAATCATTAATCCACGGAAATTCGCGACACTACAAAAACATCATCTTTTCTATTCTCTTATTTTATTATTATAGGGATATGAAACCAATCTTCGGGGAAAAGGCTTAGATCATGGATTTCCTATTAGATTTTCACCCATGGGTTAAATCACTGCATATCATTTCAGTGATCGCATGGATGGCAGGATTATTTTATCTACCGCGTCTCTTTGTTTATCACGTCGAAGAGGTCGAAAAGGGATCAGATACGGATCGTCTGTTTCAAAAGATGGAGCTTAAACTTCTTCGATTGATTATGAATCCCGCTATGATGGCAACTTGGGTGTTTGGGCTGCTGCTTGTTTTCACTCCAGGGGTTGTTTCATGGGCTGAAATTTGGCCTTGGACCAAAGCGGGTGCTGTTTTAACAATGACTTGGTTTCATCATTGGCTCGGATATCGCCGCAAAGAGTTCCTTCGCGGAGAAAACACCAGAACTGGGCGTACCTATCGTATGATGAACGAGGTTCCGACGGTATTATTGGTTATAATTGTAATTTCCGTTGTTACCCGGTTTTACTAAGGAAACTTGACTCAACTGCTGCATCTGACTATTTGCATGGAAACGCTGGTCGTCCTGATCAGTTGAGTCTTCCCAATTTACATGATCTGCGCGCCTGTTTTGGCGGTAGAAGTGAGTATTCTCATGACTTTAGAACGCCTGACGCTTTCTGATCTAAAAGCAAAATCACCCAAAGTCCTCGTTTCGATGGCTGAGGAACTGGAAATCGAAAACGCCTCTACCATGCGTAAAGGCGAAATGATGTTCCAAATTCTTCGCGAACGCGCAGATGAAGGATGGGAAGTTTGCGGCGACGGCGTTCTCGAAGTAATGCAAGACGGATTCGGGTTTTTGCGGTCGCCTGAGGCTAACTATTTGCCGGGCCCTGATGACATTTACGTTTCACCAGATATGATCCGCAAATATTCCTTGCGCACGGGTGACACCATCGAAGGCGTGATGAAAGCGCCCTTGGAAACAGAAAACTACTTTGCGCTTACGAACGTTACAAAAATCAACTTTGAAGAGCCTGAAAAGGCCCGCCATAAGATTGCTTTTGATAACTTGACGCCGCTTTACCCGGATGAGCGTCTTAAGATGGAAGTCGAAGATCCAACCATCAAAGATCGCACAGCGCGGATTATTGATCTGGTTTCACCGATTGGGAAAGGTCAGCGTTCTTTGATCGTTGCGCCGCCGCGGACTGGTAAAACCGTGATCTTGCAAAATATCGCAAATTCAATCGAGAAAAATCACCCTGAGTGCTATTTGATTGTTCTTTTGATCGATGAACGCCCCGAAGAAGTTACAGACATGCAGCGTTCTGTAAAAGGTGAGGTTGTTTCATCCACCTTTGACGAACCAGCAACCCGTCACGTTGCCGTAGCTGAAATGGTGATCGAAAAAGCAAAGCGTCTGGTTGAACATAAACGCGATGTTGTGATCTTGCTCGACTCTATCACGCGTTTGGGGCGCGCTTTTAACACTGTTGTACCGTCTTCAGGTAAGGTTCTGACCGGTGGTGTCGATGCGAACGCCCTACAGCGCCCAAAACGCTTCTTTGGTGCTGCTCGTAACATCGAAGAGGGTGGATCTCTGACCATCATCGCAACTGCGTTGATTGATACGGGTTCTCGGATGGATGAAGTTATCTTTGAGGAATTCAAAGGTACGGGTAACTCTGAAATTGTTCTGGATCGTAAGATTGCAGATAAACGCGTCTTCCCAGCGATGGATATTCTTAAATCCGGTACGCGTAAGGAAGATTTGCTTGTCGATGCAAAAGATTTACAGAAAACATTCGTATTGCGTCGTATTCTCAACCCAATGGGTACAACGGATGCGATCGAATTCCTAATTGGTAAGCTGAAGCAAACCAAGAGCAACGAAGAGTTCTTTGATTCAATGAATGCCTAGACTTTTTGTTTTAAAACAATGAGTTAAATATGGAAACGATTTATGCACTTGCGTCGGCCCGTGGTAAAGCAGGGGTCGCAGTTGTTCGGATTTCCGGGCCTAAAGCGTTTTCAGCGGCAAAAACGTTTTGTCAAAGTTTGTCTGAGACGCGGCTACCCGTATTGCGGAAGCTATACGGGTTTGATGGATCACTGTTGGATGAGGCACTGGTGCTGTCCTTCAATGTAGGTCAAAGCTTTACTGGCGAAGAAACTGTTGAATTTCAAACACATGGAAGCATTGCGACTGTTAATGCCTTGCTTGAAAATCTATCAGAACACCCTGACCTTAGGCTTGCGGAGCCAGGGGAATTTACGCGGCGTGCGTTAGAGAATGATAAACTTGATCTAGCGCAGGTCGAGGGGCTGTCTGATCTTCTAGAGGCCGAAACCGAAGCACAAAGAAAACAGGCTTTGCGTGTGTTTTCCGGCGAATTGGGGAATCGTGCAGATTTTTGGCGGACAACACTGATTCGAGCTGTATCACTTTTAGAAGTGACAATAGATTTTGCTGATGAAGATGTACCTGTCGATGTGACACCCGAGGTGTTGGAATTGGCCAATCTTGTTTTAGTAGATCTAAGGTCCGAAGCCGAAGGTGTGAAAATTGCGGAACGCATTCGGGAAGGTTTCGAGGTCGCAATCGTTGGCCCGCCAAATGCTGGTAAGTCAACTCTTCTAAACGCACTAGCGGGGCGCGATGCCGCGATCACGTCAGAATTTGCTGGCACAACTCGCGATGTTATCGAAGTCCGCATGGATTTAAATGGCCTGCCAGTTACCGTTCTAGATACCGCAGGTATCCGAGAAACAACTGATGATATTGAAAAAATAGGTGTCCAGCGCGCGCAAGATCGGGCAAATGCCGCTGATATTCGCGTATTTCTTACAGAGAAAATGGCTGCGTTTGGAGATGTAAGAGCCCAAGTTGGCGATATATTCCGAACCCCGAAAGCAGACCAGTCTCAGTCTTCCGATATGGGGATCTCGGGAAAAACGGGTTTAGGTGTGAGGGCGTTAATTGATGAGGTTTCCTCTATCCTTGAGCAACGTTCTGCTTCTGCAGGAATTGCAATTCGTGAACGTCATAGAATTTCTATTTTGAATGCGATAAACTCGCTTGAGTACGCAGTTTCCGAAGTTGAGTATGGAATGGAAAGAGCTGAGATTGCCTCTGAAGAATTTCGTACAGCAATTCGTGCTCTGGATTCCTTAATTGGCCGGGTAGATGTAGAAAATGTCCTGGACGAAATATTTTCGTCGTTTTGTTTAGGTAAGTAGGAGTGTTTCACGTGAAACATTTTGATGTCATAGTTGTTGGCGGCGGTCATGCCGGCGTCGAAGCTGCGCTCACGTCTGCACGGGCAGGGGCGTCAACCGCGCTGGTTACTCTTAAGTTTTCAGACTTAGGCGTGATGTCGTGTAACCCAGCTATCGGTGGTCTCGGTAAGGGACATTTGGTAAGGGAAATTGACGCCTTAGGTGGGGTCATGGGTTTAGCTGCTGATGCGGCCGGGATTCAATTCCGGCTTTTGAATCGGAAAAAAGGCCCTGCGGTTCAAGGGCCTCGTGCCCAATCTGATCGATTGCTATATATGGGCTTTATTCAAACATTTGTGCAAAATGTTGAAAATCTATCTGTCATTGAGGCAGAAGTTAGCGACCTAATTGTTCATGGCACAAGTGTAAAAGGTGTTGTTTTAGCTGACGGAAGTGAAATCTATTCAAGCTCTGTCGTTCTGACGACGGGCACATTTCTGCGTGGTGTGGTTCATATTGGCGATGTTTCCTATTCTGGCGGTCGGATGGGGGATAACGCCTCTGTTCGTTTGGCTGAAAGAATGAATGATCTTGGGTATGCTTTGGGCCGGTTAAAAACTGGTACGCCTCCGCGATTGGATGGTCGTACCATTCAATGGGATAATTTGGAAATGCAGCCTGGTGATGACACACCAGAGCTGTTTTCATTTTTGTCCAAATCACCCGCAGCAAAGCAAATCAGTTGCGGAATTACGCATACCAATGAAAAAACTCATGACATCATTCGGGAAAACCTAGAAAAATCCGCAATGTACGGTGGGCATATCGATGGTGTCGGTCCTCGCTATTGCCCGTCTATCGAAGATAAGGTTGTACGTTTTTCTGATAAGTCTTCTCATCAGGTTTTTTTGGAACCTGAAGGGTTGAATACTCACACGGTTTATCCAAATGGAATTTCCACCTCACTGCCAGAGGGTGTACAGGAAGATTACGTACGTTCGATCTATGGGCTTGAAGATGTTGTTATTGAACAACCGGGTTATGCGATTGAATACGATTATGTTGACCCCAGAACACTGAATGCCAACTTAGAGACGCATAATATCTCGGGGTTGTTCTTTGCTGGTCAAATTAACGGGACAACCGGATATGAAGAGGCTGCTGCGCAGGGGCTAGTGTCCGGTTTAAATGCAGCGCATCACGCTCAGGAAAAGGACAGGGTATCGTTTGACCGGTCAAAGAGCTATGTTGGTGTGATGATCGATGACCTCACGCTAAAGGGGGTTTCTGAACCCTATAGAATGTTCACCTCACGAGCTGAATTTCGTTTGGCACTACGAGCAGATAACGCAGATCAACGCCTTACACCGCTTGGAATTGAGTTAGGGATTGTTTCTGAGGAGCGTAAAGCCAGCTATTTTTCAAAAGACCATCGCCTAAGTCAAGCTCGCGACGCGTTGGAGGAAATTACTCTTACTCCCAACGTTCTTAAGGAAGCGGGAATTAGAGTTAAGCAAGATGGGGTGAAGCGATCGGGATATGACCTACTGTCTTTTCCAGATATCACCTTTGAAACTTTGGAGGTATTCGACCCTAACCTTGCGAAAATCGATGACGAGATCAAAGCTCAAATTGGAAAAGACGCTCTTTATGCTCACTATTTAGAGCGCCAAGAGCGTGATGTTGACGCGCTAAGGAGAGATGAAAATTTAAGTCTTCCCGACGACTTCGATTATAGATCTGTTTCTGGATTGTCCAACGAAGTGGTTTCTAAGCTAGAAAGATCAAAGCCGAGCTCCTTGGGTCAAGCAGGACGTATTGAGGGAATGACGCCTGCGGCATTGGCATTGGTTCTTGCAAAGTTGCGAAAGGAAAAACGTTCCGCATGAATGACATCGAAAATGTTTCACGTGAAACACTGGACGCGTTACAGAAATATGTAAGTTTGGTAGAAAAGTGGAATCCTGCGATCAATCTTGTCTCGAAAAAGAGCGTTGAAGATTTATGGGAAAGACACATTTTGGATTCTGTTCAAATCTACAGATGTGCTGAACCCGGCAAAATTTGGGTGGATATTGGTTCTGGCGGCGGATTTCCAGGAATTGTAGCCGCTATCATGGCAAAAACAGAAAACCCAAATACCAAATTCGTGCTTATCGAAAGCGATTTGCGTAAAGGTGTTTTTCTTAAAACAGTTATTCGTGAACTGAATTTAAAGGCTGAAGTGATTACAAATAGAATTGAAAAAGTTCAAGCCATGAACGCTGACATCGTTTCTGCGCGGGCATTGGCGAATCTTAATGCACTTTTATCATATGTAGATATTCACCTCGCAAAAGGCGGAACGGCGTTGCTACCTAAGGGAATATCCGTGGATCAGGAAATTGCGGATGCCAAGGGAAATTGGCAGTTCCAATATGATAAAATCCAAAGTAAGACTGATAGTCAGGCGTTCATCTTGAAAGTGAAGGATATCGTAAGTGCTTGATATCAATCAAACCGGAAAATCCAAAGTTATTGCGGTGGCTAACCAAAAAGGTGGGGTTGGGAAAACCACAACAACTATCAATTTGGGTGCGGCGTTAGCTGAACTTGGGCATAAAATACTTGTTGTTGACCTTGATCCACAAGGTAATGCGTCTACCGGAATTGGGATTGAACCTAACGAACGAGAACTTACGACATATGATCTCATCTTGGGGGAAGTTGATTTAAATGATGTGATTCAATCCACTGAATTTGAAAACCTTTCAATTGTTCCTGCAAATACTGATTTAAGCTCGGCTGATATCGAACTTTACTCAAATGAGAAACGCAGTTTTCTTTTGCATGACTCACTTCGTCAGGCTGCCATGAGCGAATTTGGCTTTGATTACATCTTAATCGACTGCCCGCCTTCTCTTAATTTGCTAACTGTTAACGCGATGGTTGCTTCTGATTCAGTTTTAATACCGTTGCAAAGTGAATTTTTTGCGCTCGAGGGATTGTCGCAGTTGATGCTAACCATTCGAGAAATTCGGCAGACAGCGAATTCTAGTTTGCGAATTGAGGGGGTTCTATTGACGATGTACGATGGGCGTAACAACCTTTCCCAACAGGTCGAAAATGATGCACGCGAGAATTTGCAAGATCTCGTCTTTAAAACCGTCATTCCCCGAAATGTTAGAGTGAGCGAAGCCCCTTCTTTTGCTCAGCCTGTTCTAAATTATGATTCAGCTTCCAAAGGAAGCCAAGCTTATCGCGATTTAGCGGTAGAATTACATGAACGCAATCAGCACGCTAATGCATAGGAATAAAGATGTCCGGTAAAAATCAAGAACGCAGAGGTTTGGGTCGCGGTCTGTCCGCTTTGATGGCTGATGTAAATGTGAATGAAGCTGATACAAATTCCAGTGGTACTGCGTCCGCAGATAGTTTGGTTCCTATAGAAAGAATTGAACCGAACCCAGATCAGCCGCGAAAGCTATTTTCTGATGATAATTTGGCTGAATTGGCAGAGAGTATCCGTGAGAAAGGGATAATCCAACCTCTTGTTGTACGGGTAAGCCCCCGTGACAGTTCCAAGTTTGAAATTATCGCGGGTGAGCGTAGGTGGCGCGCGTCTCAAATTGCGCAGCTACACGAGCTTCCAGTAGTAATTCGGGAATTCTCGGACACCGAAGTTCTTGAAATTGCGATTATTGAAAACGTCCAACGAGCGGATCTGAACCCAGTTGAAGAGGCGATGGGCTACCGTCAATTGATGGATCGCTTTGGGCATACACAAGATAAGGTAGCAAAGGCGCTGTCTAAGAGCCGAAGCTATATCGCCAATCTATTAAGATTACTTCAGTTGCCTGAAGATGTACTCGACCTATTGAAAGATGGCGCATTGAGCGCAGGTCATGCGCGCGCGTTAATTACTACCAATAATGCCTCCGAATTGGCTAAGGTTGTTGTCGCGAAAGATCTTTCGGTTCGTGAAACAGAACGTTTGGTGAAAAAACAAAACCTGCCACCTAAAGAACCATCGCTCTCAAAAGCTGAAAAAGACGCTGATACCAAGGCGCTAGAGGGTGATCTGTCGGCCAATTTGGGAATGAAAGTAAGCGTTGATCATAAGTCAGGTGACCAAAAAGGGCGAGTAACGATCAGTTACAAGACATTGGAAGAGTTAGATAACCTCTGCAGGTTACTATCGACTACGCACTAGGGCGTGACCAAATAAAGGTCAACACAGCTGAGAGAACAACAGCCTGGATGATCAAAACCGTATTTGGGACACCTACAATTGCTGAGATGACAAAGGCGACTGCAACGGATGCAGTCGCCATTTTCTTTGCCTTAGGGCGAATTGCGCCGCTTTGGTTCCAATCCTCGATAGATGGGCCAAATGTTGGGTGATTAATTAACCAGCTGTGTAACGTTTCCGATGATTTTGCGAAGAAAAATGTAGCAAGTAGGAGGAGTGGAACTGTGGGAAGGAGTGGTAACACAGCCCCGATTAATCCCAAGCCCAGTGAAATTAGTCCACATATCAACCATATATATTTCATTTAGACCAATAACTCTCTGAGCACTGCATTGAGGAGAACGCGCCCGGATTGTGTGGGTAATAGGTTTTGCCCTTGCCGGATTAGGAAACCATCATCGCACATTTGCGTCAGTTTTAGGCTCGGAATAGGGGCACCGTTCAATTTTTCGTAGCGATCTAAATTGATGCCAGAACTTAATCTAAGGCCCATCATCAAATATTCAGTTGCCTGATCAACCATCGGGACGAAGTTTCTGAGGCTTTCGCCTGTTTGATTTTCTTCAACTTCGGTTAACCATTTGTTCGGCATCAAATAGGTTTCAGTGGCTTGTTTTGTTCCGTTGACGGTTATCCGTCCATGCGCACCGGGCCCGACACCAACGTAGTCGCCATATTGCCAATAGATCAGGTTGTGTCTGCTTTCGGCACCGGGCCTTGCGTGGTTGGAAATTTCATAAGCAGGTAATCCGGCGGCTTCGCAAATTTCCTGAGTGATATCATACATATCCGCGGCGGTATCATCAGGCGGGAGGCCCGCAAGTTTCCCATGATCATAGCGGTCGCCAAAGGCGGTGCCGGCTTCGATGGTAAGTTGATAGAGCGAAAGGTGATCAAGCGCGAGATCAAGCGCTGTGCTAAGTTCTTTGCGCCAGTCATCTGCGGTTTGATGTTGGCGCGCATAAATCAGGTCAAAGCTCACGCGATCAAAGTTTTTCTTTGCAATGTCAAACGCTTGCGTTGCTTCCTTCGCTGTATGTAGCCGGCCAAGACGCTTCAAATCAGCATCATTTAGGGCCTGCGCCCCCATAGAAACGCGATTAACGCCGGCATCTCTATATCCTTTGAAGCGCCCAGCCTCAATTGACGTTGGATTTGCCTCTAGGGAGATTTCAATATTATTGGAAATGTTCCATGTTTCGCGGGCCTTGGTTAGGATCGCATCAACAGTCTCTGGCGCCATTAAGCTGGGCGTTCCACCGCCAAAGAAAATAGAGTCTAACGTGCGGCCTTGGGTCTGTTTTCCGTATCTCTCGATTTCGGATAAATAGGCTCTAACCCAGCGAGATTCATCTACTTCAGCCGCGACATGAGAATTAAAATCGCAATAGGGGCATTTGGATTGGCAGAAGGGCCAATGGACATAAAGCCCAAAGCCCCCATTTTGCCAATCCTCAGTCAAAACAACCAGCCACGAGTTTTGCAAAAGCATCAGCGCGATGGCTCATGCCTGCTTTCTTCGCGGGGTCCATTTCGGCAAATGTGTCTGTTTCGCCGTTGGGTAAGAAACATGGATCAAACCCAAACCCACGATCACCGCGCATTGGCCAAACGTATCTGCCGCTAACTTTGCCTTCAAAGATTTCGTCGTGACCATCAGGCCAAGCGATGCAAAGGGTGCAGTTAAAGGCACATCCGCGCGGTTCAGGCGTGTTAAGTGCTTCGAGCTTATCCCAGACTTTTTTCATCGCCATGGGAAAATCACGACCAGTTGGCGTTTCGGCCCAATCGGCAGTGTATACGCCGGGGGCGCCATCTAACCCGTCAACGGTTATGCCGCTGTCGTCGGACAGTGCAGGAAACCCGGATTTTTTGGCGGCATAGTGCGCTTTGATCCGGGCATTGCCAGCGAATGTGCTTTCGGTTTCGTCGGGTTCATCAAAGCCAAGCTCACCAGCGGAAATGACTTCGATCCCATAAGGGGCGAGCAAAGCACCGATTTCGCGGATTTTACCTGCGTTATGGGATGCAACGACCAATTTCTGTTCAGTGAGCTTGCGCATATCAGGCCACCGCTGCCAACTGCGCTGCTGTAAGTTCAGCCACGCCTTTTTCTGCGAGATCCATCAATTCATTCATCTGCGCACGGCTATAGGTTGCGCCTTCAGCAGATGTTTGAACTTCGATCAGTTTACCAGAACCTGTCATCACAAAGTTTCCATCAACGCCAGCCTCAGAGTCTTCGGGATAATCGAGGTCAAGAACCGCTTGGCCTGCATAGATACCGCAGCTGATTGCTGAAACTGGATCAAGCAAAGGATCAGAAATAACTTCGCCGGTCTTCATCAGCTTATTGACGGCCAGGCGTAGGGCAACCCAAGCACCGGTAATTGATGCGCAACGTGTACCGCCGTCGGCCTGGATAACATCACAGTCGATTGTGATTTGGCGTTCGCCCAGGGCAACACGATCAACGCCAGCGCGCAAAGAACGACCGATCAAGCGTTGGATTTCTTGTGTGCGGCCGCTTTGTTTGCCTGACGCGGCTTCACGGCGCATGCGTGTGTGGGTCGCGCGGGGCAGCATTCCGTATTCTGCCGTGACCCAACCAAGACCAGAGTTTTTCAAAAAGGGCGGAACGCGCTGTTCTAAGGATGCTGTGCATAGAACGTGTGTTTCACCGATCTTAATCAGGCAGGACCCTTCGGCGTGTTTGGTGACGCCAGTTTCGATTGTGATCTGGCGCATTTCGTTGGTTTGACGGCCTGAGGGACGCATGAGATATTCCTTTGAGATAAAGTTGGGTTCCAAATACATGTGCATTGCCTAAATTAGCAAGCATGATTGACCTTTGGGCGCAGTGCATTTTAATGGGTAGCGACCGATTTCAAGGAAGAAGATGTCAGAGCAACCAAAAATATTCGAAGACATGAACGATCGTTCGCGTGAGGTGTTTCGGTGCGTTGTCGAAAGTTACCTTGAAAATGGTGATCCTGTTGGGTCGCGGACGTTGACGAGAACTTTGAATGAAAAGGTTTCAGCGGCGACCGTGCGCAACGTGATGCAAGACCTCGAATTCATGGGATTGCTGGACAGCCCGCATGTTTCTGCTGGACGCATTCCAACCCAAATGGGTTTGCGAATGTTTGTCGATGGATTGCTGGAGGTCGGCGATGTGGCCCGTGATGACCGTGCAAAGATTGATGCAACGGTGACAGAAACCAATCCTGATGTTGGGTCTTTGCTGGATAAGGTGGGATCAGCGCTTTCGGGCTTAACCCACGGGGCCAGTTTGGTTTTAACACCGAAACGCGAAGCGCCGATCAAACATATCGAATTTGTACCGTTAGCGCAGGATCGGGCCTTAGTTGTATTGGTTTTTGCGGATGGGAATGTCGAGAACCGCGTGTTTTCACCACCGCCGGGTCAAACCCCCAGCTCTCTGCGCGAAGCGGCGAATTTTTTAAATGCTCTGGCCGAGGGTCGTACGCTTAGTGAATTGCGCGGTGTTGTTGAGCGTGAAATCAAAAATCGTCGTCAGGAGATCGACGTTCTGGCGCGTACACTTGTCGAAAGCGGAATGGCGCTTTGGGAAGATGAAGGTAAATCAACAGAGCGATTGATCGTGCGGGGGCGTGCGAATCTTTTGGATGGAGAGGTGGAGCCAGCGGATCTTGATCGTATTCGTAGCCTTTTTGATGACCTCGAACGCAAGCGTGATATCGCCAATTTCCTCGAATTGACCGAAGATGGCGAAGGTGTGCGCATTTTTATTGGTTCTGAGAACAAACTCTTTTCACTTTCGGGTAGCTCTTTGGTGGTTTCTCCCTATATGAACGCTGATCGAAAGATTATCGGTGCGGTTGGGGTCATCGGGCCCACACGTCTGAACTATGGACGGATTGTGCCGATTGTGGATTATACAGCGCAACTGGTTGGGCGGCTGATCTCTGATCGAAGCTGACCGGTACAAGGGACGAAGAAGATGTCTGACGCAAAGAACAATGATTTTCTGGACGATATCGCCTCAGCTGAGGCCGATGAGTATGATCAAATCGACATCATGGCTGAGGTCGAAGATGAAGAAACCGCAGGGATTGATGAAATCCGCGGTCTTCAGGCTGAACGTGATGATTACAAAGACCGCTTTATGCGTGCTTTGGCTGATGCTGAAAATGCGCGTAAGCGCAGCGACCGTGATCGTCGCGAAGCAGAAAACTACGGTGGGTCAAAATTCGCACGCGATATGCTGCCAGTACATGACAACATGAAGCGGGCGCTTGAGGCGATTTCTGAAGAGCAACGCGAAGCGAACGCAGCGTTGATCGAAGGTATTGAGCTGACAATGCGCGAACTGCTGAGCGTGTTTTCAAAGCACGGCATCAAACGTATCACGCCCGAAGTAGGTGATCGTTTTGATCCGCAGCAACACCAAGCAATGTTCGAAGCACCGCTTCCGGGCACCAAAGCGGGCGATATCATTCAAGTATCTGCCGAAGGCTTTATGCTGCACGATCGTTTGCTGCGCCCGGCGCAGGTTGGTGTGTCTTCAACACCGGCATAAATTGCTAAGTATTTTGCGGAAAAGCGCGTCAGTTAATGGCGCGCTTTTTCTTTGAGATCATACAAGATTTGCAATGCCTCACGGGGGCTGAGTTCATCTGGGTGAATTTCAGATAACGCATCCTCAACAACAGAGGGTTGTGATGGTGTTGGGGCAGGGGCTGCAGCCATAGAAAATAGCGGCAGATCGTCAATCAATGCCTTTTGACGATTGCCACCTTCGCGTTCGCCTTTTTCCAGCGCTTCCAGAACAACACGCGCGCGATCAACAACCGCTGTCGGAAGACCAGCAAGCCGCGCAACCTGCACACCGTATGACCGATCTGCGGCGCCTTTTTTCACTTCGTGAAGGAAAATGACTTCGCCTTCCCATTCTTTGACCGACACGGTGGCGTTTTCGACGCCTTTCAGTTTGTCGGCCAATTGGGTCAGTTCGTGGTAGTGCGTGGCGAACAACGCGCGGCAGGCGTTGGTATCATGAAGATGTTCCAACGTTGCCCAAGCAATCGAAAGCCCATCATATGTTGCGGTGCCGCGGCCGATTTCATCGAGGATCACAAAGGCGCGGTCGTCTGCTTGGTTCAAAATTGCGGCGGTTTCCACCATTTCGACCATAAATGTGGATCGTCCACGCGCCAGATCATCGGACGCGCCAACCCGGCTGAACAACTGTGACACGAGACCAATATGGGCGTCGTGCGCTGGAACGTAGCTGCCGGCCTGCGCTAATAGCGCAATCAGGGCGTTTTGACGAAGGAAGGTTGATTTACCCGCCATGTTCGGCCCAGTTAGCAACCAAACGCTTGCGCCGTCTTCGGTTTCAAAGGCGCAGTCATTGGCGATAAAGGGCTGCGCCCCCTGTTTACGAAGGGCTTGTTCAACAACCGGATGACGCCCGCCAGAGATCGCGAAATGCCGACTATTGTCGACCTTGGGTCTGACCCAGTTTTCACCGAGTACGATGTCGGCGAAACTAGTGGATAAATCTATTTCAGACAGGGATCTTGCGGCTTCGTGTATAGGGCCTGCTTGGGCCAAAATAGAGTCTTTTAGGCCGGAATAGAGCCCTTTTTCGATCTCTTGTGCTTGGTTTCCAGCGTTTAAAATCCGGGTTTCCATTTCTGAGAGTTCAACGGTGGTAAACCGAACAGCATTGGCTGTGGTTTGACGATGAATGAACGTATCAGACAAAGGTGCCGATAGCATTTTTTCAGCGTGGGTCGCTGTGGTTTCGATAAAGTAACCCAAGACATTATTGTGCTTGATCTTGATCGACGGAATGCCCGTAATTTCGGAAAACTGGGTTTGCATCGCTGCGATGACGCTGCGGCCTTCATCGCGCAATTTGCGTGCTTCGTCCAAACCGGCATCGTATCCCGGTGCAATAAAGCCGCCATCGCGCACCAACATCGGTGGTTCAGCGACCAGCGCATTTTCCAACAGATCAAGTAATGTGTCATGGCCAAGTAACTTATCCGCGCTGGATTGCAGCAAAGGTGGCAGCGTTACTTTGGTCAATGCCTCAGAAATTTGCAAAGCTTGGGTTAAACCGTTGCGGATTGCTGTTAGATCACGTGGCCCGGCACGATCCAACGCCAATCGAGACATCGCGCGGTCCATGTCGGGCGATTTTTTCAGGGATTCACGCACGTCTTGTGTCAATGCGCGGTTCTCGATGAAGGTCTCAATCGCGTCATGGCGGGACATGATTAAAGGAAGATCCATCGAAGGCGAAGAAAGCCGTCGTTCCAATGTCCGCGCACCACCTGCGGTTACAGTGCGATCAATCGCGGCAATGAGCGAGCCTTCCCGACCACCAGAAAGTGCGTGCGTGATTTCAAGGTTGCGTCGTGTGGCGGCATCAATCTGCATGACACCACCCGCATTTTCCCGCTGCGGAGGGCGCAAAAGCGGTAGCTTCCCTTTTTGTGTGATGTCTAGGTATTCAACCACTGCGCCTAAGGCCGAAAGCTCTGCACGGCTAAATTGGCCAAAGGCATCAAGGGTGCTGACATTAAAGATATCAGTTAGGCGTTTTTCAGCTGATGTACTGTCAAAGCTCGCGCGCGACAGTGGCGTGCTGGAAATGCCTAAATCAGAGACTAAATCGAAGAATTCAGTCTCTTTTTCTGCCATGAGGAGCAGTTCACGTGGGGCGAGGCGGGCCAGTTCCGGGCCTAATCGCACGCGATTACATGGCATCACATGAAACGCGCCAGTTGATATATCAACCCACGCCAACGCCCCCTGATCACGCACTTCAGTAAACGCCGCGAGAAAATTATGACGCCGCGCTTCGAGCAAAGAATCTTCGGTCAAAGTGCCCGGCGTCACTAGTCGCACGACGCCGCGTTTTACGACAGATTTGCCGCCACGCTTTTTCGCTTCTGCTGGGCTTTCGAGTTGTTCACAAACGGCGACCCGAAACCCTTTGCGAATGAGGGTTAGAAAATACCCCTCGGCGGAATGCACGGGCACGCCGCACATCGGAATGTCTTCGCCCAGATGTTTGCCGCGCTTTGTCAGCGCAATATCTAATGCCTGGGCGGCGTTTACTGCATCTTCAAAAAACATCTCATAGAAATCGCCCATACGGTAAAACAGCAGGTCGTCTTTGTGATCTTCCTTGATCTCAAGAAACTGCGCCATCATCGGGGTGATGCCGGTGCCTGCTGTTTTCACCATTGGGGTATTCCTATTCGTAATTTGTCCCTTTCTATCCCATTGCCGGGGGGAAAGTGAAAGGCTTTGGATAGCGCCAAAGCAAAAACTTCACCCTGCCAGCGGCAATCTGCGTGTTGCATGCGACAAAAACTAATATAGGTTTGTCTGACGTCCGCACTCATACACTCAAGGCCACCGACAGCATGTCTAGCAATAATAAAGTTACCTCAGAAGAAGCTCTCGCATATCATCTGGAGCCAAAACCCGGCAAATACGAAATCACGGCCAGCAAGCCGATGACAACCCAACGCGATCTGTCGTTGGCATATAGCCCGGGCGTCGCGGTTCCATGCGAAGCGATCGCAGCAAACCCTGAGTGTGCGTATGACTACACAACCAAGGGCAACATGGTCGCGGTGATTTCAAACGGCACAGCCGTTTTGGGACTGGGCAATCTGGGCGCTTTGGCGTCAAAGCCGGTGATGGAAGGTAAATCCGTTCTGTTCAAACGGTTTGCAGATGTGAATTCCATCGACCTTGAGTTGGATACCGAGGATGCGGATGAATTCATCAATGCGGTAAAACTGATGGGGCCGAGCTTTGGCGGGATAAACCTTGAGGATATCAAAGCGCCTGAATGTTTCATCATTGAACAGCGCCTAAAGGAAATCATGGACATTCCCGTGTTCCACGATGACCAGCACGGTACAGCGGTGATTTGCGCGGCGGGATTGATCAATGCGCTGCATATTTCGGGCAAAAAGATCGAAGATTGCCGGATTGTTCTTAATGGTGCGGGCGCTGCGGGTATCGCATGTATCGAACTGCTGAAATCTATGGGTGCGCGGCACGAAAACTGTATCGTGTGTGATACCAAAGGTGTGATTTATCAGGGCCGTACCGAAGGTATGAACCAATGGAAATCTGCCCACGCGGTAACAACCGAACTGCGCAGCCTCGAAGAAGCGATGGAAGGCGCGGATGTTTTCCTTGGCGTGTCTGCCAAAGGTGCAGTTACCCCTGAAATGGTTGCCGGAATGGCAAAAGATCCGGTTATTTTTGCAATGGCAAACCCGGATCCTGAAATCACACCGGAAGAGGCGCACGCCGTTCGCGAAGATGCGATTGTGGCGACGGGTCGGTCTGATTATCCTAATCAGGTGAATAACGTTCTGGGCTTTCCTTATTTGTTCCGGGGTGCGTTGGATATTCATGCGCGCGCGATCAACGATGAAATGAAAATTGCATGTGCCAACGCATTGGCAGAGCTGGCCCGAGAAGATGTTCCTGACGAAGTTGATATGGCTTATGGGCGCAAGTTGGCGTTTGGCCGGGATTACATTATCCCCACGCCGTTTGATCCACGATTGATTTACACAATTCCAACGGCTGTAGCACAGGCGGGTATGGATACTGGTGTTGCACGGCGTCCGATTATCGATATGGCAGGGTATGAAGCCAGTCTAAAAGAAAGAATGGATCCGACCGCGTCGATCCTTCGCGGTATTCATGCGCGCGCAAAAGCGGCGCAAGCGCGTATGGTCTTTGCAGAAGGTGACGATCCGCGTGTATTGCGGGCAGCTGTCAATTATCAGCGTTCGGGTTTGGGGCAGGCTGTTGTCATTGGCCGCGATGAGGATGTCGCAGAAAAACTTACCCGCGCTGGGCTGTCAGATGCGATTGCAGAAATCGAAGTCACCAATGCGGCGAAAACCGAATATCTGTCTGACTACAAATCGTTTCTTTATAAGCGGTTGCAGCGTAACGGATTCGACCGTGGCGATATCCACCGTCTGGCAGCACGGGATCGCCATGTTTTTGCGTCACTCATGCTGGCGCATGGTCACGCGGATGGGATGGTTACCGGGGCGACACGTAAATCTGCGAACGTGCTGAAACTGATCAATCACGTATTCGATGCAACTGCTGAAACCGGGTCTGTCGGGATCACAGCCGTTTTGCACAATGGCCGTATTGTTCTGATTGGTGATACGCTGGTGCACGAATGGCCAGAGCCCGAAGATTTGGCAAATATCGCTGAAAGCGGCGCTGCCGTTGCGCGTGCCTTGGGGCTTGAGCCGCGCGTTGCATTCGTGAGCTTTTCGACCTTTGGGTACCCTGACACAGAGCGTTCCCACAAAATGCACCTTGCGCCGGGTGTGCTAGAACAACGCGGTGTAGATTTCGAATTCGAAGGCGAAATGACAGTTGATGTTGCCATGAACATGCAAGCTATGGCGCAATACCCATTTTCACGTTTGACGGCACCTGCCAATGTTTTGGTCATGCCGGCACGTCACTCGGCCTCTATTTCCGTAAAACTGATGCAGGAAATGGCGGATGCGACTGTGATCGGGCCAATTTTGACGGGTATCGATAAACCCATTCAGTTGTGTTCAACCGTGGCAACGGCCAACGACATTTTGAACATGGCAATCTTGGCTGCAAACCAGGTTGGCAAATGACGATATTCTGTCTGGGGTCTATTAACGCTGATCATGTCTACCGGGTGCCGCATTTGCCGCATCCGGGGGAAACGCTTGCGGCGCATGAATTGCAAACCGGTTTAGGCGGAAAGGGCGCAAATCAATCTGTAGCGGCGGCAAAAGCCGGTGCGTTGGTTATACATATCGGTGCTGTCGGCGCCGATGGACAGTGGGCCAAAGATCGTATTGAAGGTTATGGCGTTGATGTTGATCATGTTTCTGAGGTTTCAGCACCCACGGGGCATGCGATCATCAATGTCGATCCCGGTGCAGAAAATGCCATCGTTTTGTTTCAGGGTGCAAATATTGTTCAATCCGAAGAAAACATTCGATCTGCGCTGTCTCAAGGGCAAAGCGGCGATGTTTTGATCCTGCAAAATGAAACATCTCATCAGGTTTTTGCGGCAAAGATTGCCCAAGAATTGGGGATGCGCGTTATGTATTCTGCTGCGCCATTTGACGTGGATGCAGCGACCGAGATGCTGCCATTTACAACGGTATTGGCTTTAAATGAGGTTGAGGCCGAACAGCTTTGTGCAGCGTTAAACACGGACCTTGCGTCGGTTCCTGTTCCTGAAATTGTTTTGACCAAAGGCAGCGCTGGGGCTGAATGGTTTGATCTGAAAAACGGTAAATCTGCCGAAGTTTCAGCGTTCTCTGTCACGCCTGTTGATACAACTGGGGCAGGCGATACATTTGCGGGTTATGTCGCAGCGGGTTTGGATCAAGGGCGAAGCACGCCCGATGCTATGCAAATTGCATCCGCAGCAAGCGCGATTAAGGTAACGCGTCACGGGACCGCAGATGCGATCCCGTCTATGGCTGAAGTTGAAGCGTTTCTAGACGATCAGTGATCAGCAAATGGCGCAGCATTGCCCCACAATTGGGAAACACGCGTATCGCGACCACAGGCATCACGGTATAGCGCGTAAGCTTCGGATTGACGTTTTATCCCAAAACGAGTGATGACGCGACTACGGCCCTGGTAGTAATCTTGGTGCGCGTTATCGGCGGCATAAAATGCTGTAAACGGCAGAATAGGCGTAACAATACGTTGGCCTAAATCACGCTCGGCCTGGGCTTTGGCGGCTTCAGCGGCGGTGCGCTGTGCTTCATTCGTGTAAAAGATTGCAGTGCGGTAGCTGTCACCACGATCGCAGAACTGACCACCCGCATCTGTCGGATCAACAGAGCGGAAGAACAAGTGCAGTAATTGTTCGTAGCTGACCTGATTGGGGTTATAGGTGATTTCGACAGCTTCGAAATGCCCTGTACCGCCTCTGGTGACATCCCGGTAGGTCGGGTTTTCTGTGTTACCGCCGGTAAAGCCTGAAACACCCTCGATAACGCCTGTCACGCTTTCGAAATCTGATTCAACACACCAGAAACAACCGCCTGCAAACACGGCTGTGTCGCGGTTTTGGGCTGACGCTGCTGTGCAGGTAAGTGCAAGCCCCACAAAAATCGCAGCGGCGAGCAATAGTGATTTGGCGTCTTCGTACGCTTTGACCATCGTGAATCTCCTTTTCTTTAGGGAGGTTGCACGGACAAGTGAGCGGCGGCAAGTTCGTTGCGCATCCTTCACGCATTGGTGAAGGCAATTTACTGCTTGGCCTCTTTAAATTCGCCGCCTATCGTCCCGGAAACGGAGGATAAGATGACCGAACATGTGACCACTCACGCCGCTGAAGAAGACGTTAGAAACGAAAGCATATTGATCTATGTGAATGGTAAAATTGTGCCGCGATCAGAAGCAACAGTAAGCGTTTATGACAGCGGGTTTATGTTGGGCGATGGCGTTTGGGAAGGTTTGCGCCTATATGACGGTGTTTGGGCGTTTCTTGATGAACATATGGATCGTTTGTTTGAGGCCGCTAAGGCGATTGATCTGGATATCGGTCTAGACCGCGCAGGTGTCATAGCAGCGATTGAGGCAACCCGCGCAGCGAATGAAATGCATTCAGATTGCCACGCGCGTCTGATGATCACGCGCGGCGTTAAGGTAAAACCGTTTCAGCATCCGTCATTGTCACAATCCGGCCCGACCATGGTGATCATCATGGAACATTCGACGCCCAAAATTCCCCGCCCGATCAATTTGGCCACTGTTCCACATTTGCGTGGATTGCCGATGACCCAGGACCCAAAGTTAAATTCGCATTCCAAGCTGAACTGCATTTTGGCCTGCATCGCCGCAGAAAAATCAGGTGCAGATGAGGGGCTGATGCTGGATATCAATGGGTTTGTGAACACAACAAATGCGTGCAACTTTTTCATCGTGCGCAAAGGTGCGGTTTGGACCTCGACCGGTGATTACTGCATGAATGGTATTACACGTCAGAAGGTGATCGACGTTTGCCGTGCAGATGGTATCCCAGTGTTTGAGCGTAACTATTCTTTGGTGGATACTTACGGCGCTGACGAAGCCTTTTTGACCGGGACATTTGGGGCGCAAACCCCCGTTGGGGAAATCGATGGCCGTGTTATCGGGGCGGGAAAAATGGGCCCGGTGACCGAACGCATTCGCGCGCTCTATAAAGCGTTGGTTGCAGATGAGGTGGCAAAATGAAAATTGCTATGTGGTCTGGACCGCGTAATTTATCGACGGCGATGATGTATTCCTTTGGGGCGCGGCAGGATTGCGCTGTTTGGGATGAACCATTTTATGCAGCCTATTTGAAAAAAACAGGCTTAATCCATCCGATGAATGACGAAATTTTGGCCGATGGTGAAACGGATGCGCGTAAGGTTATTGATCAACTAACAGGCTCTAATCTACATGATAGAGCTTATTTTTACCAAAAACACATGACCCACCACATGATTAAAGACATTGATCGCAGTTGGATGTCTAATGTGACCAATGTGTTTCTCATCCGTCATCCTGCGCGAGTCATCTCGAGTTATGCGGCTAAACGTGAAAACCCGACGCTTGATGATATTGGGTTTCCTCAGCAGGCTGAAATTTTCGACCAAGTGAGGGCGTCGGGTCAGGTGCCGATTGTTGTGGATTCTCATGATATCCGGGACAATCCCGAAGGGACACTTAGGGCGCTATGTGCAGCCATTGGAATGCCGTGGGATGCTGGGATGTTACGCTGGCCTGCCGGAGGGCATGTTGATGATGGGGTGTGGGCGTCGCATTGGTATGGTGCCGTTCATCGAAGCACTGGTTTTGCTGGGGCAGAAGGGCCGTTGCCAAAACTGTCTGAAGATTACAAAAACATCTCTGACCAAGCGATGCGGCATTACGAGCATCTCGCGGCGTATAAATTGTCAACTTAGCTCTTTTTTGGCCAGAAGGCGTGGTATTCATCGATGACATAGGCGTGGGAATGGGCGTTTCCATCGCTTCCTTTGAGGTGGGGGTGGTCCGCCGGTAGGTCGTCATGCGTATGCAAAAATTCACGTTGCTGACCCGTCGGCCAAAGCCGCATGGCCGCGATTGAGGAAACCGCGCCGATCGCCGCGAGAATGATCATGGTTTGTGTGCTGCCAAGTGTAGTTTGTGCCCATCCCGACAAAGGATAAGCAATTAACCAACAGGCGTGCGATAATGCGAATTGCGCGGCATAAACGGCGGGGCGATCTTCGGGATGGGCAGAACGTTGTAATAAGCGCCCCGATGGCGTGAGTGTTATCGAATATCCTAGCCCGATAAAAAACCAGGTTGCTAAAAGTGCAGTCCATGTCACTCCATTTAGCGCAAGCCCAATCAAGGCAAAGACCATCAACACGGATCCAGAAATCATCACAAGGCGGTCTGTTGTATGATCTAGGACTTTGGGCAATGCAAAGGCTGCGATCATTGATCCGCCGCCAAACGCGCCTAATGCATAAGCCACATGGCTGTTATTTAACCCCAACTCAGACCGGACCAATACAACTGTATTGACCAACACCACCGCTGCAACGGCTGCAACTGTCATGCAAAGAGCTAACAACCCCTGCAGTCGCGGTGTGGCCAAATAAATGCGGATTCCGCGCGTTGTCCGGTCGTATATGCCGCGTGGGGCGCTTGGCTTGGGGTTTGGCAATGCGATGGAAATGATGAGCAACGCGGATCCTAAAAAACCCACGAGGGTTCCTAGGAAAAGGGCGTTGTAGGCAAAGACGGTTAATAGAATTGCCGCAAGCGTTGGGGTGATCAAGCTTTCTAAATCATAGGCGAGACGGGATAGGGACAAGGCGCGTGTATAGTCCTGTTCTTCAGGAAGGACATCCGGGATTGTGGCCTGAAACGTAGGCGTAAACCCAGCGGAGGCCGCCTGTAGCAAAAAGATTAATCCAAAAATTTGCCAAACATCCGTTGTGAACGGCAGTGCCAGCGCCACGAATGCGCGAATAAGGTCGAGACCAACCAAGAGTTTCCGGCGATCTACGCGATCAGCAAACGCACCTGCAATGGGGGCAATGCCCACATAGGCGATCATTTTAATGGTGAAAACGCCACCCAAAACCAAACTGGCCTGCCCACCGGCGATGTCATAGGCCAACAGACCTAGGGCAACTGTTGCCAATCCCGTACCCAGTAGCGCAACGATCTGAGCAAGAAACAGATGGCGAAAGCGTTTGTTTTTCAGAACGTTCAACATGGCGTGCCCCTAAAGGTATTTGGCTATGGCTTTGAAAGTTTCGATCGAAGCGCTGTTTGTCGCGCTTTCCTCCAGGCAATGGTCGATGTGCTCCTGGATCAACGTGCGCTTTGCATTGGTGAGCGCGCGTTCAACAGCATATAATTGTTGTGCAATATCGTGACAGGCTGCGCCTTCATCAATCATTGTGATGACGCGGTTTAAATGCCCGTTAGCTCGCTTGAGACGCTTGGATATTGCAGGATGGCTGGCGTGTTTATGCGGGTGTTCCATTGCTTTATCCTATCCCCCTAGGGGGGATACTTCAAGTAGGCAAAACAAAAGGCCCGCAGCAGGTGCTACGGGCCTAAAGGTAATCAGAATATGGTTGGTATTACTTTACCCGACGGTTGCGCATAGCAACCAGTTTCAAACGCAACGCTTGTAATTGAATGAAGCCTGCAGCGTCTTTTTGATCGTACGCGCCTGCATCTTCTTCAAAGGTTACGTGCTCTTCTGAATAAAGCGAATGATCCGACCAACGGCCAACGCAAGATACAGACCCTTTGTAAAGTTTCAGACGAACGGTGCCTGTCACGTGGGTTTGTGATGCGTCGATCGCAGCCTGAAGCATTTCGCGTTCAGGGCTGTACCAGAAACCGTTGTAAACGAGTTCTGCATATTTTGGCATCAGTTCGTCTTTGAGGTGCATGGCGCCGCGATCCATGGTGATGGATTCAATGCCGCGGTGTGCCTCTAGCAACAATGTGCCGCCCGGAGTTTCGTAGATGCCGCGGGATTTCATGCCAACAAAGCGGCCTTCGACAAGGTCAAGACGACCGCAGCCGTGTTTGCCGCCATATTCGTTCAGTTTGGTCAGAATTGTTGCGGGTGACATTGCTTCGCCGTTGATGGAAACAGCATCGCCTTTTTCAAATCCAACTTCGATGAATTCAGGTGTGTCTGGCGCGTCTTCTGGATGTACGGTGCGCTGATATACATAATCAGGTGCTTCGACAGCCGGATCCTCAAGAACTTTGCCTTCAGAAGAAGTGTGCAGCAGGTTCGCGTCCACAGAAAACGGGGCTTCGCCGCGCTTGTCTTTTGCAACTGGAATTTGGTTTTGTTCAGCAAATTCCAACAGGCGTGTTCGCGACGTCAGATCCCATTCACGCCAAGGTGCGATCACCTTGATTTCTGGGTTCAACGCGTAAGCGGCAAGTTCAAAGCGAACCTGATCGTTGCCTTTGCCTGTTGCGCCGTGCGCTACGGCATCAGCACCGGTTTCTTCGGCAATTTCGACCAACCGTTTAGAAATCAGCGGGCGCGCAATGGATGTGCCCAGCAGGTAAAGACCTTCGTAAACAGCATTCGCGCGGAACATTGGGAATACGAAATCACGAACAAATTCTTCGCGCACGTCTTCTATGTAGATGTTTTCTGGCTTAATGCCGAGCAACTCTGCCTTTTGGCGCGCTGGCTCCAACTCTTCGCCCTGACCAAGGTCAGCGGTAAAGGTCACAACTTCGCAACCATATTCGGTTTGCAGCCACTTCAGGATGATCGAGGTATCAAGACCACCAGAGTAGGCCAGGACGACTTTCTTGGGTGCGGACATAGGAGCCTCCGGGAAAATAAGTGTAATCGCTGCGCGACTATCGTGTTTTTACGGTCAGAGCAAGCGTAGCGAAGGCCAATTGGGATATGACAGCGCGTTCATCGGGTTTTTCGCAGGAAATGTCGGGTTTTACAGCAAGAACTGCCGTTTCTTCACTTGCAGGGCCCCCATGTGTGCGCCACACCTAGCGCATGACAGATTTTCCGAAAAAAGCCCGCGTTGCTGCAGCAGCCATGCGCGAAGTGTTCCCTGCAACGCCATTGTTGCGTAACGACCATCTATCAAAATGTTTTGGCGCAGATATTTGGCTTAAGCGCGAAGATATGTCACCGGTGCGGTCTTATAAAATTCGCGGTGCTTTTAATGCGATGCGCAAAGTTTTGGCCAACACTCCGGATCAGGATGTATTCGTTTGTGCGAGTGCGGGAAATCATGCACAAGGCGTTGCTTATATCTGTCGTCATTTTGGCGTACGTGGGGTCATTTTCATGCCCGTCACGACGCCGCAGCAGAAAGTTATGAAAACCCAAGTCTTTGGTGGGGATAATGTAGAAATTCGCCTGATAGGGGATTATTTTGATGATACCCTTGCGTCAGCGCAGGCATACTGCGGCGAAGTGGGCGCGCATTTTCTATCGCCGTTTGATGATTTTGACGTGATAGAAGGGCAAGCTTCCGTCGCTGTTGAGTTGTTTTCACAACTTGGCCGCGCGCCGGATCGTGTTATTTTGCCGGTTGGCGGCGGCGGGCTGTCTGCGGGTGTTGTATCTTATCTAAAAACCGAGGCTCCAGACACTAAGTTTAGTTTTGTTGAGCCTGCCGGAGGGGGCAGTTTACGCGAAGCTGTTTTGAATGGCGCACCAAAGACCTTGGAGCAGATTGATAGTTTTGTTGACGGGGCTGCAGTTGCCCGCATTGGCGAAAAAACGTTTGCTGCACTTAAGGGTATTTCGCCTGATGATGTCATTTTGGCAGAAGAAAACCGTATCTGCACAACGATGCTGGAAATGCTCAACGTTGAGGGGATTGTGCTAGAACCTGCTGGGGCGCTGTCCGTTGATGCACTTGTGGATTTACAAGATGAAATCAAAGGAAAAACAGTTGTTTGTGTGACATCGGGTGGGAACTTTGATTTTGAACGCCTGCCCGAGGTCAAAGAACGCGCGTTGCGCTACACGGGCGTGAAAAAATACTTTATTCTTCGGATGCCACAACGTCCCGGTGCACTGAAGGAATTTTTGAATATTTTGGGGCCGGATGATGACGTTGCGCGGTTCGAGTACCTTAAAAAGTCAGCTCGAAACTTTGGTTCAGTGCTTATTGGGATCGAAACGAAAGAAGCAGACAGTTTTACAAAACTATTGGGCCGACTGGATGAGGCGGGTTTTGGTTATCGCGATATTACGGATGACGATACGTTGTCCGAGTTTTTGATTTAAGCCGCAAATTCTATTTGTTCAACTCTCAAAAATTCAGCTTTGGACGCATCGTAGATTTCGAACAGTTGACTAAGATCGATAGTTGCCGCGTCGTCATTGGATGCGGCTTTTTCGCCAGCTTGGCAATACACACTTAACGCGTCGAAACCTAAATTTAACGCACTGCCTTTTAGAAAGTGCATATCGGCTTCCATTGTCTCTAGATTGGGGTTTTCTCTTAAGCGATCTACCACTTCGTCAACCTCTTCTAGAAAAATAGCTGCGACTTCGACAAAGTCTTCAGCGCCGACTTCATCCTTGAGTTCCTCTATTCTTTTCCAGTCAATCATCTTTTGTCCCCAACTTAGATGTGCAGCTTTGAGCTTATAAATTTGAGGTAAACAAATGCTTAGAAAAAAGGGGTAAATAGCTACAATTTGACACTTCATGGCCTGTTAATCTGTTCGTTCTAATTCTGATTCAACAGAGAGAAACGGAACAGAAAATGGCGCAAACCGCACCGAAATTATTGGATCAAAAGCCTCCTCAGTTAGACACGCAGGATGTGGCGATTAAATCTATTTTGTTGGTTGATGACAGCCGACTGCAAAGACGAATATTGCTCGCTTCGCTTAAAAGGTGGGGGTATCATGTTATTGAGGCTGCGTCGGGCGCTGAAGCGTTGGCAATTTGCAAAAAGGAGCCGATCGATCTTGTGATCAGCGACTGGATGATGCCAGAAATGGATGGCATTGAGTTCTGTCAACTTTTTAGACAACTTGATCGTGCATCCTACGGCTATTTTATCCTATTGACGTCGAAAAGTGAAAAAGACGAAGTTGCGCTAGGCCTTGATAATGGTGCCGATGACTTTTTGACGAAACCGGTGAATGCCAGCGAACTGCGCGCCCGTATTGCTGCGGGTGAGCGAATTTTGCAGATGGAACATCGTTTGCAAGAAACCAATCGGCTTGTTTCTGAAACTCTAAAAGAACTTCAGCTGCTTTACGATACGCTGGACCGCGATTTGGTTGAGGCGAAAAAGCTACAGCAATCGCTTCTTCCTGACCGTCATCAAAAATTTGGACCTGCAACACTGTCTATGATCTTACGATCAAGCGGGCATGTTGGCGGCGATTTGGTTGGGTCATTCCCGATCAATGACACTCAGATTGGGTTTTACGGGATTGATGTGTCCGGTCACGGTATTTCGTCTGCTCTTATGACAGCGCGTTTGGCTGGTTATTTGTCCGCTGCCGCGCCCAAGCAGAATGTCGCAATAAAAGAGGTGTCGCCAGGGGCCTATATTCCCCGCCCGCCCGCTCAGTCGATATCGCTTCTGAATGATCTTGTTCTCGAGGAAATGGATACAGAACACTATTTTACTTTGTTGCTTGGATATTTAGACCTTGAAACCGGGGAAATGGTAATGGCGCAGGCTGGGCATCCTTATCCATTGGTTCAACGCAAAAATGGCGATTGTGAATTTGTGGGGAATGGCGGACTTCCGGTTGGTTTAATCGAGGGTGCAGAATACGAAGAATTCCGGACTGTGTTGGCCTCAGGGGATCGCATCATTATTCCATCAGATGGTGTAACGGAATGCCCCAACGCGGACAACGATATGCTCGAAGAAGAAGGCTTCGAAGAGTTAATGCGTCGGAACGAATCCCTGCACGGTCAAAAACTGCTGGAAGCGCTCGTTTGGGATCTGAGTGCGTTCTCCGGGGAAACTGATTTCCCCGATGATGTGTCCGCAATCTTGCTGGAATTTGGAGATTAAGCCAACAGCCGTTGTACGAAATGGCGATCGCCCGCGTTGGTTAATGTCTCTGCTGCATCTGTAATAGGCACCCAAACCGCCGAATGTTCAGATTCAGTTGGGGCGCATATTCTGCGGGTGGGTTGTGCCGTATAGATATGGCAAATCTTTTCAGCCCAGAGGTCATATTCGGGCATGAAACAAAATCGACGGAAGGTGCCAAAGAAACGTGGGCGGGCAATATGCCAACCGGTTTCTTCCATAACTTCGCGATGAAGCGCCTGAGTAGCTGATTCGCCAGGATCGATTCCACCTCCGGGGAGCTGCAATTCATCGTAGTCGGCTTGGTACTTTGTGAGCAAAAGATCGTGGCCATCGCGCAAAATTGCATAGGCTCCCGGGCGTCTTGTGTAGTTTACACCACTTTGATGTGCTTCTCCGAACCGTCTAATCACGTTTCACCTCTTTTACCTGCCGTTGTTGTCCCTATATAGTTGCTGTATGCCGCCGCAAAGCGCGTAAGGAAACCCCATGTCATTAACTACACAAATCGCTTGGGACGATACTGTCCTCCCTTTCCAACTGGATCGCTCCGACATTCGTGGTCGGGTTGTGCGCTTAGATGGCGTGCTTGATGCAGTATTGGCACAACATAATTACCCTGCCCAAATCGAAGCTTTGGTTGCGGAAACCGCGTTGCTGACTGCCCTGATTGGTGAGTCAATTAAATTACGTTGGAAGCTGTCTATCCAAGTGCGTGGCGATGGGCCGGCTCGGTTGATCGCAACGGACTATTATGGACCGTCAGCAGATGGCGAACCAGGCCAAGTGCGCGCTTATGCGAGCTTTGACGAAGAGCGGCTTGATCCCGAAAAATCCCCGTTTGAACAGATTGGCAAAGGGTATTTTGCCATTTTGATTGATCAAGGGAATGGGATGAAACCTTATCAGGGGATTACTCCTATTGCGGGTGGATCGTTGTCGGCATGTGCTGAGACGTATTTTGCGCAATCTGAACAGTTGCCGACGCGGTTTCAGCTGACGTTTGGAAAATCCACAATCGCGGGTGGCCCTGAGAAATGGCGTGCGGGCGGCGTTATGTTGCAGCATATGCCAAAAGCATCCCCATCTGTAACCGGTGAAGGTGGCAGCGGCGAAGAAGGTGTTTTGGACGCCAGTGATTTGTTGTCAGATGATGCAGAAGAAAACTGGAACCGCGCGAATATTCTGCTGGATTCCGTAGAAGAAATGGAGCTCATCGGGCCATCTGTTCAGCCAACGGAATTGTTGGTTCGTTTATTCCACGAAGAGGAACCCCGTGTTTTTGATCCGCAATCTGTAAAATTTGGCTGTACGTGTTCTGAGGATCGTGTTCGTCAAAGTTTGTCGATTTATTCGGCGAAAGACATTGCTTACATGACTAAGGAAGACGGCAATGTAACAGCAGATTGTCAGTTTTGCGGTTCTTCTTATACGCTTGATCCAAAGACGGTCGGATTTCAGGCGGAAAGCAAACCGGATGACGAAAGTTGATCTAGAACAAAAGTTGCGAACCGCGCTTGAGAAATCAGGCGCGGCTTCTTCTGATTTTGATCTGAATCCAGAACTGGTTTTACCGGATGATCGTATTCTAAGGCCCGCTGCGGTTCTGGTTGCAGTTCAGGTGGTTGATGATAAAGCCGAAGTCATATTGACCAAGCGCGCGTCGCACCTAAAGCACCATCCAGGTCAAATCGCGTTCCCAGGTGGGAAGCAGGATAAGGCTGATAGCGGACCAATAGACACTGCTCTGCGTGAAGCTGAAGAAGAAATCGGATTAAGACGGGAAAATGTGCAGGTTCTTGGCACACTTCCTATGCACGAAACTGTCACGGGGTTTAATGTAACGCCCGTCCTAGCATTAGTTTCGGATACCGAAGGATTACGCCCCGAACCGGGGGAGGTTGCGGAAATTTTTAGTGTGCCGATTGGTCATTTATTCTGCGCCGAACAGTACAAAGTGCAATCTCGCTATTGGCGACGTTCGCGTCGATACTATTATACGGTTCCTTATGGTCCTTATTACATATGGGGGGCGACGGCACGGATACTCAGATCGTTGGCGGAGCAATATAGATGACAGTGATTGGGGGGGATTGGATCTCTGAACCGGCGACACAGCAGGTTATGAAGATGCTGACCGATGCGGGATATCAGGCCTATTTTGTAGGTGGATGTGTACGCAATGAATTACTGAATGCTCCTGTCGCAGACATTGATATTTCAACCGATGCTACGCCTGATATGGTTTCTAATCTAGCGATTGACGCGGGTTTGAAATCTATTCCCACGGGAATTGAACACGGAACAATAACCGTGGTTTCCGATAGCATCCCACATGAAATCACAACGTTTAGAAAAGACGTGGAAACAGATGGGCGGCGTGCTGTTGTTTCGTTTTCTACGGATATTCAAGATGATGCGCTGCGCCGTGATTTTACGATGAATGCGCTCTATGCGGATGCAAATGGTCAAGTGCTTGATCCGTTAGGTGGTTTACCTGATCTGAGGGCGCGGCAGTTTCGGTTTATCGAAGATGCCGACCGCCGGATTAAGGAAGACTACCTGCGCATTTTGCGGTTCTTTCGGTTTCACGCTTGGTATGGCGACCCCTCTGCCGGGTTGGATGAAGAGGCATTAGCAGCCAGCGCGCAGAATCTGGATGGCATTGGCCAGCTTTCCAAAGAGCGCGTCGGAGCGGAAATGAAAAAACTATTGTTGGCATCCGATCCGGCGCCAGCAGTTGCTGTGATGGAACAAACAGGCGTATTGGCGCAGGTCATTGAAGGGGCATCTGCCAAGGCTTTGCCAGTTTTGGTGCATTTCGAAAATATACTGTGTTTAGATCCTGATCCAATCCGCCGCCTTGCTGTATTAGGTGGGTGTAACCATCTGGAAATGTTGCGGTTGTCTCGGGACGAAGCGAAGCGTCTTGATTTGTTTCGGATTTGGATTGAAAATATGGGCTCAATATCAGAGGCCGCTTATCGTCATGGGACGGAGTTCGCGCTGGGCCTAACCGGACTGCGGGCTGCCTTGTTTGAAACCCCTCCGGGAGAGGGTGTTGCAATGGAAATTCAAAGAGCAAGCAAGGCCAAGTTTCCTATCCGTGCAGACGATTTGATGCCTAATTTTAGGGGGCCTGCGCTGGGCGCAGAATTGAGAAGGCTTGAAAAGGCTTGGATTTTGTCTGACTTTTCTTTGACGCAAGCGGACCTTTTGTCATTTCCGTCTGCAGAGTGACTTTACCGACATAGATGAAGCATGGGTGCGATACAATTTGTACGGTATCGCATGTTTTTGTGAATGAAGTAATTCCAGCCCTTGCAGTTCCGTCGGGCATGGTGTTCCTATGGCGCTGACCGAACGCTTCTTTATTTGAAAGGCACCTCTCGTGCTGAAGTTTTTTGAAGGTCTTGTTGATCCTTATCAACCATACGATGAACTCGATACGCCACCGACCAAGCTCTGGCCATTTTTAAAAGAATACGTTCGCCCGTTTAAGCGCGTGTTCTGGGTTACTGGTATTATGTCGCTGATTGTGGCTGCCGTTGAGATTGGGCTCATTTATTATATGGGCCGTGTCGTGGACATATTGACGGAAACCAATCCGGCGGAATTTATTGCTGAATACGGATTGGAATTGTCTTTGGTGGCGGTTTTCCTGTTGGTTTTCCGGCCCCTGTTACAGGTGATTGATGTTGCGCTGCTGAACAATGCCATTTTGCCCAACATCGGCACAATGATCCGGTGGCGCGCGCATAAACATGTTCTGCGTCAATCTGTTGGGTGGTTTGAAAACGATTTTGCCGGGCGAATTGCCAACCGGATCATGCAAACCCCACCGGCCGTTGGCGAAGCGGTGTTTCAGGTCTTTGATGCGATGACGTTTTCGCTTGCGTATTTGATTGGTGCGGCAATTGTATTGGCGGATTCCGACCCGAGGCTCGCTGTACCCTTGGTCATTTGGTTTGTACTTTATGCGCTGTTGGTGCGTTGGACGATGCGCCGGGTTGGAGTAGCTTCAAAAGCAGCATCAGATGCGCGGTCAAAGGTGACGGGGCGTGTTGTTGACAGCTATGCCAACATTCATTCGGTTAAACTGTTTTCACAGAACGACAGCGAAATCGAATATGCGCGCGACGCAATTGAAGAATCACGTCGTACCTTTCAGGCTGAAATGCGTATTTTCACCAAAATGGATGTGGCCTTGGTCACGATCAATGGATTTTTGATCGTTGGCGTCGTCGGATGGGGTGTATTGCTTTGGGCGAATGATCTGGCGTCTGTTGGCGTTGTTGCAGCTGCATCTGCTTTGACATTGCGATTGAATGCAATGACCGGCTGGATCATGTGGGCCTTGTCCAGCTTTTTCCGAAACCTTGGGGTTATTGCGGAAGGCATGGAAACCATCGCACAGCCGATAAGATTGGTTGACGAAAAAGACGCCGGAAATTTGGCGTTGAAACGTGGTGCGATTGAATTACGCGATTTATCGCACCATTACGGACGCGAAAGCGGTGGCCTATCGGATGTCAACCTGTCCATTGCCGCGGGCCAAAAGATAGGTTTGATTGGGCGATCAGGCGCGGGAAAAACCACATTGGTCAAATTGCTGTTGCGGTTTTATGACCCCGATCGTGGTCAGGTTTTGCTGGATAATACGGATGTTCGCAGCGTGACCCAAGATAGCCTGCGTGCCCATATTGGCATGGTGCAACAGGACAGTTCGCTTTTGCATCGATCTGTGCGTGACAACATATTGTATGGTCGACCCGAAGCGACCGAAGATATGATGATTGAGGCGGCCAAACGTGCAGAGGCTCACGAATTTATCCTTACACTTGAAGATCCTGAAGGTCGTACTGGATACGATGCCCAAGTGGGTGAACGTGGCGTGAAGCTTTCTGGTGGGCAACGCCAGCGGGTAGCGCTTGCGCGGGTGATCCTAAAGGACGCGCCAATTTTGCTGTTGGACGAAGCAACAAGCGCTTTGGACAGCGAGGTTGAGGCGGCTATTCAGGAAACGCTTTATGGCATGATGGAAGGTAAAACCGTGATTGCAATTGCACACCGTTTGTCGACCATTGCGCAGATGGATCGCATTTTAGTGCTGGATGGCGGGCAAATTATCGAAGACGGAAATCACGAGACATTGCTCGCAAATGGTGGCCTCTATGCCAGTTTCTGGTCGCGGCAATCTGGTGGCTTTATCGGAACCGAAGAAGGTGAAGAATGAAAATATCATCACTGATTAACGCCTTTGAACCTGCAACTGGGGCCCCGCCGCGCACTCTGGCTGCATTTATGGGATGGTGCCTAAAGGGGGCAATGCCGATGCTGGTTCTGGCTGGGGTTATTTCAGCTGGGGCGGGTGTGACCGAAGTTATGACCGCGCTTTTAATTGGATTGGTGATTGATGGAGTTGTTGATCAAGGCACGGATTTTGTAAGCACCCATATTCCTATGCTGCTGGGTATCGCTGGGTTTTTCCTTATTTTGCGGCCGACAATGTTTGGCGTTTCGGCAGCAATGCAATCTTTGGCTGTTGGGCCAAACATTCGCCCGTTGGTTCTATCGAGGTTGAATAGATATACACTGGGCCATGATGTTAGTTTTTTTGACAATGACTTTGCTGGGCGGATTGCACAAAAGCAGATGCAAACGGCGCGTGCAGTGACGGATGTTGTGACAGAATGTATCAACGTTGTGGCCTTCGCGCTGGCGACACTTGTTGGGTCCGCGCTTTTGTTAACGGCCATTGATTGGCGTATTGCATTGGTTTTGGCGATTTGGATGGTGGGCTACCTTAGTTTGATCCGTTGGTTCATGCCGCGCATTCGTGTGCGCTCAGCGCAACGCGCAGGGGCGCAAGCCAACCTGACCGGGCAAATTGTTGATACGGTTACAAACATCAAAACTGTAAAATTGTTCGCCCATCACAAACACGAAGATCGTGCTGCTTTGGATGCAATGGACCGTTGGCGTGACACTGCGGTTGCCTTTGGAGGGTTGGCGACAGCATTTCGGTTTTCGCTGATGGCGACGGCTGGTGCATTACCTGTCATACTTGTTGGCGGGGCGTTATGGCTCTGGAGTTATGGTATGGCGTCGGCAGGTGACATTGCTGCGACAAGCGCGGTGGCTATTCGTATTGCGCAAATGACGGGCTGGGTCAGTTTTGTATTGATGGCAGTTTATGCCAACATTGGCGAAGTCGAAAATGGAATGGAAACCCTAACACCTGCCCATGATTTGGTTGATGCGCAAAATGCCAGCGCTCTTAATGTGACAAAGGGCGTCGTGCAGTTCGATGCAGCGAGTTTTGCCTATGGGCGCGCTACCGGTGGTGTAACCGAGTTAAATTTAACCATTCAGGGTGGCGAAAAAATCGGGATTGTTGGCGCATCAGGGGCGGGTAAATCGACGCTCGTTTCGTTGCTATTGCGGTTGTATGACACGGAGCAAGGTGGCGTTTTGATTGACGGACAAAATGTACGGGACGTGACCCAAGAAAGCCTGCGTCAACAAATCGGAATGGTCACGCAGGAAACCGCGATGTTTAACCGCTCTGCCATGGATAATATTCTCTATGGGCGGCCTGATGCGACGAAAGATGAGGTGATCGAGGCTGCCAAACGCGCGGAGGCGCATGGGTTCATCGAGGGGTTGGAGGACCACAAAGGCAACTGCGGATATGATGCGTTTCTGGGCGAACGCGGCGTGAAATTGTCCGGGGGGCAACGTCAGCGTATTGCCTTGGCCCGCGCGATCTTAAAAGACGCACCTATTCTTGTTCTGGACGAAGCCACCAGCGCACTGGATAGCGAAGTTGAGGCGGCCATTCAGACGGCGCTTGAACGTGTTATGGATGGAAAAACGGTCTTGGCGATTGCGCATAGACTTTCGACAATTGCCCGAATGGACCGAATTGTGGTGTTAGAAGACGGGAAAATCGCAGAAATCGGTACACATTCGGCGCTTTTGGCAAATGGGGGGCTTTACGCTCGGTACTGGAGCAGGCAATCAGGCGGCTTTATCGGGATCGAAGAGACGGTTGAAGCATGAAAACGACAATTGAACGCCTAGGCCACCAAGGGGACGCTATTGCAGCGGGCCCAATTTTTGTGACTGGCGCTTTGCCCGGTGAAGAGGTCGAAGGTGATGTCGTTGGGGATCGTATGATCGCACCCAAGATCATCACGCCCTCTGCTGACCGGGTAAAACCACCCTGTTCGCACGCAAAAAGTTGCGGTGGATGTTCTCTTCAGCATGCGTCGGATGCTTTTGTCGAAGACTGGAAGCAGGGTGTCGTTGATACTGCACTCATAGCGCAGGGTGTAGAGGCTAAGGCCGCATGTATTAAAACATCCCCGCCACGATCGCGCCGCCGTGCCTCTTTGTCAGGGAAGCGGACCAAAAAAGGTGCGATTGTTGGGTTTCATGGTCGCGCCTCTGGAACCGTGATCGAAGTCCCTAACTGTACTTTGCTGCATCCCGATTTGATGGACATTATACCTGTTCTTCAGGAAATGACCGTTCTGGGTGCTTCACGCAAAGGCGAAGCCAGCTTTACGATTGCTCAAACATTGAATGGTGTCGATGTCTTGGTACGTGATGTAAAGCCAGCGGATACGCCATTACGGATGGAATTGGCCCAATTGGCAGGCAAAGCCGGGTTATCGCGTCTAACGTGGGAAGATGAACTCATCGCAGGTCGTGCACCGGCCTACCAGATGTTTGGTAAGGCTTCTGTCGCCCCACCGCCGGGGGCATTTTTGCAGGCAACCCGCGAAGGTGAACAGGCGTTGCTAGCCCCAGTGTTGGACGCTTTGGATGGTGCAAAAAAGGTTGTTGATCTGTTTGCTGGAAGTGGCACATTCAGCCTGCCAGCCGCCGAAACAGCAGAGGTTCACGCCGTTGAAAGTGAAGGCAATATGTTGTCCGCGCTTGACACGGGTTGGCGGCAGGCCAAGGGCCTAAAACGGGTCACAACAGAAACTCGCGATTTGTTTCGCCGCCCTTTGATGCCGGATGAATTTAAGTTTGTAGACGCCGTGATTATTGACCCGCCACGCGCCGGGGCGGAAGCCCAGATAAAAGAGCTGGCAAAATCGGATGTTCCGGTGATCGCGATGGTATCGTGTAACCCTGTGACGTTTGCCCGTGATGCACGGTTGTTGGTTGGGGCCGGGTATAGTTTGGGGTCAATCACTGTTGTTGATCAATTCCGTTGGTCACCGCACGTTGAATTGGTTGCATCGTTTACGAAACCTCGGCCGAAACGCGCGGCTTAAGCATCTGAACTGGCGGGAGTTAGCCATGTTCACGAGTCATTGATAATTGGAGCTACGTACGGTCTGTATTTATTTTTCGTTTTCGGGTATGTGTAAAAGAAAAAACGATACAACAAAGACGTATGAGGCGAAAATGGACAGAGCATCGTTTCTAAAAGGAACGGGCGCGTTGTTACTTTTGGGGGCCTGTGGTTCAGGCAGACGACAGTATGGCGGCCCAGAAGTTACGCGTATTTCAATAGATAAAAGTGCCCGCAGGTTGGTACTGTTTAATAATCGGCGTGTTTTGCGTCGTTACAATGTTGCACTTGGCTTTGCCCCAGCTGGTGACAAACAGGTGCAAGGTGATGGGCGCACACCTGAAGGTGAGTATCACATCGACCGTCGCAACCCCGAAAGCATGTTCCATTTGTCGTTGGGGATTTCATATCCGAACGAACAGGATCGCGCCGAAGCAGCGGCGCTTGGCCAACCTCCTGGTGGGGACATTTTCATCCATGGTGCAAGTCGGCCATTTGGGCGACGCAGTGGCGATTGGACCGCAGGGTGCATTGCGGTCACAAATGAAGAAATGGAAGAAATTTATACGATGGTCGAAACCGGTACACCGATTTCAATCAAAGCTTAGATCAGTTCGCCAGCGCAAATTGTTGTGCTGGCGCCGCCAAGATTAAGGTCCACCAGATTTTTCCGTTGGATTCCTGATGCCAAGAAAAGCCCATATCCACGGCTTCGGCGTCTAAAATTACGCCGCGCGTGTCTTGCAATTCCATCCAAGCGGCGAGTGTTTCAAGCTCTGTTTCGTATGTTTCAGAGATGTTTTCACCCAACAGGCGGCCCTGATATCCGGTGCGCACAACGCGATCAATTGGGGATGACCCATCAGAACCAAAGTGCCAAGGACGGTTTTGAACAGACATATCTAACGAATGGGTGGCGGCCGCCGCGTTCAGTTGGCTGTTTAGGCTTACACCTTGAAGGCCAGCTGCAAACCGCAGCGAATTAATAGAATCAAGCATGCGAATCTGAACACGGTCCGCATTGGTGATGCGATACGCACGTTGCAAAGGTTGGCCATCTGGCCCCAAAACAGTCGAAGTAGTTGTGCAAGCAGCTAATCCAGCCACCAAGATAAGCATCAAACCAATAAAACGCGCCATTTGACACCCAATTCCTAAATTTCTTTAACCTTCCTCTAACGACTCAAGCGTTGCGATTCAAACCCACAGTGCGCGGAAACGGCGATTCTATGCTTGTTTGATTTGCGACTGCGTCATTCTCGCAATAATATCGCCCGATAGTTCGAACCAATGATCTAAGGAGTTGGTGACATGAAAAATGATAAAACCAAATTTATCTCACGACGCGGGTTTTTAGGTAGCTCAGTTGCAGCAGCAAGTCTGATTGCGTCTCCTGCCTTGGCGCAGTCTACGGGCAGCACCACTGAATTCGAAACAAGTGCGTCAGATACGGTTCGCCGCAATATATCGAGTTTTCGGACGCTGCGCTGGCAGCCGTATTTTGACAACTTAAATAGCGGTGCGATTTTGGTCGATATAACTTCGCGTGCGTTACATTACTGGAATGCAGGCGGAACAGTTTATAAATTGTACCCGACGTCGGTCCCCCTGTCTGAGGATCTGACACGCCGCGGGCGTACCTCTGTTATCCGCAAAGTCGAAGGGCCAAGCTGGAGCCCGACGCCATCTATGCGCATTCGCAATCCGGAGTGGCCTGAGTTCGTCCCTCCTGGACCAAACAATCCTTTAGGGACGCATGCCCTCTATTTGGGGTGGACTTACTACCGTATTCACGGCACACACGATACGCGTAAAATTGGTCGTCGCTCCTCTAACGGTTGCATCGGCCTATATAACGAAGACATTTCAGAATTGTTCTCATTGGTGGGCGTGGGGGCGCAAGTGTTGCTAATTTGACGACATTTGCAGCTTCTACACGGTTTCTGAGGTAAGATATGTTTGCAATTTACTTATTCTGCTGATTATACGAAGATACAAATTACAGTCTTGGGTGTCATATGTCGCCTATGGTGTGACGTTGACAAATTCTGGAGAATACTATGAAAAAAATCGCTCTCGCTGCCGCAGTTTCAGTAGCCGCAACTTCAGCTTTCGCTGGTTCTTATGAAGCACCAGTAATGGAAGCACCTGTCATCATCGAAGAAGTACAAACTTCTTCTTCTTCTGGTGGCATCGTTGTTCCACTTCTACTGCTCGTAATGTTGGCTGCTGCTGCTTCCTAATAGCGCGCACAACTTATTTAAAAAGGCATCGGATTTTCCGGTGCCTTTTTTATTTGCAATGGATTTATTTAATCCATCCGGACAGGTTATCCTGAACAATGGATGCCAAAGCCTGAATATGTACAGCGTCATCATTGAGGCACGGGATATAAGTAAAGGTTTCGCCGCCCGCTTCTTCAAAGCTTTCCTTAATTTCCTCATTAATTTCTTCGAGGGTTTCAATGCAATCCGCTGAGAAAGCGGGTGCAATAACGGCGATGTTCTTTTTGCCGCTTTTTGCCAGTCGCGCTACTTCTTCAACTGTGTAGGGTTGAAGCCATTCTTCAGGACCAAACTTGGATTGGAAGGTGGTGACGATGTGCCCATCTTCCCAACCTAGGCGTTCTTTCAGCAGGCGCGAAGTTTTTTGGCATTGGCAATGATAGGGATCGCCCTGCATCAAATAGCGTTTTGGCATGCCGTGATATGAGGCAATGAGGTGATCAGGGCGCACGTCCATATTTGCATAGGCACGTTCAACGGATTGCGCGAGCGCATCAACATAGTTTGAATTATCAAAATACGCGGGAACAGTGCGTACGGCTGGTTGCCAAGGCGCAGATTTCAGCGCTGCAAAAAAGCTGTCGTTTGCTGTTGCCGTCGTCGCACCAGCGTATTGAGGATACAGCGGGAAAAAGAGTATTTTATCGCAACCGTCTTTGATCATCTGATCGACTTTGGACTGGGTGGACGGGTTGCCGTACCGCATACAAAAATCGACGACGACGTGATCGCCCAGCGTGGCCCGCAATTGTTCACGCAAGGCTTCAGTTTGGCTTTTTGTAATGGTCATAAGGGGGCTTTCGCCGGCTTCTTCGTTCCAAATACTTTTGTAAGCCGCGCCAGAGCTAAAGGGCCGTTTGGATAAAATAACGAGTTGTAGCAGTGGTTGCCATTTCCAAGCGGGATAATCAATGACACGCTGATCCGATAAAAATTCGCCCAGATACCGACGCATGGACCAATAGTCGTATCCGTCCGGTGTGCCTAGATTTGCGATTAGAACACCAATTTTCCGAGTTGGAAGCTTTGGATGATCCGAGGGTAAAATATTGGTCATGATTTGTCCTTTCTCGGGATCGTGAAATCCGAAAGCTTTGTTTCGTCTGTTCCAAGTGCATCGGCTAAGCGTTGGGCGGCCGATCCAGGCCGCATTGGCTTTTGTTGACTTTCGTCTGGGGCCCAACCGGTAAGATATACGACTTCAAAAGTCGCTGGAATGCGACCATCTGTTTGGCCAAAGGCGCTGTGGTAGATTTCGTTGGTTTTGGCAAAAACCTTACGGTTTGTTGGTTTGCGTAGCCTGTCGGACAATGTGTTCGTTTCGCCCATCGCGCGCAGATCTCGCATAAGATGAAGCGCACTTTGATAGGTAACTGTTTTCACGGCTGAGTCCGCGACTGGCAATGCCAAACCACCGCGTTGCAACAATGCGCCAAGATCACGCAATTCCCCCATAGGGGCGATACGCGGTGAAAGGCCACCCATCACAGCGATTTCCGCTTCGGACAGGGCGGCCCTTAATTCTGAAAGCGTTTGCCCGCCAAAAAGCGCCGCAATAAATAGACCATCGGACTTTAATGCTCTGTGGCATTGAATAATCTGGCCTACTGGATCGTTTGCCCAATGAAGAGCCATGGCGTGGATCACCAAATCAAACTGACCCAAAGGTAAGGCGAGTAAATCATCGTCTGCAATGATTGTTGCGTATGGAAAACGATCCGCCCAGATTTCTGGGAAAGGGGTCACAATCGCTACGTCTGTAAACGTTCTGTTAACCTCAGTTAGTCTTTCCTGAATTTCATCAGCGGTATCATCCTGCAAAAACAGATCGGCCCGGTTTTTCACACGGGATCGTTTTTGCAGAACAGCGGCGCGATCGAACAGCTGGGTGGGGTGTTGCATCTAGCTTCCTTTGAATCGCGGGCACTTTAGAAGGATGGAACGACAATGCAAAGCGCCCTCAAAGTGATTTTTCCACCACGCTGTATTTCTTGCGGTGGATTGGTTGATCAAGATTTTGGTCTGTGTGGAAAATGTTGGCGTGATACACCATTTATCGCAGGAACAGTCTGCGACACCTGCGGTGCCCCGCTGCCGGGGGAGGATGAAGCATTGGTTGCTCATTGTGATGAATGCATCCAAACACAGCGGCCTTGGTCGAACGGCCGCGCGGCGCTCGTTTACAAAGACAATGCCCGAAAAATTGTTTTGGGATTGAAACACGGTGACCATACGGAATTGGCGCGCCCGGCCAGCGAATGGATGGCGCGCGTCGCAACGCCAGTATTGGTGCCAAATATGTTGATTGCACCTGTTCCGTTACATTGGACGCGATTGTTAAAGCGACGCTATAATCAGGCTGCTTTGCTAGGGCGGGGCGTTGCAGGGCATTTGGGGATTTCGTATTGCCCCGATTTATTAACGAGGCGCATAGGCACGAAATCACTGGAAGGCGAGGGTCGCGATGCGCGGTTTGCCTTACTTCAGGGCGCGATAACTCATACCCCGAAACGACGTCACAGAATAGCCGGTCGTCCCGTGCTGTTGGTGGATGATGTTATGACATCTGGTGCGACGCTGGCCGCTTGCGCCGAGGCATGTTTTGTTGCGGGGGCTGCTCACGTTTCTGTGCTTACACTGGCACGCGTTGCTAAGGACGCTTAAATGCCTATAGTTCAAAAAAACTCGTGATAAGGCACCACTATGAAAACCGTTGAAATTTATACATCTCCATTGTGTGGCTACTGCCATGCTGCAAAACGTTTGTTGAAAGCCAAAGGCGTAAAATTCAACGAAGTTGACGTGTTGCGTAACCCAAACAAAAAGCAAGAAATGGTTAAGCGTTCGCAAGGTGTGACGTCTGTTCCGCAAATTTTCATTGGGAAAGAACACATTGGCGGTTGCGATGAACTGCACGCGCTTGAGCGTCAAGGCGCGCTTGATCTGATGTTGGCATAATAGAAATGCGTGTAGGACTATTGCAGTTGACCTCCGGTGACACGCCGGAGGCAAATATCCCGCAAATACTGACATATATGCGAGATGTAGCGGCACGTGGTGCAGAGTTTATTCTCACACCCGAGGTGACAAATTGTGTCTCTCTATCGCGTAAACACCAGCAAGAAGTCCTTCATTTTGAAGAAGACGATCCGACGCTCACTGCTATTTGCGCTGAAGCCAAAGCATTGGGCGTTTGGGTTTTGATTGGTTCACTCGGTTTGAAAACCAACGATGTCGATGGGCGTTTTGCAAATCGATCGTTCATGATTTCCCCAGAAGGGGAGATCAAAGCACGCTATGATAAAATCCATATGTTTGATGTGGATATCGATGAAACTGAATCCTTTCGCGAATCATCGGGATATCGCCCTGGGGATCAGGCCGTTGTTGTGGAAACTGATTTTGCACCCGTCGGAATGAGCATCTGCTATGATTTGCGATTTGCGCATTTGCATCGGGCACTGGCCCATGCAGGGGCAAAAATCTTGACAATTCCG
The DNA here is from genome assembly GCF_011326755.1 of Cochlodiniinecator piscidefendens. Taxonomy (GTDB): domain Bacteria; phylum Pseudomonadota; class Alphaproteobacteria; order Rhodobacterales; family Rhodobacteraceae; genus Cochlodiniinecator; species Cochlodiniinecator piscidefendens. The sequence continues at coordinate 60,034 of NZ_JAAOIE010000004.1, read as the reverse complement.
GCAGCATTTTCCCCGGTTTCGGGGGCAGCACATTGGCATGTCTTGTTGCGTGCGCGGGCCATAGAAACAGGGTGTTTCGTGATCGCGCCTGCGCAATGTGGTACCCATTCGGCGCAATCGGGGCCTTTGCGCAAAACATACGGGCATTCGCTTGTTGTGTCGCCTTGGGGGGAAATTTTAGCCGATGGTGGGGTGGAGCCAGGCGTTACACTCGTTGATTTTGATCTGAAAGAGGTGGATAAGTGCCGGCGAATGATACCGTCGATCGCCCATGATCGCCCCTTTGCAGGTCCCGTATGCCCGAGTCAGAAGACACTTTAGCAGTTGCGTTATTCTCAGAAATTCTGATGGCGGATCAGCTTGCCCGGTCTCGTCTGTCGAAAGTACTGCCAAAGGGGATGGAGTTAAGCCATTTCTCGGTGCTCAATCATTTGGCCCATAGCAATGATGAAAAATCACCAGCACAATTGGCGGCTGCGTTTCACGTGACCCGTGGGGCAATGACCAACACGTTGTCAAAGCTTGAATGGGCTGGGCATATTCATATCCGCCCTGATTGGGATGATGCACGCCGCAAATTCGTGGCAATCAGCCCGGCGGGGCGCAAGGCGTGCGACGCTGCCATTCAATCCATTTCGCCAGTGATCAGCGACGTTGTAAAGAAAATTGGCAGCGACAAAGTACGCGCAGCCCTACCGGTTTTACGCGAACTTCGGCACCGATTGGATGACGTTTAAGGCTTTGTGCTTGCGGTAACGTAGTTCACGGACAAATCTCGGTCTGAAATAGACCACGCCCAAGAGATAGGATTAAATACAAAACCCTTGCGATCAACTGGGGTCAGTGAGGCGGTTTTGATCAGGTTGAACAATTCGTCAGGGGTGATGAATTTATGCCATTCGTGGGTGCCTTTGGGTAACCAGCGCATCACGTATTCCGCCCCAACAATCGCCATCATAAAGCTTTTTGGATTGCGGTTGATCGTTGAACACAGCATCAGTCCGCCTGATTTCAGTAATTGATTGCAGGCGTTCAAAAAGGCCTGCGGATCAGCAACATGTTCGATGACTTCCATATTCAGGATCACGTCAAATTGCTCGCCGTCGTCAATCAAAGATTCAGCCGCACAATTGCGATAATCGATGGTAAGGCCGGATTGCTCAGCGTGAAGGCGCGCGACAGGGATATTGGCAGGGGCAGCATCCGCCCCGACAACGTCTGCGCCCAGCCGTGCCATCGGTTCAGAAAGTAGCCCGCCGCCACACCCGATATCGAGAACACGCAAACCGGCAAATGGGGCTGCGTCATCCAGATCACGGTCAAACTCAGCAGCGATTTGCCGGGTAATGTAATCCAACCGACAAGGGTTCATTAGATGTAGCGGTTTAAACTTGCCGTTTGTGTCCCACCATTCTGCTGCCATCGCTTCAAATTTTGCAACTTCAGCGGGATCAATTGTGTTTTCGGCTCTGGCATCTGCGCTAGGCATTCTATACTCCATATATGTAATGGCGGCGCTTAGGGGGCCCGTCACATAGTATATAGGGTATTCATGGACAGGTCCGCACGGCAAAAAGGCGCATCATTTCATCTTTTCCCACCGATTGAACCATTTGATCGGCGGATGATGGATGTTGGCGATGGGCATCAGATCTACGTGGAACAATGCGGTGCGCGCGATGGCATTCCGGTTATTGTTTTGCACGGCGGACCCGGTGGCGGCACCAGCCCCTTTATGCGTCGGTTTTTTGATCCAAAAATTTACCGGATCGTTTTGTTCGATCAACGTGGTTGTGGGCGTTCAAAACCGAGTGGAAGCGTCGAGAGCAATACAACTTGGGATTTGGTCGCGGATATTGAGCGTATTCGCGAGGCTTTTGAAATTGAACGCTGGATTGTCTTTGGCGGCAGTTGGGGTGCAACGCTTTCGTTGATATATGCCATTTCGCACCCAGACCGCGCTGCTGCATTGGCTTTGCGCGGAGTGTTCTTGGCTACGAAAGCTGAACTGGATTGGTTTTACGAGGGCGGCGTATCGGCGTTCTGGCCAGATTTATGGGATGAGTTCGTAGGGCTTTTGCCGATGGAAGAGCGCGGTGAGGTGATCAAAAACTATCATGGCCATATTCACTCAGGCAGTTATGGCGAAGAGGTTAAATATGCCCGTGCGTGGACCGTTTGGGAAAATGCGCTCGCGGCGATTAGCAGCAATGGCCGGGTTGGGCCGACGCCATCTGATTATGCACTGTCCTTTGCGAAGCTGGAGAGCCACTATTTTATCAACGGTGCGTTTTTAGAGTGCGACGATTGGATCATAAAAAACGCGGATCGGATTGCGCATATTCCAGGTGTCATCGTGCAGGGCCGGTTTGATATGATTTGCCCGCCGAGCTCGGCGTACCGGCTTTCGAAAGCTTGGCCAAAGTCGGACCTGAGATTGATCGGGCAGGCGGGGCACGCGCTTTCTGAAGCGGGGATCATGTCAGAACTTCTGACGGTGATGGAAGACTTTGCGGATATGCGAACAGAGCTTGCGCTTTAACGGGGCTTGCTTTGCGAAGAGGCTTGGCAGACACTTCCTATGAATAGGGAGGATGAGCCATGTCAGATGACAAGCCAATCTTTGAACTACGCGAAAACGGGCCACTTATCTTAAAACACTGCGCGTCGATGAAAGGCGCGGATGGGGATGTGACGCTCGTAAAACCTGTTATGGCATTGTGCCGTTGCGGGGCGAGTAAATCTAAGCCTTTCTGTGACGGAACTCATAAAGACATTGGGTTTTTGTCATCGGGTGGAAAACCGGCAGGTCGTGATAGGTTGATCGCCTATGAAGGTGCCGAGGTAACGGTGACGTATAATCCATTATTGTGTTCGCATGCTGCGGAATGTGGTCGTTTAGCTAGCCATGTTTTTGATCCGGCGCAAAAGCCGTGGATACAACCGGACAATGGCACCAAAGCAGAAGTCGAAGCTGTTGTTGCGGCCTGTCCATCTGGCGCGTTGGCTTTTGCAGGGGCAGAACACCGTATCGCTGAACGGACAACGGTAGAGGTCGAACCAAATGGCCCGTATTGGGTGACGGGGGCGGCGATTGATGCGCCTCTATCTGGCGAAGGCGGTTCAGCTGATAAATACGTGCTGTGTCGATGTGGTAGGTCGGGAAATAAGCCTTATTGTGACGGAACACATCGAGATGAAGGTTGGCGCAGCGAAGATTGATTTTCTGCGTTTGAAACGCCTTGGTGAAGAGGCCCGCAGAGGGGCGGAGGATAACCTGCTTTAATCCCCTTGCAGACTCAGGTTTTTTCCCCTATATCCCCCATTAACAGCGGCGGTTTGGTCTTCGGGTCAAGCTTCCACCGGGAAATATCGACGGGCCGCGCGCCCGTTTTTTTGTGCTTTTAGATCGCGCCTGACGCGAGAAATGGCATAGAGCAAACAAAAGTGCGAAGGAACACATGGCTGACCTCATCGCGAAAGCTGCGATTGATCGCAGAGTGAAAGAAATCATCGAACCCGTGGTCGAAGGCCTAGGGTTTGAATTGGTGCGCGTGCGTATGCTTAGCGGCAAAACGACGATTTTGCAGGTTATGGCTGAACGTCCCGACGGTGGGATCGAAGTTGATGATTGCGCTAAGATTTCGAACGAAGTTTCCGCAATCATGGATGTCGAAGACCCGATCGCAGACAATTATGCGCTTGAGGTGTCATCGCCGGGTATTGATCGGCCTTTGACGCGTCTCAAAGATTTTGACATGTGGAATGGCTATGAAGCCAAACTCGAAACCGCCGATCTGATTGATGGTCAGCGCCGTTTCAAAGGGGTGCTCGCGGGCACCGAAGAAGACGAAGTTCTGATCACGATTGATCAGGGGACTATCGGCCTGAAATTTGATTGGCTGACCGATGCGAAGCTCGTTCTGAGCGATGAATTGATTGCAGAAATGCTACGGGCGCGCAAAGCGTCAGGCATCATTGATGACGACCAATTCGACGAAATTCAAACCGACACTTCCGAGGAAGAGTAATATGGCAATTACTTCTGCAAACCAGCTTGAGCTTCTACAAACTGCTGAGGCCGTCGCACGTGAAAAGATGATCGACCCTGAACTGGTTGTTCAGGCGATGGAAGAAAGCCTCGCCCGCGCTGCGAAATCTCGCTACGGCTCTGAGATGGATATTCGCGTGTCAATCGACCGCAAAACCGGCAAAGCGACCTTTACCCGTGTGCGCACAGTTGTCGAAGATGATCTGCTGGAAAATTACCAAGCTGAACTGACCGTTGAGCAAGCCAAGCAATACACCTCTGACCCTGCGGTTGGCGATGAATTGTCTGACGAAGTTCCGCCAGTTGAAATGGGCCGTATCGCGGCGCAATCAGCGAAACAGGTGATCTTGCAAAAAGTTCGCGAAGCAGAGCGTGATCGCCAGTACGAAGAATTCAAAGATCGCGCTGGCACCATTATCAATGGTCTCGTGAAACGCGAAGAATATGGCAATGTTATCGTTGACGTTGGCCGCGGCGAAGCTGTGTTGCGTCGCAATGATAAAATCGGCCGCGAAAGCTATCGCCCGAACGACCGTATTCGCGTTTACATCAAAGATGTACGTCGCGAAGTGCGTGGCCCACAGATCTTTCTAAGCCGGACTGACCCGCAGTTCATGGCGGAATTGTTTAAGATGGAAGTGCCTGAAATCTATGATGGCATTATCAACATCAAAGCTGTCGCACGTGACCCTGGTTCACGCGCTAAGATCGCAGTGATTTCCAACGACAACTCCATCGATCCTGTTGGTGCCTGTGTTGGTATGCGCGGTAGCCGTGTTCAGGCCGTTGTGAATGAGCTTCAGGGCGAAAAAATCGACATCATTCCTTGGAATGAAGATCAGCCAACATTCCTTGTGAATGCGTTGCAGCCTGCTGAAGTGACCAAAGTTGTTTTGGACGAAGAAGCAGAACGCATCGAAGTTGTTGTCCCTGATGAACAGCTAAGCCTTGCGATTGGTCGCCGTGGTCAGAACGTGCGCCTTGCGTCACAGTTGACCGGACTTGATATCGACATCATGACTGAAGCAGAAGAATCTGCACGTCGTCAGGCTGAATTCGCAACACGCACTAAACTGTTTGTTGATACGCTTGATCTTGATGAATTCTTTGCTCAGCTCTTGGTGTCCGAAGGCTTTACCTCTCTCGAAGAGGTGGCATACGTCGAAGTTGACGAATTGCTGGTTATCGAAGGTGTCGATGAAGCAACAGCAAGCGAACTTCAGGCGCGCGCACGTGATTACCTAGAAGCACAAAACCGCAAAGCACTTGAGCGTGCGGTTGAGTTGGGCGTCGAAGACAGCTTGATGAGCTTTGAAGGTCTGACACCGCAAATGATCGAAGCATTGGCCGAAGATGGCGTTAAAACGCTTGATGACTTTGCGACATGTGCTGACTGGGAATTGGCTGGTGGCTGGACCACTGTTGATGGTCAACGCGTAAAAGACGATGGTTTGCTCGAAAAGTTCGATGTTTCTCTCGAAGAAGCACAAAACCTCGTCATGACAGCACGTATTCAACTTGGTTGGGTTGACCCCGCCGATTTGGAAGCAGAAGAAGACGCCGACGCAGATGCGGTTGGCGAAGAGGAAGCAGAGGCCTGAATTCAGGTTTCGGAGGGCTTAGATGTCACGACGTGACAAAATCAGAAACCGGGTTGAACCGGAACGGCGCTGCATAGCAACCGGAGAATCCCAGCCAAAAACTGGGCTGATCCGGTTTGTCGTGGGCCCAGACAACCAGATCGTGGCAGATCTATTTGAAAAACTGCCAGGGCGCGGGATTTGGGTTATCTCTGATCGTGCTGAGCTGGACAAAGTGATAAAAAAGGGCCTGTTCGCGCGGGCCGCCAAACAGCCGGTGACGGTGTCGGATACCTTGATTGACGATATTGAGGCGGGCCTAGCGCGCCGGGTTGTCGATCTTATTTCATTGTCGCGTAAAGGTGGTTACGCGGTGACGGGATACGAAAAGGTCAAAGGCTGGTTGGTGAATGAGTACGCACAGGTACTTATTCAGGCAAATGATGGATCATCGCGCGGAAAAACCAAACTTTCGACCCCACATGATGGGTCATATATTGGCCATTTGACGGCGAATGAATTGGGTTTGGCTTTCGGGCGAGAAAATGTGATACATGGCGCGCTTGCGCCTAGCGGACTCACCGAACGTGTAGTAGAGGAAGCTGCGCGGCTTTCGGGCGTTCGTGAAAAAGACGGTGGTTCAGCTGCCGGGAAGGATACGAAGACCAAATGAGCGATAGTGACGGCAAAAAACCTCTCGGCCTGCGTGGCGGCGACGCGCGCCCAGGCAATGTAAAGCAAAGCTTCAGCCACGGTCGGACGAAGAATGTGGTTGTGGAAACAAAACGCAAGCGCGTTGTTGTGCCTAAGCCTGGCGCAGGAACAAAGCCCATGGGCGCTGGCGGCGGTGCTGGACCCTCAAAACGTCCTGCAGGCATTTCTGATGTTGAAATGGAACGCCGGCTAAAAGCTGTTCGCGCTGCGAAAGCACGCGAAGCTGAAGATGCGGCAAACCGGATTGCGGAAGAAAAGGCACGCGAAGAAGAACGCGCGCGCCGCCGTGCCGAAATCGAAGCGAAAGAGCGTGAAGAACGCGAACGCGAAGAGCGTGCTAAGGCGAAAGCCGAAGAAGAAGCGCGTGCAAAAGCCGAAGCTGAAATCGCTGCTCAGCGCGCTGCCCAAGCCAAAGCCCAAGAGGCAAGTGCTGCTGCGGCAAGCTCTAAGCGTCAGCAAACTCAATCTAGTGCGCCAGCGGCAAACGATCAAACCGCACGCCAAGCGCCTGCTGGTGGCCCAAAGCCATCATCTGCGCCACGTAAAAATGATCGCGACAACCGTGATGCCGCACGTCAACCTAAGAACAAAAACCAAAATGATGGTCGCCGTTCTGGTAAGCTGACACTTAATCAGGCGTTGTCTGGTGGTGAAGGTGGGCGTCAACGTTCTATGGCGGCGATGAAACGCCAACAAGAACGCGCACGTCAAAAAGCGATGGGTCAAGCTGAAAACCGCGAAAAGATCGTACGCGAAGTCAAAGTTCCTGAGGCGATTATCGTTTCAGAATTGGCCAATCGTATGGCAGAGCGTGTTGCTGAAGTTGTGAAATCACTCATGAAAATGGGTATGATGGTTACACAGAACCAAGCAATCGATGCCGATACTGCTGAGCTGATCATCGAAGAATTCGGCCACAAAATTGTGCGCGTCTCTGACGCTGACGTTGAAGATGTGATCGACTCTGTTGATGATAAACAGGAAGATCTGCGTGATCGTCCTCCGGTTATCACTATCATGGGTCACGTTGACCACGGTAAGACGTCTCTGCTTGATGCGATCCGGAATGCTAAGGTTGTTGCAGGCGAAGCCGGCGGTATTACACAGCATATCGGTGCGTATCAGGTGAAAACCGATGGCGGCACTGTTCTGTCATTCCTCGATACTCCGGGGCACGCGGCGTTTACGTCTATGCGGGCACGTGGTGCACAGGTTACGGACATCGTTGTTTTGGTTGTGGCTGCGGATGACTCCGTGATGCCGCAAACAATCGAAGCGATCCACCATGCGAAAGCTGCTGGTGTGCCAATGATCGTTGCGATCAACAAATGTGACCGCCCAGCGGCTGACCCGAACAAAGTACGGGCAGAACTATTGCAGCACGAAGTGATCGTTGAAGCCATGTCAGGTGAAGTGCAGGATGTCGAAGTCTCTGCAATCACGGGTCAGGGCTTGGATCAATTGCTTGAGGCGATTGCGCTACAGTCTGAAATTCTTGAACTCAAAGCAAACCCCGATCGCTCTGCATCTGGTGCGGTGATTGAGGCGCAGCTTGATGTTGGTCGTGGTCCGGTGGCGACTGTTCTGGTTCAGAACGGTACACTGCGTAAAGGTGACATTTTTGTTGTGGGTGAGCAGTACGGTAAGGTGCGTGCGCTGATCGATGACAAAGGTAACCGTGTTGACGAAGCTGGCCCATCTGTTCCGGTAGAGGTTCTTGGCCTTAACGGTACACCTGAAGCTGGTGACGTTTTGAACGTTGTTGATACCGAGGCTCAGGCGCGTGAAATTGCGGAATATCGTGAACACGCGGCTAAAGACAAACGGGCTGCCGCTGGTGCAGCGACCACTCTTGAACAGCTTATGGCGCAGGCGAAGCAAAGCGAAAACCTCGCTGAATTGCCAATCCTTGTTAAGACAGACGTTCAAGGTTCTGCTGAAGCTATCGTTCAAGCGATGGAAAAAATCGGAAACGACGAAGTTCGTGTTCGCGTTCTACACCATGGTGTGGGTGCGATTACTGAATCTGACATTGGTTTGGCTGAAGCTTCCGGTGCGCCTGTGATGGGCTTTAACGTGCGTGCAAATGCATCGGCTCGGAACGCAGCAAACCAAAAAGGCGTAGAAATTCGTTACTATTCCGTCATCTACGATCTTGTAGATGATGTGAAAGCGGCGGCTTCTGGCCTGTTGTCTGCTGAAGTTCGCGAAAACTTCATCGGCTACTCGAAGATTAAAGAAGTCTTTAAAGTTACGGGTGTCGGTAAAGTTGCAGGTTGTTTGGTAACCGAAGGTGTGGCGCGTCGTTCTGCGGGTGTTCGCCTGTTGCGTGATAACGTTGTTATTCATGAAGGTACGCTGAAAACGCTGAAACGCTTCAAAGATGAAGTGAAAGAAGTTCAGTCAGGTCAAGAATGCGGTATGGCATTTGAGAACTATGACGATATCCGTCCTGACGATGTGATCGAGATCTTCGAACGTGAAGAAATCGAACGCAAACTCGACTAAGTTGCGGATATGTATGGAATTAAAAAGGGGCGCATAAAGCGCCCCTTTTTCGTATTCGTTTGTTTAAATGATTTAGGCGGCTTCTGAGATCGGATAACCAGAAAAGGTTTCCTTCCCGACGCGTACCATTATTTTACCGTTACTCAACTTACGCACGAATGTTCCCTGCACGGAAACACAACTACCAACTGTTATTGTTCTAATCATAAGCTTCTTGCCCCCAAGGTTTGAGCTTGGTTAATTTTATCAAAAAATTCCCCTTTGCGAACCCCCTATTTTTGCGGAGGCCTTAACTCAATATTAACTTACAGCCAGTCGCGTAAGATAGGTATCAAAGGTATATCAGCAGCGGGCATTGGATAATCCCGTAACGCGTTGGCGCGAACCCATTTTAAAGTCTGCCCCTCTTTTGGTTGGGGTGTTCCATTCCATTTTCTGCAGGCGAAAAGGGGCATTAAAAGATGAAAGTCATCGTAGCTATGGCTGGCAAACGTGAGTGGCGCCAAACAACTTTGCCATGTATCGATGCCCAACTCTTCGTGAAGCTCGCGAATCAGTGCGGCTTCGGGTGTTTCGCCGGCTTCGATCTTCCCTCCGGGGAATTCCCACAGACCAGCCATGGATTTGCCTTCGGGGCGTTGAGCAAGAAGAACGCGACCGTCAACGTCGATCAATGCGACGGCGGATACTAATATAGTTTTCACGACCGATAATCCGCGTTGATTTCGATATAGCGGTTTGTCAAATCGCAAGTCCACGCAGTGGCGTTTCCTGAACCAATGCCGATATCGACCGAAATTTGCAGGTTTTGCCCTTTCATATGGGCCGCTGCGTCGTCTTCGCTGTAGCCTTTTGCAACCCAGCCCTTGTCGGCGACAAGTACGTCGCCAAAGCTGATGGAGAGCAAGTCGCGATCAGCTTTGGCACCGGACTTTCCAACTGCCATAACCACGCGTCCCCAATTGGGGTCTTCGCCAGCGACGGCTGTTTTCACCAGAGGTGAGTTGGCAATGGCCATGGCAATTTTATGGGCGTCCGCATCTGTATCTGCATTTGTAACGTTAATTTCTACAAATTTGGTGGCTCCTTCGCCGTCCTTAACAACCTGATGGGATAGGTCGAGCATTACTGTGTGCAATGTGGCCTTAAACGCTTGCCCCTCGGGGCTGGTCAGATCGACGATTTCCGGAGCTTCTGCTTTCTGTGTCGCCACCAAAAGCAAAGAATCCGAAGTTGATGTATCGCTGTCTACTGTTATGCAGTTGAACGTTACATCGGTCAGTTCAGACAGGAGTTGTTGCAACAAAGGTTGCGAAATTTTTGCGTCTGTAAAGATATAGACAAGCATTGTCCCCATATCGGGTGCGATCATGCCTGACCCTTTGGCGATACCCGCAATCGTAACAGCCCCAGAGACCTCAACACAGCCTTTCGCAAAGGTGTCTGTGGTCATGATAGCCTCAGCTGCGTCTTGGATGGCATCGGCATTTAACGCGTCTTTGAGTGCACCGATTTTACCGGTGATTTTATCATGTGGAAGCGGTTCACCAATCACCCCGGTGGATGATGAAAACACCCGGTTTTGCGGAATCGCCAATGCATTCGCAACAGCGGCAGTGACGGTTTCAACAGAGCTAACGCCATTGTTGCCCGTAAAGGCGTTGGCGTTTCCGGAGTTAACGACAATGGCACCGCCTGGCTGGCTATCGCTACCTAGCTTTGCTTCGCAATCCAATACAGGTGCAGCGCGGGTCGCCGAGCGCGTGAAAACACCGGCGATGGCAGAACCCGGTGCAACTTCTGCCAACATGACATCTTTGCGCCCTTTGTAGCGCACGCCCGCCTCAAGTGCGGCAAATCGGACGCCGTCGATAGCGGGTAAGGCCGGGAAGCCACCAGCAGGTGCCAGTGGCGAAACAAGCGGAGCAGACGGTTTTTCTGCATCTGCCAATTGTTGCTTTAGCTGCGCGATCTCTGCTTGCAGCGCAGCAATTTCGTCGGCCTTACCCATTATTCTTATTCCTCGATCAAAGCAGTGTTTGACAGCATAGCTGGATCAATTTCGTCATCGGCCACTTGTGTGATGTCGGCACCCTCAACCAAAGCAGCCAATTGTGCCTCCATTGCTGCGCGTTGCAGGTTGGCTTCCAGCTCTGCGCGAACGTCTTCCAACGCGGGTGCGTCTTTGAGGCGTGTTTCGTTCAGCATGACAACATGCCAACCAAACTGCGTTTCAACGGGTGCTGACACTTGACCGGGTTCCAATGCTACGACAGCTTCTTCAAATGGGGCGACCATCATGCCAGGGCCGAACCAACCAAGTGCGCCACCGTTGGCACCGGAAGGGCCTGTTGATTTTTCACGGGCAAGGTCCGCAAAATCAGAGCCATCGTTCAGCATTTGAACCAGCTCAAGCGCTTCTTCTTCGGTTTCGACTAGGATGTGGGCGGCATTATATTCGGTGCTTGGATCGGTTTCTGAAAACTCTGCTTCATAAGCGGCTTGAACGGCCTCTTCTGTTAGGCTGCTTTCAAGAATGCCTTCGACAGTTACACTGGCCAAAATTGCACGTGTTTCATTGTCGATCATGTATTGCGCCGCGCGAGGTGCATCCGTGACCTGCTGAGATAACACAACCTGTTGGATCAACTGTTCTTTGATACCTTGAAACAGCACTTCGTCAGGGAGTTCCTGATATTGTTCTGGCAATTGGGTTTTTGTCGCGATCATGTGACCAAGCGTGATGTCGGTCCCGTTTACAGTTGCTACAACGGTGTCAGCTGTCACATCCTCAGCAAATGCTGGTGCCGCAAGCGTGAGGGCAAGCGCAGTTCCCAGCCAGAAATTAGTGTGTTTTGACATCTATTCATCCTTTGAATTGGTCACTCAGGTCCGTGACGTTGACACTATGCTTTGTGGCCCTTACATCGCCAGAGGGTCCTGATGATAACGGGCTTTGTTGTTGACCATACTTAGGGCGACAAAGAGCACGGGACAAGGTATCACTGACCCTGAATTGAATTGGAACGCATTGAGCGGAGAAAATATGCTGGGCCTTGGAAAAATCGCTAAGAAAGTCTTCGGAACTCCGAATGATCGCAAAGTCAAAGCGACGCGCCCGCTTGTCGCGAAAATCAATGCGCTTGAGCCAGAATTTGAAAAGCTCAGTGATGAAGGCATAATCGAAAAAACCGCCGAATTGCAAAAACGTGCAAGAGACGGCGAAGATCTGGATACTCTTTTGCCAGAGGCCTTTGCAAACTGTCGCGAAGGTGCGCGCCGTGCGTTAGGTCTACGTGCCTTTGATACGCAGCTTATGGGCGGCATTTTCCTGCATCAAGGTAACATTGCAGAACAAAAAACCGGCGAAGGCAAAACCCTGACCGCGACATTCCCAGCCTACTTGAACGCATTATCTGGCAAAGGCGTGCACGTTGTTACGGTGAACGATTACCTTGCAAAGCGTGATGCCGAATGGATGAGCAATGTGTTCACCGCGCTTGGTATGACAACGGGTGTTGTTTACCCGCAGCAGCCTGATGCCGAGAAGAAGGCCGCTTATGCGTGCGATGTGACCTATGCGACAAACAATGAGCTTGGGTTTGATTATCTGCGCGATAATATGAAATCTGAACTGGCCCAAATGAGCCAGCGCGACCATAATTTTGCGATTGTCGATGAGGTGGATTCAATTCTCATTGATGAGGCGCGGACACCTTTGGTGATTTCTGGTCCTGCGGAAGATCGTTCTGAAAAGTATATCACTATTGATAAGCTCATTCCTGAGTTGAAAGACGACCATTTCACGCTGGATGAAAAAACACGCAATGTGACATTCACGGACGAAGGTAACGAATTTCTAGAAGAGCTGTTGGCGACTTACGGTCAATTGCCTGAGGGGCAGTCGCTTTATGATCCGGAAAGCACAACCTTGGTGCACCATGTGAACCAGGGCTTGCGGGCGCATAAGTTATTCACGCGTGACAAAGACTACATCGTGCGCGATGGCGAAGTTGTTCTGATCGACGAATTTACCGGGCGCATGATGTCTGGTCGTCGTTTGTCTGATGGTTTGCACCAAGCGATTGAAGCTAAAGAAGATTGCAAAATTCAGCCGGAAAACGTGACGCTGGCGTCTGTGACCTTCCAAAACTATTTCCGTCTGTATGATAAACTTGGTGGGATGACGGGTACTGCGGCGACCGAAGCGGATGAATTCGCTGAGATTTACGGTCTTGGCGTGGTTGAGGTTCCTACAAACCGTCCCATCGCGCGTGTTGATGAACATGATGCGGTGTATAGAACAGCCAATGAAAAATTCGCAGCGATTGTCGAAGAGATCAAAAAGGTCAATGCGACCGGGCAGCCTATTTTGGTTGGGACAACGTCGATTGAAAAATCTGAACTCCTATCTCAACTGCTGACTACCGCAGAGGTGAAGCACAACGTCCTGAATGCGCGTCAGCACGAACAAGAAGCACAGATTGTTGCAGATGCTGGTAAACTGGGCGCTGTAACGATCGCGACCAATATGGCTGGCCGTGGTACAGATATTAAGCTGGGCGGGAACGTCGAGTTCAAAATCATGGATGCGATTGCAGCCGACCCTGACACGCACCCTGATGAGGTACGCGAGCGGATTGAAAAAGATCATGCAAGCGACGAAGAGGCCGTCAAAGCCGCTGGTGGTTTGTTTATTCTGGCGACTGAACGCCATGAAAGCCGCCGGATTGATAACCAGCTGCGCGGCCGTTCTGGCCGTCAGGGTGACCCTGGCCGCTCTTCTTTCTTCCTAAGCCTTGATGATGATCTGATGCGTATTTTCGGATCGGAACGTTTGGACAAAGTTCTATCATCTTTGGGGATGAAAGAAGGCGAAGCTATCGTTCACCCTTGGGTCAACAAATCGCTGGAAAAAGCGCAGGCCAAAGTCGAAGGTCGCAACTTTGACATTCGTAAACAACTGTTGAAATTTGATGATGTAATGAATGACCAGCGTAAAGTTATCTTTGCGCAACGTCGCGAAATCATGGAAACCGAAGACCTATCTGAAATCGTTGACGACATGCGTACGCAGGTGATCGACGATATGGTCGAGGCACATATTCCACCAAAATCATATGCTGATCAATGGGACACGCAAGGTTTGTACGTTTCGACGATTGAAAACCTTGGCATCGATGTACCAGTGGCGGAATGGGCGGCAGAAGAAGGTGCAGATGACGACACTCTGCGCGAGCGGCTTGAGGAAGAATCCCAGAAGTTCATGACAGAAAAGGCTGAACAATTCGGCCCCGAAAATATGCGCCGCATTGAAAAGCAGCTATTGTTACAAACGATTGACGCAAAATGGCGCGAACATTTGCTAACGCTCGAACATTTGCGTTCTGTGGTTGGGTTCCGAGGGTATGCGCAGCGTGATCCTCTGAATGAATATAAAACAGAATCCTTTGAGCTGTTTGATGGTTTGCTCAACTCACTGCGTCAGGAAGTGACCACCAATCTCGCTAAAATCCGTCCGCTTTCACCGGAAGAGCAGCAGGAAATGATGCGCCAGATTGCAGCGCAGCAAACACAGCAGCAAAAAACTGTTCAAGCAGCAACGCAAGCGGCCGTTGAAGAAGCACAAGCGCCGATCGAAGGTTTTGATGAAAACAACCCTGAGACCTGGGGTAATCCAAACCGCAACGACCCTTGCCCATGTGGGTCGGGCAAACGGTTTAAGCACTGCCACGGCAGTCTCGTTTAAGAACGCACATTGGGCCGCTCATGATTGAGGCGGCCCATTTTCAATAAGAAATAGTTGTATTTTCGCGCCCAAAGCCAGAAGGTCATTGGAGCGGGATAAAGGATATATGCGTTCTATGCGGGCTTTTGTAAAAACGGTTGTCTTGGGCTGTTTGGCAGCGGTTTTTTTCACCGAAGTTATGGCGCAGGATGTGACGCTGTCTTCGCCGGATGGGGCGGTCGCTGTCGAAGGTAATCTTCTAACTTATGACGGGCAATTCTATCGAGTTGATACGATCTACGGGGTATTAACGGTTGATGGGAGCGGCGTGATATGCGCCGGCCCTGGTTGTCCCGACCTTGAGGCGCATGTCGCGCAATTGCTTATTGGCGGTGATACCACGGTCGGCGTCTCGCTTTTGCCTGCTCTCTTAGAAGGGTTTTCCGCCCAAGAAGGCCTGACAGCAACGCAAATTGGCGAAGGTATTTCTTTCCAATATTTGTTATCGGATACTGCCACAAATGCGCAGATTGCACGGGTGCAGTTTGACTTATCCACTTCAAGTGCAGGTTTCGAGGCACTGATTGACGGTCAGGCAGAATTGATCCTGTCTAATCGCGAAGTTACACCAAATGAAAACGAACGGGCCCAAGCAGAAGGTGTGGGCGACTTGGATGATCCACGCCGCAGCCGTGTTTTGGCGTTGGACGCCTTGGTACCAATTGTGGCTGAAGACAACCATCAAGAAGAGATCAGTGTTGCGGACCTGCGCCGTATTCATGCGGGTGCAGTTGACAATTGGGACGACGTTGGCGGTGGTGATCTCCCCCTGAGCCTGCATGTGTTAGCACCAGAACAGCGTGAGGGGTTGCAATTTGCCTCTGTGCGCGCGGACGATGTTGAGGTTCATGCGAATAGCCGGGATTTGGTTGCGCGGGTTGCGCGCGATCCCTTAGCGCTTGGTCTGGGGCGTCTGTCGCAAGTAGCGGGTGGGCGTATTTTACGTTTGACCGGCTCTTGTGGATTTTCGTTCGCGCCTGACCAAAGCGCGGTGAAGTCTGAGGATTATCCGTTTGTTGCACCTTATTATGTTTATACACCGGGTTACCGCCTGCCACGTTTTGCGCGCGACTTTTTGAAATATCTCGATTCAGAAGATGCGCAGCAGGTTGTGTCCGAGGCCGGATTTGGGGATCAGCGATTAACGGAAATTCCTCTGTCGCGTCAGGGGGATCGATTTGCCAATGCAATTGCACAAGCCGGCGACGAAATTGAGTTAGAAGAATTACAGCGCATGGTTGGTTATTTAACGGGTGCGCGCCGTCTTTCACTGACCTTTAGGTTTCGGAGGGGCTCAACCGATTTAGATGCACAAAGCCGGGCGAACGCGCGTGTCTTAGCGCAATATATGGATGCGGGCCGTTTTGACGGCGTTGAGCTGGCGTTTGTCGGATTTAGTGATGGTGAGGGTCCTGCCGATGGTAATCGACGGATCGCATTGCGGCGTGCGAATGCTGTGCAAAACGGTGTGCTTGATCTGCTGGAAACCACTGACCGATCACGCCTAGATTTAGGGGTCGAAGCATTTGGCGAAGCCCTGCCCATGGCGTGTGATGACAGCGATTTAGGGCGGCAAATCAACCGTCGGGTCGAACTTTGGGTACGTCCACTGCAACGATGATTAGCTTACAGATATCCTGCTGACCGGAAACTAAGTTCACAAGATTTCCCGATGATTAGGTGGTCATGTAGGGTTAGGCTTAAGGCCTCTGATGCGTCGCGGATTTGATTGGTCATGATAATATCAGCATCTGAAGGGGTCGGGTCGCCAGATGGATGATTATGCACAAGAATAAGAGCCGAGGCGTTTAGCTCAAGTGCGCGTTTCATGATTTCGCGCGGGTAGACAGGGACATGATCAACGGTGCCTTTGGCCTGTTCTTCGTCTGCGATTAGAACGTTTTTGCGGTCGAGATATAACACGCGAAAATGTTCAGTTTCCCTGTGTGCCATCGTCGTGTGGCAGTAGTCTAAAACCTCATCCCAACTGGATAGCACGGATCTTTTCATCACCTTTGCACGTGCCAAGCGATGTGCGGCTGCCTCGATGATTTTGAGTTCAATTACGACTGCTTCGCCAACCCCGGTCACATCCCTAAGCCGATCCGTTGGGGCAGAGATCACGCGATTGAAATCCCCAAAGGTTTCAAGAAGCAAGCGAGCGAGAGGTTTGACGTCTTTTCTAGGGATTGCCCGAAATAGGATCAGTTCCAATAGCTCATATTCTGGGACTGCGTTTGCTCCACCGATCATGAAACGTTCGCGCAGCCGTTGGCGGTGGTCCCGTAAATACGAAGGAGGCTTCGTATCTTTGGCAGGAACAATAACCACTTCATCACTCTCAAAGAGTGGCAAAGGTGCTTCTGCAAATTGGTTTGGACGAGACATACCTATTTTTGAAATTATTTCGTGAAGGAAGTGTTAACTGACAATTGCACGGCCATATTACTCTTAAAAATAAGGGCTCGACAAAAAGTAAACATGTGTTTACATGGGCCGCATGATAGAGACCGCGCGCAAGAGAGATGCCGAAATGACGTCGCAGGAGATTCGTCTCGCTGCGCAGAAAGTGTTTACGGACAAAGGATATGACAAAGCGGGCTTAAGAGAAATTGCGGCGTTGGCAGGCGTCAATGTTGCTCTAATCAGTCGATACTTTGGTTCCAAAGAAGACTTATTCGCATCTGCTGTGTTTTCATGCATCGAGTTAGACGCGTTGTTGCAAGGGCCGCGGAATGAATTTGGTGCCAGGGCAGTGGTCGCAATTACGACAAAAGAAAAAGAAGACGATTTTGATCCGGGGTTGGCCCTGTTCCGATCAGCCACTAGCCCAATTGCCTGCCCAATTGTTAAACGCGCATTGCAGAAAAATGTGGTTGACCCGATTGCGTCATGGTTAGGCGGGCGGGATGCGCAGTTGCGCGCTTCTTTGATCGCGGCGCACATGGCAGGATTTGATATATGTGCTCACATCATGAAACTTGATGCTCTGAGCCAAGAACAAGATGAAGCAAAACTGCGCATGTTTGCGCAGGCATTGCAAAGTTACGTCGATATAGAAGAATAGACGGAGATTCAAAATGAAACGATTGGGTTTTATCGCGGGATTGTTTTCCGCATTGGTTTTCAGTGCAGCGGTGGCCCAAGATGCTCCGCGGTCTGTTAAGTTGGCTACGATTGAACTGGATAACGTCGGTTTCGAACGGCGCTTTTTCGGGCGGGTCGTTGCGCGACAAACCGTTGATTTGGCATTTCAGGTAGGTGGTCAAATTATTGAATTTCCCGTGGTTGAAGGTACAGAGCTTCCTCAAGGGGCGCTGATTGCGCAGTTGGATCTCGCGCCGTTTGAACGGCAACTTGCGCAGGCTGAGTTGCAATCAGATCAGGCTGGCCGTGTATTGACGCGCCTCAATTCTTTAAGTGCTTCGTCGGTTTCTCAGGTTTCAATTCAAGACGCGGAAACCAACGTTGCATCCGCCGAGATTTCAGTCGAAGTGGCGCGGGATGCATTGAACCACGCGACGTTACATATGCCTTTCGATGGGTTAATTGCATCGCGTAATACGGCCAACTTTACCACGATCAATGCGGGTACTGCAGTTGTTCGATTGCATGATATGTCTGAACTGCGCGTTGAAATTGATGTACCGGAAATTCTGTTTCGGGGGGCGCAGGAAGATGATCAATCGTTTGAGATCTACGCAGTCTTTCCCGGGTCTGACGAACGTTTTCCTCTGCAACTGCGTGAATATGTGGCTGAGGCTGCGAGTGTCGGACAAACATTTCGCATAACGCTTGGCATGGCGCGGCCAGAAGGGATGCAGTTGCTTCCGGGTGCCTCTGTTACTGTCGTAGCGCAGCCACGGGTAAATAATAATGCTGTTGTGATCCTGCCCGCGTCTGCGCTTTCGTTCGGGCCAAACGGCGAAACGTTTCTTTTTGTATTTAACTCTGAGAACGGGGAAGCCGGTAGTCTTGAACGCGTAGAGGTAGAAATCGATGCCTCAGAAGATGGGCGTATTGTTTTGCTGGATGGCCCGGCCGTTGGAACCGAAATTGTTGCAACTGGGACCAACGTTTTGATCGACGGGCAAGACGCACGTCGCTTTGTTGGCTTTGGGCAGTAGGAACAGATTATGTCGATTGCACGTGGATCTATAAACAACCCTCTTTTGACATGGATGGTGATGTTAGGGTGCCTCTTTGGAGGTATATTTGGGTTTTTCAATCTTGGCCGTCTTGAAGATCCGGCCTTTACCATCAAACAAGCCGTTATTGTCACGCAATACCCAGGAGCCTCTGCCGAAGAGGTCGCCGCCGAGATTTCTGAACCATTAGAAGCCGCGATTCAAAAGATGGGAGAGGTTGAGCGTATTACATCACGCAACACGCCGGGCATGTCTTTGATCGACGTTGAGATGAGATCGAATTTTGACGGAACAGAGTTACCAGCCATTTGGGTCGATTTACGCAACAACGTAAATGATGTGCGCCTTCCATCGGGTGCTCAACCGCCTATTGTGAATGATAGTTTTGGCGATGTATTCGGAATATTCTTTGCCGTTACAGCCGAAGGGTTTAGCGATGCAGAAAAATATGAGCTGGCGACCTACCTAAGACGAGAGTTATTGGCGGTGCAGGGTGTGGCAGATGTTAACACTGCTGGCCTTCCCGAAGAGAACATATTTGTTGAACCGTCGTCACCGGTCATGGTGAACCTTGGTGTTCCTCCAACTGCTATTGCGAACGCTATTGCGAATGCCAATAGTTTGACTGCGGCTGGGTCGTTTTTGGACGGATCAGACCGGTTACGTATTTTGACGCCCGAAGGGTCAGATAGCGTCAGCGAAATTGCGGGCTTGGCTATCGGCGTTGGGGGTGCGGTTATCAACCTTGCTGACATCGGAGAGGTGTCCCGCAGCCGGGTTGAGCTACCTTCGCAAATTATACGTTTTAACGGAACAGAAGCCTTCACATTGGGTGTATCTGGACTGGCGCAGGAAAACATTGTTGATGTGGGGAACCGTGTCGATGCCCGGTTGGCGCAAATGCAGCAGAATATCCCTGCTGGTGTCGAAATTTTCCCAATCTACCAGCAACATTTGGTGGTGGATGCTGCCAGTCAGAACTTTTTGCTAAACTTGGCGATTTCCGTTGCCATTGTGGTTGCTGTTTTGGCGGTTGCGATGGGGCCACGGGCGGCGGTGGTTGTCGGTGGGACGTTGTTTCTGACCGTTGTGGGGACGGTTTTTTTCATGTTCTTGTTCTCGATCGAAATGGAACGCATTTCGCTTGGTGCGCTGATCATCGCGATGGGTATGCTTGTCGATAACGCGATTGTGGTGGCTGAAGGCATGCAAAATGCCATGCGCCATGGAAAATCGAGCCGTGAAGCGGCCGATGAAGCTGTGAGCAAAACGCAAATTCCGCTCTTGGGGGCGACGGCGATTGCGATCATGGCCTTTGCCGGCATTGGGCTGTCCAATGATGCGACTGGCGAATTCTTATTCTCGTTATTTGCGGTGATTGGAATTTCTCTGACGCTCAGCTGGATATTGGCAATTTCGGTCACACCGCTGTTGGGTCACTATTTCTTTAAAACCGAAGAGGCTGGCGCTGGCGAAGCGTATAATAGCCTTCTGTTTAACTTGTATGGAGCGGCATTGCGTTGGGCGATGAAGCTTCGCTGGTTGGTTATTGCTGGTCTGATTGGTTTGACTGTCGTGTGCGTCATGGCGTTTGGGTCTGTCAAACAGCAGTTTTTCCCAGATTCAAATACTCCAATCTTTTACGTTCACATGAAGTTACAAGAAGGCACCGACATCAACGAAACGTCGGATAAGCTGGAATTGTTTGAAGCATGGCTGGCGGATCAGGAAACAGTTGTCTCAACGTCTGCGTTTGTCGGAGAGGGGGCAACTCGGTTTATTTTGACTTATGGCGCTGAGCAGTCAGATCCTTCTTATGGGCATTTGATTGTACGGACGTCTACATTGGACGAAATTCCGCCTCTGATTGCCGATATCGAAGCTTACGCAGCTGAGGCATTGCCTGAAGGAGAGTTCAGGACCGAACGCATGGTGTTTGGACCGGGTGGTGGGGCACCAATTGAGGTGCGCCTCAGCGGACCTGACCGGGATGTCTTGAGGGCGTTGTCTGATGAAGTTGCTACAACGTTGCGTAGCGCGTCAGAGAATGTACATAGCCTGCGCACAGATTGGCGCGAACGGAGTCTGGTTTTGCAGCCAATTTATGCGGCTGAGCGTGCGCAGACTGCAGGTGTCACTCGGGATGCAATTGCCAATGTATTACTGCTGGCGACGGATGGGTTTCAAGCTGGGGTTTACCGCGAAAATGAACGGCTTATCCCGATTGTTATCAGGCAAAGTGCCGCAGAGCGTGCGCAAAGTGGGCACCTGTTGAACCAAGTGATCTATTCTGACAGCGCGAACCAGTATGTTCCAATTGAGCAGGTCATAGACGGGTTTGACTATGTTGTTACAGATAACACCATTCGGCGTCGCGATCGTGTTCCAACAATAACGGTACGTGCGAGTATATCGTCGGACCTAACCGCTGCAGCAGTCTTTACAGAGGTTCAACATGCGATTGAGGCGCTTGAACTTCCATCGGGGTATAGTCTTGCTTGGGGTGGGGATCACGAAAGCTCTGGCGATGCGAATGCATCTCTTGGGTCTACATTGCCTGTCACTTTTTTGATCATGGTGCTGATTTCGATCCTGCTGTTTAACGCTTTGCGTCAGCCTTTGGTGATCTGGTTGCTGGTCCCCATGAGCATCAATGGCGTTGCTCTAGGATTGTTGGGAACTGGCCTGCCGTTTTCCTTTACGGCGTTGCTGGGTCTACTGTCGCTGTCAGGAATGTTGATCAAAAACGGTATCGTTCTGGTCGAAGAGATCGATTTACAACGTAAAGAGGGTCTGCAGATTTCCGATGCAGTTGTGCTGGCTGGTAAGTCTCGGATCAGGCCGGTTGTTCTTGCGGCTGTTACGACGATTTTGGGGATGTTACCACTACTGGGTGATGCATTCTTTGCGAGCATGGCAGTTACAATTATGGGCGGCCTTGCCTTCGCGACGGTCCTTACGCTTATTGCTGCGCCGGTGTTCTATTACACGATGTTTCCCGGTGCGCGTAAGGCCGAGCGTTTAGCCAAATAAAAAAGGCCAGCTGTTGCTGGCCTTTGATACAAAATGAAAGCGTGGCCTGTTAAAGGCCGCGCTTTTAACTTTTCATGCTGTCCCAAAACCCTTTTACAGTTTTGAAAAAGCTTGAACCTTCAGGATTGTTATCTGCTTGAATATCATCAAATTCGCGCAGAATTTCCTTTTGACGTGCGGTCAGGTTCACGGGCGTTTCAACGGCCAGTTCGATGAACATATCCCCCTGCCCATTGCCGCGTAGGAATGGCATTCCTTTGCTGCGTAGGCGCATCTGACGGCCTGATTGGCTACCTGATGGGATTTTTACGCGCGACCGTCCGCCATCAATTGTTGGGACTTCAATATCGCCGCCCAAGGCAGCTGATGACATTGAAACGGGTACGCGGCAGAATAGGTTTTCACCTTCTCGTTGGAAGATTGCGTGATCCTGAACCTCGATAAAGATATACAAATCACCAGATGGACCGCCGCGTAGGCCAGCTTCGCCTTCGCCGCTTAGGCGAATACGTGTTCCGGTTTCAACACCTGCTGGGATATTGACGCTGAGCGTGCGTTCTTTTTCCTCACGACCGGCACCACCACATGTTTTGCATGGGTTTTTGATCGTTTGACCCGCACCCTGACAGGTGGGGCAAGTGCGTTCAACGGTGAAGAAACCCTGCTGCGCCCGCACTTTACCCATGCCTGAACAGGTCGGGCAGGTCACAGGTTCAGCGCCTGCTTCGGCACCTGTGCCTTTACAGGGGGCGCAGGCGATTGTACCGGGAACGTTGATGGTTTTTTGAAGGCCTGAGTAAGCCTCTTCGAGTGTCACGCGAAGATTGTACCGTAGGTCAGAACCACGCGTTGCACGCTGGCGTCCGCCGCCTTGGCCACCAAAACCACCGCCGCCGCCGCCAAACAGGTCGTCGAAGATGTCAGAGAACGCAGAGGCAAAATCGCCTTGGCCGCCATAGCCGCCACCGCCACGTTGACCGCCGCCCATGCCACCTTCGAATGCGGCATGACCATAACGGTCATAGGCAGCTTTCTTTTCCTGATCCTTTAGAACTTCATAGGCCTCATTGGCCTCTTTGAATTGTTCTTCCGCATCTGGATTGTCAGTGTTGCGATCTGGGTGCAACTCTTTGGCCTTCTTGCGAAAGCCTTTTTTGATTTCGTCTGCGGAGGCTCCTTTAGAGACACCGAGCGTTTCGTAATAGTCGCGCTTTGCCATTTCTTATCCCTTTGTGGGGAACGCAAAAGCCGGCCCGACAGAAATCAGGCCGGCCTATAAGGGTGTCAGTTGCCTGACATCTTATGCGCGTTTGTCGTTATCAAGATCTTCGAAATCAGCGTCAACGATGTCATCGTCGCCCATTTCGTCTGCGGCTGGCATTTCAGGTTCAGCGCCATCGGCCTCTTCCTGAGCAGCTTTGTAGATCGCTTCACCCAGTTTCATCGCTGATTCTGTGACGTTCTGGATGCCAGATTTGATCTTATCAGCGTTTTCAGTCTCAAGCTGATCTTTCAGAGCAACAATCGCAAGTTCGATGGCCTCGATGGTGGTCGGGTCAACTTTGTCTTTGTGCTCTTCCATTGATTTCTCAGTGGAATGGATCAGGCTTTCAGCTTGGTTTTTCGCTTCGACCAGCTCTTTACGCTCTTTATCCGCTTCAGCGTTGGCTTCGGCATCTTTTACCATTTGCTCGATGTCGTCGTCAGACAGACCACCAGAGGCTTGGATGGTGATTTTTTGCTCTTTGCCAGTGCCTTTGTCAGCGGCGCCAACGGATACGATACCGTTTGCATCGATGTCGAAGGTCACTTCGATCTGAGGCAAGCCACGTGGTGCAGGTGGGATTTCTTCGAGGTTGAATTGACCAAGGATTTTGTTATCCGCAGCCATTTCGCGCTCACCCTGGAAACAACGGATGGTCACAGCGTTTTGGTTGTCTTCTGCAGTTGAGAAGATCTGTGATTTCTTCGTTGGGATCGTGGTGTTGCGGTCGATAAGGCGTGTGAACACACCGCCAAGGGTTTCAATGCCCAAGGACAGCGGAGTCACATCTAAAAGAACAACGTCTTTCACGTCGCCCTGCAAAACACCTGCTTGGATCGCTGCGCCGGAAGCCACAACTTCGTCAGGGTTCACACCTTTATGCGGCTCCTTGCCGAAGAATTTTGTAACTTCTTCAACAACGCGCGGCATACGTGTCATACCACCCACGAGAACGATCTCGTCGATGTCACCAACAGACAGACCGGCATCTTTCAATGCGGCTTGGCAAGGTTTGATAGACGCTTTGACCAGATCACCAACAAGCTGCTCTAGCTTTGCACGGGTCAGTTTCAGCACCAAGTGCAATGGCTGACCAGTCGTGCCGTCCATGCTGATGAAGGGTTGGTTGATTTCAGTTTGATTGGCTGAAGACAGTTCGATTTTGGCTTTTTCAGCAGCTTCTTTCAAACGCTGAAGGGCCATTTTGTCTTTGGTCAGATCAACGCCGTTCTCTTTTTTGAACTCATCCGCAAGGTAGTTCACGATGCGCATGTCGAAGTCTTCACCGCCGAGGAACGTGTCGCCGTTGGTAGATTTAACTTCGAAGAGGCCATCATCGATTTCGAGAATGGTAACGTCGAATGTACCGCCACCAAGGTCATAGACCGCGATGGTTTTTGTTTCGTCTTTATCAAGGCCATAAGCCAGCGCAGCCGCTGTTGGCTCGTTGATGATACGCAGAACTTCGAGACCAGCAATTTTGCCGGCGTCTTTGGTCGCCTGACGCTGAGCATCGTTAAAGTACGCAGGAACGGTGATAACCGCCTGTGTTACTTCTTCGCCAAGGTAGCTTTCAGCGGTTTCTTTCATTTTGCCAAGGATGAAGGCAGAAATTTGCGAAGGAGAGTATTTCTCGCCTTTTGCTTCGATCCAAGCATCGCCATTGCCGCCGTTTACGACAGAGAATGGCAGGTTTTTCATGTCTTTTGCGAGATGCGCGTCGTCAATACGACGGCCAACCAAACGCTTTACACCAAAAACAGTGTTTTCTGGGTTGGTAACAGCCTGACGTTTTGCAGGTTGACCAACGAGACGCTCATCGTCGGTGAACGCTACGATAGACGGCGTTGTGCGCGCGCCTTCGGCGTTTTCGATGACACGTGGTTGCGAACCATCCATGATGGCAACGCAAGAATTTGTAGTACCAAGGTCGATACCGATAACTTTAGCCATGCTAAATTACCCTCTTCTATTAGGCGATGTGTTGGCACCAAGACCCTTGAAAGGCATCAAGGCGCCGATCCCAGTATTGACCGGGGTATCCCCGATCAGGCTTCTAGGCGTATATAAGGATGCAAAAAGGGTGCTGCAAGCCGCTCGTTGATGGATTCTTGCGGAAAAATCAGCATCAATTGCAGGTATTTGCTTAACGACTCGTGAGGAAATGGATGAAACCAACGCTAATGGTGCGAAATGCATCCGTATTTAAGGGATGTTTGAACGCGGGTCAGCAAAGTGATTTGGTTTCTGAGTTACGTGAAATTGCACGCATCGCACCCCCATTTTCACCACAAACCCCCTATGGGAAACCGATGTCCGTTAAGTTGACGTCGGCTGGTGATTTCGGTTGGCTGTCTGATGCACATGGGTATCGGTATTCGGAGACACACCCCAATGGCGCGCGTTGGCCTGAAATCCCTCAGTCGTTGTTGTCACTTTGGTTTTTGCTGACAGGTGTAAGCCGCGCACCTAACAGCTGCCTGATCAACTTTTATGGCGAAGGTGCAAAAATGGGGATGCATCAGGATCGAGATGAAAAGTGCTTTGATTGGCCGGTGTTGTCGATTTCACTTGGGGATGAGGCGTTGTTTCGGATCGGCGGTGCAACGCGGTCCGGTTCAACGGAATCCCTTTGGCTTTCGTCAGGTGACGTTGTTGTTTTGGGGGATGAGGCGCGCTTGGCATATCACGGGATAGACCGCATTCGTTTTGGTAGCAGTGGATTGCTGCCAAAAGGCGGTCGGGTGAATGTGACCTTGCGCGTTGTGGATTAGTTACCTAGCCGACAGCAGCCTTCAAGAACACGGCGCTCATACGGTGTATGATCGGAAATAAAGAGCGCGGCGAAGCCATAGTCTCGGTCGCTCATACCGTCAGAGCAATATTGCCGGGTCAATATGATCTCTGCGCTTTTGTCCCCGTTTTGAACCTGAATAACCAATGGGAAAGACTGGCGTGATGCAGCAACATTGCGACGTACTTCGGTCATTTGGGTCGGGCCGTCTGCAATAATATCGTCGTATTCAACGATGGAATTCGGTAGAAACGCCAACCCCCAAAAGGGTTCCGTTCCGCTGCAGATCATATTCCGCGTTATCTGATCGTGGGTTTGGCCCGGTTGACGTGTCAAAAAGCTGACAGAGGCCCAGCCAGATATTTCATCAAGCGCGACGCGCGCCCATCTTTGATCATCCGAAAGATGCAAAACCTCGATATCGGTTTGGTTGGGCCGTAGGGATGAAACGATAGGGGCTGAACCTGTTGGCGCTTCGCGTACATTTAGTACATCGTTCGCCACTACGCCGCTGACATCATAGAGCGCGGGGAGTTCCCATTCCTGCGCGAAAACCGGGACCGCAAAAAAAGCGAGAAAAATCCAAACAACATGTTTCAACTACGTGCCCCCCAACTAGCGGAAGCGTTCTTCCGCGTGTAAAATTCGCCCATCAAGCCAATCATAATAAGCGTGAGGCTCAGATAAACTGTATAAGAAACCGAAGTATGGTGTGGGTTGTAGTTTAAAAAAGTATACCCACGTGCCTGATCGATGGAGTGGAAAAGCGGGTTCCATGTAAACATCGGCAAGACAAAGCTTGGCAGAGAATTTGCGACAAACATTTTACCCGAAGCGAGCATGTTCGCGCGTTGATAAATCTGTGTGCCAATACTGACGAAACCAGGAAACCAAGGTTTCAGCGCGAGGAAAATCATTCCGACGGCGACACCAGAAAACCACGCCAGCAAAAAACAACCAACTGCAGCCACGGGTTTGAAAACGTACACAGGCGTAACGGCCACGTGGTACAAAAACAAAACTAAAGCTGCTGATAATAGCTGGATATACAAAATTGAGAGCGCAGATGAGCAGATGGAAACGGCTGTGCTCATGGGCGCATGAAGCATCATTGCAGAAGCTGGGCCTTCCGATCCGGCGACCGCCCCCATAGCTTTTGTATGGGTCAAAAAGAGAAAGATGCCGGAAAGAATATATAACATGAAATCGCCGCGGATGGCGGAACCTTTCACACCAAGAAGCGAAAACATCACATAAAAAACGCCAGCAAGCACAATAGTTTGCAGCATAGCCATAAACAAGCTGAAGAGTGCATTGTTATGTGTTTTTCGCACACTCCGGGCTGTTACGTGATAGATCAGCTCAAGAATTGAGAGAGCGGACGTAAAGATGTTCTTGCGACGTTTATATTCAAACATACCAAAACCTGCTGGCTTATTTCAGCCTCTATGATGCACGGAAAATCTTGCTGTTTCCTTAGAGAGGCATAATAAAGGAGATAAGTGTATTTTACAATAATGGGGCAAGTACCCCAATAGCACGGAGCAGAACTTGGACTTTGAACGCCTCATACCCGTTATTCGACGCTTGGCCCTAGAGGGCGGCGCAAAAATCATGGAAATTTACAATGCCGATGATTTTGACGTCAAAGTAAAATCTGATGATAGCCCCGTGACGGAGGCGGATGAGGCCGCAGATGCGATCATTTCCGCCGGATTACGCGACGCTTTTCCTGAAGTATTATTGGTGACTGAAGAACAATCCGGAACCCACAAAGAAAACGCTGAGAACTTCTTAATTGTCGATCCATTGGATGGGACCAAAGAGTTCATTAAGCGTCGTGGGGACTTCACCGTTAATATCGCCTATGTCGAAAACGGCGTACCTGTGCGTGGTGTGGTTTATGCACCGGCAAAGGGGCGTTTGTTTATCACGGATGCTTCTGGCCAAACTTTCGAAGAGTTTGGTGATTTTGCGCTGGATACGCCGGGTGAGATGAAGCCAATTTCTGTTTCTACACCGAACAATGCTGCGCTTTTGATTGTTGCGTCCAAATCGCATAGAGATCAGGCAACAGAGGATTACATCAATAAGTACTCGGTTGCGGATTCCAAAAGCGCGGGCTCATCATTGAAATTCTGCCTTGTCGCAACGGGAGAGGCGGACATTTATCCGCGCGTTGGCCGGACAATGGAATGGGATACCGCTGCAGGTCATGCAGTATTATCGGGTGCAGGCGGACACGTTGTGCGCTTTGATGATCATACACCGTTGGTTTATGGAAAAGAAGATTATGCCAACCCGTTTTTCATTGCATACGCCCCCGGCGTTGACTTGAAGCAGGCTTAACGATGTCCCCGACCGTCAGCGTTATTGTTGTCAGTCGGGGACGCCCCGCAAGCCTAAAGCGGACACTTTTGGGCGTCTCTCAGCTTTGGTATCGTTCTTTCGAGATTATTGTTGTTGCAGACCAGGCAGGATGTAATGCCGTCCGGGGTTTGCCCATGGCAGAGCATATTTGTGTGAATCTGTTTGAAGATGCGAATATCTCTGCGGCAAGAAACCAAGGTTTAGCAAAGGCCGCTGGTGACATTGTCGCGTTCATAGACGATGACGCGGTACCTGAGCCAAATTGGCTAACCGAAATAGTCGCGCCGTTCAAGGAAGGTCAAGTTGCAGCGGTAGGCGGCTATGTCATCGGGCGCAACGGCTTTTCGTTTCAATGGCAAGGGCGAAGTGTAGACGGCAGCGGGCAAACCAAAGCGCTCGCCGTAAACACGTTGCCGTTTGAAGTTTTTGAAGCGGATTCAGCTAAGGCGACCAAAACCGAAGGAACCAATTGTGCGTTTCGCAGGGAAATGCTGTTGGCGCTGGGCGGGTTTGATCCTGCATACAGGTTCTATAACGATGAGACAGACCTGAATATGCGCATAGCCTTGGCTGGTTATGCGACCGCAATTTGTCCCAAAGCGTTGGTGCATCACGGCTATGAGGCCAGCGCGTGCCGCCGAGCTGATCGTGTTCCTAAATCCTTGTTTGAGATTGGCGCTAGCATCGCCGTGTTTTTGAGGAAGTTCGCTCCGGCATCAGAAATTTCTGAATTGATTGCCCGAGAACGATTAGAGCAACATAAGCGGCTCGAACGATTCCTTATCTCAGGGCA
Source organism: Cochlodiniinecator piscidefendens (assembly GCF_011326755.1). GTDB lineage: Bacteria > Pseudomonadota > Alphaproteobacteria > Rhodobacterales > Rhodobacteraceae > Cochlodiniinecator > Cochlodiniinecator piscidefendens. The sequence goes on along the minus strand of NZ_JAAOIE010000004.1, from coordinate 30,991 downwards.
ATTGCCTCTGGGGCAGCTTTCGACTCTTTTACAAAGCTTTGACCGCGGCGTCGCAGATGGAAACCAGCGTTTAATTGCCCCTTTGCTGCCTGTAGTATCATCACACCGCCAATTTGATGCATTTCCGTCACAGCCCCCCCGTGTCGAAGTGATGAGTGGACGAATCTGGCAAATAAAAAAGCTTAAACAGAGAGCGGCTGAGCAGGTTTCTCAGGGAAAAAACGTGAGGCTGTATGTGTTTAGCTATACCTGTTTATTCCATCGTCGCGTGTATACTGCGTCAGGGTATTGGTTGCAGGTCGGAGGGGTGTTTGGGCGATCCCGTCGAACGGATCCTCTTATCAGAAAGTATACTTTCAATAGTAGGTTGAAAGAGGAAATCCGCTGGGCGGAGTGCCCGCCGAGTGCAAATTAGGGTCTTTTTGATTTTTAAACTCCTATGTGGTTAAATTTTCCCAAAAGAAAGATGAGAATGCCATAATTCAGCCTAAGAATCGTCGAAAGTTAAATGCATGAATGCGGTGTCTCTGATTGAATGTTGGAGAGGGCAGTGATTAAGGTGCGAAATGAGTAGAAAAGTTACAAAAGCTATTTTCCCAGTTGCAGGAATGGGAACCCGTTTTTTGCCGGCAACTAAAGCCGTGCCAAAGGAAATTATGACCTTGGTGGATCGGCCATTGATCCAGTATGCGATTGATGAGGCGCGCGCCGCAGGTATTACCGAATTTATTTTTGTAACATCGCGAGGGAAAAGCGCGCTCGAAGATTATTTTGATGCCGCGCCTGAGCTTGAGAGCTCTTTGAAGCGTAAAGGTAAAACCGAACTTCTGGAAACCCTGCAAGCCACGAATATGGAAAGCGGCGCAATTGCCTATATTCGTCAACACCAAGCGCTGGGCCTTGGTCATGCTGTATGGTGTGCGCGTCGCTTGATCGGGGATGAGCCTTTTGCTGTTATTCTTCCTGACGATGTTGTTGCAGCAGAAAAGCCATGCCTTCAGCAGATGGTTGAAGCGTATGAGGAAACTGGTGGCTGTATGGTCGCCGCAATGGAAGTGCCCCGTAGCAAGGTCTCTTCCTATGGTGTCCTCGATGTAAAAGAGGACATGGGCAACATGGTCTCTGCACGTGGTATGGTTGAAAAACCTGCTCGTGAAGAGGCTCCGTCAAACCTTGCTGTGATCGGTCGCTATATTCTTACTCCAAATGTTCTAAATAATCTGAACACAATGAAGTCCGGCGCTGGTGGCGAAATTCAATTGACGGATGCAATCGGTACCGAGCTTGAAAATGGTCGCGATGTTTATGGATACCGGTTCCGAGGGCAACGCTATGATTGCGGTTCTAAAGCGGGTTTCTTGCAGGCGACTGTGGCATTTGCGTTGGCACGTCCAGATTTGCGTGGTGAATTTTCGCAATACCTTGATGAAATGATGTCAGTACGTAACGCTGCAGAGTAAGATACGTACAGCAAAAAAAAAACGAAAGGAAAAGGTGCATGACTAAACGAGTCGCGCCTTTTCCTCGGCTTTTGGATTTAACGCGCTTGTCTAGCAGGGTCGGGCGCGGCCCACACACCGGCGTTGATCGTGTTGAACTCACTTATCTGAAAACATTGCTCGGGCGAGATGGGCCTATATATGGCTTGGTACATATCGGCCCAGACTATGTTGTCTTGGGGCGTTCTGGCCTAAATGCGTTTCTGGAGCGGATTGAGGAGCGTGTGCAATGGGGTGCGCCTAGTATCACCTCCCACTTGCATCGTCGGGCATCTTATCAGCGTAGATCGGTTATTTCGGACCTTAGGCGTTTGGCGTTGCACCGGTGCTTTGCGCGGGGGCTTCCGAAATGTTTGCGTAAATTGGGTGCGAACTTATCGTATCTGAACGTGGGTCACAGCAATTTGCGCAAGAATGCCTTTGATGCGGTTCATTCTGTAACTGGTGGGCGGGCTACGGTGTTGGTGCATGATGTCATTCCGCTGGATCACCCTGAATTTCAAAGAGCCGGCACCGTAAAAGCATTTGAGGTGCGAATGAGAGTCGTGGGATGCTATGCCGACCACGTCATTTACAATTCCCTTTATAGCCAGCAACGCGCCGAATTTTATTTTTCCCAATGGGGGCGGGTGCCCGATGGAACGGTTGCGCATCTTGGGGTCGAAACAGTATCTGCGACACCAAATGTTTCGCGTAAAAAACCCTATTTCGTAACGATTGGAACGATTGAACCCCGTAAAAACCATGCGTTGTTATTGCAGGTATGGCAAAACATGTACGAGAGCATGACAGAGGCTGACATTCCACACCTTTATATGGTTGGAAATCGAGGCTGGAACAACGAAGCCGTTTTTGCAGAGCTTGATAATGCTGCCTATGTGGGGTGTGTCGTGCATGAACTTTCAGGGCTACCTGATACGGAAATGTTCAACCTACTTGCTGGTGCCGAGGCTTTATTGTTTCCAAGTTTGGTCGAAGGGTTTGGTTTGCCGTTGCTTGAGGCCGCGCAGCTGGAAGTGCCAATTCTCTGTATGGATTTAGATGTTTATCGGGAGTTTTTGGGCAATGTTCCCATTTACCTTAAGCAAAATGATCCATATGCATGGGAAGCAGAAATTAAGAATTTCATGTCAAATAGAGATGACGAAGTTCGTTTAGGGATGCACGGAAACCGCAGTTTTCAAATGCCTACTTGGGATGATCACTTCAACCTTGTTTTAAAGGTTGTTTGATACGTAAAGTGGGGATGAGTAGAGTGGAGCGTTGGAAAAGCTTTGAGCGCATTAAGGTCATATCGTTTGCGAATTCAGCGAAAGCGTTGGTTGGCGCGCGCGTTCCGTAAACGACGTGAAATGATTTCGGTTGTTGATCGCTCCAAAGAAGTTAAGCGTAACGACATTCTAATTTTTTCAACTCTGCGAAATGAACTTATTCGGCTGCCATATTTTCTAAAATACTACCGCGATATGGGTGTGGATCATTTCTTTTTCGTGGACAATGACAGCACGGATGGCAGCCGGGAATTCTTGGCAGGACAGCCCGATGTTTCCTTATGGACGGCTGAGGCAGGATACAAACGCGCGCGGTTTGGCGTGGATTGGCTGAATTGGCTGCAGTTTAGACACGCCCCTGGGCATTGGGCGCTGACAGTCGATGTCGATGAGTTTTTGGTCTACCCATTTTGCGACACGCGTTCATTGCATGCTTTGACCGACTGGCTCGACGCATCTTCAATTCGTTCGTTTGGGGCGATGTTGTTGGATATGTATCCTAAAGGGTCGATCAATAAACAACCTTATACAGCTGGCCAGGATCCGTTTGAGATCGCGTCATGGTTTGACAGCGGAAATTATATGATTTCCAAAAACCGGCTGTATGGAAACCTGTGGATTCAGGGGGGGCCGCGCGCTCGGCGCTTTTTCCCAGACAATCCAGAGCGTGCGCCTGCATTGAATAAAATCCCTTTGGTGAAATGGGATCGAAGCTATGCCTATGTCTCTTCGACGCATTCAATTTTACCCCGTGGTCTAAACCTTATTTACGATGAGTGGGGCGGAGAGAAAGCGTCGGGATGCTTAATGCATGCAAAGTTTCTAAGTACTTTTGCAGGGAAAGCATCAGAGGAACTTTTGCGTAAACAGCATTATGCCAACAGTCATGAATACAAGGCGTATCAGGCCCAGCTGGAAGATGATCCAGATTTGTGGTGCAAGTGGTCTGAGAAATATATAAATTGGCGCCAGCTTGAAATACTCGGTCTTATGTCAAAAGGGAATTGGGCATGAGCGTTGGTATCATCATGCTCGTTCATACTTCTTTTAATCGCGCAGCTGAGGTTGCGCGCCATTGGTCTAACAATGGATGTCCTGTTGTCATTCACGTAGATAAGAATGTCAAAAATCAGGACTATAATGATTTTGTAGAAAGCTTAGCTGGATACGATCAAATTCAATTTTCGACCCGTAAGCGATGCGAGTGGGGCACTTGGTCTATTGTTGAGGCGACGCTGATCGCCGCTGAAAAGCTGTTAAAGACCAACCCAGAGGTGCGGCATGTGTTTCTGGCGTCCGGTTCTTGTCTGCCGCTGCGCCCTGTTTCAGAATTGCGCCATTATTTGGCGGCGCGTCCTCGGGTGGATTTCATCGAATCCGCGACCACACAAGATGTGTCATGGACCGTTGATGGTTTGGATGCCGAGCGCTTTACACTTAGGTTTCCCTTTAGCTGGAAACGGCAGCGGTTTTTGTTTGATCGCTATGTTCGATTGCAGCGAAAAGTACGGTTTAAGCGACGGATACCTGCCGGGTTGGTGCCGCATATGGGATCGCAATGGTGGTGTCTCACGCGGCAGACTTTGACAGCGCTGCTTGAGGATCCTGAACGGGCGACCTATGACGCTTACTTTCGAAAGGTGTGGATTCCGGACGAGAGCTACTTTCAGACCTTAACACGGCTATATTCCACGAATATTGAAAGTAGATCGCTGACGCTGTCTAAGTTTGACTTTCAGGGAAAGCCTCATATCTTTTACGATGATCATTTGCAGTTGTTGCGTCGTTCAGACTGTTTTGTTGCGCGGAAGATATGGCCGCGTGCAGATCGATTGTACGAAGCTTTTCTGGATGAAAATCCAAACGAAGGCAGCCGCGCTGAGCCCAATCCAGGCAAGATCAATCAGCTATTTTCGAAAGCGGTTGAGCGCAGAACAAAAGGGCGGCCTGGCCTGTTTATGCAAAGCCGTTTCCCGAACCGTAGTTGGGAAAATGGCGTAACATCCGGCCCATATACAGTGTTTCAAGGGTTTTCGGACCTGTTTGAAGATTTTGAAGGTTGGCTTGCCCGATCCACCGGGACACGCGTGCATGGTCATTTGTTTGCGCAGGAACGCGTGGAATTTGAAGGTCGCCAAGAAAACTACCTAGGCGCATTGTCTGACGCTGCATTGCTACGGGATTATAATCCTCAGGCGTTTTTAACCAATTTGATTTGGAACAGTCGGGGAGAACGACAAAGTTTCCAGTTCAGCCCGCGCGATAACCAAAAAATTGTTGAGCTTTTGGCGCGTGATGCCAATGCGCAGATTTTGGTTATTACCGGGGCGTGGGCTGTCCCGCTGTTTTATTCCAACGCCAATTTTTCTGAAATCCGGGTTGCAGCCGCACGCCAGCAAAAGCTGGAAGGGGATTTTGTGGAGTTGTTGCGGAAGTCTTATTCAAAGGCACGTTTTCGTATTTGGTCGATGGCGGACTTTGTTCAATTACCGATGGAACCACTGCAGGGTATTATCGATGACATTGGCCCACGTGGCCAAAGACGTTTAACCGAAGCGCCAAAAATGGTGGATTTGGAAGGGTTCGGACAATTTTTGCAAAACCTTAAAAATCAGGGCATGCACCCGCATTTGGTCGGTGATTTCCGGTCGGACGAAGAAAATGACGCATCGCGCAGGAAACAGCGCAAACCTTATCTTGTGAAATAGGCTGATATGTCCAAACCTTTTGATACGTTTATTGTGTTTGCTGAGATGCGGACAGGATCTAATTTTCTGGAAACAAACTTAAATGAGTTTCCCGATATTCAGTGCCACGGTGAAGCGTTCAATCCGCATTTTATCGGCTATCCCAAACGTGATGATATATTGAGGGTGACGCAAAAAGCGCGGGAAAAGAACCCAGATGCGCTGTTGACTGCGATTGCCACCGAAAGCGACGGAATAGGTGGATTTCGATATTTCCATGATCATGATGCGCGCGTGCTGGAAAAAGTATTGTCAGATCAGCGTTGCGGCAAAGTTGTTTTGACGCGAAACCCGGTCGAAAGCTACGTGTCGTGGAAAATTGCCCAAGAAACCGGGCAGTGGAAATTAACCAATGTAAAGCATCATAAAACCGCAAAAATTCGCTTTGATGCGCAGGAATTTGAAACCCATTTAAACGCGCAGCGTGCGTTTCAGTTAAGGTTGCTAAACGGGCTTCAGGCCTCCGGGCAAACTGCGTTCTATATCGCATACGAAGACCTACAGGACGTAGATGTTATAAATGGACTCGCGCAATTCTTAGGCAGTGAGCATATGCTCGAGCATGTGTCTAAGGCGATAAAAAAGCAAAACCCGTCTAGCCTACAAGATAAGGTCGTAAACTACGCGGAAATGGAAGCTGAACTTTCGCGCATTGATCATTTTGATTTGGGGCGCACGCCTAATTTTGAGCCACGTCGTGGTCCTGCCGTACCCAGCTTTCATGCAGTGGAGAAATTGCTGTATCTCCCTGTTAAGGGCGGGATTGATAGCGAAATTGCTAAATGGATGGCGCAGTCTGACGAGGATCTGCAGTCTAGCTTTACTCAAAAAACGTTGCGCCAATGGAAGCGCAAACATTCCGGGCATCGCAGTTTTAGCGTCGTAATGCATCCAGCGGCGCGAGCGCATTCGGTGTATTGTAATTTGATTTTGAACACGGGCGAAGGTGGCTTCACCGACATTCGGGAAACTTTGCGAAAAGAATTCAAAATCCCTTTGCCAAAATCGGTCTCTCCAGAAGAATATGATAAAGTACGCCATCGAACGTGTTTTTTGGCGTTTTTGGCATTTCTTAAGAAAAACTTGGCTGGACAAACAAGCGTTCGCATCGATCCAGCGTGGGCGTCACAGGCTGTGATCGTGCAAGGTTTTGCACAGTTTAGCACACCAGATATGGTGCTAAGAGCCGAAAATATACGGGATGAGCTTGCGTATTTATGCACTATAACTCGCTGCGATCTTCCGCTGTTCGAAGATCGAAGTGCTGACCAACCATTTATGTTAGCAGATATTTATGATGCAGAAGTGGAAGCCGCTGCAAAAGCGGCTTACCAAAAAGATTACATGATGTTTGGCTACCAAGCCTGGGCGTAATCTACGCGGCTTGGGATGCTTGATCAGCTGTTAAAATCGCGTGCAATGTGGTCGCATCTGCGTTGGCCCGTAATTTTGCACATATGTTGGAATTACGCATTGTCCGTGACACAAGAGCGAGTGCCTTTAGATGCTCAACCCCAGAATCTTGAGGTGCAAAAAGCGCAAAAACAAGGTCAACAGGTTGGCGATCTACAGCGTTAAAATCCAGTGGGGTTTCGAAGCGAACGAACACGCCTACAACGGATTCGAGGCCAGCCAAACGAGCGTGAGGCAAAGCAATGCCCTGGCCTACGCCTGTTGGGCCTAGGTTTTCACGCTCTTGCAAGGCCTCAGCTGTTGTCGTGGGGCACATGCCATACGCAGCCGATGCGATCTCTCCCAAATTTTGGAAGAGGCGCTTCTTGCTAGTTGCACTTGCCATAACCTTCACCGCCTGAGGCGCTAAAATGCTCGATAGTTCCATGTGCCTTTAGTTTCTACGTATGCCTACAGAGACCTGTTAGGCGCCGTCTTGTGGATCGATCCAGCCGATATTTCCGTCTTCGCGACGGTATACGACATTCACGCCTTTGTTGCCTTCATTGCGAAAAACGAGCACAGGCGCCCCGGCCAATTCCATTTGCATGACTGCTTCACCAACTGAGAGTGATGGAACTTTGGATTCCATCTCAGCGATGATCATGGGTTGGAGACCTGCAGGTTCCTGATCGTCGTTTTCTACTTCTGCGGCGAGGATATACGACGAAGCGCCGAAATGTTCAACGGGTTGTGCGCGATCTTTGTGATGGTCTTTCAACCTGCGCTTATATCGCCGCAGTTGTTTTTCCATTTTTTCGCCACAGGAATCGAGTGCGGCGTAAATTTCTGTAGCGTGTGCCTTGGCTTGTGCAGTCAATCCGGTTGAAAGATGAATCGTTGCCTCACAGACATATTCATGTGCGTCTTTGGAAAAGACGACCAAAGCATCGGTGGGGCGTTCCGCATATTTTGCGATAATCTCTCCGAGTTCTGATTTTACATGACTTTGTAGTGCTTCACCGATATCAATTTGCTTTCCGCTGATCTGGTACCGCATTAACGCTCCTTTATGATTGAAAACGGCCGCTATTCTCCAGAGAGAGTGACGACCAATCGATAAGTTTTAGATAAGAGTAGCGCGTCTTGATTTTAGCAAGGGCGCTTGGCGCACGGCTATGTCTTTTCCGTGCAAATGTAATGATGCAAAAATCTGTCATCCCCTGTATTTGGCGCTAGAATGCAGGGGAATGTCAACTATGGTTTTGGGCGGTTTTACGCCAAAATCTGAAAAATGCTTTGTTGTTGGTATGTTGTGCAGAGATGGTCGAGCTTAGGAAATTCGGAAATTTTGACCGAGATAAACCCGGCGCACGTTTTCATCCTGAACAACTTCGTCTGTTGTGCCGCTCATGAGCACACGCCCATCATGCAAAATATAGGCGCGGTCGACAATTTCTAGGGTTTCACGAACGTTATGATCAGTGATCAGAACACCGATTCCCCTTGTTTTTAACTCTGAAACAAGGTTGCGAATTTCGCCAACTGCGATTGGATCAACACCAGCGAAGGGTTCATCTAACAGCAGATATTTTGGGTTTGCAGCAAGGCAGCGTGCGATCTCAACACGCCGGCGTTCACCCCCAGATAAGGCAAGGGAAGGCGCACGACGTAAATGTTCAATTGAAAAATCTGATAAGAGTTCTTCAAGCCGCTCACGCCGCTTGTGACGGTTTTTTTCCGAAATTTCGAGAATCGCTAAAATGTTATCTTCGACGTTCATCCCGCGGAAAATGGAAACTTCTTGGGGCAGATACCCAATGCCCAGTTTTGCCCGCCGGTACATTGGCAATGTTGTGACATCTTGGCCATCAATCAGGACATGCCCGCCTTCTGGTGTGACGAGGCCAGCGATCGAATAAAAGCAAGTTGTTTTCCCAGATCCGTTTGGGCCGAGTAATGCAACAACTTCGCCTCGCGCTAGCTGTATGCTCACGTCTCGAATAACGGGGCGTTTCTTATAGCTTTTGCGGAGGTTTTGAATTTCAAGCCCAGAAGAGCCTTCGGTCAAAGTCAATTCAGGTTGGCCGGCCATCAGTTGTTGCCACCAGATTGCAAAATAGTTTGTACGCGTCCCTCCATGCGGGCGGTGCCCGATGTCAGGTCAATGACCATGCTGTTTGCAGAAAGGGCATTCTGCCCCTGTGTCAGTAATACATTCCCTGTCATCACGATGGTTGACGATCCAATGGTATATACAGCTTGTTCTGCTTCGGCGGCTTCGGCTCCGTTTACGATTGTTACACCGCCGGACGCATGTAGTTTAGAAATCTGACCGGTGTTTTGTGCATCGCCAGCCGCGTATTCAACGCGGATACTACCAGCAGACAGCCGAAGTGATCCTTGGCCAACTACAACATTACCGGAAAAAACGGCAGATCCATCGGACTGGTCGACACTAAGTTGGTCGGCGGTTACCTCGACGGGAAGTGAGGCGTCATGCTGCAGTCCACCAAATGCGACTTGGGCACCTTGTGCCAAAACAGGGGAGGAAAAATGAACGGAAGCGCACAAAATAAGTGCGAAAGCCAATATGTTCTTCATAGTTACCCCTTAGTTTTGCGGTGTATATATCAGTTTAACGCCCTCATTGAAAATAAGAACATACTGATTTGGTGTTTCTTCTAACGCTTCTATATGCGCACGCCCGGCAGTCAACGTACCGAAAGGGCCAATAGCATCAATTTGACCATCGGTGATAAACAGCGATCCATCTATAGACGTTGTTATCGCGTCAGTATCAATTTCGAATCCTGACGATGTGGAAAGATGAACTTGATCTTCTAATCGGGCAACTTGGGTTGCGTCATCTAATCCACCTTTGCCCGCCGTTGCCGTAAAGGATAGACCAGATGGTGTCTCAATTGACATAGACAGGTTTTCAGCCGTGAATTGCCCCTGGTTACCGCTATCGGGCCGTACAGTTTGCGCGGTGAATGATAGCATTTCACCGTTCGCTGTTACGCCAGAATAGGCAGGCTGGGACATACGCTGTTCTCTGGACAGTGCATCGAGGTCAACATCTGCAAACGGAATGGCTTGATCCGGAGAAATACCACGCGAAAATAGAAAAAGCGTCGCCAACAACAACAGCCCCGCCAAAGGAAGCGCTATTTTTGTCCATAGTATGAACCTGGAATACGTGTCGTTGAGCGATGCCATTTGCGTACCGTTGCGAGAATTGTTCAAAACATGGTGACGCAGGCGCGCCAAATCAAGCGTATCAGGTGCAACCCAATACACCTATAGAGTTGGATCGCAAACTTTTGCCAATACCCAACTTAATGCGAGAAAATATCGATTTCTGGCCAACCTTCTAGATCTAGCAAGGCGCGTGTAGGCAGGAAGTCAAAGCAAGATTGAGCTAACGCAGTCCGTCCTTCACGCTCTAACCGTTCATTGAGTTTTTCGCGCAGTTTAATACATCGGATGCGGCATACGATAGCTGCGCTTCCGTCAGGTTTTCGGCACCCCAATCGCTCATTTGTTGCTGCTTGGAAATATCCGTGTTTAGCAATTCCTGCATCAAGTTTTTTAAGCCGTGGCGGTCGGTATAAGTCCGCACCATTTTGGACGCGATTTTTGTGCAGTAAACTGGTGCTGTGACGGTGCCAAAGGCATTGTGCATTGCGGCAATGTCAAAACGACCAAAGTGAAATAGCTTTAACACATTTGGGTCGGCCAGCATCTTACACAGATTTGGGGCTTCAGTTTGTCCTTTAGCAACTTGAACAAGATGGGCGTTTCCGTCTCCGCCTGACATTTGGATTACGCACAGACGGTCGCGGTGCGGGTTTAAGCCCATGGTTTCGCAATCGATTGCAACAATTGGGCCAAGATCTAAATCGTCTGGAAGGTCGTTCTGATATAGGAAATTCGCCACGTCGGCCTCATGAAGTAAGGTGAAAGGAATGCGTCGCATGTTCATCATACCGCTCGGAATTTGTCAAACAACGCGGGGCTAATAGTGCTGTCCCATGAGTAAAGTGCATAAAGCCATGAGATCGGGGTGGGGTGACACGGGCCAGTTGGCGATTTAGGGGTGTCGTTAAGAGCTGAACAAGAGAGATTTGAAATGGCGACTAAGCAAAATTATGATGTTGTTATCGTAGGTGGTGCCGTCGTCGGAAGCGCGGTTGCGTATTTTTTGGCCATGAATCCAGATTTTGATGGTTCAATCTTGATCGTCGAGCGTGACCCATCCTTTCAGCATGCGTCGACATCGCTAAGCGTATCTGGGATACGCACGCAGTTTTCCAACCCGATCAATGTTAAGATCAGCCAGTTTGGGCTAGAGGTTATTCGGGACTTTGAAGAATTATGCGCTGTAGATGGTGACCGGCCGAATCTGGAGTTTCACGAAAACGGGTATCTATTGCTGGCAGCCACCGATGCGCAAGAAGCTGTAATGCGCGAAAACCACGCTGTTCAAATTTCTGAGGGCGCTGATGTTTGCCTGTTAACCCAAGAAGAGATCAAAGAACGCTATCCTCATCTTCATGTGGATGATTTGCGTCTGGGGAGTTTGGGTCTTTCTGGGGAGGGTTGGTTTAACAACACTGGTTTGATGAATGGCTTTCGCCGGAAGGCCCGTGCATTGGGTGTTGATTACGTAATCGATGATGTGGTTGGTGTTTCGCGTCAGAGTGATCGTATTACAGGTATCACATTGGCGAGTGGTACAAATGTGGATTGTGGCGTTTTTGTAAATTGCTCAGGTGCGCGTGCAAACGAAATTGCGGGAATGGCGGGTTTGTCCCTACCTGTAGAGCCGCGCAAGAGAACGCTCTTTGTTTTTGATTGCGCTAAGCCGCCTGAGGGCAAACTGCCTTTGATGTGTGATCCATCAGGTGTGTATTGCCGTCCCGAGGGGAATTTTTTCTTATCTGGCTGTGTTCCTGAACATGATCCCGAAGTGGCATTTGATGATTTTGAGCCGCGTTATGACGAATTCGAGGAAGTAATATGGCCAGCGCTTGCTGAAAGGGCAGAATGCTTTGAGGCGATAAAACAGGTGAATTTCTGGGCCGGTCACTATGCCTATAACACGCTGGATCACAACGTCATCGTTGGACCTCATACAGACGTGAAAAATTTCATTTTTGCGAATGGGTTTTCTGGCCATGGATTGCAGCAGGGTCCTGCTATTGGCCGTGGGATTTCCGAATGGATCACATATGGTGAGTTTAGGGCATTGGATTTGTCCGAATTGGGGTTTGAAAGGGTTATATCGAATGCGCCCTTTTTGGAGAAAAATGTAATTTAGCGAATAAAATCATTATTGCGTTACATGATTTAACATAAGCATACATTTTTGGTAACAAATTTGTTGCCTCGAATCGAATTCGCCCTTATCACCGACCATGCGGTCGGATTAATTGCCGTGCGATAATTAGGGAGAACACAGTCGATGGATGCTTTCATCTGCGATGCAACCCGAACCCCAATTGGGCGGTACGGAGGGGCGCTGTCTTCAGTGCGGACTGATGATTTAGCAGCCTTACCCTTGGCGGCTTTGATTGATCGTAACCCCCATGTTGACTGGGCGTCGGTCGATGATGTGATCTATGGTGATGCGAACCAAGCAGGCGAAGACAACCGAAATGTCGCGCGCATGGCTGCATTGTTGGCGGGGCTGCCAATAGATGTACCAGGTACGACCATTAACAGACTTTGCGCGTCTGGAATGGATGCAGTTGGCATGGCTGCGCGCGGAATTAAGGCGGGTGATTACGATCTCGCTGTTGCGGGCGGCGTTGAAAGTATGTCGCGTGCACCCTTTGTGATGCCAAAACCTGAGGCTGCTTTTTCGCGATCAAACGCAGTGTACGACACCACGATTGGCTGGCGTTTTGTTAACAAAAAGATGCGTGAAGCATACGGTGTCGATTCAATGCCGCAGACGGCGGATAATGTTGCGGCGGAGTTTGATATCAATCGCGAAGATCAAGACGCTTTTGCGGCCAGATCTCAGGCGCGCTGGGCTGTATCGCATGAGGCGGGGGTGTTTGCTGATGAAATCACCCCGGTTAGTATCCCTCAGCGCAAAGGCGATCCAATTCTGTTTGAAACGGATGAACATCCTCGTCCGGGAACAGGTGTGGACAAGTTAGCGAAATTACGTGGTGTGAATGGGGCTGATCTAAGTGTGACAGCTGGAAATGCATCAGGTGTCAATGACGGAGCTGCCGCTATTTTAATGGCGTCGGAAGCCGGTGCCGCAAAGAATAACCTGCAACCGATGGCACGGGTTGTTGCGATGCAGGCCGCTGGCGTGGATCCACGGATTATGGGGATTGGTCCAGTTCCCGCGACGCGGAAAGTTCTGGCAAAGGCCGGATTATCCATTGAGCAAATTGATGTTATTGAGCTGAACGAAGCTTTCGCGAGCCAAGGGTTGGCGACCTTGCGCGCTTTGGGTGTCGCGGATGATGCACCACACGTGAACCCAAATGGCGGGGCGATTGCGATGGGGCATCCTTTAGGTATGTCTGGCGCGCGATTGGTCATGACCGCGGCGTATCAATTGAAACGTACCGGCGGCCGTTACGCACTTTGCACGATGTGCGTGGGCGTAGGGCAGGGCGTTGCTTTGATCCTAGAGCGCGTTTGAAGGAGGAAACGATATGTATGCACAGATGGTGAAAACCGCTGGGAATGGCGTTAAATCCCAGACTGATATGACGGATCAAGAAGCGGCATTTCAAGCGCGGATAGACGCGGGTGAAAAAATTGAACCAAAGGACTGGATGCCAGATGAATACCGTCTGACATTGATGCGCCAAATTGGTCAGCATGCCCATTCTGAAATTGTGGGGCAATTGCCTGAGGGGAACTGGATTACGCGTGCGCCGACGTTGGAACGCAAAGCGATCTTACTGGCCAAAGTACAAGACGAAGCGGGGCATGGGCTGTACCTATATTGCGCTGCGGAAACATTAGGTGTGAGTCGCGATGAGTTACTGGAAGAGCTGCACAACGGCCGCATGAAGTACTCATCGATCTTTAATTACCCAACTCTGACATGGGCCGACATCGGTGCGGTTGGCTGGCTGGTCGATGGCGCGGCCATTATGAACCAAGTGCCCCTGCAGCGGACGTCTTATGGCCCCTACAGCCGTGCGATGATCCGGGTGTGTAAAGAAGAAAGCTTTCACCAACGCCAAGGCTATGATGCAATTCGCAAATGTGCCGAAGGGACTGACGCGCAAAAGCATATGGCGCAAGACGCATTAAATCGCTTTTGGTACCCGTCTTTGATGATGTTCGGACCATCGGACAAAGATTCCGTGCATTCAGAGCAATCCATGGCGTGGAAGATTAAGATCAACACGAATGATGAGCTGCGGCAGAAGTTCGTGGATCAAACTGTTCCGCAGGCCGAATTTTTGGGGCTGACCATTCCAGATGAGAATCTGAAATGGAACGAAGAACGCGGTCATTACGATTTTAGCCAACCAGACTGGTCTGAGTTTTTCAATGTGCTCAAAGGTAATGGGCCTTGCAACAAAGAACGGCTGGGTGCGCGTGTAAAGGCTTGGGATGATGGACAGTGGGTGCGTGATGGACTGATGGCCCATGCACGCAAAAAGTCCACAAAATTAGCCGCCGAATAACCGAGGGAGATGTAAGATGAAAAATGAATGGCCCCTTTGGGAAGTTTTTATTCGTGGTCAACATGGCCTAAGTCACCGACACGTTGGGTCGCTTCATGCACCTGATGCCGAAATGGCGATTAAGAATGCGCGTGATGTTTATACGCGCCGCAACGAAGGTGTTTCTATTTGGGTGGTTGAGGCGAACAATATTGCTGCATCCTCCCCAAGTAATAAAGGCCCTTTGTATGAACCTGCGGAGTCAAAGGTTTATCGCCACCCAACCTTTTTCGATATACCTGACGAAGCGGGGGCGATGTGATGTCGAGCGCATTGTTTGAATATCTTCTGCGGCTGGGCGACAATACGTTGATCCTGAGCCACCGCGTGTCCGAGTGGTGCGGGCTGGCCCCGGTGTTGGAGGAGGATATTGCGCTCGCCAATACAGCACTTGATTTGATTGGGCAGACGCAGATGTGGCTTGGCCTCGCTGGGGAGGTCGAAGGCAAAGGGCGTGATGCTGATGCCTTGGCGTTCCGGCGCGATGTTTGGGGTTTTCGCAATCTGTTATTGTTAGAGCGTCCCAATGGGGATTTCGGCAAAACCATGATGCGGCAATTTTTGTTTGATGCATTTAATGTCGTGAATTTGGGGTACCTTATTAAATCGTCTGATCCACGCATTGCTGCTATCGCAGAAAAAGCGAGCAAAGAGGCAGCGTATCATCTTGAGCGTTCCGGCGATACTGTCATCGGCTTGGGGGATGGCACGGAAGAAAGTCATCGCCGTATGCAAGATGCGTTGGACGAACTCTGGCCTTATGTTGGCGAAATGTTTGCCTCTGATACCGTAGATGCAGAGATGGTTGCCGCAGGCGTTGCCCCTGATCCCCAGACGCTGCGCAAAGAGTGGAATGAAATTACCGTCCGTTATTTGACCGAGGCGACCTTGACTGTCCCTGATGGAACGTTCGCCCACAAAGGCGGAAAAACGGGTGTTCAGCACACCGAACATTTGGGTCATCTGTTGACGTCTATGCAGTGGTTGCAGCGCGCATATCCTGATGCATCATGGTGATTACACGCCCATCCGTTGATCAAATTTGGGTTTGGCTCGATAATGTGCCTGACCCAGAGATCCCGGTGATTTCACTTGTAGATCTTGGGGTTATCCGAGACGTGGCGTGGGTGAATGATGTATTAGAAGTGACTGTCACCCCGACCTACTCAGGGTGTCCAGCAACGTCGATCATCAATCTGGATATCGAAACAGCATTGCGTGACCATGGTGTCAAATATCTGAAGTTGAAGCGTCAGCTTTCCCCCGCTTGGACGACAGAATGGTTATCCGAGAGAGGGCGCGCGAAGCTAGAAGACTATGGAATTGCGCCACCTCGCCCCGCAGGGGGGCCTGAACGATGCCCGCAATGCAAAAGCAAAAACGTACAAAGAGTCAGCCAGTTTGGCTCTACCCCTTGTAAGGCCCAGTGGCGATGTTCTGATTGCCTTGAGCCGTTCGATTATTTCAAGTGCATCTAGGCACATAGTTAGAGGATAGCCCAATGGCGCGCTTTCATAATTTGACCGTGACCGACGTTCATAAAACCATTCGTGACGCTGTTGTGGTCACTTTGAAGCCAGATGCACCAGATGCGTTTGACTTTATCCAAGGCCAATATCTGACCTTTCGCCGTGATTTTGACGGCGAAGAACTGCGCCGCAGCTATTCGATTTGTGCTGGTCGTGATGAAGGGGTGCTGCAGGTTGGTATCAAGCGTGTTGATGGTGGTGCATTTTCAACCTGGGCGAACGAAAACCTTCGAGTTGGCGATCAATTGGAAGCCATGCCCCCAATGGGGAACTTTCACGTCCCGATTGAGAAGAAATCAGCAAAATCCTACCTTGGATTTGCCGGCGGATCGGGTATCACACCCGTGTTGTCCATCCTAAAGACAGTTTTGGCTACTGAGGAACATTCTGAATTCACACTGATCTATGCGAATAGATCGGTCGCAACGATTATGTTTCGAGAAGAGCTTGAAGATCTCAAAAACCGATATATGGGGCGCCTAAATGTGATCCATATTCTCGAGGCAGATGCCCAAGATATAGACTTATTCACCGGGCGTGTGGACGAGGAAAAATGCGGGCTTCTGTTCAAACATTGGGTTGACGTCAAATCTGTTGATACCGCGTTTATCTGTGGGCCAGAGCCAATGATGTTGGGCATTGCAAAATCGCTTCGCGATCACGGTTTGGATGAGGGGCAGGTCAAGTTTGAATTGTTTGCATCCTCCCAGCCCGGTCGTGCTGCACGGCGCGCTGTTTCTCAGGATGGGGCGCAATTAGGGAATGAAACAGCCGCAACAGTGGTGCTTGATGGGGCGTCTCGCCAGTTTAAAATGCCCAAGGACATGACGCTGCTTGAGGCTGCGATTGCAAATTCAGTTGATGCCCCCTTTGCTTGCAAAGCAGGTGTTTGTTCAACATGCCGTGCAAAAGTTACTGAAGGTGAGGTCGAAATGCTGACCAATCATGCATTAGAGGATTATGAGGTTTCTCAAGGGTATGTGTTGACGTGCCAATGCTATCCGTTAACGGATACAGTTGTGTTTGATTATGACCATCATTAAGGGGCTATAGCCCGCGAATGCCGTGCAAAGATAAATTACTGACCAGTTCGGCATACTCTTCGCGGGCGTCCGGGCCGGCTTTGCTGTTCCACATGTAAAACCAGTTTAGCATTCCGAAAATTGACATTGTAACGCCGTGCAGTTTTGCTTTGTCATTTTCGAATACATCTGGGGCGATTGAAGCGACGGTGTCAGATAAATAATCAACGAGGTCACGTTGAAATCCGCGCAACATAGACTGTTGATCCGCCGGAAGAACAGCTATCCCACTGGATTGCACGCGGTGTTCGTCATCCGCTCCTTGATAAGCGAGCAAGATTTCAGACACGGTTGCGCGTAGGCATTCTTGGGGTGATAGGCCATCTGTATCTATTCCGCAAATCCGATCGCGCAATGCGCGAAGGTAGGTATCGAGAATATCAAAAAGCAGCGCATCTTTGCTATCGTAATAATGGTAGATATTTGCCTTTGAGATTCCGCAAGCGGTTGCGAGTTTGCTCATGGAAGCGCGGTCATATCCCTCATCGGCGAATACTTTTGCCGCCGTTTTCAGGATTTGACCGCGTTTTTCATCGTGGTCTTTTGCTATTGTTCGGGCCACGGTTATTCCTTTGGACGGTTGTCGAGAACGCGTTGGGCTTTGCCTTCGGACCGTGCCACGGTTCCGGGGTCAGCAACCACAATTTCAGTAGATATTCCTACTGTATCTTTAATGCGTTTGGAAAGCATACGTTCAGCTGCCGCTTTTCCAGCCTCATTGGCTGCATCTGGTGTAGATTCTACATGCACGCGCATCGCATCCATTCGGCCCGCGCGGTAAAGTTCGATTTGGAAGTGTGGTGCAAGCCCGCCTGTGGCTAGCAGAGCTTCTTCGATCTGGGTGGGGAAGACGTTTACACCACGTAGAATAATCATGTCGTCGGAGCGACCGGTGATTTTCTCCATCCGACGCATTGAACGTGCTGTTCCGGGCAACAATCGGGTCAAATCGCGGGTGCGATACCGTACCATTGGCAACCCTTCTTTGGTCAGGGTCGTGAACACAAGTTCACCCATTTGACCATCCTCTACGGGCTCACCGGTTGTGGGGTCGATGATTTCTGGATAAAAATGATCCTCCCAAATGTGAAGCCCATCTTTGGTCTCCACGCATTCGTTCGCAACGCCCGGACCCATGATTTCTGACAGGCCATAAATATCGACGGCGTGCATATCAAAGGCTTGTTCAACTTCATGACGCATGGCGTTTGTCCACGGTTCCGCGCCGAACACTCCGACCTGAAGCGAACATTCGCGGGGGTCGATGCCGTCCTTATGAAACTGTTCAAGGATGTTCAGCATATATGACGGGGTGACCATAATGGTGGTTGGTTTAAAATCTTGGATCAACGTGACCTGTCGGGGTGTCATGCCGCCAGATACAGGAACAGCCGTCGCGCCAAGGCGTTCGATCCCATAATGTGCACCTAACCCACCGGTAAACAGCCCATAGCCGTAGGCATTATGTACAATGTCGCCACGGCGCGTGCCGGATGCGCGCAGGCTTCGGGCAATGAGATCGGCCCAATTGCTGATGTCGCCTGACGTATAGCCAACCACTGTAGGCTTCCCGGTGGTGCCAGAGGAAGCGTGAAGGCGTACAATCTGTTCGCGAGGTACCGCAAATAAACCGAACGGGTAGTTATCCCGCAGGTCATTTTTTTCCGTAAAGGGAAATTTTGCTAGGTCCTTGAGCGATTTTAGGTCGTCGGGGTGTACGCCAGCCGCATCGAACCTCTGCTTATACATAGGCACGTTTTCGTATGCGTGTTTGAGGGACCATTTTAAGCGCTCTAATTGAAGCGCTTCGATTTCGTCACGCGACGCAACTTCGATTGGCTCGAGGTCGGATTTTAGTGGCGTCAGGTCCTTCATGATGCTGTTCCATCTGTCTCTGGGAAAAGTTGCCCCTTTATAGCGCGGGACATGCCGCGAAATTGGGCGATGAGTAAATTGTCTTGGTTTGTGATCTGAACGTCATAAATGCCGCTGCGACCTGTGAGGCTGACCTCAGAAGCTGTGGCGGTTAACCGGTCTCCGATGTGTGCGGGGGCTGTGTAACTGATGACGTTATGCTGTGCGACGGTGGATTGATTGCGGCTATTGCAGGCAAAGGCAAATGCACTATCTGCAAGGGCAAAGGTGATACCACCGTGACAAATTCCATGACCATTCGCGTGATTGGTTGCCACAGTAAGAGCGAGTGTTGCAGACCCTTCATCTACATCAAGAATTTCCATGCCCAGGGATTGGGATGCATTATCTCCGGCCCACATGGCATCGGCTGCGCGCTGAGCGCGTTGTTTTGGTGTTATGCTCATGCTTGCCCCGTATAGTTTGGTTTGCGTTTGTACAAAAAGGCGCTAACACCTTCAGCATAATCTGGGGTAGCACCGCAGGTTTTTTGGGATTGGGCTTCAAGCTCCAATTGCTGGTCTAGAGTGTTTTCTGCTGCAGCTTGGATCGCCATTTTTGTTAGGCCGAGTCCTACTGTGGGCCCGTTCGCCAATTGTTGGGCAAGCGTGCGAGCTTCATCCATCAATGCATCGTCTGGGATAGATTTCCAAATCAACCCCCAATCGGCGGCTTGTTGAGCGGGCACTGGTGTAGCTGTTAACGCTAATGCTTTTGCACGCGCTTCACCTATTAATTGCGGTAATGACCAACTGCCACCTGCGTCAGGTACCAGCCCTACTTTGGCAAAGCTTTGGATGAATTTTGCACTATCGGCGGCAAGGACGATATCACACGCAAGTGCTACATTTGCTCCGGCACCTGCTGCAACACCGTTAACCGCGCAGATAACTGGAAGTTCAAGCGATCTGATCAGACGGATAAGCGGGTTATAATATTCTTTCAGTGTAAGGCTGAGGTCGGGGGCTGCATCCATTTTGGCAGGATCGCGATCACCCAAATCCTGACCAGCGCAGAAACCTCTGCCAGAGCCAGTTAACAAAAGCGCACGGGCGCCCGTATCGCGGGCATGTTCAATTTCATGGCGCAATGAAATGTGCATTTCCGCATTAAAGCTATTAAGCCGCTCAGGGCGGTTTAGGGTGATTTCCACCCAGTTTTCATGTCGTTGCGTAAGAATCGACTTATTCATCGCCCATCTCTTTAAGAAAGTTTCAACAAAACATTTGCATAAACCGAACGGTTGGTCAATAAATAACCCAGAACTTTCGAATCCGTGAATTTGGAGAAGCGAAAATGCCGCCAAGTGAGATCGTATCAGTCGCCCTAGAAGGCGATATTGCGTGGGTTACAATAAATAATCCGCCAGTAAATGCGACCTCCGCTGCGGTGCGCGCCGGGCTTGAAAGCGCCATTTCAAAGGTTCAGGGCGCCCGTGTTGCGGTACTGAAGTGTGCGGGAAAAACGTTTGTCGCGGGCGGCGACATGTCTGAATTTGACGCGGCTCCGGTTGAGCCACACCTTCCAGATGTTGTTCAGCAACTCGAAGACAGTGCAACGCCATTTATCGCTTTGATGCACGGCACTGTGTTGGGGGGCGGGTTTGAATTGGCGATGGGTTGTGCTTGGCGTATTGCATCTGCCGGAACTCGGTTTGGATTGCCTGAGGTTAACGTTGGGATCATTCCGGGAGCAGGTGGAACACAGCGTTTACCGCGCCTGATCGGCATTCAAAAATCTGTTGACTTAGCGTGTCGCGGACAAATGATTTCAGCGGATGAACTGATTGATTTGGGCGGATTGGATGTCGTGGCCAGTGGCGACTTAGAGGAGGCAGCCAAAGCGTTCATTCAAAGCCTGCCTGATAGACCGAAAAAGATATCTGAAACTTCAGTCGAAGTTTTGTCTGCAGTGGAGTTCGATACCCTGCGATCAGATCTTAAGAAGCGAGCTAAAGGGCAAACATCCCCATTGCAGAATTTAGAAGCGTTGCAGTGGGCGGCGTTGCCATTTTCCGAAGGTCAGACAAAAGAGCGTGCATTGCATTTGAAAATGCGTGTGGGTGTTGAAAGCAAAGCCTTGCGTCATGCATTTTTTGCAGAGCGTGAAGTGCAAAAACCAAAGGCAATCGACGGGGCTGTCGCACGAGATATCCGTCATGCGGCTATCGTGGGTGGCGGTTTAATGGGGGCTGGAATTGCGACCGCGATGTTGGGCGCAGGGTTGCAGGTGACCATAATTGAGCGAGATACGGCGGCGGCGGCAGCGGCGAATGCGCGTGTAGCTGGGTTGCTCGAAGGTGGACTGAAGCGCGGGAAGATTTCACAATCGAAATTTGCTCAACAGCTTGGGCAGCTCACGTGTGCTTCTGGCTACGATGCGGCCTCGACCGCAGATCTTGCGATTGAAGCGGTGTTTGAAGATATTGAAGTAAAGCGCGCAGTTTTTGCAGAACTGTCGGCCATTATGCCCCAAGATGCGATCCTTGCGACCAACACATCCTATATTGATCCCGAACAGATTTTTGCTGCAACCCACAATCAATCGCGATGCGTCGGATTGCATTTCTTTAGCCCGGCCCACGTGATGAAGTTGCTTGAGATTGTGCGCCTGCCTTCTACCGCGCCTGATGTTTTGGCGACTGCTGTATCCTTAGGGAAACGTATGCGGAAAGTGCCAGTACTATCTGGGATTTGTGACGGTTTTATTGGGAATCGAATGCTGGCGACATATCGTAGGGCGGCAGATTATCTACTGGCGGATGGAGCTTTGCCATATGAAATCGATGCCGCAATGCGTGGTTTCGGTATGCCGATGGGCCCTTATGAGTTGCAAGATTTAACCGGGCTTCAGATTTCTTGGGCGAACCGGAAGCGGCTAGCACCGATGCGTGACCCTAACGAGCGTTACATCCCGGTAGCCGATCAATTGTGCGAAATGGATCGGTTTGGACAGAGATCAGGCAAAGGGTGGTACAAGTATGAGGTGGGTAATCGCGCCCCGTTCAGAGATGCCGAAGTCGAAAGCCTTATTCTGGAACACTCGAAATCTGAAGGTATTTCGCGGCGGGAATACACACCAGCGCAGATTACAAAACGCATCTTAGCTGTCATGGCCAATGAGGGTGCCCGGATCGTTGATGAAGGTATCGCTGAGGCAGAGTCTCATATCGATATGGTTCAAATCCACGGATACGGTTTTCCACGGTGGAGGGGCGGGCCAATGCATTATGCATCTGAAATTGGTTGGACGGAAACGCATCGAAATATGGAAAAAGTCGCGCGTGAAAGCCCCGGTTCCTGGTCTTTGGCGAAGAGGTTAGAGGACGAACTTCGATAACGTATCGTTGAAAATGAAATGAATATCGTATAAGAGTTTCTCGCAAGGGATTACGATTTGAACGATGGGGAAACCCAAAAATAGGTGCGAAAAAATTCGTATGGCTGTCTAGGGAGGACAACATGGCCAAGTTTACAAAGATTTCAACTCTGTTAGCGGGCGCTGCAATGGCGCTTTGTGGTGCGGCAGCATCAGCGCAAGAATACACACTGACGGTTTCAAGTTGGGCGCCGCCGACGCATGGCATAAATGCTCGCATGTGGCCGCGTTTTGTTGAAATGATTGAAGAGGCAACCGATGGTCGCGTCACTGCAGAAGTGCGTTTGGGTATTGCCCCACCGCCTGCGCAGATTGATCTCGTTCAAGATGGTGCGGCGGATTTATCCATCATTTTCCATGGGTATCAGCCGGGGCGTTTTGTAACGACAAAATTGATCGAATTGCCGGGCTATGAAGGTACGGCCGAGCAAGCGTCTGTGGCATATTGGCGTGCTTATGAAAACCATCTCGCTGCGGCTGATGAACATGATGGCGTGAAGGTCGTTGCGTTGCACACACATGGTCCTGCCCAGTTACATACATCTGCTGATGTGGGTTCATTGGCAGATATCGCAGGTCTAAAGGTGCGCGTACCGGGCGGCGTTGGCGGTGATGTTGGCGCGGCGCTGAATGCAACCGGTATCCAAGTTCCTGCACCGCGTGTTTATGAAACACTGGCATCGAATGCGGCGGATGGCGTTGTTATGCCATTTGAATCTCGTGTTGGGTTCAAGCTGACTGAGGTGGCCGAGAATGTATTTGAAGTTCCGGGCGGTTTGTATCGTGGTTCCTTTGCTTTCATTATGAACGAAGACACCTTTGCGGATCTTCCCGAAGACATTCAGGCACAGCTTGAGGAAAATGTGTTTGGTGAGCCGTTGAGCCGTGAGCTTGGTCGTATCTGGGATGAAATTGATGCAATCGGACGCGAAGCGACACAGGCGACTGAGGGCAACAGTATCGTTGCTGCGAGCGAAGCTGATCTCGCTGCATTTAATGCGATTGCGGAAACCGTACGCACCAATGTTCTGGCTGAAATCACGGACGCTGGCATAGACGCGCAAGCCGCTTATGACGGAATCGTTTCCGATATGGCTGCTGAGTAACTAGGCACATGCAACGGGCGTTTTTCGCCCGTTGCCCAAATTGACGCAAAAGGTGCCATCGCATGACAGCTTTGATTTCATTTCTCCGAAAATTTAGCGAGTTGCCGGTTTTACTGGCTTCTGCATCTTTGTTCATCCTGATGGTGATGACCTTTTGTGATGTCATTTTACGATCAACTTTCAATGCACCGATTGAGGCCGCAACCGAGTTAACCCGTATTTTGATGGCAATTATGGTGTTTGCAGTGATGCCTATTATTTCTGCGCGCAAAGAACACATCGCGGTTGATTTGACCGATAGCCTGTTTCACGCACTGCGGCTGTCTCGTATCCGTGATGGGCTTCTGTTGGTGGTATGTGGAGGTATGTTGTACTGGCCGGTCCAGCGTATTTTTGTGCTGGCTGACAGGGCGTTTCAGCATGGTGAAACGACTGAATATTTGGCGATCCCGCAGGGGATCATTACAAGCTTTGTCGGTGTTGCGACTGCCGTAACTGGAGTTGTCATGGTGGCGACGGGTTTGTTGACACTTTTTGCCCCTAAGATGTTGGAGCCTACTGAATGACCGTTGCACTTATCGGATTTGCCGCCGTTCTGATTTTGGTTTTGCTTCGGATGCCTATTGTTTTTGCGATGGGGTTTGTTGGCGCATTGGGGTTTGCCTATGAGCGGGGCGGGTCAATTTTCAATGAACGAGGTCTAAAGGCTGCGATGTCGATGGTTGGCAAAACCGTAACCGACACAGCCCAAGACTACGGTCTTTCTGTTGTTCCATTGTTTATCCTTATGGGATTGTTTGTGAACAAAGGCGGGCTGGCGAAAGAGTTATACGCAGTGTCCAACGCGTTTCTTGGGCACATGCGGGGTGGTATTGCCATGGCAACCGTCGCGGCCTGTGGTGGGTTCTCTGCGATTTGTGGGTCATCGTTGGCAACGGCGGCTACCATGTCAAAAGTCGCGATGCCCGAAATGCGCCGCTATGGCTATTCTGATGAATTGTCCACGGCGTCTATCGCGGCGGGCGGAACATTGGGCATCCTAATACCACCATCTGTGATCTTGGTGATCTATGGTTTGCTCACAGAAACTTCGATCGGTAAGCTCTTTATCGCGGGTGTTATCCCGGGAATGATTGGAATCTTATTCTACCTGTTGGCCGTGCGCTGGACAGTGATGCGCAACCCCGAAGCCGGACCAGCAGGAGCGCGAACAGATTGGGCGGAGCGATTGCGTGCATTGCGTTCGGTGTGGGCGGTGCTGTTGCTCTTTTTCTTGGTCATCGGAGGGCTTTATGGTCTGTTCGACTTTGAGCCAATCAATCTGACGTTTTCCCCAACTGAAGCTGCAGGTATGGGCGCTATGGGGGCTTTTTTGATTGCATTAGGCCGTGGGAATTTGACGGTAAAAGATACGTTAGATGTGCTTAAGGAAACCGCATTTACAGCGGCATCTCTCTTTGCAGTATTGATTGGCGCGCATATCTTTTCAAATTTTGTGAACTTCGCGGGGCTACCGCAGGCGCTTATTGAAATGGTGACAGCATATGATGTTGCGCCCTTTACCGTGATGTTGATGATCCTTGGAATTTACATCATTTTGGGATGCGTTTTTGAATCGCTTTCGATGCTATTGTTGACTGTTCCTATCTTTTTCCCACTCGTAACATCGCTTGGATATGATCCAATTTGGTTTGGGATTGTTGTGGTTGTTGTGACTGAAATCTCGTTAATTACCCCCCCTGTCGGGTTGAATGTATTCATCCTAAAGGGGGTCGTCGGGGATGTGACTACAGCCACGATTTTCAAAGGGGTCACACCATTTTGGATTGCAGATATCATTCGGTTGGCATTGATCGTGCTGCTGCCCATGATTGTTTTGTTTCTGCCTAATCAGATGTGATCGTGATGGATTTTGATCTCTCGAATCCACCGGAGGGTTTTCATGAAAACCCATATGAAACTTACCGCTGGTTGCGTGAGGCTGCGCCAATGTGTCGTCAGCCTGATAGGTCGTATGTTGTGTCTCGGTATGATGATCTCGATATGATCTATCGGGATCATCAACGGTTTATTTCGGATAAGAAAGCGGTATTCGGGCCAAAGTTTGGTGAAAAATCTCCGTTGTTCGAACATCATACAACGTCTTTGGTCTTTAATGATCCACCGCTTCATACGCGTGTGCGAAAAGTGATGGTGGGGGCGATGAACCCTCGCGCTTTGGCCAAGATGGAACCGGGGTTGATCACTTTGGTTGATGGTTTGCTGGATGAGATGGCCAATCAGCATGAAGTGGAGCTGATCGAAGCTTTCGCCGGGGCCATCCCAATTGAAGTCATTGGTAATCTGCTGAACATTCCACGGGAAAAACGTGGACCGCTACGTGACTGGTCATTGGACATTTTGGGGGCTTTAGAGCCAAGTTTAACGAAAGAAGCACTGGACTGCGGCAATCAGGCAGTAACAGATTTTAAGGTGTTCTTGCGCGACATCATCAATGATCGGGCGGTGTACCCCGGTGATCCAGACACAGATGTCCTAACGCGTTTAATGCAAACCGAGGGCGAAGCGCTAACTGAAACCGAGCTCTATCAAAACTGTATTTTCATCTTGAACGCAGGGCATGAAACAACAACCAATTTGATTGGCAATGCGTTGGCATTGCTCCACGCTGATACATCTGCACGCGGCTGCCTATTGGAAAATCCTGAATTGACCGCAACGGCTGTTGATGAATTTTTACGGATGGAAAGTCCAAATCAGTTTGGTAACCGCTTAACCACCGAAGAGATTACCCTGCACGGTGTAACAATTCCTGCAGGTACAGATCTGCACCTTTGTATCGGGGCTGCCAATCGTGATCCTAATCGGTTCGAAAACCCCGATATTCTGGATGTGGGCCGACGTCCGAATAAGCATCTCGCATTTGCAGGTGGGGCGCATACCTGCGTTGGGCTGACCCTTGCGCGAATGGAAGGACGCATTGCGGTTGGCCGTTTCTTGCAGCGCTACCCGAATTATACCCTGACTGACGAGGCTGAACGCGGAGGTCGTATGCGGTTTCGTGGCTACGCCCGCCTTCCGGCCCAATTAACCTGAGGACATGAATATGAGCATTCTACAGATCTCCAGCTTTGCGGCTGGCCAATGGGTCACGCCCGGTGCGGGAGCCCGCACAATCTCAAGCGCGATCACCGGAGAACCGTTTGCGACGGCTGGCAATGATGCCTTGGACGTACAAGCGATGCTTGATTATGCACGTAATGTTGGCGGACCGGCATTGCGCGAGATGACCTTTCATGAACGTGCGAAAATGCTGAAAGCTATTGCAACGCATCTGGGTCAGAACAAACGGGCACTGTATGATCTTAGCTTTGAGACAGGCGCGACGCAAAGCGACCATCTAATCGATATTGATGGTGGCATTGGAACAATGTTTGTTTTCGCCTCCAAAGGGCGCCGGGAAATGCCTGACGGTCATGTATATCTCGACGGTGATGTTGAACAATTGTCGCGCAACGGGACGTTTTTGGGTCAGCACATCTGTACGCCCCTTCAGGGTGTTGCCGTTCATATCAATGCGTTCAATTTCCCGGTTTGGGGAATGTTGGAAAAACTTGCTCCGACGTTGCTGGCGGGTGTGCCTGCGATCGTAAAACCAGCGACAAACAGCTGTTATGTTACAGAGCTATGTGTCCGGTTGATGATCGACAGTGGCTTGTTGCCAGATGGGACGTTGCAGTTGGTATCGGGTGGTTTGGGCGACATGCTGGACCGTTTGGGTATGCAGGATGTGGTTAGTTTTACCGGATCCGCAGAAACCGCGTTGAAACTACGATCCGCGCCAGTAATTTTGGAAAACTCTGTTCGGTTTGTAGCAGAGCAAGACAGTTTGAACGCCTCTATTCTCGGGCCAGATGCTGTTCCTGGAACTCCGGAGTTCGACTTGTTTGTTAAAGAGGTCAGTCGGGAGATAACCACAAAAGCAGGGCAGAAATGTACAGCTATCCGCCGTATTTTTGTGCCTGAAACACTTGTGTCAGATGTGACTGAGGCCCTAAGCGCGCGCTTGGCCAAAGTGACCATTGGTGATCCGCGCAAAGAGAATACGCGGATGGGGGCATTGGTGTCCAATGGGCAAAAGCAAGATGTGCTGGAAAAGGCTGCGCTGCTGGCGACTGAGGCAAAACGGGTGTTTGGTGATCCTGAGAATTTTGAAGTTGTTGGGGCTGACAAAGAGCAAGGCGCGTTTTTACCGCCTATGTTGTTTCACTGCGAAAACCCAGATACAGCCAAACGTGTCCATGACACCGAAGCCTTTGGCCCTGTCTCAACGATTATGGGGTATCGCGATATTCCCCATGCCATTGAGTTGGTGAATAAAGGAATGGGCAGCCTTGTAGCGTCCGTTATTACCTATGATCCTGAGGTTGCGCGCGAAGTTGCGATAGGTGCTGGGGCGTATCATGGGCGGCTTTATTTTAACAATCGTGACAGTATGAAGGAAAGCACGGGACACGGTTCCCCCTTGCCGCATATGGTGCATGGTGGCCCAGGTCGCGCTGGTGGCGGCGAAGAGATGGGCGGCGTTCGCGGTGTCATGCATTATATGCAGCGCACGGCGATTCAAGGCAGCCCTGAAATTTTGACTGCGATCGGGCAAAAATGGGTGCCGGGTGCTGCGGAAGTTAAAGGATCAGCCCACCCGTTCACGCGGCGCTATGGTGAACTATCCATCGGTGAAACGCTGTATACAGAGCCGCGTGTTGTGTCGCTTGCGGATATTGAACACTTCGCCGAATTTACCGGTGATACATTTTATGCGCACATGGATGACGAAGCCGCCGAGCGAAACCCGTTCTTTCCCGGACGAGTGGCGCATGGGTATCTTCTGCTTTCATTTGCGGCAGGATTGTTTGTCGAACCAAATGAAGGTCCGGTTTTGGCGAACACCGGATTGGATAACTTGCGGTTCATGAAACCTGTCGTGGCGGGGGATAGTATTAATGTGCGCCTGACAGTGAAAAAGAAAACCAAGCGCAATGATGAATATGGTGAAGTCCGTTGGCATGTCACTTTGACCAATCAGGATAGTGAACTGGTTGCAGAATATGAATTGCTGACCATGAACGCGTATTGATCACTCTTGCTGGCTGCGTAGAGGATAGCATTTTTGTATGGCTGAGAAAAACATGCTGGCGTATACTGTTGGCATGATTACCTTTTCTCAATTTGATAAAGCAGCAAATATTTTGACCGAGGACGCCGATATTCGTGCTTGGTCAATCATTGTGACGCTGTTTGGTGATCTGGCACAGGATAAAGGGGATTGGGTTAGCGTTGCTGCGCTGACGGCTCTTTGTGAAAAAATCAGTATTAAGCCCGAAGCGCTGCGGGTTGCGTTGCATCGGTTACGCAAGGATGGTTGGCTCGAAAGCGAAAAAAAAGGGCGTACCAGTTGGTATACGTTAACCGATTGGGGACGCGCACAAAGTATCGAAGTCAGTCCGAGGATTTACTCCGATGCTATCACCTTCCCGCCTGAGTATCATTTGCTGATTTCTGAACCTATGGCGCAGTCAAAACGTGCTGAGTGTGATCAACTAAGGCGAAGTGAGGGGTATTTGATTGTAGCGCCCGGTAGTTACCTCAAATTGGGGCGTTACGATCAGGCCGATGGGAATGCGTTGGTGGTAGAGGGTGCAGTATCATTTGTGCCTGAATGGCTGAAGATGTCGGTCTTTTCAGACGCGTTGTGCGATTCTTACAAGATGTTGGAGCAGCGTTTGCAGCAGCTTTCTATTGCACCTTCACGGTATTCTCCGGCTGAAGTTGCAATGCTGCGGGTTCTCATTGTGCACAATTGGCGTCGCGTGTTATTGCGCCACATAGAGTTGCCTGCAGAGTTCCACCCCAACGGGTGGCGTGGGGTGGCCTGTCGGTCTGAAGTCGTGCACCTATTGGCGCAGTTAGAAAAGCCAAAGCTAAGCCAGTTGCACGAAGGAATATCTTAACGCTTCAACGTTTCGCCGCGCTGAAGTTTTGGGGAAAATTCAACACGTGTTTCAATTTCATCCGTGTTTCCTGCCGCTTTGTGGGCAATGATTTGCGCCGCAGCGCGTCCCGTTTCTATGCGTCCGGCATCCATTGTCGCGAGGCGCTGTGGCAAACCGTCCAACAGTTCGACCCCGTTAAAACCCGCCAGACCGATTTGGCCGGGTACATCGATACCCTGTTCGAGGCAATAAAGAAGGCCACCGGCACCAATCATGTCGTTCGAAAAGTAAAGAAAATCTAATTCAGGACTGCGTTCTAACATCGCTTTTGTCATTTCGCGGCCTTTGGCTAAGGCCGAGCCGCCGGAATAAAACTCCTGATCCGCCACTTCGAGGCCGTGTTTTGCAAGTGCTTCGGTAAATCCCTCGAACCGCTTGCGTGCGCGGTGATCCAGCGGCATTTTTGTTCCCAGAAAACCGATGTTTTTATATCCAGCTTTGGCGATAGCGTTGGCCATTTTACGACCAGCCCGACGGTGGGAAATTCCAACCATTGCGTCAATCGGGGTGCCATCTACATCCATGATTTCTACAACAGGGATTCCAGAGTTTCGCAACATTGCACGTGCCGCATCTGTGTGCTCTAGCCCTGCGACAATCACCCCTGATGGGCGCCAAGATAGCATCTCGTACAAAACGGCTTCTTCTTTTTCAGGAAGATAATTCGTGAGGCCAACGACGGGCTGTAAATCCGTTTCATCCAAGACCTCGCTGATGCCTGTCATCACATCAGGAAAAACCATATTTGACATTGAAGGAATAACAACGGCAACCAAATTTACGCGTTGGGAGGCCAAAGCGCCTGCGATTTTATTTGGTACATACCCAAGAGATTTTGCCGCAGCTTTTACCTTTTCGCGGGTTGCTGCGGAAACGTCTCCTTTGTTGCGTAATACGCGGCTCACGGTCATTTCACTGACCCCGGATGCTTCGGAAACATCTCTTAGTGTTAAGGCGTGGCGTATGTCGTCAGAAGGGGACATGAATAGGTCCTTTTTGGGTCGCTTCGAAATATGTTAACGATTTATGCAAAATGCTCCAAGGGCAGGCTTAGGTTTATTTATGTGTGAGGTATGTAAATAACAGATTGAAATCTGTCACATATCTTTATGAGTGGGATCTGTTGCTCTATTTCCATAAAAAAAGGCCACCTTTGAGGTGGCCTTTTCGTGAGTGGTTATTGTTTGTGTTTATTTGTCAGCGCCGTTGTCAGCTGCCGCGAGTTGGGCAAAGATAGCGGCTGCGGCTGGGTTCACGCCGCCTTGGGTGGACAAAGTGAAGCCGTCGTTGGCTTCAATCGCGTAG
>NZ_JAAOIE010000003.1:286803-536218 GCF_011326755.1 Cochlodiniinecator piscidefendens | reverse complement strand
TCTGTGATTGCGGTGGAAGACTGCTGCCTTCCGATACAATCCATCTGGGAACACTCATCCTCAACTACAATGCACACATCCGTGACAAGACCGTAACATTCAGTAAAGGACACAACATACTCGCGCAATCATGTCTCCATTTGCTTGCACCTTTTCGTCCTTTGAGCGATGACAAGATGTCAAGAAGGAGATTGATGATGGGTCTACCAGTGCAAACGCAACTCAAATACTGGGGTATCGCTGCGGTACTTTTTTTTGTTGTTCTATGGTTACTGGGAAATGTCATCATGCCATTTCTTTTGGCGGGCGCAGTTGCATATTTCTTAGATCCCGTCGCTGATCGCTTAGAAGCTATGGGGCTTAGCCGCGCCGGTGCAACAACCTTTATCACAGCAATTGCGGTGTTGATTTTTGGCACTTTGGCACTTTGGATCGTTCCGATGTTAATCAATCAAGCCGTCGCTCTTGTTGAAGTTGCCCCAGATTTATTCAGCCAATTGCAAGCGTTTCTAACCGAACGTATTCCTGCGCTGATGGACCAAAATTCGACTTTGAGCCAATCCCTCGCAAGTATTGGGCAAGTCATACAGTCTAAAGGTGGTGCGTTTTTGCAAGGGCTACTGAGTTCTGCCGCTGGAATTATCAACGTTGCGGTTCTTCTTGTGATTGTACCAGTCGTTGCATTTTATCTACTGTTGGACTGGGATCGTATGGTTGCGCAAATCAATGCGCTTCTCCCAAAGGACCATGCGCCAGTTGTTCGTAAAATCGCAAAGGACATCGACCGCACACTCGCCTCGTTCATCCGAGGGCAAGGCACGGTCTGCTTAGTGCTTGGTACATTCTACGCTGTTGCCTTGATGATAATCGGCTTGAATTATGGGCTTGTTGCCGGATTTGTAGCTGGGCTGCTCACTTTCATCCCATATGTTGGTGCTCTGGTCGGTGGTGCTTTGGCAATAGGTCTAGGACTGTTTCAGTTTTGGGGAGAGTGGTGGAGTTTAGGTGCCGTCGCCGCTGTATTTGCATTTGGGCAAGTTATGGAAGGCAACGTATTAACACCAAAACTTGTCGGATCATCTGTAGGCTTACACCCTGTTTGGTTAATCTTTGCACTCTCAGCATTCGGTTCTCTTTTTGGGTTCGTCGGAATGTTGGTGGCTGTTCCTGTCGCCGCATCTATTGGTGTCATTATCCGGCATGTATTATCCTCCTACCAAGACAGCCGGCTGTTCCAAGGCTTCTCAGGTCAATCTGAGGCGGAAGATGGCTGAACAACTTATATTTGATCTCCCCTCAAAGCCTGCGCTTGAACGGGAAGATTTTTTTGTTTCCGATGCCAATGCGCAGGCCGTCGCCGTGTTGGAGAACTGGCATTCTTGGCCCAACCGCAAAATGCTATTGGTTGGTGCTGCCGGCTCAGGCAAAACACATCTGGCCCACGTTTGGGCCGTTGAGGCACGCGCAAAAATTATTTCTGCCACAGAAATTTGCACGCAGGATATCGCAACAATTAGCGCGCAGAATTTGGTCGTTGAAAATACCGATGAAATTGCTGGCCAACCCGAAGCGGAAACAGCGCTCTTTCATTTACACAATCTTCTTTTGGCCAACGGTCATTCGCTGTTGTTGACAGGATCTGGAGACATTCAGACATGGTCACTTGGCTTACCAGACCTGAAAAGCAGATTACTGGGCACTGCTGTAGTGCATCTCCAAGAACCAGATGATGCATTGTTAATGGCGGTAATTCTGAAAGTGTTTAGTGACCGACAAATCAATGTCTCGCCCAGTATGCTCCCTTATGTATTGCGCAGAATTGATCGGAACTTCGCTGCAGTGCATCAGATGGTCGATATGCTCGACAAAGTCGCATTGTCGGAAGGACGCGCAGTAAATCGCGGGTTAGCAAGCGATGTTCTGGACAAAATCACGTCTAAGGGCCCATAAAGTCATAACAGAGACATATTGCGAAGGCATAAGCCCCTTATGACACAGAACAATTTTCTTGAAGCCCCGTTTCCACAACCTATTGAATGTGCCGAAGCTGATATCAGTGGCGCCAAACGTTTCTTTAATCGTGAATTAAGTTGGCTTGCATTCAATTGGCGCGTCTTAGAAGAAGCCTCTAATCCTCGTGTCCCGCTGCTTGAGCGTCTGCGGTTTCTGTCCATTTCCGCAACGAACCTAGATGAATTTTACACGGTTCGCGTTGCAGGCTTACGAGAATTGGCAATTGCGGGCAATTCAACCCCTGCGGCAGACGGGCTTTATCCGGCCCAGCAGCTTTCGCTTATCGACACAGATGCGCGTGCCTTAATGGAACGCCAACAATCTGTCTGGCAAACGCTTCGAGCCGAAATGGAATCTGAAGGGATCGCAATTCTGACCCACAAGAATGTGCAAGAAGCAGATCACGATTTTCTAGAGCAGCATTTTCTCAATCAGGTTTTCCCAGTTCTTTCGCCTTTGGCCATTGATCCCGCACATCCGTTTCCTTTTATTCCAAACACAGGTTTTGCGCTCGCCCTACAGCTTGAACGCAAATCAGACAAAAAACCGCTTCAGGCACTGCTGCCTATTCCGCAGCAAATTGATCGTTTCGTCGCGCTACCAGCCGTCAATGGAAACCAACGCTTCCTCCCTTTGGAGCAATTGCTGCTTTTGTATCTCGAACAATTGTTTCCCGGCTACAAAACAAAAGGGCATTGCGCCTTTCGGGTTTTACGTGACAGCGACCTTGAGGTCGAAGACGAAGCCGAAGATTTAGTGCGTGAATTTGAAGTCGCACTTAAGCGCCGCCGCCGAGGACAGGTGATCCGCATGAAGCTGTCTGCAGGTGCGCCTCCGGGGTTAAGAAAACTGATCATGGACGAGCTTCCCGCCACCGACGAGGAGGTCGTCGATATTGATGGCTTAATTGGCATCGCAGATTTGAAAGACTTGATTTCAGATGATCGGCCCGATCTTCTTTGGCCTAGCTTTACACCACGTGTACCAGAGCGCGTTCAAGACCATGACGGAGACATGTTCGCCGCGATCAGCAAAAAAGATATGTTGCTCCATCATCCCTACGAAACTTTTGACATGGTTGTGCGTTTTTTAACCCAAGCCGCACGCGATCCAAACGTTGTTGCGATCAAACAAACCTTTTACCGAACGTCGCGCAATTCTCCGATTGTTGAAGCACTCTGCGAAGCAGCAGAAAACGGGAAATCTGTAACCGCGCTTGTAGAACTCAAAGCTCGCTTTGACGAAGCTGCCAACATCCGGCAATCACGCCGCTTAGAACGTGCAGGTGCCCATGTCGTATACGGATTTATCCACTATAAAACTCATGCTAAAATTTCAACCGTTGTACGACGTGAAGGCAACCAACTGGTGACCTACACCCACTACGGCACTGGAAATTATCATCCGATCACGGCCCGAATTTACACTGACCTTTCGCTCTTTACCTGCGATGGCCCACTGGGGCGCGATGCGACAAAGGTATTTAATTACCTTTCAGGATACGCCCAACCTGAAAAGTTGGAAAACCTTGCGATTTCACCTTTGACTTTGAAATCAAGCCTCATTGAGATGATCCGTAAAGAATCCAAATTTGCGGAAGAGGGAAAACCTGCTGAAATCTGGGCAAAAATGAATTCCATTGTCGAACCCGATGTTATTGATGCACTGTACGCTGCGAGCCAGAAAGGCGTCAAAATCAGCCTAGTAATTCGTGGAATATGCGGGCTAAGGCCGGGTATCAAAGGCCTGTCGGAAAACATCCGTGTAAAATCAATTGTCGGCCGTTTTCTGGAGCATTCCCGCATTGTTTGCTTTGGCAATGGCCATGGCCTACCCAGCAAAAAGGCACGCGTTTACATTTCGTCAGCCGATTGGATGGGGCGAAATTTAAAACGCCGGGTCGAAACCCTAGTTGAAATCAAAAATGCGACGGTGAAGGCCCAAATTGTATCCCAAGTTATGGCTGCGAACCTTGCGGACGAAGCTCAAACTTGGATTTTGGATGCGCATGGGAAATTTACGCGCCCTGAATTTGACCCCAAAGACCGCCCTTTCAACTGCCACCGATTCTTCATGGAAAACCCATCCCTCTCCGGGCGCGGTTCTGCGGGCGCTTCTGATGTTCCAAAACTGACCCACTCGAACGATTAAGCCCAAATGGGCGCTTCACCAGCAATGGCACGATTATCATGAACGACACCTACGATACATCCGCAGACGACTGGGGGCCTTTTGGTCGCCCTATTTTCGAAGACCCCTCTGCGCGCGCGTTATCACGTGTCGGCGTTTTGGACGTTGGTTCGAACTCTGTCCGAATGGTTGTGTTTGACGGCGCGGCCCGAAGCCCCGCGTATTTTTATAACGAAAAAATCATGTGTGCCTTGGGTGCAGGGTTATCCGAAACAGGGCACCTTAATCCCGTAGGGCGTGAACGTGCCTTATCCGCCATTCGGCGTTTTCAGGCACTCGCACGGGGCATGAACCTTGCGCCGCTATCAGCCGTTGCAACCGCCGCCGTGCGTGAAGCCACAGATGGCCCCGATTTCTGCCAAGAAGTTGAACGCGAAACCGGTCTTAAAATCTACGTCATCGACGGGCTAGAAGAAGCCCGCCTATCTGCCCAAGGGGTGTTGCTAGGATGGCCTACAGCCAAAGGGATGATTTGCGACATTGGCGGTTCATCCATGGAACTCGCTGAAGTTGGTGCAGGCACTGTTGGAAAACGCGTCACATCCGCCCTTGGGCCACTAAAGCTCAAAGATGTCAAAGGTGGGAAAAAGGGGCTAAAGCAACACATTAAAGACGGGATTGACGCCTTATATCAGACCCTACCAACGCAAGAAGAACGACTATTTCTAGTCGGCGGATCGTGGCGTGCTATCGCTCGCTTAGATATGGCCCGACGCAATTATCCGCTAACAGTGCTTCACGAATACCGCATGACACCCAAGTCGGTCATGGCCACGGTCAAATGGATCGCAGAGAATGATCTGGACGAACTACGTGCAATAACCGGAACGTCTTCGGCGCGCATGAAACTCGTTCCTGAAGCGAGCCTTGTGTTAAAGGCGCTTGTTCGAAAATACCGTCCAAAAGATATTGCGGTGTCTTCCTACGGTATCCGCGAAGGACTTCTTTACGAACAAATGCCCGATCGGCTGCGTCGCCGGGATCCTTTGATCGAAGCCTGTCGATTTGCGGAGGCCAAAGACGCCCGCAGCCCAGGATTTGGTAAAGGGTTATACGATTTTCTCAGACCTATCTATAAATCCGCAAATCCAGAACGGTTACGCCTGATCAAAGCAGCCTGCCTCCTACACGACGTAAGCTGGCGCGCCCACCCCGATTATCGGGCGGAAGTTTGTTTTGACAACGCCACACGCGCAAATTTAGGCGGGCTGCGTCATCGCGAACGGGTGTTCCTTGGCCTCGCATTACTACATCGCTACAAAAACAGCCGCGAAGACAGCCGTTTTGAAACCTTATTTGGATTGCTAAGCGATAAAGAAATCCAAGATGCAGAAGCATTGGGAAAGGCCATGCGGTTTGGCGCAATGTTTTCTACAAAAGCTCCGAATGAAATTGCGGATCTTCATTTTTATCCCAAAAAGAAAATTCTGAAACTCACCCTAAAACGCGAAGCTGTCGCGCTGTTTGGTGAAGTTGCACAAGCCCGCTTCGCCTCAATGGCAGAAGCCCTCGGGGCACGGACCGAAATACGGGCCCACTCGAAAACCTAATCGGTTTCAGAGTTCGATTTCATTTCCCTCTGGCGGAACAACGTCATCCATTGGATTGCGGCGACGGATCAAAATATCGCCGTTTTCCAAAACTTCAGGTAAATGATATTGGGTGATATCACCTATCTCATCCTGAAGTTTCAACATGAATGGGATCATACCGTCCGCCAGTTCTTGCATATCTTCCAATGCAGGATCCATTTGCTCGATGAATTCTTGCAACAACAAACGAGCCCCTTCCTCCATGAGGCTTAACCCCTCGGAAGTCTCTGGTTGTGTTTCTTGCGCGAATGCCGATGTTGTCAGTAACACCGCCACAACAGTTGATTTTAATATCTGTGCCATACAGGTAATATAGGCGCCTCTTAAAAATATTTAAGCTTAAATATCAATGTCCATTGTAACAGGAAAATGATCCGACGCCGTTAAAAGCGCATCCCGCAACTTAGGGGTTTGATAACATTGCCGATCATCGAACGGATGCCATATACGCCACTTCGGCGCTTTGCTGCGCAAATCCCCCGATACCATGATATAATCCAACAAAGCCGAAAGGTAACGATCTTCTTGGTGTATGAAAAATCGCGATGTCACAGGCTGCGCCCCTAGGCGTTTTGATAAAACCTGACGCGCATGAGGATCAAACAGGCAATTGTCGCCCTCTTCGCCTAAAACAATTTCAACGCCAGACCGGCCAAATAATTTTTCATATTCATCTAAACCAGGGCCATCATTAAAATCCCCTAGAACGACCAATGACTCTCCAGATTTTAGATGTTCAACAACCCGTTGGCGTAACCAAATGCACTGCGCCAATTGTTTGCGTCGGTTTTCAATCGAAATACGGATCGCATCCTGTTCGTTACGCGCTCCATGCGGGGCCTTGGATTTAATATGCACACCAATCAAGCGCAGCGCATTTCCGCCTTTCGTTTTCAGCGCGACCTCAAGCGGAGGTTTCGAAAAAACCACCTTATCCAGTTTTGCATCTACATTTAGATCAAGCGCATAGCGTGTGTCGAAACGCGGTGCAGGCCCCGTATCACCGCCAATAGGATCGTGCAGCACAGTTAACTTGGCTGGATCGTATAGCAGCGTGATTTCCTGCTGGGTGTCATTTTCAAAACCAATCAATGCCGTGTTTGTTCGTAATCCGAAATGCGCCGCGAACGCTTCGATCGCCTTTTTTCCGTCTCGAATACGGCTGCTGTCTGGGGCTTCGATCACCATGATCGCATCTGCATTGATCGCCTCGAAAACAACGCCCAATGCGGCTGTTTGCTCCGCTCGGGTGACGTCTCGCCGTTTGGACCAGCCGCCGTCATTTAACAAAACACCGTCGTCATCGAATAGGCTGTTGAACCATTCAACATTATAGGTCGCGATCCGCATTATCCGTGTGCCTGCTGAATTTCTTCCCACGCTTGATTAATCGCTATCATACGCCCCTCAGCTAGTTTTATCGCCTCTTCGGGCACGCCGCGCGCCATAACCTGATCCGGATGGTGGGTGCGCACAAGCTGTCGCCAAGCACGTCGGATATCAGCCATGTCCATATCCGACGTCACACCAAGGACGTCATAGGGATTGGGGGCAGCGTCAGGAACAAATCGCGTGCGCAGGCTTCGGAAGGTTGTCTCCTCCATTCCGAAAATACCAGCAACTTTATGTACGAATTCATCTTCATTCGGATGATATTCACCATCCGCGAGTGCGATATGGAATAACCCTTCGATAAGATAGCAAAGCGTGTCGTCTTGGCTCTGAAACATCTTGCGGATGCGTTCAGCATATTCTTCAAAACCCGCAACATCTTGGCGTGCCATATTAAAGACGCGCGCCGCATTGTCTTCGTCTTCTTTGGCGATCTGAAATACTTCGCGAAAGGCCGTAACTTCGTCTCGGGTCACGTGCCCATCCGCCTTCGCCATTTTGGCACCAAGCGCAATGACTGCAATTGTAAAGGCAACCGAACGCTCCGGCGGGGTGCGCAAACGCTCTAAGACTTCATTCAGCCCTTCACCACTGGCGAGCGCTGAGATGGCATCGCCGATGCGTGTCCAAATCGACATATTCTGGTCCTTTTAAACCAATTCGCTACAGTCAGTGACGGATCAAAGCTGCTTTTGCAACAGTACGAGATCCATCCACCGATCAAATTTGCGTCCGACTTCTGGCAGACGCGCCACCTCAATATAACCAAGTGCCTTGTGAAACCCAATGCCCGCATCGTTTTCAGCACTAACGCCCGCCAACATGCTGTGAACATCATTCGAGCGAGCATGGTTTTCAAGTGCCTGCATCAAGTGACGACCTATACCAAGGCCGTGCGCCCTTTCGTCTAGATAAATCGTGTGTTCCATCGAATGCGCATAACCAATGCCACCACGAAATTGGCCATAGGTGCCAAACCCCAAAACGATCCCATTTTCGTCAGCCACAAAGAAACCGTGGGAACGATCAGATTTTTCACGAATGGCCTGCTTGATTTCCGTCTCTGATTTTTCTTGGCTGTTAAACGTCGCGATACTGTTTGAAATGATGTGGTTCCAAATTTTGCAAATTGGGGCCGCATCTCGAAATTCAGCAGGCCTGATCATGTTAAAGTCCGATATCCATTTGGGGTCTTCATATGAGCTTTGATGCCCGCATCCCCAGTTTCAAAATGCACACGGGGATCCAATTCATTGGGAAGCATCAGCCGCAATTTTTCAATCTCTGGATGACTTAAAACCAACGCTTCTAGCCCACATCCCGAAGGTTGCAAATGTTGCGATGGGTGCCCCCCACTTTGCCATTCAAGTGCAGCAGGATGCAAACCACCAAACGGTAGTTTTCCGTTATCCGGCACCGCCATAGACCAGCTGAGCGTCCCGCGTTGAAGCGCAACAGGCCGACCAAATTCGGGGAAGTTTTCAGTTAGAGAAACAATATTTGAACTGACCACAATCCAATTGGCCAGCCGAGGTGGCCCCGTGAAATCGTCCAAGTCAAACCAGCGGCTCCGCGCCGGCGGCAGCGCATCAGGATCAACAGCTATCACTTCGAGGTACAGACCATTTTGCAAACCCAACAAACGGTTGTGGGTCCCCATTGCAGCATGTTTTCCCCCAGCGGCCATTGAAACGCCCAGCACATCTTCAACGTAAGCGACCCCGTCGGCCAGATTGGTTGCTGCAATAGCAATGTGATCAATGTGTAACATACTCATCCTCACGGTTTCGACCGACCATACTATAGGAAACATTGCACGCAAGTACGCTGTTTTCAAAATGAGAAACCCGCACAAAAGCGCGGGTTTTTATAAGTCATATCACTTGTTTTAGTCGCTTCTTATTTAGCGCTTTGGATCAATTTCAGGATATCCTGTGCGGCATCAGGAATGTTTGTGCCGGGACCAAAGATGGCTTTTACGCCCGCGTTATACAAAAATTCATAATCCTGCTGCGGGATCACACCACCACAAATCACGATGATATCCCCCGCACCCGCTGCGTTCAACGCTTCGACCAGTTTGGGCGCAAGCGTTTTGTGACCCGCAGCCTGAGAGCTGATCCCGATGATGTGCACGTCATTATCGATTGCATCTTGAGCCGCTTCTTCGGGTGTTTGGAACAGCGGGCCAACATCGACATCAAAACCAATATCAGCAAAGGCCGTCGCAATCACTTTTGCACCGCGATCGTGTCCATCTTGGCCCATTTTCACAACCAACATCCGTGGGCGGCGGCCTTCTTCTTCTGCAAAGTCTTCGACAGATTTCTGAATTGCTGCAAACCCTTCGTCGCCCTCGTAGGCTGCACCGTATACACCGGCAAGCGTTTTAACTTCGGCACGGTGACGACCAAATGAGTTTTCCATAGCCATACTAATCTCTCCTACAGTCGCACGGGTGCGCGCCGCATTAATTGCCGCCTCCAACAAATTTCCGCCTTCTTCGGCAATGCGGCTAAGTTCGGCTAATGCTGCATCACAGGCGGATTGATCGCGGGTCGCGCGAATTTGATCTAGGCGCGCGACTTGGGCTTCACGAACTGCAACATTGTCCACATCGAGAATATCAATTGGGTCTTGCTTTTCGAGTTTGTATTTGTTGACGCCAACAACGACTTCGTCGCCTTTATCAACCATGGCCTGACGGCGCGCTGCAGATTCCTCAATGCGGAGTTTAGGCATGCCGGAATTCACCGCTTTGGTCATTCCGCCCATTTCTTCGACTTCTTCCATCAAAGCCCAAGCTTTATCCGCCAATTCTTGTGTCAGGCTTTCAACATAGTAAGACCCGGCAAGTGGATCGACCACATTGGTAACTCCGGTTTCTTCTTGGAGGATCAGCTGCGTATTGCGTGCAATCCGCGCAGAAAAGTCTGTCGGCAATGCGATCGCTTCGTCCAAGGCGTTGGTGTGCAAAGACTGCGTTCCACCAAGCGCGGCTGACATTGCCTCATAGGCTGTGCGGATAACGTTGTTATAGGGGTCCTGTTCCTGAAGGCTAACCCCTGATGTTTGACAGTGTGTCCGCAGCATCATCGATTTTTCAAGCTTCGGTTCAAATTCTGTCATGACGCGGTGCCACAGCAAACGCGCTGCGCGCAATTTGGCCGCTTCCATAAAGAAATTCATCCCAATCGCGAAGAAGAAGCTCAACCGACCAGCAAACTTATCCACATCCATACCGCGATCTAACGCAGCACGCACATATTCCCGACCATCAGCAAGCGTATAAGCCAACTCTTGAACGAGGTTCGCACCCGCCTCTTGCATGTGGTAGCCAGAGATAGAAATCGAATTGAACTTTGGCATCTCATTCGATGTATATTCGATAATATCCGCAATGATCCGCATCGATGGCTCAGGTGGATACACATAGGTATTGCGCACCATAAACTCTTTCAAAATGTCGTTTTGAATCGTACCGGCCAAAAGCGCACGATCATGGCCTTGTTCTTCGCCTGCAACGATGAAGCTGGCTAAGATTGGAATGACAGCACCGTTCATTGTCATCGACACGGACACTTTGTCCAATGGGATACCATCAAAGAGGATTTTCATATCCTCAACAGAGTCAATTGCAACGCCGGCCTTGCCGACATCCCCAACAACGCGCGGATGGTCACTGTCATAGCCGCGGTGCGTCGCCAGATCGAATGCAACCGAAACACCCTGTTGGCCTGCAGCCAAATTCCGGCGATAGAATGCGTTAGATTCTTCGGCTGTAGAAAAACCCGCATATTGGCGAATTGTCCAAGGACGGCCAGCATACATCGTCGCCTTTACACCACGTGTATATGGGGCTTCGCCCGCAATCGTACCAAGATGATCGACGTTTTCAAGATCATCTTCGGTGTAGATTGGCTTAACTGGGATGTCTTCAAGCGTATTCCAAGTCAAATCATCGAGAGGACGACCGCGCAGTTCTTTCTCTGCAAGTGCATCCCATTGTTGTTTTTTCGTGGTCATATCTTGTCCTTCTCAACTGGCCGACCACACAGAAGGGCCAAGACCGCCTGCGTGCCAGAAGGCAGCGCCATAGCGCTAAAGCCTTCTGCATTGGAATTTTTGGATTTTTTCGGGCGACACCCCTTAGAATTGGTGCCGAATGTGTTTATCTTGATCGCAGAAGGAGTCCCTATGAAACAGCTCTGCTTTGCTTTTGCTCTCATCTTTGCGCCGCTCAGCGTGGCCGCCCAAGAAGAGGCGTTCACGACGTTCAACGCCTCTGAAATCACAGAGGAGCAATTCCTTTGGATCGCGCGACCTATTGTTGTCTTTGCCGATACCGAAGCTGATCCTCGCTTTGCCCAACAACTGGCATTGCTCGAAGCGCAATATGATGAGTTATTAGAACGAGATGTCATCATCATCACGGACACAGACCCGAGCGAACCATCCGCCTTGCGCGAACAATTGCGCCCACGTGGGTTTGCAATGATATTAATGGCCAAAGACGGCACGGTCATTTTGCGTAAGCCATTCCCATGGAACGTCCGGGAAATCTCACGGACAATCGACAAACAACCGCTGCGCCAGTTCGAAATAGAAGACCGTCGAGGCAACGCAGACTGATCACATAAATCAAGCCAGCAGAGCCTTTCATCCTTCGAATTTTCTTTTGGTTGGGTCAACACATCGTCCGCCGTTCGTGAACCCCAGACGAGGCAGTCACTCTGCCCCGTCTGGGATAGCATTGGGATCTATTCGAATTCCATGATCACTTCGTCCACAGCGAGGCTATCGCCCGCTGCGGCATTAATCTTAGAAACGACGCCTTTCTTTTCAGCGCGTAAGATATTTTCCATTTTCATAGCTTCAATCGTACACAAAGATTGGCCTTCTTGGACTTCGTCGCCGACCTCGACATTCAAGGTCACAACTAAGCCAGGCATCGGGCACAGCAGCATTTTTGACGTATCTGGCGGCAGTTTTTCCGGCATCAATTTCGCAAGCTCGGCCTGACGTGGGGTGCGCACGTGGACCTTCAGGTCAGCGCCACGGCTGCGAATGCGGAAACCATTTGGGATTTTGCCTGTTTTCAAAACAAGCGGGCTTCCATCGACAGACATCGTTGCAAGGCTATCACCCGGCGTCCAATCTGATGAAACCCGGTGCGTACGGCCATCATCAAAATAAACGGTGGACCCGTCTTGATCGGCTTCAATCGTAACGTGATATTCTTGATCTTGCAGGCTAACGACCCACTCGCCGCCTACTTTGCGTTCATGATTGTCCATACGACCAGACA
Organism: Cochlodiniinecator piscidefendens; assembly: GCF_011326755.1. Taxonomy (GTDB): domain Bacteria; phylum Pseudomonadota; class Alphaproteobacteria; order Rhodobacterales; family Rhodobacteraceae; genus Cochlodiniinecator; species Cochlodiniinecator piscidefendens. Next base: position 523,723 of record NZ_JAAOIE010000003.1, on the reverse strand, counting down.
CGCGAGTACGGCGAATTTCAGCAACGCGGTACATCGCAGCGGCCGAGGCCGCGATGCGTTTCAGAGCATCTTCGTCAAGCGCGACACCTTCGAACCCATCAGGATATTCCTCACCAATAAACGCAGTGGTCATTTCGCCAGACGTGAATTTGGGATGGTCCATAACCGCGCTCAGGAAAGGCAGGTTATGCCCGATCCCTTCGACCTCAAAGCTGTCCAAGGCGTTGCGCATACCTTCAATCGCTTCGGCACGGGTTGGCGCCCATGTGCAGAGTTTCGCAATCATAGGATCGTAATACATTGAAATTTCGCCGCCATCAAAAACACCGGTATCGTTACGCACCGCAAGCGTATCTGTCGCAATTTCCTCAGGTGGACGATACGTCGTCAAACGGCCAATAGATGGCAGGAAGTTACGATATGGGTCTTCAGCATACAGGCGGCTTTCGATCGCCCAGCCGTTCAACTTCACGTCGTCTTGGGTAATGGTCAGTTTTTCGCCATTTGCAACGCGGATCATTTGTTCGACCAAATCAACATCGGTGATCAATTCGGTAACCGGGTGTTCCACCTGCAAACGCGTGTTCATCTCAAGGAAGTAGAAGTTTTTGCTGCCATCGACGATAAATTCAACCGTGCCTGCGCTTGTATAACCAACAGCTTGGGCCAAAGCGACGGCCTGCTCGCCCATTGCTTTGCGAGTGGCTTCGTCAAGAAATGGCGACGGAGCCTCTTCGATGACTTTTTGATTACGCCGCTGAATAGAACATTCGCGCTCGCCCAAATACACCGCATTGCCGTGCGCATCCGCAAGAACCTGAATTTCGATGTGGCGAGGTTGTGTGACAAATTTTTCAATAAAGATACGATCATCGCCAAAGCTGTTGGCCGCTTCGTTCTTTGATGATTGAAACCCTTCGCGAGCCTCTTCATCGTTCCAAGCGATGCGCATTCCTTTACCACCGCCACCAGCAGAAGCTTTGATCATCACCGGATAACCGACTTGATTGGAAATTTTCACCGCATCGTCAGCGTCGTCAATCAACCCCATATAACCGGGCACAGTTGAAACATCGGCCTCTTGGGCGATTTTCTTTGAGGTGATTTTATCGCCCATGCTTTCGATTGCACCCACTGGCGGCCCGATAAAGGCGACATTCTCAGCAGCAAGTGCCTCTGCGAATTTCGAATTCTCAGACAGAAAACCATACCCCGGATGCACAGCCTCAGCCCCCGTTTGGCGAACGGCTTCCATCACCTTTTCAATCACAATGTAGGATTGGTTGGCAGCAGGAGGGCCAATATGAACGGCCTCATCAGCCATTTTAACATGCAGTGCGTTTCGATCAGCATCCGAATAGATTGCAACCGTTTTGATACCCATACGTTGGGCGGATTTGATAACCCGGCAGGCAATTTCGCCTCGGTTCGCAATCAGGATCTTTTTGAACATTTTGACCTCTTCCCTTAGTTCTTAAGCGCGCACAGCCGTGGCATGCAGCACCATCATTTTCATTTGCAGCCCATGCCAAATTGCACGGCTCATTTTCTTTGGATAGCAATCACGTTGGCGTGAGCGCATGCGCTCGTTCACAGCGAAGCAACGTTCGCGTGAAACACGTCTACGTGAGGTTTTCTTGATCGCGTTTACTGTCACTCTAGACATATCCCAGATGCCGGACTTGGCCGCACTGATTAGGAAAAAACACTTATGCGCATTTCCTTCATCCCGAACCCACCGATGCAGCTTCCAGGAATATACGCGGCTTTGTTTTGGAAAAGCGGACAAGCAAGAAAGCGACGCGTTATCGCGTTTCTTAAGAAAACCTCTGCTTTGAGCATGAATAGCTTCACTCTGTTTCGCAAGCATGTCGCTGGAACAGATCACTTTCAGACATTTGCTCAGATACGAACCTGACGATGTCTGTTGGGCAGGGCGTACAGTGCGGCGCCCTGCCCGTTTAATCTTAGTTACAGAGATTAACGTCGTCGCAAAGTGCGCCAGCACCCGCACCAATAAGCGCGCCGGTCGCCAGATCGCCATCGATAACTTGTGAGACAACGGCCCCCGCAGCGGCCCCTGCGGCAGCTCGTTCAAGATCGTTGTCCAAACACCCTGAAAGAAGTATCGCCGCGGTCGCAATAAGTGCGATGAATTTGATTTGCATATGCCTGTGCCTCTGATGTCGTTTCTACGAACGTTGAAAAATAGAGCCACAAGGGAGGAACTAGAAAATTCCCCCGATCTTAAACACATGTTTTCAAATCGGGGGAGAGGGGAAGGGTAACAATTGTGACTACCAACCACAGATTGCTGCATAGCATCGCCTTTTGCCAAGCGACGTTTACCACCAGCCAAAGACTGGGCACAAACATGCCGGAAAAAAGAGGTCATGCGCAGCATCATGCCGATTAGCCCTCACCAAATACGTCTGGGAAAGACGCGCGTGCGCGTGACACATTGATCTGCAACACGGTTTCATAGCTTTCGGCTTCGAACGGATCATCCAGAGTGACGACTTCGCGCTCAAACAACCAGGACAACCGGCCCGCATCCAAATTTCCGCGTTCAAACGGTTCTTCGCCGAAATGTTCCCACAGGGCCTTCATGAAGCCAGTGTCAGCACGGCGATCGGCAGGGCGACGATCAGCATAACGTTCGCGACGAATAAGAGCGGTTGCACCCTTTTTGTTGTCGCGTCGAATTGTAAATTGGTAATCTGTTCCAGTTAAACGGCTTGGAAAGCCTCTGTGCTTTAGCATGGGGTCGCTCCTGTAAATTCAGCTTTACAAGTTGTATTAGCGATACTGCGCCCTACACGCGACCCGAATTGATAAATCACCTCAGACTGAGGGATCATCAGGAAAAGCGGGGCAGCCCTAAGCCGCCCCAGCTTAATCTTAGTATTTGTTGAGAACCGGCTCGATGATGACAGGCTCTTCAATATACACGATTTCTTCTTCGACTGGTTTGGAACATGCTGAAACAACAAGCGCCAGACCGAGTACTGCAAAAGCTTTGATGCTGAAAGACATCCTACTCTCCTAATTGAATTGAATACGGGCTGACCCCGTTTCTCAGTGGTTTGAATCGTGCAAGCACAACCCGCAAAGACCTTAACGGAATTTAGGAACTTTGCATAGTTCGCGGCAGAAACCGGCGCATCACCGCTTAGGCATCCGTCAAAAATCGTTTTACCACCCTGACATAGCGCAACATATTGTGGCAGCATCAAAAATCCCCCCACATGCAGGTGGCATTTTCGACAGTGTATGCTTCGAAAAACTGTGTCGCATCAGCGTCCGTCACACCGAACGGAATGAATCGGTCTGACATCGACACAATAATATTTTCTGGATGGGGAATCTGCGCCTGTGCCAAATAAACGTTACACAGATCCTCCATATCCTCCAATACATCGTCAACTCGCGCATCAAAAACTGAGCCATCCATGTATCTTAGGCGATGGGTAGATCCGCCGTTTTCATGTAGAACCTCAATGAGCTCCGCCTGCGTCAATTCCACTTCGTCACTGGCCCACAACATAGCAGGCAATAGCAAACACGCTATTCCCATCAACGTTGAAAATTTCTGGAGCCCAGTCATCAGTTTCCTTGCCTCAATATAGTGGTGGGTCAGGTTTTGAGGGGTGAAATCGTCACCCCTCAAAAGGTCAAAGTGGAATGTTGTCGTGCTTTTTCCACGGATTTTTCAACTGTTTGTTGCGCAGGCTTGCAAAGGCCCGCGCCACCCGGCGTCGGGTTGAACGAGGTTGAATAACCTCATCGATGAACCCTTTTTCAGCCGCAACAAACGGATTGGCAAAGCGATCTTCGTAGTCCGCAGCGCGCTGCGCAATTTTGTCTGGATCACTGAGCTCAGAGCGATACAAAATCTCGGTCGCACCTTTTGCTCCCATAACGGCGATTTCCGCAGTCGGCCAGGCGTAGTTAAAATCACCGCGCAGGTGTTTAGACGCCATAACGTCATAAGCACCACCGTAGGCTTTTCGTGTAATCACCGTCACCTTTGGCACTGTTGCTTCGCCATAGGCAAACAGCAATTTTGCACCGTGCTTGATCACACCACCGTACTCTTGGCTTGTTCCAGGCAAGAAGCCAGGCACATCGACCAAAGTCAGGATCGGAATTTCGAACGCATCGCAAAACCTAACAAACCGTGCCGCTTTGCGTGAACTGTCGATATCCAAGCACCCAGCCAGAACCATCGGTTGGTTTGCAACCACACCAACAGTTGACCCTTCAAGACGCACAAAACCCGTTAGAATATTCTTCGCGAAGTCTTCTTGAATCTCGTAAAAATCGCCTTCGTCCGCAAGCTTATGAATAAGCTCTTTCATGTCGTAAGGGGTGTTAGCGTTGTCAGGGATCAACGTATCTAAACTACGCTCAACCCGGGCTGGATCATCAAAGAACGGACGAACTGGAGGTTTTTCGCGATTGTTTAGCGGCAGGAAGTCAACCAAACGACGCACTTCGGTTAAGGCTTCGACATCGTTTTCGAATGCACCATCTGCCACAGATGATTTTTTGGTATGCGTTGACGCCCCGCCCAACTCTTCGGCCGTCACGACCTCATTGGTAACAGTTTTCACAACATCTGGCCCAGTCACGAACATATACGATGTATCTTTAACCATGAAGATAAAGTCAGTCATCGCCGGGCTATACACAGCACCGCCCGCACATGGCCCCATAATCACTGAAATCTGTGGAACAACGCCTGATGCCATAATGTTGCGCTGAAACACCTCAGCGTAGCCCGCCAAAGATGCAACACCCTCTTGGATACGGGCACCACCTGAATCGTTGATCCCAATAACAGGCGCACCATTTTGGATCGCCATATCCTGAATTTTGCAAATCTTTTGCGCATGTGTCTCTGAAAGAGAACCGCCAAATACTGTAAAGTCCTGCGAAAACACATAGACCATACGCCCATTAATCGTGCCCCATCCAGTGATCACACCATCGCCGGCTGGGCGATCTTTCTCCATTCCGAACTCGGTACAGCGGTGGGCAACGAACATATCGAATTCTTCGAAGCTGCCCTCATCCAGCAGCAATTCAATTCGTTCACGGGCGGTCAGTTTACCCTTGGCATGTTGCGCTGCAATCCGGCGCTCGCCACCACCCAATCGTGCAGTTTCGCGGCGTGCTTCGAGTTCTTCAAATATATCTTTCATGGGCGTTGTCCCCTTTGGCTTTTCGGCAAACTATACAAACTATCTACAATCACAAAGCTGAGTTTGGAAAATTTGCAAACTATTATTCACAATCTCCGTGCAAATTGAATAATTGCAAATACACACATCATCATTCGACTTACGTTCCGCTCTACGTGCGATTGTGTCGTGACAATAAAATCATAGACAAGCCTGCACGTGACTCTTACTGGTTAACAATGTCAACAAATACGCAACCAAAGTACCTTCATCCAAGCTCCCCTCCACACATAACAACTCTTGTTTTGCTGTCGGGCCTGTCAGCCTTGTCGATGAATATCTTCCTACCGTCCCTGCCGAATATGGCGGAATATTTTGACGCCGATTACGGAACAATACAGCTTTCGGTTGCGCTCTATCTCGCCTTTAACGCTGCGCTGCAACTTATTGTTGGCCCATTGTCTGACCGCTTTGGTCGCCGCCCTGTCATCCTTTGGGGTAATTTAATCTTTCTCGCGGTTACACTTGGCTGTCTCTTTGCGTCGACCGTTGAAACATTTTTGTTCTTTCGTATGGCGCAGGCCGTTATCGTCACGGGAATGGTTTTAAGCCGTGCTGTCGTCAGAGACATGGTATCGGATGATCAAGCAGCCTCAAAAATCGCCTATGTCACGATGGGCATGGCGATTGTGCCAATGATCAGCCCCGCAATTGGTGGGATTTTAGACAGCCTGTGGGGATGGAAAGCTAATTTTTGGATGCTGTTCATTATGGGGGCACTTACAGCATGGGTGTGCTGGAAAGACTTGGGCGAGACCCATCGCCCCAAGCCAAATGCAAGCCTCGTACGTCAATTTACGGACTATCCTGAACTTCTCAAATCGCCCCGGTTTTGGGGATACGCACTGACGTCGGCCTTCACCTCGGGGGCCTTCTTTGCCTACCTCGGCGGTGCACCTTTTGTTGGGGATAAACTGTATCACATGGCGCCACACACCTTGGGAATCTTTTTTGGGGCTCCTGCGATTGGCTATCTATGCGGCAACTTCATCTCTGGTCGGTTTTCCGTCCGCGTCGGCATAAACCGCATGGTGACGGTTGGCGCTCTTGTTAACATGGTTGGCGTTGGAATTTCCCTGAGTTTGTTTTTGGCGGGTCTCGGTTCTGAATATGTCTTTTTTGGCTTCATGACCTGTGTCGGTGTGGGCAATGGCATGGTGATCCCCAACGCGACAGCAGGCGCACTTTCTGTTCGCCCACACCTAGCGGGAACAGCATCAGGCCTTTCTGGCGCGATCATGATTGGTGGCGGCGCAGCACTTTCCGCACTTTCCGGCGCATTGCTCACGCACGAAACCGGTGCCTTTCCACTCCTGTGGATCATGTTCCTCACATCCGCGGCTGGGCTTGCATCCATCATTATGGTGGTCCGCAGGGAGCGGACTGTCTTTGCATCCGACGAAAGCAATTCGTCCGAGCAAAGGTTGCAAAGTCGATAAAAACCTGTGCTAACCTGCAAACTCCCACAATACGGAGAGCAGCCTTGGCCACGCAAAAACTATACGCAGGAGTAAAACTTCGTGAAACCCGTACGCGACTCGGCCTAACGCAAAAAAACTTTGCGGAAAAACTGGGGGTTTCCCTGCCCTACCTTAATCAAATGGAAAACAACAATCGCCCTATTTCAACCGGGGTGATGTTGGCGATGGTTCAGGAATTCGGTTTCGACGTTGGGGAGTTATCGACGGGGGATGCCGAACGTATGGTCACGGACATGCGCGAAGCTTTGGCCGACCCTGTGTTTTCCGATGGCACTCCGCCTTTGGCTGATCTTCGCTTGGCCGCCTCGAATGCGCCAGCACTTGCGCGGGCGTTTTTGGATTTGCACCGCGCCTATCGCCAATCGCACGAAAGACTGGCATCACTTGATGAAGTGCTGGGCCGCGAAGACAGCCGCGTCAGCGCTAGCCCCTGGGAGGAAGTCAGAGACTTTTTCCATTACTGCGACAACTATATTGATGCCGTAGATCGCGCGGCAGAACACTTCGCAACAGGCGCCACGGATGGTATTTTTGCAGCGGTCAAAGCTGAACTACGTAACAAAGGTATCACTGTTCAGTTTAGCGACGACCAGACGCTTCGTGGCTTTGAGACAGAAACAGCGACATTAACGCTGTCGCGGCGGGCGCACCCCTCAACCCAGAGCTTCCAACTCTTGCATCAGTTTGCCCTCCTTTCCCACAATCAGCTGCTCGAAGCCACGCTCGACTTTGCGCGTTTCAAATCAGACACAGCGCGCGCAATTGCTAAGATTGGGCTCGCCAATTACTTTGCCGGCGCTGCACTGCTACCTTATAAGAAATTCCTTCGCGCAGCCCAAGATAGTCGCCATGATCTTGAGCGCCTATCCGATATGTTCGGGGCTTCCATTGAACAAGTCGCACATCGGCTTTCCACATTGCAACGACCGGGGGCCAAAGGTGTTCCGTTCTTTTTCGTGCGGGTGGATCAGGCTGGCACGATCACCAAACGCCACTCAGCCACCCGGTTGCAATTTGCCCGCTTCGGCGGGGCATGTCCGCTATGGAATGTGCATCGCGCTTTTGAAACGCCGGGGCGGTTTTTGCGACAAATGGCGAAAACACCGGATGGGGTGCGCTATTTCTGCCTCGCACGGGATGTGTCAAAATCGGGCGGATCGTTTGATGCACCTGTGCGGCGGTACGCGATTGGGCTGGGGTGTGAAGTCAAACATGCGGATGCACTGATTTACGCAGACGGGTTTGCAACCCGCAGTGATGACGCCTTTGAACCGATTGGCATTTCCTGCCGCATTTGCGAACGCAAAAACTGCCACCAAAGGTCGGTTCCACCGCTGGAACGCAACCTGCGTGTCGATCACGACAATCGCGGCGTACTGCCCTATGTGATTGACTGACTTGCCGCACCCGATTTTGCCTGTATCATGCGGAAAATTTGAGCAGGTATTTTGACAGAGTAATCCATGACAGAACCGCAAACGCAGGCGCGCAATTGGGTGTGGCGATCCACACCTGACAGCTTAAAGAAGGGCCAAGTTTCCGTGCTTGCCTGCGTGGAAACTGCATTGGCGACAATCGTCGGCCTTTACCTCGCCTTTGCATGGAACTTCACCTATTTTCTGTTCACCAGTCTGATCCTGACCTTCCTCGTCAACCTACGCAGCCCACAGTCTGTTGCCTTAGGGCTGAAGTGGTTTGAGGCTTATATCAGCTCATCACAGCAGCCATTCAATCTCGCCGAAGTCCCCAATTTCTTAATATCTTTTTGTACGGGATCTTTAATATATTATTACTACTTTATCAGCGTGCCTGATGCTGAGTTCTGGATAGTATTTTATGCTCTATTGTTGTTCTCCCTGCCAGTGCTTGCAGCCCAGATGGTTACCGCAGTGTCACCAGGGGTTGTACCTGCAATTAGCTCGACGTTGGGCGCATTGGCCGTGTTTCTTTGCACTTTTGATTATACGGTTAGTTTTCAGGCATTGTTCACGTCAATCCCAGTGCTGTTTGTTACAGTAATTCCTCTAGGAATCGCATTGATCGCCCTTGGAATAAGATTTTTTGCAACACTTCGCTATGCGCATATAGGAGTATGGCGATTTTCCCAAAACTGGCGCAACTTTGCTCTTCGACTGGACATCATTGCAGAAGTGGAACTTATCCCCGGCATATCAAGCCCGAGCCATCTCAAAGACGCCTCCTACAACCCCAATTTTTTCTACTCGTCCGGACTACAACGCATGAGGAAGCCAACGAACAACACTGCTGCAGTTTCTTTGCGCAACTTTTATCTCTACATCTTCTTCATCCTACCCACATACATCTACCGCCTGATCCTCAAATCTTCATTCTGGATGTATTTCCCTATCCTCTGGCTTGCCCATGCACCGGTTCATATGCGGGCAGATGGGGGCGGGTTGATTTGGGATAAATCCCATGGGCGCAGCGTGGGGGACAAGCTTGCGCTTGTCTCTTCCTTGGGTGTCATTATCTGGTCTTTGTGGAGCCTTTGGAACCATGATAGCTACACCGCCGCGCAAGCTTGGGCTGATCGGCATGAGGGTTTGTCGGGCCAATATCTTTTCATCTTGGGGTTTGAATGGGGGCAATTAGGGTTTTGGCAATGGCCCTCTTTCATTGCGGCCTCTCTGGCCTTTGTCATTTTGTTTTGGTCGAGTGAATTACAGCGCCGCTCCGTCAATTGGCCGGATTTTCACCCGTCCCGCTTTACCCTGCGTCTGATGTATGTGGTGAATAAATTCAAGAACGGGCTCACGATTATTGTGGTCGCCGGGGGCATTTTCACCGTGCTTTATTATCTTTATGACACTTGCACCCTGCCCCCGCCGGTACAAATCCTGATTGCCTATGTCACCCAAGCCCCCGAAAGTTGCAGCTGATGCGCTGGTTATTTGTCCTTATCCTGATCTTCGTCGGTTACGCCGCAATGTCCGGCACGGCAGAGCGGTGGGTGATATATCCGCTTGACCCGACCGAAGTCTCCCCCGTTGACGCCGGTGTTCCAGCGATGGAGGTTCAGACCCTTTCTACTACGGACGGGGAAACTTTGGTGTTATGGGTCGGCCCCCCCCGCCCCGGAAAGCCCGTCATTGTGTATTTCCAAGGCAACGCCGGAAACCTCGCCATACGTGCGCCAAGGTTTCGTGCATTTATGGATCGCGGGTACGGGGTTATTGGCTTTGCCTATCGCGGATCATCCGGCAGCACTGGCAGCCCATCGCAAACGCATATCGAAACTGATATTGATGATTTTCTCGCGACTCTCACCACGCGTATTGATACATCTGGCGGCGTCATTTTCTACGGCGAAAGTATTGGAACCGGTGCCGCAATTTACGCAGCAATGCAATATAATGCGCAGGCCCTCGTGTTAGAGGCCCCCTTTACGTCAATTCCTGCATTGCTTGAAACGCACTACCCGCAATTCGCCAGCGCCGGGCCGTTGCTAGAAAACCAATGGCCGAGCCTCGAACGTATTGCCGAACTGCGGACCCCGTTACTGATTTTGCATGGCACACATGATACGTTGATCCCGCACTCGATGGCTGAGGAGTTGCTCACCGCAAGCCCTGCATCCGATAAAGCCCTGTTTTCCGTGCAAGGCGCAGGGCATACAAATGTTTGGCAATCGAACGCCCAAGCAACCCTTTACCGATTTCTAAATCGGTTCTAAGCATAAAGAAACAAACCGGAGGTTTTCATGGAACTCAACGCCAGCCGTGTCATCAACGCAAGCCGCGCCGATGTCTGGACACACCTCAACAGTGCCGAAACGCTCGCGGCATGTATTCCCGGCTGCGAAGAACTTACAGGATCACCCGAAGACGGGTTTGAGGCAACGGTCAAACAAAAGGTTGGCCCCGTGAAAGCAACCTTCAAAGGCGGCGTTACCCTATCCGATATCGTTCCCGAAGAAAGTTACTTGATCAAAGGTGAAGGCAAAGGCGGAGTCGCAGGTTTTGCCAAGGGGCAAGCAAAAGTCTGGCTTACAGATCATGAAGACGGCACCGAGCTTCATTACGAAGTCGAAGCCAAAGTTGGTGGTAAGATCGCCCAACTTGGATCAAGATTAATTGACGGGTTTGCCAGAAAAATGGCCGACCAGTTTTTCGAGCGCTTTCAAAATATCCTTGAGGGCACAACAGAAACCGAAAGCTAAAATTGAGGGCCAAGGGAATTGGACACACCATTGGCCCTATATGCCACCACAGAAGAAAGTGACGCAAACACTGAGGTGGCACATTAGACTGTTTGGGAAGACAGCCTAATTGCTTATGCGCTCAAAAGGCGCGCAATTTCATCTTTTAAAACCATCCGCTTTTTCCGCATTTCAGCCATATGAGCATCATCTGTGGGCTCAACGTCGGTTTCGGCACGATGCACATCGCGATTTAAAGTGTGGTACTCTTCTGACAACTTCACAAAATGCGCGTCAGATTGTTTGAGAGCACTTATCTTATCGGCATACTCGGGAAATTCTTCGTGAAGTTCATGAGGGGTGTGGGCCATGTGCCATTCCTTTATGTATCCTGTTGCCGACACTTTACCCCACTATCAAGCGCCCCACTTTGATACTGATCAATTTCCATCTTGAAACTAGCCTCAGCTGTCAGTTCTCCAGATCAGGAACCTCACCCAGCCGCACGAGAAAGTTTGGCTCCCCCACTTCGTCCGAAGTGAGATCTTCGACCAACGAGTATGCATCAGCTCCGACATACTGCTGGGCCGCGAAAACCCGTTGCGCCCGATCCTCTGCCTGAGCAGCAGTGGTATATTGAAAGGTATTAGCAACAACCAAGGCGTCAGGTTTTCCGCGCCCAGAAGGTTTCTTTTCGTACATCTGGCAGATGTAGTGTGTCTTTGTTTGAGCGTCAGTATCGTGATGCATGATTTTTCTCACTAAAAGTAACATCAAATAGATACGAACAAAAAGAGAACAAATCAATAAGGTTTTCAGGAAAAACTATAACCAAACCTATGAATGTCTTCCGAACAGCATTGTTCAACAATGGTCATCGTCGCCGTGCTGTAGTAAAGTCTATAATCCTGATTACGTGTTGATTTATTTTCAGTTGGCAAAGAACCCAATGAAAATCCCAAATGCTTTTCAAGACGAACAATGTCTTCGGCATGGTGTTCTAGCCGAACAAAGTGATCGCATTGCTCAACGTCATTTTGATCTTTCATATAGTGTGATGCATTTCCTGCTAACATGGCCCTTTGCGTACCATTGTCTTTTATAAACGCATCAAACTCACATGATTTTGCCAACGACACAGCAGGATGGGCAAAATTTTGGTTCTTAAGCCAATGATAGTAACTCACCATCCTGTCCCAAGGATTACGCACCATAGTGAACGTGAAATAATTCTCGATTTCTTCTTGTGTGACTAAGCCATAGATATCGCGCATGCGAGAATGTTTCCACAATCGCCCTGATGCCTGCTGCTCCGAAAGCCGACCACGCCTTCTCTTCGCCTTGGGTGTATCGCCAAGCATCATGTCATCTTTCATCGCCCGCGCTTCAAGCGCTAGCGCCATGGATGTCCCACCAGTTTTCGGGATATGAATGAAAATATACTTTCGGCCGTGGGAGATGATCATATCTGCATCATATTCCCTCAAGCGCCTATTGGCGAGCGTGTCCGCAACACGATAATCACACCCGAAAGAATAATCGCTGAAATACCCAACACGGACTGCGCCGAAATTGCGATCCCCCAAAACAACACACCAAAAATTGGGGCGAATACTAAGAAAGAATATTCAAAAATTGAAACCGATGAAGCTTCGCCGTTTTTGTAAGCCCATGTCACCAGCCAAACGGCGGCAATTGATCCAACGGCTTGCAAAAAGCAGATACTTAAAAACACCACCGTTGGCGCAGCCCAGGACCGCGTCAAATAGGGGTCGATGTTTGCGGGCATTTCGAAGACCTGCGCAGCGATCAAACCAATCGCTCCGAACACAGCCAGAACACAAAACACACCAAGAACAATGGAGATATTGTTTTCTTGCGCACACCATTGTCGGGTTGCAACCATTGCCAGCCCATAGAACAATCCTGCCAAGCACGGGATGAGGGACAACGCCGAGAGCTCTGAAGGGTCGGGATTTAGCACGATAATAACTCCTCCAAAACCAGATATTAGGGCTAAAATCCGCCAGATCCCCACGGGCGCGCCAAAAAACATTACTGAAATCAACAAGACGAAAAACGGTGACGTGAATAAGCCTGCCCCAGCTTGAGAAAGCGGTAAAAAACCCAAGGACCCAAAATATATCACTAAGCCAAGCGCATGTATCACACTGCGCAAAACCAACGCCCCCCATCTGTGAGGTGTCAAATCTTGCCGCGTTATTATTGCCAATGCAAAAAGCAACGGGATTGCCATAGCACTGCGGATCAAATGAAACTGCCACAGACCGCCATCTTCGGCCAATCGCGCTATAAAGTTATCCACAATTGCCAAAAGAGCCATTGCAACCACAATAGCGAAACTTGCTTTGGCTGTCTGATACTCGCTGCCTGGATCGCTCATTGCACTTACCTTGTCGTTTTTCCGTTTTCAAATCCATGAGCCCCGACATAGTGTTTGTCCAGCACCGATTTTGTGGGAGGAAGAAAATGGGTTGGATGGCTGACGAAACCGGGTTGGGAAAATGCGCGGCAAATCATGTTGCTTTGTCTCCGCTGTCACACTTGAAACGCGCGGCACATGTGTTTCCTGACCATGACGCCGTTGTTTATGGTTCTCGTCGCATTAGCTACCGCGATTATCACGAGCGTGTTTCGCGATTGGCATCTGGCCTACAAAAACTCGGAGTGAGCTCAGGTGATGTCGTCGCAACTTTGCTACCAAACATACCTGCGCAAGCCGAAGCCCATTTTGGTATTCCTGCCTGCGGCGCGGTTTTGAATACGATAAACATACGTCTGGATGTAGATACAGTTGCGTATATATTTGATCATGGCGGAGCCAAGGTTGTTCTCGTTGATCCGCAGTTTTTGCCGCTTGCTGTATCTGCCTGCGAAAACATGGAAGGTCCCGCGCCGATTTTAATTGAAGTCGCGGACGATATCGCGGGTGTGCACGGTTCCGGTGCCTATACCGAATACGAAGACCTGTTGGCTTCGGGAGACCCTGCGTTCAACTGGATTATGCCCGAAGACGAATGGGAAAGTCTGGCTCTGAACTATACTTCAGGCACAACTGGCCGCCCTAAAGGGGTTGTTTATCACCATCGTGGTGCGTACCTCATGACAATGGGAACCGTGATCAGTTGGAAAATGGTTCTCCACCCGCGCTACCTGACCATCGTTCCATTGTTTCACTGCAACGGATGGAACCACACTTGGATGATACCTCTTCTCGGTGGAACAGTTGTTTGCTGCCGTGATGTAAATGCAAAATCAATTTATGACGCGATAGCGGACGAAGGCGTAACCCATTTTGGCGGAGCGCCCATCGTACTGAATATGCTGGTAAATGCAGCGGCTTCTGAACGCCGTGATTTTGACCATATTGTAGAGGTTTTTACAGCTGGCGCACCTCCACCCGCTGCAACTCTAGGTGCCATTGAACCTTTGGGCTTCAACGTTACACAGGTTTATGGATTAACGGAAACCTACGGTCATGTAACCGAATGCCTATGGCATCATGACTCTTGGGATGACCTACCGGCGGACCAACGAGCGGACATTAAGGCTCGCACCGGAATTTTGATGCCCATGATGGAAGACATCACATCAGTTGACGAGCAATTACAACAAATTCCAATGGATGGGCAAACACAGGGTGAAATCGTTGTCCGGGGCAATTCCGTTATGAAGGGATACCTCAAAAACCCCAAAGCAACCGAAGAAGCTTTTGAGGGTGGTTTTTTTCGCACCGGCGACATCGCATTCCAGCACCCAGACGGGTATTTAAAAATCGCTGACCGTGCGAAAGATATCATCATTTCCGGCGGAGAAAATATATCATCGGTAGAGGTGGAAGGCGCGATGATGCATCACCCTGCTGTCTTGCTTTGTGCAATTGTCGCCAAACCCGACGAAAAGTGGGGGGAAGTACCCTGCGCCTTCGTTGAGCTCAAAGATGGTGCGACCGCAACTGAGGCAGAGTTAATCAGCTTTATGAAAGAACGATTAGCTGGTTTTAAATGCCCGAAAAGCATAATTTTTCAAGAGCTTCCCAAAACATCAACGGGAAAAATCCAAAAATTTGAACTTAGGCAGTCAATCCGAACGCACTGATGATTGTGGCTTTGTTTCTTGTCCTGTAGGCTAATACCAACAGGACAAGACTTCACAGTAGTCGCGAACGTAATGACCGCCTTAAAAGAATATCAAAGATTAGAAAGCATTGGCCTCTGGCGTGAAAGCCCAGATGCGCAGCGACGTGAAGTTGTTGTTTCTTTTGGCAATGCAACACTCGTTATTTCTGACAAAAACGATGTCGCGCTGACCCATTGGTCGCTCGCAGCTATTCGACGTATTAACCCTAACAAAACCCCCGCGCTGTTCTCACCTGACATCGGGGATTTGGTCGAAACACTCGAGCTTGACGACCCCCAAATGATTGAAGCGGTGGAACGTGTCTTAGCTGCAATCACCAAGACCAAGAAAAAATCTGGGAAGTTACGCTTTCTTTTCCTAGTTCCAGCCCTTGCTGCAGTTGTTAGCCTATCTGTTTTCTGGCTCCCGGATGCTCTGCGAGAGCATGCCGTGCGTATTACACCCGACGTAACACGCGTTGATATTGGAAATCGATTGCTGGGACACATCACCCGATTAACTGGGGAAAAATGTAGTAGTTTATTGGGCAACCGTGCTCTGACAAATTTGCGTAACCGCCTCTCTCCGGAAATACGTGAATTTGTCGTCTTACGTTCAGGCATCATCAAAACGGAAAACTTACCGGGCGGCTACATTCTCCTTAATCGATCTTTGGTCGAAGACTACGAAGAACCAGAAGTTGCGGCAGGTTATGTATTAGCCGAACGACAACGGATTTCTCAACGTGATCCGATGGACCGCTTTTTTGAAACCCTTGGTTTTTTCAGTCAGCTACAATTTTTAACCACGGGCAATATCGCAGAAGAAGATCTGGAACGTTATGCTGAAATGCTGGCCGTATACGAGGTGCAGCATGTACCTGAAGCCGATCTATTGCCGCAGTTCACAGCAGCAAACGTCAGCACGTCCCCCTATGCTTATGCTGTTGATATCTCTGGGGAGACAACAATTTCCCTCATCGAGGCTGATCCATATTCAAATGAACAATCTCGACCCGTTCTAAGCGACGGAAATTGGATAAGCTTGCAATCAATATGCAGTGAATAAAAAATAGCCCCGCCAACGCGTGGGCTATTTTTATTGATTAATAGCCAGCAGCCCGAACCTGACGACGCGCCGCGTTCAACGCAGCATCTTCGGGAAATGGGCCAGCTAAGACCAAGACGTTATCCCCTGATGCTGCCAGCCGCACCTGAACCCCACGTTGGCGTAATTGCTGCAAAGCAACGGATGCCTCGGTCGTATCCCGGAACTGACCAACACGCAAATATCTACGCGTAACAGTGGTTGGCGTTGGTTCCGTACGTGTCGTTCTTGACCGTACTGGCACGGCTGTTTGTGGCGCTGGTATAGCAGCAGCCGTTCGTGCAGGCCGACGCAATGTGCGAATAATCCGAACACGGCGGCCATCCCGATACGAGTCTTCTACCGCAGCAACCATAGGTGTTGTAGGCACCCATACACGTGCCATTTGACGATCGCCTTCGCGTGTCCTTGGCCCGCGATGTGGATTCAAGCGGTCATCCGTCCAGACCGCAGCATATCCCTCAGGAATGGTAACCGGAACCGGTTCACGGCGTGGCCGATAAGAAGCTTCCGTGTCACCACGAACTCGGTTTCTGACCGGATCTTGCACCGTTTCAGTTGAATATGATACGCCATTTGGCCGCACGACACCACGGGCGACATCGCCCGGATGAACAGATTGCGGGCCGCAGCGCACTGCATATCGTCCAGTTGTTGGGACACAAGGCGTTCCACCACTAGGGGCTGCATTTTGTTGCCGGGTCGCGGCAGGCACACGGACAACTCGAGTGGTCGTCTGCGGTTGCGGTGCGACAGTTGGCGTTGCTGGTGCGGGTGTCGCAACTGTTGTTTGCTGCTGACCCTGCCGCAAACGCCCAATCCGCGGCGCTGTCGTTGTTGATGCTACCGTATCAATTGGCTGTCCTGTACGTCCTGGCCGTGCAGTAACGCGTGGGCGCGGAGATTGCGCAGGTGCTGTTTGCTCAATTGGTGCGGCTGCCACCGCAGCAGCTGGTGCATCTACGACCGGAGCAAAAGTCGGCGTCTGCCCACAAATCACTCGACGTGATTGCGTCACCCGCGGCACCCATGTGACGCTGCCAGTCGGGCCAGCGCGTACAAACATGCACCCGTCATTATCTACAAATTGCCGCCCACTATAGCTAGACGGCGGAAAATTGGCGGGTTGAATACCGTCCCCAACTGTTTGCGCAGAAATAGGGCCTGCGATACCCATAAGACAAACGGCAATAGCCGATGTTACATTTAATAATTTCATATGTGCCCCCACAATATGTAGTGGGAGCATGCACGAGATTACAGATATAGTAAAGAGTCAGCGAATCATTTTGTGCCAAACATTCTGTCGCCAGCATCACCGAGTCCTGGAACAATATATCCCTTTTCATTCAGCTTTTCGTCCAATGAGGCTGTAATGATTGGAACATCAGGATGCGCTTCTTTCATTTTTGCTACCCCTTCAGGCGAGGCTAACAAACACAAGAAACGAATGTTTTTCGCCCCTGCCTGCTTCAGCAAATCAATAGCCGCGATCGAAGAGTTACCTGTCGCAAGCATTGGATCCACAGCGATAACCAAACGATCTTCGAGTTCTTCAGGCACCTTAAAATAATACTGAACAGGCTCTAAGGTTTCTTCATCACGATAAAGACCAACAAACCCAACACGGGCAGATGGAATGAGCTCAAGCACGCCATCCAAAAGCCCATTGCCAGCACGCAGAATGGAAATCAATGCCAGTTTTTTTCCGTCTAAAACCGGTGCATCCATTTCTTGCATAGGGGTTTCGATGCGCTTTGTGGTCATATTAAGCTCGCGTGTCACCTCGTAGGCTAACAACTGGCTGATTTCGCGTAATAGCTGGCGAAACCCTGCCGTTGGCGTCCCCTTTTGGCGCATCAAGGTTAGTTTGTGTTGCACAAGGGGATGGTCAACGATTGTAAGGTGATCAAGCATCAGATAGCTCCAGTTTCTTAAGGATTTTTGCGCGGGTGTCATCATTGCAAAATGCAGCCTGCGCAGCGGTTTTATTCAGGGTGTGAAATTCGCTTTCACCCCAACCAAACGTCGTTGACAAGCGATCAAATTCATCGGTCATCGTTGTGTGAAAGAAAGGTGGGTCATCGGTTGAAACGGTTACCTTAACGCCCCGCTCTATCAATTTTTCAATCGGATGCTGATGCCAGCGCCGATAAACGCCTAAGGCAATATTTGACCCTGGGCACACCTCAAGCACAATCCCATCTTCTGCCAATTGATCAACCAATGCCAGATCTTCGATAGCGCGAACACCATGCCCGATACGCTCGACACCAAGACTAAGCGCATCTCTGATGGACTGCGGCCCACCCCATTCACCTGCATGAGCTGTCAGCCGCAAGCCAGCTTCGCGCGCCATATCAAATGAATACGCAAAATCCTGCGGTTTACCCGCGTTTTCATCCCCAGCGATCCCAAATCCAACAAGCCAATCTCCAGCCGTTTCAGCAGCGCAAAGCGCCGCAGCTTTGGCTTTGTCAGGTCCAAAATGACGTACTGCCGTCACAATACCACGTAGCGTAATCCCAGCGGTACGCTCTGCTTCATCCGCAGCCTCTTGGATCGCCAGCAAGTATTCACGCCATGCACCAACATCACCGCCCCCACAAAAATCAGGCGACAGAAATGTTTCGGAATAAATCACCCCGTGGCTTGCGCTTTCCTCCAAAACCGCAAGCGTCAAACGGCGGTAATCTTCCGGTGATTTCAACGTTTCGGTGGCTGCTTCATAGACCCGCAAAAAATGCACAAAATCGCGGTAGGCGTAATGACCATTTTCATCGAAAACCCCAGATATATCCATGGATTTTTCTTTGGCCAAGCCACGAATAAAGGCAGGCGGTGCCGCACCTTCTAGGTGCATATGTAGTTCAACCTTTGGATAGGATTTACTCATGGCAAAAAGCTCTTTCCGGCACCGGGCCTAGATACGTTGAGATAGGTAGAAATCGACGCGCCGATATCAGCAAATCCGCAATGCCCGACTTCACCAGCACCTAATCCATGAATGACCACAGGAACACGTTCGCGCGTATGATCTGTGCCGCGGTAGGTCGGGTCGTTTCCATGATCCGCAGTAAATATCATGATATCACCATCCCGCATTTTAGCGAACAGGTTAGGCAGTTGGGCGTCAAACCACTCGAGCGCCCGAGCATAGCCTGACACGTCACGCCGATGACCATATTGCGTATCAAATTCTACGAAGTTGGCGAACGTAAGGCTTCCCTCGTCTGCGCTGTCGACGAAATCAGCCAAATGCTGCATGAGCTCAGAGTCTGCCCCTTTGCGCAGCTCATCTATCCCACGCATCGAAAAGATGTCACCGATTTTCCCGATAGCGTAAACCTTGGAACCAGATCGATGTACCAAATCGCAAATGGTTGCCTCCGGTGGTTCTACCGCGAAGTCCTTGCGGTTGGTCGTGCGCACAAAACCGGCTTCGCAATCCCCAACAAACGGGCGCGCTATGACACGACCCACTTTCATTTCATGCAAGAGTGGGGCGACATCCCGGCAAAGCTGAAGCAATCGATCCAAACCGAAGTGTTCTTCATGCGCTGCAATCTGTAAAACGCTATCAACGGATGTATAGCAAATCGGCCAACCAGTTTCGATATGCCGCTGACCCTCTTCCTCTATTATCCCGGTGCCTGAAGCATGTCGATTGCCCAAAATGCCTTTTGTCCCTGCAAAGCGACACAAAGCTTCGGTGATATGCAGGGGAAACGTTGGATCAGTATTTGGAAAGTAATGCCAATCCCACGGCACAGGAACACCGGCTATTTCCCAATGTCCCGTCGGCGTATCTTTACCAGGGGAAGTTTCGGTTGCCGCCCCCCAGTAGCCATGAGGCGCGGCGTCCAATCCAGGTGTTGCAACATCAGAGGCCAAGCGCACAGCTGCCCCCAGCCCCAAACTATCCAGATTAGGAACTTTTAGCGGGCCACTTCGACCCTCCTCTGCTTCGCCTGCTGCGCAGGCTTCGATAATATGCCCTAGCGTATTCGCCCCGGGATCACCAAACGCTTCAGCATCCGGTGCGCCCCCGCAGCCTACTGAATCCAAAACCACGAGAAATGCTCTTGTCATTTAAAAACCTTTTGCAAAATCAAAGGCGGAACATCTGCGACGGGCGCAACGCGAAATGCATCACTCAGCGATAACAGCGCCTGATTAGCACTATCTTCAGATTCCGCGTTCACATAAGCCAACACATCGCCTTTGCCCACCTTCGTTCCAAGGCCCGCTATTTGCGATACCCCCACACTATAATCAAGCGCTTGCCCACCAACGAGCCGCCCACCGCCAAGACGCACGACAGCCATGCCAATAGCATCTGTCTCGATCTCCGACACATACCCGTCATGCGGCGCAACCAGAGGTGCCTTTACCGGAGCAACAGGTAAATCCCGCTGCCACGTTTGACTGAAGTCAGCAGGTCCGCCCAAGGCATGCATCATTTTTGAAAATCGCTCCAGCGCTTCACCAGATGAAATTGCGCGGGACATCATTGCTTTGCCTTGCGCCTCGGTTTCTGCGAGACCAGCCAACAATAGCGCCATACCACCTTGAGCAATACTGAGCTGCGCAAGTGGGGACGCTAGATCCCCGCCCAGCGCATTCATCACTTCAACGATCTCAAGCGCATTTCCTGCTGCTGAGGCAAGCGGCTGTGACATATCGGTAATAACCGCCTGCGTTTTGCATCCGGCCCCATTGGCGGTGGAAACAAGCGCATGTGCCAATTGCGTGGCCTCTGCCTGCGTTTTCATAAATGCACCTGATCCGCATTTCACATCCAACACCAACCCATCCAACCCGGCGGCCAGTTTTTTTGACAGAATAGATGCCGTAATCAAATCAACACTTTGTACGGTGGCCGTTACATCACGGATTGCGTACAAACGCTTGTCGGCAGGTGCAATGTTCCCCGTAGCCCCAACGATCGCTACGCCAACTTCAGAAACCATCTCACGCAGCTTTGCTTCAGACACTTCTGTTTGGACACCCGGAATAGCTTCTAGCTTATCTAATGTTCCGCCAGTATGGCCGAGACCCCGACCAGAAATCATTGGCACGTAGGCACCACATGCGGCCAAAGCTGGTGCTAAGATCAACGATACGCAATCTCCGACGCCTCCCGTTGAATGTTTATCAACGATAGGTCCTGGCAAATCCCAGTTCAGCACATCACCGCTATCGCGCATTGCCTCAGTCAAGTGAACACGGGCTTCGTCGGTCATTCCATTGAGACACACAGCCATCGCAAACGCGCCGGCCTGAGCATCTGTGACCTCAGATGTCGCCAACCCTTTGGCAAACCATTGCGTTTCCGCAGGACTAAGGGGAAGACCTTCGCGGCACTTTGCAATAATCGATTGAGCGTCCATCGTTTAGCCATTTTCCATATGGGCGGCGGAAAAGCTTCCGGGTAACAATTCACCAACGGATAAAGTGTTTATTTGCCCATCTACGGTTGCCATCGTTACCTGCGCATTCGGCTCTGCGAACTCACTTATTTTTTGTCGGCACCCCCCGCACGGCGGAATTGGTGTAGGGCAGTCAGCAACAACAGCAATTTCTACAATCTGCGTCTCACCCGCTGCAACCATAGCAGCAATAGCCCCAGCTTCGGCGCATGTTCCTTCGGGATAGGCAACGTTTTCTACATTGCACCCAACGTATACCTGACCGGAAGGAGTCGTAATTGCGGCTCCTACCTTGAAGTTCGAATATGGTGCATGTGCATTTTCACGCACCTTTTTCGCCGCATCCAGCAGGGACATTTTTGACCTCCTATTACCAATTGGTCAAAAATGCTCTCAATACGCATGGGATGCAAGTGCCTAGCACGGCTTATCCGCAGGAGTTAGCCCAATGCGGTTTCAAAAATACCCGGCAAGCTCACTTCCATCAGCTCTAGGTCATCGGATGCGTTAGAGTATTTTGTTTTCATACCCGGCGGGATTACAAATGCGTCGCCCTCTTCGAGGTCATATGGCTCTTTGCCTTCGCCTTCCAATGTCATACTACCGCGCATCACAAAGGTGAAATGAATGTCAGCTGAATGGGTAGCCCAAGCGACCTCGCCGTCCCCCGGATGTATCACGTGAACACCGGCAACGTTTTTTGTATTTTCAGCGATTGATGTATCCCGGCTTTGGAAGCCCGGAATACGGAACGGAGTCCATGTTGCTGTGTCCGCCACATGGTGCACAAACTTTTGACCATCCCACTCACGCTCCGGACGAAAATGCGGTGTCGGCAATTCGATGTCATGGTCAATCTCGGTGACGTGCTCAGCTGGGACACCAATTTCGATGACCTCAATGTTATCAGACGCAAATAGAACCCGATGACGGATTTCCGGTGGCTGAATGAAACAATTGCCCGCATGCAAGCGAATAGGTTCGCCTTGGTCTTCATAGACGACATCAACCCACCCCTTAATACAAAAAATGAGCTGAAACCCCACTTTGTGGAAATGCACCATATCCGGGACAGGGCCACCATCAGGAATACGGATATGGCTCGCAATGATTGACCCCCCTAAGCGAGATGGAACCAAATCGCGGTACTGCATCCCCGCCCGTCCGATAACCCACGGGGCCTGATCTTTTAGGCGACGTACGACAAACGCATGTTCTGTCTCGGGCATTACCAATGGTGGGTTAAGATCGTCAATTTCAATACGTGTCCCGTTGGGAGCAATCAAAACACGTTCACCCCCAGCGAATTGATCTGGCTCTTCTGTCAATATGCGCAACGTAGCCGGCGCTTCAGATGCCCCGTTTTCGACCCGAACGCGCACGCCATGACCTGAAAACACAGCGACCTGCGGATCATCCGCAGGATAAATCATGTCCATCTTCATTTTTAGGGTTTTTGTGAAAAAGGGAATATCATCCCGAAGCTCAGCGGTCGCCAATCGAATTTCAGCGCGTATTTCTGACATAAGACCCCCTTAATACATTTGTGTAGAGACTGCGTTCGAACGCCTCTGAATGCAACAACTACTTTAAGCCTGAAATAAATCCAATCTATCCACACCATCCAATATAGTTTAACGCTAAACCAAACCAGAAAAGCAGGAGAACCCCAGTGACCGACAAGCCTTCTCAATCCTCTGGACGACAAGCCGCCCTTGATTACCACGAATTTCCAAAACCGGGAAAACTCGAAATTCGCGCGACCAAACCAATGGCAAATGGTCGTGACCTTGCCCGCGCGTATTCTCCGGGTGTCGCCGAAGCCTGTATTGAGATCTCCAAAGATCCTGAAACGGCATCAAAATATACAGCTCGTGGAAACCTTGTCGCGGTTGTTTCCAATGGTACAGCGGTTCTGGGGCTGGGCAATATTGGTGCTTTGGCATCGAAACCTGTTATGGAAGGCAAAGCCGTTCTATTCAAAAAATTCGCCAATATTGATTGCTTTGACATCGAGGTGAATGAGAAAAACCCGGAAAAGCTTGCCGATATCGTTTGCGCACTGGAGCCTACTTTTGGTGCAATTAATCTTGAGGACATCAAAGCCCCTGATTGTTTCATCGTCGAAAAACTCTGCCGGGAACGCATGAACATACCCGTATTCCATGATGACCAACACGGAACGGCCATCGTCGTTGGCGCTGCTGCCCTGAATGCCTTACGCGTTGCAGAGAAAAACATCGAGGATATAAAAATTGTTTCAACAGGCGGAGGCGCGGCTGGAATTGCCTGCCTGAACATGTTGCTGAAACTGGGCGTCAAAAGAGAAAATGTTTGGCTCTGTGATATTGCTGGGTTGGTTTACGAAGGTCGCACAGAGGAAATGACTCCGCAAAAAGCGGAGTTTGCCCAAGCATCAGAGCATAGAACGCTCGATGATGTTATCGACAATGCCGACCTATTTCTCGGTCTGTCTGGCCCTGGTGTGTTAAAGCAAGACATGGTGCGCAAAATGGCAAAACGCCCTATTGTTTTTGCCCTTGCAAATCCAACCCCAGAGATTTTACCCGAAGAGGTACGCGCGGTTGCACCTGACGCAATCATGGCGACCGGGCGCTCGGACTATCCGAACCAAGTCAATAACGTGCTCTGCTTTCCATTTATCTTTCGTGGTGCATTGGATGTCCAAGCCACGCAAATTAACGATGAAATGCAAATCGCCTGTGTCGAAGGTATTGCTGAGTTGGCCCGCGCGACCACATCAGCCGAAGCCGCCGCAGCTTATAAAGGCGAACAGCTGACCTTCGGTGCAGACTACCTAATTCCTAAACCTTTTGATCCGCGTCTCATTGGCGTCGTCGCTAGCGCAGTTGCCAATGCCGCGATGAAAACTGGGGTTGCAAAAGCACCTGTAGAAGACATTGAAGCCTACAAAGAAAAACTAAATCAATCGGTCTTCAAATCGGCGCTCTTTATGCGTCCAGTGTTTGAAGCAGCGGCAACAGCATCGCGTAAAATCGTATTCGCAGAAGGTGAAGATGAGCGGGTTCTTCGTGCTGCTAACGCTATGCTGGAAGAAACCACAGACAAACCTATCCTAGTTGGCCGCCCTGATGTCATCGAACGCCGCTGTGAACGCGCGGGTCTCTCCATGCAAATTGGCCGCGATTTTGACCTCGTCAATCCTGAGAATGATCCGCGATACCGGGATTATTGGGGCACATATCATGAGATTATGGCCCGCCGCGGCGTGACACCTGATCTGGCCAAGGCAATCATGCGCACGAACACAACCGCCATTGGCGCGATCATGGTTCAACGCGGCGAAGCTGACAGCCTAATTTGCGGCACCTTTGGCGAATACCTGTGGCACCTCAACTATGTGCAGCAGATTTTAGGAACCAAAGAACTACACCCAACGGGCGCGCTTAGCCTTATGATCTTAGAAGACGGTCCTCTCTTCATTTCAGATACGCATTTGCACCCGGAACCCACACCTGAGCAAATTGCAGAAACAGCTATATCTGCCGCCCGGCACGTACGGCGCTTTGGCGTAGAGCCTCAAATTGCCCTTTGTTCATATTCTCAATTTGGCAATCTACAATGTGACACAGGTGAACGTATGCGGGCAGCTTTGGCCCTTTTAGATTCATCGGAACGCGACTTTGCTTATGAAGGGGAAATGCATATCGACGCGGCGCTGGACATAGCGGTGCGCAATCGCATTTTCCCGAACTCACGCCTTAAAGGGCCTGCCAATGTTTTAATTTTTGCGAATACAGACGCAGCAAGCGGCGTGCGCAACATCCTAAAAGTCAAAGCAGGCGGGTTGGAAGTCGGCCCCATATTGATGGGCATGGGCAATCGCGCTCATATTGTCACGCCATCTATTACGGCGCGCGGCCTACTCAACATGTCTGCGGTCGCAGGCACACCGGTCGCCCACTACGGCTAACCGTTACAAATCAGGCGATGGCCCAATAAAAATTCCATCGCCGCAAAAATCTCGCAACATTTGCAAGGCACAGCGTACACAACAGCATACAAAAGCGACAATCGGGCACAGGTATCCAACTTGCCCTAGTGTAAAAACAGTCGCTATCACTGTGCAACTGCTATGAGGGAGGAGGACCAAATGGATTATAAGAGTGTTTATGACGGGTGGAAAAATGACCCTGAAACCTTTTGGATGAATGCGGCGAAGGATATCGATTGGGACACCCCACCGTCAAAGGCTCTTTTTGACGAGAATGCCCCAATTTACGAATGGTTCGCTGACGCAAAATGCAACACCTGCTGGAATGCTGTGGACCGCCACGTAGAGGCAGGCAGAGGTGAACAAACTGCAATCATCTACGACAGCCCCGTGACGCAAACCAAACGCGAAATCAGCTATGTGGAACTTCGCAATCGAGTCGCGAGCCTTGCTGGTGCTTTATGCGCCAAAGGTGTCGGAAAAGGGGATCGCGTTATCATCTACATGCCGATGATCCCCGAAGCACTTGAGGCGATGCTGGCTTGTTCGCGAATTGGCGCGGTTCACTCTGTCGTGTTTGGCGGATTTGCCGCGAACGAATTGGCTGTTCGTATTGATGACGCTACCCCAAAAGCCATTATCGCTGCATCCTGCGGAATTGAACCGGGCCGTGTTGTACATTATAAACCTTTACTCGATGGTGCGATTGATCTCGCAACGCACAAGCCCGACTTCACCGTGATTTTTCAACGCGAGCAAGAAGTCGCAGAACTGCAAGAAGGACGGGATTTTAACTGGCATGGGTTCCAGTATGGCGTAGAGCCTGCTGAATGCGTTCCCGTTGAGGGCAATCATCCGTCCTATATTTTGTACACATCTGGGACCACAGGCCAACCTAAGGGTGTTATTCGCCACACAGCGGGTCAACTGGTCGCGCTGAATTGGACGATGAAAAATGTCTATAACGTTGATCCCGGAGAGGTATTTTGGGCCGCGTCTGATGTTGGTTGGGTCGTAGGGCACAGCTATATTTGCTACGCGCCACTCATCCATGGAAACACAACCGTCGTATTTGAAGGCAAGCCTATCGGAACACCGGATGCGGGCACCTTTTGGCGCATTATCGACGAACATAACGTCAAAAGCTTTTTCACCGCCCCAACAGCATTTCGCGCGGTGAAACGCGAAGATCCACAGGGCGAGTTTGTCAAAAAATACGACCTCAGCAGATTACGCGCAGTTTATCTTGCCGGTGAACGTGCTGATCCTGATACCATCACTTGGGCTCAGGATCAGTTGGGCGTTCCTATTGTTGACCATTGGTGGCAGACGGAAACAGGTTGGGCAATCGCGGCAAACCCACTTGGGATCGAAGAGTTACCAGTTAAACTTGGCTCCCCCTCCGTACCGATGCCGGGTTTTGACGTTCAAATCTTGGACGAAGCGGGTCATCAGATGCCCGCTGGCGAGTTGGGTGCAATAGCGATCAAGCTCCCGCTGCCCCCCGGAACTTTGCCAACCCTCTGGAATGCAGAAGACCGTTATTTGAAAAGCTATCTTGAACATTTCCCAGGTTATTACGAAACCGGTGATGCAGGTATGATTGACGAGGATGGCTACCTCTACATCATGGCGCGGACGGATGATGTTATCAATGTTGCGGGGCATCGACTATCAACTGGCGCGATGGAGGAGGTTTTATCGTCCCATCCAGATGTCGCTGAATGTGCTGTCATTGGTGTCGCTGACCAACTTAAGGGACAATTGCCGCTCGGTTTTCTATGTTTAAATTCCGGGGTCGACCGCGATAATTTAGATGTGGTCAAAGAAGTCACCAAACTCGTCCGCGAAAAAATTGGCCCTGTGGCAGCCTTTAAGCTGGCCGTTGTGGTTGATCGGCTCCCTAAAACACGATCAGGTAAAATATTGCGCGCGACCATGGTCAAGATTGCGGATAACGAAGCTTACAAAATGCCCGCAACAATTGATGATCCTGCGATTTTGGATGAAATTCGTGACGCATTATTAAGCTTAGGATACGCCAAGTAAGACATCTATAGCCCGACCCAAACAAGAGAATGCGAAGGCCGAAATTCGACGATCCGGATTGATTTAAAGGCCTTCGCAACCTATTGTTGAAACACGCTGCCTCATATTATGATATAAATATTGATGCCAGCGCCCGGGGGACAATGACAACACGCATAAAACAGCCAAATTCCAATGGCGCAGATTCTCTTGGGACGGATAATGCACCGCTCACGTTTTTAGCGCATGATATTCGCTCAGCGGTTTTTGATGTTATTGGCGGCTTGCGCTTAATAGAAGAAGATGAGCTTCCTACATCAACGCGTCAGCAAATTGACCGAGTGCGCGCATCTGGCGAAACTCTTGCACGATTGGTCGAAGATGCCCTCACGCTCATTACAACCGAAATGCATGCTGGACCAGATATTACCCCAAACCTACACCTAAGGCGTTTGCTGAATGATATGCGCCTGAGATGGGCCGGACGCGCCAACGCAAACGACACCACTTTTCAAGTGAACGTTTCGCCTGAAGTGCCGGCAGTTATTGCCACCATCCGCCTAAATCTAGAACGTGTGCTGTCAAACCTCATCAGCAACGCCCTAAAATACACCGAAGATGGGCTGGTAAAGCTGGATGTTTCAGTGACAGCAGCACAAGAGCTCTGTTTTGTTGTATCCGACACCGGTAGCGGCTTTTCGAAGGAAGCTTTGGAAAAGCTCTATCAATTTCAGGGGCGCCCCTCTGGACAAGGAAAACCAGGTACGGGGTTGGGGCTGCACATCGCTAAGAATATCGCCGACGACATGGGCGGCAAGCTAACGGTGAAAAATACCGACAACGGTGCGTTGGTTTCCTTATTGTTACCCGCCCAAATTTGGCAATATGAAGCGGAGAAAGACACCCCTAAGTATCTCATAGATTTGTCGAATATCCGTGTGCTCCTTGCAGATGACAATGACACAAATCAACTTGTAATTGCTCAAATGCTAAAGGCCCTAGGCGCCGAATTTGAAATTGCCTCTGATGGTGTCGAAGCAATAAACTGGTTAGAACGCGAAGATTTTGACATCGCCTTCGTAGATATCGACATGCCAAGACTTTCAGGACTTGAAGTCATGCGTTATGCGCGCGCCAGCAAATCCGCACTTCGCAAACTCCCTATATTGGCCATTACAGCGTTTGTAATGCGCGAAGACCGTGATAAAATTTACGAGGCTGGGGCAGATCGAATTTTAGCAAAACCAATTATGGCGACCGAAGACCTCGCACAAGCTGTCGCGTTGCTCTTACCTAACGTAAGGATAGATCCTGCGCCTGTGCGCCCCTCCCCCCCCGTTTCACCGGAGGATACGAACGATATGTCCCAACTCAATCATTTATTGGATCTCGCTGGAAAAGAAAACGCCGATGAATTGCTATCTCGGCTTCAGACAGATTTACGCGACGTAGATCAAGGAATTGCAAACGCCACTCAACCCGTTAGCTGCAATGAAATTCGTGCGCATTCCCATGTCTTGATTTCGCTCTCTGGAGCCGTCGATGCGCAAAAATTGATGCAAATGGCTATGGAAATAAACACAGCTGCGCATTCAAATGACGAAGCTAAAATTACAGAAATGATACCGGCCTTGCGCAAAGAGCTTTCGAAATTATGCGACATTATTCAGCAAGAAGCCATGATACGATCAGATAACACAGGAAAACATGATGGCTGATCACCCCATCCTCTTGATCGAAGACACCCCATCTTTGCAACTCGTTTACCGTTCAGTTTTGCAAAGCGCAGGTCACAGGGTCGAAGTCGCGGGAACCGCTTATGAAGGGATGAAGAAATATAAAGAACTCGCCCCTTGCGTTGTGCTTCTTGATCTTATCCTACCTGATCGAGATGGGCTTGACCTGATGAAAGAATGCCTCGATCATGAAAACCGTTCCCGTTTTATTGTGATCACTGCAAATGGTACCGTTGACCGAGCGGTTCAAGCAATGCGCGCTGGCGCTTTTGATTTTCTGCTGAAACCGTTTCAAGATCAACATATCAAACAAGTCGTTGCCAATGCCCAAGTTGAAACAAGCATTGCAGCGGATATTGCAGATACCCAAACAGAACGTTTTATCCACGGATATATGGGTACGTCTGATCAAATGCAGAATGTACTTTCAAAACTACGGACAGTGGCCCACTCAATGGCATCCGTTTTTATTGTTGGCGAAAAAGGTGTTGGCAAAGAAATAACCTGCCGAATGATCCATAGGTTTTCCGGGCGCACGAGCGGACCCTGCGTTGTTCTATCCTGCAGTGCCATACCTGCCGAAACATTAGAGGTTGCTCTTTTTGGCACGCAAGGGAAAACCCCGAGCGGCGCGTTACACCAAGCCCATGAAGGAACGCTCATTCTTGAAGACGTCGATGCAATTCCACCGTCGGCACAAGCAAAACTGCTCAGATTTCTTCAATGCGCCAACTCAGATCAGAATTGCGAAACCGAATTTCCGAACCAGCCAGACGTTCGCATCATCTCAACCATGACAAGCGACCCACTTATTTCGGTCAAAAACGGGACTTTGCGCGAAGATTTGTTTTATCGCCTCCACGTGATCCCAATTGCACTGCCAGTCTTAAGAGAACGCGGGCGTGATCTACTTGATATCGGCAAGTATATGTTGCGGTTGTTTTCTAAGGAGGAAGGGCGCAGTTTTACCGATTTCTCGGATGAGGTCTCCGCAATTCTTTTACGCCATCCTTGGCCTGGAAACATTCGACAATTGCAAAACATCATCCGCAACATTGTCGTTTTGAACACCGGCACGGTTGTCACTCAATCAATGTTACCGCCAGAACTGTACGATGGTCTTTCAAAAGTTCAATCCTCTTACATAAGTGGTCACGAAACCGCAGAAGCCGAGCCGCTTTCGATAAAGCAACTGGTGGGGTGTAGCTTGGAAGAGATCGAACAAATCGCCATTGAGGAAACCATTACGGCTTGCGACGGTAGCATTCCCCGTGCGGCTAAAATCTTAGGCGTTGCACCTTCCACCCTTTATCGCAAACGCAGCGGGTGGAAGACGCTTTCATAATTAAACAAATTGTTCACGGATGAGCCGCTCTTCGAGCCCATGACCCGGATCAAACAATATCCGATGAATAACATTGGGCTCACTTTGCATTTCAACACGAACGACATCATGCGCAGATCGGCTATCTGCATCAGCTCTAACTGGGCGCTTGATTGGGTCTAAGACCTCAAAAACCACATTGGCCTTTTTCGGCAAAAGCGCACCACGCCAACGTCTGGGTCGAAATGCAGCCATTGCAGTTAAAGCCAATACATCCGAACCAATTGGAAGTATCGGCCCGTGAGCGGAATAGTTGTATGCCGTCGACCCCGCAGGTGTACACAAAAGCGCGCCGTCGCAAACAAGCTCTGGCAATCGAACACGCCCATCAACAGAAATACGAAGCTTTGCTGCCTGTGGTCCTGCGCGCAGCAAAGACACCTCATTAATCGCAAGCGCGCGCACCGTATTACCATCAGAGGTCGTCGCAGTCATGGCCAGTGGATTAATCACTTCTTCTTCGGCTTCACCAAGGCGCCGCAATAAATTTTCTTCGCCAAAGGTATTCATCAGAAACCCAACAGTTCCCCTGTTCATCCCATAAACGGGCACATTTAGATGTGTTGTACTGTGAAGCGTATGCAGCATAAAACCATCGCCGCCCAAGGCAACGATAACATCTGCATCTTCTGGTTCGCAGGTGCCATATCGATCCAATAGCCTTGCATAGCTTTCCTGAGCGATCATCGCGTCGCTCGCTGCGAATGAAATTTTCAATGCCTTTGCCTCATGCAGATTCTGTGTCCCATTGTATCCAATTGTATCCATTGTCGCCAATCGGAAACTTTTCCCCTATAGGTAACATTTATGACGTGTGCGCCCCGGTTTTCGTCGTTTTATTGCGTTCAGGGGTAGCGGCAATTTCGTTAGAAGTCACTAACGAACGCGACCCCTCAGGAGATGCCATAATGTCGAGAGACGCATTTTTCACCGAATCCCTAGCCTCCCGCGACCCAGAGCTTTACGGCTCTATCACGAATGAACTGGGCCGTCAGCGCGACGAGATCGAACTGATTGCATCAGAGAACATCGTTTCTGCTGCCGTAATGGAAGCACAAGGTTCTGTGCTCACCAACAAATACGCCGAAGGTTATCCAGGACGTCGCTATTACGGTGGCTGTCAATACGTTGACGTCGCTGAAAACTTGGCGATCGACCGTGCGAAACAATTGTTTGGCTGTGAATTTGCCAACGTGCAACCAAACTCTGGTTCACAAGCCAACCAAGGTGTTTTCCAAGCGCTGATCAAACCCGGCGATACCATCCTTGGTATGGACCTCGCGTCTGGTGGTCACTTAACCCACGGTGCAAAACCAAACCAATCTGGTAAATGGTTCAACGCCGTGTCGTATGGCGTGCGCAAGCAAGACAATTTGATCGACTATGATCAGCTCGAAGCGCTTGCAAAAGAGCACCAGCCAAAGCTGATCATCGCGGGTGGCTCTGCCATTCCACGCGTCATTGATTTTGCACGTTTCCGCGAAATCGCTGACATGGTTGGGGCGTATCTGCACGTTGACATGGCCCACTTTGCTGGACTGGTTGCTGCAGGTGAACACCCTTCCCCGTTCCCTTATGCGGACGTTGCAACAACTACGACGCACAAGACCCTTCGCGGTCCACGTGGCGGTATGATCCTGACCAACGATGCAGACATCGCGAAAAAAGTGAACTCTGCTATTTTCCCTGGTATTCAGGGTGGTCCTTTGATGCACGTTATCGCAGCCAAAGCGGTTGCCTTTGGCGAAGCGTTGCGCCCAGAATTCAAAGAGTATCAAAAACAAGTACGCGCAAACGCAGTTGCATTGGCTGATCAGCTGATGAAGGGCGGTCTTGATATCGTTACTGGCGGGACTGACACGCACGTGATGCTCGTAGATTTACGTCCCAAAGGCGTAACCGGCAACATCACTGACAAAGCTTTGGGTCGTGCACATATCACAACCAATAAAAACGGCATTCCGTTTGACCCAGAAAAGCCAACTGTGACCTCAGGCATCCGCCTAGGCACACCTGCGGGTACAACCCGTGGCTTTGGCGAAGCTGAGTTCCGTCAAATCGCGGATCTGATCATCGAAGTGGTTGATGGGCTTGCTGCAAATGGCGAAGAAGGAAACGGCGAAGTAGAAGCAGGCGTTCGCGCCAAAGTTGCTGAGCTTTGCGCTAAATTCCCAATGTATTCAAACCTATAATTCAGGTTGTTCAAAATCAACGAAACGGGGGCCTATGTGCCCCCGTTTTTATGAGTAGGGTTAAATATACCCGCGTATTGTCAAAACTGCGATCAAACCGGCCCCAACGAGAATAATCGCCAAGGCGGTACCACCCAATATTGTTAAGACAGTTCCAATACGACGATCCGCAACATTGACAGATTTAAGATGATGCAAGCACACGCGATGGGCAGATTTAACCCGACGCTCATCAACACGGCTGGCAAACTTCGGATGCTCCGATAACTCAATCGCTTCGATCAAGTACCCGACTTCTCTCCGGACATGACGCGGCAGCATACGGCCTGCTTTGCGCACACGCTCAGCCAGATTTCCGCCACGCACTGACAGTTTCTCCCCCATCAGCTCAAAAATCTCAGCACTCAGAACTTCTACAGTATCGACAGCCATTCGATCCTCCCCTGTGTGCACAATAACGGTTAGTGAAGCACGTCACAACTTCTGGAATACCGGACGTAAAACAGGTAAGCACCCTTATGTTGAACACAATTCTAAACGGCGAAAAAACAGAAAATACCCCACTTCTTATTGTGCACGGGCTCTATGGATCCGGGCGCAACTGGGGTGTCATCGCGAAACGGATGTCGGACTCGCGGCAGGTTGTATCCGTCGATATGCGTAATCACGGGCACAGCCCTTGGCATGATTCTCATAGTTACCATGACATGGCAAATGATCTGACCGAGGTTATTGAAAGCTACGGCCAACCCATGGATATTATGGGACATTCGATGGGCGGCAAAGCCGCGATGGTTCTAGCCCTTACAAGGCCAGATCTACTGCGCAAGCTTGTTGTCGCTGATATTGCACCCGTAGGATATGCCCACACGCAAGCTCCACTTGCACAGGCTATGATGTCACTGGATTTAACTGACCTCAACACTCGTGGAGAGGCCGATAAACGTTTCTCTCAGGTTGTGGATGAACCCGGGGTGCGCGCGTTTTTACTTCAATCGCTAGACCTTAAATCCGATCCCGCTCGGTGGCGCTTAAATTTAAACGTGCTTGAGGCGGAAATGGACAAAATTATCGGTTTTCCAAAGGTTGCAGGACAATTTCAAGGATCAACATTGTTTTTGTCAGGCGCCGATTCAGATTACGTAAAAATCGAATACCGTCCAGAAATAAAAACGCACTTTCCCGCGGCACGTTTCGCCAAAATACCCGGAGCGGGGCATTGGCTTCACGCAGACAAACCGCGTGAATTCGAAGCAGCAATGCGTGTATTTTTAGACGCCTAACGCAGTTCGGAGACTGCTTTTGCGACGAAATATGTAACTGGAAAGGCGATCACGAATCCAATCGCCGCCCCAACCAAAATGGGGCTCAATGTGTCGTGCCCAAGTGTAAGGGCAACAACGACCCCGATCCCGGACAAAGTGGTCGCAACCATTGAAAATAAAATAGAAGCAAGGCGTAGCATCGGGTTTCCCTTCCAAGCAATAAAACTTGAATACAGGAATATAGATTATACAGGGGCGCAACCTTGAGATGGATCAACCAAACAGCAAAAAGGCGGGGAAATCCCCGCCCTTCTTTATCAGTCGTCCATTTTCAGGGCAGAGATAAACGCCTCTTGCGGGATATCCACCCGACCAAATTGGCGCATCTTCTTTTTACCCTTCTTCTGCTTTTCTAGCAGTTTCTTCTTACGCGAAGCGTCACCACCATAACATTTGGCAGTCACATCTTTGCGCATCGCTGACAAGGTTTCACGTGCAATCACCTTACCGCCAATCGCCGCTTGGATCGGGATTTTAAACATATGGCGTGGAATCAAATCTTTTAGTTTTTCAACCATGGCCCGGCCACGCATTTCTGCCCGATCACGGTGAACCATTGTCGAAAGCGCATCAACCGGCTCATCATTCACAAGGATCGACATCTTCACGAGGAAGTCTTCACGATAACCGGTCAACGTATAGTCAAAGCTCGCATAACCTTTGGTCACTGATTTGAGGCGATCATAAAAATCAAATACCACCTCATTCAACGGTAGGTCATAAACCACCATTGCGCGGGTACCGGCATATGTCAGATCTTCTTGAATACCGCGCCGCTCTTGGCAAAGCTTTAGCACGTCACCGAGATATTCATCAGGAACGAGAATAGTTGCCTTGATACGTGGCTCTTCTAGATGATCAACCATAGTTAGGTCAGGCATGTCAGCAGGATTGTGCAATTCCTGCATTGTCCCGTCTTTCATATGGATGTGATAGATCACCGACGGCGCAGTTGTGATCAGCTCAATATCATATTCACGCTCAAGCCGGTCACGAATAACCTCGAGATGCAAAAGCCCGAGGAAACCACACCGAAAACCAAAGCCAAGCGCTGCCGATGTTTCCATCTCAGAACTGAAAGACGCGTCGTTAAGCGAGAGTTTTTCGATCGCGTCGCGCAAATCTTCAAATTCAGCGGAATCAACCGGGAACAAGCCACAGAACACAACGGGCTGAGCAGGTTTAAAACCATCCAATGGCTCGGTGCAGCCTTTTTTCTCGTGGGTGATTGTATCACCAACGCGCGTATCACGAACCTGCTTGATTGATGCTGTCAAAAATCCAATTTCACCCGGGCCAATGGAATCGATCATTTCCATTTGCGGGCGGAACACCCCAACGCGGTCAACAGGATACACAGCATCCGTTGACATCATCCGAATGCGTTCGCCCTTTTTCAGGCGGCCATTGATGACCCGGATCAACACGATCACACCCAAATAGGCATCATACCATGAATCAACCAACATCGCCTTCAACGGCGCGTTCTCATCACCAACCGGAGCTGGGAGTTCTTTAACAATTGCCTCAAGCGTTTCGCGGATACCCTGCCCGGTTTTGGCAGACACCTGAATCGCACCCGACGCGTCAATGCCAATCACGTCTTCGATCTGTTCAGCTACTCGATCACAATCAGAGGCTGGCAAATCGATTTTATTCAGGATCGGAACGATCTCATGATCCGCTTCCATGGCATGATACACATTGGCTAGGGTTTGCGCCTCAACCCCTTGGGATGAATCCACCACAAGAAGAGAGCCTTCAACAGCCCGCATAGAGCGCGAAACCTCATAGGCGAAATCAACATGCCCCGGCGTGTCGATGAGGTTCAGAACGTAGTCTTGCCCATCATCCGCGGCATAGTCGATACGCACCGTGTTGGCCTTAATCGTGATCCCACGTTCACGCTCGATATCCATGGTGTCCAAAAGCTGGGCCTGCATGTCACGATCTTTCACTGTGCCCGTCTCTTGGATGAGGCGGTCAGCGAGAGTGGATTTCCCGTGGTCAATGTGCGCCACGATGGAGAAATTGCGGATTTTATCGAGATCAGTCATAGCTGGGATATGATGTGGTTTTAGGCTTTGGTCAAGCCAAACAGATGCGCTTTGGCTCAGTTCCTGACCGTCATATGCGTTATTGGTCAATCTTGGTGTTTTTTAGCCAGAAAATTCAAAAACTCGCGCCAAAATAGCACCTCTTCGCCTTGTGTATTTCCATTCCGCTCAGGCAAAACTCTGCCATGTATAATCTCAGGAATTGAAGTTTCGAGTCAGTTCCGGCAATATTGCTATCAGTAAGGCAATCTGGGCAACGTACACGAAAAATTCGGGCGTGCTTAGGAATATAGAGGCAGACCATGAAACGTTTTATTACAGCAGCTATTTTTGCGGCTATTGCGATGCCTGTTGTGGCATCATTTTCACAAGCAGGCACGATTGAACGGGCCTGCAATCGTTCCGACCGTTCTGCAGCGACGCGCGCAATGTGCGGCTGTATTCAAGATGCCGCTGACATTACCTTGTCCGGCACAGATCAACGCCTCGCGGCGACATTCTTCCAAGACCCCCACCGCGCCCAAGAGGTCCGTCAATCAGACAGATCCGCCCACGAACGGTTTTGGCTCCGCTATCGTAGCTTTGGTCAAACCGCAGAAGCAATGTGTTCTTAAGTTAGCAATTGTTCCGCGTCGCAATTCGTTATGAATGAGATAACGGACAGTGATAGTAGACCCTTTGAAATGTGCCTTCGTCGACAGCTTCGGTGAAGGCTATTGCACAACGGCGCATGCGGTTGTGGCGTAGAAACGCGCGCCCGATGTCAACAGCTAAGGCTTCGTCGATAGCACCACTGTCAGCCTGTTCTTCAATCCGCATGACCAAGATAAATTCATCATTTTCATGCAATTCTGCGACGAAGTTTTCTTCGCCAATGTGAAACAGCCGGGTGGTTTGGTTTTCCTCTCCGACTGCCGGAAGCGCGAAACACAACACTACACATGCAGCACTCACAAATTTCAACATTTCATCCTCTCTTTGCTGGCTTAAATCTAGCTGGCAAAGGTTAACAATGTTCGGATAGGTGCAGTTAATACATCAAAGCAAAAATGGCGACCCGAAGGTCGCCATCTATATTAGTTATCCATGGTACCGTGACCAGAATGGTCGCTCATTTGACTATGGTCGGGTTGGCGTTCAAGATCGATTGGTATGTCGATTTCGATTTCACCCGCATTTTCAAAAACAAGCGTAACAGCGACTGCTTCTCCATCCACAAATGGCGCGTTTAATCCCATAAACATCACGTGATCTCCACCCCGTGCAAGTTGATGCATACCGTGCGCCGGAACTTCGAAGCCATCTTCGTCCCGGCCCATTTGGAACACGCCTTCACTGATCTCAGTGTGTGTGTGCAGTTCAACCCGACGCGCAGCATCTGAACGCACATCGACCAGCTGATCATCGACATCCGTGTGGTTCATGATAGACATGAATGCAGCGCCCGTCTGACCATTTGCTGAGCGCGCATAGGAATCCGTTACCATGATATCTTGGGCAACGGCAGGAAGCGCGATCAAGCAGGCGAAAGTTGTTCCGAGGATTTTTGAATACATTGATTTTCTCCAGTTAAAAGTTTGAGGGGTTAGATCAAACTTTGGCTGGGGGGCCGCGTGCCTGCGGTGAGAAAACTAAATGTTCACGCGGGAAGACCCGATAACATTGCCCTATAAATTGACCGCTTAGATAAACAAATCCCGGCACCAGATTCGAAAACCCGTGAGTCGCATCGAAATAGGAAAGCGCGCAGTCCGGGCACATATGGGCCGGCGCAATGGGTTGCCCATTCTGATCTACCGACACCGTTTGTGGGCCATATCCCGTGCAGAGAACGATCTGCCCTGCCGCATCAGGTTGACCACGCGCAATTGCAAGCGAACCAGAGGTCACTATAATCAATAACGATAACAAAATCGCGGTCAGAGAACGATAAACAGTTTTCACAAGAACGGTATATCCATCCAAAAAACAATTGTCATTGGACAAAAAGAAGCGGCCCCACCGAAAGGTAGAGCCGCAATTCTAAAATATCGAAAAGATTAAGCTACGGCTTGTGCTTTTACGATTTCTTTTTTGATTTTCAGTGCATTATCAGAAAGCTCAGCGTCTTTTGATTTTGCAAAGAATGCGTCCAGACCACCGCGATGATCAACAGTACGCAGAGCAGCAGCAGAAATGCGTAGTTTTACACCACGACCCAAAGCTTCTGATTGCAGAGTTACATCGTTCAAGTTCGGCAGAAAGCGACGACGAGTTCTATTTTTAGCATGGCTGACATTGTTGCCAGACATTGGACCTTTACCGGTCAGTTCACAGCGACGCGACATGGGCGTTGTCCTTGTTTCGGTTGGAGCCCCGCTTGCCGGCGCTCAATACAATAATAGGGCATGGCCGAGGCCTTACCCTGAATTCCGAGGCTGGTTTTACGGTCATTCATAGGGAAGGTCAAGCGATTCATCTGCCTTTCACAAAGCAGATTTTAAACGCGCGATGATCTGTGTTGCTGCTGAACTTGGACTTAAGTTTCCGCTCGCAACCTCATGCCCCAATCCCGTCATTAACCCTGCCAACTCAGGATCTTCATATAAGCGCGCCAAAGCGCCGAAACGCACTTCTTCTTCGAACCAATGGCGCGCCTGATCCGCGCGCCGTGATGCCCAATGTCCGTTATCTTTGCGCCACTGCGCCAAAGTTGACATTTCACCCCAAGCATCGGCTAACCCCTGTTCTTCCAGTGCGGACATAGTCATCGCTTTTGGAAAATCGTCCGGGTCCTGCGGCCGCTTACGCATCAAACGCAACGCGCCTGAATAGTCGGCGCAAGTCCGCATCGCTGCAAACTTCAAATCACCATCGGCTTTGTTTACCAAAATCAAATCAGCGATTTCCATGATGCCGCGTTTAACCCCCTGAAGCTCATCGCCTCCCGCCGGGGCCATCAGCAAAATAAACAGATCAGACATTTCTGCCACCACCGTTTCAGACTGCCCAACACCTACGGTTTCAATCAACACGACATCAAACCCTGCAGCTTCACATAATGCGACCGCTTCGCGGGTTCGCCGCGCGACGCCCCCGAGCTGCGTCTGGCTTGGTGACGGGCGAATAAATGCATTTGGATCGCGCGACAAACGTTCCATTCTGGTTTTATCCCCCAAAATAGACCCACCTGACCGGCTAGAACTCGGATCAACAGCCAATACGGCAACGCGCAACCCAAGCCCCGTTAGATGCATCCCAAAGCTTTCGACAAATGTGGATTTTCCCACACCGGGTGTGCCAGACAAACCGATGCGCAACGCCTGCCGATCAGAGGCTTTAACAGCCTCCAACAAAGCTGCGGTTTGCTGCCTATGATCTTCGCGCTTGCTTTCAACCAATGTAATGGCGCGTGCCAATGCGCGGCGCTCGCCAGCCATCACTCCGGTCGCAAGTTCTGTGATATCCATTGCGGGCCTCATGCCGTTATTCAGTTTCCGTGAACACATACCCCAAACAACAGGCACGCATTATTATTGCTGTTATGACGTCAGATTTAGCACATTAAAAGCGAGGATTTCGGCATGCCCATCCGCTTTGCTGCATTTGTCGCAGGTCTTACCATTCACCAAAGAGGCGCAATCGACAACTTATCATGGGTCATTCACTCACGTCCCTATGGAACTGCACCTCGTATTGGAAGATAATGACCGAATGAAACTACCTATTGACGACGTTCTCACCGATCTGATCACGGCCCTTTCCAGCCATAGGAAAGCCGTTCTGCAAGCGCCTCCCGGTGCTGGCAAAACAACCCGTGTCCCGCTTGCGTTATTGGATGCTGCGCTATCGCACGGAACCATCATCATGCTTGAGCCACGACGACTAGCTGCACGCGCTGCCGCTGAACGCATGGCACAGACCCTAGGCGAAGATGTCGGTCAAACCGTAGGGTATCGCATTCGTGGTGAGGCAAAGGTTGGACCAAATTGCAAAATCGAGGTGGTCACAGAGGGAATACTCACCCGCCGCCTTCAATCAGACCCGGAGTTATCCGGTGTCGGCGCGGTTATTTTTGACGAATTCCACGAACGCTCGCTCAATGCGGATCTGGGATTAGCCCTATGTTTGGAAGTCCGCGAAGCGCTGCGCGATGATCTTATTCTTATTGTGATGTCAGCAACACTAGATGCCGCGCCTGTTGCCGCGCTCATGGACAACGCACCAATCATTACGTCACAGGGGCGCAGCTTTCCCGTCGAAACAAAATGGCTTGATCATCCGCTCCCCAAAACCCAACGCTATGAAGTGGCCGTCGCAGATTTAACAGCATCCGCAGCGCAGGAAACCAAGGGAGGGATCCTCGTTTTTCTACCCGGCGAAGGCGAAATCAGACGCGTCGAAAATGCACTGAAAGGGAAACTACCAAACGATTGCATAATCCACCCTCTCTATGGTGCGATGAAGTTTGCAGCACAACGCGCAGCTATCCAACCTGCCAAACATGGTCGAAAAGTTGTCTTAGCAACCTCGATCGCGGAAACGTCCCTAACAATCCAAGATATTCGCGTTGTCGTCGATGGAGGAAAAGCCCGGCGCGCGCGATTTGATCCAAACTCAGGAATGTCACGCCTGATTACAGAAAAAGTCACCAAAGCCGAAGCCGAACAAAGACGAGGACGCGCCGGACGCGTTGCCGATGGTCATTGCTTCAGACTCTGGACCAAAGGCGAAGAAGGTGCGCTTTCCCCCTTCCCTCCGGCTGAGATAGAAGCGGCGGATCTAACTGGACTGGTGTTAGAGCTCGCCCAGTGGGGCGCAAATACTGCGGCGGATCTCAAATTCCTGACCCCGCCCCCTACTGGTAGTTTTCGCGAAGCCCAGCAATTACTCGAAACCTTTGGTGCGTTAAAAGCTGAACGCATTACAGACCACGGGCGTGTATTGGCCGGTCTACCCCTCCACCCGCGGCTGGGCCACATGCTGACTATAGCAGGGCCAGCAGCCGCCGATTTAGCGGCGCTTCTTGCGGATCGGGACCCTCTTGAAACCCGAGATGTCGATATTTCCCTTCGGCTAAAAGCCCTAAACGGCAGCCGGGACCAACGCGCAAACCCCGCCGCATTGAAACGCATTAAAGATGAGGCAAAACGCCTACGAAATCTGACCCGGCCTAACAATGCAACGTACGGGCCTGCCGAAATGACAGCCCTCGCCTATCCAGATCGTATTGGATTGCGCAGAAAAGGCGACAACCCACGCTGGGTACTTTCTGGTGGCAAAGGCGCAATTACGGACGACGGCGACCCTTTGGCGGGCACACGCCTACTGGTCGCGACAGATTTAGATGGAAATCAGCGCGAAGCTCGTATTCGTTCAGCCATCGAAATATCGGAAAGCGAACTGCGCACTCTATACGGAGATCAAATAGGCTGGACCAACATCTGTGAATGGAGCAAACGCGACCGCCGCGTCGTTGCCCGGCAACACGAAAGGTTTGGTCATCTAATCTTAAACGACCGCCTCTGGCGCGACGCCACCCCCGAGGCAATTGCGCGCGCAGCGCTAGACGGTGTGAGATTGCTAGGGCTTCCAAAGTCCAAAGCCGCCATTCGGCTGATTAAACGCGTAGAGCTCACCCGGGCGGGCGGTGCTGATTTGCCCGACATGTCAGACGCCTCTTTGCTCGCTTCATTAGAGGATTGGCTATTACCACACTTCATAAATGTGAAAACCGCCGATGATATTCGCAATTTCGATATCCTTGAACCCTTGAGAGCAATGCTTGACTGGGGACAAACACAGCGCCTCGACCAATTGACACCGCCACATTTCACCACACCGCTCGGAAACAAAACCCCAATTGATTACGACGGGGAAGCCCCAAGTATTGAACTGCGGCTGCAAGAACTTTTTGGCGTCACTCAACACCCTACAGTCGGACAAGATCGCGTGCCGCTTCGTATTACTCTACTCAGCCCTGCGCGTCGCCCCGTGCAAGTCACTATGGACCTGCCTGGCTTTTGGTCATCCTCCTATGAAGACGTTCGCAAAGACATGCGCGGGCGCTATCCACGTCACCCTTGGCCAGATGACCCAACCCAAGCTGACCCGACCTTGAGGGTCAAACGAAAACCCACATAAATCCACACAATTTTCCAACAAAAACACACAAACCTTGTCATTCCGGTCATATCTACTATATACGCAAAGAAAAGACGCGAGCAGATAGAAACTAAAATGATGCAACAAGCTTTACAAACCGCTTGGGCAGAAGTTGTTCAGCCCCTTTTGCAACGACCCAAGTTGTTGCAAGTCGCGGCCCTCTGCACCCGCGGAACAGGTGGAAATAAAAAGGTTTTATTGGTCACAAGTCGTGGGAGTCAGCGCTGGATTCTTCCAAAAGGTTGGCTCATGGACGGTAAAACTGCCGCGGAAGCTGCAGTTCAAGAAGCCTGGGAAGAAGCGGGCGTGATTACATCAACTGTGCCGACCACATCAATAGGACACTATAGCTATAAAAAAATGCTTGATAGTGGCGTTGTCGCAGCCTGCGAAGCCGAAGTGTTTCCCTTAGAAGTCCACGAGATTGCAAAGGCCTTTCCTGAGAAAGGCCAACGAAAACGTAAATGGCTCTCACCAAAAAACGCCGCAAAACTGGTGAGCGAACCCAAATTGAAAGAAATCCTGCGGCAATTGTAACAGTTTTATGAAGTTTTAATGACAGGTTCTTGCGCCAAACAGGCGCGAGCGCTAGGGGCATGCATGACCCTAGGAAAGAGGCCTGTCATGTCAGATGGTAAAAACACCCGCCAGTGGAATACTCTGGACAAAGACCTAAACCGTATCTCACAGATTGAAACTGCCGCTGCTTATGTGTCTCGCCCTCTTATCGGGCCGGGAATTGCATTGGCATTTATTATCCTTGCCGGAATTGCTGCTGCAGTATTCTTCGGGCAAACGCCCACTTCATTTGTCGTCGTCGCAGCCGCTGCTATTGGCGCTTATATGGCCCTTAACATTGGCGCCAATGACGTTGCCAATAACATGGGCCCTGCTGTTGGTGCCAACGCCCTAACCATGGGTGGCGCGATTTTGATCGCTGCAATATTCGAAACAGCTGGCGCATTACTTGCAGGTGGGGACGTTGTTAGCACAATTTCCAAAGGCATCATTGATCCAGAAACCATCGCAGATCCGAGTATTTTCATATGGGCGATGATGGCAGCACTCATGTCGTCGGCTCTTTGGGTTAATCTAGCAACTGTTCTTGGTGCTCCGGTATCGACCACTCACTCGGTTGTAGGTGGCGTTATGGGCGCGGGCATTGCGGCAGCGGGACTGTCGGCCGTGAATTGGGCCACCATGAGCAAAATCGCCGCAAGTTGGGTTATCTCCCCAGTGTTGGGTGGTGTGATCGCGGCCGCATTCCTGGCCTTGATCAAAACAAAAATCATGTATCAAGAGGATAAAATCGCGGCTGCACGTCGCTGGGTCCCCGTGCTGATCGCAATTATGGCCGGTGCTTTTGCCGCATATCTTGCACTAAAGGGCCTTAAACGCATCATACGGATCGACATTGTATCGGCCTTATTGATTGGCTTTGGCTTTGCTGTTCTTTCTTATTTCGTGAGCAAGCCCTACATCCGCAAACAGTCCGAGGGACTAGAAAACCGGAACAAATCCCTAAAGACCCTATTCGGACTTCCTCTCATCATTTCTGCGGCGCTGCTGTCGTTCGCCCATGGCGCAAACGACGTCGCCAACGCTGTTGGCCCACTGGCCGCGATTGTGCACGCCTCAGAGTTTGGAGATTTTGCAGCAAAAGTGGCCATCCCATTTTGGGTAATGGTTATCGGAGCGCTGGGGATTTCCTTTGGTTTGTTCTTATTTGGCCCAAAACTGATCAACATGGTTGGTAGCCAAATCACAAAACTAAACCCCATGCGCGCATATTGCGTCGCCCTTTCAGCTGCAATCACTGTAATTGTCGCGAGTTGGTTGGGCCTGCCTGTCAGCTCTACGCACATTGCAGTTGGCGGTATTTTTGGGGTCGGGTTTTTCCGGGAATGGCACAATAACAAACGTCGTGCGCGCCTCAATATCGCTGCTGCGGATGCTCCTGTGATAGCGAAATCCGAGCGTCGCCGCCGTAAATTGGTACGCCGTTCGCACTTCATGACCATCATCGCTGC
This sequence comes from Cochlodiniinecator piscidefendens, assembly GCF_011326755.1. Lineage (GTDB taxonomy): Bacteria > Pseudomonadota > Alphaproteobacteria > Rhodobacterales > Rhodobacteraceae > Cochlodiniinecator > Cochlodiniinecator piscidefendens. The sequence continues at coordinate 479,286 of NZ_JAAOIE010000003.1, read as the reverse complement.
TTGGGTTATTACCGTACCAGCTGCAGCAACTATTTCTGGCGTGCTGTTCTTTTTGCTGAACGCACTTCTTTAATACTACTCACAGTAAAAAAATCTGCATGGGGTCTCTGGAAATTTTTCTCAGGGACCCCATTTCTATTAGGACGGCGGGAAATTTACGCAGCACCTTGTCCCTCCCAGCTGCGAAATACCCCCCATATAAGCGCGCAGTGCGTCCCCTCGCTGCGCGCTTTATTTCAGCTCACCTCAACTAAAGGTGATTGAGGAACTCCGTCCGCAACCTTTCCTTGCAATTTATTTTCTGCAACTATATTTGATAAAATCAAGTAAATTAGAGGCTCGCAAAGATGGAAGATCCCGGTGCATTTCACATACGCCTCGCCCGTTTTATAAAAGCTTCAGGCCTGTCGAATGCAGAAATCTGCAAACGTGTTGGCGTGTCTCACGGCTTTCTACATCCAATACTGAAGGGCACTGCCTCTCCGAGATTTGCAACTGTCGTCAAAATTTGCGACGTCTTAAACATTACGCCTAATCAGCTTGCCGGCGTTGACAAAGAAATGACTGTGTCACTATCGCCTAAGCTAAACAACTTCGCAGAACGCAAAGCCGCCGAAGTTGCCGATCAGATTGTTCTTCTTGCCAATCGAAGACTACGCACGGGACAACCGACAATCGAAGATATTCTGACTTGGTTGGCTTCAACCGGGGGGGTTATCGGAGAGACCGATCAATTTTGGTCCTATATCGATCTGCACCAAGTTCCCGAAAAAGATGCAATGCGCATTGATCCTGTCAGTATCGGCTCCAAGGGGCTGACCCCAAAAATATTAAAAACGGATAGCATTGAACGTCTCAATGATTTTATTGATGAGTTACCTGAAGAAACGCGGCAGAAGCTTGTTGTAGAGTATCGCCAAGTTTTTCAAGAACGCCTCTCGATCAGCGAATGCACGATGACCGTGCACTTGCCAGAATTCGATATCAACTACGACGTTAACTATCTCCGTTTATTGAAGCCAGTCAAAGATCAGCTGGGAAATGACCTTATCCTCAACTTTTCTCAACCTTTGCCATCGACAATAAACCGCATTAGTTCGCCCGGCTCGGTTGCGTAATGCGTTACAATATGTGCCAGGCGTTCAGCTGATATAGATGCCAATTGATCAGAAACAGAACGATAGTTGATGCTATCCTCCCATGCCAAAACTCCAGGAACACAATCGGTAAACCCGTATAAGGCAACCCGTCCTCGAAACACCTCTTGTGATCGCAAAAACACGTAGATCCAATCAACATCCGGCCATTTCATGCGAACTGTCACAAACAACAAATGGGTGTAATACCGGATAAGATGCGGGGACCCTCTCTCTTCCTTTTGAATAAAGAGATCCCCCATATACACCATCCGTCCGCGCAGCTGACATGCCGCGGATTCCGCCCGCACAAATACGGTCTGCGCGCCCGGAACAGGGTAATGCCGCTTGAGGGTACGTTCCCAATAGCTTGCAACGGTTTCGCGTTCTAAATCGTCATACTTCGCGCAGGCCCCACCAATAATCCGGCCATCACGTTTCAAAAACATCCAAAAACAGTTGGCCGAGGTAAAATCATTCGCCTGAGCCATAAGCATGGGGGAAAACTCGTGCTTTCCCAATTTATTCATCTCTTTTTGAGCAAGTTCAAAATCTGTACTAATTTCTACTTCATAACCTAGTTGCCCTATTCCGTTGAGACATTGCTGAGAAAACTGCAATGCGTGCAATATATTCAATGTTTTGGCCACCTTAATTTCAACTTAGGATTAACGATTAGAGTAACCAATCCTTTGTGGCAAACCTAACGGTTTACGTAGCTGCAAATTGATAAACCATAACGCGTAGAAATATTGCGTCTCGATTTACCCAAAACCAAAACATCACGTGCCAAAAAATGTGTATTTATGGAAGCTGAACCCGCTTTCCGAGAACTGGCTTGGACCTTAAAAGCGATCCAAAAGGCGTTTTAAATATTCCAGTTCTTCAGTCGGGCGTTCTTCGTCAGAAGATCGATTACGTAGCTCTTCCAGCAGTTCGCGTGCACGCCGATAGACGTCCTCACCTTGTAGAAGACCTTCATCCGTCCCCATTGGTCCACCAGCGCCAGGCGTGCGCCCCAATGGATCGCGAGATTGATTTTCGCTTTCACCTGCGGTTTGACCTTGCTGCCCTTGTTGTAAGTTGCGCTCATTGGCAACCGCTTCGCCGAGTTGACGCATGCCTTCGCGTAGGTTTTCCATGGCGTCGGCCTGATTATTCAACGCATCTGAAAGGTTCCCCTCACGCAAAGCACCCTCTGCGCGATCCATTGCTTCGCCTGCGCGTCCCAATGCATCACGGGCTGCGTCCCCTTCAGGGGAGCCTGCCCCCGGTAGATTACGTTCTTGGCTTTCGAGTGCATCGCGCAAAGCTTGCTGACGTTGTGCAAGGCTTTGTTCACTTTGACCCTGCTCGCTTCCCTGACCTTGCCCCTGCTCTTCTCCGCCGCCTTCGCCAGAACCACCCTCACCTTCATGGCTCTGCCCTTCGCCTTGACCGCCGTTGCGACCAACGTTGCCGTCGTTTTCACCTGCTTGGGCGCCCGGATTAAATTGCTCTTGAAGGTCGCGAAAAGCCTCGTCAGATAAGCCTTGTTGTTCCCTTAGTGTATCTGACAAATCTTCCATGGCTTGTTCTCCTGGAGATTGCTGCCCCTCGCCGCCCTCACCATTCTGTGTGACTTCGAGATTTTCCATCATTTCCTGAAATTGCTGTAACAGTTCTTGGGCTTCTGCCATGCGTCCCTGTTCCATCAGCTCCTGAATACGGTCCATCATGTCTTGCAAGTCTTGCTGCGTAAGCTGCTGTTGTTCGCCCTGTGCCTGTTGTTGCTGGTCGCCCCCTTGGCCTTGCTCTTGTGCCAATTGACGCAGATAATCCTGAGTAGCTTCGCGCAGCTCTTGCATCAAATCCGCAACCTCAGCATCGCTTGCGCCTTCGCGAATAGCCTGCGTCAAACGCTCTTGTGCACGGCGTAAACGTTCGAGAGCATCCGAAAGATCACCATCCTCAAGCAACAATGCAATCTGCCACAACGCATCCGCGATTTCCGATTGCGCATCTGCTGGCAGCCCAATCTGTACACCGCTTTCCAACCGTCGCATCGCAACACGCAACAAAAGATAGGCCGAACTGTCGCGCATAAACCCATCAGGGCGATGTGTAACGGCCCGCAACTGCTGCGCTGCAGTTGAACCATTGCGACGCGACCACAAAATATCGCGGCGTATTTCGATCACAGCGCGCGCCAAAGGATCAAAGAACCGGCGACCAGGCATAAGCAACACCTGCTCTGCGTCTGTGCTGACTTGCCCCAAGGCATCTTCGACGCGCAAGCGCATGACAACGGGCAGTCCCGCCCAAGCATGATCCGATAGATTATCAACCAATTCCTCCTCGAACTCCGCCCGATCACCGGAGATTGGAAGAGGAAGATCAAGAACCAAAGGTTCTCGTACATCAGGATCTACCGCCAAACCATAACGCCGATCAACCGCAGACAAATCCAGCTCAAACACCGCTTGCCCAGCTACTATCCCATAATCGTCTGAAGCAGAAAAGCCCTGCCTCATTTCACCTGATGCGGCAACTTCTGGCACATCAATAATCGTAACGCTTGGCCCATTATCATCCAACACCACCAAATCATAACGGGTGCCACCGATGTCGAAATACCCATCAGACGTTATCGTGTAGTTCTGTTCACCCTCTGAATTTTCGACAGGATGATCAGGGCTTACATGTTGTTCAACCGTGAGTGCGCCCACCTCGCCATACAGACGAATTGACAGCAGACTTCCTTCGGCAGCACGAATTTCCCCAGCAGGTAGATCGTTCAAATAGAGGCTTGGCAGTCCGGTATAACTTGGCGGCTCCACCCAAGCTTCCCAACTTCCGCCAGCCACAACGGGCGAGTGAGTTCCCGCCACAGAATGCGTGACATCTGACAGACGTGAAACCGACCCGAACATCAATGCCATAGCAAAGGCAGTCGCCGCTACAAATCGTAAAGAATATGGATCGAGTTTCGAAATACGAAGATCCGGCTCAACCGCTTTGGCCTCTGCGGCTTTTCTTGCCATGCGGGCAACATGTGCATTCCAGACCGCCTGAGATGCAGCATCATTTGTACCAGTTGCCGCAACATCATTGAGGGCCGAAATAGGCTGGCTCGCCAAACTGGCATCAAGCCGCGCCTCAGCATCTTTGCGACTAGGCCAATTGAAGAAACGCGACCCAACAAGCAAAGCGGTTGAACAAGCGACAAGAAAGACAATGCAAAAGAACCAGAACAGTTGCTCTGATATTGCCCCCTGCACACCGAACATCAGGGCAGCAAGCCCAACAAACACAATCGACCACACCGGCCAAAACGCACGAGTTATCCGTTCGGCAATTAGCCCGATATGAGTAATAGCAATAGGCAGACGCAATTTCATAAGCGCCGTGTCGCGCACTAATAGCGCGGGATCGGAGGGGTGCTTTTTCAAATCCACCCCCCGATCATTTGTGATCTTTGATCAGAGCCATGCAGGGATGATATCGCGTTCGATCATCTCTTCATAGGTCGGACGTTGCCGAATAACCGCAAATTGATCACCTTGCACCAAAACTTCGGGGATCATAGGGCGCGTATTGTATTCGGACGCCATGACCGCCCCATAGGCCCCGGCCGATCTAAATGCGACCAAATCGTCTGGTGCCAAAGATTTAAGTGTGCGCCCTTTGGCAAAAGTATCTCCGGATTCGCAGACTGGGCCAACAATATCGTATTTTTCACCCTCTTCGCCCGGAACATCCTCAGTCACAGGCACAATATCATGATGGGCTTCGTACATCGCGGGACGGATCAAATCATTCATCGCGCTGTCGATGATCAGAAATTTGCGATCTTCGCCTTCTTTGACATAGATAACTTTGCTGACCAAAATTCCGGCGTTCCCTGCGATCAAACGTCCCGGTTCGATCTCAAGCTCGCAGCCCAAATCACCTAGTGTTTCTTTGACCATTTGACCGTACTCAATCGGCAACGGTGGCGCCTCGTTGGAACGTTCATATGGGATACCCAATCCGCCGCCCAAGTCCAGCCTGCGGATATTGTGCCCATCCTCGCGCAGAGTCTTGGTCAGCTCAGCGACTTTTTCATAGGCCATGCGATAGGGTTCAAGGTCAGTCAATTGGCTGCCGATATGGACATCGATCCCAACCACATCAAGCCCCGCCAAACTGGCTGCCATCGCGTAAACTTCACGGGCGCGGGAAATGGGAATGCCAAATTTGTTTTCCGATTTTCCGGTGGCGATCTTCGCGTGGGTCTTTGCGTCAACATCCGGGTTCACACGCACTGTAATCGGCGCTGTCACGCCAAGTGACAATGCCACCTCGTTCAGCACGACCATCTCAGGTTCACTTTCGACGTTGAATTGGCGAATACCACCCTCAAGCGCCATGCGCATTTCATCCGCGGTTTTCCCAACACCAGAAAATACGATCCGATCGCCAGGCACGCCTGCGGCCTTAGCCCGTGCATATTCACCACCAGAAACCACATCCATTCCTGCGCCTTGCTCAGCGAGGAGACGTAAGATGGCTTGGTTTGAATTGGCCTTCATCGCGTAGCACACCAAATGGTCCGTGCCGTCCAACGCCTCATCGAACAGGCGAAAATGACGTGTGAGCGTCGCTGACGAATAGCAATAAAACGGTGTTCCTACCTGTGCGGCAATGTCGGAAATCCGAACATCCTCAGCATAAAGCGTTCCATCGCGATACAGAAAATGGTCCATCAGTGTATAGGCCTTGTTCGAAGAAAAAGAAAAAGCGGCAACCCACAGCTGACGCCAAGCAATACCGTAGCAGGCACCGCCCAAAGCGCCACCCAGTTTTTGCGGACATAGGTTTCGGAAATGAGCCAAACCAAGAGTGCCAACGCAGCAATTGGCATCACTAAAATTCCCCCTGACGCGAGGTTCTGCGCGCCCATATTGGATAGGTACCACGCCGCTATAAGGTTTTCTTGGTTCACTCCAGTAGAAAGAACCCCATAGAAGACTCCTAGAGGAAACCATGCACCCAACATGGCAAGCGCCAGATAAATAACACGTAACATCATCTCACACCTCCTAGATCCAAAGTTTCATACCGGTCCCGTAAATACCACCCGCCCCCTTAGGGCGTGGGGTGGGCGGGTGGGAACGCCCTAAGGGGGCGTCCCAAAAATACATCATTGAGCTGCAATATCTGTTGGGCGCGTCGGCGCTCCATCAACACCACATCCTGCCACGGCCAAGATACTACAGATCAGCAAAACCCGGATCATGCCAGTATCTCTTTCCAACGTGCGACTTGGGCACGCACTTGATCAGGTGCGGTACCACCGTAGCTTTGACGTGAGTTAACTGAATTATGCACGCCCAACACATCAAACACAGCCGCAGTGATTTCACTGTGAACAGATTGCATGTCAGCCAACGTCAATTCAGGTAAATCGCAACCTTTGCTTTCCGCCAGTGCGACCAGAGACCCAGTCACGTGGTGCGCATCGCGGAACGGCATATTCAATGCGCGCACCAGCCAATCAGCCAAATCCGTCGCCGTTGAAAATCCACTGGCTGCAGCAACCTCAAGGCTTTCGCGGTTTGCCGTCATGTCAGACACCATGCCTGTCATCGCTGCCAACGCCAACATCAGGCTATCAGCCGCATCAAACACCTGTTCTTTGTCTTCTTGCATGTCCTTGGAATAGGTTAGAGGAAGCCCCTTCATCACCGTGAACAAACCCACCATAGCGCCCATAATTCGACCAATTTTGGCACGGATCAATTCAGCTGCATCTGGGTTTTTCTTCTGTGGCATGATGGATGATCCGGTAGAAAACCGATCAGACAACACGACAAACCGAAATTGAGCCGAGGACCAAATCACCAATTCTTCAGCGAAGCGGCTAAGATGCATGGCACAAATGCTGGCGGAAGATAGAAATTCAAGTGCAAAGTCACGGTCCGCCACAGCGTCCAATGAATTTGCTGCCGGGCGATCAAAACCAAGTGCTTCTGCCGTCATGTGGCGATCAATCGGAAACGATGTTCCGGCCAATGCCGCGGCGCCAAGCGGGCTTTCGTTCATCCGTGCACGCGCGTCTTTGAAACGGGACAAATCGCGCCCCAACATTTCGACATAGGCCATCATGTGATGCCCCCACGTCACAGGCTGCGCTGTTTGCAAATGGGTAAAGCCCGGCATAACCCAATCGGCGCCGGCTTCAGCTTGCGCCATCAACGCCTTTATCAAGGCCTCAATACCCGTGATCACCGCGTCCATTTGACCGCGCACCCAAAGCTTAAAATCTGTCGCAACTTGGTCATTACGTGACCGCGCCGTGTGCAAACGCCCAGCGGGTTCCCCGACGATTTCTTTAAGGCGACTTTCCACATTCATATGGATATCTTCCAACGCTGTAGAAAATGCAAAATTCCCAGCCTCAATCTCTGACAATACCGTGAGAAGCCCTTCCCGGATCACCTCAGAATCGCTATCTGTAATGATGCCTGTAGCGGCCAACATTGCTGCATGCGCGCGGGAACCTTCAATGTCTTGGGCGGCCATCCGCTGATCAAACCTGATTGAGGCGTTAATGGCTTCCATAATGGCATCGGGTCCGGCAGCAAAGCGGCCACCCCACATCGCGTTTGATTTGGTGTTGGTCATGTCAAAACCTCTGGAGGGACTATGCGTCTTTTTCGATCTCTTGTCCTTTATACTGCACTGGCGTTCACTGCAACGTCAGCGAGCGCAACTTCGACCGAAGAAATTCTCGCTTTACGTGAAGGGTTGATGTTGAAATTAAATTTTCACGCCGAGCCACGGCCATTTGTCGACACGCCTTTTGTCGATGCCGATGCGACGGAACACACCTTAGCTGAATATGCGGGCAAGACCGTTGTGCTAAATTTCTGGGCGACTTGGTGCACGCCTTGTCGTGTTGAAATGCCTTCGTTGGATCGCTTGCAAACTGAACTTGGCGGCGACGCATTTGAGGTTGTGACAATCGCAACTGGTCACAACCGGATGCCTGCGATTACCCGGTTTTTCGAACAGCAGGAAATTGAAAACCTGCCTATATTGCTTGACCCATCGCGTGCCTTAGCGGCCGAATTCGGGGCCCTAAGCCTACCCATCACGGTCATACTGAACCCTGAAGGTCAGGAAATTGGTCGCCTGATTGGTGACGCCGAGTGGGATAGCGAAAGTGCAATAGCAATTCTAAGTGCGCTCATGGAAAACGAATTGTAGGCCTACATCTTACCATTTATGGGCCGGTACACATGAAATCGGCCCATGGCAATGACATCCCACCAAATGATCATTGACCATACCGACAGCTTCCATAAACGCATAGACAATCGTCGGCCCACAGAACCTGAAACCCGCTTTTTTTAAATCCTTTGAAATCTGTAACGATAAAGGTGTTTGCGTCGGGATTTCTTCAGGGGTCTTAAATTGGTTTTGCAACGGTTTCCCGCCTACATAATCCCATAAAAACCTATCGAATCCCTGTGCAGCTTCGATTCTTTGCCATGCTTGCGCATTACCGATCGTGGCTTCAATTTTTCCTCGATGACGCACGATGCCGGGATTATCTAACAGCCGCAAAACGTCATTCTCCCCCCAGTCAGCGATAATATTTGGATCAAAATCCTCAAATGCAGTTCTAAAATTATCCCGCTTTTTCAATATAGTGAGCCAACTTAGCCCGGCTTGAAACCCATCCAGAATAAGTTTTTCCCAAAGCGCGCGACTGTCATATTCCGGGACACCCCATTCATCATCGTGGTATTTTAGATAAATTTCTTCTTTTCCGACCCATCCGCAGCGTTCAGTCATTTTTATCCATTACTCTCAATATCTTACCTATTCGTTTTATTTTTATATCAAATTTGAACAAAATATGAACGTTCATTTTGAATTAAGATATTGGGCAACAAAATGGCAGCTATCTGGGTCGGAGAGTTGGTTATGCAATCAGAGCGAATAAATGAAGGTGCAGAAATTACAGATGTTATGCAAAGCCCGCTTGGCTCTGCAATAGAATCGCGTGATCGCGACACTATGAAGATGGTGAAAGAAGCGTTAGCTCGAAAAAGTGTAAAACTTGCCTTTCAACCCATCGTATTGGCTGGTGATCAAACACGTGTTGCCTTCTACGAAGGATTAATTCGCGTGCTAGACGAAACGGGGCGGATCATTCCCGCCAGAGAGTTTATCGGCGCGGTGGAAAATAATGAACTCGGGCGCATTATTGACTGCCTCGCCCTCGAGCAAGGTCTTCAAATTTTATCCGAAGACCCCAATCTGCGCCTCTCCATCAATATGTCAGCACGTTCAATCGGTTACCCACGTTGGATGGAAACACTAAATTTCGGCACATCCGGAAAACCTGGCGTGGCGGAACGACTCATACTGGAGATTACCGAAGGCTCTGCAATGCAGATGCCTGAACTGGTCACCGGATTTATGAATAACCTGCAAGAACGGGGAATCGCATTTGCGCTCGATGATTTTGGATCTGGTTACACGGCATTCCGGTATCTAAAAGATTTTTATTTTGATGCCCTTAAAATTGATGGTGTTTTCATTCGCGACATTGCAAAAAATCCAGACAACCAGGTTTTGACTCGTGCACTTGTTTCCATTGCCCAACATTTTGACATGTTTACCGTAGCGGAAAACGTTGAAACTGCTGAAGACGCGGCCTTTTTAGCATCTATTGGGGTAGATTGCCTGCAAGGTTACTATTTCAGCGCCCCAACGATGATGAAACCCTCTGATGCCCAAAATTTAGCCGCAGAATATGCCGGTCAAGCAGGATAATTGCGCATGAGACACCCTATCCGTTGCGAAAATGTCGTACAACTCGTACATAAAGCCTCGAACGGACGCGGATTTTAGCATCAAACTGATGCACGCCTCGTCCAATGGTTAGATGGAAGAGGAACCAATACATGACCAACGTCGTAATCGCCTCCGCTGCGCGGACTGCTGTCGGAAGCTTTGGGGGATCATTTGCAAACACCCCTGCGCATGATTTAGGCGCAACTGTTCTTAAGGCTATTGTTGAACGCGCAGGCATTGAGGCCGGCGAAGTTTCTGAAACCATTTTAGGCCAAGTTCTCACAGCAGGCCAAGGCCAAAACCCTGCACGCCAAGCGCATATCAATGCAGGTCTCCCGGTTGAATCATCTGCTTGGGGATTGAACCAAGTGTGCGGATCTGGCTTGCGCGCTGTCGCGCTCGGTGCACAGCACATTATGCTTGGCGATGCAGATGTTGTTGCGGCCGGTGGCCAAGAAAACATGACTTTGTCACCCCATGTCGCACACCTGCGTGCTGGCCAAAAAATGGGTGACATGAAGTATATCGATTCGATGATCCGTGACGGCCTGTGGGATGCGTTTAATGGATACCACATGGGCCAAACCGCTGAGAATGTTGCGGCGCAGTGGGAAATCACTCGTGAAATGCAAGATGCTTTCGCTGTTGCTTCGCAAAACAAGGCGGAAGCCGCCCAAAACGCGGGCAAATTCGCTGATGAGATCACCCCATTCGTTGTGAAAGCACGCAAGGGTGAAACGGTCGTGGAATCTGACGAGTACATCCGCCACGGTGCCACAATGGAATCTATGCAAAAACTGCGCCCCGCATTTACCAAAGATGGCACAGTCACCGCTGCCAATGCCTCTGGTTTGAACGATGGCGCAGCAGCTGTTCTTTTGATGAGCGCGGACAATGCGCAAAAACGCGGCATTCAACCAATGGCACGTATCGCATCCTATGCAACAGCCGGCTTAGACCCATCCATCATGGGCGTTGGTCCAATTTCTGCTTCGAAAAAGGCACTCTCAAAAGCTGGATGGAAGGCCGAAGATCTCGACCTCGTAGAAGCAAACGAAGCCTTCGCTGCGCAGGCCTGTGCCGTCAATAAAGACATGGGCTGGAATCCCGAAATCGTAAACGTCAACGGCGGCGCAATTGCGATCGGTCACCCAATTGGCGCTTCAGGCTGCCGTGTCCTCAATACTTTGCTTTTCGAGATGGTACGTCGTGACGCGAAAAAAGGTCTTGCGACATTGTGCATCGGCGGCGGTATGGGTGTTGCACTCTGCGTCGAACGCGACTAAGTAAGATTCGTGCGCGCAACTTTGTTGCGCGCAACGTAACAAAGTTGTAACTTGATTGCATGGCCGATTTAGGAGAAGATATGACACGAGTAGCACTTGTCACCGGAGGCACCCGCGGCATTGGCGCGGCAATTTCCAAGGCTCTGAAGGACGCGGGCTATAGCGTTGCAGCGAATTATGCAGGCAACGACGAAGCCGCAGCCAAATTTACAGAAGAGACCGGCATCCCGACTTACAAATGGTCAGTCGCAGATTACGACGCCTGCGCCGAAGGCGCAGCTAAAGTGGAAGCAGACTTAGGGCCTATCGATGTTCTGGTAAACAACGCGGGCATCACACGCGACGCAATGTTCCACCGCATGACCCCACAACAGTGGAAAGAAGTCATCGACACTAACCTGTCTGGTGTTTTCAACATGACCCACCCTATTTGGCCGGGTATGCGTGAACGCAAATTTGGTCGTGTGATCAACATCTCGTCAATCAATGGCCAAAAAGGCCAAGCCGGCCAAGCAAACTACTCTGCCGCGAAAGCTGGCGATTTGGGTATCACTAAAGCATTGGCACAAGAAGGTGCGCGTGCAGGCATTACGGTGAATGCAATTTGCCCCGGTTACATCGGAACCGAAATGGTTCGCGCCATTGACGAAAAAGTTCTGAACGAACGTATCATCCCACAGATTCCGGTAGGCCGTCTTGGTGAACCAGAAGAAATCGCGCGTTGTGTGGCGTTCTTGGCTGCTGACGATGCTGGTTTTATTTCTGGCTCAACCATTTCTGCAAATGGCGCACAATTCGTCGTGTAACTTCAAAAATCAGAAACTGAAAAGGCCGCCCGTTCTGGGCGGCCTTTTTTTATTTCAATGCAACTAAATTAGCAGGCCGCTAGGCACTTTCGAAACGAGAAATTTCTTCTTTCAATTTCAGTTTCTGCTTTTTCATCGATGCAATATCATAATCACTGGAGCCGGGACTGCGTTGCGCAGCCTCTACCTTGTCCGTCAGCATCTGGTGTTTTTTGCGCAATTCCGCCACGTGCGAAGATGTGCTCATTCCCGTCCTCCTATTCATATGTTTGTTACAAAACCAGTCGATCATAGATTTTTGGTTCTGTCACCCCTTTCGTGACACCGACAGGTTGAACGGCAAAACCTTGCGAATCCGTTAATCGCAGGCAAAAGGAAGAAAAGCCCCATGCCGTAAGACGTTAGAAATATTCAGAGCATAATCGTCACCATCCCGTTCGTGCTCTTGTCCGGCGTGCAACGCTATAGGCGCATGCGATTTAAATGCTGCACGCCCTAGTTTACGCCCCCGTACAATCACGAGATTCGCGGCGCGCCCTTCTCGACCCGTTATAGGTTGCATTTCAATGCTTCCTACATGTGTTTCCATTGCTGTAAGCAGTTCGGGCAGACGACGCATATCTTGAATCACACTCAGATATCCTTTGGGCAACAGACGCTTTGCAGCGACCTTTATCCATTCATCCAACGGGGTGTCGCCTGCCAACGAGACATCGCGCCCGGTGTCTTGTGATCCCGTTCCTTGACTACGTAAATAATATGGAGGATTTGCAATAACATGGTCATAGCGGTTGTCGCGTACGTCCTGGGGGAGTTGACGCAAATCCCCATCGTACACAGAAAAATTTAGGTTGTTTTCAACCCCATTGCGGCGTGCGAGTTCGGCGTAAGGCATTTGCAACTCAAGGCCAGCCAAATGTAATCCACTGATACGCCGCCCCAAACATAGGCTCGCTACCCCGACACCGCAGCCCAGCTCTAACACGGATTGCCCCGATTTTACGGGCACAGTTGCGGCCAACAATACCGGGTCCACACCCGCACGATATCCTTTGCGAGGTTGCCAAATTTTAAGGGCACCATTAAGAAAAGCATCCTGCGTTAAAGCATCTGGTGCAAACATCTATTGCCCCAACGGAATATCGTTGTCCCGCAATACAGCTGAGGCCACAAAATGGTCCTGCTTCAAAACCATAAGTCGCCGCGGCATAATGCCAATGCCACCTTCTAAAATGCTCATATTTACGTCCATTTCAAAGCAGTCTATACCCTCCCCTTGAAGGAGTGCTTTTGCATAGGCGATCAGAGTCGGGTCGTTGGTTCTTAAAAGCTCTTTCATATTGAGGACATAATGGGTGAACGGCGCGCTGTCGACCCATCTGACGAGGCTGTGATGGTGCTGGACAAATCAACTGTAAAACCGCACGAACAACTTAGCGATTTCCTGTCTGAGGAAATGGGCAAAGTGAATGATCTAATTCGTGCACGCATGGCCTCAAAACACGCCCCGCGCATACCAGAGGTCACCGCCCACTTGGTCGAAGCAGGTGGCAAGCGCCTGCGCCCAATGTTAACCCTCGCTGCGGCTGAGTTGTGCGGGTACCAAGGTGAATATCACGTTCACCTCGCTGCAACTGTTGAATTCATTCACACAGCAACTTTGCTGCACGATGATGTTGTAGACGAAAGCGGTCAACGCCGTGGCCGACCAACAGCCAATTTGCTGTGGGATAATAAATCTAGCATTCTGGTTGGCGATTATCTGTTTTCACGCAGTTTTCAATTGATGGTCGAAACCGGGTCATTGAAGGTTCTCGATATTCTGGCGAATGCCTCCGCAACAATCGCAGAAGGCGAAGTGCTACAGTTGACTGCTGCGCAAGACCTTTCGACGAATGAAGACATCTACCTTCAGATTGTTCGAGGCAAAACGGCCGCGCTTTTCTCTGCTGCAACCGAAGTGGGGGGCGTTATCGCCGCAGCCCCGGATGCCGTTGTAAACGCTCTGTTCACTTATGGCGATGCATTGGGTGTTAGCTTCCAGATTGTTGATGATCTTCTTGATTATTGGGGTTCAGATGCGATCGGAAAAAACATTGGTGATGACTTCCGTGAACGTAAATTGACCCTTCCAGTTATCAAGGCTGTGGCAAAAGCGGATGATACCGAACGCGCGTTCTGGAAGCGGACCATAGAAAAGGGTGACCAACAGGACGGCGATTTAGAGCATGCGCTCGCTTTACTGAACAAACACAACGCGATGGAAGAAACACGCCAAGATGCGCTCGCGTGGGCAGATGCAGCAAAACAGGCTATCAACACCTTGCCTGAACATCCTGTACGTCAAATGCTTTCTGATATTGCTGATTATGTGGTGGCTCGCGTCAACTAAGGACTGGCGCGTGTTGCACCCACCAATCAGGGTGCTGCTCCCTCAAGTGTTGTTCAGCCTGAGCAGCAGCCTCTTTAGTCTCGAACAAACCGAAACATGTAGCGCCTGATCCGGACATACGAGACAGCGCGCAACCTTGGACGCCCTCCAATGCAACCAAAACGTCTGCAATCTCCGGCGCAATTGAAATCGCAGCAGCCTGCATATCATTGCGCTGTCCTCGCAACCAAATGATCAATTCAGCAAAGGTACTGAATTGATCAGTCATCTCCATAGACGCATTGTTTCGGCGTGTCAGCGACTTAAAAATAGCTGGGGTCGACACCCCAACACCCGGGTTGACGAGAACCATAAAGCACGGTGGCAACGACGGAACGTGCTCAAGAATATCACCGATCCCGCGCATCCGTACTGGCGTTCCTCGCAAACATACAGGTACATCGGCGCCAAGCGTGAGAGTATCTTTTTCTGAGGGCAGCGCCTGACCAAAATGCCGAGATAGCAATCTTAACGCAGCAGCAGCGTCGGCAGATCCTCCACCAATGCCAGAAGCGATAGGCAGATCCTTTTCTAGCCAAAGCGCCGCTTTACTGATATCCATTAAACGCGCTACACGTAGAACGAGATTGTCTTTTTCTGCATGCAATCCTTCACCGAAGGCCCCGTCAATTTGAAGCGAAAGCACATCAGAATCTTGCACCGAGAGCGTATCACCGACTCCAGCAAAGACAACGAGACTATCTAGAAAATGATACCCGTCCCCGCGCTGCCCTGTGATGTGCAGCGCCAAATTCACCTTAGCTGGTGCAAATTCTTTATTCGTCACCAGAAATTACCAGATCACCGTTTTCTTCTTCTGCTAATACTTCATCCAAGCCAACCTCAAGCTTACGACGAATTCGACCAGCATCCTCTTCGGCTGGTTCAAATGATAATGCGCGCCGCCACTGGAATTCCGCTTCGCGGTGACGTCCAACAACCCATAATACATCCCCTAAGTGGTCATTAAGGATTGGATCAAGAGGCGCCAATTCAACGGCACGCTCCATTGGAGCTACCGCTTCGTCGAAACGACCCAACCGATAATATACCCAACCTAGGGAATCGATGATAAAGCCATCGTCAGGGCGCGCCGCGACGGCTTGTTCTATCATGCTGAGCGCTTCATCAAGTTTTTCCTGTTTCTCAACAAGCGAGTATCCAAGATAGTTTAATACATATGGCTGCCCGGGGCTCAGCTCCAAAGCTGCGCGAAGATTTTCCTCGCTCGCCTCCCAGTCCCCCAGTCGTTCATAAGATACGCCACGCGCGTAGTAAGTCCGCCATTGGTTTGGCTCCGGCGTCCCATACAAAGCAATCGCGCTATCATAAGCCGCAACGGATTCTTCAAATAAATCATCCCGACGCAAAAAATCACCTAGCGTTGAATGCACAATTGCCAGCCCGCTATGGCTACGTGCCAATGCGCGTAAAGCCTCGATCGCAGCCTCACCCTGCCCAGCCTGATAAAGGCTATTTGCGCGGCCCATCGCCGCGATAAAATAGGATGGATCGTCCACCGGGATTTCGCTGTATACATCCGTTGCCAGATCATACAATTGCAAGTCTTCGAGCAAGTTTGCCGTAAGAAGATGCGCATCCGTAAAATCAGCGCGCAGATAAGATGAAATGCGCGCATAAAGAATAGTATAATTTGCCGGGGCATCCTGTGCCAGCACCGCAGCAACAGAATGAAAGACTTCTGCAAACCCTTCCGACGCAGAGCTCACCACAGAAAATGGAATACGCTCCCCCACCTCTAACGCCGCGCGTAGCGAAGCGACATCATTACCGCGTTCCTGAGCAAAGGTTGCCCCTAGGAGTTCTAGCGCATCCGCATTGCGATCAAGTTGGCTAAGCACTTGAATATGCGCCATGATGCTACGACGCGTGGCTGGCAATGGCCCCGCTGCTGCACCTGATAGGATTTCATCCGCCCCTTCGAAATCTCCAACGCTCGCTAGCGCAAGCGCCTTATGATAAAGACCAAAAACAGCTGTCGATTGTTCAGCTATAACTAGGTCAAACGCGTCAAAAGCTGCAGACATCTGGCCTTCGGCCGCAAATGCCCAAGCCCGAAGTAATCCATCCACCAAAGGTCCGACGCTAATCTCTGGGCCAGTTGCAGCAGTAAAGCCATCCAATTCATCTGCGTTTAACGCACCCGCAATCAGCGCAAGGTTTGCAATTTGATTATCCGCATTGATCATATGCAGTTGCTGCGCGACTGGCAGCGTCGTATCAAAACGCCCCAACCCCATATAAGCAGTAACGGCACTTTCTAATAAATTTTGATTGGACGGATCCGCGCTAAGCGCACGCGTAAAGTATAGGCTAGCAGCGTCAAAATCAGAATAAAAGCTCGCGTGTCGCGCAGCAAGATATGCGCCAGAATTGCCCTGGGCTACACTTTGCGAAGCGGTCGTCAATGCGATCATCGAAACCGCTAAAGCTTTGAAAATTCCAGTCATTACTCGCCTGCCTTATGTTGCGTTAGGTGAAACCTAGTAGCTCAGCAGCCCTAACGCAATGCGGGGCGCCCAAAAGGACGCCCCGCTCGCAAAAGATTTATACTGTGAATTACATGTTCGGGTAATTTGGTCCGTCGCCGCCTTGCGGTGTGGTCCATGTGATATTTTCAGACGGATCCTTGATATCGCAGGTTTTACAGTGAACACAGTTTTGGAAGTTGATGATGAAGCGAGGATCAGAACCCTCTTCATGCACCACTTCGTATACGCCAGCAGGGCAGTAACGCTGCGCAGGTTCGTCAAACTTTGGCAGGTTCACGTTCACCGGCACGTTCTCATCAGTCAAACGTAGGTGTGCAGGCTGGCTTTCTTCATGGTTGGTCATGGAGAAACTGACGTTAGTCAAACGATCAAAAGACAATTTGCCGTCAGGTTTCGGATAATCGATGACCTTATGCTTGGACGCTTCTTCGGTCGCTTGTGCATCGTTTTTACCGTGTTTCAACGTTCCCAGTGGGTTCCAACCAGTTAGGTTCGCCACCCACATATCAAATCCACCGAGCATCAATGATGCAGTTAGGCCAAACTTTGACCAGAGTGGTTTCACATTGCGCACGCGTTTTAGGTCAGTTGCGATTGGGCCGGTTTTTACGTCTGTTTCATAAGCCGTCAGCTCATCACCAGAACGTCCTGCTTTGATCGCATCATAAGCCGCTTCAGCAGCCGCTTTGCCTGAAATCATTGCGTTGTGGTTACCCTTAATGCGCGGCACGTTAACCATACCGGCAGAACAACCCAACAACGCACCACCCGGGAAGCAGGTTTTTGGCATAGACTGCCAACCGCCCTCAGTAATCGCGCGCGCACCATAAGCGATGCGTTTACCACCTTCTAACAACTCAGCGATCATAGGATGATGCTTAAAGCGCTGGAATTCCATGTAAGGGAACATGTGTGGATTTTTGTAGTTCAAGTGAACAACAAAACCTACGTAAACTTGGTTGTTGTCGAGGTGATAGATAAAAGAACCACCGCCCGCATTGCTACCCAAAGGCCAACCCATAGTGTGGGTCACGGTGCCTTCTTTGTGCTTGGCTGGGTCAATTTCCCAGATTTCTTTCATCCCGACGCCGTATTTTTGAACGTCGCTGTCTTTGGCAAGGTCGTACTTAGAGATCACTTGCTTCGACAACGAACCACGCACACCCTCAGAAAGGAATACATATTTACCATGCAGCTCCATACCGGGTTCGTAGTTAGCACCGTGGCTTCCGTCAGCTTCGATACCAAATTCGCCAGCGATCACACCTTTGACTTCGCCGTTATCGCCATAGATCAGCTCTGAACACGCCATGCCTGGGAAAATCTCAACACCCAGTTCTTCTGCTTGTTCCGCCATCCAGCGACACACGTTGCCCATAGATACGATATAGTTGCCGTGGTTGTTCATCAATGGAGGCATTGGCGTGTTGGGAACGCGAATTTTGCCAGCTTCACCCAGAACGTAAAAATTATCTTCTTTCACCGGAACAGTGATTGGTGCGCCTTTTTCTTTCCAATCAGGAATCAGGGCATTCAAACCAGCAGGGTCAAGAACAGCGCCAGACAGAATATGCGCGCCAACTTCGGATCCCTTTTCCAACACGACAACTTCTAGGTCAGCGTCCAACTGTTTCAATCTGATCGCAGCAGATAGACCAGCAGGGCCTGCACCTACGATAACTACGTCGTATTCCATGGACTCGCGTTCGATCTCGGTCATTTTCTTTCCCTTGCAGCGCGTGTGGTATTTGAATCTTCCGCACTCGTTATCCCAACCAAGGGGCCGGGGTCAATTATAACGCGACATCCAATTACATACGGGCGACAGATCACAATAATCCGAAACAAAAAACTGATTTTTCGACAAATTCTATACCAAAATCCCCTGAGTTCGGCTTCTGGGTTATTCCCGTGCTAACTAGCGCTTCGAAACTTCTTTAGCCATTACATAAATTTCGGTCATTCCAAGGTAATTCCCAAGCAAACATTAGCAGTGATTCCCAAACTGATTTGGTCGACTACTGCGGAAAACTGGTTCACTTCATGCAGAAATACATTGCGCGTAACCCCGCCAAGCAGTGCGAAAATTGCCACTGATCTCTTGGAGCGGTACCATATCACCCGACGACCGCCCCTTGACTTCATCCCGCCCAGTCGGGTTAAGAACAATAAGCCTTATCAATCCCGCAACAGGAACCGGAGATTTATGGAAAAGATACCAATGACACGCGCGGGTCACACCGCGCTTGATGCCGAACTAAAGCATTTGAAATCCGTCGAACGCCCTTCCGTGATCAAAGCGATCGCCGAAGCCCGAGAACACGGCGATTTATCTGAGAACGCCGAATACCATTCGGCGCGCGAGAAACAAAGCTTCATCGAAGGGCGCATCAAAGAGCTAGAGGCAATTTTGTCTTTGGCCGAAGTCATTGATCCGTCCACTCTATCTGGCTCAATCAAATTCGGGGCAAAAATCGACTTGGTTGACGAAGACACTGACGAAGAGAAATCATTTCAAATCGTTGGAGAACACGAAGCTGACATCGAGCGCGGGCTGCTGAATATCAAATCGCCTCTCGCACGCGCATTGATCGGCAAAGAAGAAGGTGACAGTGTAGAAGTGAAAACCCCCGGTGGGGATCGCGGCTACGAAGTGCTCAAGGTTGTGTTTTCTTAACTCTGTTATAGCAAGGCCCAATTATGGCTGATCGGAAAAACGATTCACCAATAGACCTCGGCGTGTATGACGCGCCAGAGGACCCCAAGGTGACGCCAGCAGAACTGATTGCAATTGTTCTCAGTGTGGCTTGGATGGGGTTAACAGCCCTGTTTTTCTTTTTTGCCAGCGCGCCAGACAGCACGTCCACATTTGATCCGCTCAATTTCGTCATGACACTATTGGCGATCTTTTTACCAATAGCCGTTATTTGGATTGGGGCCATGGCGGCGCGCAGTTCACGTACGATGAAACAAGAGAGCGCGCGCCTGCAAGCTGCGATTGACGGCATGCGCCAAACCTATCTTCAACAAAGCCACGCAGGCGGTGTAAACAAAACATCTGTCGAAAAAAAGCTAGATGAAATTGCCGCAGCCCAGCGGATGACCGAAACGGCATTGGTGACATTTACATCGTCGCGTGAACGCGAAGATGTAGCAATTGCCAAGCCAGCGCTCCCCGCCCCACCGATTGACGATGAGGGACAAACCGCACTCGCCCTAGGTACAACGGCAGAAGACATAACCAACCCTTTGTCTACCGCAGACTTTATCCGCGCGTTGAATTTTCCCGAAAACGAACATGACGTCGAAGGCTTTAATGCCCTACGCCGTGCCTTAAAGTCGCGCGAAACAGCCAAACTTGTGCAGGCAGCACAAGATGCCCTGACCCTTCTGTCGCAAGATGGGATTTACATGGATGATCTGCGCCCAGACCTAGCGCGCCCAGATATCTGGAGAAAGTTTGCCGACGGCGAACGCGGGCGCACCATCGCAGCTCTCGGCGGCATTCGTGACCGTTCAAGCCTCGCGCTGACATCTGGGCGGATGCGCAAAGACACAATTTTTCGCGACGTCGCCCATCATTTCTTGCGTCAGTTTGACAAATCTTTTGTCACGTTTGTCGAAACAGCAACAGACCAAGACATCGCTGAGCTGTCAGCAACCCGAACCGCGCGGGCATTTATGTTATTGGGCCGTGTAACTGGCACATTTGACTAGACATCAAAGCCCGAAACTACCGTAAGGCAAAAAGCGAACCAAATCGCCTGGACGGACGTGTTGTGCCTCATCGCTGAGCTCAACCAACCCATCCGCCCAAGTCAGCCCCGAAATGCGACCTGACCCTTCAGATGCGAACACTTCAACGGTGCCTTCATCGGTCATACGGGCACGAAGATACTCCCGACGGCCTGCCTTTTTACGCTTTTCAAAGGCTGCAGGCACTTGAAACCCCTGTGGTGTTTTCCAAGATTTTCCCGCCAGAATTCCACAGGCTGGTACCGCAAAAACCAATGCAGTAACGAAGGCAGCCACGGGGTTTCCCGGTAAACCGAAAACCGGAACACCCTGCCAAAGCCCAAGCGCCAATGGTCGGCCGGGTTTCAAAGCGATGCGCCACATCTGCATTGCACCAGCTTCATTCAATAGCGCAGACATATGATCTTCGTCCCCGGCAGATGCGCCGCCAGATGTCAGTAAAACATCTACCTGAGTTGCCATTTCATCCAACGCAGAGCGCAACACATCACGATCATCGCCAACATGCCCAAGATCAAGCGCTTCATACCCCAATCGCGCCACCATCGAGAGTAACATTGGTCGGTTCGCATCGTAGGTTTTGGCCGGATCAAGAGTGGCACCCGGCGCAACCAACTCATCCCCTGTTGAAATCACCCCAACACGAAGTTGGCGGAAAACCTGAACTTCAGACAAACCCAATGCTGATAGTAATGCTAAATCTACGGAGCGCAGTTTCGTGCCTTTTGAAAACGCGACAGAACCAGCTTCAACATCCTCACCCGCTTTGCGGGCGTTCGCTCCGGCCCTTTTAGGTTTTTCGAAGGCCACCTCGGTATCGGACGTATTGCAGTCCTCTTCCAAGACAACTGTGTCTACCCCTTCCGGTAATACTGCCCCCGTCAAAATCCTAATTGCAGCACCCTCCGGCACCCGCCCATCATAAGGCGCGCCCGCCGCAGCGCGCCCCACGACCAAGGGAACCGCGTTCCCCCCGGATGGGATCGCCGCAAATGCAAACCCATACCCATCGACGGCTGAATTTGCGGCTGGAGGATTTGAACGTACCGCTAAGTGATCTTTGGCCAAAATCCGGCCAATGGCATCTGCGACTGCAACAGTTTCAACTGCACAGACACACTCTAAAGCAGCGCGCAAATACGCGAGTGCCTCGTCCACAGGAGTCCAATTCACACCTAGTGGCAATGAGAAGCAATCATCTTTTAACGTCGGTGCTTTTAGCTCAGTCATACTTTTTCCAGTTCGGCGTGGTTCAGCACAAAATCAGCCAGCGCATTGGTGTCGTTTAGATCGATAACCGGTACATCAATGCCCTCTAGGGCAATGTCCGATGCCACCGCGACAATGCTATCATCGGAGCGCGCGATCAAATCTTTGCCAATTTCAGCGCGATGTGCTTCGATCTTTGGATGGCGATCAGCTTTGTAACCTTCAATCAAAACCAGATCGACCGGGTTAAGCTGTTTCAGCAGTTCTTCGAGCGATAGTTCCTCCGCTTCGCGCAGTTCGGTCATCAGAGCCCACCGGTTATTGGACGACAGCATCACCTGTTGCGCTCCAGCTGCACGGTGGCGAAAACTATCCCGACCTTCTTGGTCAACATCAAAACTGTGGTGGGCGTGTTTAACCGTAGAAACCGTAAATCCGCGCGCAATGATTTCAGAAACCAACCGTTCCATCAGCCCGGTTTTTCCGTTGTTCTTCCATCCGGTGACGCCAAAGATTTTCATGTGTTACCACCCATCATCGCCGCAGCCTTTTCCAAATCTTCTGGTGTGTTCACATTAAAAAACGGATCAATTCGAAATACTGGAAAAACCGCTTCTGAAGCGTTGTGCTTTTCCGTCCAAATCACAACTTTTCGCACACCATCGTTTAAGGCTGCCCTCAGGTCATCCCGCAATGCGACAGGCCACAAACCAAACGTCGGCTGGCGCAACACTCCTTTTTTCGGATGAGGCGAAGCAGCAAGCGCAACTTCAACGCCCTTTAGCTCTGCCGCCAATCGCAACTGAGGCACCAAATCCGCCGGAAAAAAAGGCGTATCAGCTGCAACACTAACAACGTGCGATGCCCCACGCGCCGCAGCCCAATCTAAACCGGATAAAACGCCAGCCAACGGGCCAGCGAACCCGTCAATGCTATCGGAGATCACAGGAAGGCCAAATCGATCAAAACGGGTCGCATCCCCGTTTGCATTCAAAGCCAGCCCCGCAACCTGAGGTTCAATCCGATCAATAACATGCGACAAGATCGAGCGCCCGCCCAACTGCAATAGGCTTTTGTCACCGCCACCCATACGGGTTGCCAGACCGCCAGCCAATATCACACCTAGAATATCCATCAGTTGCCCTTACGCCCATGTTTGCGATTTTCATCTGGGATCTGGTTAGGGTCCGCATCCCAAACCAGACGTTCTTCTCCCGCCAAACAAACAAACCGCTTGCCCTTCATACGTCCAATCAACGTCAATCCAACTTCGCGCGCAATTTCAACACCCCAAGCCGTAAACCCCGACCGGGACACAAGCGCCGGAATGCCCATCATCGCTGTCTTAATCACCATTTCAGAGGTCAATCGACCGGTTGTATAGAGAATTTTATCATCCGCTGACACACCTTCAGACAACATCCATCCGGCAATTTTATCGACCGCATTATGACGCCCAACATCTTCCATATAAACAAGAGGAACATCCCCTTTGCACAAGACAGTTCCGTGTATAGCACCCGCTTCTAAATACAGGCTCGGGGTGCGATTAATTTGTGCTGACAATCGATACAGCCACGAAGTTTGAAGCGCTGTTTGCGGCAATTCCAACCCTTCAAGCCCTTCCATCATGTCCCCAAAAACCGTGCCAACAGCACAGCCAGAGGTGCGCGTCTTTTTCTTTAACTTCTCTTCGTAGGTCGTTTGCCCATCAGTGCGCACCACTGCGGTTTCCAATTCAGCATCGTAGTCCACCCCCAAAACGGTTTCGCCAGGCTGTAGCATCCCTTGGTTACGCAAAAAACCAAGCGCAAGGTATTCAGGATAATCGCCTATCGTCATGGCCGTTACGATCTCTTGGCCATTTAAGAAAATCGTCAACGGGCGTTCCTCGACAACAGAAAGCGGGATTTCATCTCCGTTATGGTCCCGCCCGATCACGGCGCGCGTTAGATCACCCCGTTTGGGATCTGGAGCGATCAAAAAATGATCGAGGTCATCACGGGTTGTCATTTGCATCTTCCCAACTTTAGAGGCATGGATAGTCGAGTATAGTTTAGGGACACTTCATGGCTTCCTCCACCATCAAATCCGCCTACTTACGCGGTCTACGCGACGGGGCGCCTTTTTTGCTCGTTGCGATCCCATTTGCCACGCTGTTTGGCGTTGTTGCAACCGAAGCCGGCTTAAGTATTTTGGAGACTTTTAGTTTTAGTCTGCTCGCCGTCGCGGGTGCGGCGCAATTCGCGGCAATTCAGCAAATGGTCGACAACGCGCCCACCATTATTGTTCTCGCGACAGCGCTTGCGGTGAATTTGCGTATGGCCATGTATTCAGCGGCACTTGCCCCGTATCTAGGCCCTGCTCCTCTCTGGCAACGCGCACTGGCCAGTTTTTTCTTATTCGACCAAAACTACGCTTTGGCTGTTTCCGAATTCGAAAAGAAACCAGAAATGCCGACCAATCAAAAAGTGGCGTATTTTCTTGGTGCTGCGAGCTTAATTTCACCATTCTGGTTTGGAATGACCTTAGTCGGCGCATTGGTTGGCAACGCAATACCAGACGCATTCGCACTCGACTTCGCGCTACCGATTACATTTCTCTCTTTAATCGGCCCAGCCATTCGAACCCCAGCTCATATGATCGCGGTCATAGTGTCTGTCAGTGCGGCACTGGGCTTTGCATTCTTACCTTTGAACCTAGGATTACTCATCGCAGCCGTTCTTGCCATGATGGCCGGGGCGCAAACCGAGCTTTGGCTAGAAAGGCGCGGAAAATGGAACTAAGTACCTTTGAAATATGGACCAACATCGTATTGATCGGGATTGGCACGTTTTTCATCCGGTTTTCATTCGTCGGCATCATTGGTGATCGCGACATTCCCGACTGGATTCTTCGGCATTTACGCTACACACCCGTTGCCGTTCTGCCTGGTTTGGTTGCACCACTCATTTTATGGCCTGCCGCAACGCAAGGCGAGCCTGATCCGTCACGGCTACTGGCCGCTCTTGTTGCATTTGCGGTCGGGTATTTTAGCAAAAATGTACTTGCCTCAATCGCAAGCGGAATCATTACATTATTGGTGATGATCTATTTTCTGGCATAAAAAAAGCCCCGCAACCGCGGGGCTTTTTTCAAAATCGAAACTGATTTAGGCGCCTTGCCCTGCCAAAACAGAACTATTGTCGTCGGCATCGTCATCATAAACAGTTTCACTTCTCACACCCGGTAATTCACCGAAAGCGTTCATTGTACGCTTTGGGAACCAACTGACTGAAATGCTTTCAAAACCAGGAAGCTGCGACAGAACATCTGAAATGCTGCGCGAACACTGGGCTTTAGGAACAGCGCCATAGTTCTGAACGATGCGCAGCGCCAATTCCGCAACTTCAGGCGAAACTTCAACGGTTTGGACCACTGTGCGATAAGTTTCACGCGTGTGGAAATCCATATAGAAAGAAAGCACCTGCTCATTCACACCGAAATGAACATCATTTCTTTCTGGAATTTGCTGATGATACCATGTTCCCGCCGGATCGAACAAAACCCGCTGGCTGCCATTCACCATCAAACCAGAATGCGCGCCCGCGTTGGAGCGGTTACTGATCACAGTAAAAAGGGTCAAAGAGGTCGGCCCATCATGCCGATAAACCGCCTGGGCGACCTCATCGTCTGGCGCCCATTTTGGCTCAGCTGTGGAACCACAAGCAGCCAGAAGAGCCGGCAAGAACAAACACAACAGAAAACGACGCATTGAAAATCTATCCGTTTTGATGAGGCCTGAGCCCCAAAGATCATTAGCTATTAAAAACGGCCATGATGATCAGCACGGCGATAGCGGCGCATGACACATAGATGGACCCTTTGATGAAGCCATCATAGGCTTTTTCTTGGGCAGTAGTATCCATTTTACCGTGTTCAAATTTTTCGTCAGCCATCTGTATATCCTTAGAGTTCGCTTTTTCGTCCATTTAGACGATTTCAAAGGTTCTGTCACGCCCATGCGACCAAATGCGTTAAGAGTCTTCCAAATCTTTGGCCAACCGAAACCCAATTCGATTAGGTTCAACATGTTCAACAGCCTTGGGCAATGCCCGTAACATAACATTAAGCTGAGTCACATGTTGGACAAGCTGCGTTTTTGAACCGTTTTCGTCTGTGCCGTAAAATGTGATCAGGTCTGGATCAAAATACCCCATGCCTTCGATTCGCATAACGCCCACATCGCCACCCGCAAATCCCATCGCGGCTTCTTGTTCGTTATCCAACGTTTTTTCGAAGTTTTGGATATAGAGGATGATCCGCTCATAGGCCCATTGCGCCGCGCTTTTTTGCTGAACGGGTGTTTTAGCAACCGTTTCGGGGACCTCTTCGCTACCAGCCGTGATACTGCCGTCTGGATTACAACGTACCTTGCGCGATCTCGGGAGCGCATCTGCCTCTGCAGCCTCAGCGGAGGTTTGAATTTCGTCAGCCATCGTTAGTCCCTTGCCTGCCACAACCAAGCCCCGTCATCGCGGCGCATGCGTGTGGCTTTACCAATCTGATATAGGTGCGAAACGTGGGCCATTGCTTCGACCAGTGCAAGGCCATATTCACCCGCCCCTATCGCGCGCTTGAAAAGTGGCACAAAGCAATCGCCGGCAGTCTTAGGGGTTTTGATGTGAGCCATCAGTCGATCTAAGGCCCCATGATGATTTTCAATCAATTGACGCATACGCGATGGCAAACCCGTAAACGGCAGCTTATGCCCCGCTAAAACCAGGTGATCTTCACGCGCGAGCGGGGCTAAGCGTTCACAAGCCTCCAACCAATCCCCCAATGGGTCCGCTTCGGGCTCCGTCGCATAGACCCCTACATTTGGCGAAATAGACGCGATAATTTGATCGCCCGAAATCACAAGATTGTCATCGCGCGACCACAGCGTCAGGTGCTCAGGCGCATGTCCATTGCCCATGTGAATATCCCAATCGCGCCCGCCGATTCGAACAACATCCCCCTGCTTCATACGTTTAAAACCCAGCGGCATAGGGGCCACAACATCGGCAAAGTTAAACGGACGTTCCTGTTTGCGTTGTTCTAAAATCTCAGCATCCATCCCGCAGGATTGCCAAAACTCTATGGTTTCGGCTGGCGGCGTGTCCTGCTCATCCAACATCAACATACGTGAAAACAACCAAGCAGTGCGCGTAGTCCACAGCTCTGCCCCGTGTTCAGATTGGAACCATCCAGCCATTCCAACATGATCCGGGTGATGGTGCGTCACCACCACGCGCGAAACAGGTTTTCCTTGCATCGGCCCAGCCAACAGTTGTTCCCACACACGGCGGGTCCGCTTACTGTCAAATCCCGTGTCGATAATGGTCCAACTATCGCCTTCGTCTAACGCATATACGTTTACGTGGTCCAACTTCATTGGCAGGGGCAAACGCATCCACAGCACACCCGGCGCGACCTCTGTCGCTTCGCCCTCGACGGGCGCTTCGGGGAACGGGTATCTCAAGGGTTCAAATGTCATGTTCATTGCGCCGATAAATCATCTGCGCTTAGGGCATACAAGCCCGAAGCCCCTTCGCGTGCGTGTGACATGGCAGCCAGCCCCTCAGGCAACAGCCGCTTAATATAAAAGGCGGCCAGCGCAACCCGTGGCCCATCGCCCGCAGCGACAGCGGCCTTTAAATGCGCATGCGCCCCAAGCACCCGAGCAAACGCGCGTAAAAACGGAACCGCCCCTGCGAAACGTTCGTTCAAATCGGGTTGAGCAACAAAAAGCTCAACAGTTTCGCGCATGGTTTCGGCAGCGGACCACAAAGGTTCAGCCAAATCAGGATGATCCAGACGCGCGGCTTCGGCGGTTTCTTCAACCTCTTCAAGCAATCTGAACGCCGCTTCGCCCCCGTCCATCAATTTACGTGCCACCAAATCCATCGCCTGAATGCCATTGGTGCCCTCGTATATCGCAGTTACACGAACATCCCGACAATATTGGGCGGCTCCGGTTTCTTCAATGAAGCCCATACCCCCATGTACCTGCACGCCCATATAAGACACTTCGTTCCCAATATCGGTGCCATGCGCCTTTGCGATTGGTGTTAAAAACGCAGCGCGTGCAGCCCAGTCCGGCCCTCCAGAGGCACGCCCCATGTCGATCGCAACAGCACAGGACAATGCGATGGAGCGCGCAGCAAAGATTTCAGCCTTCATTGACGTTAACATGCGACGTACATCCGCATGGTCTATAATCGCACCAGTGCCACCTTCAATAGGGCTACGTCCCTGTTTACGATCAAGCGCATAGGACACAGCATGTTGATACGCACCTTCTGCGGCACCGATCCCTTCGCCCCCGACTCCAAGGCGTGCATTGTTCATCATCGTGAACATTGCCTTCATTCCATTGTGCGGTGCGCCAATCATCCACCCGGTTGCACCATCAAATTGCATAACCGCCGTCGGGGAACCGTGCAGGCCCATCTTATCTTCAAGCGAAACAACCTTTAAACTGTTTGCAACACCTGGATTCCCTTCAGCATCAGGCATGTATTTTGGCACGAGAAACAGACTGATCCCCTTGGTTCCGTTTGGCCCATCTGGCAGCCGCGCCAACACCAAGTGACAGACATTTCCCGAAAAATCGTTATCGCCCCAGCTGATAAAAATCTTCTGCCCGGTCACCGCAAAACTACCGTCACCGTTCTCAATCGCTTTGCTCGACAGCGCGCCAACATCAGACCCCGCCTGCGCCTCGGTTAAGTTCATGGTGCCGCACCATTCACCTGATACAAGCTTTGGCAGATAAACGTCTTTGATCTCATCTGACGCATGATGTTCCAACGCTTCGATTTGGCCCTGTGTCATCAACGGGTTGAGTTGTAAGGACAGACAGGCCCCCGCCATCATTTCATTCACACTTGAAGCAACGGTCATGGGCAAACCCATTCCACCAAAATCAGGTGTTGCAGCCATGCCGACCCAGCCTCCCTCTGCGATAGCTTGGTATCCGCCAGCAAACCCCTTTGACGTGCGCACTACACCGTTTTCCAACTGTGCCGGATCGAGATCACCGTTGCGCTGTAGCGGCGCCAATACTTCATCACAAAGCTTACCTGCTTCGCCTAAGATCGCATCGGTTAGATCCGCGCTTGCCTCACCGAATTGATCCGTCGCCCGCACTTGGTCAAAACCAACCACATGGTCATAGATGAACTTATATTCTTCAACCGGTGCACGATAAGCCATGTGTTCCCTTCCCAAATGCGCCAAAGTGTGTAGAAACAGCGCAAATTCCATTCTTCACCCCTAGGGTATCTTGCCCACACCACGGGGCAACAGAGACGCAACGTCACAGGCGCGCAAATGTCGATTGAACTAAAAACGGAAACCCTTGCAACTGATAAGGCAGGCCTCGAAAAAGCCTCTGCCATTTTGCATAATGGTGGCCTTGTCGCGCTCCCGACCGAGACCGTTTACGGTCTTGGCGGTGATGCCTGCAATGGACAGGCTGTAGCAAAAATATTCGAGGCAAAAGGACGCCCGAGTTTCAATCCCCTTATTGCGCATGTCGCTGACCTGGAGATGGCGCAAAAATTCGGCGCATTTAGCGAAGACGCCTTGCGTCTTGCCGCAACATTTTGGCCCGGGCCGCTGACATTGGTCGTGCCATTACAAAAAAATTCTGACCTATCACACCTCACCAGCGCCGGATTGAACACTATCGGCTTACGCGTACCCGCACACCCGATTGCCTCCAGCCTACTGCGCGTGTTTGGCAAACCCATCGCGGCCCCTTCCGCGAACTTATCAGGGCACATCAGCGCGACCTCTGCCGAACATGTTTTGGCCGACCTAAACGGACGCATTCACGCCATTGTCGATGCGGGCCCATGCGAAGTAGGCGTTGAATCAACCATCATCGGCTTTGATCCTGAACCAACATTATTGCGCCCCGGCGGCCTTCCTGTTGAAGTCATTGAGGCTTGCATCGGGCGCACTTTACTAACGCATATTCCGGGTGCGGCACCCACGGCACCCGGGCAACTTTCGTCGCACTATGCACCGAACGCAATAATGCGCCTGAATGCGAAATCTGTTCGCGAGGATGAAATTCTTCTCGGATTTGGACCTGTCGACGGCGCCACACTTAATCTTTCACCATCCGCCGATATGGTGGAGGCCGCAGCAAATCTGTTTGATTACATGCATCAGCTCGACGGGCAGGCAAACACGATCGCCGTGTCGCCCATTCCCAATACCGGCCTTGGTCTTGCGATCAATGATCGTTTAACCCGCGCCGCAGCTCCAAGGTAATGCGCAGGGCTTAACCTGCAACAGCCGCCCGGATCGCCCGAATGTTCTCACCATATGGTGCTGGGTTCAAAACAGATCCACCTTTGAACACCGCTGATCCTGCAACCAAAACATCTGCCCCTGCTTCAACAACCAATGGCGCAGTTTCTGGCGTAACACCACCATCGATCTCGATATGAATTGGCCGATCACCAATCATCGCGCGCAAAGCCCGCACTTTTTCCACTTGCGAGTGAATGAACTTCTGACCGCCGAATCCGGGGTTCACTGTCATGACACAAACCAAATCCACCATGTCCAATAGATAATCGACGCTTTCCACAGGCGTCCCCGGGTTCAACGCAATACCCGCTTTCGCCCCGGCGCCGCGGATCGCTTGCAAAGTGCGGTGAACATGCGCGCCGGCTTCGACATGGGCGGTAATCACATCGGCCCCTGAATCTGCGAAAGCCTCGATATAAGCATCGACAGGCGAAATCATCAGATGCACATCCATAACGCCCTTAATATGAGGACGGATTGCTTTGCAGGTGGCCGGGCCAAATGTGATATTTGGCACAAAATGCCCATCCATCACGTCAACATGCACCCAATCAGCGCCCTGCGCTTCCACGGCTTCGCATTCGGCACCAAAATTAGCAAAATCAGCAGATAGAATCGACGGGGCAATTTTCACAGAACGATCAAAGGACATTTTAGCTCTCCTCGGGGGCCAGTGACGGCAAAATTGGGGTTGCGCCCCTCCTAACGGCAAATTTAACGCTTGGAAACCATAGAAATATGAAGTTTGACCATATGATCAAACTTGCAAAACGGTTGCGCGCATGGCAATTTCCGCTTTCACCTCAGCAGGGAGCCTCGGCGTGCAAACCGAACACCAAACCCTTTCGACGACAGACATGACATCAACGCAGCTGCCGCAAGTGCATGAGCCCCGTAATCCCGGTATGGCACTGGATTTAGATTGGGTCAGCTCTGTGCAAGTCAATACATCGGCGGTCGAACGCCGCTGTGCGACACTGCCCGGACGTCGTTCAGTCAAAAAAGAATATCAGGCCGCTTGGATGTTGAAAGCGATCACCATGATCGACCTTACAACCCTGTCAGGTGACGATACCGAAGGACGCGTTCGTCGTCTTTGCGCCAAGGCACGTGCACCTGTTAATCCATCTCTGATGGATGATCTGGGAATGGCACCAATCACCACCGGCGCTGTCTGTGTCTATCACGACATGATCGAAACCGCCGTTGATGCGCTCAAAGGCACAGGTATTCCAGTGGCGGCCGTCTCAACGGGATTTCCCGCAGGCCTATCCCCACTGCATCTTCGTGTTCAGGAAATCACCGAAAGCGTTGCGGCTGGTGCAGCTGAAATTGACATCGTTATTTCGCGCCGCCATGTCCTGACCGGAAATTGGCAGGCACTTTACGATGAGATGCGCCTGTTCCGCCGCGCCTGTGGCGACGCCCATGTTAAGGCAATTTTGGCCACTGGTGAACTGGGATCCCTTCGCAATGTGGCGCGCGCCTCGCTGGTTTGTATGATGGCCGGGGCCGATTTCATCAAAACATCTACCGGCAAAGAAAGCGTGAATGCTACGCTCCCCGTGAGTTTGGTGATGATCCGCGCCATTCGTGATTATTATGAACGCACTGGTTTTCGCGTTGGTTACAAACCCGCTGGTGGCATTTCAAAAGCCAAAGACGCTGTGACCTATCTGAGCCTGATCAAAGACGAATTGGGCGATCATTGGTTGCAACCTCACCTCTTCCGCTTTGGCGCGTCATCGCTTTTGGGCGATATCGAACGCCAACTCGAACACTTCACCACTGGTCGCTATTCGGCCAATCATCGCCACGCAATGGGATAAGAACATGACCGTACAAGATATTTTTGACAGCATGGATTATGGCCCAGCACCAGAAAATGCATCTGAGGCTCTCGCATGGCTTGTTGATCGCGGTGATCACTTTGGTCATTTCATTAATGGCGCGTGGACTTCTCCAACTGAGGGGTGTGACAGTAAAAACCCAGCCACGGGTGAAATCTTGGCCACCCTATCACAGGCAACACAATCTGATGTTGATGCTGCGGTTTTGGCTGCAAGCAAAGCCCAACCAAAATGGGCAAAAACCTCAGGACATGAGCGGGCAAAGTTTCTGTATGCCATCGCACGGTTGGTTCAAAAACATTCCCGCTTGTTTGCTGTTTTAGAAACGCTGGATAACGGTAAACCGATCCGTGAAAGCCGCGATATTGATATCCCGCTTGTTGCGCGTCATTTCTATTACCACGCGGGGATGGCACAGCTGCAGCACAGCGAGTTACCAGACCGCGAAGCCCTAGGCGTTTGCGGCCAGATCATCCCGTGGAATTTCCCACTGTTGATGCTAGCATGGAAAATCGCACCCGCGATTGCGATGGGCAACACCGTTGTTCTAAAACCTGCCGAATACACATCACTGACCGCGCTATTGTTTGCCGAAATCTGCCAAGAGGCAGGCCTTCCAAAAGGTGTGGTCAACATTGTCACGGGGGATGGTGCGACAGGCGAAATGATCGTATCGCACCCCGACATCGACAAAATCGCGTTCACTGGTTCAACATCAGTTGGTCGCAAAATTCGCGAAGCAACAGCAGGGTCTGGCAAAGCACTAACGCTCGAATTGGGTGGAAAATCCCCCTATATCGTTTTTGAAGACGCCGATATTGATTCAGCAATCGAAGGTCTGGTTGACGCGATTTGGTTCAATCAGGGTCAGGTCTGCTGTGCCGGGTCACGCCTTTTGGTTCAAGAGGGTATCGCTGATCGTTTCTATACCAAACTACGTGCGCGTATGGATGGGCTACGTTTGGGCAATCCTATGGACAAATGCATCGACGTTGGGGCGATTGTTGACGAAACCCAACTGTCCACCATCACGCGTTTGGTCGATGCCCATGGCAGCGAAGGCGACGTTTACCACGCCAAATGTGATTTGCCCGACAGCGGTTTTTACTACCGCCCGACTCTGATCACCGGATTGCACCCGGCGGCCACTTTGATGCAGGAAGAAATCTTTGGCCCAGTATTGGTTGGCACAACCTTCCGCACCCCAGCTGAGGCAATCGAGGTTGCCAATAACACCCGCTATGGTCTCGCCGCGTCGGTCTGGAGCGAAAACCTGAACCTCGCGCTCGAAATTGCACCGAAACTGGTGGCTGGCGTTGTTTGGGTGAATGGCACCAATATGTTTGATGCCGCTGCCGGTTTTGGCGGCACACGCGAAAGCGGCTTTGGCCGTGAAGGTGGTTGGGAAGGCCTGACCGCCTACACCAAACCTATCGACCAGGGCAAAAAACTATCACAGCTTAGCCGCGTTGCTGCGCCCAAAGACCCTAGCCCCGCAGGCACATTGGATCGCACCGCCAAAATGTATATCGGTGGCAAACAATCGCGTCCGGATAGCGGTTATTCCGATGCGATCTGGTCCCCCAAAGGGAAACTGCTGGGTCACGTTGGCCAAGGCAGTCGCAAAGACATCCGCAACGCTGTCGAAGCCGCCCACAAAGCCAAAGCATGGGGCAAAACAACTGGGCACCTGCGCGCGCAAATCCTTTACTACATCGCAGAAAACCTATCTGCACGGGCAGATGAATTTGCGGACCGTATCGATGATATGCTCGGCAAACGCTCCGGCGATAAAGAAGTCGAAGCCGCCATTTCCCGGCTGTTCACCTATGGCGCATGGGCCGACAAATATGATGGGCAAGCACACGGCGTTCCCATTCGTGGCATCGCTTTGGCGATGAAACAACCCGTAGGTGTGATTGGCACACTCTGCGCGGACGAAGCGCCGCTGCTGGGCCTCATATCAGCGATGGCCCCTGCGATTGCGATGGGCAACACCTGCGTTCTTGCGACCTCACAAGCCTATCCCTTGTCCGCGACGGATTTCTATCAGGTGTTAGACACATCAGATGTGCCCGCCGGTGTAGTGAACATCGTGACGGGTGATCATGCTGATCTTGGTAAAACCATGGCGGATCACTTGGACATTGACGCCGTCTGGAGCTTCTCTTCCAGCGATGTTTCCGCAGATATTGAACGCCGTTCAGCAGGCAGCCTGAAACGCACTTGGGTCAACAACGGTATCGCCCGAGATTGGATCAAAGACGGCGAAGGCCGCACATTCCTTGAACACGCCACTGAGATCAAAAATATCTGGATCCCCTACGGCGAATAAAGCGACCCCCGGTATGTGGAATGCCACCTACCGGGGAAATATATTGAGCCAACTCAAGATAGGCACTGGAAAGAGCGGCGCATGACTGATTATTCAACCCTTTCAAATGCGTACATTGTCGTATTGAGTATGGGCTAAGAGCCAAGCGCAAAGGGAGTAACGCCATGAACCAACTTTTGGTATTGTCCAATACTTTCGAGACCTATTCCCTTCATCATAAAGATCATAAGTCTTGGCTTGAATTTGGCGAGCATGTCGAAACCACATTAGAACACTGGTATGGTAGAGCAGTGGATATTGAAGCTCTGCATGAAATCGCGATCACAGTTGCGAAAAATTATCACGACCAATCAATCAATTATGACACTGCCGATAGGATTATGAACTGCCTTTGGCCCATTTTCTTAGCCAAAACAACAGACCTCCCACCTCCTTTTTGGGACATTTTTCAGGCATTCGACGCCGGAGAGTTTCATCGGAATGCCGACAAATCTGACGATCCAGTAAAGGAATACACTGACCCAATGATTACCCAAATCATTGCACGCATGCCCGAATGAGAACATGACGAGAACTATGGATTTGTAATGGCAACTTCGCTCGCACAGCATACTCCTCCAAAAGAAGTACTCAACACACGCATCCGCCAGACCGATTGAGAAATTATACATCCCGCGTTAAAGATTGATTATGGCCACCAAACCCCCAAAAGAAACGGATCTGTACCAGCCCATCAAGACCTTGCTTGAAGGTCAAGGATATGAGGTCAAAGCAGAAATCGGGGCTGCGGATGTTGTCGCTGTTCGTGCTGACGAACCACCGGTTATTGTAGAACTTAAAACCGGGTTTTCTTTGTCTCTATTTCACCAGGGCATTGATCGCCAATCCATCACTGATACGGTTTACATCGCAGTGCCGCGGGGCAAAGGGCGTGTGTTTCAGGGTAATCTTAAAAACAACATTGCCCTGTGCAGACGGCTTGGGCTTGGGTTGATCACTGTGCGCCTCAAGGATCAATTTGTAGAAACGCACCTTGACCCCGCCCCCTACAAGCCGATGAAATCCAAACAGCGTGCAACCCGGCTTTTGCGGGAATTTTCGCGGCGCGTGGGCGATCCAAATACCGGGGGGTCAACCCGCACCTCCCTGATCACTGCTTACCGCCAAGACGCGCTGCGCTGCATTGCTTACCTGTCAGACAACGGCCCAACCAAAGCAAGCCTTGTTGCCGCCCAAACAAACGTCAGCCGCGCACGCACTGTGATGGCCGACAATCACTACGGCTGGTTTGATCGTGTTGAACGCGGCATCTACGATCTAAGCCCCAAAGGGCAACAGGCGCTATCCGACTACGCCGCAGAACTCAAATCAATCAAAGATCAACTGCCGCGATAGGTTGAATACCCAAACGGCGAGAGCAACAATGGCACATGATAATGTGCATCAGCATCATCCACGCCAAACCGGATCGGAATGTGGTCTAGGAATTTGTTTTCACCTTCGCTCAGATTATGCTGCGCGAGATAGTCACCGGTGAAAAAAATTAATTCATACTGACCGGATTTGAATTTGCCTTCGGGCAAAATCGGGCTGTCTGTACGCCCATCCGAATTGGTCTTCATTTCGACCAATTTCTTGTGGGAGTTGCCCGAAACTCGGTAAAGTGCAATCGTGATCCCCTCGGCTGGGCATCCCCGAGCGGTATCAAGTACATGTGTCGTGAGATAACCAGACATCTATATCTTCCTCTGTTTTCGCCATTGTCGCAGGTTTGAAAATCTGGAAAACCCCATTTTTCGGAAACTCTTTCTCAGTTTTCTTGAAAGTCTATGCTATTCTTCTGCCGTAGAGTAAAATCAAAACAAGGAACATGTTCGCGTGAAAAGATACGCTCGTGATATGCGTGGCTACGGCCAAACACCACCAGACCCACAGTGGCCAAATGGTGCTAAAATAGCTGTGCAATTCGTATTGAATTATGAAGAAGGCGGTGAAAACTGCATTTTGCATGAAGATGCCGCCTCAGAGGCGTTTCTATCCGAAATTGTCGGAGCCGCCGCATGGCCCGATCAGCGCCATTGGAACATGGAAACGATCTATGAATATGGCGCACGTGCTGGATTTTGGCGTCTGCATAAGCTGTTCACTTCCTTGAATGTTCCTTTAACGGTCTATGGGGTAGCGACCGCGCTCGCCCGATCCCCAGAACAAACGGCAGCTATGCAAGAGGCCAACTGGGAAATTGCCAGCCACGGTCTAAAATGGATCGAATACAAAGATTTTGCCCCTGATCAAGAACGCGATCACATCGAACGCGCGATCAAACTGCACACCCAAGTTACCGGACAACCACCGCGAGGATGGTACACTGGGCGGGCGTCGATCAATACGGTTCAACTTGCCACCGAAACCGGCGCGTTTGACTACATCTCAGACAGCTATGCCGATGATCTGCCATACTGGCAAAGTACGAATGAGCGCGATCAATTGATCATCCCCTATACGCTCGACGCCAACGACATGCGCTTTGCCACACCGCAGGGTTTTAATTCAGGCGACCAGTTCTTTGCCTACCTCAAAGACAGCTTTGATGCGCTCTATGCCGAGGGTGAAGAGGGCCAAGCCAAAATGATGTCAATCGGGCTACATTGCCGCCTAATCGGCCGTCCGGGCCGTGTGCAAGCCTTACGCAAGTTCATTGAATACGCGCAAAGTCACGCAGATGTTTGGTTTGCACGTCGCATCGAAATCGCCGAACATTGGCACCAAAATCACCCGCCTATTAAACAACCCCGCCCTTCGCAGATGGAACGCGATGAATTTGTGGCCAGCTATGGTGGCATATTCGAACATTCGCCTTGGATTGCCGAAGGTGCACATGCGTTGGAACTTGGCGCGGGGCACGACTCTGCGATTGGGTTACACAATGCGCTTTGCCGAGTGTTCCGCGCATCCAGTGACGCCGCCCGGCTGGGTGTACTTACAGCACACCCCGATCTTGCAGGAAAATTAGCACAAGCCAAGCGCCTGACTTCTGAATCCACCTCAGAACAAGCCAGCGCCGGATTAGATGCGTTGACCGACGGCGAACGCGATTTGTTTACGACCCTCAACACCCAATACACTGACCAGTTCGGATTTCCATTCATCATCGCGGTGCGCGATCATGACAAAGCGAGTATTCTAGCCGCGTTCAAAGCGCGCATTAAAAACACACGGGACGCGGAATTTGCGCAGGCCTGCTATCAGGTAGAACGCATTGCGCTACACCGTCTCATAGACGCATTGGGGGCCTAATGGAACTTAGCCCCCTCCCCTTAACGGCAACGGCATTCTCACCCTTTGGTGATATCATCGACACCTCTGGCGAACCCGACAAGATTATCAATCAAGGTCTGTGCGGGCGGTTTCACGACCGCGCACAGCTCGATTTCAGCAACGGCGCTGCGGGGATTAGCTTGTTCAAGGCAGAGCCACGTCAACTGCCAATGAAGCTGGATTTGGTGGAACGCCATCCGGAAGGATCGCAGTGCTTTATACCCATGTCGATGGACCCGTTTTTAGTGATCGTCGCGGAAGATAATGCAGGCACGCCCGGCACCATCCACGCATTTATCACGCAACCCGGGCAAGCGATCAACTTTCACCGCAATATCTGGCACGGCGTGCTGACACCATTGTTTGCACCCGGTCTTTTTGCTGTTGTCGATCGGATCGGCAACGGCACCAACTTAGAGGAATTTTGGCTTACTGAGGAGGTAACCATTTTACCTCTTCAATAATAAGAGCTGCAAAAATGTAGCCGACTAAGGGACAGTCTTAAGGGAGGGAAACCAATGGCTGACAATTCAATCGGAACCGCAGAACAACTGCGCGATCCAAACTACACACCCCCGTTATCAAAAGCGATACCGCTGGGCATCCAGCATGTATTGGCAATGTTTGTATCCAACGTAACACCCGCGATTATCATTGCAGGGGCGGCTGGGTTTGGGTTTGGGTCAAATTCTCCAGATTTTCCTGAACTGCTCTACCTCATTCAAATGTCCATGCTGTTTGCAGGCATCGCGACCTTGCTCCAAACCCTTACTATCGGGCCAGTCGGTGCGGCACTTCCTATTGTTCAGGGTACAAGCTTTGCCTTTTTGCCAATTATGATCCCACTTGTTGCTGGGAAAGGCGTTGACGGGTTGGCCGCACTGTTTGGCGGTGTATTGGTCGGCGGTCTTTTCCACGCAGCCCTTGGATCAGTCATCGGTAAAATCAGGTTTGCTCTTCCACCGCTCGTAACGGGGCTCGTCGTGATGATGATCGGCCTAGCCTTGGTAAAAGTTGGCATCCAATACGCTGCTGGCGGTGTTCCTACGATAGGCACACCTGAATATGGATCGCTCTTGAACTGGTCTGCAGCATTGGTGGTGATCTTTGTCACTTTGGGCCTTAAATTCTATACCCGCGGCATGCTTTCCATTTCAGCCGTGCTGTTAGGCCTGCTTGCTGGATATATCTATGCTCTCATGGTTGGCATGCTATCGTTTGATGCAATCTCAGGATCCTGGTCGCGTGCTGCATCATTCGCTTTACCGCAACCTTTCAAATATGGGTTTGAATTCTCTGCGGCCGCGATCATCGGCTTTTGTCTCATGGCGTTTATCTCAGCCATTGAAACCGTTGGCGATGTTTCTGGTATCACCAAAGGTGGTGCTGGTCGCGAAGCAACAGATGATGAAATTTCCGGCGCGACCTATGCGGATGGCTTTGGTTCTGCGGTTGCTGGTATCTTTGGTGGTTTACCAAATACATCATTCAGCCAAAACGTAGGCTTGATCGCCATGACCGGGGTCATGAGCCGTCATGTCGTCACCTGCGGCGCAATTTTCCTGATCATTTGTGGTCTTGTCCCCAAAGTTGGCGCCATCATCCGCACTGTCCCTATCGAAGTTCTGGGCGGTGGCGTCATCGTGATGTTTGGTATGGTTGTTGCAGCTGGTATTTCCATGTTGTCTGACGTTGATTGGAACCGCCGCAATATGGTGATCTTTGCAATTGCACTCTCTGTGGGTCTTGGATTGCAACTGGAACCAGGTGCCGTTCAATATCTGCCAACTACGCTAAAAATCCTGATGACATCAGGCCTATTACCCGCAGCTTTTATTGCCATCATTTTGAACTTAATCCTGCCAGAACACTTGGCGGATGAAGCGACTGAAGAAGTCTCAGGCGGAATGGCAGGCCACGGGTCTGGCAGCCTACCTAAATAAAATAATTGGGCCCCTTAGCACCGCTTAGGGGCCTATTTGACCATCAACCGCGCAACGTCCAACATGCGCGCCGAAAATCCCCATTCATTGTCATACCAACCAAACACCCGCAACATCCCGCCGCCGGTTACAGTTGTTTCTGGCCCGGCCATAATGATGGATTCAGGACGCGCTCGAAGATCAGACGACACCAAAGGCTGATCGGTATATCCAAACACAACGCTTTGCTCTGCCGCCTGTTTCAGAAGGGCATTTACGGCCTCAACACTCACCGTTTCACGGGTTTGGAGCGTCAGATCAACGGCAGAAACACTTGCCACTGGAACACGTACAGCGCAACCATCCAGCCGACCTTCGAGATGTGGCAAAACCCGCGTCACCAATTTTGACGCGCTGGTCGTTGTAGGCACCATAGACAATGCTGCTGCGCGAGATCGTGCAGGTGCGCCCCGTGGTTTATCAATGGTTGGCTGACTACCGGTGTAGCAATGAATAGTTGTCATGTGCCCGGTTTCCAACCCAAAGGCGTCGTCAAGCAACCGCGCCAAAGGCGCCAACGCATTTGTTGTGCAAGATGCATTTGACACGATTGTATGATCCGCAACTTGATCTTCATTTGCGCCCAAAACAACCGTCACATCAGCAGTTTCTGAAGGTCCTGAAATCAAAACCTTGCGCGCGCCAGCGGTCAATCCCCGCGTTGCAACCGCACGCGCTGTCCCAAGCCCCGTGCATTCCATCACCAGATCAACACCCGACAAATCAAGTGTGCTAAGATCTTCGGCCGCGTGAAAAGGAATACGCTGATCACCAATAATCAACACACCGGGTTCTGAGCGCACCTCTTTGGGGAACGGACCGAAAACGGAATCATATTGAAAAAGATAGGCACAGGTGTCCAATGGTTCGATGTCATTGACTGCGACAACCTCAAAATCACGACCCGCGTCCGTAGACAGCAAAATCCGCAAAATGGTCCGCCCAATGCGGCCAAACCCGTTAATGACAATCTTAGTCGCCATTGTGTGCCCTCCTGATCAGGGGGCGAGATTTGGCCCCTGATCAATGGCTAGGAGGGTTTTAAAGAAAGCTCAACCTATTTCCGCCGTTTGCTGCGCCAAGTGTCAAGCCAAGCGCTAAACCTCCCCCAAACACCACGCGCACGTTGGCCCGCCTCTTCGGCACGCACCTCTACATCATCCCAGGCGACGCTTGCCTCATCCAAGACTGGATCAATGCGGCGTTCCTTGAACCGACGCCAAACTTTCCACACCCAAAAAATGAAAAACACGATCAAACTCAGGATAATGATATTGCCCCAAGGGATGATCCGAACATTTGGATTTTCTACAGGATAAACAGATACCGCATTTGGGAAAATCGATAGAAATTCATTGCGCCAACCATAGTGTTTAATCACCACCCATTGCGGTTCCGCGCTGGTAGATTCCAGATCACCCGCCTCAGCCTGAAGGTTCGAGCTGTCCAGTTTTAGATAGGGTGGCCATCCCCAACCGGTATCTTCATTCCGATACACCATCGGGCTACCGTTTTCATAAAACGTCTCGATAAACCGTACATCACGGTTCACCACGCCTGTCGCCTGACCGGTATCGCTAGAGGCCCAGAAAATAGAGTTTTCCCCAAAATCAACGCGCCGGATGTCGGTGTTTACGATACGCACAACATCGTGTTGCGGCAGCGTGTAATGAAAAAACCCAAAGGTCGTTAAGATCAAAATGGCAATCAAAGCCCATTTTACGTAGCGCATATCGCCCTCACATAAAGTTCGTCACATAGATCATCATGATCGCCACGATAACCGGAATGACATAAATCAGCAGTAGCAACCGATAGCGCAAGGTCTGGGTGAAGTTTTTCACGCCCTCTTTGACAAATGCGTCACGGTCACCCGGCATATTTGCATCGTCAAATTCGCGTTCCAGATTACCGCGTCGGATAGATCGCGCATACCACGCAATCATCAGATACAGCACACTGAGCGCTATAAACCCGAAAAGCATCAATCGTGCCACAGCAAAGATCATCTGCGCCCCCGTCCTATACGCCCCCAAGGGCCGACCGCTTCGATCAGATCGCCGCGTTGATCGTAATCATCATCCATTGATGCTTCAGCACCAAACAAAGCTGCGCGCGCACCGGCTTTGTCCACTTGGTATTCGCGTTCCAAAAACTCCGCGACAAAGGTCTTTTTGGCGTCTGACCACGTGCGGTACGCCGCATAAAACCGTTCCTTGTGGCAGATAAACAATTGCCGCACATCTTTGGGTGCAAGTTCAGCCAGCAACATATTCACCAGATCCCGGTCTTCATGATCCCGCGACCGCAGGCTGTAGAAATAGGCCGGATGGTCAGAGTTCATCTTAGGCCACCGCCCGCCGCCTTCGGCCCAGCGATGTAGCGCGGCAAGCCCATGGAATTCCTCGGGCAAGTCCCGCGCATAGCGACTGGCGAATTTACGAATATCACGTCGCGTGGCGCCGGCCAAATCTTCGCCTTTGTCAGCCGCCAGATCGACGACAATGAAATCCATCTTTTGCTGCAAAATCGCCGCCCCATCCACGCCGCGCGCTTTGACGATGGGTTCAACCAGATCATTATAATCTAGGAATTTGGCGATCTGGTTTCGGTCCTGCAGATCAAAGGTGTATTTAATCGGCAGATCGCGGAAACGATTTTTATCAGCCGCCGTTATTGCCGCCGGATGATCCACACCGCGAAACAGATAAAGCCCGCCAAAATGCGCAGTCCAGAAATTTTCTTGCGGAATGCTTGGCTGGCTCAGTTGCAAAGGCTGGCGCGTCACATCGCCAGTTTTCTTTGCCAAACCAATCATGTCCGCGATCAGGACATCATCCCACCAGCCATCCTTTTCCGATTTAAACCGCGCGATTTTATCCGCTAGCTTATCCGCGTCGCGCAGGTGCGCCTCTGTGGTGTCAGCCTCAATCGTGATCTTGCGAATATCAAACAGGCGCTGCGGGTCAGACACGTCATAAACCGAATTAAACAGCTCCCCCGCGACCGCATCACGTGCGGTGAGCGCGAAAAGCTGGCTTTCGTTATCATCTATAAACTGCCGCAAAATCCCCCGCGACGTGGAAAACTGCGCGTTCAACAATGGTGCGGATTTTTGTTCGGTGGTAAGCAGAATAAACTGCCGATTGCAGCCATTGGCATTGAGATAACGCTGGTCCCCCAACTCATCCCCGATTTCAGGGGAGTAGCCCGAAATATCAATATGGAAATCAACCAACGCCGTACGTTTGCCCGTCAAACTGAGCAAAGCACGATTATACCGCTCCACCAAAGCAGGCGAGGACACCTCAATCAGATTGCCAAACATCAGACCACGTTCAATGAGACGTTTCATCTATGCTTTCCCCTTGAGTTCAGCTTCTATCTGTTTCCATTCTGAATTAGCGATTTTCCTACAAATTTCAGACAAATCAGATACCGTCCCTGTTTCGTTTCCATCCTCTGGTTGACACAATTCATCTAAACACAAGCTAATAGCGTTACGAAAGTGATCAATCATACCCGTGTCCGATCTAATGCGGAGCATTATTGATTGGCTTTTAGTCAAGATATCAGAAAGCGCGGCATTACTAATTTGATATTCCTTCTCGTGTTGGAATGCCAAAACACGTTCAAAGACAACAGCCCCTATCACCGCGTCCAAAGCAGATATGTCCGTTATCAAAGCTTCAAAGTTTTTTTGCCGATATTCCGATAGCTTCGCTCTTCCCACTAGGTTTACTTCTCTGACCTTTGCTCGGTGGGATAGAAACCCTCCCCAAAGGCCAAGGAAAATCGCAAATACTGGGATGGCTGCAGAAACAACTAGTGCATTATTATCAACAATAAAACCATTGACCTCAGATACAATACTCATCGAAAACCCCACACTCCAGCATAACAAAACTGTACGCGCGCCTTACTTCATCCCGTGAGAAGAGACGCATATCCTCAACCTCACCGACATGAACGGGGATAGCGCAACATTGACCTAGTCGTGAACCAAAAAATAGCCTGGCATTTTGCCGGGCAGCGCCCGACCGCCCCCATGGGCGGGTGCTTTGCCCCCACCCGCGGTCGGGCGCTTCCCTATTATTGTGCGTTGTGGTCATGCTTTGCCATCCAGATAGCGCCGCTTGGCTTCTTCTTGACGGCCAAAATCGCGCACCATGTTTTCGACGGCGACCTCATCGGATTTATCGGCATAGCGGAATTCGCTGTCGGCGTAGCGGTTGATTTCCTGCACCACCATCTCCACGGTGATCGGCTGGCGCATGTCTTTGATCATCGTTAGTTTTTCATCGTAAGGTTTGAACAGAAACAGATCCGGGTTTTCCATCCATTCATCCGGCAGTTCAAAATCCATCGCCCGCACTTTGACCGCATCTGTGATGTTTTTAATCGCCCGTCCGGTGAACCGATCATCCGCCTCTTGGATCGCTTTTAGGTACGCCCCCAGTTTCGCGATGGTATCCAGCGCGCCAATGCGCCCCTGCACCGCGTCGAACACCTGCACCAACCCGGTTTCTTGCGGGCGGGCGTGACTGTCAAAGCTTGCCGCGACCGCCTTTTTGATTTCTTGGGCGGCAAAGAGATCATGATCCCCCACCGGGATGTCATGATTTTTGCCCATCAACAGGCTGAGAATATCAATGTAGTCGTCGCGCGTTTGCGGCCCATCAACCAAAAACCGCGCGCCCGCCCGTTGACGCAGCGCATCATCGACGTTTTCGGGATAGTTGCTGAACATGCCAAAGGTACAATTGCCGCGCACCACGGTATTGGCCCCGGCAAAGCTTTCCATCAGAACGGCTGTGATCTCAAGTTGCCCAGCACTTGATTGCCGATCCCCACGTTTGCCCGCGAGCTGGTCAATGTCATCAATCGTACCAAACCCGATCACGTTCGGGTCGATGATACTGTTGATGAAAGCCTTGGCGTTTTGGCCCGATTTCCCCTGATAGCTGTCGATATTATCGGTACTGAGGTTTTGATAACGAAACGGATAACTCGCAACCTGACAGTAATCGTTAATCAACCCTGCCATCATCTGAATAAGCGTGGTTTTCCCCGTGCCCGGTTTCCCATCCCCCATAAAGGTAAAGATAAATCCGCCCAATTCCGCAAAAGGGTTCAGCTTG
Source organism: Cochlodiniinecator piscidefendens (assembly GCF_011326755.1). Lineage (GTDB taxonomy): Bacteria > Pseudomonadota > Alphaproteobacteria > Rhodobacterales > Rhodobacteraceae > Cochlodiniinecator > Cochlodiniinecator piscidefendens. The sequence goes on along the minus strand of NZ_JAAOIE010000003.1, from coordinate 434,342 downwards.
CGGTCAAAGTCATAGGCCATCACCATCTTGGCCAGCTTCATCGCCTGATATTTCGCAATGTGGTTGCCGACGACCTCATTTGGTTTTTTGAACGACATGGTCAGCGCGCTGCCTTTACCTTTGCGCGCCGGGGTAAACCCGTTGATGGTGAGATCATCCGCCTCAACCCGATAAGAGGTATTGTGAAACGCCTCTAGCCGCCCCGCGTTTTGGGCGCGCAACGTGACCTTTTCCATCAATTGTTCCGCAAAAGCAGCCAACGTTGCAATCAGGCGCGTTTCGTCATCACCGGCCAACGCCAAATGCTGGTCCAACTCCCACAAGGCCCCGTGCAACGCCAAAGGCGCGTTGTCGGTCAGCACCTCTTCGACATCGCCAATTTCTGCAGACACTTCGCCCACATGCGGCGACACCAAAAAGGCCAGCGCATTGGCAAAGCTATAAAGCGTGGCCAAGGCATCTGCGGTTAGCAGTTCAGAAAACCCCTGTTTTTTGTCCGCCGCCAGCGCGCCTTCAAGATTTTCGCGTTTTAGCGATGTCAGGCCCGTTTGATCCGAAACAGCCTCGCCCACGGCCAGCGCAATCGCGACGGCGCGGCGCAAAGATTGCACAGCGGTTGCCTGCTGGGGCGACATCAACGGATCATCCTGATCCACGCTTTCCACACGTTCCAGCAACCGCACACCTTCAGGGCGCGCGGTTGATCGCGTCACCAATCCGGGTGTGGTTGACCGAAACCGGCGTCGCGTGCCAATCCCAGAGGAGCGTTCAGGCGCGGGCGCATCCACTTTGGGCTTTGCGATCCGTGGCGTGTGATCAAACCCAAGCACCATTTCAGCCGCAGCAGCGTAATGTTTGCGAATATCGTCTTCGCGCAATTCCATTTGATCAGATGACAGGCTCATGAATTACACCTCGATTTTTAAAATTTCCCCAGACACTTAGCGATAACTCAGCACGCGCCCTTTGGGGTTCACTACAAATTTGCGCACATTGCGAAACCCCGGCGGGTTCATTTCATCGAGCGCTTGATAGGGGCGTTCGGGCATAATCAGTGCACGTTCTGTTCGGGTTGCGCCCGTATCGACACCCCGCCCGGAAAATGGATCAAGCGCAAAAACTTCGCGTTCCACAGTTGAGAACCAGCCCGATTTTTCCTCAAGCACCCGTTCACTTTCAAGCTCTTCTACCGTCCACGCCAACGCCCAATCTTCGCCAACAGGCGAACGCGCCTGTTCTAGAACTTCGCGAATGGGGCCAGATTGACGGGTGAACGCGGATGAATACATCGGCCCGATATGGATACGCCGCAGCCGCTTTGGATGGAGATCATCAAAATCCACGTCAAAGCCTTTGGCGATTGTCACCAATTTCAACCCGCCAGAAGATTGCGCCATCAAATGACGTTGCGCTTCGGGCCAGCGGCGTTGATCTTTGGGCAGGGCTGTACGGCCACTGTCCACCACATCCATGAGGTAAATAACCGGCAGGTTCACCTGACTGTCGTAGACAGCCCAATGCACCAGAAAATGTTTGCGGCCATCCTCCAGATTTCCCTGCCACAGCGCCTCAGGGTCATTTTGTGCCCAGAACAAATCACCGCGCAGCAGTTCTTCGTAATAAACACGCTGGGACATGGCGAATTGCAGTTTAGTTGGGATTTGCAAATCACCCACAATCTGGCGGATCATCTGATCCTTTAGCGTGGCTGCATCGGGCATATTACGCAGATGGCGTTCGGCCTGCTGGGCATCATTCGCCATGGTCAACAACTCCGTATAAACCGGAAAACCGGATTCCCGACGATCCATGGTTAATTCACCGCCCAGCGATCCCGCACGCCCCGTCAGCAAGTATTTGTTGGCCAATGCGCTAAACGTACCTGACACGCCCCGCAAATACCGCGCCAGTACAGTGCGTTCTGCTTTGGAATATCCGCGCTCCGCTTGCATGGCCTCGGCCACTTGGGTCAAATGGCCGGTGATCCGTTCAAACTTCGCAAAATATCGCCGCGCAAGCCGCGCATCCGACAGATCCGCATGATCGCGGGTTAAATCAACATTCATCTTTGGCCCCCAACCCTGCGGTGCAAAAACATGCCATTTGGCATCGTGAGCTGAAAGACATTATGCCCCGTATTGGTTTTTGTCGTGTTTCTCAACGATCTTAGCAAAACGGCGGGCAAAGCGTTCGTCTGATTTCGCTTTTTGCTCCAACACATCGCGGGCAAAAACCATGTGATCTTCGTGCGCTTCCATCATTTCGGCCATACGTTGATTGGTTGCCGATCCAATAGCCGCCATCGCTGTTTGGGCCTCTTGGTCGGTTTCAACACCAATTTCATTAATCCGGTGCGCAACATCCTGTTGTTGTGCTGTTTTCAATGATTTCGTCAGCGCATCATAGAGAACAACCCGCTGTTTGGTGTCGGTTTGCAATTTGTTGATCAAAACCATCTGTGTGGCCGCCTGATTTTGCAAACTATCGACCCAGGTTTTACCCTTTTCGATATAGCGTTCAAGCGTTTGGGATTTGGCGATTTTGACTTGTTCGTCTTGCACCAACTCGTTGTAACGGGTGTTCAAATCCGCCAGTTCTGTTTCCAGCTTGGTCCGAGCAGACGCATCCTGTTCAACGCTGATTTTGTTCTCAAGCTCGATCAACTTCGGATCCATCGCCAGAATTTCGCCTTTCAGCGACTCCAGCTCACCTACCGTTGCTTCGCGCTCATCAAGGGTATCGGTCAAATTCGCCCCGACCCGGTCTTTTTGGGTGTTGAGTTCAGCCAACTGTCCCTCAAGCAATGTCACGATAATATCGGATTTGCTGATCAGGTCTTGCAGCTTGTCATCGACGCTTGCTTCGCGCATCCGCTCTTGACGCATTGATTCCGATTTCCCCGATGAAAAAATCCCAACAAAGCTTTCCCAGCCCGTTTTGTTGCGCATTTCATCAAAATCTTTGGAGAACCCCGCCGTCACATCATCAAGCCCCATAATCAACTCAGCGATATTGGCATTCATCGCCTCTGTGTGACTGTGCACATCCTCAAGCGATGCGTTTTCGATATCAATCGCGGCATCTTGGCCCGACGCTATTTTGCTGCGCGCCGTTTCGATACGGCTGGTCAGCTGTGAAATCTTTTCTTGGGCTTCTTGGACTTCGCTTTGGGTCTTTTGAATCTGCGCGTCGAAATTGGACATGATGCTCCCTTACAATGAATTTATGCGGTATATATAGGCAGTATTCGCCCAATTTTTAGAGGATAGTAGCCGATTTTCTCACGGCTGTGTGAATTTACGTTACTCAATGATCGCTTTGATCAACGCGCTATTTGTGTGGGCCAGATCATCAATGACATCAAAATGATGTAACCCCGGCGCGATGTGTATTTCCGCGCTTTCCCATGCGTCAGCCAACCAACGCGCCTGATCAATAAAGGATGGCCGTTCATCCCCACCAACCCAGACTGTCACCTGCGCATCGCGTGGGTTTTGTTCCAGCATTGGGCTTTCGGCCTCCGCCTCGGCCAGATCCATTTTAAACACATCGTTCATCTTTGTATTCATCAAAGGCCGCATATCCGACAGCGGTGAAATCGGCACAACCCGGTGCAGGCGCGCGGCAATATCATCGGCCAATTCAACATCCCGGCACAACATCCGCGCAACCAAATGCCCGCCCGCAGAATGCCCCGTCAATGAAATAGGCCCCTGCACCAACGACCCAACCTTATGCAATGCTTGGCGAATTTCCTCGGTAATTTCAGAAATCTTCGCGCCCGGCGACAACGTATATGACGGCATTGCAACCGCCCACCCACGTTCAACAGCGCCACGTGCAAGATGCGACCAGCTTTTGTTGTCAAAGGCCATCCAATAGCCGCCATGTACAAACATCAAAACACCTTCGGGCCGCCCCGCAGGTAAAAACAGATCAAGCTTCTGCCGCTCACCCTCCCCGTAGGCAATGTTAAGCCGCGCGCGCCCTATCGCATTTTCCAGATCCCGATAGGCAAAGGCTTCGTCTTCCCATTTCGGGGGATACTCTTCGGCCTGCGCAATGTATTTCCCATTCGCATACGCATCATCCCAATCCATGAGAATTTCCTTTCAACTGGTCCTAGACAAGGCTTAGAGGACGTGCATGCTCTGGGCAAATACAATTCCCTGCCGGAGACGAAAATGCTTGATGCTGCCACCAATCTCACGACCCTGCTGAATGACCCAAGCCTTCTGGCGACACAGGCCTATATGGCAGGCGTGTGGAGCAACGCAAAATCTGGCGCGCGCTTTGACGTGATAAACCCTGCCCGTGGGGATGTCATTGCCCAAGTCGCAGACATGTCCCGCGCCGAATGCGCCGATGTTATTGAGGCCGCCCGCATTGCGCAAAAAGAATGGGCCGCCCGCACCGCCAAAGAACGCGCCAATACCCTACGCAAATGGTATGAACTGATGGTCGAAAACGCCGATGATCTTGCTATCATCCTGACCGCAGAAATGGGCAAACCTCTGGCAGAGGCCAAAGGCGAAATCATGTATGGCGCCAGCTTTATTGAATGGTTCGCAGAAGAGGCAAAGCGCGTTTACGGCGAAACCATCCCCGGCCATCAACCCGACAAACGCATCACCGTCATCAAACAGCCGATTGGCGTTGTGGGCTCTATCACCCCTTGGAATTTCCCCAACGCGATGATCACCCGCAAAGCAGGCCCTGCCTTGGCCGCTGGCTGCGCCTTTGTCGCCCGCCCCGCTACCGAAACCCCGCTGTCCGCACTTGCGCTTGGTGTTCTCGCTGAACGCGCCGGTGTCCCTGCTGGTGTGTTTTCCGTCGTGCCCGCCTCTGATGCGTCAGGCATCGGGCTAGAGTTCTGCGAAAACCCAACCGTGCGCAAACTGACTTTCACCGGTTCAACCCAAGTCGGCCGCACCCTACTGCGCCAAGCAGCCGACCAAGTCATGAAATGCTCTATGGAGCTTGGCGGCAACGCCCCCTTTATCGTGTTTGATGACGCAGACCTTGACGCCGCGATCGAAGGCGCAATGATCTGCAAATTCCGCAACAATGGCCAAACCTGCGTCTGTGCCAATCGCATTTATGTGCAGGCTGGCGTGTACGACGCCTTCACCGAAAAGCTCACCGCCGCAATGGGGAAACTCACCCTTGGCGACGGTCTGACCGATGGCGTCACCACCGGCCCACTCATTTCCGACAAGGCGATTGCCAAAGTGGAACAACATCTCAAAGATGCCACAGACAAAGGCGCAACTCTTGCCATGGGCGGCAAACCCCATGCTCTTGGCGGCACCTACTTTGAACCCACAATCGTCACCAACGTGACCCAAGACATGATGGTCGCCCAAGACGAAACCTTCGGCCCCCTCGCCCCACTCTTTAAATTCGAAACCGTGGACGAAGTCATCGAAATGGCCAATGACACCATCTTTGGCCTTGCCTCCTACTTCTACGCCAAAGACCTCAGCCGCGTTTACAAAGTCGCCGAAGCACTGGAATACGGCATGGTCGGGATCAACACAGGCATCATTTCAACCGAAACCGCCCCCTTTGGCGGCGTCAAACAATCCGGCCTCGGCCGCGAAGGTTCCCACCACGGCATGGAGGATTACCTAGAAATGAAATACATCTGCATGTCCGTCTGATTATCTCTTAAAAACAAGGGGATTTTGAGTTTTCAAGAACCCCTTATCGTAACGAAACGAAGTATTTATCGTAACGCTTTATTGAAAATTTCGACTTGGGAATAACTTTGTCGCCTGATTTTGTGGGTGGAATGCTCGGCCTGCTGAATTAGGCCGTTTCGTACGATGCACGTCATCAACTTGAGGCAAGATCTAACCGACAGTATATCGGGTGGCCAAGTTCGGAAAAATTTGTACGACAAACATGAGTTCAAAGTGTCAATGCCTGGAAAAGGGAATTGTTACGATAACGCTGCACTGGAAACATTCTTCAAGACAATTAAGACCGAACTAATTTGAAGAAATACTTGGCGGACACGTCACCAAGCAGAGCTTGATTTCTTTGAATACATCAACGGGTTTTACAATCCACGACGCGAACACTCCACGATAGGTTAAAAAAGGTTATTAACTGCATTTCTAATAGCTGAAATTTAGACGCATTTGGAAATATTTGCAGGCCTGATAGCTGTTTTTACATGGGTATTGGGGATGCAACTGCCTTATTAATTATCGCCTCGAAGTGTCGGGCGAACTGTTTCACAATTGGGCGTTGAAGGCTAACATTCCGTATCGACAAACAGTACGGTTGATCCATTGTCAGCTTCTTTTGATCAGCAAGGATCAAATGATTTTCACGTAAATATTGCGATACAAATAGTACCTGAACTAATGCAATGCCCATTCCACATCGAGCCAATGAGACTGCGGATTGCGACGAGGAAACGGTGTGCCCAACGTTGGTATGTTCTTGCCCAAAAAAATCCGACCACGTTGGAAAACGTGCTGCATCGCCCCCCCAGTCAGTTGTAATCAGGCGACAATCAGTATCGTGCTTTAAATGTTTTGTTCCCACAAAATTATCTAAATAACTTGGGGCACACACAGCAACGCAGTGATCCTGTAGGTTAGCCACAATTTTGGCTGCAGGCTGTGGAAACGGACCATATGAAAGTCTAATATCAATGCGCTGTTCCTCAAGGTCCACAGGATCGTGATCCTCACGTATCCGCAATCCAACATTTGGGTATTGTTCAACAAATTCGCCCAATTTTTTTGGCAACCAAACCGAAGCAATGGACGGGGGCACTGAAATCACCAGCCTAGATGGGCCTACAGAACGGCGCAGTTCTTCGCTTGTTTCACGTATGTCGTAAAATGCAGCTTGTAGTCGAGGGAACGCGTCGCGGCCTGCTTCACTCAATTGAATTCCACGTTTCACGCGTTCAAAAAGTCGGCGGCCACTCTGTTCTTCCAACATTCGGATTAATTGGCTAACCGCTGATGGTGAAATTCCCAATTCTTCGGCAGCTAAAACAAAACTGCCTCGCCTTGCTGCGACTTCAAATGCTTCCAGCGCACGGAGAGAGAAAGAACCTGCCATACCAATAGGTAAGATATACTAATCAATAGATCAATTATTCTCTCTATTGAAATGAAATTTTTGCCAATATGAAATATGAAGGAGGGTTTCCAATGGATCACAAAGCGTTTCTTTCTTCACTCGGGGCGGAACAGCGCCAAAATCTTACACTTCGGAGCAACACAAAGGGTTTGATGCATCTGGCATTTCATTGGGGCTCGATTATTCTTTTTAGTATTTGGGTTTATTCCAATGCCCTTGGATGGCAGGTTGCATCAGTTTTTCTAGGTGTCCTAATCGTATTTTTATTCACGCTACTGCACGAGACAAGCCACAAAACCCCCTTTAAGAGCGCGTGGATCAACGAGGTGGTCGGGCATGTTTGTGGTTTCGCGTTATTCTTACCAGCAACATGGTTCCGTTACTTCCACTTCGCCCACCATCGTTTTACCCAAATTCCGGGCAAAGACCCCGAATTAGATACACCTAAGCCAACAACTTGGGTGCAGTACATTATTCATGTTTCAGGTATTCCGGTCTGGATTAGCCACGCAAAAACACTTGCATCGAATGCTATGGGCAACAGATTTCAAGAATTTGTTCCGGAAGCGCGCCAATCCCAAATCAAACGTGAAGCGATCCTTTATCTCGCAGGATACGTGACATTGTTAGGGGCAAGCTTCTGGTCCGGAAGCTTTATTTTGCTCGAAGTTTGGCTGTTTCCCATGTTATTGGGGCAACCTTTTCTTCGCCTATATCTGCTAGCTGAGCATGGGCGCTGCCCTGCAGTTGCAAACATGTTCGAAAACACACGCACAACATTTACCAACTCTCTGGTGCGCGCGATCGCTTGGAATATGCCCTACCATACTGAACACCACAGCTACCCATCTGTGCCCTTTCATAAGCTCCCGGATTTGCATCACCTTATTCAACCACATCTGTTGGTAACAACCGAAGGATACACAGCTTTTAACAAAGCCTACATAAATGAAGTGCTCGAATAAGCACTTTGCATCTTGGTCGATCCGAGACAGCGTAAATTGCTCGAGACCCTCCAACATTTAGCTTCACCCCAAAAGGCCTCTGAATTTCTATGAGCGACTACAAAGTTGCAGGTACAGGTGGACAAAGAATTCTTCTTCGAATGACAGACTAAGAATTTCTTAAAGAAGGTTCATTTTTAGTGGTTTGTGCAATTTCGTTAACACCTGCACATTTTTTGAAATCCGCCCAGCACCTGACATCATCATACAGATGGAACATCGACAACAAGAGGCGGAACTCATGTCTACTCAACAAGGGAATGGAAAACGCATGAAACCGATTATAAAAGACCGAAACGCACTACATCCAAATATTGAAGCGCTCGCTAATGACGCGAAGAAAGGAACTCTCGCCCGACGTGAATTCCTCGCTTTAGCAAGCACGTTGGGCGCATCATCCGCTATTGCGTATGGGATGCTTGGCTTAAGTGTTCCGAGTACGGCACAAGCAGATACGCCTTCAAAAGGAGGAGTTCTGCGCGTCGCTATGAGCGTGATGGACATCGCCGACCCACGGAAGTTTGATTGGCCAGAGAAAGGGAATAGCGCCCGACAGTTTCTGGAAGGTTTGGTTTCTTGGAACCATGACTTTACCTTTTCTGGGATATTGCTGGAGAGTTGGCAGGTCAGCGACGATACAAAAACTTATACGTTGAATCTGCGTCCGGGAGTAACTTGGACAAATGGCGACGCATTCACATCTGATCATGTTGTTTATAATGTCGAACGCTGGTGTGATTCCACTGTCGAAGGTAATGCCATGGCCACCCGCTTGGGAGCTTTGGTTGATCCAGAAAGCGGCAAAGCACGGGTTGGAGCCATTGAAAAAGTTGACGATCATACTGTTCGCTTACATCTCAATGCTGCAGATATTACATTAATTGCGACTTTTGCCGACTATACCGCGCTCCTTTCTCACCCTGACAGCGCCGCAGTTGGATCTATTGTCGATGCTCCGATTGGGACCGGCGCGTTCGAGCTGGTGTCGTATACTATTGGCGAAAAAGCTGTCTACAAACGACGTGAAAGCGGAACCTGGTGGGGCGGAGAAGCCCACCTTGATGGCATTGAAATGCTGGACTATGGAACAGATCCATCCGCAATGATTGCTGCTTTTGATGCTGATGAAATTGATGTCAACATTGGCACCAATGCCGAGTTTGCAGAAGTTGCAGAAAACATAGGTTTGGTGCCTTCCCATCAAGTGACTGCTAGCACGGTCGTGTTGCGTATGAATGTAAATCAACCTCCATTTACTGACCAACGAGTACGTCAAGCGATGCAAGCCAGTGTGGACAATGCGGTACTGCTTGAACTTGGATTTGGTGGTAATGGTCAGCTTGGCGACAATTTTCATGTTGGGCCAATGCACCCTGAATACCCAGTGCTACCGGTGCAAGAACGAAATATTGAGAAAGCTCAAACATTGATGGCCGAAGCGGGTCAATTGGAAACAGAAATTGAAATCATTTCTCTGGATGAAGATTGGTTGCGTTGGACAGCTGATGCTGCTGCCGCGCAAATCAGAGATGCTGGTTTTAACGTGACCCGTACGTTGATGCCAGGCAGCACATTTTGGAACGGCTGGACCAGCTATGCGTTTTCTACAACCAGTTGGGGTGCACGCCCACTTGGCGTACAAATCTATTCTCTGGCCTATCGGAGTGATGTCGCCTGGAACGAAACTGGTCACGCCAACCCTGAATTTGATGCAAAATTAGATGAAGCACTCGCAACATTTGATACTGATGCCCGTCGCATCATCATGACAGACATGGCAACAATGTTGCGAGATAGTGGCGTGATCATTCAACCATTCTGGCGTAACATTGTCTGGCACAAGCGGGCTAACATCCAGAATTATAACGCCCACCAAGCCATTGAACTGCATCTAAACGATGTATGGATCGACGGTTAAAACCCGTGCCTGCTCTTTGCTAAGGAGCAGGCATTTCAACTGGGTGCGTTTTCAAAAGCTCTACCAAATCGCGTAAGTAGGTTTTGTATTTTCCAAGCACAGCATTATCGTCAGAAATTACCTTCGGACCGATTCCGAAATAAGGCTGAGATAACTTTATCATATGATTTGATATAATTTTTAAGCTATCCACTCGATGTTCATATCCGGCAAGACGGCGCGGCGCCAAAACGACCCCCGCATGAGCACAAGCCATAGCTACGGCGACGGCAGATCCTGCAGCGCGCAATCCTTTGGTTACGTCGGGTTGACGATCAATTCCCTGAGATGCAAACCACAGCCCCCATGTTGGGTAAGACATATAGTCTTGGCCCCAGTTAACATGAATCAACTGCTCATCAGGTATGTGAGAAAGTGTGGGATCAAGGTCAAGTTGCAATGCTAAATTTGGAGAACACATAGGAATTGCATCTTCGTGAAACAATTCAGTTTTAGGAATCTCCGCGTAATGCTGGTCGCCATAGGTTAGGCGTAAATCAATTCGTTGCTTCACTAAATCAACGGGATCAGATTCAATTTGTACTTCTATGCCTAAGTTAGGATGCTTAATTCTCATGGCTGCAACTGCAGGTGCCGCACACCTCTCTGCCAAAGATTGGATTGTGCTAACAACCAACCGAGACCGAATGTCATTATCCATGAATCTTTCGGTGAGTAGCGATATGTCAGACAAAGACTGGGTGGTCTGCGGAAATAGTAAATGGCCAGAGTCGGTCAAAACTATACTATTATTTTTCCTAAAAAACAGCGCCTTACCAAGAAACTCTTCCAACCTTTTTATCTGCATACTGACTGCTGCAGCTGACACCCCCAGCTCAACAGCGGCGGCGGTAAAGCTGCCATGCCTCACAGTTGCTTCGAACGCTTTTAGCGCATTGAGGGGCGGTAGTTTCATGAAAATGAATTTCTAGCATTAGTTATTGTAGTGCAAGAGGTAGAATTGCTGATTTGAATATTCCCTCACAATTGCCCTCTATAAATCTAAATCAAATCGGGAAGGTCAGGCTATGTCGCGTATGGAAATTGAATATCTAGGTAAACCAGAAATCGATCAACTCAACCTCACAAACGATGAAATTTTGAATGCCATCGAAACAGGGCTTGTCGCTGCTGGTCAGGGTAAGACGGTTATCGAACCTCGAATGCATCTAACCCCTGATCCATCATTCAATGGTCATTTTAATGTATTGCGAGGATACGTCGAACCGCTGGGCTATGCGGGTGTAAAAATCGTAGGAGATTACTTCGAAAACTATAAACAAGGTTTACCATCTGAATTAGCCCTGCTGAATTTGTTTTGCCCTCGTACCGGAGCACCCAAAGCCGTAATAGATGCAGCCGGTATCACTGATATGCGCACAGGTGCTTTAACGGCACTTGGAGCGAAATGGTTGGGGCCGAAAAATCCGAAAATCCTAGGCCATCTTGGTGCGCGCGGAACTTCATACTGGAATGTACGGCTGTTAGATCATTTGTTCGATTTCGAAGAGATCCGCGTCCATTCGCGCCGACCTGAAAGTCGCGACGCTTTCGGCGAAAAGTTAAGCCAAGATTTGGGAAAACCTGTTATCGTGACTGAAGATTGGGAAAGCTGCCTATCCGGTGCTGACATCATGATCGAGGCTACGCGCCTGACAGAACCAACTCCGATGTTTGAGCGATCTTGGGTGAAAAAGGGGGCACTGGTGATCCCCTACGGTACCATGAGTACATTGCCCCTCAATTTTGTTGAAGGAATTGACAAATTTGTTATGGATGACTTGGGTCAAATGCGTGCAGGTCACCTTGGTGCGCTTCGCCCTCATATTGATGCAGGTCTTATCAGCGAAGATAGTTTTTACGCGGAAATTGGGGAAATTGCTGCAGGGTTAAAACCTGGCCGTGAATCTGACGATGAAACTATTTTATTTTGGCATCGCGGTATGTCCACCGGTGACATCGCATTAGGGGCAGCGATTCTTGAGAAAGCACGAGACATGAAAATTATCCAAAGCCTTGTTTATCGGGACGAATAAATGACTTCGATTAAATTGACCGGTACATCGATAAGCCTGAGTGATGTAGCCCGCGTTGCAAAGGGGCAAGGTGAAGTGCTTTTGTGTCCAAATGGCTTAACTCGCATGGAAAAATCTCGGGCTTTGGTGGATCATGTGATTGAAAATTCCATTCCTGTGTATGGAGTTACCACAGGCCTAGGGGCGCGCGCGAATGAAGCTTTAGACGCGGAAACATTGAAGAAATTTTCTTTGCAAACGTTAAGGGGTCGTGCCCATTCAATTGGCAAGAACAGCAGCCGCGAAAACGTCCGTGCAGCGATGATTGTCAGACTGAATTCAATGCTAAGCGGATACAGTGGGGCGCGGCCTGAGGTGGCTCTTCATTTTGCAGATTGTTTAAACGCAAATTTAACCCCTGTTGTAGGGGAAATCGGATCCATCGGGGCTGGGGACCTGACCTTGAATGCAATGTTGGGATTAGCCCTGGTCGGTGAGGGTGAAATGATATCGCCTGTCGGGGATATCTGCGCCAGTGGAGATTTAATGCGTGATCACGGGATCACCCCTCTTCAATTAGCGCCCCGCGATGGGTTGGCCATAGCCAACAACACCAGCGCAGTCGCTGGGGCCGCCGCGATTACACTTACAAATGCCCGTCTTGCACTGGAAGCGGCACAGACCTCGGCGGCCCTTTCGATTGAGGGCTTTCGAGCAAACTTAGGCCCGTTTAGTGAAAAAGCACTAGAGGCCAAGCCTTTGCCGGGTCAACAAAAGGCAGCGCAGGGTTTGCGAAAAATTCTAGAGGGTTCAGAATTATTCAACAATGGCCAAGCCCGTCGTTTGCAGGATCCTCTTTCAATACGCAACATCGCGCAAATTCATGGCACGATGTTCGCCGCCATGGAGATGGCAGAAACTACCGCGTTGTGTGAAGTAAACGGGGCAAGTGACAACCCTGTCGCTTTAATAGAAACCAATGAGATTATCTCTTGCGGAGGTTATTTCACTTCCGAATTGACCAATGCAATCGAATGCGTAAGCCGCGCATTCGTTCACCTTTCGATGGCACAAATTGCCCGCATCTCGAAGCTACTAAATCCAGTATTTAGCGACCTGCCTGCATTCTTGGCAAAACCAGAAAGCGGATCAAATGGATTTGCACCCATTATGAAACCCGCTGAGGCTGTATTGGCAGAGTTGCTTCATGCCGCACAGCCAGTTTCGATCTGGCCAAGTCTAAATGCAAACGGTGTAGAAGATTGCCTATCCTCTGCACCTGCAGCGGTACGGGCACTTGAAAATGTGGTTTCCTTATCTGCAAACCTTACAGCAATTGAATTCATTGTAGCAGCTCAAGCGATTGAGTTACGTGCGTGTCAAAGTTCCATGGGCGCACATCTTTCTAATTCATTGTCTCAGATACGCAATTTGTCGATGCCATTGGTCGAAGATCGCCCACTTTCGTCGGATATTCGATTGTTGTCCGACGCAATCATGCAAGGCAAGTTTTGAAACAAAGGCGCCTCTAAATCCAATGCGGCTGTAACGATGTTTGAAAGTAGGCGCTTGGTCTGTTTTTGATAACGGGTTCGGATAAAAGATCATCGATATAAAAAAGGGGCCAGTATCCGGAACCTGCGATATGCTAGGGTAGTCGCGGGTTTAGAAGTTGGACTTTCAACATTAAAAGGCTTACACGAGGGTGCGTTCTACAAAGGCAAACCACAGGCCTGATCCATTCAGGCTTAGATAAGCTCGCGACCAATTGCATCGCGGCACCCGAGAGTAAATAGTGTTACTGTCGTTCCATTTCGCCCGGTGGAAAAGTCCATAAAAGGTCATCTGCAAAAATAGCGGAAACAACCTTTGCTGCACGTGCACGGGCGGTCTTTACATTCCCTAGTCCCATATAGTTTGCTTCTATATCCATTAAATAGGATATGACCTCATTATCAGAGGCACCTCGACGTAGTTCGGCCGCAGCCTGAAGAAGATAAGTGTCATATTCATTTACATAGGGCTTATGAATTTCATCATCCCAATTCCCCTCTTGAGGCATAAGCCCGATGGGATCCCAGAACGACCAGCCAATATCTCGCAAGCGAGAAAGCTTTGTTTTGGGACGCGCAGACTTAGAGTCCCTCATTTTCTCTTCCGTGGGAGATGGAGCATCAATAAAAGCCCAATATAAGTCGCCCACAAAGACCAGACCCAGATTCCTGTTTTCCCAATAATAGATCTGTATTCAGTAAAAATTTCGGACGCGGCTACAATGATTAAAAAGAAAACGAAATGTGAGGCCCCAAAGAATAAAATGGCGCGAATAGGCCTACGTTCGATTTCTTCACTCAAATTAAAAATTAAATTTTTCATACATACTCTACCGCCACATGACCTGCTTTTCGAAATAAACCCGAACGACTGGACTAGCGCGTTTTCTTGAACTCTTAGCATTTCCACAGGGCATACAAAATCTTTAACCCAGCGAGGCTTTTTCGTAAAATTTTTTTGCCAAAGTAGAAACCTACCAATCAGAAACGATATCTTTCACTCATCGTCATCATTCTGATTATTGCTCTTTTCGTTTATTACCGCACCTATGGCAAAGGCCACAACACACATCGGAATGAATAACCAGACGAGTATTGGTGTCCAATACCCCCGATGGCTCCTCAAGTAAAATTCCCAGTAAAAATAATCCAAACAACCAATAGCGTAAACGCTGGCCAGTATACCAACAAGTTTGAGAACCGCGAACCTATCTCGTTTCTGCATTTGCTTCACGAGCTCTCTAACTGCTCTGAATGCTGTTCTCACCATCGAGGTACTGCCTGACATCTTATACTAATATTCACCACTCATAACGACATGTCGATTGTACGACAATGATGCTCTCCCATTCGCGCATCCCCCCATCATCCAAGGATTGACCTACCCCATCCGTCTTATTCATTGTGATGCGTATGACAGTTGATGACAAACACTTGGCCATGGCCGCTGCAAATGGGGACCGCGACGCGTTTTCTTCCCTTTTGGCGCGCCATTATGATCGGCTGTTTGGTCTCACCTTTCGCCTCACGGGCAGTCGCGCTGACGCTGAGGATCTGACCCAAGACATCTGCGCCGCCCTTCCGGCCAAGCTGCGTAGTTTCAAGGGCGATGCGCAGTTCACCACATGGCTTTACCGGGTGACGATCAACGCCGCCCATGATCGCCGCCGCCGCTTTGCCACCCATGCCCGTGCCGCCGATGGCTGGGGGGATTGGGAAGTCAACCGTCGCGCGGCAAATGAAGAAGCCCAAGATAAGGCGGACTGGCTCACCTCAGCCATGACCGCGCTGCCTGCGGAATTGCGCGATACCATTGCATTGACGATGGATCAGGATATGACACATGCACAGGCCGCAACTGTTTTGAACGTATCAGAAGGCACCATCAGTTGGCGCATCTCTGAGGTTAAAAAGCGCCTGCGCGCCCTACACGAAAAGGAGCTATCACAATGAGCGATCCTTTTGACGATCTCATGGACGCGATGACCGCGGCCACCCCCAAACCCGACGCCGAGACCAAAGCCGCGCATTTGCGTTTGGCCGAAGAAAATTTCGCCCGTCACCAAGAAACCGAAGATGCGGCGCGTCTTACCCTTGAACACCCCGAAAAACCGGGGCTCTTTCAAGGAGTAAAACAAATGCTACAGTCTATTTCCGCCAAAGCCGTCCTGACCGCCACCACAGGCATTGCTGCCATCGCGCTTGTGGGTGTTATCATCCTGCCCCAAGGCGGTGACATGACATTGCCCGCTCTGACAGATACCTCAGCAGCGCCCGGTGAAATCGCTGAGGCCAGCGTAGCATCCGACGTCTCAGATGCAGAAGCACTCTCCTATGAAGCCCCGGTTATGGACTCACCCGTCATTGTAGAAGAGTTCGCCGCCAGCCCCCAATTCCGCACGACGCTCACTGCGCCAGCGCCAACCCTTGGCATCATAGGGGATCACATTGCAGTTGCCCCAACCCTTCAGCCGCAATCAAACACCGAAGAATTCGCCAACGCCGACGCCAACCCGGTGCAGATTACAGCCGACACCCCGGTTTCGACCTTTTCCATCGATGTTGACACGGCCTCCTATTCCATCATGCGTTCATCCCTGATGAATGGCCGCCTGCCGTCGCCTGATCAAATCCGTGTCGAAGAGCTGATCAACTATTTTCCTTATGACTATGCTGCTCCGACCGGCGACGCCCCCTTCAGCCAAACCGTGACCGTCACACCAACCCCGTGGAATGAAGGCACCCAATTGGTGCATATCGGTATCCAAGGCGAACTGCCTGCCATCGCAGAACGCCCGCCGCTGAATTTGGTGTTCCTGATCGACACCTCTGGGTCAATGAACCAGCCAAACAAACTCCCGCTCTTGGCGCAAAGTTTCCGGCTGATGCTGTCACAACTGCGCCCCACGGATGAGGTCGCGATCGTCACCTATGCCGGTAGCGCGGGTCAGGTGCTTGCCCCGACCCCGGCCTCTGAACAGGACACCATCCTAAACGCGTTGACCTCATTGCATGCGGGCGGGTCAACCGCAGGTCAGGCCGGACTGCAACAGGCCTACGCCACAGCCGCCGCAATGGCACAGGACGGCGAAGTCAGCCGTGTTATTCTGGCCACGGATGGGGATTTCAACGTCGGTATTTCTGATCCTGACGCGCTCACTGATTACATCTCCGCCCAGCGCGACAGCGGCACATATCTGTCTGTCCTCGGATTTGGACGCGGGAACCTAAACGATGCCACCATGCAAGCCCTTGCGCAAAACGGCAACGGGCAGGCCGCCTATATCGACACGCTGTCAGAGGCACAAAAGGTGCTGGTGGATCAACTCACTGGTGCATTGTTTCCCATTGCCAATGATGTAAAAATCCAAGTTGAATTCAACCCGGCCCAAATTGCTGAATACCGCCTGATCGGCTATGAAACCCGCGCCCTAAACCGCGAAGACTTCAACAACGACGCTGTGGATGCGGGCGAAATCGGCGCAGGCCATTCTGTCACCGCGATCTATGAAGTCACCCCTGTTGGCTCTGACGCGATCCTAAACGACGCACTGCGCTATGGGGCGGAACCCGCCACCGACACCCCATCCAACGAACTCGGTTTTCTACGCTTGCGCTATAAAACACCGGGCGAGGACACAAGCCAGTTGATCGAACAACCCATCACCAGCGGAATGGGCACTGTGACCGATGATGTAAACTTTGCAACAGCGATTGCGGGGTTTGGTCAACTTCTGCGCAACGGTACATATCTGGGGGATTGGTCCTATGACAATGCCATCACGATGGCCACGGCAGCGCGCGGTGATGATCCGTTTGGCTACCGCGCCGAATCCATCACATTGATGCGTTTGGCTGACACCCTGTCCCAGTAATAAACCAGACACAAAAAGGGGCGCAAACTGCGCCCTTTTCCCAAACTGAATACCTTAATAGCGTTACGGGCTTAAGTCCGGCGCACCCGGATCACCACATCAACTTTGCTGATTTCCGCACCTTCCGGTGCATTTGGCAATTGTGAAATCATCAACTCATCCGCAGGCGCGTCCGAAAGCTCATGGGTGTCTTCCCAATAAAAATGCGGGTGATTTGATGTATTGGTGTCAAAATAGCATTTATTGCCATCTAGATTGATCTCACGCAGCAGGCCTGCGTCGCAAAAGGCGCGCAAGGTGTTATAGACCGTCGCTAGCGAAACTTTGTCACCAGCATCCTTTGAGGCGGCAAACAAACTCTCGGCGGTGACATGGCGGTCATAGCCATCCCCAACCAACAAGGTCGCCAAAGAAACGCGTTGCCGGGTTGGACGCAACCCTGCATCAGAGAGCCACTTTGTGCCTTTATCCCCTTCTACAGATGTCATTAGCTACGCCTTATGTTTGCTCTATTGGTCTATATAGTGCGCTTTTACGGGGAAATTCAAATGAAATTCACTCGCAACTGGTATGAAATTCCTAATTTTGTTGCCTTGCGCGCGGGTTTGTCGGGGTGTTAAACGAAGACTAAGCAAAACTTTGACACTATTAAGGGGCATGCCTAAATGGCCGATTATCCGAGCAGCTTTGATAAAGAAGACCTTTTGAAATGTGCGCGGGGCGAATTGTTTGGCCCTGGCAACGCGCAATTGCCTGCACCACCAATGTTGATGATGGACCGCATTACAGATGTTTCTGCTGATGGCGGCGCTCATGGCAAAGGTCACATTACCGCTGAATTCGACATCACGCCCGAACTTTGGTTCTTTGATTGCCATTTTCCCGGCAACCCAATCATGCCCGGCTGTCTTGGTCTTGATGGCCTATGGCAGCTGACCGGCTTTAACTTGGGTTGGCGCGGCTGGCAGGGACGCGGTTATGCGCTTGGTGTAGGCGAAGTCAAACTGACTGGCATGGTCCGCCCAGAACGCAAAATGCTGACCTATAAAATCGACTTTACCAAGGCGATCCAAACCCGCCGGCTCACCATGGGTGTGGCTGATGGTATTGTAGAAGCCGACGGCGAAGTTATCTATATGGTCAAAGATATGAAGGTTGCGCTTTCCGAAAGCTAAACCAAACGAATGAGGAGGACCGACATGCGTCGCGTCGTTATTACAGGTTTGGGGATTATTTCCCCGATTGGCAACTCTGCCGCAGAAGTGCTTGAATCCCTGAAAACCGGGAAATCCGGCATTCGTGCCGAAGAAGTCTATGCCGAAAACGGGTTCCGTTCCCAAGTTGCGGGTATTCCACAGATTGATCTGGCTGCGTCCATCGACAAACGCCAATTGCGCTTCATGGGCCCAACTGCGGCCTATGCCTTCCTTGCGATGGAACAGGCGATTGAGGATTCCGGCCTGACCGAAGAACAGGTCTCCAATCCACGCGCTGGTCTGGTTGCGGGTTCTGGCGGTCCGTCCACATCTAACTTTTTCTCAGCACATAACATCGTGAAAGAAAAAGGCGCACCAAAGCGCATGGGTCCATTCATGGTCACGCGCTGCATGTCGTCCACCGTGTCGGCCTGTCTTGCGACCCCGTTCAAAATCAAAGGCGTGAACTATTCGATCACCTCTGCGTGCTCAACTTCTGCGCATTGCATCGGCAATGGTGCTGAGCTTATCCAAATGGGCAAACAAGACATCGTCTTTGCCGGTGGTGGCGAAGAGGTCGATTGGACCCTGTCATGTCTCTTTGATGCGATGGGCGCAATGTCGTCCAAGTATAACGACGCGCCCGAAACCGCGTCTCGTCCCTTCGACGCAACCCGCGATGGGTTTGTCATCGGCGGCGGCGGCGGCATGGTCGTTCTCGAAGAGCTGGAACACGCTCTAGCGCGTGGTGCAAAAATCTACGCCGAAGTCACCGGCTACGGCGCAACCTCTGATGGTCACGACATGGTTGCCCCATCTGGCGAAGGCGGCGAACGCTCTATGCGTCAAGCGCTCGAAACCATCGGTGATCGCAAAGTAGACTACATCAACGCCCACGGCACATCGACCCCAGCGGGCGACGTGACCGAGGTTGAGGCCGTGCGCCGCGTCTTTGGCGAAGGCTCAACACCTCCGATTTCCTCAACAAAATCGCTGACCGGTCACTCCCTTGGTGCCACCGGCGTACACGAAGCGATCTATTCGCTTCTGATGATGGAAAACAACTTCATCGCGGCATCGGCCAATGTGACCGAACTTGATCCTTCGATCAATGAGGGCGAAATCGTCACCGAAATGCGCGAAGCTGAACTTGACACTGTTCTGTCTAATAGCTTCGGCTTTGGCGGTACCAACGCAACGCTCATCATGAGCAAATACCACGGGTAACTGCCAGATGGCTGATTTGATGAAGGGTAAGCGCGGCCTTATTATGGGCGTCGCGAATGAACGCTCAATCGCGTGGGGCATTGCAAAAGCAATGGCCGCTGAGGGGGCCGAACTTGCCTTCACATATCAAGGTGACGCATTCGGTAAGCGGGTTGAACCGCTTGCCGCTTCGCTTGGCTCTGATATTCTTGTGGATGTGGATGTCAACGATGACGCATCGCTTGATTTGGCGTTTTCTACCTTGCAGGAAAAATGGGGCAAACTCGATTTCATCGTGCATGCTATCGCGTTTTCCGACAAAAACGAACTCACCGGTCGTTTCGTGGACACCAGCCGCGCCAACTTTAAGAATTCCATGGAAATTTCCTGCTATTCTTTGATCGAAGTGGCCAGACGCGCCCACCCCCTTATGACAGAGGGCGGCACCATCCTGACCCTGACCTATCAGGGCTCAAATCGCGTGACCCCGTTCTACAACGTCATGGGCGTGGCCAAAGCGGCGCTGGAAAGCGCAGTGCGCTATCTCGCCAATGATCTGGGTCCAGAAGGCATTCGCGTTAACGCTATTTCCCCCGGCCCAATGAAAACACTGGCTGGTGCGGCAATCGGTGGCGCGCGCAAAACCTTCCGTCAAACAGAGGCCAATGCGCCCTTGCGTTCAAACGCAACGCTTGATGCCATCGGCGGCACTGCGGTGTATCTGGCGTCTGATTACGGTGCCTGCACATCGGGTGAAATCATCACCGTTGATGGCGGCTATCACGTCCTTGGCATGCCGCAACCGGACAATCTCTGATTCCGTTGCAAACGGATACCGGATATGAACGCGCGCAGATTTTTTTGCGCGCGTTCCAACAGACCAAAGGCATTTCCGCAAAATTCAACCTCTTGCGCATTGCCACGTCAAACACAGCCCCCGAACAGCGCCAAGTGTTTCGCCTCACGGCGCCCGGATTTGACTATGCCCTTAAATTTGACCTGACACCGGACGGCCCGCAGGCCATCACAGCCGATTTCGCCGCCCTGTCTGACCTCACGACACTGGCCATTCGTCCCGTGTACTGCGACCCCCAGCACCGCTTTTTTGTCACTGCCCACTATGACTGGCCGTCTGCCAATCAAATCGCCCGTGATCAAAAACGCCCCACACCACAGCCCACCCTATTTCACCGCGCCGGGCAGTGGCTTCATACCTTGCACAACACCCAACCAGCCACCCCTGCCCCATTTTGGCCAAAGCGCCATTTGGAAAATCTAAAACCGCTCATTCAGGCACTGCCCGCATCGCCCTTAAAAACCGTTGCGCGTCATCGCATCGAAACCCTGCGCGCCGAAGCCGCCCCACTGCGCGGCCTGACAAGCTCAAAAACCCGCGCACATGGTGACTTCAATGGCGGCAACCTGCTCATTGGGCCTGACCGCGTTTTAGGCTTGGATTTTTCGCTGACCTGTGAACGTCTCGCGGTCTTTGATGTGGTTGATTTTCTAACCGACCTTGATCCGCGTTTTGATCTGCCTCTTGATCAGGTTGGCCCAAGCGGCATCATCGAAAATCACCTCTCCGCATTTTGCGACATCTATGATCCTAACCTTGATCCACGGCTCCTAAGCTTTCTAATCAAACAGCGCCTCTTGGCGCATTGGCTCGCGTTGGCCGCGCGACCTGCGCCGCTCTCGCTCACCCGACAACGCAAATTTGACCGGGTTTCAGCACGGCTAGAGGTCGCGTTTGCGGATCAATAGCCGTAAAATCGTATGCATAAAAACCATATAAAAGCTGCATAACTCCTGCATAGAAACCATACGCCACTTTTCATCCCTCTGACATTATGCCACTTTCCCAAAATGGGAGAGCAAAATGACCATCACCACCTGTATCTTTGACGCGTATGGCACCCTCTTTGATGTGTCCGCCGCCGCACGCGAAGCCGCTGGTGAACCCGGCAACGAAGCCCTTCTTAATATCTGGCCCAAACTCGCCCAAGACTGGCGCCTAAAACAGCTCCAATATACATGGTTGCGCGCAGTTGCAGGTGCCCATGACGATTTTTGGGTCGTGACTCAAAACGGGCTTGATTGGGCTATTGAAAACAACGGCTTAGGCGGGAATGACACCCTTCGCAGTCGTCTTTTGCAGTTGTACTGGGAATTGTCCGCATATCCCGAAGTTCCGGCGATGCTGGCCGCCCTAAAATCTGCGGGATTGAACACAGCTATCCTTTCAAACGGCTCACCCGCAATGCTTGAGAGCGCCGTGAAATCCGCAGGCATCAGCGCTGTTTTAGATGATACATTATCAGTCGAGTCCGTGGGCGTTTTCAAACCTCACCGCACGGTTTATGACCTTGTGAACCAGCGCTTTGACACAACATCGTATCAAATTTTGTTTGTATCTTCAAATGGTTGGGATGCAGCCGGCGCATCAGGCTATGGGTTTCACACTGTCTGGGTCAACCGCGCAAATGAACCAGTTGATCGCCTGCCTTGGGTGCCACAAACCATTTTATCAGATCTCACAACAATACCAGAATTGGCCAAATCCCTGTAATGAAACATTTTACCACCTCCGACGGAATTAAACTTGCCTACAGTGACGAAGGCGAAGGAATCCCGCTGATTTGCCTCTCTGGTCTCACGCGCAACTCATCTGACTTTGATTATGTCGTTCCGCACCTGAAATCGAACCGCATTATCCGGCTGGATTATCGTGGGCGCGGCGCCTCAGAATGGGCCAATCACGCGACCTACACCATCCCAGTTGAGGCCCGCGACACACTAGAATTGATGGGCCATCTGGGCCTGCAAAAGGCCGCATTCCTCGGCACGTCCCGCGGCGGTCTGATCGCCATGGGCCTTGCTGCATTTGCCAAACAATGCCTCCTTGGTGTCTGCCTAAACGACATAGGCCCCTCCCTCGCCCCCGAGGGTCTCAAAAACATCATGACCTATCTGGGTCGTCGTCCCCCGCAAAAAACCTTTGAAGAGGTGGCGCAATCCCGCGCTAAGTTCATGATTGGGTTTGATAATATTTCTGATCAGCGCTGGCTGGAAGAGGCGCACCGCCATTATATTGAGGTCGAAAATGGCCTGAATATCAACTACGATCGCAACCTGAGAAAAGCCGTAGAAGAAGCCGCAAAACAGCCAAGTGCTGACCTATGGCCGTTCTTTGACGCGCTAGACGGTATCCCCCTTGCGCTTATCCGTGGGCAAAATTCCGATTTGCTTTCGATGGAAACCGTCGATGAAATGCAGTGCCGCCGCCCCGACCTGATGTTTGCCGATGTTCCTGATCGCGCCCATGTTCCTTTTCTGGATGAACCCCAAAGCCTTGCGGTCATCCACAGATTTTTGGATAAAATAAATGACTGATATTCAAATGATAAACGCCGCAGCGGAGCGCCTAAAAGGACATGCGCGCCGGACACCGTTTTTAACGTCACCTTTTTTGGATGACATTGCTGGGCGCAAAGTTTTTGTAAAACCAGAAGCGCTTCAGCATACAGGGTCATTCAAATTCCGTGGGGCGTGGTCAGCGATTTCAGCCCTTGATGATGAAACCCGCAAAAAGGGTGTCATTGCCTTTTCTTCCGGCAATCATGCCCAAGGCGTCGCCACGGCTGCAGCACGTCACAACACGCCTGCTGTGATCATCATGCCAGAGGATGCGCCGCGTTTAAAAATCGAAAACACCCGCGCACTTGGCGCCGAGGTCGTTCTGTATGATCGTGTGAACGAGGACCGTGACGCAATTGGTGCCAAGCTGTCAGCGGAACGTGATCTTACCCTGATCAAACCATTCGACAACGCACAGGTGATCGCGGGCCAAGGTACTACAGGGTTGGAAATCGCAGAACAAGCTGCTGAGCATGGCATCGAAAACGCTGATGTTTTGATCTGTTGCGGCGGTGGCGGATTAACCGCAGGCGTTGCGCTTGCGCTTGAGGCCAACGCCCCAACCCTTCGTGCCCGTCCGTGCGAACCTGTCGGATTTGATGATGTTGCGCGGTCTTTGGCGGCAGGTGAACACCGTTCAAACGCTAAGCCTTCAGGGTCTATCTGCGATGCCATTGTAACCCCGACACCCGGTCAGATCACCTTCCCCATTATGAAACGCCTATGTGGCCCCGGACTAGCCGTAACCGACGAAGAATGCCTGCATGCTATGGCCTTGGCGTTCTTGCGGCTCAAAATCGTACTAGAACCCGGCGGTGCAGCCTCGCTTGCTGCAGCCTTGTTTCATCAAGATCAAATCAAAGGCGACAGTGTTATTTGTCTCGCGTCGGGCGGCAACGTCGATGCCGACATGTTTGCACGTGCCCTAAATTCATATGGAACCCCAAAATGACCCAGTTTTCTATTGCCAGTTTCAATGTCAAAAACCTGATCTCAGAAAATCAGGAATACTATACCTTCCAGTCCTATACGCCGGAAGAATACGCATGGAAGGCAGATTGGCTCGCGGATCAGTTACTGACCATGGACGCGGATATTATCGGGTTTCAGGAAATCTTTGAAGAAGAGGCATTAAAAGCCGTCATCAAAGACGCAGATGAACGCGGAGCTGAGTTAAACGAGGCAACGATACCAGACCGTTCAAAGCGCTATCACCGCAAGGCGATTTTCCGCAAATTGGCCTATCAACCCTATACGGACGCGGCCTTGGCCTTTGCCCCCAACATACATGACGGCGAACCCGGTCACCGCCGCCCCGGCGTGGCGGTTCTGTCACGTTATGGGTTTGTCGGGGAGCCTGAAATCATTCAGGAACTGCCAGAGCCTTTGGACATTCCAATGCAGGATATTGGCGGCGGCGACGGTGGGCATTACCGCCTGTCGCGTTTGTCACGCCCTGTTCTCAAGGTGCGGGTTCCTGTCGGGGATCAGGTTATAACTGTGTTCAACTGTCACCTGAAATCCAAACTCGGGGAATTTGTCAAACCGGCAGGTGCTGAACACGCTCCTGAATCCGACCTGACCCAATATGATCCGGTTGCACGTGCGTTAGGCGGATTGCGCTCAGCGCTGCGCCGTATGGCCGAAGCTTGGGTATTGCGCCGGGCAATCGTCGAGGAAATCAAGCTAGGCCGTCCCGTTGTTGTTATGGGTGATTTTAACGACGGCGAACACGCTGTGAGCTCTGAAATTATCTCTGGTGAAGTACCCTTCAAAAACTATTCCTGGATGTTACGTCATGACGCCAAAACCGGGCGCGACAGATACTCTACTGACGAAAACACCCAAATCACCGAAGCAATAGACAGCGTTCGCCTGCATTCCGCTGAAAAGCTGTTTGTACGTAAATCATTGCGCGATATGGTTTACACTGCCGCCTTTGGTGGAGTGTTTGAAAGTATCGACCAAATTTATTTGTCCCGGCATTTTCACCCTGAATTTAACGGGCGGATTGGCGAAATGGAATATTTTAGTGTCTTAAATGACCACCTGACAGATGGAAGCCACCCCGAAGCCCCCTATAATAAATTGGCCTCAGACCACGGACAAATTATCGCCCATATGCGGCTAAACGACTGATCGATGCCTTACCTAGAACTGAAAGATGTAACGCTTCACTACCGTGACGAAGGCGATCCCAATGGGTCGCCTTTGGTTCTGTGTCACGCGTTGGGGACGTCACTGCATATCTGGGACGACGTTCTACCGCTATTGCCAGAAGGGTTACGTGTGGTCCGCTTTGATCTGCGCGGACACGGGCAAAGCACAGTGCCAACGCCCCCCTATTCCATGGGCGCGCTGGTTCGTGATGCAGAACAGTTGCTAGACGCACTCGCGATTCAAAACTGCATGTTTGTTGGCCTGTCAATTGGGGGAATGATCGCGCAAGGCCTCGCAATCAAGCGGCTCGACCAAATACGCGTGCTTGTTTTGTCAAACACAGCGGCAAAAATCGGACACGCCCCTCATTGGGATGCACTTATTGACCGCGTGCGCACGGGTGGTTCTGAGGCGCTCGTCGACAGCACAATGAAAGGTTGGTTTTCCGCTCAGTCCTTGAAAGACGGCATCGGCCAACCTTGGCGGCAACAGTTTCTTGCCACATCGCAAGAGGCACTAATAGGGTGTCTGCACGCAGTAAAAGGCACCGATTTTTACACTCCGACATCAGGTCTTCGATTACCAACATTGGGCATTTCTGCGCTGAGCGACACAACCATTCCTCCTGATCTCAGCCGCGAGACCATCGATCTTATTCCCGGTTCTCGGTTTGAACTGATTAGGCGCGCTGGACATCTTCCATGTGTTGAACAACCGGAGGCTTTTGCCGACTTGCTATCAGAATTTTTAAAGGAAACTGGCCATATCTAAAGGTTTTCGCAAATATGCACAGACCTAGAACATCATCCTATATTTCCTCACATAGAATTGCTGGAACCTTTTCCAAATCACAACTAGTCTCCGCCAATCGCCCCTATTTTATCGCGGTTTGAGGATATTCATATGAAATTACCCGTATTATTTATCTTGATTACCCTCATGCTGGATGCCATTGGAATCGGCCTTATTATGCCAGTGATGCCTGACCTTATTCGCGAAGTCGAAGGTGGGGATCTGGCTCAAGCGGCGGTTTGGGGTGGTATATTATCAACCGTGTTTGCCGTAATGCAATTTACCTTTGGGCCAATCATTGGCGGATTATCCGACCGATTTGGGCGCCGACCTGTATTGCTTATTTCACTCTTAGTAATGGCAGTTGATTACGTCATCATGGCCGTTGCTGGTACAATTTGGCTTCTGTTGGTTGGACGTATCGTCGGCGGCATCACGGCAGCAACACATTCTACGGCGGCTGCCTTTATGGCAGATATTTCCGAACCAGAGAAAAAGGCGCAGAACTTTGGGTTGGTCTCAGCGGCATTCGGGGTTGGGTTCGTGCTTGGCCCGATGATTGGCGGCCTTTTGTCAACATTTGGCCCTCGCGCACCCTTTATCGCGGCAGCGATCATTGCCGGGGCAAACTTTGTCCTTGGGTATTTTGTTCTTACCGAAACGGTTACGGATCGCATCCGGCGCCCATTTGAATGGAAACGCGCAAATCCATTTGGTGCTTTGGTATCAGTTGCACGGCTGCCAGGACTACGCGCTTTGCTTTTTGTATACTTTCTTTATCAGCTTGCGTTTTATGTTTATCCTGCAGTTTGGGCTTATTTTACGCAGGAAAACTTTGGTTGGAGCCCGGTTATGGTCGGGTATTCGTTGGCTGCATTCGGGATTTCAATGGCGATTTCCCAAGGGTTTCTTATCAGGTGGGTTATTCCAAAATTTGGCGAACGAAAAACAGTCCTCATTGGGTTTGTAATCGACATTGTCGCTTTTGGCCTTACAGGGATATTAACCAACGGATGGGTTGTTTTGTGCATTGCGCCCCTGTCCGCCATTGGGGCCATGGCCACCCCAGCTTTGCAGGGCATTCTTTCGCGCGCAGCCAGCGATGATCAACAAGGCGAACTGCAAGGGCTACTGACCAGTATCAACGCCCTAGCAATGATCCTATCCCCTATCGTAATGACACAGGCCTTTGCCTATTTCAGCGGAGCCAGCGCACCAATTTATCTGCCGGGCGCTCCGTTTTTGTTGTCGATGCTGCTGATGATTGCTGCGATTGGGATCTATATGTCGATATATCGTAAGGTCACCGAGGCAATTACCTGACTCTGCTCTCTTGTCAGTTGCGGTTTCCCAACGCACTCTCCTGAAAACAGGAGAACCGCATGGGAAAAATTCGCGCTGCCGTCTGTCACGACTTCGGACACCCCCTAAGCGTTGAGCAAATTGAACTTAGGGCACCAACGTTTGGCGAAGTCGAGGTCACACTAGAAGCCTGCGCAATTTGCCACTCCGACATTTCCTTTATGGATGGTGGTTGGGGTGGATCACTTCCGGCTGTGTACGGTCATGAAGCGGCAGGCCGTGTCTCAGCAGTTGGTACTGGCGTGAGAGGATATGAAATTGGCCAACCTGTTTTGGTCACGCTCATCAGAGCCTGTCGCGATTGTCCGCCATGCGCATCAGGTTCGCCTGTGTCCTGTGAAACACCCCCGATCATGGATAACGTCTTAACTTCGCATAAGGGCACCCCAATAAATCAAGCGATGGAATGTGGGGCCTTTGCTGACAAGGTGGTTGTTGATCCTAGTCAGCTCGCACCTATTCCCGAGAGTCTGCCCATGGACGTCGCCTGTTTGTTGTCGTGTGGTGTGATCACTGGCGTTGGTGCTGCTGTGAATGCGGCTAATGTTCGACCCGGACAAACTGTTGTCGTCATCGGTGCAGGTGGTGTTGGGCTGAATGCTATTCAAGGTGCGCGCATTGCAGGCGCTGCCAAAATCATCGCTGTCGACATGGTTCCCGAAAAACTAGACACCGCAAAGGAATTTGGCGCGACCCATGGCATTCTTGCCTCAGACGACAAGCCTTGGAAGCAAGTTGCGCAAATCACCGATCGGCGCATGGCCGATGCAGTCTTAGTTTCTGTAGGAGCTGTCCGCGCTTATAACGAAGCCCCTAGATACCTTGCCCCCAAAGGTAAGGTTGTGATGGTCGGGATGCCTCATTCCGGCGATATCGCAAAATACGAACCCGTCATTTTTGCAGCGTTGGGTCAGGGTATGATTGGTACAAAAATGGGCGATACTGTTCTGCGTCGAGATATTCCATGGCTGGTTGATATGTATGAACAGGGTCGCCTTAAACTTGACGAGCTAATCTCAGGGCGGTGGACATTAGATCAAATCAACGAAGCCATAGAAGACACTCGTTCCGGGGCAGCACGGCGCAATGTCATACTATTCAAATAGAGTTATTCGAAGCATTCGCATTTGGCATCCACTGCTGTCTGCAGTGGGTGGACGCATATTCACTCCGATTGACTTCCACTAACATGCCGACTCAGTTCATAGGCGTCTCGCGCTAACGGACCCCAATATCGCCCGATCGGCGGAATTTTGCAAAGCGATTTGGGCTACAGATAAGCCTGCCGTTTAAACCTCGAGGATAGATTTGATAAAGTCAGTGGCACCGTTATCAATGTAATTTCACTGTTCTCGTCCCCAAAACCAAAAATCATTTCAGCCCTTAAAAACAGCCAAGCGATCGCACTCAACCGCGTAAAAAATTCACTCTCGATATTCGCAATTATTGTATCTACTTTGGGTTCTCTAGCCTCAAAAATCGTCCATCACGTCTTAAACTGTTCCGACCAAATCTTAAGAACAAAGAAAATACACAACGGGGACAGATGCTTATATCTTCCAAACTACTTGCACCCATATGTAAGGCCAGTTTGACTAAGCTATGTTACTCAACAGATATTGAACACTGTTAACGCTCCCCGGGTCGAATTATCAGGTCTAGATGAAGAGTGTTACACACATCTTTAAAATCTTCGATCACATGAACAGTGGCGAAATCAACACCCCGATGCTGGCATCGCATTTAGTGAAATTCCCCCGGGTTTACTGTCCTACAGTCGAACTTGGCGCATACGCTCACCGAATTGCCTCTACGGCAACCTATTCGGAAAAAGTGCCGCCGCCGTCGAGGGCTGGAAGCAAAACAAAGCCTGTGTTAGCTGCACACCCTTCTGGAGATGTGAAGGAAACACCATGCGAACCGACGGTATTGCGCAAGAAATTGATCTCTGTGCGACAGAAGCCGCAAACTTTCTCAAAGCGCTATCGCACGAAGGGCGATTGAAAATTCTCTGCAACCTTTGCACCGGGGAAAAATCAGTCACAGAACTGGAAACTCTGCTTTGTGCTCGCCAAGCAGCTGTCAGCCAACAACTGTCCCGGTTGCGTGCAGATGGCATGGTCCATGCGCGTCGTGAAGGCAAAGCAGTCTATTATTCAATAGCAGATCAACGCGTCCAGAGAACTATTGATTTAATGTATGACATGTTTTGCAAAACAGAAAACAAAGAGGGTTAATATCGGGCCTGTCCAAAAGACAGAAGGCTAGAATGGCCCGCCGTGCTCAAAATAATAACGAACTCCGTCCTGAACTCGCCTAAACCGATCACCACCCAATTTCACCCCGCCATACCAACGTGTTACAACAACAATATGGTTGCGCAGTTCTTCACGTTCCAACATGCGCAAGATCACCATGCCAGCGCCACTTTCCCCATCATCATTCTTTAGCGGTGCATCATCGAGCAACACAGCCCATGTGTTATGGGTCGCTTTGGCATATTTCTTCTGCCGACACAGTTGTTTGATAAAGGCTTGGGCTTCGCCTTTGGTACGCACTACCCCGCCAGAAACCGAATATTTAGAACCCCGGTCTGTTACAATGTTTTCAAATTGTTGCATGTGCGGTTTATAATCCCGCCAAGGTTTCACGCACAACTGCAATCCTACGTGCATTTGCCGGGTGACTGCCCAAAGCCTGATTTCCTGGATCTACAATCCGATCAAAATACGCCAACCCCACCAGCGGATCATATCCTGCTTGCGCTGCTATAATGGTCCCTAGCCCATCAGCTTGTAGTTCGAAATCTTGA
The DNA here is from genome assembly GCF_011326755.1 of Cochlodiniinecator piscidefendens. GTDB lineage: Bacteria > Pseudomonadota > Alphaproteobacteria > Rhodobacterales > Rhodobacteraceae > Cochlodiniinecator > Cochlodiniinecator piscidefendens. The sequence continues at coordinate 403,886 of NZ_JAAOIE010000003.1, read as the reverse complement.
GAGTACCGTCGCGCGCCGATCACTGCGCCTAAATTGGCGCCTTCGCGGACATCACGCCCTAGCACAGACGCGGCAATAGCCCCGGCCATAGCCCCCGCCCGTTGATTTTGAAGGGTCAGTATGATGTGACCCAGAATATGGTGGGCGGCCTCGTGCCCCATAACGATGGCCAATTCATCCTCGTTGCGTGCGTCCTCCAGCAATGCGACTGTAAATGCAATGAGGGGACGGCCACGTTCGTCCAACGTAAAGAACGCGTTGGGAGGTTGCCCCACGCGATCATCAACAAGAATGATAAAGTCACAATCCTGCCGTTCAGTGCGTAACTCACATTCGCGCTCAGCCACAGGTTCAATTCTCTGAACTACTGCAAAAAAATTGCGGGCGGCACGGCCAGAAGGCAAAGGTACAGATTTTGCATCAACTGTGGGAACATTCCCTTTTGGGCTTGGTGTCGTTTCTGGCGTGACACAGCCAGCCAGAGCCAGACTCATTAAACCAATAATACCTGCAATCTTAGAGTTCATAAGTACCTCATTTCTCTGAGTTAAGAAGAACCCGAAATAATCAAGGATTGCAATTCACAACTTATGGGGTAGGCTAAATCTATGTTTACAATAGAACACGATTTCGACGCGACGGTTGTCACACTTGTTGACGAAGACGGGCCCAACCTTCTCGAAGATATTATTATCAATGCCTTCGACGATTGCATAACAATAGAGCAGTTTGACGCGCGTACCGACAACACAATGCGTATCACCCTGTCCATGACCCAGCTCGCGGACCTGTCCGCAGCGCTTGATCTTCCCGAAGGTGTTTATAAACTTATCCGTGACGACGCCAAGTCGCAAACCTAGCGATAGCCTGATCTGCCTACCCAAACAGGACCAACAACCAGATCACTCCAGCAGTTACAACGGTCGCAGCAACTGCGGCGCTTCCGGCATCTTTGGCCTTTTTTGACATGGGATGTGGATCAAGCGATATGCGATCCACCGTATTCTCCACAGCGGTATTCAACAGCTCGGCGACGAGAACCAACATCCCGAATCCAACAATCAAAATGCGCTCGACCGAAGACATATCAACCGCAAAAGTAAGACCTGCAGACAAAAGATTGACCAAAGTCCATTGGCGTAGTGTTTTTTCACTTTTCCAACTTGCGCACCAGCCGTCCCACGACCAAACACAGGTATTTTTGAAACGCACCCATTCTGCCGTCAATTTTGTCACGCGATATCCTCCACCCGAAACACTTTGTCGCGCGAAGTGGCCCCACGTACAAGATGCAGATTAGATTTGGCGACACCCATCGCTTTGGCCAAGAGCTTAATTACGGCTTTGTTGGCCTTGCCATCTTCGGGCACCGTGGTCACGTACACCCGTAAACCTTCATCCGTCACAATGACGGCGTTACGGGAGGCCTTTGGCGTAACACGCAGCGAAATTTCATTGCCCTTGCGCGCAAGATAGGAAAGATCGGGATCAGCCATGTTTCTCCTCTGGATCAAGCCGCGTAGCTTGCTTAGTCTTTCTAAGTAAAGCGAAAGGGGTAGACATGGCTACAGGGTTTTTCAGCGACGAAAGCTGTTTTTGGCACGGCGGCGGGAATTACGCGACAACCGTACCTGTTGGGGGCTTTGTTCAACCGCTCGCCTACGGTGGATTGCCCGAGATGCCCGAAGCAAAAAGGCGTCTGAAAAATTTGCTGGAGGTGTCAGGCCTTTACGCCGAACTGACCACTGGTACGGCCCCAACGGCAACGCGCGCAGATTTACTGCGCGTGCATCCCAACGACTACATCGATGCCTTTAAATCAGCGTCAGACAACGGCGGAGGTGAATTGGGTCTGCGCACACCTTTTGGGCCCGGAGGATATGAAATCGCAGCACAATCTGCAGGACTAGCAAAGGAAGCAATATGCGCTGTAGCCCGGGGTGACTTGCAAAACTCTTATGCCTTAACGCGCCCTCCCGGGCATCATTGCACACCAGATTTTCCGAATGGATTTTGCCTGCTGTCTAATATCGCCATCGGCGTCGAGGCCGCTATTGCGCAAGGCTACACCAAACGCATCGTTGTGTTGGATTGGGATGTTCATCACGGCAATGGAACCGAAGCGGTGTTTTATGAACGCGCCGACGTTCTAACTATTTCAATTCATCAAGAGCATAACTACCCGCTTGATACTGGGGATGTAACGGACCGGGGTGCAGGCCCTGGGCGCGGAGGGAACATAAACATCCCTCTTCCCCCCGGCGCTGGTCACGACACCTATCTGGAGGCGATGCAGCGCATTGTATTACCGCAGATCGCGGCCTTCCGCCCTGATATGATTGTGGTTGCCTGTGGATATGACGCGGCGGCCATAGATCCGCTGGGACGTATGCTCGCAACCGCAGATACGTTTCGCCAGATGACACAGATGATATCTGAAGCCGCAGCGACCTTATGTCGTGGCAAACTCGCCATGGTGCACGAGGGAGGATATTCAGAAGTTTATGTGCCCTTTTGCGGCCATGCTGTGATCGAAGTGCTGTCAGGCACTAAGATCACGGTTGATGACCCATTTGCCCAAACCTTTGCCTTGCGCCAACCCAACGCACGCCTTACCTCTTTCTATAGCCAGCTGATTGACGAAATGCAGGATTTTTTCAACACCCCTGCTTGAGTTTCGCGCGCTACGTCCCACATCAACATCAGAGATTTATCGGAGCCCCGAATGCCCACACCCAATCCCGCTGCTATGGAATTCCTTCTGACACGCAGATCCCGTCCGGCAAAAACCTTATCTGGCCCAACTCCGGATCGCGCCGATCTTTTACCGATCCTCACTGCGGGGGCTCGTACGCCCGACCATGGCAAACTAGAGCCATGGCGGTTTATCGTTCTGGAAAAGAACGCAATGCAGCGTCTGGCTAAGTTGACCGCAAAACGCGGGGCTGAGTTAAACTTCGACGAGGCGAAAATCGAAAAATCCTATAACCAGTTCGCCTCTGCCAATCTCGCTATTGCTGTCGTTGCATCGCCCAAAGCATCAGAAAAAGTTCCTCGGATTGAACAAGAACTCTCTGCCGGTGCCGTCTGCCTATCGCTGCTAAACGCAGCACTTGCCTCTGGTTGGGGTGCCAATTGGCTATCAAATTGGATGGCTTTTGATCGCGATTTTTTAACCGAAGGGTTAGAACTTGCAGAACATGAATACATCACAGGTTATATTCACATCGGTACAGAAACCAGCACACCACCCGAGCGCCCCCGCCCCGACCTTGACGCCATAACCACATGGGTTGATGTATGATCTTTACGGATTTTGCAAAGGCACTTGGCCAATGGTCAGACCCTAAGTTCCGCCGCGTGGTGTTCATAGGGCTTGGCCTAGCCATAGCGCTTTTGTTTGGTATCTATGCGTTTTTTGTGGGCATGATTGGCTGGTTTTTACCTGGGACTTTAACCCTACCTTGGGTGGGTGAGGTCACTTGGCTTCATGACCTGCTCTCATGGGGATCAATCCTCATCATGGTGGTGATGTCGATGTTTCTTATGGTGCCCGTCGCCTCAGCCTTTACCGGGCTGTTCTTAGACGATGTCGCGGTGGCCGTCGAAAAGCGCCATTACTCCCACCTTCCTCAACCTCCACGCATCCCATTTCGCGAAGCATTACAAGACAGTCTGAACTTTCTTGGCCTTATGGTCGTTGCGAACCTTTTTGCGCTTATACTCTACGCAATTTTCAACATCTTCGCGCCGGTGATTTTTTGGTCGCTTAACGGTTTTCTTTTGGGGCGTGAATATTTTCAAATGGTCGCAATGCGGCGCATTGGGCGTACTGCTGCACGTCAACTTTGGCGACAGAATGGTTTGCAAATTTGGCTCGCAGGGGCATTGATGGCAATGCCCCTTTCGATCCCAATCGTGAACTTATTTGTACCAGTCTTTGGTGTGGCAACCTTTACTCACTTGTTTCACCGTATATCTCGCGATCATAGCTAAGTCCCCAGTAATCGAGGTCGCGCACGGAAATCCCACCATAAAGGATCACGTACGAAATACCGGCCCATAGAACGAAAGCAATCAAAGTTGTTATCTTGGCCCGCTTTTTCAACTGCGGGTCATGAGGCGCACCTGCATGGGTGCCAGGAACGATTTCTCCCATATCCCCTTGCGTTTTCAAACGAATAGGGAGCACGATCAAAAATGTCATGAACCAAATAACAGCAAAAAGAACAATGGCTGCAGTGATGGTCATTAGACTTGTTCCAACTCAATCAGGCATCCGTTGAAATCTTTCGGATGTAAGAAAAGGACAGGTTTACCGTGCGCACCAATCTTCGGCTCTCCCGTGCCTAGCACGCGGGCGCCTTCGGATTTCAAGTGATCACGTGCGGCTAAGATATCGTCAACCTCATAACAAACGTGATGAATGCCACCTGAAGGGTTCTTTTCAAGAAACCCATTAATCGGGGAATTTTCGCCAAGCGGATATAGCAACTCGATCTTGGTATTTGGCAGTTCAATAAACACCACGGTCACGCCATGATCGGGTTCATCCTGCGGAGCGCCAACATTTGCCCCCAAAGTCGCACTATATTGCGCGCGCGCTGCCTCAAGATCAGGGACAGCGATTGCAACATGATTCAAACGACCGATCATCATCATTCCTTTCCAAATTGGTGTGGCCGTTATGACTATTTGCCATTCGTTACGCAAGCGACGGTTGGACGCATCAGCTTTGTTAACGCTCCATTAGCCTTGAACGCGTCTAATCAGAATCAGCTACCGAAAGGAAAGGAAATGGACGATCTCGTCTCTCTCATGACTCCACGCAGCCCGACCAACGAACGCCCTTTGCTCGGCGTAACGGTTCTGGTTGTTGAAGACAGCCGTTTTGCCTGTGAAGCTGTACGGCTTTTGTGTTTGCGAAGTGGTGCGCGTATTCGACGTGCAGATTGCCTGGCGTCAGCCCGCAAGCATCTTCAGGTCTATCGCCCCACCGTTGTTTTGATTGACCTTGGCCTTCCTGATGGATCTGGTGCGGATTTGATCCGTGAACTTCATCTGGCGACACCGCGTGTTCCGGTCATCCTAGCCACCAGTGGGGATGATTATATGGCTGATCTCGCCCGTGATGCTGGCGCAGATGGCTTCCTGTCCAAACCGATCGAAAGCTTGGCTATTTTTCAAGAAATGGTTTTGGAAAACCTGCCAACAAATGACCCAAATGTGCCAATACGTGCATTACCAACTGGGGTCGTGAAACCAGATCCGATCGCATATCGCGATGATCTCGCCCATATCGCGAGCATCCTTTCGATGGGCACAGACGACGACACCTTGGCCTATATTGCACAGTTTCTAAGCGGCGTTGCCAAATCTGCGCATGATGAACCCATGCAAAAGGCCGCGACGGATTTAATGGAATTGAAAAAGACGTCTCCGTCTAATGTGTCCCACCTTGCCGATTTGGTACAGGACCGATTGCAGGCCTGCGCACAAATCTAACGCGCAAGAACCGGATCTGAACCAGAACGCACAAGCGCTGTCATATCGCCTAACCGCTCTATTTGATGGCCTTGTGCGTCGAAATTTTGTGGCAAAAGCCATGTTTTGAATGCCTCAGACAGGGCCTGCCATTCCCCATCAAGAATACTAAACCAAGCTGTATCGCGGTTGCGGTCGTTGACAACCAAATGCTGGCGAAACACACCTTCATAGCTAAAGCCATAGCGCTGTGCGGCGCGGCGCGACCCAATGTTTGCGGCATCACATTTCCATTCATACCGGCGATACCCGGCCTCGAATGCCCATTTCATCATCAGATACATCGCCTCGGTCGCGGCTGGTGTGCGCTGCAGTTCAGGCGAAAAATTGATGTGCCCAACTTCAATCGACCCGGCCTCCGGTGCGATGCGCAGATAGCTCGTAACACCGCAAAAATGGCCTGTTTGCAGAGATTTTATCGCAAAAAATACCGGATCTTGGCCCTCGGCCATTTCTCGTGCCCAGCGGTGATAGGCTGCGGCTGACGCAAATGGGCCATAAGGAAGGTAGTCCCAAATGCCATGATCCGCTGAATTGGCGCGATGTAAATCCGCAGCGTGGCGATCGGGTGAAAGCCGTTCAAGCCGCACATATTGACCCAGAAGATGATCAAAGTCTGGACGCGCCGGAGTTTTCCAATTTAGCTTTGGTCGTTCTGCTAAAATGTTGTTTTTCATGCAATCCGCACCCTTCATCCGCCGTCTTTTGTCACAGTGGCAAGGGTTGCTGCATCGTTTCAAGTAAAAACAACCGTCCAGCCACAATTCAGATCAAATTCAACCGTAATTTCCGCAAATTTGCCCTGCAAACATTCTTAACAAATTCTAAACGCCACAGATTTGGCGCTCTTGCAACTCGGGGACAACCAATGACACAGAACAAACTTCGCGCATTTTACAAAGACGAAAACGGCGCTGTTGCGTTAAATTGGATTGTCATGCTGTCTGCGTCTTTTACAGCGATGATTGCAATCACCGCGCTTTTGGGCGCGATCTAAGCTATCACACCCGGCGCCGTTGTTAAATCGACGCCCGGAAAGATTGAGCTTTCGATTTGACTGCGTTCTAAACCGAACAACCCGCTTATGACCTGCCCCGCGTAGGCCCGAATATCTGTGGTCGGCATGAGATCGCGCCCTTGATAAAGCGCGCCCTCATCAAGCCCGGGCCAACCGCCATACACTTGGCCGCCACGAACGGCCCCACCCGCCATAAACATCAGGCCACCCGTTCCGTGATCGGTGCCCCTTGTGCCATTTTCCCGCGCTGTACGACCAAACTCGGTCATTGCTAACACCGCAGTTTTAGACCAATCCGCGCCCAAACCTTCACGCAATGTAAGTATCACGTCAGTTAACTGCGTCGTATTTCGACGCATACCACGTGCCTGATTTTGGTGGGTGTCCCAGCCGCTCAGCGAAAATGCTGCAATCCTGGTTTCGGCCCGTAACCGTTCAGCTGCAAATTGGGCGAGGCGCAAATGCCCATCCCCGCCACGGCTACCTTCCACCATGCTTTCCATTGTGTTCAAGGCTTCAGCGTAGCTGTCCGCAACCGCGTCTCTATTCATGATTTGCGTCAGATCCATTGCCTCGTCTAGCGCGTCGCGAAATACGGGGTCATCGTGATAAACCACTTCCAACAACCGACGCGACGGCTCCGACAGGCGCAACTCTGTTTCTGGGGACCAGTTAGATACAGGCGCATTACCTGACATCACCAACATAGCCTCGGCCCCGATCGAGAACCCAGTTTGCGCCCGCGCCCCCGGCATGCGTTGCAACAGCCGGTTCAACCACCCCCCTTGGCCAAGCGAACTTCCAGTTCCGGCTTCCAATAAATCTTGGCCGTCGAAATGACTGCGCTTATCGCGGTAGGGTGTAGAAACGGCATGGGCAAACCCCAACTCACCAGATTGCCACAGGGGCATCAAAGGCGAAGCCGCCTCGTGCAAACCAAAAAAACCATCTAGATCAACGGATGCAGATGCAGCCAAGGTCGGGCGCAGTGCGCGCAGGTTGGGATCGCCATACGGGCGCACCATATCCAGCCCATCCATGCCCCCACGCAAAATAATAACCACCAAGCGCACATCCCCAGGCGCGCTGGCAAATGTAATTGGGGTAATCAAAGGGCTGGCGGCTAAAGAACAGCCATATCCAGCGGCACGTGTTAGAAATTTTCGACGTGAGACGACCATGTTTCTATCTCCGCTGGAAGGATGGCGAAGCAAGGATAAGCCCAACCCCTTCCCATTTTGTTTGGGCACCTTCTGCGGCAAATCGCACAGCGCTGTTCATTTGACTACCAAGTGCTGTTTCTGCAAATGCACGAGGATCAGGTAAATCAGGTTTCAGCACGCGCGGGATCGTGATCGCCCATTGAATACGTGCTGCAATTCCCTGCGGCGTTGTCCATGCAGAGACGGACTCTGGCCAGCCATCAGGGCCATTTGGATATTCCCAAGCCTGCCCCATCAATTGCATCGGCGCCCAAATATACTGGCGTGTTTTGGCCGCGTCCGCACGCAACAAACGGGACGTATCTGGGTGCAAAGCCCGCAGAGCAGATGCCACAAACTCCAATGGGCGTTTGACTTTCTGCGCTTCCGGATTCCATGCATCAGGGTGCGAAAGCAGGGCCTCGTAGACATCTGGCAAGTCCCCATTCGTGACAAAAAACCGATCAGCAATGTAGCTAACCAATGCCTCAGACGGGGAGTCCGACACAAAATGCACAGCCAGTTTTCGGGCTATATGGCGCGCCGTTGCAGGGTAAATGGACAAATCATCAAGCACAGCATAAATATCATTCACATCCGCTGTTTCGCCGCCGTAGGCTGATCCGAGCACCACCTCTGCCCCAGGCTCAGCAAAACTGGGATGAAACCGAAAGCTTTGCTCAACCCCCGTCCCCAGCCCCGTCAAAAGCAGAGCAAACTCGGTAACATCACCCTGTCGATAGGGGGCATCAACGCCCAATGTGTGTAATTCAAGCACCTCTCGCGCAAGGTTCTCATTCAGCCCGCGACCGGGACGCACCGCGTTTGAATTCGGCCCGACTGAAGATGTCTGGTTCAAATACCTTAACATCATGGGATGTGTCACAGCCGCCTTTAGCATATCGGCGAATGATCCACTTATATTTGGCCGGATCGCATCCGCGACAAAGGACGAAACAGCCTCACGCAACACCGGCCCTTGTCCACGCACAGTAAAATGATCTGCCCAAAACCATTCCAAACGTTCCCGAAACCCAACCGGAGCCTGTATCGCCCGCAGCAAGCTATGCCGCAAAGCTTCGGCCTGCCATTCACGTGTTTCACGTCTAATCGCGCGGATTTCTTGGCGTGCAGCTTGGCCTGTTTCTGTACCACGATTGGCGCGTTCAAGGCTGCGCGCTTCGCGATGAAGTCTGAATTGACGCCCCCATTGTGCAAAGTCCCGTATGGGAAACTGAGCCGCTGGCGCATCCCCATCAGACAACTCATCCAGTATCGCAGACATTCCGGAAATCGGCGACACATTCGGACTCAAGCCCGTTCCAAAACGTATTGCAGCAATATTAGGGTCAAACGGCATTACGAAACCTGCTCATCAATGTTGTGGCACCAATGTATTCTAGTTCACCAACATTTACAGCGCCCAAACGAAAAAGAGGCGCAAAAGCGCCTCTTTCAATTCTCAATAGGATATCGAATTATTCCTGTGGGATAACCCGCAACCCCAATTCGCGGAGCTGTTCGTTCATCGGATCGCTTGGCGCGGCCATCATCAGGTCTTCGGCGCGTTGGTTCATCGGGAACATGATCACTTCGCGAATGTTTGCTTCATTCGCCAACAACATCACAATCCGGTCGATCCCAGCAGCACAACCACCGTGGGGCGGTGCGCCATATTTAAACGCGTTGACCATGCCGCCAAAGCGCTTTTCAACTTCGTCATTGCCGTAACCAGCCAATTCAAACGCTTTGAACATGATTTCTGGTTTGTGGTTCCGAATAGCGCCTGAGATCAGCTCATACCCGTTACAGGCAAGGTCATATTGGTAACCCAGAACATCCAGCGGATCACCGTTTAACGCATCCATTCCGCCCTGCGGCATAGAGAATGGGTTGTGGCTAAAGTCGATCTTGCCGGTTTCTTCGTCTGCTTCGTACATTGGGAAATCAACGATCCAAGCAAAAGCAAAGCGATCTTGGTCCGTCAGACCCAATTCATCACCGATAACCGTACGTGCACGACCAGCGACAGATTCAAACGCGCTGGGTTTTCCGCCCAAGAAGAACGCCGCATCACCCAGCCCAAGGCCAAGCTGCTGACGGATTGCTTCTGTGCGCTCTGGACCAATGTTTTTCGCCAAAGGACCCGCCGCCTCAAGACCTTCGCCTTGATCACGCCAGAAAATATAGCCCATGCCCGGCAGGCCTTCGCCTTGGGCAAATTTGTTCATCCGGTCACAGAATTTGCGCGATCCACCTTTGGGGGCCGGAATGGCGCGAATTTCAGTGCCTTCATTTTCCAGAAGGTTCGCAAAGATTGCAAAACCAGAACCGCGGAAATGATCAGACACAACTTGCATTTTGATCGGGTTTCTAAGGTCAGGTTTATCGGTCCCATACCAAAGTGCTGCGTCACGGTAGGAAATCAGCGGCCAGTCTTGGTCCACCTTACGACCACCACCAAATTCCTCAAAGATGCCGCCAACAACCGGTTGAATGGTGTCAAACACGTCCTGTTGTTCAACAAAGCTCATCTCAAGGTCGAGCTGATAGAAGTCAGTTGGAGAGCGGTCAGCGCGCGGATCTTCGTCACGGAAACACGGCGCGATTTGGAAATACTTATCGTATCCAGACACCATGATCAGCTGTTTGAATTGTTGTGGTGCCTGTGGCAACGCATAGAATTTACCTGGGTGCTGACGGGACGGCACCAAGAAATCGCGCGCCCCTTCGGGCGAAGACGCGGTGATAATCGGCGTTTGGAATTCGTTGAACCCTTTATCCCACATCCGGCGGCGCATAGATGCCACAACGTTTGAGCGCAGGATCATGTTGTTCTGTAGTTTTTCGCGGCGCAGATCGAGGTAGCGATATTTCAGGCGGGTTTCTTCAGGGTATTCCTGATCACCAAACACCATCAAAGGCAGCTCATCAGAGGCACCCAAGACTTCGATGTCGCGCACAAACACTTCGATTTCGCCGGTTGGCAATTTCGGGTTGATCAGCGATTCATCGCGCGCCTTAACAGTGCCATCAATGCGGATACACCATTCTGAACGCACCTTTTCCACATCAGCAAATGCAGGGCTGTCCGGGTCACACAAAACTTGGGTGATGCCATAATGGTCACGCAGGTCGATAAACAGAATGCCACCGTGGTCACGAACCCGATGCACCCAGCCAGACAAACGAACAGTATCGCCCACATTGGCTTTGGTCAGTTCCGCACAGGTTTGGCTGCGAAATGCGTGCATAGATTTTCCCCTTGGGCATAAAAAACGGTCTGGCCCGATACATAGGACCACAGGGCGATTGTCAAGTCGCCAAGCCCACAAGTTCGGCCCGGATCAGCCCCCTGAGCGAATTCCCGACGTAAATTTCGTCAGCCGCCCGTAAATCGGCCACGAACAACAGCTGTTCACGACATTGCCCGGCGCCAATCAACGCGCGCCGCAACACCCCCGGTAACAGTCCGGATGACAGAGGCGGCGTTAACATCTGCCCCCCCGTTTTGAGGAAAATTGACGTGATGGTGCCTTCGCACACCTCGCCGCGTTCATTACAGAAAATCCATTCATCAATGCCGCTAGGCAACGCCGCACGCGCCTGATCATAGGTGTCGCGTTGTGTGGTTTTATGGCGCAGCCATGCATTGGCTGCGCAAAGCCTCTGCTCAGATACAGCAATTTTCCAAAGCTGCGGTTTTTCCCCGGCCTCGGCAACCGTCAGATCAAATTTCCCGTGCGCATCCAGTGTCAATCGGCACCGCAAAGCGGGCGCTGACGCCCCGCCAATCGGGCATGCCAAAGGTTGCGTCACCACCCCCGCCAGTGCGGCCCGCGCATGATCTTCGTGAAACGGATATCCCAAGACCCGCGCCGTTTCCGCCATCCGCCCAAAATGGAGCGGCAATCGGCCAAAGCCGCCTGCACGATCAAATCGAAAGGTTTCGATGATCTTTACCCCTGTGGGGATAGATCCGCGTAGCGCGCTTTCCATAGGGCTTCCTCATACTCAGACGGGGCGGTGCTGTCCCACACAACGCCACCACCGACGTTCAGACGCACACGTCCACCGTCAAACAGGCTCAGCGTGCGGATGGCAACATTAAAGGACGACGCACCATCCGGCGCCATCCAGCCAATTCCGCCACAATAAATGCCGCGCGGGGCATCCTCTAATTCATCAATGATCTGCATCGCCCGGTGTTTTGGCGCACCCGTGATGGAGCCACAAGGAAACAAGGCGCGGAAAATGTCGGTCAGGCTGGTTTCTGGCAACAACTGCGCCGTCACCTTGCTGACCATTTGGTGCACCGTGGCAAAGCTTTGGATCGAATACAGCTCAGGCACTTTCACAGATCCAATCTCAGACACCTGCGAAATATCGTTGCGCAGCAAATCCACAATCATCAGGTTTTCGGCCCGGTTTTTCGTGTCGTTGTGCAGCCAATCTTTGCGCGCCTCGTCCTCGGCATCTGTAAGCCCGCGCGCCACTGTGCCCTTCATTGGTAACGTTTCGATCTGACCTTGCGCATTTGTGCGGAAAAACAGCTCAGGCGAACGCGACAAAATCGTCGGCCCAACGCCAAGGTCTACAAATGCCCCATGCGATACAGATTGGCGTGCAACCAATTGCTGATAAAGCGCCTGCGCGTCGCCCGTGTATTCGGTTTCAATCGGAAAGGTCAGGTTGATCTGATAGGTGTCACCGGCTCCAATATAGGCCTTCAGCGTTTCAAATGCCCGCCTGTACCGCGCCAAATCCCAAGTCGGGCGCAATGGGCCAAGTGTGGCCTCTCCCGCGTCCAATTTTCCTTGTAGCGGTGCATCAAACACCCCAAATGCCATCAATGGCGTGTCGCGTTCAGTCGGCATTAAATCCGCCAATCCCGGCATCATCACATAACCAAGCTCATAGCTGCCATATCCCGCGATCCAGAGCCCATCTGCCTGCGCCCGCGCAAGTTCAACAAGCGCACCCGGCACCTCCTCAGGTGTATGCGCAACAATCAAACGCTTTGGGTTGCGAAACACTGTTCCCGCACCCATTGGTCCTTGATCAAAATAAATTTGCGGCTCTGACACGCGGAATCGTCCCTGCATTGCTAACAGGGACGATGTTTAACGTGAATTGAAACCAAATACCTGCGGAAAATTCGACAGATTATCTGTCATGCGCGTCATGCAATGCCGGTTGCCTGACTGCGTTGGTTTTCCATCCCCATCGAAATCAGACGTGGGGTGGTAGACTGCTGCGCCTGAAACGCTGCTTTGCCGTCCATACCGCGCCAGTCAGCGGCGATCATGGATTGCGCCACAGCCCCGCCCAGCGTCGTGCCGGGCCCCAATACGATAAACACATCTGGCATTAATTCGCGCGTTGCCGTGCGAATAGCGGCCGTGAAATCGTAAGGCTCCACCACTTGATGTCCCAAGGTATAAGACCACAGCGCCGATAGATCAGAGGCCTTAGGTGCCCAAAGCGCGCCGCGTCCATCAATCAGAGGAATGGAAGGTTGTGCAAACAAATCTGCAGACAGGCGTTCCCGCCCTTGCGCCGCCACCGGGCTTTGCAGATGTGTGTGAAACGCCGCGTGGTTTGGTAAACGCATTGGGAAACGCTCTTGCACACGGGGCATTTCGCGCTCGAACGCGGCCAGCCCGGCCTCATCCCCTGCCAAAACCAACATACCGCCCAATTCAATCGACAAGCCAAGCGTCGCGTTTGACCGTCCGTTGATCTCAGAAACTTTCGCAAACACCTCATCACGGCGGCTGGGGATGGCTTGCCAGTTTTCATCGACCACAGGGTAAATCAACTGCCCACCAATCAGGCTTTCTTGCATCAAGGTGCCCATAGTATTCACCACATCCAGCCCGGCCAGAGGGCTAAGTGCCCCCGCACAGGCAAGCGCGATATACCAGCCCATCGAATTCCCGGTCACGCCGACAATATCAAAACGATCCCGGTCAATAGACAGAAAATCCGCATAGGCGCAGCTATAGATCAAAGGCGACGCATGATCGCCACGCGTGTGTTTTGCGCCCTGAAACCGTGCAGCCCCGTCCAAATCGGAAACCGTTTCTTGGCCCTTTGCTGTGCGATACGCGTCAAATTCGGCAATCAACGCGGCCTTGTCACTATGGTGACGACGCAGATAGCCCAACTCAGTTTTGTTATAAGTGCCCCGGCCGGGTGCTACGACAACGGCTGTTTGTTTCATTTGGTCCCCCAAAGGGTTTCAGCAGCGGTTGCAATGCTGTCGGCTGAGGGCATCGTTGCCGCATAGGCTGGCCCGGTCGCGATAAAACTATCCTCGGCAGCGATGCGCGCTTTTGGCAAATCTGCTTGTTCGTGCAGCATCGCCATCAATGCCTCGGACTGGCTGCCAGTGGTGCGGCATTCATCCACGACCAAAACCTTTTCAGCCCCCTTAAGTGCGGCCAGGATGCCATCAACAGGCATCGGCGCAAGCCAACGCATATCAATAACGCGGGTTTGAATACCCTTTTCTGCCAATACCTTAGACGCTTGTTGGCTTAGGTAGTGGCCGTTCCCGTAGGTCACAATCGCCAGTGGGCCGTCACCCGTCACGCCAACCTCACCCAATGCAATACGTTCATCCGGTTTTGGATAGTGACGCATCCAACCGCCGTCTTTCACATCATGCAAATCCCGCATCGGATACAGCGCAATGGGTTCCACAAACACCACAACCCGTTGTTCTTCGCGCGCCAATCGCACACATTCGCGTAGCATTTTCGCCGCATCATCCCCGGCACTTGGACAGGCAATAATCACACCCGGAATGTCCCGCAGAACCGCCAGTGAATTGTCATTGTGGAAATGCCCGCCAAAACCCTTTTGATAGCCAAGCCCAGCAATCCGCAAAACCATCGGGTTGGTAAACTGCCCGTTGGAGAAAAATGATTGCGTCGCCGCTTCGCCGCGCAATTGATCCTCGGCGTTATGCAGATAGGCCAAAAACTGAATTTCGGGCATCGGGGTAAACCCGTTCTGCGCCATACCAATCGCAAGGCCCAGAATAGATTGTTCATCAAGCAATGTGTTGATCACCCGATCCGGCCCGAACCGATCACATAGTTTCTGAGTGACGCCATAAACGCCGCCTTTTTTCCCGACGTCTTCGCCCATCACTGCAATTTCACCGTGCTCCAACATCAGATCCGTCATCGCCCAATTGATAAGGCGCGACATGTGCTGCGGCTCGGCCATCGCCCGCATGTCAGAGCCAAACACATCGGCGCGCGCCTCATCTGATGGGCCATTTGTTGGCTTACAATCGCGTTTCGGCGGGATAAGGCTGGCCATCACATCGCCCGCCGTTTTCAACCGGGGCTTTGTTACGGCCTGATCGGCAACACGGGTGCATTGCGCGTCCGCCTCGTCATAAATTTCTAGGATTTCATCCGCTTTTAATGCGCCCGCCTCCTGCAACAGACGTGCGGAATGCAGCAATGGATCTTCGTCTTCCCATCCTTCAAAGACATCTTTGGACAAATAGGATTGCTGCATATCTGATCCCGCATGCCCATAAAGGCGCACAAGCGTCAGATGCAAAAACGCCGGTTTGCGCCGGGTACGCACATATTCCGCGGCCTCTTGTGCTACGCGGTAGGTATCGTACAAATCCAAGCCATTGGCGTGGAAATACTTTAGCCCCGGACGGTTCGAATAATTCGCCCCAACCCATCCCGTTGGTGTGCGGGTTGAAATCCCGATCCCGTTGTCTTCGCACACAAACAACAGCGGCATCGGCACCGATTGATAAGAGGTCCAAGCGGCCGAATTAATTGCACCCTGCGCGGTAGAATGGTTTGACGACGCATCACCAAATGAACACATGACAATGCTATTGTCATCTAAAACTTGATGCTCTGGTCGCACCCGTTTTGCCAACCCAATCGAATAGGCTGCGCCAACCGCCTTGGGCAAATGCGATGCAATGGTTGAAGTCTGCGGCGGGATCATCAATGCCTTTGATCCCAACACCTTATGACGGCCGCCGGAAATCGGATCTTCAGAACTCGACGCAAAGGATAACAACATATCCCAAGTCGGCGTGGTGCCCGGCACTTGGGCCGACCGACGGGTTTGAAACGCCCCATCCCGGTAATGCAAAAACGCCATGTCATCCGGGTTCAACGCAGATGCAACCGCCGCCATACCTTCGTGACCAGAGGACCCAATGGTGTAAAACCCCTGCCCCGCCTTTTGCATCTTGCGCGATGTCCGGTCCAGATTCCGCGACAGGCATTGCGCCCGAAAAATCGCGACCGCCTCCGCCTTGGTCAACGGTCCAGCAGGCCCCGCCCCACCGGGCAACGCCCCTGATTTCACCCGCGTTTGAAACGCCTCATGCACAATATCCGCGCGATCCATGCCGTATCCCTTCAAGCTGCATCCACCCCAAACGGATGGATGCAATATATGTCTTTAGAAAAATGCCTGTAGGCCAGTTTGCGCACGCCCCAAGATCAACGCATGCACGTCATGTGTGCCCTCATAGGTGTTCACCGTTTCAAGGTTCACCATATGCCGGATCACGTGGAAATCTTGGCTGATCCCATTGCCGCCATGCATATCACGTGACATCCGCGCGATATCCAGTGCTTTGCCACAGTTGTTGCGCTTCATCAGGGAAATCATCTCAGGTGCGGCATTTGCCTCATCCAAAAGACGCCCAACACGCAATGACCCCTGAAGACCCAGCGTAATTTCGGTTTGCATATCCGCCAGCTTTTTCTGGAACAGCTGCGTTTGCGCCAAAGGTTTGTTGAACTGTTTGCGATCCAATCCATACTGCAGCGCCGCATGCCAGCAGAATTCAGCGGCCCCCAAAACACCCCAGCTGATGCCATAACGTGCACGGTTCAAACAGCCAAACGGCCCCTTAAGCCCCTGAACATTGGGCAACAAAGCGTCCTCAGACACTTCGACCGCGTCCATCACAATTTCACCCGTGATCGAAGCCCGGAGTGAGAGCTTATTGCCGATCTTCGGGGCCGTTAGACCCTTCATGCCTTTCTCAAGCACGAAACCACGAATTTTTCCGCCGTGGGCTTCAGACTTGGCCCAGACCACAAAAACATCTGCGATCGGCGCGTTTGAAATCCACATTTTTGACCCGCTCAACACATAGCCGCCGTCGGTTTTCTTAGCGACGGTTTTCATGCCAGCGGGGTCAGACCCTGCATCAGGTTCCGTCAAACCAAAACAGCCAATCCATTCACCTGAAGACAATTTCGGCAGGTATTTCTGGCGCTGTTCCTCTGATCCATAAGCATAAATCGGATACATCACCAATGACGACTGCACAGACATCATGGATCGATACCCAGAATCCACCCGCTCCACTTCGCGCGCGACCAAACCGTAGGAAACATAGCCAGCACCGATGCCACCATATTCTTCTGGGATGGTTGACCCAAGCAGGCCCATTTCCCCCATTTCGCGGAAAATTTCCGGATCGGTTTCCTCGTTTTCAAAGGCTGACAAAATGCGCGGCTGTAGTTTTTCCTGCGCATAGGCCCGTGCAGAATCGCGGATCATCCGTTCGTCTTCGGTCAGCTGGTTTTCAATGCGAAACGCATCATCCCAAGTGAACGCCTCAAGATCAGGTTTGCTTTGTGGTGCTAAAGCCATGTCGTTTCCTTTTATTTCAAGTCAGCCAGCGCCGCAGCAATCCGCGCGCAGCCCGTTTTCAAATCATTCATGCTATAGGCATAAGACAGTCGAAAATGCCCCGGCAGCCCAAAGGCCCGCCCCGGCACCAGCGCCACCAATCCTTCGTTTAGGATATAAGCGCAAAGATCAGCGTCACTGGTGATCACATCCCCTTTGGGGGTGGTTTTCCCAATACAACCGCTGCAATCTGGGTAGACATAAAATGCCCCACCCGGCACGGCACAGCTTAGGCCCGGCACATTGTTCAACGCATCAACCACATAGTCGCGACGTTCACGAAACGCATCGCAGCGCTCTGCCAATAGGTTCTGCGGGCCCTCAAGCGCCGCGATCGCCGCCGCCTGTGAAATCGACGACGCGCCTGATGTTGATTGCCCCTGCACCGCGACCATGGCCTTGATCAAATTCGTCGGGCCAATGCCCCAGCCCAAACGCCAACCCGTCATCGCATAAGACTTTGACACCCCATTCACGATCAACGTGCGATCGGCCAAATCCGGCGCCGCCGCACGAAATGAAACAAAGGGTTCATAGGTGATGTGCTGGTAAATTTCATCCGCAACAATCCTAACATGCGGATGCTTGCGCAGTACGTCAGCCAAACTCTGCAAGTCCGCCTCAGAATACATTGCGCCCGATGGGTTGCCCGGCGTGTTTAACATCAACCACCGGGTTTTATCGGTGATTGCATCCTCTAGCTGCTCTGGTGTTAGGCGAAAATCTGCATTCCCTGAACATTCAACAGGCACCAAAACCGCTTCGCAGAAATCAATCATATCGGCGTAGCTGGTCCAATACGGCGCGGGCATGATGATTTCATCACCCGGATTCACCGTCGCCAAGAACGCATTCGACAGAACCTGCTTCGCCCCGGTTGAAACGATGATCTCAGCCGGATCGGGCGAAAACCCGGAAAATCGCACGGCGTCCATGGCAATCGCTGCGCGCATGGCAGGTGTGCCTTGCGTTGGTGGATAAGTCGTTTCACCACGCTTTGCTGCGTTCATCGCGCCTTCGATCACATGATCAGGTGTAGGGAAATCGGGCTCCCCCGTGCCAAATGTCAGAACATCAAGCCCCTGCGCCCTTAGCCCCCGTGCAGCCTCGGAAATCTGTACAATTTCAGAGAGTTGCAAAGATGCTGCGCGATCAGAGCGGCGAAAAGTAGCGTTTTCAGTCATATCATGCCATTTCGGAAAGGTTTCGAAAGCCTAGATTTCAATTTGCAGCAAAAGAATTGTGATATAAAGCGATAATCAGACATGACTTCATACCGAAATGGAATATTATGCTCGCCCCGCGTCGTTACCTCCCGTCGATCCATTGGCTCTCCGCGTTTGAGGCCGTCGCGCGCACCGGTTCTGTGTCTCAGGCCGCCGATGAACTTTCGTTGACCCAAAGCGCGGTGAGCCGTCAAATTCAACACCTTGAAACACAGGTCGGCACACCCCTTTTTGCTCGTGAAAAGAAACGCCTGCGCCTCACCCCCGCCGGTCAGGATTACGCCCGCGAAGTGCGCGGCGCCCTCACTAAAATTGCCAATGCCACCCTAAACCTGCGCGCAAATCCCGGTGGCGGCACGTTGGAATTGGCGATTCTGCCTGCCTTTGGCACCCATTGGCTCGCACCGCGCTTGGCCAATTTCATGACCCAAAGCCCCGGCGTGACCGTAAATCTATCGACCCGGGTGGTGCCCTTTGACTTTGACCAAGAACGCTTTCACGCTGCGATTCATTTCGGCACCAACGACTGGCCCGCAACAGATGCGCTAAAGCTGATGGATGAACGCGTGGTGCCTGTGGTATCGCCGGCCCTGTTGGAAAAGCACCCGGTCAACCACCCCAAAGACCTGTTAAACCTGCCACTTCTCCACCTCGAAACCCGTCCCAAGGCATGGACGCGCTGGATGGCAGAACATGATATTCCCTATCAACGTTCAGAAGGCATGGTGTTTGACCAATTCGCCACCATGGCCCGCGCCGCCGTGCATGGCGTTGGTGCGGCTTTGCTACCGGATTATCTGATCGAACGGGATTTGGCCGATGGTCAGTTGGTCGTCGCGACAGGCACCCCCGTCACGTCGATTGGCGCCTATTATCTAGTCTGGCCCAATGACACCGCCAGCCACCCCCCTTTGATCGCGTTGCGCGATTGGCTGCAACGCGAATGCGCGCCATAATGCAAGGGGCGACGCTCCGCCCCTTGCAAATCTACCGCAGTTAACCCGCGTATAATCCGCCAGTTTTAGTGGCGAGAAACGCCTCCAGCGGAATGTCTTCCTGCTTTAGGAAACCGTGTGATGGCAACACGCCATCGCGCACCATTTCGATCACTCCAACAACAGACCCCGCCGTTGTCCAGGCAATCGCGGTGCGGCTTTGGCCTGCGACCTCAATTGGGCGATAGCCACGCACAAATTCTTTGCGGGCCAAACGACCGTTGATCATCCCTTCGGCCGCGACATGCACGTACACCACGTCATCTTCGACCGGTGGCTTTGCATTGACCAAAATCCGCCCCGCCTCTTCGCGGTGGTCCCGCATCAACAGCTCATGGAAAAAGAAATTCATCTGATCCATATGGCCGGGATACCGCATGGTTTTGTAATCAATATTCGCCACACTATCCTGATAGGTTTCGCACATGGTGCCAAGACCGCCAGAGGTCGTGAAGGCCTCCAGTTTCACCCCATCGATATAAAGCGTTTCATGCCATTCCATCGGGGAAACCCACTTGCGTTCGCCCCCCTCAATAACTTCGCAATCGTTTAGGTATTCGTTCACCACACCTTCGGGCGACCAGTTAAACGCATAGCCCATTAACCCGGTTGGGTTCTGCGGCAACGCGCCAACACGCATGCGACACGACCGGCATTCATCAAATTTGGCAATCAAATCCGCCCCAACAATCCCGACAAATCCCGGTGCAAGCCCACATTGCGGCGCCATCAGCCCTTTGGCGGTTTTTGACATCTCTATAATCGCCTGAGTCGTCGGCACGTCCTCAGTCAGGTCAAAGTAATGTATGCCCGCTGCATGCGCCTCACTCGCAACGCCCACATTCAAATGATACGGCAAGCAGGATAAAACCGCATCCGTCGTCGCAAACACAGCGCCCAGCGCTGAAGGTGAACTCACGTCAACTGCCTGAGTATCAAAGGGAAAATCACGCCCTTCCACGTTCAGATCAACGCCAGTCACCTTAAACCCGGCTTCATGCAACAATGTCGCCGCCAGCGTCCCGACCTTGCCCAAACCCAAAACGATAATGCTATCCAAGACTTTTCTCCCCGTCTTTCTTTGCCCTTAGAATAGCAATTGCTTACAGTGGTAAAAATCACTAAATAAGCCTGCATTCATGAGGGAAAGGAATGATAAATGTCAAAATCCACCTACACGCCCATTCCATCCTTTGCTGCTTTACGCGCCTTTGAATCCGCCGCGCGCCACGGCAGCTTTACCCTCGCCGCCGAAGAACTGCACCTCACCCAAAGCGCTGTCAGCCGTCAGGTCAAAGATCTAGAGGCCATGCTTGGCTTTTCCCTGTTCCGCCGCAACGGTCGTCGCGTGGCCTTAACGGACGCAGGGTCCGGCTTTGCCGACGATCTCGCCGTTGATCTAGAACGCCTGAAACAAACCGTGACCCGCGCCGTCGCTGCAGGCAATCAGAAAAAATCCCTGCGTGTCGCAACTATTGCCTCTTTTGCCTCGCGCTGGTTGATCCCCCGCCTGTCAGAATTTGAGGCCCTGCATCCCGGTCTAGAAATCAGCCTGTCAGCCCGTACCAAACCGTTTAACTTTGACGAAGAACGCTTTGACCTTGCCATTCACTACGGCGTCGACGATTGGCCCGACACGCAAATGAGCAAACTCTGCTCGCAAGAAATATATGCCGTCTGCGCGCCTGATTTTCGCGAGAAACACAGCCTGTCTGATCCCGCGAGCATCGCCGCCGCCCCGCTCTTGCACGAAGAAAACCGTCCCACCTATTGGGCCGATTGGTTTCGCCTCATGGGCCACACCACATCCCATCCGCCGCGCGGCAAAATCTACGACCAACTGTCAATGACCATCGCCGCCGCAACCGCTGGCCTAGGCTCCGCGCTTGTCCCGCACTACCTCGTTGAGGATGAACTGACCCAAGGCAGCCTTGTCACTTTGGCCGACACCCCGTTGATCACCAACAATGCCTACTATCTCGTCACACCTGCCGGGGCCTCTAACCCCATGACGCACGCCTTTGCCCGCTGGATCAAAACCAAAGTATCCCGCCGCCCTAAATGAGTTATACGAACCAATAACCCAAGATTAGTAAATATTCACGAAGGCAAATTCAGCTTATCCTTGGATCAAACGCGCCGTTCCTTCTGCGCCTAGATCAAAGGATATCCCATGTCAGCCCCAACAGCCGCTGCTGAAATCAAAGACATCTTAACCCGCCTCGGCGTCGCTCCTTCTGCCTACACCGCAGGCGATACCGTGATCAAAAGCCCGGTCACAGGCGAAACCATCGCCCAAGTCAACGAAATGACGGCGGATCAGGCCAAGGCCGAAATCGAAAAATCAGCCACTGCCTTTAAGGCATGGCGCACCGTTCCCGCCCCGCGCCGCGGTGAACTTGTCCGCCTTCTCGGCGAAGAACTCCGAACAGCCAAAGAAGACCTAGGTCGCATTATCTCAATCGAAGTTGGTAAAATCCCGTCCGAGGGCCTCGGCGAAATTCAAGAAATGATCGACATCTGCGATTTCGCTGTCGGTCTGTCGCGCCAACTTTATGGCTTGACCATCTCAACCGAACGCCCCGGTCACCGTATGATGGAACAGTGGCACCCGGTCGGCCCCGTTGGCGTGATCTCCGCCTTCAACTTCCCCGCCGCCGTCTGGAGCTGGAACTCAGCTCTCGCCATCGTTTGCGGCAACCCCGTGATCTGGAAACCGTCTGAAAAAACACCGCTGATCTCTCTTGCCTGTGCAGCCGTGCTAGACCGCGCCATCGCCCGCTTTGGCGACGCACCTGCTGGCCTCCACACTCTCTTGATCGGGGATCGCGATGTGGGTGAGGTTCTCGTTGACCACCCCAAAGTCCCCGTCATCTCCGCCACTGGCTCCACCCGTATGGGCCGCGAAGTTGGCCCACGTGTCGCTGCGCGTTTTGGCAAATCCATCCTTGAACTTGGCGGCAACAACGCCGGTATCGTCTGCCCCTCTGCTGATCAGGACATGGCGCTCGCCGCGATTGCTTTTGGCGCGATGGGCACCGCAGGTCAACGCTGCACCTCCCAACGTCGCACCTTTGTCCATGACAGCATCTATGACACCTTCGTGCCCCGTCTTCAGGCCGCATATAAATCTGTCTCTATTGGCTCACCGCTCAACACCGACTCCCTTGTTGGCCCGCTGATCGACGAACGCTCTGACCGCGCAATGGTCGCCGCCCTTGACGCAGCCAAAGCAGCAGGCGGCACTGTCGTTGGTGGCGAAAAAATCGACGCGGGCTATCCAGACGCCTTTTACCGCCGTCCCGCCGTGGTCGAAATGCCAACCCACGACGGCATCGTCTGCGAAGAAACCTTCGCCCCGATCCTCTATGTGATGCGCTACACCGATCTCGACGACGCGATTGAACTGCAAAACGCTGTCGGCGCGGGCCTCTCATCCACCATCTTCACCCTCGATGTGCGTGAGGCCGAACAGTTCATGTCCGCCGCTGGGTCTGACTGCGGCATTGCCAACGTCAACATCGGCACATCCGGCGCTGAAATCGGTGGGGCCTTTGGCGGCGAAAAAGAAACCGGCGGCGGTCGCGAAAGCGGCTCTGACGCCTGGAAGGCCTACATGCGCCGCGCCACCAATACGATAAACTACTCCCGCGATCTGCCTTTGGCCCAAGGTGTGTCTTTCGACATCAGCTAGACGCGACCGCCGCGTGCCCGAAAGGGCGCGCAAACCGTGGCGGGAAAAGGCCGGGCGCAGCCCCGGCCTTTTTGCGTCGCCCCAAAGAAAAAACTGCAGACCCGCAAACTTCATGCTAAAGCACCAGCAACACCACAGTGGGCGAATAAAATCAGGACAATCTGTCCTTCCGGCGGTTTCGGGCTTGAACCTTTGACCGCGCTGTCTATAACCCACGACAATTTGCGCATATGGGGGCCGGAATCATGCCAAAAAGAACCGACATCAAATCAATTATGATCATCGGCGCGGGGCCAATTGTGATTGGGCAAGCCTGCGAATTTGACTATTCCGGCGCTCAAGCCTGTAAGGCCCTTCGCGAAGAAGGCTATCGCATCATCCTCGTCAACTCAAACCCAGCGACGATTATGACCGATCCGGGCCTTGCCGACGCAACCTATATCGAACCAATCACACCTGAAATGGTCGCAAAGATCATTGAAAAAGAACGCCCAGACGCGCTGCTGCCAACGATGGGTGGTCAAACCGGCCTCAACACCTCTCTCGCGCTCGAAGAAATGGGTGTCTTGGAAAAATTTGGCGTTGAAATGATCGGCGCAACCCGTGACGCGATTGAAATGGCCGAAGACCGCAAACTCTTCCGCGAAGCCATGGATCGCCTCGGCATTGAAAACCCCCGCGCTGCCATCGTGACTGCCCCGAAAAACGATGATGGCTCTGCTGACCTAGAAGAAGGCGTGCGCCTCGCACTGCAAGAACTCGAAGATGTGGGCCTGCCAGCCATTATTCGCCCCGCCTTCACCATGGGTGGCACCGGCGGCGGTGTGGCTTATAACCGCGAAGATTACATTCACTTCTGCCGCACAGGCATGGACGCCTCTCCGGTCAATCAGATCCTCGTTGATGAATCTCTGTTGGGTTGGAAAGAATACGAAATGGAAGTTGTGCGCGACACCGCTGACAACGCCATTATCGTCTGTTCCATCGAAAACATTGACCCAATGGGCGTGCACACCGGTGACTCTATCACCGTTGCCCCGGCGCTTACGCTCACTGACAAAGAATATCAGGCCATGCGCTCTGCTTCTATTGCAGTGCTGCGCGAAATCGGTGTTGAAACCGGTGGCTCCAATGTTCAATGGGCCGTTAACCCGGCTGACGGTCGGATGATCGTTATTGAAATGAACCCGCGCGTGTCGCGCTCCTCCGCGCTAGCGTCAAAGGCAACTGGTTTCCCAATCGCGAAAATCGCGGCCAAACTGGCGGTGGGTTTCACGCTTGATGAACTCGACAATGACATCACCAAAGTCACCCCGGCGTCGTTTGAACCGACCATTGACTATGTTGTCACCAAGATCCCAAAATTCGCCTTTGAAAAATTCCCGGGCTCTGAACCACACCTCACCACCGCAATGAAATCCGTCGGTGAAACCATGGCCATTGGCCGTACCATTCACGAAAGCCTGCAAAAGGCACTTGCCTCAATGGAATCCGGTCTCACCGGCTTTGACGAAGTTGAAATCGACGGTGCGCCAGAAAAATCAGCTGTGATCAAAGCGATCAGCGCCCAGACGCCAGACCGTATGCGCACCATTGCGCAAGCCATGCGCGAAGGTCTGACCAATGATGAAATCCACGGCGTCACCAAATTTGACCCGTGGTTCCTCGATCGTATCCGCGAAATCGTTGATGCTGAGGCTGACGTTCAATCAAACGGCCTGCCTGCGGACGAACGCGGGATGCGCGCGCTGAAAATGCTCGGCTTTACCGATGCGCGTCTTGCCATTCTTTCAGGTAAATCTGAAAACGACGTGCGCCGCGCACGGACCTCTGTTGGTGTGAACGCGGTCTTTAAACGCATCGACACCTGTGCTGCGGAATTTGAGGCCCAGACGCCTTACATGTATTCCACTTATGAGGCCCCAATGATGGGCGACGTCGAATGCGAAGCGCGCCCCTCTGATAAGAAAAAAGTCGTCATCTTGGGCGGTGGTCCAAACCGGATCGGCCAAGGGATCGAATTTGACTACTGCTGCTGCCACGCCTGTTATGCGCTGACAGAGCAAGGCTACGAAACCATCATGATCAACTGTAACCCTGAAACGGTTTCAACCGATTACGACACCTCAGACCGCCTATACTTTGAACCGCTAACCTATGAACACGTGATGGAAATCCTGCGTGTTGAACAGGAAAACGGCACCCTGCACGGCGTAATTGTTCAGTTCGGCGGCCAAACCCCACTGAAACTCGCCAACGCGTTGGAAGAGGCCGGCATTCCGATCCTCGGCACCACACCTGACGCGATTGACCTTGCCGAAGACCGCGAACGCTTCCAGGCGCTTGTGAATGAGTTGGGCCTGAAACAGCCCCGCAACGGCATCGCCTCCACCGACGCCCAAGCGCTCGAAATCGCCGAAGACATCGGTTTCCCGCTGGTCATTCGCCCATCCTACGTTCTGGGGGGCCGCGCCATGGAAATCGTGCGCGACATGGCCCAGCTTGAACGCTACATCAAAGAGGCCGTGGTCGTCTCTGGTGACAGCCCGGTTCTGCTCGACAGCTACCTCTCTGGCGCGGTTGAGATGGACGTCGACGCGATCTGCGACGGCAAAGAGGTCCACGTCGCTGGCATCATGCAGCACATCGAAGAGGCCGGTGTTCACTCCGGTGACTCCGCCTGTTCCCTGCCGCCCTATTCCCTCTCTGAGGACACGATCACAGAGCTGAAGAACCAGACAAAGGCCCTCGCCCTCGCCCTGAACGTCGTTGGCCTGATGAACGTGCAATTCGCGGAGAAAGACGGCGACATCTACCTGATCGAAGTCAACCCACGCGCCTCGCGCACCGTGCCGTTTGTGGCGAAATCCACCGACAGCGCGATCGCCTCAATTGCCGCGCGTGTCATGGCCGGTGAACCGCTGTCAAACTTCCCAAAACGCGCGCCTTACCCCAAAGACGCCGCCAAAGGCCTGCCCGAACCAATGGGCGATCCAATGCGCCTGATGGACCCCGAACAAATGCCGTGGTTTTCCGTGAAAGAGGCCGTGCTGCCCTTCAACCGCTTCCCCGGCGTTGATACGATCCTTGGGCCAGAAATGCGCTCCACCGGCGAAGTCATGGGCTGGGATCGCTCCTTCCCACGCGCATTCCTAAAGGCGCAAATGGGCGCTGGCATGATCCTGCCCCGCACTGGCCGCGCCTTCGTGTCCGTCAAAGACAGCGACAAAACCCCGATGATCATCGAGGCCGCAAAAACCCTCTGCGATCAGGGCTTTACTGTTGTGTCCACCGGCGGCACCGCGACATTCCTGCAGGAAAACGGCGTGGAGTGTGAGGTGGTGAACAAAGTCTATGAAGGCCGCCCAAACATCGTGGATCACCTGAAAAACGGTGAAATCCAACTGGTGATGAACACCACCGAAGGCGCCCAAGCGGTTGAAGATAGCCGCGACATCCGCGCCGTCGCCTTGATGGATAAAATCCCCTACTTCACCACCGCCGCCGCCTCCCACGCGGCCGCCTTGGCGATCAAAGCCCAAGCCGAAGAAGAACTCGGCGTGCGCAGCTTGCAGGGCTAAAATCCAAAGACCACCGACAAAAGAAAAGCGCCCTCCGGGGCGCTTTTCTTTTGTCGACTTTCAAGTAGATCTCCCGAAGATAAAATTTACTGAAAATAAACAATAAATTTCATAAAATTTAAATTTTATTAGAAACAGCCTTGAAATTCCCACCCGTCATCACAATTTCGTGAATATGGAACAAAAGTGAACACTCACACAAACACAAGTTTCCTAATCGGGTCGATGTACAAACCGGTTTTACCAGTAAAGGATAAATAAATGGCACGATATTACGTAAACAAAAATCAACAAGCGAATGGCGATCATGAAGTCCACAAAGACGGATGTTCACATATGCCTTTTACAACAAACCGGATCTATTTAGGCGATCACGCTTCATGTAGACCTGCAGTAACAGAAGCAAAGAAACACTATTCCAAATCGAATGGTTGTTACTACTGCTCAAACGCCTGCCACACATCGTAGAGGTCGCAAAAGAAAGGGCGCTCAAGAGCGCCCTTTCCGTCGTATTAAATACTCATGCAGCAGTATTTGATTTCGAGGTAATCCTCGATACCGTATTTTGACCCTTCGCGGCCTTGCCCGCTTTCTTTGACACCACCAAACGGCGCGACTTCGGTCGAAATCAGGCCAGTGTTTACGCCAACCATGCCGTATTCTAGGCCTTCCATCATCTGCCAAACACGTTTCAGATCATTGCTGTAAAAATATGACGCTAGGCCAAATTCTGTGTCATTCGCAGCAGCGAGCACTTCGTCAGTGGTGGAGAAGCGGAACACAGGCGCCAATGGGCCGAATGTTTCCTCTTTGGCTACAGCCATATCCGCTGTGACGCCCGCAATCAGAGTTGGTTGAAAAAACGTTCCGCCCAAGTCATGCGCTGCGCCGCCGGTGGCGATCGTTGCGCCCTTGGAGGTTGCGTCTTCGATATGTTCCTGCACCTTTGCCACGGCAGCGGGGGTGATCAGCGGACCAATCGCCACGCCGTCCTGCGCGCCATCGCCCACGGCCAATGCCTTTACCGCCACAGAGAGTTTTTCAACAAACGCGTCATAGACCCCATCTTGGACGTAGATGCGGTTTGAACACACGCAGGTCTGACCGGCATTGCGGAACTTCGAAATCATCGCGCCTTCGACAGCGGCATCAAGATCAGCATCGTCAAACACGATAAATGGCGCATTGCCACCAAGTTCCAATGACAGTTTCTTCACCTGAGCGGCACCTTGCTGCATCAAAATCTTGCCCACGCGGGTTGACCCGGTAAAGCTGATCTTACGCATAATAGGACTGTCACAGAAGGCTTTGCCAACCCCAACACTGTCCGTTGACGGCAATACAGAAAACACCCCGGCCGGAATGCCCGCTTCTTCGGCCAGGACGGTCATTGCAAGGGCTGACAATGGCGTTTCGCTGGCCGGACGCACAACCATCGAACACCCCGCAGCCAATGCAGGGGCCGCTTTGCGGGTGATCATCGCATTTGGAAAATTCCAAGGAGTGATTGCGCCAACAACCCCGATTGGCTGTTTCAAAACGAGGATACGTTTGTCACGCTGATGACCCGGTATTGTGTCGCCATAAATTCGCTTTGCTTCTTCGGCAAACCACTCGATGAAGCTTGCTCCGTACATGATTTCACCTTTGGCCTCAGCCAGTGGTTTGCCCATTTCTGCAGTCAGGATCGCGGCCAAATCATCGGCGTTTTCGACCATCAGTTCATACCAACGGTGCAAAATCGCGGCGCGTTCTTTTCCGGTACGAGATGCCCATTCTTTTTGTGCAACTTCGGCCGCATCGATTGCGTTGTTTACATCCGCGATCGTGCAATCTGTAACAGAGGCCAAAACCTGCCCAGTCGCGGGGTTCTGCACCTCAAAACGGGCAGTAGAGGAATGCCATACGCCATTGACATAGGCGTTTTCGGTCAGCAGTTCTTTGCGGTTCAAATTTAGCATGGGTGGTCTCCGGTCAATAAGAAACGGGCGGCAAAACACCGCCCGTTTGGTCTTTGTCAGTCAGTTAAGCGTGCAGGTCGCCGTCCAGAGCTGTGCCATCAGGTGCCGTTTTTGCAACTTGGCTAACAGCGGAAGGATCTTCCATCAGGGATTTGATAACTCCCCAAGACATCAAGACAACCAAGAGCGAAATCGGCAGTGCTGCGGCTATTGCAGCTGTTTGCAAAGCAGCCAGTCCGCCTGCCATCAAGAGAACAGCAGCGACCAAACCTTGGGCAGCGCCCCAGATAATGCGATGTTGCTTTGGCGGGTTTGCATTGCCCATGGATAGAATAGTCGTAACAACAAGCGTTCCAGAGTCAGAACTTGTGATAAACCAGGTTGCCAACAAGAAAGTCGCAAGCGCTGACACTATCCAAGACAAGGCGCCGTTTTCAGCCAAACGGTCAATTGTACCATACAGCGTACCACCGAGATTCCAGTTGTTCACCTGATCAATCAGGCCTGCCGTGCCAACACCATCAGCTGCATTCAATTCCATATAAAGCGCATTGCCGCTGAAAATAGAAATCCAAATGAACGCCATAGTGGTTGGTACAAACATCGCGCCTAACATGAACTCACGGATCGTGCGGCCCTTTGAGATGCGCGCAACAAACATGCCCACGAACGGTGCCCAAGACAACCACCAACCCCAGTAGAACAGTGTCCAACCACCCTGCCACTTCACATCGCCCGGCTCGGATGCAGTCCAGAAGCCCATTGACCAAAGCGTAGTCGCGTAATCACCCATCGCATTCAAGAAGAACCCAATCAACCATTGTGTCGGCCCCGCGAACAAGAAGAACAGAACCAAAAGGATGGACAAGATGATGTTCCACTCAGACAAGATGCGAATACCTTTGCCGATGCCGGAAACAGCTGACATTGTTGCAACGATCGAAATGACCACAACCAAGCCAACTTTTAGCATTGTGCCTGTGCCAGTGTTAAACAGCACGTTCAACCCCTCAGCCATCTGGGTAACACCCAGGCCAAGTGACGTCGCAATGCCAAATACTGTACCAAACACCGCCAAAAGATCGACAGCGTGACCAGCAGGACCATAGATTTTGTCACCAAGGATCGGATAAAGCGCGGAACGGAAAGTCAACGGGAGCTTTTTGCGGAATGCAAAGTAACCCAGAGCAAGGCCAGTCATTGTATAGATTGCCCAGCCGTGAAGGCCCCAATGGAAGTTGGTTGTACGCACCGCGTCCACCGCACGTTCCATGTTCATCTCGGTGTGGCCCGCAGCATCAGCAAACGGGTTGTTTGGATAGCCCCACGCCGAAGAGTTGTCGAAATAGAACAAGGGTTCCGCGATACCAAAAAAGAGGATCCCAATGGATACGCCAGCTGAAAAAAGCATCGCGAACCATGAAAAGTTCGAGAATTCTGGCCGTGAATCATCATCCCCTAAACGGATCGAGCCAAAGCGGCTGAACATAAGGAACAAACAAACGAAGAACAGGATTACAACGGAACTGATGTAATACCAGCTCAAGGCACCTTCGACCCAAGACCGGATTCCGCCGTAAACCTCCCCAGCGTATTCCACGTTCAAAATTGTGAACAACACAAATGCGGCGACCATTGCTTTTGATGCAATGCTCATCCCATTGTGTAGCCCCTTAAACAACCCTTTATCTGAGACCAGATGGTCCCCCCCTGAGGGCCTATTTTCCTGTGTCATGATGCGTTTCCTCCCATCAGAAAATTCAGGACTTCCTTAGGTACAGCGATGCGGCACCCGGCGATTGCTCTGTTTTGGTTACTTCAGCGCATTACAAATGGATCCGGAATCGGATCGTCACTTGTGCGCAACCAAACAGTCTTGATTTTTGTGTAATCCAAAGCGGCTTGCAGGCCGCCTTCGCGACCATGACCAGATAAGCCATGTCCACCAAATGGCGCGATCGGGCTAACGGCGCGATAGGTATTCACCCAGACGATGCCCGCACGGATCTTGCGGATCATGCGGTGAGCCCGAGTCAGGTTTTGAGTGAATACGCCCGATGCCAGACCGAACTCAGTGTCATTGGCTAAACGCACAGCTTCGGCTTCGTCCTCAAAGCTAACGACAGACAGCACCGGACCAAAAAACTCATTGCTAAGAGACGCAGCATCATGAGCCTCTGAACAATCTAGGATCGTCGGGGTGAAATAGAACCCTTCACGGTCCATAGCCTCACCACCTGTAATTAGTACAGCACCGGCTTCGACAGATTTTGCGATAAGTTCCAGCGCATGCTCACGCTGGCGCAGGGTGCACAGCGGGCCGACTTCAGTTGCCATGTCATCAGGCGCGCCAATAACCACGGCCTCGGCCTTGGCTTTCAGACGGCTCAAAAACTCATCTTTGATCGATGCCTGTACCAACAACCGTGACCCGGCAACGCAACTTTGGCCAGTGGCAGCAAAAATGCCTGAAACCTGCGCGTTAACTGCGCTTTCGATATCTGCGTCATCAAATACGATGAACGGGGATTTACCGCCTAATTCCAAAGACGTGGATGCCAAATTTTCGGCGGAATTGCGTACGATGTGGCGCGCGGTATCGGGCCCACCGGTAAAGGCAACATGATCAACCTTGCTGTGGCTGGTCAAAGCGACACCCGCCGCCGGACCGCCCGTAATCACGTTGAAAACACCTTTGGGAAAGCCTGCTTGATCAAAGATTTTTGCAAACTCCAGCATAGGTGCTGGCGCTTCTTCTGAGGCTTTCAGAACCATGGTGCAGCCTGCTGCCAATGCCGGACCAATTTTAACTGCGGACAGAAACAGCTGCGAATTCCAAGGAACTACGGCTGCAACTACGCCCACAGGTTCGCGGCGCAACCACACTTCCATATCAGGTTTATCAATTGGCAGATGTGCGCCTTCTATTTTATCAGCCAAGCCAGCAAAATACCTGAAATACTCAGCAACATATGCGATTTGTGCGCTGGTTTCGCGAATGATTTTCCCAGTATCACGGGTCTCAATTTCCGCCAAGCGTGGCGCATTTTCCGCAATTAAATCCGCGAGGCGAAATAATAATTTCCCCCGCGCCGTTGCTGTCATATCTGCCCATTCAGGAGCAAAAAATGCATCATGTGCCGCCTCGACAGCGTCATTGACATCCGCAACCTGAGCCTCAGCCATTTTGGCCCAAGGCGCTGCGGTAGCCGGATCAAGACTCTCGAATTGCGTAGTACCATCCGAAAACGTACCGTTTATGTACTGTTGAAAAATGTGCATTTTTTGCATCCTCTAGTCTCAAGCGAAGGCAGGCATTACGTCTTTGATAAAACGTTCAAGCGATGCTTTTTTACGCTCAAATGGCATCGAGCTATCGATCCAGAAAGCATATTCGTCGTAGCCAAGATCTTCGTATTTTTTCAAACGATTGATCACGATATCTGAAGTTCCGATCACCAAATCACGCTCCATTGCCTCAGGCGTGTAGAACGGATGAGCCGCGATTTCCTCTTCAGTCAGAGGTTCAATCAATCCCTGTGTGATGTCGCGTTTATTCATGAACCATGCGCCGAAATAGCAATAAAAACGGTTCAATTCGACAGCACCTTGCTTTGCGTCCTCATCGCTGTCTGCTACATATGTATGTTGCAACGGCATAATTTTGGGGCGCGGCTGATCTGCAAATTTCTCGCATGCATCATTGAATTTTTCCATCAAACTCTCGATTTCACCATCTCCATTCCAGAGTGGCGTCACCTGCACATTGCAACCGTTAGAAACAGCAAATTCATGGCTATTGGGGTCGCGTGCAGCGATCCAAATAGGAGGGCCATTTTTTTGTACTGGCTGAGGCGATGACGTCGTCTTGGGGAACGGATGGAACTCGCCATCATGTTCGTAATCCCCCTTCCAAAGCCCCTGTACGGCTGGCACAAGTTCGCGCATCCGCTGCCCAGCTTCCCAAGCGTCCATCCCTGGGACAAGGCGTTCGTATTCGAAAGAATAAGCACCTCGCGCGACTCCCAACTCAAGACGGCCATCAGTAATGATATCCGTCATTGCCGCTTCGCCCGCCAAACGGATTGGATGCCAAAATGGCGCAATCACCGTTCCGGTACCCAAACGTACGTTTTTGGTATGCCGCGCGATATCCACCAGATTCAGTAGCGGGTTAGGAGCGATGGTAAAGTTCATCCCGTGATGCTCACCAGTCCAAACTGCGTGCATGCCTCCGTCGTCCGCGATTTTGCAGAGTTCAATGAACTCTTCGTACAGACGTGTCTGATCTTCTTCTGGCGAGATCCGCTCCATATGTGCGAAAAGCGAGAATTTCATGTTCAGCTCCCTGATGTCAGAGGACGCACTTCGCCACTGACCTGATTTCCATAGTACACCCCAAAATTGCCCATCTGGCTTTCTTGCGCGAACCTTCCCAGCATGGTGCAAACTGCAGGGTCTGCTATGTCCATCAAGGTCGTTGCCGTAAGCTCCGTGAACACGCCTTGCTTTGCAGCTTCGCTGCTCGCTTGGCATAAAAATGAGATATGTTGCGTTTCGCGCGCTTCATCTTCGTAGACCGAGTAAATAAACCCTGGCTCGGCCTTTACGCCTGTTTCTTCGATCAGGCGTTTTAATGTCTCAGCGGCCCCGCCTTTGCCGACTTTCATTTCGGGCAACGTCATTTTGCCAGCGCCATTACCAGCAAGCAAAACTTTGCCCTCATATTCGATCAAGGCCGAGACCACTAAATTCGTACTATTGCTCAGGGCCTCTGCTTCTGCTGCAGGGGTTACATAAGCCCCGCGCGCATAACCAAGCCCTGGATGTGTATTATGTTCAAAGCTTTGGACTTGCCCAATTAAGATCAGGTGGTCACCGGCCTCAACTCGATTAAACATTGAACAATCAAACCAAGCTGAAACACCCTCAAACACAGGTGATCCTTGTGGCCCATTTTTCCAATTCACCGCAGCAAATCGATCTTCGACAGGTCGCGCAAAGGTGTTAGAAACATCTTTTTGATCTTCAGATAAGATGTTCACAGCAAACCCACTGGCGTTGCTAAATGCATCGTAATTACGAGAACTATTCGCCAGACAAACCAACACCAAAGGCGGCTCTAAAGAAACCGAAGTGAAAGAGTTCGCCGTAAAGCCAAGAGGATTGCCATCCTGATCATGAGTTGTGACAACCGTAACACCCGTCATGAATGCGCCGAATGCATTTCGTAAAAGACGCGGATCAATATCAGTCATGCTGTCCCCCAGTGTTAAGCCAATCTTTGAGCGCTGAATTTGTCTGTGCTGGCGCCGTAAGATTAACCATATGCCGATGATCTTTGATGACTATGCAGCGGCCGTTTGGTGCAGCCTCGGCCATTGCTTGGGCCATAGCAGCACTAGAGTTCAGATCCCCGTCGCCCGTCAAAGCGAGCATCGGGCATGTGATTTCGCCCAACCGATCAGCGTAAGTGGTATCGCCACGAGCAAATGCACCATAAGCTGTCGCATAGCCCGTTGGGTTCATTTCAGAGAGCCAACCAAAGACCTTGGCGCTTGCCTCCTGATCCTCGAGACTGTCACCGAACCAACGGCTCAATGGAGTCTCGAGATCAAATGTGCCTTCGCGGATCTGTTCCGCACGTGCAACAACGGCTGAACGGGCCGCATCCGTGCGCTTATGTACCCCGTTCAGTAACGCTACACGTTCAACCATTTCGGGATGCGAAACCGCAAACCCTCCGGCGACCAACGCTCCCATGGAATGCCCAGCAAGGCTAACCGGCCCTGTTTTCAAATCAACCAGAACGGCTTGCAACCATGCAACAAAATCTGGCAACTGAGCGTCAGACGGCAGAGGATCACTCCCGCCATGGCCTGGCATGTCCAAAGCAATCACTTGGTGTGTTTTTGACAAGCATTCCACTTGCGGAGCCCATGCAGCAGACTGCATCCCGACTCCGTGAATCAAGACCAAAGGTTGACCCACACCTGAGGTGTGGACCGCAACTTTGCCGTAGGGTTCAGACAGCTGCAGGATTGTCAACGTCATGTCCCAGTTCCTTCAAATCTTGATAACGATCGCCGATGCGGTGATGTGGACGTCCGCCGATAGACGCCCCTAGCGCAATTACGATTTCATCTGGCGCCGGGGCATCAGCGATTTGCGTCTGGATCGTCAGATAATGGCTGCGCTTGCCCCCATCATTTTTGTCCATCAATGGGATTTGGATAGAAGCGTTGGCGGGGCCGCGTGTGTTGGTAAACGATAGATACGACTTCGCGCCCACAGCATTTCGATAGAAGTTACCAAACTGCAAAGTGTGGATCAGAGCAGAACCGTGTTCGATTTCCCCGTTCACACCCACAATGGCCGACTTGCCATAACCTTCGACTTTATCTCCGCCACCCGCTGCATCCAGAACCATATCTGTCAGAAGCTGACCAAGCCCGGGCGCACATTCAAGAATTTTTGGCCTCAGATCATTAACAAACCCCATACCGGCCCATGGGTTGGTGATAACAGCCATCGCCGCGATCATTTTCAGCGGTGTCTCAGCGACTTTACCGCCCTCTATCAGGTTATCTTCAACATGCAGCAAGGTCTTGCGAATTTCAGCGGGCATATCGGCACTCTCATTTTTGATTCGTTAACGATCTTATGGTATACCATATTACTGTATGTCAATCCTCTCTTGCTCCCGGAGGATTGCACTGCTATCTCTGCCGCTATGAACAAAGCCGTACTTTCAAAGATTTCACACCCTCCAGCGACCTTGCGAGACATGGTTCAGGAACGCATGCGCGAAGCCATTATTGAGGGGCACTTCAAGCCCGGAGATCGCTTAGTTGAACGCCCCTTGTGCGAACAACTCGGCGTAAGTCGCACGGTAATTCGCGAAACTATTCGATATTTAGAAGCCGAAGGGCTGGTCGAAATTCTATCCGGACGTGGCCCTATCGTCGCAACAATGAACAGGGATGACGCCCGACAAATTTACGAAATTCGCCGCATGCTCGAAACGGCAGCCGCCCGTAAGTGCGCCGAGAACATCACCGAAGAACGCACGCTGAAACTTGAGACAGCACTTCTCCATTTGAAACAGGGGTTTTCTGATAAAACCCCTGGTGCATTATTTCGTGCAACTGCAGATTTCTATTCAGAAGTCTTTGATGGTGCAGGACATCATATTGCTTGGGAAGTTGTTCAACGGCTAAACGGCCGCATCAGCAGACTTCGGATGATGACGCTTACGACAGCGGAGCGCGCACAACCCGGTCCGGCACATATGCAAGCAATCTGCGATGCAATCGTTTCAGGAAATCCCGATGCCGCCGAAACAGCGGTACATAACCACCTGAACGATACAGCCGCAATCGCGGAACGGTTACTCGCCGAAGAAGAAAGAAATACCTGATCATGCCCAAAGCTTATTGGATCGCCAACGTAACAGTAACCAATGCAGATGCTTACAAAGGTTATCAGGCCATTGCACCCGAGGCCTTCGCTGAATTTGGAGCGCGTTTTCTTGCACGTGGAGAAGCCGAGACACTAGAAGGTGTCGCATGGGAACGCCGTGTAATTATTGAGTTTGACAACATCGAACAAGCACGTGCCTGCTACACCTCAGATAAATACCAAACTGCACGCGCAAAACGCGCCGATGCCTGCACCGCTGACATTGCATTGATTGAAGGCCTAGCTTGAACAAAGGAAATCCCATGACGACAACATTTGAAACTGGCCTTGCGAAACGCAAAGCTACGCTGGGCGCTGAATACGTAGAAAAAAATCTCGCGGCAGCAGATGACTTTAACAGGCCATTTCAAGAGGCGATGACCGAATGGTGCTGGGGATTTGGCTGGGGGGATGACGCGATTGACATCAAAACCCGCTC
Organism: Cochlodiniinecator piscidefendens; assembly: GCF_011326755.1. Taxonomy (GTDB): domain Bacteria; phylum Pseudomonadota; class Alphaproteobacteria; order Rhodobacterales; family Rhodobacteraceae; genus Cochlodiniinecator; species Cochlodiniinecator piscidefendens. The sequence goes on along the minus strand of NZ_JAAOIE010000003.1, from coordinate 367,057 downwards.
TCTCATGAATCTGTCGATGATTGGCGCTTTAGGCAAAATGCATGAATGGGAACTCCACCTCAACGGAGCAATCACAAATGGCTGCACCATGGAAGAAATCCGAGCTGCAATCCATGTCATTGCAATCTATTGCGGCGTACCTCAGGGCGTAGAGTGCTTTCGCATTGCGCGGAAAGTATTGGAAGAACGTAAATTAATCGGCTTTGACGAACCGATCGAACGAGACTGACTCTAATGTTAAGGCTTCAACACCTCTGAAGTCACATTAATGAGTCGTTGGATCATCTTTATGTAGCACCGAATTGGCCTCTGACAGCTCATCTGGGTCATCAGATGGGGTGGTATACGTCCCATCGAACCAGCGCCCCAGATCGATGTCCGCGCAGCGTTTTGAACAAAAGGGGCGGCACTTCGCGTCCGCCTCTTTTTCGCAAATAGGACAGGCCATTAGAACGATACTCCCAGCGGCATCCTCTCGCGTTTCCGCTGCAATTCATAATGCCCTAAAGGCGTCCAATCGACCATCGCTGTATCAATCGAATCCGCCCGGAACGCCGTGCGCATTGCGCTTTCCAATTGGCGGCGATCCTTCTTGGCCATCGGGGCGAAATCAATTGTTATCTGGCCGCCTAAACCGCGTATTCTCAATTGCTTAGGCAATTCTTTGACCACAGCCAAATTCGCCTTTAGCCCCGCTGCCGGGGATGTATCGCCGCCTGTGTTGACGTCCACAGCGATCAACGCGCGGGTCGGTTCAACATACATGCTCGCGCCGCCAGACAGCCGCACGTAAGTGCTGCGAAAATCTTCAAGCGCGTCCAGAATTCCGTGGTTTTCAAACGCGTCTTCGTCCGAGGCCACAAGGTCCGGTTTGTCCCATTCACGCCACGCCATATGGTGCGGATCAGGGCCTTCAAGGATCAGCTCAGGCTCACTGCCCTCCGCGTCCCCCATCACCTGAAGCGCCAGTTGGAACATCTCATCAATATCCTCAGCCACCTCATCCGGATCAGCCCCCATCGCACTAGAACGCACGATCAAACCAAACTCTTCACCCGCCATAATCTCATGCGCCACCCCCATCAACCGCGCACGTTCTTCTTCGTCTTTGATAGAGCGGGAAATGTTGAGGCCAGGCGCATCAGGCGTGACAATGGCAAAGCGGCTTTTAAACAACGGCTTATGCGTTACTGGGGTGGCTTTTCCCTCGTCTGCATACCCTGTTACTTGGACCAGCATAGATTGCCCCGGACGCAGTCCTTTGCCTTGCCGCAAAAAGGCTGTTCCTTCAGGAAGGCGCAGCATCATTCCGCCCTGCCCTTTTAGGGGGCGATCGCAAATCGCACGGTAAATCGCACCGGGTGTTGGCATATCCTCAACCGGTTCAATCAGGAAGTCCTGTAACACCCCATCCACCAGCAACCCAGCGGCACGGCGGCCATCAATTTCACCTAAGGCAGCGACGCGACCCTTCATGCGGTTTCTCCAATGATCCCAGCAGTTTGTAGTAGGCTCGCCGTTTCCGTAAGCGGAAGCCCGACAACACCGGTGTATGATCCGCTCAGCCATGGAATAAACCGGCCTGCGTAGCCCTGAATGCCATAACCGCCCGCTTTGCCATCCCATTCGCCCGTGGCGATGTAGGCGTCGATATCTGCCTCTGTCAGCTGTTTCATCTTAAGGGCGGTGACAGTTTCTTTTTCCCACAGGTTGTCGCCTAATCGCAGTGCCACAGCCGTAACAACTCGGTGGCGACGCCCCGAAAGCATCCGCAAATATTTGCGCGCTTCAGCCTCGCCCGCGGGTTTCCCCAAAATACGACGTCCAAGCGCAACAACCGTATCGGCAGACAGCACTGCCTCGGTTGGCAACGCTTTGACCGCCAAGGCCTTTTCACGCGCAAGCCGCACGCAGTATGGGCGCGGCGTTTCGCCTGGTTTTGGGATTTCGTCGATGTCTGCCGGACGAATATCATCCGGCACAATGCCGATTTGCGCCAGAAGCTCTTTCCGGCGCGGGCTGGCTGAGCCGAGGATAAGCGTCATCTGCTTACTTAAAGCGGTAGTTGATCCGACCTTTGGTCAGATCGTAAGGGGTCATTTCAACTTGGACTTTGTCCCCAGCCAGAACCCGGATGCGGTTTTTGCGCATCTTACCTGCCGTGTGAGCGATAATTTCATGGCCGTTTTCCAGCTCGACCCGAAATGTCGCATTTGGCAAGAGTTCCTTTACGACGCCGGGAAATTCGAGCATTTCTTCCTTGGCCATGTTCACTCCATAGTTAGCCACCCGACCAGATGCGGGCGCGGCTTAGATGCGCCTTTATTCCGGGTTTTTCAAGCGTTTTTCGGCAGTAGGTCCGCAATAGTGACAGTTTGCACCCTGCTTTCTTGTTCTGACCAGTGTGTTTTGTTCAGAACACGACCGTCGCGACGCACTTCTCGAATCGCATCTAGGGAAATTTCACCGTATACCCAACCCGGTTCATTCAACTTTCCCTCAGCAATGACACCAGTGTCGGGAAACCCGTTATCGGGCGGGCCATAGATCGCTGCGGCCCCTGTATTCATGTCAACAATTGGGTTCCATTCAGCGGCCCCAACAGTTGGTGAATGCACAACAACGCACTGACTTTCGAGCGCGCGCGCCATAGCGCCAATTCGAACGCGCCAATATCCCGACAGACCTTCCGTACAAGACGGCGCTAACAAAATTTCAACGTCTTGCTCAATCAGCGCACGCGACAAATCGGGAAATTCGCTATCATAACAAATAATCACCCCGATACGGCCGATTTTGGTATCAAACACAGTCAATGGACCGCCGGGAATAACATCCATTGTGTCTCGCTCAAAGCGAGTCATAATCTGCTTGTCTTGTTGCGCCAACTGTCCATCGGGGGTGAAGAACATTGCCCGATTAACCGGTCTTTTGCCCACATAGCAAGGTGCAGAAGCCCCTAGGATGTAAATCCCAAAAGACGCCGCAAGTTCAGCATAAAGCGCATTCGCCTGCTCTAAACTATCAGAAACAGCTTGCATGCTTGCCTCAATATCACCCGCCGCATTTGCGCCTGCAAGTGAAGCCAATTCCATCGCCCCATATTCAGGGAAAACCAACAAAACGGCGCCGTTATTAGCCGCTTCAGCCACCCATTTCGTTGTCTTTTCGACATAGGATGCCCAAGTTTCGTGCCAATCAATCGGATAGGCGGCAGTTGCGATTTTCATGAACATTCTCCTACATTTGAGGCACTCGGCAAATCCCGAATCCAGAACTGAAGCTCTTTTCCTGTTTCTTCGTTTTCGTCCAGATCCTTCCACCTAAACTTGGCACGCACACCCTCAAGCGGCGCATACCCCCGGCTTTGCCAAAACCTGTCTAACGGGCTGTAGTTTTCGGGCTTTAGCGGATGATTGTCTGGCCGTACCACGCTACAAAACGTCGATTTTAAAAACCCCAACCGCATTGCATGTGCTTCTCTCTGATCGAAAAACTGATGCCCTACTCCATGCCCACGATATTCAGGCAACAGTACAGATTCCGCGCAATAGAACACGTCGTTAAGATCGACGCTTACCCCAGAAAACGCCACCCCAAAATCGTCTGCATGCTCTGAAAGAGGCGTGCCCGTTGACGCCCCAACAAGCCGATCCCCATCAAAGGCCCCGACCAAAACAGCGCCGTCACTATCACGGTAGGTTTGCAGGTACTGTTGTTCATAGCCTAGATCCCCATCGTAAAGATAAGGGTAGGCCCGAAATACCGCGAGACGCAATTTTGCGACGTCATCCAACGCCTGATCCAATGCCGCCCCGGTCAGCACGTTAACGATCAATGTCATTGGCTAACCTGTTTGGTCCATTCATTCAGATTGTAATAAGTTGTAACGCGTGTGATTTTTCCGTCAGACAGGCTGAAAAATGCCCCAGCAGGCAATTTATAGGATTGCCCGTGGGCTTCAGGTAGACCCGGATCGGTTTTCAAATAGGTTCCGTTTACGATAAATTCTGCCGCGCCTCGTGATCCGTCGTCTGAGACAAACAATGTCATATCGGTCAGTACTTCTTTGTAGCATTCCGACATATGATCGCAGAACGTACCAAAGGCTTCTTTCCCCAGCCGCGTTTCACCTTCGTTCACATCGTGGGAAAATTCGTCGGAAAGTTCATCAATCATTGCGGCGGTGTCACCTGCATTGAAAGCATCGTAATAGCGTTTAAGCGTTTCAACAGACATATCGGTCTTCCAAGTTTTTGGCATACTGTTCAGATTTCAAACTGGGTTATACCCAATCCAATTTGATGCAGAACAATCCAAAGACATTCGCCTCGTCAATGCTGAACCTCCCATTCATCGACAAAGAGCGACAAAAATCAACATATCCAACACAATTAAGACAACCTTGGTGGCCCAAATCGTTCAATCAACTTATCGCTGATTTGATCGCGCGCTTGACGATAAGAACTCAATTTAGCTTCGCGCGTTTCTCCCAAACCGGTTGGGTCAATGATTTGCCAATAATCAACATCCAGGTGATAGAACCGCGTCAGATCGAGTGCCTTGCGCTGGCTAGCCGGGGAAAGAGCAACGACCAAATCAAAACTTGAAAGATCATCGCCCCACTCTTCCATTTCATCAAAAGAACGCGACCGATGGCGTGATAATTCAACATCCATCTCCTGACAAACCGCAATAGAAAAACCATCAATATCAAGATCGCTTTTCACACCTGCAGACTGAACATAGGTTGACGTGCCATAATACTTTTTCATCAGCCCTTCGGCCATTGGGGAACGAACAGCATTATAGTCGCAACAAAAAAGAATGGATTGTGGCAGTTCCTTAAAGGACACGCATTACCCCCCGAAATGCAAAACGCAGATCAGTGTGAACAACCGACGCGCGGTGTCAATATCAATCTCTGCCTTGCCTTCTAGACGTTCCTGAAGCACGCGCGCACCTTCATTGTGAATCCCGCGGCGTGCCATATCAATTGCCTCGATTTGTGATGGCGTGAGTTTTTTCACGGCATCAAAATAGCTTTCGCATATCTGAAAGTAATCTTTCACAACTTGGCGAAACGGCCCCAGCGATAGATGAAATTCACCTGCTTTCGCAGCGTCCTCAGTCATGATGTCAAACACCAACCGACGCTCTTTTATCGCAAGTCCGAGACGATAGGGCCCTGCCGGCACCTCACGCCCTTCACGCACGGGCAAGGTGAAACTGTTGTCTTCCAACAGATCAAAAATAGCGACTTTGCGCTCTTGCTCGATTTCTGGTGTCGGCACGGCGAGGCCGCGATCATCAATTTCAATATGGCAAATGCGGTTCATTGCAGTAACTTTTCAATCGTTTCATCGCTGATATCCTAGGTGTGCAAAAATATCGAGCAATTATTAAAGTTGGCTTAGGTGTTCAGATGATCCAACCGGAGCCGTATCGACAAACCATGCGCCTCAAGGCTTTCGGATTGCGCCAGTGTTTCACCTGCTGGGCCAATCGCACGCAATGCCATTGGGGTCATTTTAGAAAGCGTTGTGCGCTTTAGGAAATCAAGCACCGAAAGCCCGGACGAAAAACGCGCCGAACGGGCGGTTGGCAACACATGGTTAGGACCGCCGATATAGTCGCCGATTGCTTCGGGTGTATATTGGCCGATAAATATCGCGCCAGCATGTTTGATCTTTTCCGCCATGCCTTCAGCATCCTCTACGCAAAGCTCGAGATGCTCCGGCGCGATACGATCCGACAATGCAATGGCCTCGTCCATATTTTGAACAGTGATGATTGCCCCAAAATCACGCCAGCTAGGCGTTGCGATATCTGTGCGTTCCAATGTTTCCAAACGCTTTTCAACAGCTTTGGCAACATCCTGACCAAATGCAGGATCATCTGTTATTAAAATGGATTGCGCGCTTTCATCATGCTCTGCCTGAGACATCAAATCGACGGCAATCCAATCGGGATTATTGTTTTTATCCGCGACAACCAAGATCTCTGATGGGCCAGCAATCATATCAATGCCAACCTTGCCAAACACCCTTCGCTTTGCAGCCGCGACAAACGCATTGCCTGGTCCAGTGATCTTATCAACCGGAGCAATTGTTTCAGTTCCATAAGCCAGCGCTGCAATCGCCTGTGCCCCGCCAATGCGGTACACTTCATCGACACCCGCGATACGTGCGGCCAACAACACCAGCGGGTTAACAATACCGTCAGGGGTCGGCACACATATAGCCAACCGTTCAACCCCAGCCACCTTTGCCGGGATTGCATTCATCAAAACCGATGAGGGATAACTTGCCAATCCACCGGGCACATACAACCCTGCCGCAGAGACCGGTCCCCAGCGCCAGCCCAGCGTAGCGCCAGCGGCATCTGTCCAACTTTGATCCTCGGGCACTTGGCGCAAATGGTATGCACGGATACGATCCGCAGCAAGCTCTAGCGCGGCACGTTCTTCTGGCGAAACCTTGGCGCATTCCGCATCTATTTCGGCCTCTGAAAAAGCTAAACCATCGGCTGCCAGATCAAGCCGGTCAAATTTTGAGGTCAGCTCAATAACAGCACTGTCGCCTCTTTGACGAACATCATGAATGATATCCGCGACCACCGCATCGACATCTGGGCTATCTTCGCGCTTGGTCGTTAGAAACGTTGCGAAGTCTGCTTCAAAATTTGGGGCAGTTGTATCTAGAAACAGTGGCATGAGGGTCTCCTTTGATTGCCCTCATAGCGGTGTCCAGCGTTGGCCTCAAGCACCAAGCCGTCGCAGGAGCGCATCACAGCGCCCCTATTCATTGTTGCTTACAGACGATTAATCGTCGTGCTTTGGTGCTTGTTTCGATGGGGCCACGTAAGGACGAGTGACATCCTTTAGCGCAACGTCCAATACTTCAACGTCCAGCGCGATTGCGCCATCCCCTGCCAGTGTCAGGACCACGCGCCCTGTTCCATCTTCACCGGGCTCAAACTCGACCGACAACAAAGACAGGACCGTATCAGCGTCACCACGTTCAACCCCTTGGGATTTGACGTTCAGAACATCCTCAACCAGCAGCACAGATTGAACACGTTCATAAGAGCGTCCACGCCGCTCAGCCGCTGTTTTATCTTCCCAACGGAACCGATTTAACAAAATAGCAAAGCGACGCTGCGATTTCTGAAAAGAAATTTCGCTTGCAGGAAAAACAGCATCCTGTGCAAGCGACGCAATAATCGCCAGATCATCTGTATCGTTTGCTTTTAGACGAAGCGGCTGTTCACCACCCTCTTCAAATGTTGCGTCTTGTGCCATTATTCTTTGATCCTTTCGATCTTCGCCCCAACGGCAGACAGTTTCCCAACCACATGTTCATATCCGCGATCAAGATGGTACACCCGGCTAACCGTTGTTTCACCTTCGGCGGCCAACCCAGCTAGAATAAGCGAAACCGACGCCCGCAAATCCGTGGCCATCACAGGCGCGCCTTTTAGTTTATCCACCCCGGTAACCGTCGCAGTACCGCCTTGGACATCAATTTGCGCGCCCATGCGTAACAATTCAGGCGCATGCATAAAGCGGTTCTCAAAGATCTTTTCTTCCAGAACAGATGTGCCCTCTGCCGTACAAAGCAACGCCATCATTTGCGCCTGTAGATCGGTCGGAAAGCCCGGAAACGGTTCAGTCACAACATTAACCGCATTCACCCGCCCATTTTTACGGCTAACCTTGAGTCCCCGCTGAGTTTCCTCAACTGAAATACCCGCTGCATCCAGTTTTTCACAAAAAGCAGACAACAAATTAATGCGCCCACCAATCAATTCAACTTCACCGCCTGCGATCGCTGGAGCGAGCATGTAAGTGCCCAGTTCAATACGGTCTGTTACCACAGGATGAGTTGCACCGTTCAAACGATCCACACCTTGGATGGTAATAGAAGGTGTTCCATCCCCTTCGATCTGCGCACCCATCCGGCGTAGGCAGTCGGCCAAATCGACAATCTCTGGTTCGCGCGCTGCGTTATTAATAACGGTTGTGCCCTTGGCCAAAGTCGCTGCCATCAAAGCGTTTTCAGTTGCCCCAACAGAAGCAAAGTCAAAGTCAATCACGCCGCCCTTAAGACCTTGCATTGCTTTGGCGTGAACATAGCCATCTTTCAGCTCGAGCTCTGCGCCCATCGCCTCAAGCGCTTTCAGATGTAAATCAACAGGCCGCGCACCAATCGCACATCCACCGGGCAAAGATACGATTGCATGGCCGTCGCGTGCCAACATCGGCCCAAGAACCAAAATAGATGCGCGCATCTTACGCACGATATCGTAATCAGCTGTATGATTATGGATATTATGCGACGACATCGCCAAAACCTGCCCGTCCTGCATAGAGGTCACTTCGGCCCCCAGCGATTGCAGCAAAGTGGTCATGGTTTTAATATCAGACAGGCGCGGCGCATTGGTCAGCGTAAGCGGCTCTTCGCTGAGCAAAGTCGCAGGCATAAGTGTGAGACATGCATTTTTAGCCCCCGCGATTGGAATTTCACCATTCAGTGGCCCGCCGCCTGTAACAACTATCGAATCCATTTACTCTTCCTTTGCCTCGCTCGGGGTTGCCCCGGAATCATTGCGCGCACGTGCCTGCGCTTTGCGTTTCCCCATGTTCGCCTTTAGAGATGCCTTAAGGCGATCATCTCGGCTTTGACCTTTGGGGGCCTTTTTTTCAGTGCGTTTCTGTGTGTCGTTTGCCTTGTTCATGCCCCCTTCCTAACGCAGCTATTAAAAAGGGTCCAGATTAGGCTTGCACGACTTTGCGAATAGCATTAGAGAGCGCCACACAAGGCACAATTGCCTAGGCTGTGGTAGCTCAGTGGTAGAGCGCGTCATTGGTAATGACGAGGTCGGGAGTTCAATCCTCCCTCACAGCACCATTAACTTTTACACCCCTTGAAATCATACCTAACGCCTTGAACGGTAACGCTATTTCTGGTGTTCTAGGTCCATTTATCCGATGATACGAAAATCCGCCTGAAAACCCCAATCTCAGCACGATTCTGCGCAGGTTTCTATCGCCGCTTTCCCATATTTTCCAAGGGTTTGAGAGCACTGTAAGGGCGAGTTCTAGGAATGCTTCGTAGCTGTTCGATTTTTTCGGCGTTTTTGTGAGGTTTTCGGCCATAAGCACCTTTGATCTTTCCAATTTTGCGATCCTTTTTTCGTAAGCGCCGATGATTGAATCGTCATTCGTGCGCATGATGCGAGAAAGCAAAGCTTCGATTTTAGTATCAGTTTCAGTGATTTGCCGTTTCGCGGAACGTGCAGCGTCTTTGGTGTGTTCTATACGACCCTCCCACGCTCTTTTGAACATCTTCTTTGCCAAAATCATATATGTCGGGCTGGGTTGCAGAGACTTCACGACCTCTTCAAATGCTCCTTCAATTTTGGCACGTGAGATGGACTTCCCGTAACTTTCACAGTCCTTCGTGTGGCACAGGTAATAAGGATAATACTTGGTCTTCCCCTTTGACCAAGAAGAGCGCAGCTTGGCTCCGCAATCGCCACAGGTAGCAAAACCGCGCAAGGCGAAGTCCTCGCCGATATCTGCGCGTGCAGGGGCATAGCCTGTGTCATTAAGACGTGCTTGGACCTTTTCAAACGTCGCCATTGAAACAAGAGGCTCGTGTTGGCCTTTCAGCCAGTTCAGCTCATAGACCTCGCTACAGACGTAACCCGCGTAGAGAGGGTTGGTCAGTAAATCCGTAACACGTTTGTCCCGAACCTTACCGTCTTTTATGTGTGGATAATCAGGCTTGGATTCCAGAAATCGCTTCACTTCGGCCTGAGTGCGGAACCTCCCAATCGCAAAACCTTCAATAGCCTCACGCACGGCGCTTGCGTCTGGCTCATCTGGGTGCAGCAATTTACCATGGCCTTTTACGGTCTTGTATCGAAAGCCAACTGGTGCGTTGTGGACCCAATATCCCAACTGCATCCGCGCCTTCATCTTTTGCGCTACTTGCCGACCGTTTTGCTTGCGCTCTAATGCACCTTGGGCGGCCATGATCGTTTCGATAAATTCACCTTCGGGCGTTTCATCAAACTTGAAATTCAAACATTCAATCGTGGCACCCCGCACACGAAACGCCTCACGCAAATCAAGGTGAAACCGCGTGTCCCGCGCAAAGCGTTTGAGATCATCGAAGATCACGACAAACTGCGTATCTGGTTGAGCGTCCAAGAATGACAGCAGCGCCACCATTCCGGGTCTTTTCATGAAATCACCGCCGCCTGTGATCGTATCTGGAAACACCGCAGCGACTTCATGTCCCTGCGATGCAGCAAATTCACGACAACGGGTTTCTTGGCTCTGAAGACCGTGACCATCCGCTTCTTGCGCCCGTGACGACACGCGGCAATAGATCAGCGCCTGTCTCGGAGCATCTGTATCTGGTTTTGTGTATCTATTCTGACGCATGCGGATTCCTTTCACTCGACCCATCGCGATGTGGGGCTGATGCCTGTTCGAATTCTGATGTTGTATTGTCCAAGTTTAGCACATCTCGGATCGGCACTTCAGCCAAAGAGATGTCTTTTCCACAAGCCTGCTGGAGAGGGTGAACACCAAAGCCGAGATCAACAAAGTTGACGACAATCGACCATAGCGCCTCGATTAACTCGCGCTTGTCTTCATCTGAGATATCTTCATCTTCGAAGAATGGCAGATAGGCGTCCCAATCAATCGTCAGGCTAGGCGGGGCCGTTTCGGGATTAAACTCTGGGGGAATGTCGGTCATGGCCTGTCTCTTTCTGCCTCTTGGCGTTTCTCTGGTTGGGGGTCTCCTTTGTCGCCTCTCATTGCGAGAGAACGTAAGTGGAACATTATAGGATAATATTCCTAAGACCCAAAGCGTGAATTTTCTGGCTTTGAAATCTGGATATCCTAAAATACCACTGCAATGGCCGTAGCCTGCGGGTAAAATCGGGTAGCTTTGAGGCAAGGATTTTGATGTGGATAACAATTGGAAGACAGCTACCAAAGCCGATCGTGCCGCCCTTTATCACGTCGCCCGTGTTGTCGCAGACTCCACCGACATGAGCGTGGAAGCCATTATGGAGCAGGCCTTCGGTCATAAATTGATGGTTGGCACAGACTATCTATCTAACTTTCGCAGCGGAGCCATTGGACGCCCCAAAGCCAAGCTGATCCACGCTTGGATTGCAAAAAACCATCTCGAGACGGCACATGCAGTTGATCCCAAGTTATTTCCCAAACTGCATACAAACGCATGGGATGATTATCTAACCAATCATGCCATCCACGGCAAATTGCGTATCGCACGGTTCGACAAATCGATGGGGCTGGTGCAGCGCAAACGAGACCAACCGAAACCCGACGAAATATTAAAGTTGGGCGAAGAGTTCTGCTTCCACTTGGACAGTGATATCGCAGGTTATGCCGTAGCGTTTCAGATGTACGAAGGCACGATGCACCCAATGCCATTGGGTTTGAACGGAGAATTCCTGACTACGATCAATCGCGGCAAACAGTTCCTGCCAATCGATGAAACGGGAGAACCAGAAAAGCTAGTCGAGAGGAGTGATATTGGGCAACATCGGTTCATTGTCGCGGTAACAGAAGACCAATCAAAGTTACCAACAGTCACACAGCCGCCTCTAACAATCAGGGACGTTAGAGTGCATCATTTAGGTGTGCAAATAAGTATATGATTTGATGATGTGCTTCGAATCTGTAACTTTCAATATCATTGATCAAACCCTTGATCTCACGCCTATATTGGGAAAACAGATTTGACCAAACTGACATTAGAAAATCACCTTGAACGAGACACTCGCCTAGACGGCTGGAGCGTCAATGGAATCGGCCCGTATTCTCACTCAACTGAGGATTGGGTCAAAATGATATTGGATGTATCCCTTGATATCGATCTGCCTCCGTTTTTAGCTGAAATGTTTGATCGCGCTCAGGCAAGCATGGTCTACGGTTGTTATCACTATCCTCTCTTCACGCTGGGAATGGAGGAACTTTTCCGCTTCGGCGAAAGCGCGTTCCGCGAAGCAATCAAAGAAGCAGAACCACCAAACGGCCTCACTAAGAAAAGATATGTTGATCTGCAAAAGTGGGCTTCTGAAGAAGGCTTGACCGATATCGCCGCCGCTAATCGCTGGGATGCATCGCGCCAGCTACGTAATTCAGTCAGCCACAAGGATGGTGCGTTTTTGTTAGGCCCCAATGATGCGTTGAGCCAATTAGATATCACCAAAGAATTGGTAGAGGCGCTGTTCATCAACTGTCGAAACCATGCAAGGCACAAGGTAAGAGCTCAGATTGATGAATGACCGAGACTTTCCAATACTGATGCGTTCAACTCTTTCAATTCTGCCCACTGTTTCGCACCGACAGTCACAAGTTCATCCCATTGCCCCAATTTGGCGCGACCAATATCTTCGAAGAAAACTTCAGGCGATCCGAGGTCAGCAACAATAGATTTTGCCCCCGCAACCTCAGCAAGCGCTACAGCATCCCAAAAAGCAGGCAGGATCACCTTTTTGCTGAACGCCAGCTTTTCCTCGTGAGAGGGTAGCTCGTCTTCAAGGATAGACAGTTCGCCACGTGCCTTGGTCTTCGCATTGGCAGGAATTGACCACATCTCGACAACATGACCGAGTAATTGAAATATGCGCGTTACTGCTTTGGGATGCGTGGAATGTTCAAACCCGTTCTGTTCGTCAATGCTCTCGATTAGAACCATCACAACGATTATACTGGTGATCTTTCTTCGCAGCCCTGCCCAGCTTGTCGACGAATAGATGTCCAACATGGTATCAATCGCATCATGGTCAGCTTGTAACTCAAGGCACTGCAAAGTTGTTCCGTCAGGTCGACAAAATATGGCTGGTGGAAACTGTGTTTTTGGATGAAATCGCGAGACCAAATTTAAACTTGGATTAAATTCAAGGACTTCGAAATGCCCTAGTTCGGCATGCTGGAGCTCATGTAAGACTATCCAAGAAAGCGATGTTGCTGTGAGATTTTTCAAATCTCGCCCGACAAAATCTAAAGGATACAAGCGTACGAATTCAGCCCAAAGGTCAGAAACGGTATCAATTTGTCTTTCACCGATAGAGACATGGATGGTTTGACCACTTTTACGGACACTTGCCCAAAGGTATGGGTCATCCGCGTAGGCGAGTTGAAAGGTACTCTCAGCGGTGCCTTGTAAGCAGCTGACTACTTCGATCAAAATGTCGTCAGCCACACGTGCCTCCTCTGCCAGTGCTTCATTTCTTCGAACATCATGTTAAACTTGCAGCTCACGGCCATGTCAGCAGTATACAATCGAGTCCTACAAGCAGGAATAATCTGTGGAGAATTTGATCTCAATCATTGATTGCAATTTTCATCCCAAGTATCTTGTCGGCATTTAGAGTAAAGAGATTGTATTTGCTTAATAATTTAGGGAGGCGCCCATGCAGGAACCAATACTGGAATGCCCAAATTGTGGCACTGAAATTAAGCTTACAGATTCACTTGCTGGCCCGTTACTGGAAGCCACTCGGGAAGAGTACGAAGGCAAGCTGAGAGAACAAAAGCTAAAAATACAGACCCGAGAAGAAGCCATAAAGAGCAAAGAAAGGGAATTGGATCACAAGCTTGAAAATCAGCTGAAAGCTGAGAGGGAAAAAATTGCAACTGAAGAGAAAAGGAAGGCGCAGGCAATTTCTGCTTCTGAGTTAGAAGCCAAATCAAATGCCGTTAAGGAACTCGAAGAAGTATTAAAACAAAGCAACGTAAAACTCGGTGAAGCGCAAAAAGCTCAAGCTGACCTTATAAAAAAGGAACGACTTCTTGATGAACAGAGGCGTGAGCTTGAACTGACAGTGGAGAAACGCGTTCAACAATCTATCGCAGAGGTTCGAGAGAAAACCAAAACTGAGATTGAGGGTGAGCTAAAACTCAAAGTGTCCGAGAAGGAAGAACAAATTCTTTCGATGCAGCGGCAGATAGAAGAGCTTAGACGAAAATCCGAACAAGGTTCGCAACAGTTGCAAGGCGAAGTGATGGAGCTTGAACTTGAGCTTGAGCTTGTTTCAAAATTTCCACATGACTCAGTTGAACCTGTCCCAAAAGGTGAATTCGGAGGTGATGTCCTTCAACATGTCATAGCACCAAATGGTCTTCGGTCGGGGGCAATTTTGTGGGAGTCTAAGAGAACAAAAAACTGGAGCGATGGCTGGCTCTCAAAACTGCGAAATGATCAGCGAAACGCAAAGGCAGAGATTTCGATCTTAGTGTCGCGTGCATTACCAAAGGATATTGAGACGTTTGGTAACATTGATGGTGTTTGGGTTTCTGCTCCCCGTTTTGGCATTGGGCTCGCTATGGCGCTGCGCCAAACGCTGATTGAAGTTGCTTTAAGCAAACAGGCTGGCGAAGGGCAAGAAACTAAGATGGAACTGGTTTACGACTATTTGACGGGTCCACGTTTCAGGCATCGTGTCGAAGCAATCGTAGAAAAATTCACCGACATGCAAGCAGATTTAGACCGTGAGCGAAAAGCCATGACACGTTTGTGGGCAAAGCGCGAAACGCAAATCCAAAGCGTCATTGAGAGCACCGTGGGCATGTATGGCGACCTACAAGGCATCGCAGGTCAAGCGATACAAGAGATTGAAGGTTTAGAGCTACCTCTACTTGAGGCGGGCGAAGATGATTAACGCAGGAGAATATTTTGACTAGTTTTCACGATCCATACAGGCACTTAAAATACCTAAGGCAATCGCTTTCTCAGGATGGAGAAGCCATAGGTTTCTTCGTGTCGGCAGGTTGCCCACTGGCCGTAGACATGCCTGATGGACAGTGGCCGCTTATTCCCGATGTTGCCGCTCTGACAAAGAAAATCACCGACAAGCTGGGTGGCACCGAAAAATACGATTTACTTCTTTCGGAATTGGGAAAAGCCGAGAAGAACGTCGAAAATGTAGAAGACATACTTAGCTTTTTAAGAGGTCTGCGATCTGTCGCCAAAGGAGGTGACGTGCGTGGATTTTCCGAAACCGATTTGATGGCTTTGGAGCAAAGTATATGCGATGAAATTGTTTCAGTGCTTGATGTGCCATTGCCTTCGAACGAGACGCCTTACCACCAGATGTGTAGCTGGATTAGGTCCATTGATCGCAAGGTAGCGATTGAAATTTTTACAACCAATTACGACCTCTTAATGGAGCAGGCGCTCGAAGACTACGAAGTGCCATATTTCGACGGTTTCGTTGGAGCAAAGAAATCGTTTTTTGACCTGCGCGCAGTTGAAGATGACATGATTCCCAATCATTGGACGCGCCTCTGGAAGATACACGGCTCGATAAACTGGCATCAAGAAACAGTGGAGGAAAGCAAAAGAGTCTTCCGATCTTCTTCAGTGCATGAGTCTAATTCCCACCTGATATATCCATCGCATTTGAAGTATGAAGAGAGCAGAAAGATGCCCTATCTTGCTTTGATCGATCAGCTAAACAAGTTCATTAGAAGGAAATCATCGTTCCTGATCTTATCAGGCTATTCGTTTAATGACGGGCACTTGAATGATGCCATTTTGAACGCCTTGAAGGCCAACCCAACGGGAATGGTTCTTGCACTGCAATTCGGTACCTACGATTTCTCAGAGGACGATGTTGGTGTTGGAGAGCGTTACCCCAATGCCTATAGCCTAGCTAAGAGGCAACACAATCTAAACGTTTGGACATACGACAAAGCTATCATTGGGACAAACCTGTGCGATTGGAAAGTGCTTCAAAATCCTGATGACGTCGACAGAGACCTTCGCGAGTTTGTTCACAATATCACACTGGAAGACGAAGCTGGGGCTACACGGCAAGAAGTTCAACTTGGGAACTTTTCCGAATTGACGCGGTTCCTAAAAAACTTGATCGGCTCTGATCTTGGAGAAATCAATGCAAACTGATGAAAGCTACTTAGGAGAAGTTCAAGATGTAAGTGGCACCACGGTCCGCATAGAAATGTCGTCCAAATCTTTAACAGGTTTCGTATACATTGACGGGCAAGGGTACAGAGCGGGTCAGGTTGGCAGCTTCGTTCGCATTCCTATCGGGTTCGATAATCTGTTCGGAATAATAAGCAAAGTTGGCGCTAGTGCCGCACCAGCTTCGAGATCAGATAACACCGAAACAAGTAGTCGCTGGATGACCGTACAGTTAATCGGTGAAGGGCCGCGTAACGGCGTATTCCAAAGAGGGTTGTCACAATACCCCACAATCGGCGATCCTGTTCACCTCGTTTCAGAGAAAGAACTCAAAGATATCTATGGGCAACCAGACAAACCGTACTTTGTAAAACTCGGGCACATTTCAAATGCAGAATCCATTCCAGCACTTGTCGATGTAAATAAATTGATCACTCGACATTCAGCAGTTTTGGGAACTACGGGTTCAGGCAAATCTACGACTGTCGCCAGCTTGATGAATGCATTGTCTAACCAAGACAATTACCCTTCAGCCCGTATAATCATGCTTGATCTGCATGGTGAGTATGGCCGTGCATTGGGTGACAAATCCAATGTCTTCAAAATCGCACCAGCAAAGGCAACAGGCGAAAAAGTTCAAAAGCTTCTGATACCATACTGGGCTTTGAGTTTTGACGAATTGTCAAAAGTCGCCTTTGGTGAATTTAACAGTGAAAAAGACCGCAATGTGGTCATGGAGAGGGTTCACAAGTACAAACTGGATTCCTTAAGAGCAAACCCCAAGAAGGGCGTTACCGAAGACACATTGAGTGTGGATTCTCCAATTCCATTCAGTCTGCATGATTTGTGGTATGAGCTATTTATCGATACGTTTGCCACATACTATCGAGGTGGAGAAGGTGACCCTAAAGACAATCTGGCCTTCGATGTTGATGGTGAAGGCAAAGAGTTAAAAGGGGATGCTTCCAAAGGAATACCGCCGAAGTTCAAAAATATTGTCACGGCAGCAGGCGCGGACAAAATCGGGTACATTCCAGACTCTCTGAATATCGGCAAACAAGTACAGCTGCTGGGCACGAAGTTGAGGATTCCTAAGTATGACTACATTTTCCGCCCTGACCAATTTCTCGCTGACGCCGATGGGAAAACTGACGCCGATCTAGATGAGCTGCTGAAAAGTTGGATTGGAAGCGACAACCCAATTTCCATACTAGACTTGTCGGGAGTTCCGTCTGACACACTGAGAACAACTATCGGAGTTTTGCTGCGCCTACTGTATGATGCTGTTTTCTGGTCGCGTGATTTATCTCAGGGTGGACGATTTAGACCTCTCCTAATCGTAATGGAAGAAGCCCACATTTATCTAAACCACCAAGACCAATCAACAGCGTCACAAATCGTGCAAAGAATTGTCAAGGAAGGTCGAAAATACGGTATCGGTGCAATGATCGTTAGCCAACGCCCCTCCGAAATCGATCCGACGGTACTTTCACAATGTGGGACATTTTTTGCATTGCGTTTGGCAAACGCAACAGATCGGTCACAAGTGTCCTCCGCTATGTCTGATAATTTAGACGGATTAACGGGAATGTTACCTATTTTGAGAACTGGCGAAGCCATAATTTTAGGCGAAAGCGTCAAGTTGCCAATGCGAACCACCATTGAAGCTCCACCGGTTGACAAGCGGCCTGACAGCCAAGACCCAATTGTGTTTGATGAGGTTTCGCTTGAAGAGACACAACATCCAGGCGGCTGGGGAATTCCGATGGAAGAAAATCCAAATTACGGCGAACTTCTCGAAGTTTGGCGGTCTCAAAATCCAAAAATTGACAAAATAGTTAAGGAGTAATTCTATGGAAATGATTTCAGTAAGTTCAAGCAATGTAAGTGCAGTCGGTTACGACAGTGATACGTCCACGCTGCAAATCCAGTTTAATGACGGCTCGCTCTACCAATACTTTGACGTTCCAGAACACATCTTCGATGGTTTGCGTACTGCAGATTCCGCGGGAAGATATTTGCACCAAAATGTGAAAGGTGTTTTCAGATACTCTCGAGTGTGACTGAAAACTGGACAGCCACCTAACAAATAAAGAGATCAATCACACTTGAAAAGCCATTTACTAAAGTTCCGACAATCGCAAATGTTGCGTCTAATCGGAGCTTACGCCTCTCAATATCTGTGGCTTCCTTATCGCTCATCACGATAAGTGGAGAGTTCTTCTTAAGCTTACCTGCGCCAAAGTATATTGCGACCACGATAATTACTGCCCCCATTTCAGGGGCAACATTGTAGTTAAAATAACTTGCAGAAACAAAAATTACGACAATTGCCCCACCTAAGAGATAGGCATAAGTGCGAAGCAGTCCACCATAACTCAAAGGAGGCGTTCCTGAACAAAAGATTCAAGGTACATGGCCATAGTCCGAGCGGAGTAATTATGAAATTGCATTGAACGCAACACTTCATTGAACAAGTTACTGGACATAAACTTTTCGACTTTTTGCTCGGCGGTTTGCTTGTCGTAGAAATTGTCACACACCAGCGTCGCAAAGGCCACCAGTGCAGCAGTTTGATTTAAAGAGTGAGTTTGTATTCCTCCCAATGCGTCTTCCGGTATCTCGACCAGATTGGCATCTGCAGGAAACGCTTGTTTAAATACCGATAAAGCTATTTTTGCTACGTCGGAACTTCTAACAAAGCTAATTGGATGGAGCTTTAGCATCCAAAAACAAAGATGGGCGAACTTCTTGCAATTGCTGACATCTTTGGCAGCAATACCGTGGTACATAACGCTAGTGTTGGCAAGGTCGATAGCAGTATTTAGCGTTTTTGTATTCTTAATTACGACTATTCCACGCCCTGCATCGCGGAACGCCTTCTGCTGTTGTTTTGCTATATCGGAAACACGTGTGTTGATAAGATCGATGGAGTTCTGAGCTCCAAGATCAAAGTTTACTGTTGTCAAAGTACTTGCCTAGCGCTGGTACTACTCTTTGAATATGAGCAGTTTTGATCAAATTTTAGATAAAGTTCTTTAGCTGCCCAGTAGTTCTTAAACTGCCAGACGTCTTTGCATCAATCGACCTAGGCTATCCATATAGGAAGCCTTTCTTGCTTCAAAATTTTCGGCAAGTTCTTTTGAACTGAGGTTTGACTTCCCGCTATTCTTACCAAGGTACTCTTCAGAAAAAGTTTGGTAAAACCCGGCTCCGACTTCTATAATATCATCGGTCTCGAGAAGAAGCTTCTCGAGTTCCTGCTCAGTAATATTAAATTCTTTTTTCATCACCCGATCCTAAATTCGAATTGCAAGCACCCGATGTGGCGCGCGACTGTCCACAACTGAATACATATATTTTGTTAGTTTACATTTTCCAAATTCCAGCAGTGTTTATTAGCTGGTATTTTGGTGTATTTTGGTGTATTAATGAATTTTGAGAGAAAAATATGGTGTAAACATGGAAGGAACCACTCGACAAGTAAACGTCACAAGAATGTCATTACAAGAAAGGAGGTCTGCTCTTAAGAGAAAACTGCCTGACTTGGTGCACGAAATGAGTCGTGCTGGGCTGACATTGCAAGAAACTGCTTATTTACTCAATGTGACAGTTGATATTGTGAAAAACATTGCAAGTGGTAGGGTAACATCACCGCGAAACAGAACACTTGATAACGTCCTCAATAGCCTCAGGCGCATAAAGAATAGGTACCTCTCGCAAGAAGTCGATGATATTGTTCTTGAACTACTTGTGGATAGCGACTTTGCTCCCAACTCCCAATCACTTACGGGAGGAATTAATCGACAATCCCTTTCGGATTTCGCACACAACTGCGCAGGTGACTATTACGTTTATAGATTTTCTGGAGAAGGCAGATCTATTTCCAAATCGTTTCTACATATATCAAATTTTAATGAACATATCGGAAACGTAATCGGCGAGTTCACTTACTCCACTCGCGGCGGCAGAGTATATCAGCACAGAGGCCAGTTCCTCATAATGAACTCCGCTGCAATTTTGATGGCTATATCAGACAACGGAAATGGTCTCGTTCTTTTCACACTAGATAGAGGCTCACTATCGGAAACCCAATCGATGGTAGGATTGACTTTGATGAAATCAAACGAACTTCCGCCAATGTCGTCCAGAATTTTTCTGAAAAGAATTCAAAACTCAAAATCTGGCTTCAAAAAACATCCAATTGGAATAGTATCTTATGAACAAGCAACAAATGAAATTGGAACTTTGGCATTAAAAAATCTCGAGAATTCCGTAGATGAATTCTCGATATTAAAGTCATTCGTTGATCTCTAATCGAATTGAGGAAAAACCTCTTTTATGTTTTGGAAAAAATAGTTGCATTAAACCAATGGCGATCTCAAATTCCCTTCGCACCTTATTCCGGTACTGCTTGGCGGTTCAAGATATGGTTCATGTGACCCGATGCGCTGCGTCCCCTTCAGGTCACCTTACAGTCTAAGAGTGACTGCGAGATGTGGGTCATGCTGACCCGTTTGCGCTGCGACCCTACGGACAACTTCCATCATAAGAGTAACTGCGAGATGTGTGTCAGATGACACCATGCGCTGCGATCCCTGCGGACATCTTCCGCCATTAAGTGATGGCGCAAGATGTGTGTGGTAGTACCACACGATCTTGACAAGGGGGCTGCTGCGCTCCCCCGTTGTATCCCCCAAAGCTAATGGCTGAGATCGGTATTGAACCCATCCCAGCCATGCAAACATATCTGTGTTTGATCCCTCATCGGGGAGATTTCATCTCTCCCCAACACCCCATAGATCAACCCTGCGCGGATTGAATGCCGTCAGCTTGTCAAAGCTGAACCCGACCAAAGGGCGTATCGTCGCCCCTTGGAACCCGCTCGCAGGACTTGGAGAAACTGCCTCTCCACCTGCACCGAACCATGCACAATCCTTATGGTCGATTAATCCCCAATCAGGGGAGATTGTCTTCTCCCCCGATACCCCCATGACAACTAGGGCGGCTGCCCCCGCGCAGATCAAAGGGTGGGTCCTCGCCATGCTCGGTTCGCTGTGCTGCACCTGTGCGTGGCTCTGGTCCTGCGTGATCGCACCTTTGATCCTTGCACCCCCGCTCCTCGGCGGAAGCCAGACGGTTGCATGCGCAACCCGTCAGCAACAAGTAAGAGGAGAAAAGACAATGCCGCAATTACACGCTCAACCGTATGATATTTCCGCCAATGGTTTCTATTTTGAGAGCCTTGAAGAATATGCCGACAAGGCAAACAGCAACCGCAATGATTACGGCGATCCTGTCGAGGAATACGAAATCCAGTTCATTGATGGCGATCATATCGACTGTGATCTGGCCAAGGCATGGGGAATTAATCAAGCCAATGTTGGGCAGTATTTTGATGCCTGCCAAAGCTGGGACGATCACGAGAAAACAGTGTTTATCATTGCCGTTGGCGAAGCAGGATACAGCTTTGATCCTGAGGCCGTTTCACCATCAGATTTTGACGTTGATATTTACCACGTAGACAGCATGAAGGAACTGGCCGAGCAGCTTGTCGATGAAGGCTTGTTCGGAGCCATCCCCGACCATCTGGCCAACTACATCGACATGGACGCCATCACCCACGATCTTGCTATGGAATACACCGAAACGGAAGTCGCAGGTGAACGGCTGATCTATCGGGCTGCGTAATGTTATTGGCTGTCAAAGCGGTTGTGCTCATCGCAACGCTGGACGCTGCCAAGCCATGTAATGTCGCTGCGCCGAATGTAACGTGTCCCGTCTAGTTCAGGAACAACAACCCGTGAATAGTCAGTGACGGTTTTGCCGTCTGCGTAGAGTTCAACGACCTTTAGACACATGCCCCAAGATAGCCTTTCCGAAGTGCGCCCATTGGAGTCTTTGGGCCACCACTCCACGGCGGCAGATGATGCCGCGACATAGTGCGTTGGCACGAGGAAAGTGTCCCGCAGCGAGGTCATGGCAGGCACCATTGATCTTCCAGCAGCATCCAAATCCTCGGCAAAGGCAATCGCCAGATTGGCGGCAATAGTGATAACGGCCCCCGCGATCAGTCCCTTGCTCCCTTCGAATGCCAGCGTTGGCAATGCCAGAGCCATTGAGGCCAAGGCTGCAGGTAGCATCAAAAAGATCAGAACCAAAAAGTCACCATGGACCAAAATCCACCCACAGAAACAGACCATCAGCACTTGCGCAGTGATGGCAAAGGCCGTGCGGTTGATTGTTGAATGAGCGCCTTGACGAGAGGGCGTTTGTGATGTTGCCGAAGGCCATGGAGCTTTGGACATGTGACACTCGATTTTGCGCGAGCGTCAAAAGGGTTCCCTTTTGATAGAGATGCCACATCACGCCAGCAAAGTCACCTAACCCTTGTTTTCCACAGGAAATTTCTAAGGTGGATTACGCTGAAACCGTTCATCCACGCGGGCTTTGAAAGGGAACCCTTTTTTCAAGAGGAAAGCACCATGAAAACCGCTCAAAAGAACGACTTTAAGTGCTACTATTCCAACATGGATGATGACAAATCAAAGGGCCGCAAAGTTGGATATGTCCGTGTGTCTGACAAAGATCAAAGTGAGGCTTTGCAAATTGATGCGTTGAAAGCCGCAGGTTGCAATGTGATCTACGGCGATCATGGTGTGTCTGGAAAAATCAAAAAGCGCGTCGGCCTTGATGACATGCTGGCCAGTCTTGAGGCGGGTGACACGCTTGTGGTCTGGAAGCTAGACAGATTGGGACGATCAACCATTCACTTGCTGCAATTGCTCAGTGATTTGAGGGATCGTGGTGTGGACTTTCAGGCGATCACGCAAGGGATCGATACGACCACGGCGGTTGGGCGGATGCTTTATGGACAGTTGGCTGTCTTCGCAGAATATGAACGTAGCCTGATATCAGAACGGACCAAGGCGGGCATGGCTGCTGCCAAAGCGCGTGGCGTTCATGTTGGGCGGCCGAAAAAACACTCAAGAGTGCTGGACAAGGCATTAAGTGATCTTGAGACGTTCCGCATTCTAGGATGATCAGGGAACATTAAAGATAAGCCGCCAATCGCTGTCAGGATCGAACACATCAGGATCATCTTCATCGGCACACCACGCTCCAAAGTAGTCTTCAACATGCCCCTCGGTCATGACATGTAAGATATTCGGAGGCAGAGGATATTTCCGCATCAAATAGCCCAGCCTATATCGGTCTTCTCGATCAAAGAAGTTACGACCCTCGATAGTTAAGTCTGACAACTGCCTCGCATACCGAGGGAGAAAAACGCAATCTTCCTCCTTTGCGTTTTTTTGTATGGAGCGCTCTAATAGTTCCGAGTTCATTTGCGCAAGTTCTGCCAACAATGTGGCCGTCGGTACAATATCATCATGCGCAATGAGGTCTCCATCACCAGATGACGGGGAACAATAAGAAATCAGCTCTCTGTTCGCTTTCAAATCAAGCGTCAGGCGCTTGAGGTCACTTGATTTTTTCTTATCGTATTTGGCCATCTCATCGTAAGCCAAGTTGACGGCCTTAGTATGAGAAATCGCGGCAAGTTGGCCATCGTTCCAGTCTATTTCTGGCAACGTGTAGACGACTGCTCGAACTAACGCCAAAAATGTATAGTACTCCAGATATGGTGCGACTATCCGTAAATTCTGCTGCTTCGCGTGGAGCAATGACTCTAGTTGCAGGGTCGCGCTGAGGATCATTTTTGCTGAGAGATAAACACGACATATCCATTCCGAATTTCGCTCGGAATCCCAGTCTTTCGTAATTTTTGAATATCGCTGAGACAGGCCAGCTACATTTTTTTTGATTTTGACCTCTTCAAACTCGTCGAACAGCACTCGAAAGTCGTAGTGCCATTCGCGATCCGCGAACTGATGTGTCTGTGACAGAATTTTGGTCGTAACAATTGAGTTCATAAAACTGCATTCTCGTTTTCGCTATGGCGGTCTGCATGCATCGAAACTCCACCGAATTCGTTCCGTACAGATCTAGTTCACTATCGGCTCGACGTATTCTGTTTCGGTGGCATCGTGCCCTTGCTCTTCACGTAGCCTGAGATATTCATCGTAGTTCTCAGGTGGTGAATTTGGCGGACAATATTCTCCGCGACGATATCTCTCACACCACAAAACCCAAACTCGTTCCAAAAGATAATCATCGAAAGTGCGATCTTCGGGGCGCTTTTCGTCAACAGATATGACCCACTGCCTGACGTTTTCGCCTTGCTCATCGAGCCAGTCTAAAAACTCCCACGCTGTTTTCGGAAGGACAACAGTCTGTCGGGTTCCAAAGCAGTTTGGAATTTTCCGCCCGATTAATTTTTCCCCTTCAGTCTGTGGTCCTATTGTATCGTTCATCTTGAAATTATGTCATAAATGTTGACTTAAATTCAATAGTTATCGATCTCTATCCTCATCTTTCTTTGGCGCGATGGAATGAAATTCTCTTTCGTGGTCATGGAATGTTTCTTTTATTTTATCAATTTCAGGTCGATGCCGTTCATGATCTAAATCATCCGCCCAACCATTATCGAATCGCGCGACGAGAACACTGTCTTTGAACAAGTCGAGTTGCTCAATGTCGCTATCTTCCAGAAGCAATTTTGAGTTCTCGTCTTTCAACGTCAACGCAAAGGAATAGCCTTCCTTTGCGTTTCCGCCTTCGATTTTCCTATACCAGATCATATGATCTTTTTCAGGGATAAAACTGGCTTCAAGTCGTTCATCTTGCGTGTCGATTACAACATTTGCACGCCCGCCCTGAGTTCCATTAATCGTGAATTTCAAGGTGTCAGTTTTGTTGATGGCTTGGCCTTTATTTTGCTGGTCCGCTTTTCTTTCTTCTTCTGTTTGCGCATTAAATTTAAACGGGTTTTTAGGTGACTTCGGGTGATCACTCATTGCTAGCTTCCTCACTATCTGGCGTTTCAATTTCGTCGGATTGGTGCAGATTCACCCCCAGATTCTTCAACACGTCGTCATCAAACCAGTTTTCTTTATAGGCCAGCATCGGATGCATATTTTCTACGAATACCAGTTGGGTTTCAGGGGGCATTCGCATCAGTTCATCAGGAAATGCCAGTTTTCTCTGAGCCACGGCGTGATTTTGAGTTTGTGTAAACGAATGGCTTGATGATGGTCCAGATTGCCCCGTACTCGTGGTCACGGCACGTGCAGCCGCTGAGCTAAAATTCCACACCGTTTGCTCCCCACATAGGGCCGAGAAGTACTCAGCCGTTTTCTGATCTGATGATCCGAAATAGTTCACCATGCCAGCATTGGCGATGAAGGATTGCCAACCACTTTCATAGATGCGCTCAAGTTGGCTCAGGTCTTGGACAATGGCCCAGAGCTGCATCCCGAAGCCCGCCATCAGACCGTAAGCCTGTTCAACCATCGTCAAACGTCCAAGGGCTGCGAACTCATCCAAAACAAACAAAACAGGTTTTTTCGGTTTGATCTGAATGTTGCGGGCGTTGACGGTAATGGCTTGCTGGATCAGCAGGCGCAGCCATCGACTGAAGGTGTTGAGGCGATCCGCAGGAAGAACCAGATAGATCGTGATTGGCTTTGTTTTGAGGTCTTCGAATTTGAAGCTGGATGAAATCAAGCTGCTTCGCAGGCGCTCACTATCCAAAAAGTGGGTATGGGCTTGGGCCGAGGCAAAAACATTGGCCAGCAGCTTTTCTTCCTTTTGCAGACAGCGTGCCCCCGTGCTTTGAACAATATGATGTTGAGAATTTAGCATGTGCTCAAAGAACTTTTTGAGCGTTTGGCCATCCATCAGCAACAACTCACGCACGCGCCCCAAGTGTCGTTGCCCATCTTCGGCTGCGTCGGTTGCAACATAGAGGATAATGCCGTGCAGGAGTGCTTTGGCTTCCTCATCCCAGAACGCATCGCTACTTGTATTGGGCAAGATCAACGCATCCGCGAGGATCATAGCGTTCTCGGTAATGTCGGGATCACCGTCTTGCAGCCAATCCAACGGGTTGAACGCGGAAGCTCCATCAGCCGAACGGACATCTCCTTGCGAACTCACAACAAATACATCATCCGTTTCCGCATCTTCCTCTTCATTCACTAAATCCAAATCAACGACCCCCCAAGGATCGACGATATGAACCTCTTGGCCCATCTTCATACGCTGCTTGGCGGTGATCATTGCGTTTTCGCCCTTGGGGTCGATGACAAGCATCGAGCCTTCATAAGTCAGAAGATTAGGGATGATCTGCGTGGTGCCCTTGCCTGAGCGCGTCGGGGCAACGGTCAGAAGGTGGCGATCCCCATTGTAAGACACCCATTTGAAATCTTCCTCACCGATCACTTTGCCAAATCGAATGCCATCTTCGTTGACAAGGTTTTGATCTTTAATGTCATCCATGTTGGCCCATCGCGAAGATCCGAATGTGTTATCCACTCTGGAAAAGTTCGAAAACACCGTCTTAAACCAAAAAGAAATGCCGACAAAGAACCCACACACGGCGAACACGAACGCCGCAAACCAACCCAGATACCCACTGTTGAGGATGGCAACGAGACCAACCAAACCAGCAATGATCAACAGGCCGAAGCGTCGGAACGCGCGACCATGAGGCGACATGATCCAACCCAGCCCAAAGCCTATACCAACAACGATGCTTACCAAGACGACTTTGATCATAGTAAGTGCAAGAGCCTGTTGCCGAACACGACCGCTATTCCCGAAATAGCTTTGTGCCGACGCCTGATCAGCTATGAGAAAAAGCGCGAACGTCAACGCGACGCACACGAAGAAGATTTGATATTGACGAGACATAGGTTCCCCCGAAATGTTTAAATTGAAAGATCAGGTCCACGATTGCGGGACCGTTCGAATTGGTGTGATTGTGATTTATTGACCTTGAGCGCCTGTCTGGCTTTCTGAGCGATCAGGCTGCGTTCCTTCATGTGTTTGCGTCGGAGCTTCTGGAACTCTCGCTGCAATGCTCGTCGCTCCTTGATTTGTTCGACGACCATGAAGTCACGTTGTTTCTGGTCACGTTTTGCAGCCTTGCGAGCGTCCATTACGTTTTGCTGGCGGATGGATTTGCCCTTGCCTGTGAGACGGTCAAACAAGCCACGCAGACCTTTGTTTAAGCGGTCAGAACGGGTCTTGGTTTCTTGCGCCCAACGCGCGTCTTGGCCGTCCTTGAGCATCTGCCGTTCGTCACGGTGTGCCGTGTTCATGTCCCGCAACTTGTCGCGCAGCGGATCAAGATCGCTATTTTGGCGGTCGTTGATCTGACCGATATAGCCGCGCATCTGATCCGTGATTTTGGATCGAATGTTGGATTGGGTTTCATCCACGGATGGTAGGTTGTCAGGCGAACCCAGTTTTGCCTTCACATCCTTGGTTTTGAGACCTGTCCATTTGGCAATCGAATGAACATTGCCATCGACATCCAAGGCAACAAATCCACGGCGATCACCACGGGCGAGGAAATAGCCGCGATCTTCGAGTGCATTCTTGAAACCGATCTGACTGTCGCACCGTTCCCATGCTTGCTGGAATGCCTGTTTGATCTCACGTGGGTCAAGACCTTGGCGTTTGGCCTGCTGCCATTCTTCGAGGGTGAAGTTCAAAGGTGATTTGTTGCCGTAGGTGGCAAGCCCATCGGGCAACACCCATCCATGATCCAGAAACAGATCACGCGACAAATCCCGTAACTTGTTTTTGAAATGGGGCAGATTGATTGCCTTCATCTCATCAGCGTTGATACGCGACCACACCACATGCGCATGGCGACGACCTTCTTTCTCATGCATGACAATTGCGCGGGGCTGATCACTCAGTCCCAGATGTTGTTCTGCGCGGTCTGCTGCCTCAAGGAAGTCCTGTTCGGTGGCGATGTGATCTGTTGGTGGGTTCAAACTGAGGGAGAACATAAATTGCTTACATTGGGTGGCCTTGGAAATTGCGTGCATCTCATTGAGCGCACCATGAAGTTGATCAGATGAAAAATCACGCAACTCTAAGCATGACACATGATCATTGTCACGATCATTCATCAGATGGTCAGCCAATGCCTTTGCACCAGAGCGTTGAGAGCCTTTGAGGATCATGATTTTACCCCCAAGGCTTCCATCAAGGTCACCCGCATCCACGCCACTTCAGCCACGGCACGTTTGAGGTCTTCTTCCAGTTCAGGGTCGACGATCAACGTGCCTTGGTTCAGATGTTTGGCGATCTGATTGAGGTTGTTGGCCTGTCGTGTTTGGCCCAAACGAGCCAACACCTCGGCCAATAACTGTTGCTCCGCAACAGGTGGTTTGCGCCGCTTCCGATATTTGGGAGCTTCAGCGGCAAAAACCACGGATTTAATATACGAGGACAGCGGCATCGCCCCAGCCTGAGTTTCAAGCTGAGAGCGTTCCTCTGAGGTCAGGCGCAATGAAAACGGTGCGAGACGGCTCATGGGCGTGGCCCTCGCAACTTAGGACCCTTGGCCGTAGTAGGTGCCGCCGCCTGATCCAAAGCTCGTAACTTGTGGGCAACTTCAGGATCGGACTGTAAATACCGTTCCCAATCCTCTAGATTTTCAAGCAGAGCATTTGGGTCAATGGGTTCTACGGAATCTTCCGCAAGTGCACCAGATACTTTCTCAATAAACTATTAATGTCTGGTCTCTCATATCAGAGGGACTCCACGCGGTTTTCTCCCAGCCCTTATACCTACTTCATATTGCCCTTCCTTCCCATT
Organism: Cochlodiniinecator piscidefendens; assembly: GCF_011326755.1. Classification (GTDB taxonomy): domain Bacteria; phylum Pseudomonadota; class Alphaproteobacteria; order Rhodobacterales; family Rhodobacteraceae; genus Cochlodiniinecator; species Cochlodiniinecator piscidefendens. Next base: position 338,339 of record NZ_JAAOIE010000003.1, on the reverse strand, counting down.
ATCCGGCTAAGTGTAGCGTCGTTGCTCTGGCGCTACATATACAACGCCCCGCAAATCTTTGATTCTTGCAATAAAATTGAATTTCGGTCATGCTCTGACGCAATTGGGCAAAAGACCCGACAAAATTGAAGTGATCGGAGAGGCAGGATCACATGAAATATAAGAAGTCATTTATGGCCGCCCTATTAGGGTTGGCTGTCTTAGTTGCAGGCGTTTCAAGCAGTATTGCTGAGACGTTGTCTGTGATGTCTGGGTCTGCGTCGAGTGCGCTTAATGTACCGATGAACCGTGCAGTGGTCGTCGAAAGCGATGTACCCTTTGCGGAATTATCAATTGCAAACCCATCTATCGCCGATATTTCGACTCTATCCGACAGAACCATCTATGTTCTTGGTAAAGTTCCGGGCCGCACTACATTAACCCTATTGGGGGGCGATGGCCGCTTAATCACCAATGTCGAAGTGCACGTCACCCCAGACATTGCTGAATTCAAAGAGCGTCTTCAGCAAATTTTACCGGGTGAACCTATCGAAGTGCGCACGGCAAACGATGGGATTGTCCTATCTGGAACCGTTTCAAGCATCGGACGTCTAGAACGCGCATTGGAGCTGGCTGAACGTTACGCACCTGAACGCGTTTCAAACCTAATGGGTGTTGGAGGAACACAGCAAGTCATGCTTCAGGTTCGTTTTGCAGAAATGCAGCGTTCTGTTTCAAGGCAGCTTGCTGGTGGTCTGGGCGTTATCAATAGCGGAACTGACGCCGCCGGAACACTTGGTTTAGGCAGCACCGCCATCCAACCGGGTCAAGCTTTTGGCTCGGCCAACTCTCTTGTCAATCGCGGCATTCAAAACGCCGTGGGTCAGTTGGGCTTCACTCTTGGCATTGGCAGCACACAATTGTCTGTTTTGCTAGAAGCTCTGGAATCGCGCGGAGTGGTTCGGACATTGGCAGAACCCAACCTTACCGCCCTCTCAGGACAATCAGCGCATTTCTTGGCTGGCGGCGAATACCCTGTCCCAGTGGGTCAAGATGACGATGGTATCACAATTGAATTCAAACCCTTCGGTGTAGAACTTATGTTCACGCCACGTGTGTTGGATGATAATGTTATCAACCTTGTTTTGTCCTCATCTGTGAGCAGCATTGATCCAACCGTGAGCTTTTCCGCTGGTGGTTTAACTGTTGCCGGTTTTCGTCGTCGCGAAGCCGAAACAACTGTTGAACTGCGCGATGGAGAAAGCTTTGCAATTGCGGGCATGTTGCAAGACGATTTCCGCAACAACAACACACAGGTACCTTGGTTAGGTGAAATTCCAATTCTAGGCGCACTGTTTCGCAGTGCGGACTACGCACGCGAACAATCAGAACTTGTTATCATTGTTACCGCCCATCTCGTGACACCAACACGTGGCGAAGCGCTGGCGCTTCCAACGGATCGTGTCCGTCTCCCAAGTGAGCGCGAGTTTTTCTTGAACGGTCGCGTCGAAGGACGCACCCAAGATGGCGGAATTGGCGAAGTATCACGTCAAGATTTCAGTGGCTCTTACGGTTATGTATTGGAGTAAGCCATGACCAAACGCATGACATATGCGCTTGCCTTAACCGCAAGCATCGCCGTTGCTGGGTGTTCTGACGATCCGTTTGCCTTTTTCACTGGTGAGTCCGGCGGAGCCATCAACAGTGCCGATTTTGGCAATGCCACAATGAATAATGTGCTTATTCAATCAGGGCAGCGCTCTTATGCAATCAGCCTCGCGCAACGTTTCGCTGGAGAGGTCACACCGACCGTAAACTTTGAGTTCAACTCAGCGCAACTGGACGATGGTGCACGTCAAGTCTTGATGCAGCAAGCTGAATGGATTCGCCAATTTCCTGAAATCACATTCCGTGTCTTTGGCCACACCGATCTTGTAGGTAGCGACAGCTATAATCGTCGTCTGGGGTTGCGTCGTGCGCGGGCTGTTGTTGCATTCTTGGCGACCCAGGGCATTGATCGTTCGCGGTTAGAGGCTGTCTCTTCGCTCGGTGAATCCGAACCGCTCATCAACACTCAGGGTCCGGAACGTCGCAATCGTCGGACAGAAACTCAGGTTTCGGGCTTTGTACAAAGCAATCAAACAATTATGGACGGCAATTACGCCCGCGTTATCTACCGCGAATATGTGGAAAGCGCCACTGTGGCCCATCCAATAGAACGCGGCGGATCACAAGGATCAGGCGACGGTGAAGGTAGCTCTGAGTAGTACCGTGCCCTATGCAATTCAAAAAAGGCGGCTGTTTTAGCCGCCTTTTTTTTGCCATGCTCTCACGACAAAAATTGAAAACAATTCAGTATTTTCAGTGCAATTAACCCCAATATACGCACAATTAGCAACGCACACTATTTCGAACTTTGCGACAATAGCCGAACAATTACGTTTTTTTAGCCCTAATGTTGCCAACATTCAGGGGCAATTTCATCTGCATAGAAACAAAAAGCGCGCAAAGTGAGTCGCGTAATAGCCCCAAAGGGCAGACGTACATTTGGCAGACCAAAACGCGGTCACGAGCGCAGAAAAGGAACAAGGCAATGTCAGCTGAGGCAGCACTTCATATAGAGCCCGCACCAATTGTGGCTTGTACAGTTTCGAAAGACATTCAAGATTTCGATTTGCTTATAGACGATATGGAAACAAAACTAGGCGAAACATGGGGCGATCTCGGTTTTGAGGATACTATTGCATTCCTTGACCAACCCGATGCAAAGTCGCTGGAGTTTCTCGTTCTAGCCCTTGCTGATGAAGATGAAGCAGAGTTGGACCTCATTTTGTCCATCGTGACTAAGGCCAACGATGCTGGCGTCAAATTGATCCTTGTTACCGATGACATCAGCCCATCTATGCTCCATCGCCTTATGAAAGGCGGCGTCGAAGAATTTCTCCCCTATCCGCTTCCGGACGGGGAACTCGGTTCGCTCATTGATAAAATGCGTCAGCCACCTGAGCAGGCTTATGAAGAGCCAGAGCTACCAACAGAAATGCGTACCAAGATCAAAGCAAAGGGTGATCGCGACGGCGTTGTTCTTCCGGTACATGGTTTAGCAGGCGGTACGGGTTCGACGACTCTTGCCGTGAATTTGGCGTGGGAATTGTCCAACATCGACAAAGCCAATCCGCCTCGCGTTTGTTTGCTTGATCTGGATTTGCAGTTCGGCGAAGTCGCGACCTATCTGGATTTGCCGCGTCGTGAGGCCGTGTTTGAATTGCTCTCAGATACAGAGTCGATGGACAGCGACAGCTTTTGTCAGGCGCTTTTGTCATACAACGAAGTACTGCATGTTCTAACGGCACCGTCAGATATCTTGCCGCTTGATTTGATCGGACCCGAAGACGTCCAACGCATAATCGAAGTGGCGCGAACAAATTTTGACTACGTCGTTATCGACATGCCATCAACGCTGGTGAGCTGGACCGAGACCGTTCTCGAAGAAAGCCATGTTTATTTTTCCACCATGGAATTAGACATGCGTTCTGCCCAGAATACACTTCGCATGATCCGCGCCTTGAAGTCCGAAGAGCTACCGGTTGAAAAGTTGCGGTTCGCGCTGAACCGAGCGCCAAAATTCACGGATCTTTCTGGGAAAGCACGTGTAAAACGTCTTGCCGAAAGCTTGGATATTAAAATCGAACTACTGCTTCCAGACGGTGGCAAGCCTATTGCACAAGCCTGCGACCAGGGCCTTCCATTGGCCAGCGGCGCCGCAAAATCACCACTTCGCAAAGAAATTCTCAAACTTGCGGGCTCTGTTCACGAAATCAACTTAGCCGCAGAAAACGCAGCTTGAGTTAGGGGTATCTAATGTTTTCACGGTATAAAAAAACTGCGGGCGCAACCCCAGTCAGCCCGGCTGCGGCGCCTAAGGCCTCCGCAGCCGCCCCATCAAAAGTTGCGAAGTCAGCGGCAAAAAAACCCGTCAAAGCGGCGGCACCTGCCCCTGTGGACAAAGAAAAGAAACGCAAAGACCGTTTGGCTGAGGTTAAATCCGAGCTGCACAAACACCTGCTCGACAATTTGAACCTCGCCGCACTTGAAAACGCTGCAGAAAGTGACCTGCGCGCAGAAATTATCGACATCGCATCGGAATCTTTGGATGAGATGGGGATTGTTCTAAATCGCGAAGAACGGTCTTCTTTAAACCAAGAGTTGTTTGATGAGGTCACTGGCCTCGGCCCCCTTGAACCATTGCTTCAAGATGAAACCGTCAATGATATTCTCGTAAATGGGCCTCAGCAAATCTTTGTAGAACGCGATGGGAAGCTCGAATTGAGCCCGATCACGTTCAAAGACGAAAAGCACTTGTTGCGGATTATCGACAAAATCGTTTCTGCTGTTGGGCGTCGTGTCGATGAATCCAACCCATATGTTGATGCGCGGCTCGCGGATGGGTCACGCTTTAACGCGATGGTACCTCCTGTTGCTGTGGATGGATCACTTGTTTCCATTCGGAAATTCAAAAAAGATAAGTTGGGAATTCAGGATCTCGTGAATTTCGGCGCATTTTCAGAAGAAATGGCCGCCTATCTGCAGGCAGCAGTCTCCACCCGCCTAAACGTTATCGTTTCCGGCGGTACTGGTTCTGGTAAAACAACAACCTTGAACGCCTTATCTTCATTTATTGATAACGCCGAGCGTATCCTAACAATCGAAGACACCGCCGAGCTTCAGTTGCAACAGACCCATGTTGGGCGGATGGAAAGCCGTCCACCAAACGTCGAAGGCAAAGGCGAAGTATCGCCGCGCGACTGTCTGAAAAATGCACTGCGTATGCGCCCAGACCGGATCATCGTAGGTGAGACCCGTGGCGAAGAAGTTATCGATATGCTTCAGGCGATGAACACTGGTCACGACGGATCGATGACAACTATTCACGCCAACTCTGCGCGCGACGGCGTTTCTCGCCTGGAAAACATGATCGCGATGGCCGGCATCGAAATGCCCCTGAAAGCTGTGCGCAGCCAAGTTTCATCAGCCGTAAACTTGATTGTGCAAGCATCTCGATTGCAGGACGGATCGCGTCGCATGACATCGATCACTGAAATCACGGGGATGGAGGGTGACGTTATTTCGATGCAAGAGATTTTCCGCTTCCAGCGCGTAGGTCTCACCCCCGAAAACAAAATCATTGGCCATTTCACCGCAACCGGTGTTCGGTCGCACTTTTCTGAGCGGTTCAAGTTGTGGGGCTATGATTTACCGCCTTCAATCTTTGATCCCGTAGTCGCGGAATAAACCATGTCAATTGATCCAGAACTCATCATTTACGGTCTTATCTTTGTTGCAGTCCTTTTACTGGTCGAAGGTATCTATCTGACTGTATTTGGGAAATCTATTAGCCTGAACAACAAAGTCAGCCGCCGCCTCGAAATGCTTGAAAAGGGCGTTGGTCGTGAAAAGGTTCTGGAGCAGCTACGTAAAGAAATGAGCCAACACCTTGGCTCCCGCTCTATTCCAATTTACTCTCTTCTTGCTGAAAAAGCCCAAAAGGCAAATATCGCCTTTACCCCGACACAATTGATGTTGGTGATGGCCGTTCTATGTGGCGTTGCCTTTCTCGGTCTGACCGTTGGAACGGATGCCTCATTGGCCATTCGCATTGGGGCGTCCATCGCGACGGGCGTTGGAGGTGTATTTGTCTGGATCAACGGCAAAGCTAAAAAGCGCATGTCACTCATCGAAGAGCAACTTCCAGATGCGGTTGAACTTATGGTGCGTAGTTTGCGTGTCGGGCATCCATTTACCTCTGCATTGACCATCGTTGCAGACGAAGTCCCCGATCCTCTTGGCACCGAAATGGGCATGATCTCAGACGAAAGCGCCTATGGTCGCGACGTCGGTGAAGCCCTTAAATCAATGGCCGAACGTATGGACATGCAGGATATGCGGTTCCTAGCTGTAGCTGTCACAATTCAGCAAACGTCGGGCGGGAACCTCGCAGAAATCCTACACGGATTGTCCAAAGTGATCCGTGCGCGGTTCAAGCTGTTCCGGCGCGTGAAGGCCATCACAGCCGAAGCAAAGTGGTCCGGTGTGTTTCTATCAATTTTCCCGTTGCTTGCGCTTGTCGCTATCAATGTCATTCATCCAACATACTACGACGATGTCCGCGATACCGCCGTCTTTATTCCAGCATGTCTGGTCGTGGCTGCCTTTCTGGTCGTGAACGTGTTTGTCATGAAATCTCTTGTGAATATTAAGGTTTAGGGGGTCGTATGCCGTTTCTGAATTCCGTAAATGAATGGCTCATTGGTCAGCTCGGTCCTTTAGGTCCTCTTATCGCGGTTGGTGCAGCTGGGCTTGTTCTCGTGTTGCTAACCTTGCCATTACTTCTAGCGCAAAAAGAAGATCCACTGGACAAACTTAAGCGGGAAAACGCGGCCCGCATTGCTGGTCAAAAACCAACGGAGCGCCTGCGGAACAAATCCAAAAATGATAAGCTCGAAAAATACTCAACCTTTCTTGAGCCCCAGGACGAAGGTGAATACTCAGCGGTCAAGCTGAAGCTCGTGCAGGCTGGTTATCGCGGCAAAGAAGCCGTGCGGACCTATCACTTCTTACAGTTTTCCCTTGGGATCATCCTCTTGATCATCGGATCTGCCATCGCATTTTATCGCTCTGGCGGAGAAGAAGAAGTCTCAACCCAGACCATGGTTCTAACAATTCTGATCCCAGCTGTGTGTGGATACATGTTGCCCAAATACTGGGTCAATCGCCGGGTGCAATCACGCCAAGAGGAAATCACTAACGGTTTTCCAGACTCATTAGATATGATGTTGGTTTGCGTCGAAGCCGGCCAGTCCTTAGATCAATCAATCATTCGTGTTGCACATGAAATTCGCGCTGGTTTTCCCGCACTAGCGGATGAATTCCAAATCGTAGCGCACGAAATGAAAGCTGGCAAAGACCGCGTATCAGTGCTTCGGGATATGTCTGAACGTGCTGGTGTTACTGATGTGACTAGTTTTGTTACGGTTTTGATTCAATCGACAAGCTTTGGTACGTCGATCGCAGACGCCTTGCGTGTTTACGCCGAAGAAATGCGGGACAAACGCGTTATGCGGGCTGAGGAAAAAGCAAATACTCTGCCGACAAAAATGACGCTGGCCACAATGATGCTTACCGTTCCTCCTTTGTTGATTATTCTGATCGGCCCATCTATCTATGAAATCAGTCAGACCCTAACACAAATGAATTTTTAATGGCCAAACGCCTTAGACTCGGTCTTTGCTTAACACTAGGATTTACAACCGCCTGCCAAAACGCAGGCGGTTTAAGCACATCAGACGACGGCCTTTTTGCGCCAACCGGTAGCTACGATCTCGAAGAATCCGTAGACGGCCTCATTGTAGGTCATCGCCTCATGGAAGCAGGTGAATATGAACTCGCGTTAAAGGCCTACCAACGCGCTGCTGGGCAGCAGGGTTTCAATGTAGACACCCTTTCTGCAATTGGTTCTGCTAACCTACGCCTTGGACGGTTGGGCCAAGCAGAAACAGACCTACGCGGGGCCACCGACCTTGACCAAGCCTCCCCCGCGGCTTGGAACAATCTAGGTGTTGTATTGATGGAGCGCGGAAACTCTGGCGAGGCCGAACAGGTGTTTCAACTCGCGTTTGCGCTGGATAGTGGCCAAAGTGACTCGATCAGAGACAACCTACGCTTAGCTATCGCCAAAAACCAAATTCCCGACTATGATGACAGCAATAATGAAGAATTCGAGCTGGTCCGCAGAGGGTACGGAGAATACCTACTGCTTTCCACGCCATAAATGAGTGAGCAGTAAGAGGACGCAAGGCAATGCGGCAATCTTTTATTTTGGCCCTCTGTGTTGCTGGCACAGTGGCGCTGACAGGGTGTCAAAAACCAAATGGTGAAGGCGAGGTCGAAGACGCGATGCGTGACCTCAACGTGATCGATGAAACTGACCTAAATGATATCATGCTGACGGTAAGTGACCCGAATGAGGCCGTCATACATTTCCGCAGGACGTCCGCCGCAAACCCAGAGCGTGTCGATCTAAAACGCGGTTTAGCTTTGTCTTTGATCCGCTCAGGCGCCTTTGAGGAATCCGTTCCAGTTTGGCGCGCGGTTGCAGACAGCGACGAAGGCACGCATTCAGACCGCGTAGACCTTGCTGATGCGTTGTTGCGCAGCGGGGAATGGGATGCTGCCGAGGCTGAGTTAAACAAAATCCCCCCCACTTTTGAAACGTACAAGCGTTATCGCCTGGAGGCGATAGTTGCTGATAGCCACGAAAACTGGGATCGCGCAGATAGTTTTTATGAAATCGCTGCAGGCCTGACGACGCGCCCTGCAGGTGTGTTAAACAATTGGGGTTATTCACTACTGACACGCGGGAGCCTTTCGCAAGCAGAACGTATGTTTGTACGCGCTCTGAACGCTGATCCAAACTTATTCACCGCAAAAAATAATTTGGTTCTGGCCCGTAGCGCGCAGCGAAACTATACATTGCCGGTTGTCCAAACCACGCAAATTGAACGTGCGACCTTGCTCCATACGGCAGCATTGACAGCTGTACGGCAGGGCGACATCAATATTGCACGCGGTCTACTGCAACAAGCAATCGATACACACCCACAGCATTTCGAAGCCGCCGTGAGCGCGCTCAATGCTCTTGATAACAGTGAGAATATCTAATGCTCTCAATTACAATGTCTTCGGCTATGTGGTTTTTCCCCCTTGCTGGTCTTATCGGTGTTTGGGCGGCGATTAGCGATCTTAAACGCATGAAAATCCCAAACCGGGCAGTGCTTGCCTTGGTTGGCGTGTTCGTGGTCGTTGGGTTAATCGCCCTTCCCTTTGCCGAATATCCATGGCGACTACTGCAACTGGTTGTTGTGCTAGTGATCGGGTTTGTCTTGAACATGGTTGGTGCGGTCGGCGCTGGGGATGCGAAATTTGCCGCGGCAATGGCCCCGTTTATCGCTTTGGGTGATTCAATGACATTTCTTACGCTTTTCGCAGCAGTAATGTTGGCCGCATTTGTCATCCATCGTTTGTTTCGCCGCATTCCAGCCATTCGCCGATTAACACCTGAATGGGAAAGTTGGGAAAACAACGATTTCCCAATGGGCCTCGCACTCGGGGGAAGCTTGGTGTTTTATTTGGGTCTAGGAATTTTATACGGTTCTTAAAGCAACCGTCCAAGTTCATCTAAAATGAACCAAACAAGGGCATATTTGACACAAACAGCAGTTTTTGTTGTTCTAACATTTATGCCCCGATAAGATCAGCACAATCACAAAGTGAGAGCAGTGCCGCCCATGAATAAGCCGATTACCTCCGTCATGGCCCCCCCCGCCCCGCGTGGCCTAATCGAAATGAAGCTCCCTATTGTTATGATGCGGGACATTTTGTTGAAAACGATTTTTCGCAGCAACGTAGAAATTGTCGCCGATATCGCCAAAGCGATCTGCCTACCAGTCCCCGTAACGCAAGAGCTTGTTGATCTTGCGCGCGAGCAAAAATTACTCGAGGCGACAGGCACCTTACTGGCCAATTCTGGCGGGTCGATGGGGTACCAATTGACGGACGCGGGTAAAGCGCGAGCGCATGACGCACTGACACAATCGGAATATTACGGCGCAATGCCTGTGCCTTTAGACGTTTACCGCGAGCAGGTCGAAAGGCAGTCTATCCGCAATATTCAAATCACACGTGACCAACTGACTGGTGCAATGGGTCACTTGATTTTACCCCCTGAGCTGTTGGACAATTTAGGCCCTGCTGTAAGCTCTGGTAGATCAATTTTGATGTATGGCCCCCCCGGCAACGGTAAATCATCTATTTCAAACGGTATTCGCGACGCGTTGGGCGACAAAATTTATGTCCCCCGCGCGATTGAATATGCCGGACAAGTCATTACCGTCTACGATCCAATCGTGCATTCAGCCGCTGAAGAACAGGTAGACGATCCCAACGCAATACGCCGAAGCTCAAACCGTTATGACACCCGGTATGTGCTATGTGAACGCCCAACTGTAGTGACCGGTGGCGAACTTTCATTGTCGATGCTGGATCTGGTTTACAACCCGACTGCGCGGACATATCAAGCTCCCCTGCAGCTCAAATCCACCGGAGGCGTATTCATCGTAGATGACCTTGGCCGCCAAGAAGAACCACCACAAGCGTTAGTGAACCGCTGGATTGTACCGCTCGAAGAAAGCAAAGATATTCTTGCATTACAATCGGGTGAAAAATTCACCGTTCCTTTTGACACGCTGGTCATCTTTTCAACTAACTTTCATCCGAATGAAATTTTTGATGGTGCGGCGTTGCGCAGGATCTTTTTCAAAATCAAAATCGACGGCCCAAGTCAGCAAGATTTTCTTAAGATTTTTGCCATGGTTGCACGCAAGAAAAAGATGCCGCTGGATGAAAAGACACTCGTGCATTTGTTAAAAAAGAAGTACCCAACAATCGACAATGAATTCGCCAATTACCAACCCGTATTTTTGATTGATCAGATGCGCGCGATTTGCGAATTCGAGGGTATTCCCTATCAAATGTCACCAGACCTTGTTGATCGCGCCTGGGCAAATATGTTCGTCAAACAAGAGGCCATCGCGAGGTAGAAAAACACCGACCAAAGCTAATTTTGATAACCCCTGTGCTTTGCAGACCCATAGTGCATTGCGGGCTGTATCACATAAGTAAATCGATGCCTCAGCGTGATTTTTCCTAATTTGACCTCACAGATCAATCCGTGAAATCATATCTTTGAAAAGCATGGGAAAAACAAATGAGCGCACCTGAGTATATTTTTGAAGCGTCAAGCAAGCCCTCGCTGCCATGGCATGAGGTTCCACTGATCCGAGCAACCGAGAAAACCGTCGAAGGCTACGGCCAATTGGTAGATGATCCCGCCAATTTTGAAATCGAAATCGCACGTTGGCCACAACAAGGGTGGCGCCCGATTGATGACGGAACAGGTGACGAAGGCGGCTGGGTCGAAGGTACCTTTAAATGCAACTGGAAAGGCGATGTGCTGTATGGCGAAAACGAAGCAGTCAAAGGCAATTATGTGCTTGGCTGGTCGCAAGATCCACAAAAAGCAAAAACCGAGGCCCAAACCACACCGCGCGATCAGGTGCTATTGTGGCATATGAATTATCATCCTGATGGTGGACAGATGTTCTTTCCACTGGATGGGAAGCCCTTTATCGTGCCTGTTGCTTTGCCCGGCGACAACTTGACACCAGAAAAAGTTGTGGCGTTTTGGTGTGATGGAACCAAGGGTCTCTATATCCACCCAGGTATCTGGCACGAGGGTATTTTCCCTGTCTCTGACGAAGGACGTTTTCTTGATCGTCAAGGCAAGGTTCATGCTCGCGTGTCCGCAGATATTGGTCAAGAGTTTGGTGTCTATCTATCTTGTCCGCTGACAGAACATAAAATCAAAGATCTATAATGGAAGAGGGCCGTTCTCTTATCTGTGAGCAGCCCTTTTCTATTTTTTTTGCGAACGAATCTTGAAAAAACAAGGCGGCTAACGGAAGGGGGCTGTGCCAGCAACTCGAAGCGACTTCAGGAGCCTGTGAACAATTGGTTCTTAAGGTGCAGCCGGAACACCAAATTCGGACAGCTGTCGTGAATCGGTCGACCCAGAACCGCCGTTTGACGCCGGTGTCAGATGCTGCGATGCTGATCACTGCAAGCGCGAGATCACTGACGTTTTGGCGGTTCAGGCGACACAGCCAAGCTGCGGTTGATGGTTGACGCGCAATATCCGCTGCTTGATGCAACCCACAACACCTACATCAACCCTAATCTCAGCGGTCCTTTGCTTTGTAATTTCACGTACGCTCGCAAGCTGGGGTGCCGGAGAAATCGCCGTCAGTTGCTTTCTGTATGCTTTTTGGTTCTGCATCGCCATTGCGGGTATAGGTCTTCTTAGACAGGTCCGGCTCTGGCGTGCTACGCCTTGCACTGGCACCAACAGGATTGCATGGGCGCACATATCAACTGGATGTCGACACTGGACCCGACAGCACCCTTAGTTTTGACAACAGCGACGGTGATGGCATTGCACTTGGAATCGTTGAAAACAAAATCCTTTACTGGCGCGAAAAGGTCACTTTTCCGGACGTACACCTACTGAAATGGGCAAAACAGAAAGCTCTCCCTTTGCGTGGTTTCGTTGCCTGCGGGCACTGCGAGCAGCCCATGACCGCTTGTTGGTCCAAAGGTCGTAGCGCAAAATACCATACTACTTGTGTGATACAAAAGGCTGCATCGAATATCGAAAATCTTTCCGTAAGGAAAAGCTCGAAGGCGAGTTTGAACTCCTTCTTAAAGATATGCGACCAAGCGCAAACTTGTTTTCCATGGCTTTCGATATGTTCCGTGATCTGTGGCAGGCGCGTCTGCAATCAGCAGAAGACGAAAAGCAATCTATGCAGAAGCAGTTACCCCAAATGGATCGCAAGTCAGCCCAGATTCTGGACCGCTCGATTGATACGAACAGCGACACGCTAATCTCTACCTACGAGGAACGGTTGCGCGAGATTGAAGAACAAAAGACATTTTTGACTGAGAAAATCCAGAAATGTGGCAAACTAATTGCCCCCTTTGACCAAGCTTATCGAACCGCTTTTGATTTTCTCGGAAACCCCAGTAAACTATGGGCTTCTGAGCGCTTTGAAGACAAGCGGGCGGTGCTGAAACTGGTTTTAGCTGAGAGGTTACCGTACACCCGAAATGAGGGTTATCGAACCGCTCAAACCTCCTTGCTTTTCAAGGCCTTGGAGGACTTTTGCCAAGGAAAGTTTGAAATGGTGCCCAGGGGCGGAATCGAACCACCGACACGAGGATTTTCAATTTTCCTAGGTTTCCATTCAAACCTTTGCAGAGCTTTTCAGCCCATAGCGAAATCTGTTTACCTTCAATTGCTTGTCACCTCCAGAGCGAACCAGACTAATCCACCGCATTTCATTCAAGCGCACGAATTCTTGCACCCATAGTGCACCCCGTTGCCCGTTTGGGAACTAAACCTCGCCCCCGACGCTCTTGAAATTTGACATTCAAGAACTCAGGTAAAGTCACACATTGAAATGTTAGAAAGTTTACAAACATGCTGATTGCAGAAGAGAAACACCCATTTGTGGACTGTGCAATCATGACTAGTAATGAAAAAGGCCAGTTCGTTGGCATCTTGTCATATCGTGGGTTTGAGAACGGAATACTGACGGGTGATAGTATAGCTGCTGTACAGCAGCAGTATCGGATTATTTGCGAATTGATAGACAACGAAGGGGGCATGTTAAGGCGCGGAACAATCATGTTGGGGTATCATAACGACGTGCTAAAGGGCGACGTGCTTTTGCCGGATGGTGAAGTCGTTGGTTGCTGGGAAATGGAAGATGATGACGATACCAGTCATTTCACACCGTGTGGACAGTCTGATCCTCAATGCAGTGCTCCGTCAGCGTGGGTGCTACAAGACTCTATCGCGAGTTGGTTGGTGAGCCAAAACAGAGAAGGCGAATTGATAACTTCCATGGGCAGTCCGCGATAACATCCCATGTTGGGAACCGAGAAAAGAACTCCTCGTAGATTGCAGATGCGGCTTCTAGCCAAGTGCGCTGTAGAAATAGCTTTACTCAGATGCGTTCGCAGTCAGGTGCTTCTGGCCGCCTTCATGGCAAAATCGCTTTGTTGATCTCGGACCACTCCAACGAGTTTCGCCTTGAAAGGGTCAGCTTTCGTTTCTTGCTACTGGTGACCACAGGGGAACGTGGTATTCGCGCTCATGGATGTTCTTTTTTTTGTTTCATTTTCCTGTTGCCAAATAGCTTAACCCAAAATTAGGTATGTCAGGTCAAGTTCAGGCAGGTTTAGTCGTTCACAATCTGCCTCGAACTAGATATGCTACATCAACGCCCACAACAGCTACATTTTCTGGATATGCTCGAAGCCGTGAACAAAGTTGTCGATATCGACCCTCTTGCCGACGAAAAAACCGGCTCTAATCGTCGCCCGATGTACATGGTCGACATGTTCGCAGGCTGTGGTGGCTTGTCCATGGGCATGGAGAACGCGGACTTCGTGCCAGTGTTCGTGAACGAGCTGAACCCTGACGCGATGGCCACGTACTTGAAGAACCGTCATCACTCGTTGGGAGGGCTGCACTTCTCGTCCAACGAGGACCTTCGGTGCAACGATGCCAACGACCTACGTGGTTCAAGGCTTGAGCAGTTGGTGTCCGACCTCAGGAACATCCCAGAGTTGGGCCTGCATTTTGATTTGGGAGCGAGCACAGCATCTGGCGCTGGATCGAACTTGGACGTTCTCGCAGGTGGGCCTCCTTGCCAAGGCTACTCCGGCATCGGCATCAGGCGTTCCTACGATGTGGACAAGGCTGACATGCCGTCCAACCATTTGTTCGTTCGTATGGCGCACGTCATTCGAAAGCTACGCCCCCGGATTTTCTTGTTTGAGAACGTGCGAGGTCTCCTGAACGCGAAATGGACGCGTGGTGGCGATGACCAGATTTTCCCAGACGTGCTATCCGAATTTCGTTCGATTCCCGGCTACACCGTTCGTTATTCGCTGGTGAAGGCAAAAGACTATGGCGTCCCGCAGAACCGTCCTCGCGTTCTACTGGTCGGCATTCGTGACGACATCTTGGATTCTTGTGATTGGTTAGAGCCTCAGGCTCACAAAGAAGACGCCGTAAAATGTGGCTTCCTCCCCAAACCCACGGGGGGCTTCCCTGACCTTATAGACCTTTTGGGCGACCTAATCGATGACGGTGTTGCTGATACCTTGCGCAGTGGCGATTTCGCGAAAGGGCCGTTCACGACGGATAATTATCCTTCGAAGCCAAAGAACGGTCTACAGCGAAGGCTTCGTACAGCGCCCCACTGGTTTCACAGCAAGATGGTGCCCTTGACCGAACAAGAGTACAGCAAGCACAAGCCGAACATCGTCGCCAAGTTCCAGCACATGATGGACAATAACGGCGAGATCCCTGACCAATTCAAAACCAAGAAATTTTCCCAGCGCGTTCTTCGTGCGCGTTGGGGTAACACCGAACCCAACATCACTGCGACTTCGCTGGCAGATGACTACGTGCATTTCAGCCAGCCACGCGCCCTGACGGTTCGCGAGTGGGCACGGCTTCAATTGTTCCCAGACTGGTACCAATTCGCAGGCAAGCGAACCACGGGTGGTCTGCGTCGCGCAGGCAATCCGCAAGAAGGTTTGTTCGACCGCGAAGTGCCAAAGTACACCCAGATCGGTAATGCCGTTCCCGTGGGTCTAGCCCAAGCTGTGGGTGAGCACTTCCGCAAAATTATCGACCCGGCTGTCTAACTTCCAAATAGACCCGTTTTAGCGTCAATTGAATTCTTTATGCTCGCGCGGACGTTCAAACTGAATGCGCTCGCGAAATTACTGTCGAATATCTCTGACAGTGACAGGGCAACGCCGGATTTCGTGGGCAAGCCCCAGTAGTTTCCCCCAGTGAGGTTGCAAACGCGCTTAACGGCCATCTGCGTGCTCTTGCTTGGCATACGTCCTTCTTTCTGTGACGGGACGGTTACGAACGAATAAGTGAACCTTTGAAGGTTCTTCACGCTGTAACCATTCTTCCCAATGTGGATGCCTGTTCCCGGCCCGAAACTCGCCCGATACACCATGTCCCAAAGCATTGGCACTTGAGCGTTATCATTCCAGTTCGTTTTGCATTGGATGATACCAAGTTCGATATCGCCAATTCGCTTGGCAATCTCGGCATCCAAGTTATTCATGAAGCTCTTATCGGCCACAGGGAAATCGAAGTCCTCGGGATACACAACAACGCAAACATCCGACTCCGTGTTTGTCTGGTGGTTCCCGTACCGGATCGTAGTAGCATCTAACAAGGTTCGCGGCACCACCGCTTTCGATTGGCGCATCGCGACCGCGTTCGTTCCCGATAAGATCAAGTTGAGGTACCAAGTGACGAGACTTTCCCAGCCTGCCCCACCGCCAGACAAAGATCCCTGATCGCGGCCACCTGTGTTTGTTGCAAAAAAGACTTCGCGAAGATGGTCCCCCACCTGATGTACCTTGGTTGCATCAGAAAGACTGTCTGTGAGGCCTGCAACGACCTTGCTCCAGATAGGCCAACAATCCTGCCAAGTTTTGATGGATGCCACGGCGTCCATCGCCAATTTCCTGTGGTATTCAGCAGTCATCCAAATCACTCGCTTCTTTAATGGTCTTCAGAGCTACACTCGATACACAATCAAGCCAAGCGATTAAGGCAAATGATTAGAATTTGGCACCCGATGCGAGACCCACATCACTGTTGCTTCAGAATGTTGGCTTTGATCACAGCTTCCCCACGACGTCTTTCCGTTTCTCGTGCATCACTGCTCGACACATTCTTGTTGTTTCCTGAGTACTTACATGAAATTCAATATACAGGGTTCGGGGAGTTGCGAGGGTCACTTCAAAGACTAAACCTCCCCAAGATGAAGGACAGCTTCACAAACCTCCCAGATATTCGGATCGTCTACCGTGAACTTC
Organism: Cochlodiniinecator piscidefendens; assembly: GCF_011326755.1. Classification (GTDB taxonomy): domain Bacteria; phylum Pseudomonadota; class Alphaproteobacteria; order Rhodobacterales; family Rhodobacteraceae; genus Cochlodiniinecator; species Cochlodiniinecator piscidefendens. The sequence goes on along the minus strand of NZ_JAAOIE010000003.1, from coordinate 321,764 downwards.
AAGTATTCCAGCGCGCTGCGTTGCACCAACTAGTGGCCAAAAATATACTTTCTTCACCCTCTTTCAAAGATAGTAGGCTTCAGATGTCCGAGGTGGGAATGCCCAGTGACTTGAAACAAACAATTCAAGCTTTCGTGGCTGAAAATTCCGCGCAGTTAGCATTCATAGCCAATGATCTAAACGCCATTCCGCTCGACGGCCCTATGGGTCTATTTCGCAGGACCAATTTGGAAATGGGGGGGCGACTTAGATAATGTCATCGATATTAAAGTTGAACCGACTAGTGGTTATGAAGAGTGGACAGCGAGCCTATGATGAGAAATTTCACTCCGGGTTGAACATTATTCACGGCGCTAACGGCTCAGGAAAATCAACGATACTGGATTTCATTTTCTTTGCTCTGGGTGAAAACCTTACAGACTGGAAGCAGTATGCTCAGTATTGCGAAGCTGTTTTTGCAGAAATATCCACAAACGGAACAATACTAACGCTCAAACGCGAAGTATCGAAAGACAACAACCGTCCGATGTCAATTTACTTCGGAAAACTTGAAGATGGTTTGACAAGTGCAGCCGAAGGCTGGCAGCGGTTCCCCTACGCTCGCAATGAACACTCACAAGCATTTAGTCAAATATTGTTCAAAGCGCTTGGTCTCCCCGAAATTCCCGGCGACGAGGGTTCGAACATTACGATGCATCAGATTTTGAGACTGATGTACGTGGACCAATCAACGCCGTTTCAGCGGATATTCCGAAGTGAAGACTTCGACCCAAGGGATACCCGAGAAGCTGTCTCGGAGCTTCTATGCGGTATTGGTAACAATGAGCTGTATTCCAAACGAATTTTACTTCGTGAGAAGAAAAAGAGTGAGTCCGAACTTGGGGCAAAGCTGACCAATCTAATGCGGGCTACATCCAATCTGGGTGAAAATTTCGTTGAAGGGGCGTTTGAATCCGAAACAAAAAATTTGACGGGCCGAAGGGAGACGCTTCAAAAGGAAATAGTTGCCCTGCACGAAGATGATATCGACAGTTCAAAAGTTGCGAAAAGCGCTGAGAATGACCGACGAAAACTGTATCAAGCTATAAGCAAAGATCGGGACACACTGGTTTCATCTGAACGGGAGATTGCAGCGCTAGAGTTTGAGATCAGGGATAGTGAACAATTCCTAAATCATCTTGCGCAGCTGCTAAAAGATTTTGATCGTACAGCCGTGACATTTTCTGCCATTGGCGACGTGCCGTTTGAACTGTGTCCAGCCTGCTTGCAGCCATTGACGGATACAGATGACAAACATTGCCACCTCTGCAAAGAAGCGCTTCCTAGAGATGAAAAAGATACCAAGCTGTTTGAGCTCCGAATGGATATCGACGGTCAGATAGTCGAGAGTAAACGGCTGCAGAGAAAACGAGTAGAAAAACTGGAAGAGGCTAAGAAATCTGCCACAGGCCTAAAGTCGCGTATGACACGGGCAATGAAACAGTTTGATGAGCTTCGCAACGCTTCTGTAGATGGGAGAACCGCGCTGGTTTCTGAAAAGAGCCGTGAACTTGGGAAAATTGACGCTCGGCTTGATGAGTTGAGCAAGTTTTCGGACCTTAGAAAACAAATCAATGATCTCAAAGAGGCGAAAGAGCGAGCCTCAGCTGAGGTAACAAAACTTCGAAATGCTATTGAAGCGCTGGAGCTTGCCCGCGAAACGCGACGTCGCGTAGTAAAGACCGAAATCGCCTCAGATACTAAACGGGTTCTGGAAAAGGACCTCAAAGAGCATAATGACTTCGAAGCGTTGGACAACTTTGACTTCAGCTTCGAAGACGATTGGTTCGCGATCAATGGCGATCCCATTATCACCACCAGCGCTAGTGGCATGGTCGTGGTGAAGAACAGCCTTTTTCTAGGTATGTTGCTTGCTTCGTTGAAAGACCATAAAATGATGTATCCGCGTTTCCTATTGTTGGACAACGTCGAAGACAAAGGAATGGTAGGCGACCGTGTTCGCAACTTCCAAAAAGCGATAGCTGACCTGATGGATCAAGAAAGCGCACCGCATCAGATTATTATGACTACTTCGACACTAAACCCAGCTTTGGCCCGTGAAGACTGTATCGTCGGCCCTTCGTACTCCAAACAAAACAGAACTCTAAAGATTCAAGGTGGTGCGTTGGGTGCATGATAATCGGAGCCTCGGCACCCAATTGGCACCCAGTCACGACGACCACAAATTACTAGCACACTAATTGCTGCATTAACCACTTGAATTTACTTGGTAAAAATGGTGCCCAGGGGCGGAATCGAACCACCGACACGAGGATTTTCAATCCACTGCTCTACCCCTGAGCTACCCGGGCACCGGGAACGCTGTTGCGTTCGGGTAGGCGGTTTCTATGCTTGGGGAGCAGCAGTGTCCAGAGGCGAAATTGAAAAAAATGCATTTTGCAGGATTTTTTTTATCGAGAGCGAAATTGAGCAATCTCAACCTTCGATTTCATCATGTTGGGCACGAAAACTTCCCCGGTCTCCGCGCCCAAACATTGCATATCTTCTAGGTTGAAACTACTGCACTTCTACTTTTAGCTTTTTGTGTCCCAACCGGGCTTTGATATGTGTTCGGCGTATTTGTTCATCTTCATTTATGCCTTGCAAGGTATCACCCATACCTTCGAAGGCTCCTTTTCCCGCCGCAAGGTTCAATACCATCTGTCGCGCAACCTGTGGCGCAGCACCACTTGTCCCAACCAGAAGTGAGCGCGAACGCGATCTTGAACCGCCGCCTAACATACCATGTCGGGACGGTCCCCTATCCGAAGGCGCGCATACAGTGGTCTGCGCCCCCGTCGGGTTGAGTGTTGTACCAATTCTAACTAAAGCCCCAGCAGAACTATAATGCGATGGGCGGCCAGTTGTTTGATCGTAGCCTGCGACTCGAATTGTTGATTTAGAATTCGCGACTCCGTTCATACTGCCATATCCACGAACCACTTCGAGTTCGTTTGGATATTCATCGCGATTCAGGTGGGTTCTTTTCGACAACGCATGAGACAAATAGCTTTGCTGCCCCCCCGTCTTCAATTCCGAAGGATCGTCATCCCTCTGAACCCATAATTCAATCGCTGCGTTCTGCGGCAGTGGGTCAAGAGCATTCGACTTGGCAACACCAATGGACCAACGCCCAATCGGAGCAACACGAGACCCTGTGCTGTGTTCGATCGTAGGGACGAGTGCGATTAGACAACGCCAACGTGTTCCTCGGTTTTTATCGACTGATAACTGTCCTACAATTTTCCCGTCTATAACCAAATTTTGGAATTGGCGCGCGTCCCCTTCGTTCAAATTTGGATCAGCGGTTAAGGAAATTGATCCCGCGCTATCTAAAACGATCCCCTTAGGCGGTGTAATTGAGATTTCAAAACTGCCATCGGCAACTTCCTCTGGAAACCAGATTTCTAAATAACTTGACGTACGATCATCCGGTAGCAAGTTCCAGCTAATCTCAGCAGCACCGTCGACAAAATGACCGTCGGAAAGTCGGGCATGAAGCTTGTCAGAAAACGTGTTTCCCGTAGGCATAACAAGAAATGAATTCTCACGAGAGTTCCCATTCGCATCCGTATTGCGTTGCGTAAACAGCTGTTCGATCGCAGTTTCCATTTCTGACTGGCCGTCATGTCGGCTTCCCGACCACCCGTAGCTGAAATTCACGACCAAAGGCAGCGCATCATCAGCCACGCCATAACTTTCGCAAATGCGGCGCGCTCTTTCAAAAATATAATGAAGCGCACTGAGCATATACATCTCTTTACCAAACCCTGAGGTATCCCATGCAATTGTATTGGGTAATTGCACAGCGATGATGTGAACATCGTCGTCCATTAAGGCCTGCCTCGGCCCCAAACCATGTCCTGCCGCAACGGACAGAACATGGGCTCCGTGTGTTGTGTGACGAGATAAATAAGTCCCGAGTTCAGGCAACCGCGCATTAACAGCGCCAGCATCGACGTAAAGGACATCTTCATCCTGCCCATGTATTTGGCGCAAAGCGTCTATTTCGCGATTGGTGAACTCTTTGCCAAACGGTACCGCAGAAATGTCGTGTGCAGCCTCAGCCGATTGCAGCCAACAATAATTTATTTTGCTTTGTCCATACGCGTCCAGAAAAGCTCTATTTGCAAAGGGAATGCCATCATCGATAACCGCTATGATCGCTTTCGGCGCCTTCTCAGACCGGCGATGACCCGGCCATTGGGCAGTGGTCGGATTAGGGATGTAAAACTCAGACCATGCTTTGGGGTTAATCGGGAAATTGACCCGAAAGCGCGGCTGCATTTCCTCAGGCCCAAGTTGGCAAACGGCATGAAGCGTTTGAGCAAGGCCCCCATCATCCACTGATGGATCGCCAAAACAAACCGGAGTTATAGAACGCCCCGCCCCGTTGCTTGACCAAAGTGGCGGGTAACGCAATTTAACTTCACGCTCTTCACCAGAGTTTGGGTCCGCAACAGACAAGGTTTCGGGTGGCGTAAACTCATGGGCCCCACTATCGATCAGTGCGGTAAAGTGCTGCCCTTTTCCTTTCGCGATTGCAGGGAAAGAAAAAGGACGCCCTAATTCAGAACGGAACACCCAACGTTCATATGGCCCCATGTAATGATCTACATCGTCATTCGAATGTGTGGGGGCCATGTTACGCCCCCGTTCCTTGCGCTTCGCCTACAGCCCTATCCCAAAGCCAAGCAAAGGTGTCCGTTTTGGTTGCCTCTGCTGCGCATCTGAAATCAAGCCCATAACCTTCGCCGCTGGCTTCGACTTCTTCAAATCGCCCTGCCATGAAATCAGCATCCACCGCAGTGTAGTGAAAAGCCTGACCACCGCCAACGACGCCACAACGTTGTAGAACAAGCTCTGCCACCAACTGCCCCAAAGCCGCCCCGGCCCAGCTATCCATAGGGTAATGTACGCCAGCAACAGTTCTATTCACGGAAATACGTTCGGCCAGTTTGCGCAGCAATGCTTTACGTTGGTCCATATCGGCCAAGCTACCCCATTCCTGAGACAATCGGTTCAATAGGGCAAATACTGCGTGTGCCTCGGTCGCGTGGGCGCTTGGAAAGCTCCCGTGACCGGGTGTTGTGATCATCGGCAAGACCCGTGCATCAACTTGATCAGGACGACGAATAGCCAACGCATGCTTGGCGATCATCGCGACGTGTGCCGATAACAATTGTGTTGCTGTAATAAGCTCAAATGTAAAACGATGCTGTGCCGGGTGAAGCCCTAGGATGGACGCAAAATACTCTGTTGGGAATCCTAACTGCGATGTAATTTCAGCTGTTCGATCAGCGCGTAAGCCCGCATAGTCAAGAACCCATTGCGTTTGTTCCTGAACCAATTGCGCAGAAGGTCGATCAAATCGAGCGACCTCAAAGGTTTCAAACTTTAAAACAATGTCGTCAGCCCCCTCAGTAGACGGCTCCCAGCTCAGGTCCTTCAAAAAATCAGTAAGATATAAAGAACCGCGGACCCAATCGGCCCAACGCCCCATATTTTGCGGTCCCTGTGCCAAATCTGTGGGTTGTTGAAGTGGCCCATCCCCAGCGATGTGTGCAATCCCTTCAGAACTGACCTGAAGCCCCAATGTCAGAATCGGATCATAGCCCTCGGCCGCCCCAGCACCCAGAAATCCGCCCAAACCGCTGGCGCCAATGCCACCGATACCGCCAATTCCGCCAATGCCTCCAATGCCGCCGATACCACCAATTCCACCGATACCGCCAATGCCACCATTTCTCGCCATATTAATTTCCCCCATATGGTATGCCCGCAGCTTTCAACGCTGCGAGGGCTCTTTGCCCGATTGAATAATTCATTGAAGGATGTGCCTTCTCGTAATCGGACAGTTTAAAATTTGGACTACGGCGCATTAATTCTAGCGCCGTTTGCTTTGCTTCTTCCCCACGATCAAGGTGATGAAGCGCTGTAATTTTTGCGCGCAATGTCGACAGATGCCGGTCATTTATCGCGAGCGAACGCTCAGATAGCTCCAAAGCCTTTTCGTACTGTTCATCCGCTAAATATGCAGTGCTGCTCAGTGAATCATAATAGGAATTGAAAGGGTCAACAGGAGACAGTTCACGCGCACGCACAGCAGAGGCCACGGCCTCTTTGCCGTTGTCTTGAAACGCAAGTAGAGCCGAGCGTAACAACCACGATAGCGATTCATTAGGATTGATATCCAACGCACTGCTGTATCGACGTTGTGCCACATCAAGCCGTTGCAATAAATTGTTGTTGGCAAACCCATCCACAACCAACCCGAATGAACATTCAGGATTTATGTCCAACGCCCGGCCAGTTGCCGCCAATGCATGAGAAACATCCCCTGCCCTGTCGGTCGTCCAGCCGTTGAACACGCTCAATACATACCATTTCCCCAACCATGCATGCGTTTCCGCAATTTGCGGGGCACGACGGGTGGCTTCTTCCAACAGCTCTTTTGATTTCGCAAATGCACGGAAAGTAGGTTGATGCATCAAGGATACCGCACCAATCACCAATTGATGATCTTCGATTTGGCCCAATGTACGATTATGAATGTACGAGATTGCTTCGTCCGCGATGGTTCGTCCGATGGACTGAACAACAGAAACCATCCGTGCAGACGCATCTGCCAAAAAGCTTTCGGCGTGATCTTTAACATTACGTGTCCAAAGGATGCAGCCATTTCGGGCATCAATAAAATCAAGATCAATTGAAATCTGGCCGCCAACCTCCCGCAAAGAACCATTCAAAAAATAATCAACCTGCAAAGTCTCACGCACTTGCTGTAAGTCTGCTGTGCGGGTTGCAATCACACGGCTGGAAAGATGAGAAATCACAGTGAGCAATTTTGAACGCGAAAGTGACCGACATGTTTCTTCAGCCAGCCAATCCCCCAGAATATTCAGCTGGGGATTTTGCATCACATTTCGAAACGGTAAAACCGTGATGCAGGGCATGGGGCGTTTCGTTAGAGATTCAGGCGATGTGCGAAACAATCCCTCCAGTTGCGCAGGATTGGCCCGTATTTCACGAACCCAGTTTACGAATCCTTCTTCGCGAACTCCGATTCCCTCCATGAATTGCCCTTCACGGGCCGACCCTAAAAAGGTGACGTGAGACAAATCTAATTCGATGTCCGCATTTGTGCAGTGGAAAAACTGCTCAAAATCATTGCCAAAGATTTTACGTAAATCTGCAAGCGCCCGACGTAAATTCTGCCTGCCACCGTCATAACAAGACACACCCCACAACGTGTCCTGTAAAAATGTACGTGTCCGCCGCCCCAGTGGCGCAGTCGCAAGCAGCGCAAACAACGCCTTTTGTTTTGCTCCCTTTATTTCGCGCCCCCCTTCTGTGACGCGAACGACACAAGCACCAAACAAAGAAATTTCAAGTTTCTTGTTCATGTTAACCACCTTCCCCAACTCGAACGCTACACAGGAAATGCCACCACTCAAAGCACCTCACGCTTTATTCACGCGTCTTTTCTTTATCCATTCGCTAGCCTTATCCTAACGAAATTGTTCGGAGACGAAGAATGCCAGCAGATACACCCATCGAAACAGACATCGCAGATCTATTTGAGTTCTATGAACGCTGGCCGATGCTGCGCAGCACAATTGTGCACCTCACGATTGATCCCACAATTAGCCCACAGGACCAAGAAATTTTGAATTGGATGGTGTTGCTCGTTGACCGGATCGGAAAGGCGGATATCGGTGCGAACCACACGATGTCCCCGCCGCCTCAGCAAGGCTATATTCCCGAACACGAAATGATTGCCTCATAATTACAAACTCCCTTTTACAAACAATTTATTTTAGCATGAAAATCTTTTACCCTTCTGATGCTTTTACCTCGCATCAGAAGGGATTTTTTTGGAAAAACATTACCTCCAGAAACACCTGAAACCCCATTTTCCTCAGGTTTTACAAATCTGTGGCTTTTCAAACGAAACTTGCACCCGATATATGTTTCACAAAACTATCGGAACGAACGTGCCACTTACTCCTATTCATCAACCCATCCGCTTTACGGACAATGGAAAACGAGATGTCAGCACCCAATTTGGGGCGCTCTGCTATCGTGTCAAAGATGGTAAGCTAAAGTTCCTTTTGATTACCAGCCGGAGCGCGGGACGTTGGATCATCCCAAAAGGTTGGCCAATGGACAATCACACCCCAGCTGAGGCTGCCACCCGCGAAGCCTATGAAGAAGCCGGACTTCAAGGGAAAATTTACCCGGATGCCATCGGGATTTATTCGTATAATAAAGAACATGGATCGACCGAAAGCCCCTGTGTGGTCGCCGTATTCGCCATGCGCGTCGACACAAAGTTGAAAAACTTCCCAGAAAAAGAACAACGAAAACGAAAATGGTTTGGACGAAAGAAAGCTGCAAAACTGGTCGCAGAGCCCGAGCTTGCCCAAATCATCCTTAATTTTTCGCCCTCGCAAAATTAGGTTGATTGTCTTTTTTGATAGAGTGACTATTTAAGACCTGTGATGAATAGGACCCGCTATGATTAAGTATGCATTGAAATGTACTGACGATCACAGCTTTGAAAGCTGGTTTCAATCAGCTGATTCCTTTGAAAAACTTCTTTCAACGTCGATGGTCGCCTGCCCAATTTGTGGCAACACAGATGTTAAAAAATCGCTCATGGCACCCCGTGTTAGGCCCGCGAGAGGGCAAGCCGTCATACCTGAAGATGAAAAACCAAGTCTCAGCAATCCTGCCTCCGAGGCAGAGACGGCCCTAGCTAAGGTCAAAGCTGAAATCGAGGCGAACTCAGATTACGTTGGTATGAATTTTGCGCAAGAAGCCCGCGCCATTCACGAAGGCGAAGCACCAGCGCGCGCCATCTACGGCGAAGCAAAGCCGGAAGAGGCGAAATCTCTTATCGAAGACGGAGTTCCCGTAGCCCCCCTTCCCTTTACTCCAAATCGCAAAACGAACTGAGGTAGCATGACTGTTCTTATTACTGGTGCCAATCGCGGGATCGGGCGCGCGCTTTTCGACCGATATGCCGACGTTATAGGCACATGTCGTGGATCAGCGCCAGAAACACCACATGGCGAATGGCTTACACTTGACGTCACATCAACAGCCTCTGTTCAGCAACTTTCGAACGATATCGGGCAACGCCCAATTGACCTCCTAATATGCAATGCGGGTGTATATGCCGATAAAGGCGACACATTAGGCGCCGGCTTTGAACCGGAAAAATGGGCCGCTACTTTTGCGGCAAACGTCACCGGAGTTTTTCTAACAATTGAAGCACTGCTGCCCAACCTTCGACAGGCAGAACAGCCAAAGATTGCAATCATTTCCTCAAAAATGGGGTCTGACAGCCGCGCTCCCGGCGGGTCATATATCTACCGTGCTTCAAAAGCTGCTGCACTTAATCTAGGACGCAACTTGGCTACAGATCTTAAACCTGAAGGAATCGCCCTTGGCATTTATCACCCAGGTTGGGTACGCACAGATATGGGCGGCCCAGAAGGCGACATCACCTTAGAACAATCCGCGCCCGGCCTCATGCGACGGTTTGAAGCATTATCTTGCGACACAACAGGCATATTTGAAGCTTGGGATGGGGAAATAATTCCTTTTTGATAAGGATATTGCCGAAGGTCCGCCTACGCCCTTGCGCAACACAACGAAGCCCCTTAAGAACTGCAACGTTTACTCGCAGGGACGAAGGGGCTGTCCATGCCACTATTGGTAATGAAATTCGGGGGCACTTCAGTTGGCTCCCTTGACCGGATCAAACGCGCAGCAAAACGTGTCGGCGTCGAAGTCGCAAAGGGCTACGACGTTATTGTTATCGTTTCAGCTATGTCTGGAAAGACCAATGAATTGGTTGGGTGGGTGTCTGAAACCTCACCACTATTTGATGCACGCGAATATGATGCTGTCGTCAGTTCCGGTGAAAACGTGACCGCAGGCCTTATGGCTCTGACGCTACAGGAAATGAATGTTCCCGCCCGCAGCTGGCAGGGCTGGCAGGTGCCATTAAAGACTACATCTGCACACTCCGCTGCGCGGATTGAAGAAATCCCAACCGACAACATCAATGCCAAATTTGGCGAAGGTATGAAAGTTGCTGTTGTCGCAGGTTTCCAAGGCATTAGCCCTGAAGGCCGTATCACCACGCTCGGACGTGGTGGGTCTGATACAACGGCCGTCGCTTTTGCCGCTGCATTTGATGCGGAACGTTGTGACATCTACACTGACGTTGATGGGGTCTACACAACCGACCCTCGCATCAGCGACAAAGCGCGTAAGCTTGATAAAATCGCTTTTGAAGAAATGCTGGAACTTGCCTCACTTGGTGCGAAAGTTCTGCAAACCCGCTCTGTTGAACTCGCGATGCGCTTTAATGTGAAGCTGCGCGTTCTATCCAGCTTTGACGAACAAACTGATACATCCGGCACACTGGTCTGTGACGAGGAGGAAATCGTGGAATCTAATGTCGTATCTGGCGTCGCCTATTCCCGCGACGAAGCAAAAATGACCCTACTGTCGGTTGCCGACCGTCCAGGCATTGCCGCCGCTATTTTTGGCCCATTGGCCGAAGCAGGCGTAAATGTGGACATGATCGTGCAGAATATCTCTGAAGATGGCCGCACTGACATGACATTCTCCTGCCCCGTCGATCAGGTTGCGCGTGCGCAAAACGCGATGCAGGCTGCGAAGGACGCAGGTGAAATTAACTATCACGATTTGGACGCTGATACCGATGTTGCTAAGGTTTCTGTTGTTGGCATTGGCATGCGATCCCACGCAGGTGTTGCTGCAAAAATGTTCAAATCCCTTCAAGATGAAGGCGTGAATATCAAAGTCATTGCAACTTCTGAGATTAAAATTTCTGTCCTCATCGATAGAAAATATATGGAACTTGCGGTCCAAGCCCTGCATGATGCTTTTGAATTAGAAAAAGCTGCGTAAGCTGGGGGCCCATGGCCGAACAAACAGAAAGTGAAAGTCGCAAGCTCCTCGGGCGCTTGCGCGAAGCGCTTGCAGATGACAGCGCGGGACAGGCTCGACTGGATCGGATCACGCATCTTATTGCGGATTCGATGCAAACCGAAGTGTGTTCAATCTACCTGTTTCGCGACGAAGACACATTAGAACTTTGCGCAACTGAGGGGTTAAACCCCGAAGCGGTTCACCAAACGCGTCTCAAAATTGGCGAAGGTTTGGTGGGACGTGTTGCCAAATTCACGCGCCCTATCAACGCTGCGAACGCTCCGCAAACCAAAGGTTTCAGGTTTATGCCCGAAACCGGTGAAGAAATATTTTCATCGTTTTTGGGTGTTCCCGTACAGCGTCTTGGCGAACGACTGGGTGTTCTAGTCGTTCAATCAAAAGAAGAGCGCGAATTTTCAAACGACGAAGTTTACGCACTCGAAGTGGTTGCGATGGTTCTGGCTGAAATGACAGAACTCGGTGCCTTTGTCGGCGAAGGCGCAGCGCTATCTCCGCTGCACAAACAACCGACAATGATCCGCGGTGACATCGCCCAAGAAGGTGTAGCCGAAGGTCATATCTATCTACATGAAGCACGGGTCATTGTAACAAACCCAATCGCAGATGACCCTGACGTTGAAATCAAACGGTTAAACGAAGCTGTTGAAATGCTTCGGGTGTCCGTCGATGAACTGCTCGAAAATGCAGGTACAGCTGACAAAGAACAGCTACAGGTTCTCGAAGCATATCGAATGTTCGCCAATTCCAAAGGTTGGATGCGGCGCATGACAGAAGACATTGCGCGCGGCCTATCTGCCGAAGCCGCAGTGGAAAAAGAACAATCGACAGCTCGGGCACGTATGGCACAAGTTCCCGATGCCTATTTGCGTGACCGCCTTCACGATTTAGATGACCTATCAAATCGACTTTTGCGCATTCTCACCGGACAAGGACAACACACCGGGGCAGAAATGCCTGCGGACCCCATTCTTGTTGCGCGCAATATCGGCCCAGGTGAATTGTTAGAATATGGTAGATCCCTAAAGGGGATTATTCTCGAAGAAGGGTCCGTCGGTTCGCATGCAACTATCGTAGCACGTGCGCTTGCCATTCCTCTGATTATTCATGCAACCCGTATCACCAACGAAGCGCTGAACGGCGATCACGTTATGATAGACGGCGAACAAGGTATTGTTCACCTACGCCCAGACGAAACAGTCGTTGGGGCGTTTCGCGACAAAATGGCCATGCAGGCAGATGCACAAGAGCGCTATTCATCTATTCGCGACAAACCAGCTGAAACCCTGTCAGGTGAATTCATTCAGTTGGATATGAACGCCGGGTTGATGGCCGATCTGCCGTCATTGGATAATTCTGGTGCCGAAGGCGTTGGGCTTTTCCGAACTGAACTTCAGTTTTTGATCCACAATAAAATGCCGAAACGTGCGGAACTTGCTTCACTCTATTCGCGTGTTTTAGATGCCGCTCATACCAAGCCGGTGATCTTTCGCACCCTCGATATCGGGTCCGATAAAGTTCTGCCGTTTATGAAGCCACAAGATGAACCGAACCCCGCGCTTGGATGGCGTGCAATACGGGTTGGGCTAGACAAACCGGGCGTTTTACGGATGCAGGCCCAAGCATTGCTAAGGGCGGCAAATGGTCGGCCATTGATGGTCATGTTCCCAATGGTTGCCCAGTTCGAGGAGTTTAAAGCCGCAAGAGATTTGTTCCTAAGGGAGGTTGAGCGAGAAGGAAGGCTTGGCCATAGCTTGCCCGGTATTCTGGAAATCGGGGCTATGCTTGAAACCCCATCATTGGCTTTTGCGCCCAAACAGTTTTTTGATCTGGCTGACTTTATTTCTATCGGCGGCAATGATCTGAAACAGTTCTTTTTTGCCGCAGACCGAGAAAATGAACTCGTACGGAAACGCTATGACACTCTGAACGTGAGCTTCCTCAGCTTTATCGAACAAATCGTAGAACGCTGTGCGACCTCAAATACAAAGCTATCCTTCTGTGGCGAAGATGCCGGAAGACCACTGGAGGCTCTGTGTTTTGCGGCAATGGGCCTTCGTACGTTGTCTATGCGTCCAGCATCAATCGGCCCGGTAAAACATATGCTACGGCGTTCCAATTTGGCGGACGTCAGGCAGGTGATTGATGATGCACGCAACAACGGCGTCCAATCCGTCCGCCCATCCCTCATGGAATACCTTAAGTCGACTTAAGCGTTTTTTTCGACAGTACCGCTGACTCCTTCCCAAACGCCCGTATGCAAAGCATACCCCAGAATACGTTCAGGGTTGGTCGGCGGGGGCATTATAATGCCTGACAACTTCTCAAATCCAAATTTGCCATAATATGGTGCATCTCCAACAAGCAATACGCGCTGCCAATCATGTTCTTCAGCAATTTGCAAACTTTCACGGACCAAGAAACCTCCCAAACCCTCACCTTGGCGTGTTGGATGAACCGCCACAGGCCCAAGAAGGAGTGCAAAAGCACCACCAATCCGAACCGGCCAATACCGAATAGCCCCGGCCAAAATGCCATCGTCATCGCGTGCAACCAATGACAGCTCAGCTACGGATGGCACACCATCACGTAAGCGATAGGAAGACAGCGCCTCTCGACCCGGTGCAAAACACAGATCATAAAGCGCTTCGACTTCCCACCAGTCATCTGAATTTTCTTGGCTGAGCTTATACACGGCCGCTGTCCCTTTTTTCTGGCATCGCCCCTAACACGGCGTTACTTCTGGGGCAAACAGAATGGACAACGCAATGTTTTACCAACCAAAAGACGGGCATGGTCTGCCGCATAACCCTTTCAATGCAATTGTAAGTCCTCGACCAATTGGATGGATCTCAACGCGGGATAAAAATGGGCAAGACAACATCGCGCCATATTCATTTTTCAACGCCGTAGCTTATGAACCACCACAGGTCATGTTCGCCTCAACTGGCAAAAAAGACGACCAGCAAGATTCAAAAGACACCGTTAGCAATATTCAAGAGACCGGTGCATTCTGCGTCAATGTTGTTGGGTTTTCAGAATTGCACGCGATGAACCTCACATCGGGTGATTATCCTGCGTCTGAAGATGAATTCACACGTGCAAACCTCGAAAAGACCGAATGCCAACAGATTTCATGTCCGCGCATTGCCCATGCGCCTGCTTCGCTTGAGTGTAAATTAACACAGATTATACGGCTCCCCGGTGCAAATAATTTTGCTGTTTTCGGCGAGGTCATAGGGGTTCACATCCGCGATGATTGTGTCGTTGACGGGCATTTTGACGTTACGACGTATCAACCTCTCGCGCGGTTAGGCTATCGCGATTATACGCATGTTACCGATGTCTTTAGCTTGGAGCGCCCAGAGGAATAGGTCGAAAACAACCCAAGCGGCCGGCGGAACCTTTCCTATTTCTCCCTTTGGATAAATCCCCTAACTTGCGATAAAACAACTGGAGGCAGTTCTATGAAAACAATGATTGGCGTTATCGGCGGTTCCGGCATCTATGAAATGGACGGCTTAAAAAACGCTGAATGGCAAACAGTATCAGGCCCTTGGGGCGCTCCTTCAGATCAGATCTTGACCGGTAGCTTGAACGGGGTAGACATGGCGTTTTTACCACGCCACGGGCGGGGACATGTTCATTCTCCAACAACGGTGCCTTACCGCGCGAACATCGACGCGCTGAAACGAATTGGTGTCACCGACGTCATCTCTGTATCCGCTTGTGGCTCTTTGAACGCTGAAATGGCGCCCGGCGAATTTGTTATTGTTGATCAATTTATTGATCGCACATTTGCCCGCGAAAAATCATTCTTCGGGGATGGCTGTGTTGCCCATGTCAGTGTTGCACATCCAACCTGCCCACGCCTATCTGACGCTTGTGAAACAGCCGCAACTGACACCGGCATAAAGGTGCATCGTGGCGGCACATACCTTGCAATGGAAGGACCGCAGTTTTCGTCACTCGCAGAATCAAAAATGTATCAAAGTTGGGGCTGCGACGTCATTGGCATGACCAATATGCCCGAAGCCAAACTCGCCCGCGAAGCTGAGCTATGTTATGCCTCTGTCGCGATGATTACAGATTTTGACTGCTGGCACCCAGACCACGGAGCCGTTGACGTTGCGGATGTCATTCGCACCCTTACGCAAAACGCAGGGAAAGCCAGATCATTAATCAGTAAGCTGCCAAACTTGCTGGGTGCTGAACGCGCGCCCTGCCCTCACGAATGTGATCGCGCCCTAGAATTCGCCATTATGACAGCCCCAGAAAAACGCGACCCCGCAGTGTTGGCCAAATTGGACGCCATCGCCGGGCGTGTTCTTTCATGACCGAAAAGGTTCTTTTGCTAGGCGCGGATGGTTTCATCGGCCGCCATATTGCTTTTGGATTGCGAACACGAGGGTATCATGTCCTTGCCAGCGCACGACGAACCAACCGGCTTTCGGAAATGGGTTTTGATACGCTGCAAGCAGATCTGACTGCCCCCGAAACACATAGATCAGATTTTTGGAAACCACACCTTCAAGACGTGAAGTTCGTAGTTAATTGTGCGGGCCTATTGACGGGTTCTCATACTGTTTTTGATGCAGTGCATGCCAAAGCCCCTGATGCAATTTACGGTGCACTACCAGAAGGCGCACGGGGGGTTTTATTGTCTGCGGTGGGGATCGATGCGGATACAAAGTTTTCCCATTATCGCAAGCTCGGTGAAAGTATCGCCATCAAACACAATATCACGATCTTGCGGGCCGGGTTGGTCATGGCTGATACCTCTTATGGGGGCAGTTCGCTTCTTCGTGGGCTTGCCAGTCTGCCCTTTGCAACACCTGTTATTGGAACTGGTGAACAACAGCTTAACCCCATTCACGCTGATGACTTATGCGAAGTGATCCACAGATGCTTTTCGGTAAACTTAGCACCTCAGCCGCATGACATCGGCGGTCCCGAATATGTTAGCCAATCCGCATTAATCGCTAAATTGCGTGGTTGGATGGGCCTTCCAAAAACGCGCGTATTCAAAACCCCAGACACCATTGCACGTTTGGTCGGGCGACTTGGCGATTTTTGTAAGCTGGGGCCAATTTCGACAATCGCTTTGGATCAGTTTAAATCGGGTGTCACCGCAAACCATTCCCCCCTTTGTGATAAACTGGACTATACGCCGCGAGGTGTGAGCGCCTTTTTAAACGCACGCCCCGCCGGAACGCAGGACGTGTGGCACGCGCGTCTTTATTTGCTACGCCCCATCCTTCGGTTCACTCTCGCATTTATGTGGTTCATTTCGGGGCTACTGGGTTTATTCCTCCCGAGCCAAGCCTTCCTTCCTCTGCTCTCAGAGGCGCCGTTTTCCGATACAACATTGATCTTTCTCGCACGTGGCGGTGGGTGCGTCGATTTGTTAATCTCGGCCGCACTCATACGTGGTTTTGCTTTGCGCAAAATTACATGGTTACAAATCGGGATGGTCGCGGGTTACACGATCGGCATCACCCTACTTTCGCCGATGCTTTGGTTGTTACCAATCGGAGGGCTGCTAAAAAATCTACCGATACTTGTGTTATTAACCCTCTATATGATCCTTGAGGACGAACGCTAATGGACCCTTATTTTCTCGCCAAATGGGTTCATATCCTCAGCTCAACTGTCCTGTTTGGAACAGGAATGGGCACAGCATTTCAGATGGTCTGGGCTATGCGCACAAGGCGCGTAGAAACGATACACTCCGTTTCAAGTGGGGTGGTCATAGCCGATTGGATTTTCACAACACCAGCTGGATTACTCCAGCCCATCAGTGGGTTATGGCTCATTTCCCTCACCGGATACTCCTTAACGGCCCCTTGGCTTATGCTAACCTATGGCCTCTATGTTCTCGCCTTTGTTTGCTGGGCACCGGTTGTGCACCTTCAAATGCGTATCAGAGACCTCGCAGCCACTGCACTATCTGAAAACAAGCCCCTACCCGCCGAAGCCCATCGCTTGTTTCGCATCTGGTTCGTCTTGGGATGGCCAGCCTTTGGGGCGCTAACAGGCATTTTTTACCTAATGGTCGCAAAACCTACCCTCTGGGGGTAATGCCGCGTTGCACCTACGCCGTCCTATGCGTATCAATTTAATCGACAAATCAATTGCGAAGGGACTGTCATGAAAAAGACCGTCAAAGACTACATCCGCACCATCGTAGATTTCCCCCACGAAGGCATAATGTTTCGGGATATCACGACCTTGTTCGCCGATCCACGCGGATTTCGGATGGCAATTGATCAGATGCTTCACCCCTACGCGGGTGAACCAATTGATAAAGTTGTTGGACTGGAAGCTCGCGGTTTCATTTTAGGTGGGGCTATCGCGCATCAGCTTTCGGTTGGTTTTGTTCCGATCCGTAAAAAGGGAAAGCTGCCGGGCAGAACCATCAGCCAAGATTACAAATTGGAATATGGCGAAGCGATCGTAGAAATTCATGACGACGCGATTAAGCCCGGTGAAAAGGTTCTGGTCGTTGATGACCTACTCGCCACAGGCGGAACAGCCGAAGCTGGAATCAAATTACTTGAACGTCTAGGCGCTGAAATCGTCGGGTGTGCGTTCATTATCGACCTTCCGGAATTGGGCGGTCGTCAAAAGTTAGAAAAACTCGGTATGGATGTGTTTTCTCTTTGTAAATTCGAAGGTTTGTAAACGATCCAGTAACAGTTTGCATCTTATCCTAACGCTGCCCGCTACCTACGGGCGCTGCTTGTAAACACACGTGAAGTGTTTCGCCCTGTCCCTCACCGGACGGGGCGTTTCTTTTTGGGTTAATCTCAAGGAACAATCACACCCGGGTTCATTATACCCAATGGATCAAGTGCGCTTTTAATAGCCACCATAGTCGCCAATTTGGCAGGGTTGGCATAGCGTATTAACTCAGTTGTTTTAATCCGCCCAATGCCATGCTCCGCGCTAAATGAGCCTTCAAATTCGGCTACGAGATCATGGATAATCCGTTGCACGTCGGAGCGCATTGGTTTGAATTTTTCCAACGTTTCACCCTTTGGGGGAAAAACATTGAAGTGCAAATTTCCATCGCCAAGGTGTCCAAAACAGTTTACGCGGACAGATCCATATTCACTCAAACGCTGCGTCGCAACTTCGATAAACGTGCCGATTTCCCCGAGCGGGATCGAAATATCATGACTACCGATTGCGCCAATCTTTCGATTTGCCAACGGAATGCTTTCGCGCAGTGTCCAAAACTCGGCCTGCTGGGATTCGGATTGGGCGATCACGCCGTCTGTCACAATACCCGTCGAAAATGCATGTGAAAAAATGCGTTCTAAGGCAGCCTGCGCAGATGTGTTCGCCGACAACCCAAAGTCGATCAATACCATCCACTCCGGAAAGCTCTCAAAGGGCAGACGCACCTCAGGCATTGTTTCTGCTAAAAAAGACAATGCCGTTTTTGAAATCAACTCAAACGCTGTAACCCCTTCGCCGACTTCGCCCCGTGCTATCGATAGCAACTTCAATGCGGCTGCGGGATTGGAAACAGCCATAAATGCTGTGCCATTGTTTTGTGGCCGGGGAAACAAACGCAGTGTTGCCGCCGTAATAACTCCCAATGCACCTTCCGCACCGATCATGAGATTGCGTAGATCAAATCCGGTGTTGTCTTTGCGCAATCGGGTAAGCCCATTCAGAATCTCACCGTTCGGAAGGACAGCCTCAAGCCCCAAACACAAATCGCGGGTATTTCCGTACCGTAAGACATTCACCCCCCCCGCGTTCGTCGCCAAGTTACCCCCGATTTGACAGCTTCCTTCCGACGCTAATGACAAAGGGAAAAGCCGATCATGGTCTTTTGCTGCCGACTGCACATCGGCCAAAATTGCACCGGCGTCCGCAACCAATACGTTTTCATCCGGGTGAACGGAGCGAATTTTATTCATGCGTTCTAACGACAGAATTAACGGTGCTGGTCCATCTGGCATAACTTGCCCACCGACAAGACCAGTCCCGCCACCATAGGGAACGATACCTACATTATGCTCTGCACATTGGCGAACCACTTGGCTGACTTCTTCGGTCGTTCTTGGAGCGGCAAGCGCTCCTCCCGTCCCCTTATAATAGCGACGAGGCTCTTCGAGATAGTTGGGGGTCAGCGGGCGCAACAGACCGCTGGGCAGGCTTTTTTCGAGTACTTCGCAAAAGGCGGCGTCGGCTGGATTTAACATTGCTATTTCCTTTGATCGCCAAGTCTACCCGATATCCGTACGGCCACGGCGATCCATCCGTAGATTGGCATAGAGCACATGTGAGCGCCAGCGCCCATCGATTTGCAAATAGCTTTGTGCGACACCTTCGTATTTAAACCCCGAACGTTCTAATACGCCACGAGAGGCCTTATTTTCAGGCAAGCAGGCCGCTTCGATCCGGCTGAGATCGAGGACCTTAAAGGCATAGTGAACAACACCTTCAATAGCTTCGCGCATGTAGCCTTGCCGCGCAAAGCGTGCGCCAACCCAATACCCTAAAGTTGCAGCCTGTGCGGGGCCACGCCGAATGGTATCCAGCGTTAAGGCCCCTATCAGTGCCTGATCTTCGCGACGTACCATAAAGAGTGGAAGCGCCGCACCAGAACTAATAGACCGCTGCGCCCAATACACCCGATTGGTAAAAGACTTACGACTAAAATGATCCTGCGCCCAACTGGGTTCCCATGGTTTCAGGAAATCCGCGCTGTCGCGGCGTAAATTCACCCAATCCGTATGATCGCTATGCTGCGGCGGGCGCAGCATCATCCGTTCGGTTTCGATCTGAACTTTGCTTTTACGTGCAAACATCAGTGTTTCAGGCCCGCCTCAATTTTCGCACGTGTAAGATTTTGACCAACAGGACCATACAAAGCAAGCGTCGGCGCAGATTTTGACAACATGTCTTCAGCCACGCGGCGCACATCAGCGACGGTAACACTATCAATCTTTTGAACGACTTCTGCCGGTGTTGGCACACGTCCCCAAATGGCGACCATACGTGCAATGCGTTCTGCGCGATTGGAAGCACTCTCAAGCCCCATCAGCATACCTGCCTTCATTTGCGCGCGTGCGCGATCAACTTCAGCGGCTGTCATGTCGTCCACACTCCGCTTCAGTTCTGAGATCGTAATATCTGCCAGGTCACCGACTTCTTCGCCGCTGGTTCCCGCATAAATCGTGGTCATGCCAGAATCATCAAATGCGCCGGTTTGCGCAAAAATCGTGTAGCAGAGCCCACGCTTTTCGCGCACTTCTTGGAACAGCCGTGATGACATCCCG
This sequence comes from Cochlodiniinecator piscidefendens, assembly GCF_011326755.1. GTDB lineage: Bacteria > Pseudomonadota > Alphaproteobacteria > Rhodobacterales > Rhodobacteraceae > Cochlodiniinecator > Cochlodiniinecator piscidefendens. The sequence continues at coordinate 301,434 of NZ_JAAOIE010000003.1, read as the reverse complement.
CCGCCCAAAGCACCGGTATAAATCTGCGCAGCGTAAATATCAGGATCGCGGTAATTTGGTCCCTCAAATCCCAATGCAAAATGCACCTGTTCCAGGTCCTTCTGAACGATCCGCTCCCCGCCTTTATAAGAAGCTTGTTCAACAGTTGGCGCACTACGCGAAGTGAGATGGCCAAACGTTGCTTCAGCCAATCGGACAAGTTGGTCATGATCTACGGCGCCTGCTGCACTCAGGATCATCCGTTCAGGACCGTAATGTTCTTTAACAAATCCTGATAGGTCTTCTTTTCCAAACGCACGAATGCGCTCTTCTGGACCTAAAATAGTGCGGCCTAGGGCTTGATCAGGATAGGCATCTTCTTGCAGCCAATCAAAAATCACATCGTCAGGTGTATCAAGCGCCTGACCGATTTCCTGTAAAATTACGCCACGTTCAATTTCGATCTCGTTTGGATCAAACGCAGGATTCAGCAAAATGTCCGAAATAACATCAAATGCCAGCGGCACGTCCTGTTCCAGAACCCGCGCGTAATAGGCTGTCATTTCGCGGCTGGTATAAGCGTTTATAAAACCACCGACATCTTCGATGGCTTCTGCGATTTCCAATGCATTGCGACGTTCAGTACCTTTGAACGCCATATGTTCCAGAAAATGTGCAATCCCATTTTGTTCAATACGTTCGTTGCGCGCACCAGCGTTAACCCAAATACCGACAGAAGCTGAGGCAAGCCCGGGCATCTGTTCGGTTACAATACGAAACCCGTTAGATAGGGTGTGGAGTTGAACTGTCACCGGGCGATACGCTCTCGTACGAGTGTTTCAAGCGCAGTAAGATCGTTCTCGACCTCTGTGACCCGTTCATCGCGTGCGAATAGATTAGCCATACGTGGTGGCAGCGGCGCATCTTGACCACAAGCCGCTTTGACGGCAGCCGGGAACTTCGCAGGGTGGGCCGTTGCCAAAGTGATCATCGGCGTTGTTCCCAAGTGGGGCACCGCCACCTTTGCGCCAATGGCTGAATGCGGACAAAGCACTTCGCCGGTGCGTGCGAACATGTCTTTGATCGTCGCGGAGGTTTCGTCCTCAGAAACGCGTCCTGAATGGAACAACTCACGCAAGCCTTGAATAGCGCCTTGCGACACATCAAAGCTGCCTTTGTTTTTTAGATCATCCATCAACTGGGAAACAGCATTCCCGTCACGGCCATAGACATCGAATAGTGCACGTTCAAAATTTGAACTGACCTGAATATCCATGGACGGACTGATCGACGGTGTTACACCCATCGTTTCATAGGTGCCCGTGGTCATAGTCCGGTGCAGAATGTCGTTTTGGTTGGTCGCGATGACCAGCTTATCAATCGGCAAGCCCATGCGCTTTGCGATGTAGCCCGCAAAGATATCGCCAAAGTTCCCCGTTGGCACGGTGAATGATACTTCCCGGTGTGGCGCGCCCAACGCAACAGCCGACGAGAAGTAATATACAACCTGTGCCAAAACACGCGCCCAGTTGATTGAGTTCACACCAGCCAAACGCACGCCATCGCGGAATTCAAAGTCGTTAAACATGTCTTTCAGACGGGCCTGACAATCGTCGAAGTCCCCGTGCATCGCTAAGGCGTGTACATTGGATTCTGTTGGCGTAGTCATCTGCCGACGCTGAACCTCAGAAACACGGCCATGCGGAAACAAGATAAATACATCAACAGCGTCCAAACCGCGGAACGCCTCGATCGCTGCGGACCCAGTATCGCCAGAGGTCGCACCAACAATCGTGACCTTTTCGCCACGACGGGCCAATGCCGCCTGGAACAATTGCCCGATCAACTGCATGGCAAAATCTTTGAATGCAAGTGTCGGACCGTGGAACAATTCTAGTAAGAAGTGATTTTGACCAAGCTGCACCAAAGGGGCGCGTGCATCATGCCCAAAGCCTGCATAGGCCTTTGCGATGATGTCCGCAAATTCGCTATCGGTGAACGTGTCACCAATGAAAGGCCGCATAACTCGAAACGCAATTTCTTCGTACGAAAGGCCAGCCAAAGCAGCGATATCGCCCTTTGACATGGTTGGGATGGTTTCGGGCACATAAAGCCCCCCATCGCGGGCCAGACCCGTTAACATAGCGTCTTCGAATGTCAGAACCGGGGCAGTACCCCGTGTAGAGATATATTTCATCGACCTTAGCCTTTAGAGTACATTCCGCCTGATACGCCAGACGAGAATGGATGTCATCCCAAACCATATGATTGCAAGTGAAAACCAAGTCACAGCATAGCCCAAGTGATCATTGGAAATTGCGCTGCTGTCTACAGGTAATGGTGTCACCAAACTATTTATTTCCGAGGTTTCCCTTAAAATCACAAAAACTGGTTCTGTATTGAGCACTTCGGCAATCGCATCCGCATCTCGTGCAAACCAGATATTCGCGTCAAGATCCGGTTCGGGTGTATAACCGTCGACTTCGACGGGAGTGTGGAGGTTACCGATCACAACGGCTTCTCCTGAGGGGCGTTCACGGTTTACATGTTCGTCACGTACAAATCCGCGATCGACCAAAATGCGGCGCCCGCTTTCGGTGACGAACCCTTCGACGATCCTGTAGGCGGGACCAATGTTTTTGACACTGATCAATACGTGCACTGCATCTCCTGTGAAATGCCCTCGCACCTCGACGGGTTGATAATCCTGAGGTTGCGATAATGCGTGTTCCAACGGGATGGCAGGCGCTGCGATAAAACTATCAATCTCGGCCAGCACACTTTCTTTCCACTGAAGTCTTTGAATTTGCCAGACGCCCAAACTGATAAGAATAGCCGTCCCTATCAAACCAAACACCATTGGAAAGATCATCTTTTTCGTCACGGGATGCCCCCAAAAGTAAAAAACGCGAAGCTTCAGCTCCGCGTTTTTCTTTAGTCTGTTTAGTGACTGACTTTCAAGCTCAGCCGCCCCAAATGTAAACAGAAGCGAACAAGAAGAGCCATACGACGTCAACAAAGTGCCAGTACCAAGCTGCCGCTTCAAATCCGACATGCTGTTCTTGTGTAAAGTGCCCCTTCATCGCGCGCAGCATACATACCAACAAAAAGATGGTCCCGATGATAACGTGGAAACCGTGGAAGCCTGTCGCCATAAAGAAGTTAGCGCCGTAGATGTTTCCAGAGAACCCAAATGCAGCGTGGCCATATTCATAGCCCTGCAAGAACGTAAAGATCGCACCTAAGACAACCGCTATCAAAAGACCATTGATCATGTCTTTGCGGTTGTTTTCATGCGCCAGCGCATGGTGTGCCCAAGTACATGCAGCACCAGAGCACAGCAGGATAAGTGTGTTGATCAATGGCAAATGGAACGGATCGAATGTTTCGATTCCAACCGGAGGCCAAACGCCATCAATTGCAGGTGAATCAGGACCCATTGGGTACAGCGCGTGTTTGAAGAACGACCAGAACCACGCAGAGAAGAACATAACCTCTGACATGATGAACATGATCACGCCAAGGCGTAAACCAATGCGAACAACAGGTGTATGGTCGCCAACCTGTGATTCTTTGATAACTTCAGACCACCAGCCAAACATGACATACAGCACCAGCGCTAGGCCGATGAAGAACATATAAGGGGAGTCGTTGGACATCCACATAACCGCGCCAAACAGCATAACGAAGGCGCCAACGGCACCGAGCAGCGGCCACATTGACGGCGGGAGGATGTGATAGTCGTGATTCTTTTCGTGTGCCATGCGCGTCCCTCGCTAGGTCCTTTTTATCAGTTATAGCTGACTGAGGTTTCTTCTGCCAAGCTGGCAGTTTCCTCAGGCAGATCTGTTTCATAGAAAGTATAAGACAATGTGACCGTGTGCACATATTGCGCTTCGCGGTCCTCAGTCAATTCGGGGTCTACAAAGAAAGTAACCGGCATTTGTACCCGTTCACCGGGTTGCAACACCTGCATTTCAAAGCAGAAACAGTCAATTTTAGTAAAATACGCACCTGCTGAATATGGCGTCACATTATAGCTCGCACTGCCCGCAATTGGGCGATCCGTAGGGTTGTATGCCTCATAAAAAGCGAGCCCTGTTTCACCGATCCGGATTTCCATTTCTGTCGCCATTGGGGTGAATTCCCAAGGCATATCGCGATCCAGAGACGCATCAAAACGCACCGTCATCATGCGATCCAATACAACATCGGACCCAGCAGAAGCGCTTTGCGTGGTGCCGCCAAAGCCCGTCACTTTACAAAACCAATTGTAAAATGGGACAGACGCCCAGGCCAACCCGCCCATAAGCACAACAACCCCAACGAGGCTAAGTGCAGTTTTTGAATGATTTTGATGCTCATTCATTCGCTGATGCCTTCATTGATAATTCCGTTGCTCGCGTCATATCCGGTTGCAACATCCACACCTTTGACTTTGGCAATCGTCAGGCCAAAGACGATGGCAACAAATGCGGCAAGCACTACACCTAACCCAACGTTGCGGCCTTGGCGTCGCGTGTGTAATTCGTGATCTTTGGCAATAGCCATCACCAGCCTCCTAAGCCGAAGGGACGGAGTGTTGCTTCAAGCAACAAAGCTCCGAAATGAAGGAAGAGATAAATGAGCGACAATTTGAAAAACTTCCGCTCAACTTTGTGAGAATCTGCATCAGATTGCGCATCGTCACGCCGCCAAATATCAACTGCGCCCTTCACGAACCATAAGTTCATACCCAGCGCCAGCACAAGATAAAGCGGTCCACCAATGGAGGTAAAACCAGCGCCAATCGCAACAGGTGCTAGCAGCAGCGTGTAAATCAGAATATGCGTCCGCGTCGCCTTGCGACCATGGGTAACTGTCAGCATCGGTACTTTTGCTTTGTCGTAATCTGACTTTACGAACAAAGCCAACGCCCAGAAATGCGGCGGTGTCCACATAAAGGTAATCATAAACATCAGCACGCTTTCGACTGAAATGCTACCTGTCGCGGCCGCCCAGCCTATCATCGGAGGAAATGCGCCAGCCGCACCACCGATAACGATGTTCTGCGGCGTCCAGCGCTTTAGCCACATCGTATATATCACGACATAGAAAAAGATCGTAAAAGCCAGCAAACCCGCGGCAACCCAGTTGGCGGCAAGGCCGAGCATAATCACCGAAATCGCGGAGAGCGTCATTCCGATAGCATAAGCTTCGCCAGTCGTCACCTTGCCCGAAGGAATCGGCCGCGACTGTGTGCGTTTCATCACTGCATCAATATCAGCGTCCCACCACATATTCAGCGCACCCGAGGCACCGCCGCCAATTGCGATGAACAAAACAGAGGTAAAAACCACCATAGGATGCACGGGCACAGGTGCGACCATCAAACCAACAAAGGCGGTAAAAACAACTAATGACATAACCCGTGGCTTTAACAAGGCCACAAAGTCACGAAAACCGGCCTCGCCAGTTTCTGAAGTCATATCCATACTTGTATCAGTCATGACAGCCCCCCCGAGAGGCGGGCCAGCTTAATGGCCCGTCACAGGTTTTAGTCGATTGATGCAACGGTCAAAGTTTGCGGTAGACCAGCATATTCTTCAGTGGCCCGTAGGAGCCATGCATCATATTCTTCTTGGCTCACCACTTTGATCGTGATTGGCATATAAGTGTGATCTTTTCCGCAAAGTTCAGAACATTGTCCGAAATAGACGCCTTCGCGATCGGCGTTGAACCAAAGCTCTGCTAACCGCCCTGGTACGCCATCTTGCTTAACACCCAGTGCTGGAACAGCCCAACTATGAATCACATCTGATGCTGTCACCTGAACAACAACAGTAGAGTTCACCGGAACAACAACAGCGGTATCTGTGGCAAGCAAGAACTCATCACGAGAATAACCCCAACGTGCCAGAAGTGCTTCCATCGCGTCGTCTAAGATGAATGGCTGCACATCCGCATCCAATTCAGAATCGAGAGTCGCGTTTGAGCCAAGCATATAGCTATCAAAGCCAAAACCTTGATCCGCGTATTCGTATGACCAATACCACTGATTGCCAGTTGCCTTGATCGTGATGTCTGCTTCTGGAATTTCTTGCTGGTTAAACAAAACTGGCAAGGAGAACGATCCAATTACAACCAAAACGGCGATTGGCACGATTGTCCAAGCAACTTCGAGAGGTGAGTTATGTGTAAATGTCGCAGGAGTTTTGTTGGCACGCTGATTGTAGCGTACAATCACAATCGCCAAAAGCGCGACGACGAACAGCACAACAATTGCACATACGACCAACAGCAAGTTATCTAAAAACTGCTGTTTCACCGCCCCAGTCGAAGAGGCAGGCTGTAGGCCTATAGCGCCATCTACCGGAGCGCCGATGATCTCAAGGCCTTCGATTCCGTCCTGAGCTGCTACCATAGTTGATGATGCAGCTACCCAAAAAGCGGCCGTAAGACCGCGTAAAATGCTGTTTGCTCGCATTTTTGTTTCCCAATTTGCGTCCCGACGACAAATATCGCCTTCGAGTCACCAATCATGTTAGTGACCCATTGTGTCCGGCTCCGTTGAAACCATATTACGGAGGAGGGAACAAGTGAATCCTGCGCGGCAAACAGCCGCTTCTGTGATTTATTCACAAAAACCAGACGGAGTAACCATGGCACAAGCCCCATTTCGCCCTTTTGAAACCGATCTTGATGAATCAGTCGCACTTTCTCAACTCCGCGAAGCGACCCATGGCGCGGATGATGGGGAATTATTCCTAGAACGCCGCCGCGCTGAAGCATTGGTTTTAGATGACGGACGCATCAAAACCGCTAGCTACGACGCCTCTGAGGGATTCGGGTTGCGGGCCGTCAAAGGTGAAACAGCAGGCTATGCTCACTCAACAGAGTTATCTGAGTCGGCCATCAAGCGCGCAGTCGAAACTGCCCGGCTCGCAGTAGGTGATGGAGGCGGCACGTTGGCTGATGCCCCTGCGCGCACAAACAGTAAACTTTACACCGACAATGACCCGCTAACCGACGCAGAATTCTCTGTTAAAATCGATGTATTAAAGGAAATTGACGATTTCTTACGCAGCCTTGATTCTAGAGTTGTTCAGGTTTCGGCTACGCTCATGGCCTCTTTGCAGGAAATCGAAATTCTGCGCCCAGAGGGTTCACGTTTCACGGATGTACGCCCCATGGCCCGCATGAATGTATCCGTTATCGTTGAATACGAAGGCCGCCGTGAAAGCGGAAATGCAGGTGGTGGTGGACGTATAAACCTCGCGGGTTTGATGGAACGCAGCCATTGGGAATCAGCTGCACGCGAAGCCCTGCGCATCGCATTGGTTAATCTTACGGCTGTCCCCGCACCTGCTGGGGTCATGGATGTTGTTCTTGGCGCGGGTTGGCCCGGCGTTCTTTTGCATGAAGCTGTAGGGCACGGCCTAGAAGGTGATTTCAATCGAAAAGGCAGCTCGGCGTTTGCAGGCATGATTGGTCAACAGGTTGCGTCGAAAGGTGTGACTGTTCTTGATGATGGCACCATTCCCGATCGCCGTGGATCGATTACTTTTGATGATGAGGGCACTCAATCTGGCAAAAATGTCCTCATTGAAGACGGAATATTGGTGGGTTACATGCAGGATCGCCAAAACGCGCGTCTCATGGGCGTTGAGCCAACAGGAAACGGACGTCGCGAAAGCTACGCCCATGCTCCGATGCCACGCATGACCAATACTTATATGTTGGGCGGTAATTCTGATCCTGCGGACATCGTAGCCGACTTAAAAGACGGAATTTACGCTGTCGGCTTTGGCGGTGGTCAAGTTGACATCACCAACGGCAAATTCGTTTTCTCCTGCACGGAAGCCTACCGGGTCGAGAATGGTAAAGTCGGAGCCCCCGTCAAAGGGGCCACTCTTATTGGCGACGGCCCCGAAGCCATGAAACGCATCCGCGCGATGGGTAATGACATGAAACTGGACCCCGGTGTAGGCAATTGCGGCAAAGCCGGCCAATGGGTCCCAGTCGGCGTTGGGCAACCGACACTTATGGTGAGCGGCTTGACCGTTGGTGGGGCTGGATAAGAAAGCTCGCGATTCACGGGTCGTTAACACATTTTAACCATGCTCTGAGTCGTTTACGACGGAGCCCCTATGTCACAGGATTTGTTTGCACAGCCCCAGATAACCGCGCCTCTTTCATCAGAGGAGCGGTTTGCCCGACTGCGTTTATTTCGCTCACGCCGCGTGGGAGTTGCGACATTTCATAGGCTCTTACAGGAGTATGGCTCAGCAGTTCGCGCGTTAGAGGCATTACCTCAAATCGCGCAATCCGCTGGTGTGAAAGAATACGAAGCCTGTCCCTTGCCCGTTGTGCAGGCCGAAATCAGCGCCGCAAAAAGAACCGGAGCCAAGCTCATTTGCCATGGCGAGGCACATTATCCTATGGCGCTGAATGACCTTGTTGATGCCCCACCTCTTCTATGGACGCGTGGAGATCAAACCTTGTTGTCGCAACCCGTTATTGCTCTTGTGGGTGCGCGCAATGCCTCGAGTCTTGGAACGCGGATGGGGCGAAAACTTGCTGCAGAACTTTCAGAGGCCGGGTTTGTTGTCGTTTCAGGCATGGCCCGCGGTGTTGATGCCGCAGCACACCAAGGTGCCTTAGAGCGCGGTACGATTGCAGCTCTGGCTGGAGGCGCTGATGTCATCTACCCCACGGAGAACACTGAACTCGCCAGAGACATTCTTGACCAAGGATTAATCATATCTGAGCAACCTATCGGCATGCAGCCTCTTGCGCGCCACTTCCCGTTGCGCAATCGCATTATTTCAGGTCTGGCCCAAGCCGTTGTTGTCGTCGAAGCGGCCTTAAAATCAGGCAGTCTCATCACAGCGAAAAATGCACTTGATCAAGGTCGCGAAGTCTTAGCGGTACCCGGCCATCCAATTGACGCACGCGCCTCTGGGTGCAACGCATTGATCCGGGACGGGGCCACCTTGATACGAAATGCCGCAGACGTCATAGAAGCAATTTCACTGCCGGAACCATCGCCCCCCCCTACTCCGCCCGAACCTCAGGTAGCACCGCCTCCGTCGTCGCGAACTCTGGAGGAAACCGCCGCACTCCATCAACAAATCCTTGATCGGTTAGGCCCTAGCCCTTTGGCCGAGGATCAACTGATCCGAGATTTAAAACTCTCCGCCCGCCACATCAATCCTGAGCTTACCACGCTCGAGCTTGAGGGGCGCATTGAGCGGCGATCTGGTGGCCTTTTAACCCTAATTCGCTAAGTTCGTCTTACATGCCATTGACATTTCACAGCTTCCGTCCCCATTTTGCGCGGCCATAAGCTCGTGCAGAGTCGAGAGGAATTTTATGCCCGTAGTCGTTGTCGAATCCCCGGCGAAAGCCAAAACAATTAATAAATATCTAGGCGATAACTTTACTGTGCTGGCCTCCTACGGGCACGTTCGCGATTTGCCGCCCAAAGATGGCTCAGTCGATACTGAGAACGAATTCGATATGACTTGGGAAGTCGGATATGATTCCCGCAAGCACGTCAAAGCCATTGCTGATGCGCTAAAAGACGACGACGAACTGATTCTCGCAACCGACCCCGATCGCGAAGGAGAAGCGATCAGCTGGCATTTGCAGGAAGCCCTGACAAAACGGCGCGCGATTAAAAAATCGACCGATGTAAAACGGGTTGTCTTTAACGCAATTACAAAAACCGCCGTCACCGAGGCAATGAAAAACCCGCGCGATGTTGATGCTCCTTTGGTCGAAGCATATCTTGCCCGGCGCGCACTTGATTATCTGGTTGGCTTTAAATTGTCCCCGGTTTTGTGGCGCAAATTGCCTGGTGCTAAATCGGCTGGTCGCGTGCAATCAGTCTGTCTACGCCTTATCGTAGAGCGCGAAATGGAAATCGAAGCCTTCAACGCTCGCGAATATTGGTCAGTCAAAGCCATTCTTCAAACGCCGCGCGGTCAAGAATTCGAAGCCCGACTCACCGTTTTAGGCGGTAAAAAGCTCGATAAACACAGCATCGAAAATGAAACCGCTGCTGAATTGGCTGTTCAGGCCATCACATCGCGGGATCTCAAAATTGCGTCTGTTGAGGCTAAGCCTGCCAACCGCAACCCATCTGCGCCATTCATGACGTCTACCTTGCAACAAGAAGCCAGCCGTAAATTTGGCTTCGGGGCGCGTCAAACCATGTCGACAGCTCAACGTTTGTACGAAGCAGGCTACATAACCTACATGCGAACCGACGGCATTGATATGGCCCCGGAAGCAATTAGCGCGGCACGCGAAGAGATTGGCAATCGGTATGGCGCGTCTTACGTGCCGGAAACACCGCGCGTTTACAAAAACAAAGCCAAAAACGCCCAAGAAGCGCACGAATGCATTCGGCCAACAGATATGTCTGTCGACGCTGCACAATTGGCACGGCTAGAGCCAGATCAGCGTAAGCTCTATGATTTGATCTGGAAACGCACCCTTGCCAGCCAAATGGCTCAGGCGCGGCTTGAACGGACAACCGTTGAAATCCTGAGCGGCGACAGCCAAGTAGGCCTGCGCGCAACAGGGCAAGTCATGTTATTTGACGGTTTCATGAAAGTGTACGAAGAAGGGCGCGATGATAGTGTTGTCGATGACGACGACAAACGACTGCCTCAAGTGATGGAAGGCGAAGTTGCGGCGAAGTCTTCGATTTCACCTGAACAGCATTTCACCCAGCCGCCCCCGCGCTATACAGAGGCCACATTGGTCAAGCGTATGGAAGAGCTCGGGATTGGCCGTCCATCCACCTACGCATCAGTCATTACGACGATCCAAGACCGCGAATATGTACGCAAAGATAAAAACCGCCTGTTTCCCGAAGACAAAGGCCGAATTGTTACGATATTTTTGCTAAACTATTTCCGCAAATATGTTGGCTATGAATTTACCGCGAACCTCGAACGTGAACTTGATGACGTTTCAGCCGGTGAGATGGATTATAAGGCTGTGCTTGATCGGTTCTGGAGGGATTTCTCTGCGGCAATCGCGGAAACCTCCGAACTGCGCATTACCGAAGTTTTAGACACGTTAGACGAAGTCCTTGCGCCCCAGCTTTATCCTGCGCGTGAGGATGGTAGTGATCCGCGTGTCTGCCCGCTTTGCGGCGAGGGCAAACTGCACCTTAAAACATCACGGACTGGTGGATTTGTTGGATGTGGAAACTATCCTGAATGCAAATACACCCGCCCCATCGCAGGCGATGCAGCTGATGGCGGAGACCGTGTATTAGGCGAAGACGAAGGTGACGAAATTTCGCTGCGCTCTGGACGTTTCGGCCCATATGTTCAACGGGGCGAAGCCACCGAAGAAGTCAAAAAACCGCCGCGCTCTAGCCTGCCAAAAGGCTGGTCTCCCGACGACATGACTCTTGAAAAAGCGGTCATGCTGTTACAGTTGCCTCGTTTGGTCGGCGCCCACCCAGAAGATAGCGAACCTGTTGAAGCTGGCCTTGGGCGCTTTGGCCCATTTGTGCGCCATGGCAGAACTTATGCGAACCTTCCGTCGATTGAGGATGTGTTTTCTGTTGGGATGAACCACGCAGTTGAGTTGATCGCCCAAAAGGCAGCAAAAGGCGGTCGTGGAGCAGCAGCCAAGCCCCTTAAGGAACTCGGCGAGCACCCCGACAGCGGTGGTCCCGTGAATGTCATGGAAGGCCGCTACGGACCATACGTGAAGTGGGAAAAGGTCAACGCCACCATTCCTAAAGAGGTCGAACCAGCCGACGTAACCATGGAAATGGCTGTTGTGTGGATCGAAGAAAAAGCCGCAAAAAAGAAACCGGCGAAGAAAAAGGCCCCAGCCAAGAAACCTGCTGCTAAGAAAGCTACCGCAAAGAAACCAGCGGCGAAGAAAAAGCCCGCTGCGAAAAAGGCCCCGGCTAAAAAAGCTGCCGAAGCCAAGACCACAGAAACTGAATGAAGTTTAAAACGCCTCGCTTTTGCGGGGCGTTTTTCTGTGCACCGAACGAAGTAATGTTTCAACGGTTGCCGCAACGCAGCAATTTATTGACACTGCAACAAACTCTCGTCAAAACTCTGGCAACGAATTTTGATGGAGATCATGATGAAGAAAGTCTACGGCTCAGCCGCCGAGGCCTTGGAGGGGCTCCTCCATGATGGAATGTTCATCGCAGCAGGCGGATTTGGCCTGTGCGGCATACCTGAATTACTGCTGCAAGCGATCAAAGACGCGGGCACCAAAGATCTGACCTTTGCCTCAAATAATGCTGGTGTTGACGATTTTGGTATCGGGATTTTGTTGCAAACCAAGCAAGTCAAAAAAATGATCTCTTCTTATGTTGGCGAAAATGCAGAATTCATGCGTCAATATCTGTCAGGTGAGCTTGAGCTGGAATTCAACCCTCAAGGCACACTCGCAGAGCGCATGCGCGCTGGTGGTGCAGGTATTCCTGGCTTTTACACCAAAACGGGTGTCGGCACCGTCATCGCAGACGGCAAAGAAGAAAAAACCTTCAATGGTGAAACCTACATCATGGAAGAAGGAATTTTTGCGGATCTGGCTATCGTGAAAGCATGGAAAGCCGATGAAACAGGCAACCTTGTATTCCGTAAAACCGCCCGCAACTTCAATGCGCCGGCTGCGACTTGCGGAAAAATCTGCATCGCCGAAGTCGAAGAAATTGTGCCAACGGGATCATTGGATCCTGATTCAATCCATCTCCCGGGTATTTATGTGAATCGCATTGTGCAGGGTGATCACGAGAAACGCATCGAACAACGCACAGTGCGTCAGGCTTAAGGAAGGGCAACATTATGGCTTGGGATAGAAACCAAATGGCTGCCCGCGCGGCGCAAGAGCTTCAGGATGGTTGGTACGTTAATCTTGGGATCGGAATTCCGACCCTCGTGTCAAACTACATCCCGGAAGGTGTAGAAGTAACGCTCCAATCTGAAAATGGCATGTTGGGCATGGGTCCCTTCCCCATTGAAGGAAGCGAAGACGCTGACCTGATCAATGCAGGCAAGCAAACCATTACGGAACTTCCGCAAACAGCGTATTTCGATTCAGCGCAATCCTTTGCGATGATCCGTGGCGGTAAAATCGCAATGGCGATTTTGGGCGCGATGGAAGTTGCTGAAAACGGCGACCTCGCGAACTGGATGATTCCCGGCAAGCTGGTCAAAGGCATGGGCGGCGCGATGGACCTCGTTGCAGGTGTTGGTCGTGTTGTTGTGGTAATGGATCACACGTCCAAACATGGCGACAGCAAATTGCTAAAGGAATGCACGCTCCCACTCACCGGGAAAGGTGTTGTTGATAGGATCATCACCAACCTTGGTGTGTTCGATGTTGTTGAGGGCGGATTAAAACTGATCGAATGCGCTGAAGGCGTATCTGAAACAGAAGTGCGCGCTGCAACCGAAGCAACGCTTGTAAACTAATTAGCAGTGCCGGGACCAACCCGGCACTCTTCTCCTACCCATCCGCGCGCCGAAACACACAGCCATCTGTAATGAACTCCGGCGGCGTCAGGCAAAGTCCCCGCGCCACCTGCCAAGCCGCCAAAACTTTGGGCACGTAATTTCGCGTTTCCGCATAGGGTGGCACCCCGTTATTTGAACGCACAGCATTTTCGCCCGCATTGTACGCCGCAAGAACCAAAACCGGATCTCGATCAAATTGGCTTATCAACCAATCGAGGTATTGCACCCCACCTGATATGTTTTGTGCTGGGTCATTCGCATCTGTGACACCGAACCGTTCCGCCGTCGCAGGAATGAGCTGCATTAACCCCTGAGCCCCTGCACTGCTTATCGCCTCTGCACGCCCGGCTGATTCCACCCAGATAACGGCCAATGCAAAAGCAGGCGAAACATCCGTACCCACCGTCGCAATTAATATATCAGTTCCATAAGACTGCGCTACAGCGTGGATATCCTGTAGGCGCGGTGCTGACGGGGCCCGCCCCTGAGCTGCATTTGTTAACGCGCTCATTGCCTCAGAGAGCCGCCCTGGGCTTTGCGCGGACAAATCAGGCGATACGACCTCCCAAAACCAATCTTGCGTTTCACCGGCGTCAGAATGCGTGCCTGTGGACGAAGACGCAGGGCTTTCAGCAAGCGCCTCACTTTCTCCCCCCGCCTGAACCGTTATCCGAGGGCCTGAATGGCTTGCAGAGGGTACCGGCACCCGACGGAACGAAAAATCAGGATAGGGCTCTGGATCCTGAGCCAACACAGGAATCACCTGCAAAAAGAAGGCAAACAAAACCCCACATCCTATGCGCCAAGCCATTTTCAATACCTTCATCACGATAACTGCAGCCAATTTCGCAAAAAACCACCCTAACCGCCAGTTCTAACCCGTTAACCATGCTTCAATTACGCCACATTTGGGCCAAATATACGAATAACACCTTAACGCTCAAAAGTTTAATCAGTTTTTTAACACACAATAACAATAGCTTAATACGTTATTTCGGCTTTTTCTGCTTCGTTCCAAAAAAGTACGAACTGCGCCCAACTGTTGCCCGAATCCAAGTGCTTTATCGCTGCATACCAAGACGGCAACGGGCCAAACGATAACGGCCCAAGCCAAACTGTAGTGAAATACAACGAACAAACTTAGAGGGAATACTCCAATGCT
>NZ_JAAOIE010000003.1:0-286709 GCF_011326755.1 Cochlodiniinecator piscidefendens | reverse complement strand
AATGCTGAAACTCTTCAAAAACTTCAAAAACGACGAATCTGGCGCAGTAACTGTTGACTGGGTTGTTCTAACCGCTGCCATCGTTGGCCTTGGCTTCGCAGTATTGAACGCTGTTGGTACGCAGACCGCAACTATCGGCGACAACATCGCGACACAGCTCGATACTAACGGCATCACAACTTACTAATTCAACTCTTACAGCAAGGATTAAGAACATGCTGAAACTCTTCAAAAACTTCAAAAACGACGAATCTGGCGCAGTAACTGTTGACTGGGTTGTTCTAACCGCTGCCATCGTTGGCCTTGGCTTCGCAGTATTGAACGCTGTTGGTACGCAGACTGCAACTATCGGCGACAACATCGCGACACAGCTCGATACTAACGGCATCACAACTTACTAATTCAACTCTTACAGCAAGGATTAAGAACATGCTGAAACTCTTCAGAGATGACGAATCTGGTGCAGTAACCGTTGACTGGGTTGTTCTGACCGCCGCAATCGTCGGTCTTGGCTTTGCTGTTCTCAACTCAGTTGGTCCACAAACAGTGGCCTACAGCGATGAAATCGTTACCGAGTTAGATAGCCAAGGTATCGCAACTTACTAACGATCCAAAATTTACAAGAGGCCGCGCTTTTGTGCGGCCTTTTGCATTTCCACTAAATGCTTTTGAAAATTCACAATGAAACCGTTGGGTTTCCTCTATCTTGCCACATTCTATTGCGACGTTGAGGACAACCAGTGCTTTTCGCACGCTTAATATTTGTTTGAAAGGACGTAAAATGCGCGCTGTTTTTGGGTTAGTTTTGTTACTTGGTGTCGCGCTGGCGGGCTTTGCAGTCTATCAGGCGAAAGGCTATGTTGGAGCATATCAGGCTCAGCTTGAGCTGGAGCGCCAGAACAATCGCCAAATCGTTCCTACGGTCGAAGTCTTTATCGCAAATCGTCAAATTTTGTATGGCGAACGCATCACCCGCGAAGACATCGCGTCTATTCGCTGGCCCGAAAATGCAATCCCTGAAGGTGCATTTTTGGCCTTTACCGACCTCTTCCCAGAAGGTCAGCCAGAATTCCGAGAGGCTCTTCGTACGATTGAAGAAAGCGAAGCCTTTCTTCCACAAAAAGTCACCGAGCCAGGCGAAATCGCCGGTATCATGTCTCAGCTTGCGTCCGGCAGCAGCGCTTTCACTGTCAATGTAGACGCCAGTACCGCCGTCTCTGGCTTCCTGCGTCCTGGTCACCGCGTTAACGTTTACTGGACAGGTGATTGGAATGGACAGGAAATCACACGCCTTATCGAAAACGCGGTTAGCATCGTTGCAATTGACCAATCCGCAAATGAAGAGCGCGATCAAAACGAAGTTCCTCGTACGGTAACTGTACAGGTATCACCGCAACAGGTCGCCGCCCTCGCACAAGCCCAAAGCACCGGTCGGCTTTCCCTGTCACTTGTTGGGAACAATGATGCGACGGTTGCAGAAGTCATCGAAGTGGATCAGAATCGGTTGCTCGGCATTCAAGAACGTCAGGTTGTCGAAGTAGCACGAGAACGGGTTTGCACAACACGCGTAAGGCGTGGGGCCGAAGTTATCGACACCCAGATCCCTTGTACAAACTAACTCAAAGGCACCTTCGGGTGCCTTTTGGTATCTTTACGGTTTGGTTAACTTGAAAAAGACGTTTAGGGCGGATTGCGCCCTCTCATCTATTTCTTTTTGGCTCGGCAGAGGCATTACTCCAATCACCCGTTTGATCTGTAGATCCCCTACCAGAAGCCCCAAAAACCAAGTGGTCAACTGTTTGGCATTTCCTCCTTTATCCCGAGCAACCGCTTGAATGATATTTTCGATCAACGGCTGAATTACCTCGCGCCCTCCCGCCGAAATAGCAGCGCCCAACTCTCCCGTTGGATCAGCGGCCGCGGCGCGATTGAGCAAGATAGCCCGCTCCCCAAGGATCATCGCCAGAAACACTGGCGCAAATTTTTCTAACGTCTGAACAGGGGCATCCTGCGTTGTGATCGCCGAATTCAGAATGCGTTCAATTTCGATGGTATTGTCCCGGACCAACCTTTCAAAAAGGCCACGTTTATTCCCATACCAACGATAAAGAGTTTCATTTGAAGCCTTGGCTGCCTTTGCAATGCTCAGCATTGACGCCCCATCATATCCCTTCTCAGATAAAATCGTATAAGCCGCGTCTCTTATCGCTTCATGTCGGTTTTTCTTCGTTTCGTCTTTCACGGATGTCTCCAAATTTCCCTTGCCATTTACTGTACACACCATTACGGATAATCGCAAACGTACACATCTATACGGAAAATATTATGCTACGCCATATTACAACACCACTCATTCTTTCGTCGTTGTTGCTCAGTGCAGCTATATTCGGTTTTTTCTACGCTTGGATTTGTTCAACAATGTGGGGTTTAGATGCAACTGATCCTCGCATCGCAATTCAGGCCATGCAGGCAATGAACGGCTCTGTTAGGAACGCCGTCTTCGCCCCGGCGTTTTTTGGAACCCCTGTGCTTCTCGCCATAACCGCATTGGTATTATGGCGTCAGCAATTCGCAGTGAGCGCATATTATTTCACTGCCAGTGCGACGATCTATTTTTTCTTTGGTCTCATCCTAACCATGTCAGTCAATGTCCCAATGAACGAAGCATTGGCCATCCAACACGTGCCAGACAATATTTCAGATGCAGAGAAAATATGGGCGGAATATTCGCCGGAATGGCAGTTTTGGAATCGAATCCGCACTGTCGCCTCCGGATTATCTTTCTTGCTGGCGGCCTATGGTTCTTTAAAACTGAAGCGGTAAACCAAATAGCGGCCAAACTGTTTCTTGGCGGAGTTGCTAGCCACCTAATTTTTGAGGCGGCTAGCATTGGTTTCTATTTGTCGGCGGCCCATTCCCACGGCCGCACAAATTGGCCTAAGCACTTGGTTATCTCTTCGTCGGAGGATGACCCATCTTTATTAATCTGAGCAACCAGACCGCGCTTTTTACTGTCCAAAACGCTTACGATTTCAGCATCGATCCCTGATTTAGAAAGCGCATCGTTATAGACCCGCGTAATCGCCATCTTACGCAGATCAGGTTTAAACACCTTACCCACAGCTGTCTTTGGAAGCTCTGGCAATATTTCAACATGTTTGGGGCGCGCAGCTCGTTCGTGGACGGTTTCGTTTGCATAGGCCAATAGCTCTGCCTCTGTCACCACCGCCCCATCAATCAATTCCACATAGGCACATGGGATTTCCCCAGCGTGGGCGTCCGGTTGCCCAATCGCCCCAACAAACGCAACGGCCTCATGACCGGCCAGCGCCTCTTCGATCTCAGCGGGATCAATGTTATGTCCACCGCGAATGATCAAATCCTTGGCTCGGCCAGTGATCCACAAATACCCATCTTCATCAATGCGTCCAAGATCACCGGTACGAAGGTAAACATCATTGTGGAACAGATCATGGTTCTTGTCTGTTTCAGTATAAGTAGATCCGGCAAACACCCCGATGTTATCAATACAAATTTCACCAATTTCGTCAGTGTCACATTGCTGCGGCCCGTCCGGTGCCTGGCGTAGAATTTTCACATCGGTATAGGGAAATGGTACGCCAACCGACCCAACTTTGCGCGCACCATCTGGCGGATTACATGAAACCAGACAGGTCGCCTCTGTCAGTCCATAACCTTCGACAACTTCAATTCCGGTGGCATCCTGAAACCGGTTAAACAGCTCTATTGGCAATGGGGCTGAACCAGAAAACGCATTCCGTAGGGACGAAATATCTGCATCGACAGGCCGTTGCATCAAAGCCGATAGCGCAGTTGGCACGGTAATCATAAAGGTCACGCCCCAACGTTCGATCAATTTCCAGAAGTTATCGAAAACGCCATCCCCTCGGTAACCCGCCGGTGTCGGAAACACGACATGGGCGCCAGAAGCAATCATCGACATCAGAATTGGATAAACGGCAAAAACGTGAAACAGCGGCAATGGGCAGATAATCACATCATGGGATTCAAAGAGCAAACGGTGACCCAGCCACCCGTTATACACCATTCCTGAATACTTATGCTGCGCAACCTTGGGCATTCCTGTCGTCCCGCCCGTATGAAAATAGGCCGCAACGCGATCACCAGTGCTGTCGGCAAAATCTAGCGTTTTATTTTGCTTGGCCATTTCTTTACTGAAATCCAACACCCGCGCCGAATGCGTAACCGGATTTTTGGGCCTGATTAGCGGCACAATCCAACTTTTTGGCGGAGATAGATATTTCAGAAGATCAACTTCAAGAACGGTTTTAACGCCCGGCGCCATTTTCAAAGCTTCGGCAGCTTTTTGTGGAACGTCGGTTTTAGGAAAAGCCTTTAGCGTAACAAGAACAGTCGCCCCGGTTTCACGCAGGATAGCCGCTATTTGTTCAGCTTCCAAAAGCGGGTTAATAGGATTTGCGATGCCCGCAATGGCCCCGCCCAGCAATGTATCAACAGTTTCATTCGCGTTGGGTAGCAAATAGGCGACGACGTCTTTTTCACCGATACCTAGGCTACGAAACATATTAGCGGCCTGCACAGCACGATCAAAGACATCAATCCAACTTAGAGTCTCCGCCTTATCCTTGGCTCCGGATGTAATTTGGTAACTGACCGCATTCCGATCACCATATTGGTCACGCGCGGATTTTAAAAACTCGTACAGCGTTTTGGGAACATTACGATCTTCCCATGTTTTTTCGGCTTCTATCGCATCGCGATCGGCCACTGTCGCAAATTTGCTCATGCGGTCATCTCCCCTACATCCTTTTTAGGATCTTATTTGATCCAAGGATGGGACGGAAATGCCTCTACCGCAAGTCTAACGCTACGAAATTTTAGTTTAGCTTACCCTTCGGTAAACTGAAGACGCGCCAGTCGTGCGTATAATCCACCCTCGTCTACAAGCGCCTCATGGGTTCCTTCGGCAACGATTTTCCCGTCCTCAAACACCAAAATACGATCAGCCCGTTTCACCGTTGCCAACCGATGCGCGACAATCAAAGTGGTTCTATTTTCTGACATTTCTTCAACGGCCTGCTGCACGGCGCGTTCGCTTTCGGCATCGAGTGCTGACGTCGCTTCGTCCAATAGCAACAAAGGGGCGTCGCGTAAAATGGCCCGCGCAATTGCAATCCTTTGCTTTTGGCCGCCAGACAACATGACACCACGTTCACCAACGTAGGTATCATACCCATCAGGCAAGGCACTTAGGAATTCATGTGCAGCCGCAGCCTTGGCTGCGACTTCGACCTCTGCGTTGCTTGCCTCGGGACGGCCAAAGCGGATATTTTCTCGGGCGGACATCGCAAAGATGACAGGATCCTGCGGAACAAGAGCGATCGCGCCACGAACCGCTGTTCGTTCTGCTTGTGCGACATCGACACCATCCAAAGAAATTTGACCCGAACTCGGATCATAAAAACGTTGGATCAATTGCAAAATCGTAGATTTACCAGCCCCTGATGGACCGACCAAAGCAACAGTTTCTCCGGCTTTCACTGTAAAACTAACTTTGTTCAACGCAGATTGCTGAGGTCGTGTTGGGTAATGGAATGAGACGCCTTTAAAGGAAACTTCGCCTTTTACAGGACACGGCAAAGCAACAGGGTTCGATTGATCCTGAACTGGATCATCGGTATTCAAAAGTTCGACCAAACGTTCTGTCGCGCCCGCGGCACGCTGCAATTCACCCCAAATTTCGGATAAAGCCCCTACAGCGCCGGCCGTCATAACCGCGTAAATCACGAACTGGACCAATGCGCCGGGGGACATAATATCGGCCCGCACATCACGCGCTCCAACCCACAGCACACCAACCACACCCGTAAATATCAGAAAGATAACAATCACAGTCATCACAGCACGCGTTCCGATACGCGCTTTAGAAGATTCGTATGCCCGTTCAGTCACGGCAGAAAAATCATCAGATGACAGCTTTTCATGCGTGAACGCCTGAACGGTTTGAACAGATAACAGCGCTTCGGAAGCTGAACCAGAACTCTGCGCGATCCAATCTTGATTTTCGCGGCTTAGATTGCGCAGGCGCCGCCCCAATACGATGATCGGTATCAATACCATCGGCACAATAAGCAACACAAGCCCGGTCAGTTTTGCGCTGGTAAAGAGCATCAAGATTATCCCGCCAAAGAACAGCAGCACATTGCGCAGTGCCACAGAAATAGACGACCCAATTACGGACAAAATTAGCGTAGTATCAGTGGTAATGCGCGATAAAACCTCGCCAGACATCACCGTATCGTAAAATCCAGAGGACAGTGAAATGACTCGTGCGAAAACGGCTTTTCGAATATCGGAAACCACCCGTTCCCCGAGCTTTGTCACCATGTAATACCGCAGCCCTGTTCCGAGCGCCAACAGCATAGCAATCACCAACGCTGCGAAAAAGTACTGGTCCAGCAGAGCGATATCATCAGCGTTAAAGCCATCGATAACCCGGCGTACCGCCAAAGGTAACGTCAAAGATAACCCAGCAGTCGCGATCAATGCCAATAATGTCAGCGCAACCCATCCCTTATAGGGCAGCAAATAAGGGATCAGTCCCCGCATTGGGCCAACTGTTTTTGACTTTTCACGTTCTTCAGGGTTTGAATTATCGTTACGTGCCATGGGGCCTGTCCATCGTTGTTTGTTCTCACATAAAACGCTCTGCCCCGCGCAACAAGCGATGATTGCTCAACTTGCATCTTTGACGCAGAAACAAAAAAAGCGCCCAACTGGGCGCCTTTTAAGGATCGTTGCAAATTTTAGGTATTAAACAAGAAATGCATCACATCGCCATCTTTTACGAGATAGCTTTTCCCTTCGATCCGCATTTTGCCTGCTTCTTTTGCCCCAGACTCGCCTTTGAACTGAACAAAGTCGTCATAGGCTGTTGTTTCTGCCCGGATAAATCCGCGTTCAAAGTCACCATGAATGACACCGGCGGCCTGTGGGGCCAATGTCCCCGCTTTGATCGTCCAAGCGCGTGCTTCTTTTGGCCCAACGGTAAAGTAGGTTTCCAATTTCAACAATTCGTACCCAGCACGGATCAACCGGTCTAGACCTGCTTCTTCCAGACCCATTTCCGTCAAGAACATCTCGGCTTCGTCTTCTTCGAGCTGGCTGATTTCTTCTTCGATCTGCGCGGAAATCACGACCGAAGCCGCACCCTGCTTAGCGGCCATTTCAGCGACAGCTGCGGAATGGTCGTTGCCTTCTGATGCTGACCCTTCGTCGACATTGCACACATACAAAATGGGCTTAGACGTCAAAAGTTGCAGCATATTCCATGCCTTAAGATCGTCTTCGTCAACCTCAACCGTGCGTGCCGGTTTCCCTGCCTCAAGCGTGTCCAAAGCGGTTTGCAACAGGCGTTGCTGCTGCACCGCTTCTTTGTCGCCACCTTTGATCTTGCGTACGATATTCTTAAGCCGTTTTTCAATCGACTCCATATCCGCGAGCATCAATTCCATTTCGATGACTTCAGCGTCTTCAACTGGGTTCACTCGGCCATCAACATGGGTAACGTCGCCGTCTTCGAAACAGCGCAGTACATGTGCGATCGCGTCAGTTTCACGGATATTGGCTAAAAACTGGTTGCCCAAGCCTTCGCCTTTTGACGCGCCTTTCACCAGACCCGCAATGTCAACAAAGGTCATGCGTGTTGGAATGATCTGCTTTGATCCAGCGATTTCCGCCAACGTGTCCAACCGCGCATCGGGCACAGCAACCTCACCGACGTTTGGTTCAATGGTGCAGAACGGGAAATTCGCCGCCTGCGCAGCCGCTGTTTTTGTCAGCGCGTTAAAGAGGGTCGATTTCCCAACATTCGGCAAACCGACGATACCCATCTTAAAGCCCATGGCACTTTCTCCGTTCCTAATATCCGCGCGCATGTAGGGGCCTTAGACCCTTCTCGTCAAGCGGGGCATTGATTTCCGCCTTAATTTCGCGCAAACCGCTAATGAAAATACATGAGGGTGCCATGACTCGGATTGACCGTAAGTTTGAAGAACTAAAAGCAGCAGGCAAAAAGGCGTTTGTGTCTTACATTATGGCGGGCGATCCCGACTATGATACATCGCTTGAAATCGTCAAAGGTTTGCCCGCCGCTGGCGTCGACATTATCGAGCTTGGCTTGCCCTTTACCGACCCTATGGCGGATGGTCCGACGATCCAACTTGCCGGGCAACGTGCCCTTGCTGCAGGTATGACTTTGAACCGAACGCTCGAATTGGCAGCAGCGTTTCGTGAAACCGACGACACAACCCCGATTGTCCTGATGGGGTATTACAACCCGGTTTACAGCCACGGTGTTGACAAATTCCTTGCAGATGCAAAGGCGGCAGGCATCGACGGGCTCATCATCGTTGATCTACCACCCGAAGAAGACAGCGAACTTTGCATTCCTGCCCAAGCAGCGGGTCTGAACTTTATTCGTTTGGCCACCCCAACCACCGACAACAAACGTTTGCCTAAGGTCATGGAAAACACCTCGGGCTTTATCTACTACGTGTCTGTGACAGGCATCACCGGCGCCGCCGAAGCGGAAGCAGGCGACGTTGGCCCCGAAGTAGCACGCATTCAAGCGGCTGGCGATCTTCCTGTCATCGTGGGCTTTGGCATCAACACACCGGAAAAATCCGAAGCCATCGCCAAAGTCGCTGATGGGGCCGTGGTTGGTTCTGCTATCGTGAGCAAAATCGCCGAAGGCCAACCTGTTGATCAGGTTCTGGCCTTTGTCAAAACGCTATCAGATGGCGCGCACCGCGCCTAAGGTTCTGCACCAATCGTTCGAATGTAAAAAGAGCGCCGATCGCGGCGCTCTTTTCTATTGGGAGACCTGTGCCTCCAACCTTGGATAACGGGCCCATAGCGTCACCCCGCGCGCAATATTCAAAATCAATAAGGACGCCCATAACCCATGATTGCCGAGACCCGGTAACAATAGCGCCAGCGCCAGAATGTAAATGGCAACCGACCACAACATGGCCTGCATCATCTGACGGGTCCATGTTGCGCCGATGTAAATTCCATCAAACATATAGGACGCAACGCTCAGGATCGGAAGCAAAGCCACCCAATACAAATATGCGCGTGCCTCAGTACGAACATCGGGTGCGGTCGTCATCAAGTCGATCAATATCCAGCCAAAGAACCAAAAGGTGGCTCCCAGCATCAATGCACCTGCTGCCCCCCATTGGCTTGTCACTATCGCGGAGCGACGTAATGCAACCCGGTTTTTCGACCCCACTGCTGAGCCAACAAGCGCCTCAGCTGAAAACGCAAACCCATCAAGTGCATAGGCCGTGATTTCTATGAATTGCAACAATATCTGATTGGCTGCAAGCGTCACATCACCCAGCCCTGCCCCGAGGAATAAAAAGCTGGTGAAGGCCCCGGTTAGCAAAACGGAGCGCACCAAAATGTCGCCGCTGACACTCAGCATACGCCTCAGGCGATTGGGATTGAAAATCGCCGCGCGATCCCGCCAGGCTGATCCCGCAAATGCATCTCGACACAGCCAAAGCCCTAACCCCAAGCCTGATACCTCGGCGATCAAAGTGGCAACAGCAACACCTTCAACACCCCAGCCAAGTCCCAGAACAAACCAAAGATCCAGCCCAATGTTCAAACCGTTCATCCAAAGCTGCAGAACCAAAATGCCTCGGGTGCGCTCCATCGCAATCAACCACCCGGTCACCGCATAAAGGGCAATCGTCGCCGGTGCCCCCCAGATGCGAATACTCAGATAGGCGCGTGCATATCCCTCAACGGCCTCAGACGCAGGTGCGAGCGTGAACGCCGCCCACATCAAAGGAACCTGAAGCAAAACGAACATCGCACCGGCCGCCCCACCGATCATGAGCCCTCGCATCAGCAAAGCAACGACTTCGCCTTGATCCCCTTCCCCGCGCGCTTGGGCGGCCAAACCTGTTGTTCCCATCCGAAGGAAGCCAAATATCCAATACACCGCAGACAGAATTACAGCACCGATGCCAACCGCACCAATTGGCGCGGCCATCCCCATTTGGCCAACAACACCTGTATCCACCGCCCCGAGTATCGGGACCGTTGCATTCGATAGAACTATAGGCGCAGCAATGGTCAGAACACGGCGATGACTCACCTGCTCTGGTACAGAAGATGTATTATTCATCCCGCTGTGGCATCAGAAAATGCCCCGTTGCTTGGGCAAACAAGCGTGTTCTGTTGTCTTGCCAAGCCTCGACATGTACGCTGGCATACCGTCGCCCTGACCTGTTTACCCGCGCTCGCGCATAGGCGTCGCGCGGCAGGCCAGAGCGTAAATAATCGACCGTAAAATCAATTGTTTTCGGAAGCTTGGGAAAATTCTCAATCGAAAGATCATCTGTCGCCAGCGCCCCGCTTTCAACATCGTTCCAGATCATCGCCCAGCTGAGTTCAACAATCGCCGTCATCTCTAAAAACGCTGCAGTTACGCCACCATGAATGGCCGGTAGCAAAGGATTTCCGATCAGTTTTTCTGTGAAAGGCAAAATAGCCGTCAGTTCGTCGCCCCTGCGGTCAAATTGAATCCCCAAAAATTGCGCATACGGAACACCTTCGACCAAAACTTTCAGCGCAGCATCCCGACGCTGTTTGATCACTTGTACAGGTTCTACTTTCATTTCAAGAACCCCTTTGCAGTGTCTCCATTTTGCATGGTGAACGCCCCGGTCGCCGTCGCAACAGGACGATCCGTATCTTCGTCCATTGCTGTAGCCCGAACGAATGCCACCGACCGCGTCACGTTGTAACATTCAGCCCGCGCTGTAATGCTTTGGCCCGGCGTGGCTGGCCGCATATAATCAATACGCAGATCGATTGTCGCCGTAGCACTTGGGCCACTCGGATGCGCCATAACAGCTGCGCCGCAGCATGTATCCATAAGCGCCGAAACCGCGCCCCCGTGAATGACTCCAGTCTTCGGATCCCCAATAAATCGTTTATCATACGCCATGGTGATTTCCGCCATGGCATTGCCAATTTCAGTAACTTTCATTCCTAATTCGCGTGAATGAGGGATGGCTTCTATGAATTGTCGCGCAATGCGCGCCATATCGTCTGACATCTACTGGTCCCCTTTAGCGTCTTTGGTGTTGTCCTCTCCAAATGCGGCCAATGCAAGATCGATATCAAAAAACCTCACGTTCTTATTTACTGAACGCACGTAGTGTTGATCTCTTGAACAGATCCTCTTAGGGTCCGATCAACGAGATAAATCTATTGGCGTTATGACCGAAAACAGCGATCAAACCCGGCTAAGTTTCAAAGAAATGTGCGCACGCTTTGACGTGACCCCGCGCACCTTACGGTATTACGAATATATCGAACTTTTGGATCCTGAGCGCGACGGTCGCAGCCGTTTTTACAGCGCACGCGATATCGCACGTATGGTCCTTATTCTACGCGGCAGGCGGTTTGGATTTAGCTTAGAGGAAATTCGTCAGTGGTTGCTCATCTATGCTGAAGAAGGCACCGAAGCTCAGAATAAGGCTTGGGTTGAAATGGCTGATCGTCAGTTGGCGGCCCTCAAGTTACAGTACACAGAACTTGCAGAAACGATCAAAGATCTCGAAAATCTGCGCGCGACGACCATTAACTCTTCTGAATAACTTTGTGACGTATCGTCATATAAAGTTTTTACGCGGCGTAATCTTTACGTAAACGTAAACTTGTACCTAGATTGTAAGGAACACTGATCAATCAAAGGAGCAACGCGTGCAAGACGACTTTATGACCATCAGAGAAATGTGCGACACCTTTGACGTCACAGCGCGCACATTGCGCTTTTACGAAGCAAAGGAACTCCTGTTTCCACATCGTGATGGGCAAAAACGCAATTTCACCAAGCGTGATCGCGCGCGATTAAAATTGATTTTACGCGGCAAACGTTTTGGTTTCAGTCTCGAAGAAATACGCCAACTGCTCGATCTCTATGACTGCGAAGACAAACAACACACACAAATCCAACGCACCTACGACATCGCCAAAGAACGTATGCAAGACATGATTAATCAACGCGATGAACTAAACGAAGCCATTGAAGATTTAAAAGCACAACTGGCTTGGGGTGAACAACAAATCGCGCAAGCAATGCAAAAGAAGGGATAACCGCATGACACGTTACACAGCCCCCACCGATGATATGCAGTTTGTCCTCCACGATGTCCTGAATGTTTCTGCCTCTGATATCCCCGGATACAATGACCTTGAGGCTGATTTCACCTCTGCGGTGTTCGAAGAAGCCGGAAAAATTGCGTCCCAAGTTTTGGAGCCTCTAAATGCGGTTGGTGATCAACAGGGATGCCGTTTGGAAAATGGCGTGGTCTATCCCCCCGACGGCTTCAAAGCTGCCTTTGACCAAATGCGCGAAGGAGGCTGGACCGCGCTTGATCTTGATCCTGACTATGGTGGTCAGGGGATGCCCTATCTGATGGGGACCGCTGTGGGGGAAATGTTTTCTTCCGCGAACCAAGCCTTCACCATGTATCAGGGCCTGACACACGGCGCTTATGCCGCGATCCACGCCCACGGCACGGACAATCAAAAGGCAAAATTCCTGCCGAACATGGCGGATTGCACTTGGACAGGCACAATGAACCTGACCGAACCGCACTGCGGCACGGACCTTGGCCTTATGCGGACCAAAGCAGCCCCCCAAGCCGACGGCAGCTATAAAATCTCTGGCCAAAAGATTTTCATCTCGGCCGGTGAACACAACATGTCTGACAACATCATTCATCTCGTGCTGGGTAAAATTGTTGGCGGTCCCGAAGGGATCAAAGGCGTCAGCCTGTTTATTGTCCCGAAATTCATCGTCAATGATGACGGCACACTCGGCGAACGCAACGGTGTATCTGTCGGCAACATCGAGAAAAAGATGGGCATTCACGGCAATTCGACCTGTGTAATGAACTACGACGACGCAACAGGCTATCTGCTGGGCGAAGAACACAAAGGCATGCGTGCCATGTTCACCATGATGAACGAAGCACGGCTAGGCGTGGGTATGCAGGGCCTGTCTCAGGCGGTCGGCGCGTACCAAAACGCCGTCGATTATGCCAAAGACCGCCTGCAAGGCCGCGACGTGACCGGCGTGAAAAACCCGGACGGACCAGCCGACCCGTTAATTGTTCACCCAGACATTCGCCGTTCATTGATGGATCAAAAATCATTCGTTGAAGGCGGACGCGCATTTCTTTTGTGGGGGGCGCAACTGATTGATCAGGCCCACCGCGCACAAGACACAGACGCAGATGGGCTTGTGTCCCTCATGACCCCGGTGATCAAGGGTTTCCTGACAGACAAAGGCTTTGACATGGCGGTTCAGGCGCAACAAGTCTACGGC
Organism: Cochlodiniinecator piscidefendens; assembly: GCF_011326755.1. GTDB lineage: Bacteria > Pseudomonadota > Alphaproteobacteria > Rhodobacterales > Rhodobacteraceae > Cochlodiniinecator > Cochlodiniinecator piscidefendens. The sequence continues at coordinate 273,289 of NZ_JAAOIE010000003.1, read as the reverse complement.
GGTCACGGCTATATCGAAGAACACGGCATGAGCCAGTTCGTGCGTGATGCACGCATCACCCAGATTTATGAGGGCGCGAATGGCGTTCAGGCGCTTGACCTTGTGGGGCGCAAACTGGCCCAAGATGGCGGAAAACATGTCATGGCGTTCTTTGATCAGGTGAAAACCTTTATCAAAGAGAACGAGACAGACGAGGCCCTAAAGGCTGATTTCCTTGATCCTCTAAAACACGCGTCAAAAGACCTTCAGTCCGCGGGCATGTACTTCATGCAAAACGGCATGAAAAACCCAAATGACGCGCTCGCTGGGTCTTATGACTTCATGCATTTGTTTGGTCATGTGTGTTTGGGCCTGATGTGGGCCCGCAGCGCCAAAGCTGCCCTTGCGGCACTCTCGGATGACGCCACGTCGCGCAGTAATACTGACGCTGCGTTCTATGAGACGAAGCTCACGACAGGGCGCTATTACATGGCACGTCAGCTTCCGGCAACGGCGACCCACCTCGCACGAATCCAATCTGGGGCTGATACAGTTATGGCGTTAGACGCAGAAGCATTTTAATCATGTCTTGTCCGGGCGACATGTCCGGGCAATTCACAAAGGGATTGATATGCCAAAACGTTTTCGCCTGACCCGCCGTTTTCCTGTCGCCATGACAGAAGACGGTTACCGCAAATTGAAAAAGTTCGCGACCAACGCGGGCTTAGATGAGGGAGAGGCGCTTTCGTTTCTGTTTGAGAACTTCGAAAGCGTTACGGATGAGGTTAACCTCGCAACCCGCTTGCGGCTCTTTAACTCAGAGCTGGAGGCACGCAAACGCTAGGCCAAATTCGGCCCTGCACAGGGAACACGCATGACACATTCCATCTGGATGACAGATGAGCACCAAATGCTGCGCGATATGACAGCCAAATTCATCGAAGATGAATGGATGCCGCAATACGATCGCTGGCGTAAACAGGGCGAGATGGATCGCTCCACTTGGAATGACGCTGGCGCACTTGGGTTGCTGTGTCCTTCTATCCCAGAAGAATACGGCGGCCATGGCGGCGATTTCGGCCATGAAGCCGTGATCATGATGGAAGCCCCACGCGCCAATCTCGCCAGCTGGGGCAACCCCATCCATTCTGGCATCGTAGCGCATTACATTCTGGCCTACGGAACCGAAGAACAAAAACACCGTTGGCTGCCCAAAATGGTGTCTGGCGAAATGGTCGGCGCCCTAGCCATGACAGAGCCCTCAGCGGGATCCGACGTCCAAAACCTAAAAACCAAAGCGGTCAAAGATGGCAACGCCTATCGGCTAAGTGGTTCAAAAACCTTCATCACCAACGGCCAACATGCCGAACTGATTATCGTTGCGGCAAAAACCGATCCTGCCGCCGGGGCCAAAGGGGTTTCGCTGGTTGTTGTCGAAACCAACGGTGCTGCTGGATTTTCGCGTGGACGTAACCTTGATAAAATCGGCCTACATGCGGCCGACACCTCTGAGCTGTTTTTTGACAATGTTGAAATCCCCCCTGAAAACATCCTTGGTGGTGTCGAAGGTCAGGGCTTTTATCAAATGATGAAACAGCTCCCTCAGGAACGTCTGATCATTGGCTGCACCGCTGTTGGCGCAATGGAAGGCGCGGTAGAACGCACCATCGCCTATTGCAAAGAACGCGAAGCCTTTGGTGGTCCTCTGACGCAGTTTCAAAACACCCGCTTTAAACTTGTGGAATGCCAGACCAAAACCAAAGTCGCGCGGGCCTTTTTGGATGAATGTATCGCCGACCACATGCGCGGTGATCTCAGCGTCGAAAAGGCCGCAATGGCGAAGTACTGGCTGACCGACACCCAATGCGAAGTGTTGGATGACTGCCTGCAACTGCACGGCGGCTATGGCTACATGCAAGAATACGCAGTCGCGGAAATGTGGGCTGACGCCCGTGTGCAACGCATCTACGGTGGAACAAATGAGATCATGAAAGAACTGATCGCACGCGCATTATAGGGAAATTGACATGATTAAATTACATTGTTTTGGCGAAAGCGGAAATGCCTACAAGGCAGCACTTGCACTACAACTGTCCGGCTTAGAGTGGGAAGCGGTCTATGTTGATTTTTTCAACGGCGCGACCCGCACCCCTGAATTCCTCGCGATAAACCCATTGGGCGAAGTGCCCTGCCTTGTTGATGGTGATGAATGCATCAGCCAATCTGGCGTCATCCAGATGTATATCTCAGAGAAATCTGGCAAGTTTGGCGGTGTCACCCCAGCCCAACAACGCGAAGTGCTGCGTTGGGTGTTTTGGGACAACCACAAGCTTTCAAGCATGGCTGGCAATGTGCGTTATTTCGAAAACTTTGCGCCCAAAAGCTCCGTGCCCGAGGGTTATACAGAAATGAACAAAGCCCGCCTCACCACCGCTTACAAAACGCTGAACCGCGCATTAGACGGCAACGATTGGCTGGTGGGCGACAGCATCACCAATGCAGATATTTCCTGCTGCGGGTATCTTTTTTACCCAGAACCCTTTGGGTTTAACCGTACGGATTTCCCGAATATCGACGCTTGGCTTGATCGCATCAGCGAACAACCCGGCTGGAAACACCCCTATGACCTCATGCCCGGCCACCCCTCAGACCGCGCTTAAGAAAGGACAGACCATGATCGACGCCTATATTTACGACACCGTGCGCACCCCCCGTGGCAAAGGCAAAAAAGACGGCACATTGCACGAAGTGACCGCCGTTCGCTTGTCCGCCGAGGTGCTGAATGAACTTAAATCCCGCAACAACCTTGCTGGCGATGAAATCGAGGACGTTATCTGGGGCAACGTGACCCAAGTTGGCGAACAAGGTGCATGTCTGGCGCGTTCTGCAGTGCTTTATTCCGATCTGGCAGAATCCGTGCCCGGCGTGTCGATCAACCGTTTTTGCGCATCGGGCCTTGAGGCGGTGAATATGGCCGCTGGTCAGGTCATGGGCGGCATGGGCGATGCCTATATTGCGGGTGGTGTCGAAAGCATGTCACGCGTGCCTATGGGCATGGATGGCGGTGCAATCGCGGTTGACCCCGAACTCACCTTCGGTTCGTATTTTGTCCCGCAAGGCATTTCATCTGATATTATTGCCACCAAATACGGCTTTAGCCGTGATGATGTTGATGCTTATGCCGTCGAAAGTCAAAAACGCGCCGCCGCTGCGCAGGCCGCAGGCAAGTTTTCAAAATCGCTGATGACCGTGCGCGACCAAAACGGCCTGACCATTCTGGACCGCGATGAAATGGTGCGCGGCGAAACCACCATGCAAAACCTCGGCGCGCTGAACCCGAGTTTTCAGGTCATGGGCGAATCTATGCCCGGCTTTGATCAGGTCGCCTTGATGAAATACCCTGATCTGGAACGCGTCAATCACGTCCACCACGCGGGCAATTCGTCAGGCATCGCTGATGGTGCGGCTGCCGTGTTGATCGGCACCAAGGAATTCGGTGAACGCATGGGCCTAAAACCCCGTGCCCGTATTCGCCAAACCACAAAAATCGGCACCGACCCGACCATCATGCTGACCGGCCCTGTGCCTGTCACCGAAAAGGCGCTGAAACAAACAGGTATGTCGATCAATGACATTGACCTCTTTGAAGTGAACGAAGCCTTCGCCTCCGTTGTTCTACGTTTCCAGCAGGCGTTTGACGTCGATCACGACAAACTCAACGTCAACGGCGGTGCCATCGCGATGGGCCACCCGCTCGGCGCGACAGGGGCCGTGATCCTCGGCACCCTTCTTGATGAAATGGAAGCTCGCGATCTGGAAACCGGGCTTGCCACGCTCTGCATTGGCTCCGGAATGGGCGCTGCCACGATTATCGAACGGGTGTAATGAGTAATGCTAGTTGATGAGCATTCTTTTCATTTCTTTTGGTCTGGTCCATTTAGTCAATGGCACCCCAGCCACTTTTCCTATGCGGATCAAACCTTTGAAACAGCCGAACAGGCTATGATGTATGAAAAGGCCATTCTATTTAATGACGCCGAAATTGGGGCGCAAATACTTGCTGAACCAGAACCCGGGTGCCAGAAAGCCCTCGGGCGCAAAGTGCGCGGCTTTGATCACGCCAAATGGGATGCCGAAAAGGTAAAGATTGTTACGAATATTAACATGGCAAAATTCGACCAGAACAAAGGCCTGCGTCGCAAACTTTTTCAAACCCTACCCAAACAATTAGCCGAAGCCAGCCCTGTCGATACGATTTGGGGCATCGGGTTGGACGCAGCACACGCTGTGACCACGCCTGTAGACTTGTGGCCCGGTCAAAACCTTTTGGGTCAAATACTCACATCAGTTCGAGATGAACTGGCAAAAACCTATCCGAAAGAAGCGCGTGCATGCGCGTCTGAAACTTGGGAGAACATAGATGTCTGATTTTACCTACTCCGTAGACGCAGATGGCGTCGCGACAATCACTTGGGATACCGTCGGCAAATCCATGAACGTTATGAACCAACAAGGGTTCAGCGATCTGAATGATATGATCGACACCGCCATCGCAGACGATGCTGTCAAAGGTGTGATTATCACCTCTGGCAAACCCGGCTCATTTGCTGGTGGGATGGACCTAAACATCATCGCCGCCATGAAAGATTCTGCGGGTGACAACCCCGCCCAAGGTCTGTTTGACGGTGTCATGGACATGCACGCGATCTTGCGCAAAATCGAACGCGCTGGGATGGACACCAAAACCAATAAGGGCGGCAAACCTATCGTAGCGGCCCTCCCCGGTACAGCGCTTGGCATTGGTCTAGAAATTCCGCTCGCGTGCCACCGCATCATCGCGGCTGACAATCCAAAGGCCAAAATCGGCCTGCCAGAAATCATGGTTGGCATTTTTCCCGGCGCAGGTGGGACAACGCGGCTTGTTCGCAAAATGGGCGCAATGGCCGCTGCACCGCTTTTGCTTGAGGGCAAGCTCAACGATCCCAAAAAGGCCGAAGCCGCAGGCGTTGTCGATGACGTCGTTCCCGCCGATGAACTTTTATCGGCCGCAAAAGAATGGGTGTTGAACGCCAAAGACGCCGACATCGTCAAACCATGGGACGCCAAAGGCTACAAAATGCCGGGCGGCGCGCCTTATCATCCGTCTGGTTTCATGACCTTTGTCGGTGCATCAGCGATGATTCACGGAAAAACCAAAGGTGCCTTTCCCGCTGCCAAAGCCCTGCTCAGCGCGGTTTACGAGGGGGCGCAAGTTCCCTTTGACACAGCGCTGAAAGTTGAGGCGCGTTGGTTCGTCAATGTTCTGATGAACCCGTCCTCCTCTGCCATGATCCGCAGCTTATTCATCAACAAAGAAGCTTTGGACAAAGGGGCAAACCGCCCCGCCGTTGACGATCAAACCGTGCGCAAAGTCGGCGTATTGGGCGCTGGTATGATGGGCGCTGGTATCGCACTCGTGTCAGCCACTGCCGGGATGGAGGTTGTCCTGATTGATCAGGAGCAGGCCTCCGCCGACAAAGGCAAAGCCTACACCGAAGCATACCTAGACAAAGGGATTTCCCGCAAGAAAACCACAGAAGAAAAGAAGACCCAAGTCTTAAGCCGTATCAACGCAACTACGGACCTTGACGCGCTAAAGGGCTGCGATCTGATCATCGAGGCCGTGTTTGAAGACCCAACCGTCAAAGCCGAGATCACAAAAAAAGTCGAAGCTATCATTCCCGACGATTGTATCTTTGCGACCAACACTTCAACCTTGCCCATTTCCGAATTGGCCAAGGCCAGCAAGCGCGCGGATCAATACATCGGCATTCACTTCTTTTCCCCCGTTGAAAAGATGATGTTGGTTGAGATCATCAAAGGCAAAGAAACCGGTGATCGTGCGGTCGCCAAGGCGCTCGATTATGTTCGCCAAATCCGCAAAACACCCATCGTCGTAAATGACGCGCGGTTCTTCTACTGCAATCGCTGCATCATCCCCTACGTCAATGAGGGCATTCGCATGGTGGCAGAGGGCGTTTCCCCTGCCCTTGTTGACCGCGCCGCACAGATGCTGGGCATGCCTGTTGGTCCGCTTCAGTTGGTTGATGAAACCTCGATTGATCTTGGTGCCAAAATCGCCCGCGCAACCAAATCCGCCATGGGCGATGCCTACCCAGACGGCGCTGTTGATGACGTAATCTTCTGGATGGAATCTGAGGGCCGCTTGGGCCGCAAAGCCAACGCTGGGTTCTTTGATTACGACGAAAAAGGCAAACGCCAAGGCTATTGGTCAGGTCTCGGCGAAAAATTCGCACGCTTGGATGATCAACCCGACCTCACCGAAGTCCAGCACCGCCTGCTGTTCGCCCAAGTGCTTGAAGCCGTGCGTGCATTAGAAGAAGGCGTGCTAGAAGACATCCGCGAAGGCGACGTCGGCGCGATCCTTGCTTGGGGCTTTGCGCCGTGGTCTGGTGGCCCGTTCAGCTGGCTTGACATCCTCGGCACACCTTATGCTGCGGAACGCTGTGATCAGCTAACCGAAACCTATGGCGCGCGCTTTGAACCCCCAAAACTCTTGCGCGATATGGCTGCCAAAGGCCAAAGTTTCTACGGACGCTTTGATAAGGCAACCAAAGCCGCCTAAACCAACAAAAATGGGCAGTCCACCGGGCGGCCCAAAGAGCAAACATTAAATCAGGCGACGAGTTGCTGAAGCACTGTCGCCTCTTTCTGTGTCAGACACATGCGCGCGGTCTGCTCGAACCCTTTCGGTGTGTTTGAACGCAACTCGGGAAACAATTCCAACACTTCTTGACGTGTTTCGTGAGCAAGCGAATTCAACCCAACCGGGCCGGGAAAAAAGCTCTCGCTATATGCCCCATTGGCCAATACCACTTGGTGTTCATCAAATAAAATATGAATATAGGTCACCATGCCCCCAACGCGACGAGTGATCCCAGGTGTCGTAAGAAGATGCTTAGCCGAAACCAACAATTCACGCTCGCCGAAATACATGTCCGCGATCGCGGCTTCTATCAACATCCGATGGTTCGGCGAAACCAGCAAACCGCGGTCATTGCCCAATACGTGCGCGGCAATATGGACCGGGGAGGTTTTCCCAGCAGCTGGAACCGTACAACGGCCAATCCAACGCATCGGTTGAAACCCGTTATCTCGGGTTAAAATCAGATCACCCTCTTTCAAAGAGTCAATGAGCCGTGGGCCCTTGGCGGTCTCAATCCACGTTCCACTGGTAAAACACGGAACGAGACGGGCATAAGCAACCGCTCCGTCAGTGTTAAATGTACCAAAGGTATAAGTGACAGCAGGGTCTAGTGGTTGATTGGAAACAAAAAGTGGTCCGTAGTTCGCCGCGTTATTGGTTGCGACAAAATAAATTGTGCCATTGGATCCATCGGAGCCTGTGATCGTATATTTATACCGTAAGTCAATTGTATCGCCGACATTGATCCCTGACACTGAGGAAGCCGATACATCCTGATCAGGAACATCTGCGCCACCAGTGTGCGTAAAATCCCCGAACACACCATCATCCGAGCCATTCGAATCATCAATCGTTACCTGCCCAGCAACACCTACGGTAAATGTGCCGCTGTGCGGATACGTGTTGTCACCACTTGCAAAATTGTAAACCAGTACATTTTCTAAAGCCATCGACCTACCATAATACCTAACAATGTTTCGAACGAACCGCTTCAACCAAATGGTAAAATCAGTCCCATTCCTCAAAGGTTAATTTTGGTTAATGGTCATATTGTGTTCAGGAGAGGCCAATTTCAGCACCGTCTCAAGGCACGATTAAACTGTACATCTAATCGCGCCTTAATTGCATTGATTACACCAGTGGAAATATCGGCTCTGAAAGGGTCTTGGCTTACAGCGTCCCTCGCCCCACCAGTGTATTGGTCTGCGGTCCTCTAGGGCCTAATACTGCACCGCTTCCAGCAACACCCCGCGCATCAAGCACAGCATGCCCGCTATACGTCGGTTCGGTGTCCCCTTCTCGCAAAAGTTGGTAACTATATCCATCCGACGTCGCAATTGTTCGGCGGACCCAATCAGAGACCTCCCCATTAGCGGTAGTTTTGGTAAACCTGCATTCGCCAAGCGTCCGCACACAATTATGTGGCTGGTATTCGGCTTGAATACCTTCTGCGTTTCCCCAACGTACATAGTTTCCATGCTGATCGAGGTACGTGGTAAATTCTGGTATACCCTCAGGAGCTGGTCCTCGATAGCTTTCCACGCGATGCGCATTTCCATCACGCCCTCTGAAAACGTGATGGATCAATCCTATTCCGCTCTGATGAATTGACACATAGCTCCCCGGTTCCTGAAGTTCGGACTGCCAGCGAATACTTGGGGTTGTTTCAACACATGCGGCCAATAGCCCGACTACAGCCCAAATGCTCCATTTTTTCATATTATTAGCCCTTTCAATACACATGTTTCCTGCGCAGCAAGATTCTGATGCCAAACAAATTGGAAGCAATAACTCACCCAGTCCGTTTACAAATTCTGACCAACCCGACGCTTTGTTGGTTTTCAAATCTCACAAAACCTACGCATAAGCGTCATACCTTTGTCACACACTTTATGCATAGTCTGTGTATCGGAAAATGCTATTAAAATAAGGGTGTTACGTCCGGTAGAATACTGAAGGCTCGTTTTCTTATGACGCATTGGGGCGCAATTACGCCCCAACCCTTTTTATTGTTCAATAAGCTCAGTGCAAATGCCGTTTCTTACGCGCACCGCCGCGTCGTATAGGTGTAATCGTGGGTGTTTCGGCAATTTCCCGCAGCATCTTTTCGAACAAAACTAACGCTTTGCTTTGTACGCCATCGGCACAACGCTTTAATGCGACTCGGGCTTCGGCGCGTGTATCCGTCCCTTGAGGAAGGGTAAGCACCCATTCCATCAACGCCATACGCGCGTTTAGTTCCGCACCTTCACTTGGCGCATTGCACAATCCGTCTACCAATTTGTTGAACTGCATAGTTCTCTCCGTCCTTGGTCGCGACCCCGCGACAGGTGAATATTGACGTTCACCAAGGCTGGTTTCCGGACTTAGACAGGGCCAAATTGACCAACACAGCGCCTTCCCGAATTTCCTCAGTGGCTTTGCTATGCCTTACCCGTCTTTACCGTTGCGGGGGCAGTGCCGGAGTTTCACCAGCTTCCCAATTCTCCACCCGAAGGTGGCACCTTGATACAGGTAGATTTGCGGATTCAATCGTTCAATGCAACGGTTTTTTCGCACCTGCGGCATCGTTTTATTTTTCATTTAATTTCAGCAGGCTATCGGCGGCTTGCAAGCCCACACTAAATCGCGGCACCCTGTGAAACGCCCCATGCGACTCAGTTCTGCCTCTAATTTTCCCTGTCGGGCCTTGGTCCATTTCACGCCTGCCTCGGCCCAGAGGTTGATAATTGTGATCGTGCCAGCTTTGCGATCTGCCTTTGCCTCGATCCGTCCAACAAAACGGTCCCCTTCCAGCAGGGGATAGACATAGTATCCCCATTTTCGTTTAACCGCGGGAACGAATATTTCGATACGGTAATCGAACCCAAAAAGCGCTTTTAGGCGATTGCGATCCCGAACAACAGGATCAAACGGATTAACAATGCGTAACCGAGAGGTAGGCTGCGGGACGTCTTCAATGCGCTTTTCTAGATCAGAAACAGCCACTACATCCACAGCTTGGCCATCCGCCGTGTCCAATGTCGCTTGAACCAGTTCCCGACGCCCACCCCAGGCCTTAACCTCACGGGCATCCGTGGCCTCCCAAAACCGCTGAACATCCCCCAAACTCCCAAAGCCCAGCCGATCTAACGCATTATCACACAGCCAATCGATTTGGGCTTCATCCGGCACGTGTTGGATACGTAAATCATGCGGAAAAACATTCTCACCCAAGTCATAGATTTTTGTAATGCCGTCACGATGACAAGTCGCCAAATCACCACAATACCACATATAATCCAACGCGAGTTTATGCGGCGGGCGGGCCCACATCTTCTTTTCCCCAGTGACTTTGCTGTCAAACGCATAGGTCGAAAGCGGGCCTTCAACGGCAATACGATCTTTGATCGCCTGCCGCCCAGATGCATCTAACATTGTTCGAAACCACTTAGCCTTATCAAAATAGGCCTTTTTCCGGCGAAACTGGCGATCCCAATAGGGTAGAAATGCCATCGGAATAACTGATGCATCGTGGGTATAATGTTCAAATATCCCGCGTTCCCGGCGCATCAAGTCATTGAGCATGGGTTCGCTATAGTTCTGATTGCGGCTCCAGAGAATATGATGGTGCGCCCGGGCCAAAACCTGAATTGTATCAAGCTGCACAAACCCAAGACGCGTAATCATATCAAGTAGATCAAGCGATCCAGTTGGCGTTTCTGACAACCCCTGGCTGTCCAGCCAAAGCCATCGCGCCGTACGATTTGAAAGAGTGAATGTCATGCAGCCACTCTTCCATTCTCATCTATGATTTACCAGAGCAAACAGGGTTACCGAAACAGAAGAACTGGCACCGGGCAGGACCGGATCATTTCTGTTGTTGTCGACCCAATAATCAAGTTGCGAATACGGGAATGCCCATAGGCCCCCATCACCAGCATATCAACGTCACCGGATTTAGATTTCTCCGCAATCACATCGTCTGCGTCCCCTACAGCAAACTCTGCTTCGACTGTGTAGCCTTCTGCCTCTAGCGTTGCGGTGGCACCTTCAAGCGCCCGTTTGCTTTGGGCATTGGCCTCACTTACTGTCAGCAGCTTGGCAGTCAATCCAGCAAACACATCACTTTTCTCAACATGCGCAACAGCCTTTATCGCGCTTTTGCCGCCATCGTAGGCGATCAAAAAATTCTTTGGTTCGTGAAAGGCACGGCTCGCCACCAAGACCGGAATTTTCGAAGCACGCACGACGCGCTCCAAATTCGATCCAAGGTGCATTTTAGAAAAGTCAGCAGATTCGCCTCGTTTCCCGACAACCACCAGATCAGCGCCTTTTTCAGCTTCCAACGCTTCTTCGGCAATGTCGCCGTGACGCAGCCGCGTGGTTACGTTTTCAATGCCATCGGCACGCACACGCGCCTCGGCGTCTTCTAGAATTGCGCGACCCCGGTGCTGGGCAAGCTTTGCTTTTTGCGCATCAAGATCGGCTAACTCTTCCATGAGTTTGGTGCGCGCACCCAACCCGATGTTTCCAGATAGGTTACTTTTGGCCGCCTCTTCACGCCCTAAAACATGAAGGATTTCAACCGAAGACCCTTTGCGCTTAGCCACCCAAGCGGCGTAGTCACAAACGCTTTCTGAATAGGCTGATCCGTCAACCAGTGCGATGATCTTTGACATATCCTATCCCCTTAATGCCCCATTAGACGCTCAAGCGCGCCCGGCTTATCATGCTCGGCTAAGCGACCCATCAAGGTTTCGCTGGCCTCATTCATGCCGATGATTTCGACATCCGCACCTTCACGGCGGAATTTCAACACCACCATATCCAATGCGGCAACAGATGAAATATCCCAAATATGCGCACGGCTGACGTCAATTGTCACACGTTCCAGCACTTCGCCAAAATCAAACGCATCAGCTAGGTCGGGCGCCGTTGCAAAGAACAGCTGCCCTTCGACCACATACGCGCGCGCACGGCCGCCATCACTCGCCTCAGATGTAACCCGAAACACAGCAGCGATTTTCCATGCAAAGAAGATTCCGGAAAGCAAGACACCGGTCAAAACGCCAAGCGCTAAGTTATGGCTGAATACGGTCACAACAACGGTTGCAACCATCACGATGGACGACGCCCCAGGATGTTCACGGAGATCCTTAAGAGAGGACCAGCTGAATGTCCCAACAGACACCATGATCATAATTGCGACCAATGCTGGCATCGGAATGCGTGCAACCCAATCCCCCAAGACAACGATCAAGAACAACAAAAACACTCCGGCTGCAAAGCAGGACAACCGCCCACGTCCGCCGGATTTTACGTTGATCATTGACTGGCCAATCATCGCACAGCCCGCCATACCACCAATGAAGCCCGTTGCAGTATTGGCCACACCTTGGCCGATGCATTCACGGTTTTTATCAGATTTCGTGTCTGTCAGGTCATCAACCAGTTTTGCTGTCATCAGGCTTTCTAAAAGGCCAACAACCGCGATAGCCGCAGAAACGGGGAAGATAATTTTAAGCGTTTCAAGGTTAAGCGGAATTTCTGGGATCAGAAAGATAGGCAACGTATCAGGCAGTGCCCCCATATCGCCCACAGTACGCACATCTAGCCCGAAGAACAGCGCCAAAGCCGTTAAAACAACAATCGTCACCAAAGGAGACGGGATTGCTGTTGTGACATAAGGGAAGAGATAGATGATCCCTAGACCACCCGCGACCATAATATAGGTCAAGAGCGTGACACCCTCTGTGCCCATATCAAGTTCTGGCAATTGGGCTAAGAAAATGAGGATAGCCAAGGCATTTACGAACCCGGTCATCACCGATTTGGACACAAATCGCATCACGTTTCCAAGCTTAAAGAGCCCAGCCAGGATTTGCAGCAAACCCGCTAAGACGGTCGCTGCTAATAGATATTGTAACCCGTGATCTTTGACCAAAGTGATCATCAAAACCGCAGTCGCAGCAGTCGCCGCCGAAATCATACCCGGACGCCCGCCTACGATCGCTGTGATCACGGCGATAGAGAACGAAGCATAAAGCCCGACCTTTGGATCAACACCGGCAATAATGGAAAAGGCGATAGCCTCTGGGATCAGGGCCAGAGCCACAACAAGCCCAGCAAGTAAATCAGCACGAATATTGCCCAGCCAATCTTGGCGCAGGCTGGTCATAATATCAGTCGTCACGGGAATATCTCCGGCAAAAGCGTTTGCGTCAGTCGGCAGCATCTACCGCCCAACTGCAAAAAACACCAGTGTTTTCTAAAACTCCGCCGCAGTGTAACAAAATTGAACGCCTCCGGCGCACCGGTTTTCTCAGGTTTTTTCTTCGATAAAACCTTCGGATTGGGAATAGCTGCAACCCTTTCGCGTAATCACAGGCAATGCCGGCCTTGTTGTCAGGCACAATTCACGCCATGACTGCACTATGACACATACTTTTCTATCCTTTGGGCACGGTTACAGCGCTCGCGCGCTTGCCAGCCGGTTGCCCCGTTCAGACTGGCACATCATCGGCACGACCCGCGCGCAGGAAAAACAAAACCCGCTCGCGGCACATGACATAACACCCCGCCTTTGGCCCGGTTCCGATTTGTCGGAAGATATTGCCTCGGCCACACATATATTAGTGTCCGCAGCTCCAAACGAGGCTGGCGATCCAGTACTCAATGATTGGCGCACACAAATTGCAAAACGTGCCCCGAACCTAAAATGGATTGGCTATCTATCCACCACAGGGGTCTACGGTGATCACCAAGGCGGCTGGGTTGATGAAATGACCCCTCTTGTCCCGTCAACGAAACGGGGTCAACTGCGGTTAGAGGCAGAAGCTGCATGGCAAACATTGGCGAAAGAAACGGGGTTACCGCTTCATATATTTCGGTTGGCCGGCATTTATGGGCCTGGTCGTGGCCCTTTTGCAAAAGTACGTGCTGGAACAGCCCGTCGGATCATAAAAAAGAACCAAGTATTTTCCCGTATTCACGTTGAAGACATCGCACAGGTTTTAACCGCCTCAATTGCAAAACCAAACCCCGGTACTATCTACAATGTCTGCGACAATGATGCCGCTCCACCAGAAGACGTCATCGCCTACGCGGCAGAGTTGTTAGGCTTGCCTCTTCCGCCTGCTCAGGATTTTGAAACCGCAGATATGACGCCAATGGCCCGTAGTTTTTATGCCGAAAGTAAAAAAGTGCGTAATGATCGGATCAAAGATGAACTCGGGGTACAATTGCAATACCCCGACTATAAAACTGGATTGCAGGCACTATTGAAAATAGAACAAGGCGCCTAATCACGCCTTGTTAGGCACGACGGCTGGCGATGTCCGTTATACCGAGTACCTCTAACACTTTGGCTTCGATGCATTCGGGGGACAATCCCGCATCCGCATACATGTCTTCAGCACCGCCATGATCAATAAAGGCATCCCGAAGCACCATTGAGCGCACCTTAAGGCCATGATCTAACGCGCCTTCATCGCTTAGCAATTGAAGGACATGGCTCCCGAAACCACCAACAGCACCCTCTTCGATCGTTATCAATGCTTCGTGGTTTGCCGCGAGATCAAGGATCATGGATTTATCCAAAGGCTTGGCAAATCGCGCATCTGCAATGGTCGGCGTTAGTCCTTTGGCAGCCAAAGATTCCGCCGCCTTCTGAACAGCACCTAGACGCGTCCCAAATGATAAAATCGCAACACGTTTACCTTCCGAAATAATCCGGCCTTTACCGATTTCCAATGGCTCCGGCTGTTCAGGGATATCAACACCGACACCTTCGCCGCGTGGATATCTAAACGCAATCGGACCACTATCGTGTCCTGCGGCAGTTACCACCATACGGGCCAGGTCGGCTTCATCAGCTGCGGCCATCACCACAAAGCCAGGCAAGTTCGCTAAATAGGCTGTGTCAAATGCACCCGCATGGGTCGCACCATCTGCCCCAACCAACCCCGCGCGATCAATGGCGAAACGAACAGGCAAGCCCTGCACCGCCACATCATGAACAATCTGATCATACCCGCGCTGCAAAAACGTCGAATACATCGCGCAGAATGGCTTTAGCCCGCCAGCAGCCAAAGCCGCCGAAAATGTTACCCCATGTTGTTCTGCAATCGCGACATCAAAGCAGCGACTTGGATAACGTTCTAAAAACTTATCAAGCCCCGTTCCGTCGGGCATCGCCGCTGTCACCGCACAAATTTTATCGTCTTCAGCAGCCAAGTTTAAGAGTGTTTCGGCAAAGACCTTTGTGTAACTCGGGGCATTTGACGGCGTTTTCTTTTGTTTGCCCGTCAAAACATCGAATTTCGCTGTCGCATGTCCGCGATCCCGCGCGTTTTCAGCCGGGGCATATCCTTTGCCTTTTTTCGTCGTGACATGGATGAGCATTGGACCTGTCGCGCGCGCCTTTATCGTGCGGAGAAGCGGCAACATTTGATCAAGATCGTGGCCATCAATCGGACCAACGTAAGAAAAACCCAGCTCTTCGAACAATGTCCCGCCAACGGTCATACCCTTGAGCATTTCTTTGGCCCGGCGCGCACCTTCTTGGAATGGGCTTGGCAACAGGCTGACGGCCCCTTTTGCCGCCGATTTCAATTCCTGGAATGGTTCACCAGCATAGAGAGATGACAGATAGGCTGACATTGCCCCCACAGGCGGGGCGATCGACATTTCATTGTCATTCAAAATAACAAACAGACGTTTTTTTAAATGTCCCGCGTTGTTCATCGCCTCATAGGCCATGCCCGCGCTTATGGCACCATCGCCAATCACAGCAATCGCATCGCCCAATCCGTGTTCGGGTGCGCCCCCCAAATCGCGTGCAACGGCAAAGCCCAACGCAGCAGAGATCGAGGTCGAAGAATGCCCAGCGCCAAATGGGTCAAACGCGCTTTCAGTACGTTTAGTGAAACCGGATAAACCATCTTTCATCCGTAAGGAACGAATGCGCTCGCGGCGGCCGGTCAAAATTTTGTGCGGATAACACTGGTGACCTACATCCCAAATCAAACGGTCCTTTGGCGTGTCAAAAACGGCGTGCAATGCCACCGTCAATTCCACCACACCAAGCCCCGCCCCCAAATGGCCGCCAGTTTCCGAAACAGCGCTGATGGTTTCAGCGCGTAATTCATCAGCGACGCGTTTTAATTCGGCATCTGTCATTCCCTTTAGATCAGCGGGAAGGTGAACGCGATCAAGCGTTGGGGTTTTTGGTTTGTCACTCATACTGGCGATCCTTCCCTATCGGGAACCTTAGCTGTCTCGGGCAATAACGAAGCGTGCGGCTTCCCGCAAGCGATCTGCTTTGTTACCATAGGGCGCAAGCGCATCTTCTGCTTCAGATGCCAACGCCTTTGCGCGCTGTTTCGCGGCATCTAAGCCTAACAATGACACAAAGGTCGCTTTGCCCGCATCTTCGTCTTTTTGCAAACGCTTACCGGCCTTTTCAGCATCACCCTCAACATCCATGATGTCATCTGCGATCTGAAAAGCAAGCCCAAGCGCCGTTGCATAGTGTCGCAAATGGGTTGTATCAGCCCCTGCGATCAATGCCCCAGCCTGCGCAGACCAACAAATCAGCGCGCCCGTTTTGTTGGCTTGCAATTCAGTGATCTCGTCAAGGTTCAAAGGCCGATCCGCAGTTTCCGCAGCAATATCTTGGGCTTGGCCCAGCACCATACCGCGTGCACCTGCCGCTTGTGCCATCGAAGAAACCAACGCCATACGCCGATCTGCGGGGCCGATTTCTTCGCGTGCAAGCAATTCAAAACACAACGTTTGCAGCGCGTCACCCGCCAACACAGCGGTGGCATCGTCCCACTTCACATGAACTGTTGGTTGGCCGCGGCGCAAATCATCGTCGTCCATACAGGGTAGATCATCATGGACCAGTGAATACGCATGAAGCGCCTCAACCGCAGCCGCAGCATAAACCGACTGCGTCTCAGGCACATCAAACACCCGCGCGCTTTCCATTACGAGAAACCCGCGCAAACCTTTGCCGCCTTTTACCGTGTAGCGCATTGCGTGGTTCACTGGCTGATCTGCCAAATCCCCAAGTGCCTGCGTAAGGCAAGCCTGAACGCGTGCGCCATCTGCCGCCAACTGTGCCTTAAACATAATGGATTACAGTCCCTCGACCGGCTTGGTCCCGGTTGGCTGCCCGCCTTCGCCCAACGTAATCGCGTGCACCTTTTCTTCGGCTTCTTTCAACTTGGCTTCGCACCGCTTTTTCAACTCAGCGCCGCGTTCATAAAGCGTGATGGATTGATCCAATGGCACATCGCCACGCTCAAGCTGCCCAACCACGCCCTCAAGGGCTGCCATGGCTTCTTCAAAGCTCATTTCTTCTACTGCTTTTTCGCTCATCTTTAGCGCTCCATCAATACGTCGACGTGGGCCGCAACTGAGGCCGCCAATGCGTTAAGATCATATCCACCTTCCAAGGTAGAGACCACCCGTCCATCGCAACATTCTTCAGCAACATCGCAAATTTGCGCCGTCAGCCAGCGGAAGTCTTCGGTTGTCCAGTTTAGGTTGGCCAAAGGATCCATCCGATGCGCATCAAATCCGGCTGAAACGAGAATCAATTCCGGCGCAAAAGCCTTCACAGCCGGAAGAATAACATCAGCATAAGCACGGCGCATTTCATGCGAACCAGAATTGGCCGCTAAGGGCACATTTAACACGTTTTCATGCGCCCCGGTTTCATGCGCGGCCCCGCTCCCCGGATACAACGGCATCTGATGGGTCGATGCAAACAATACGCGATCTTCGTCCCACAACAGGTCCTGCGTTCCATTGCCGTGGTGCACATCAAAATCTATGACTGCGACACGGCTCAAGCCATGATGATCCAATGTGTGTTTTGCCGCAATCGCGACATTCCCAAACAAACAGAACCCCATCGCAATTTCACGTTCCGCGTGATGTCCCGGAGGCCGACACCCAACAAAGGCATTTTTGACCTCACTGGACATAACCAGATCAACAGCTGCCACATTCGCGCCAACGCCTCGCGTTGCGGCATCCCATGACCCAACGGTCACATTCGTATCACCATCCAGCGCATTCCAACCCTCGTTGGGAATGGCCTGCTTGACACGCGAAACATAGCTTTGTGGATGGCATCGCAAAATATCGCTTGGATCACAGATTGGTGCGTCTTTGCGCAACAACCCATCGAACCGCGCATCACTCAACGCCATTCGAATAAATTCCAAACGTGCAACCTGTTCCGGATGCCCCGGAGGGGTGATGTGTAAATCGCAATCAGCGTGAGAAAAATATGCAGTTGTCATAGCCGATGGCTACGCCAATCCCGACCACGAAACAAGGGCACCCGATGGGGATAACGAACAAATCTAGGTCAACACTCAACAGCAAAACCGCCCAATTGACGCCCCAATGTTAAGCTAAGCAAAGCTATTGCAAAAAATATGTTGGGGCTCGAAATGTTTGAATTTATCGAAAAAGTGAACGCACTCACCACCTCGCAACTCGTATTTATGATTGTTTTCGTATCAACTATATTGGCTGCGCTGAGGTTTGTATTTCTAAGATTAGGCATCAAATCCGGAGGCGGAAACCCCGAAGCAGGAAGCTTTGGTTCAAATGACAATGGCTCCGGATCAGATTAAAGAAGCCCGTCGCCGTTCAGACATGAACCAACGGCGGCATGGCCATCACTCATTTGCGCTCACATCAAGGGGATTATATACTGGAACTTCTTCCACCAACCATGGGGCAACGACCTGAGGTTCAGTTTCCATGACTTCCCCAGTGGCTTCAATCAGCGGATAGTCTTCAGTCCAGTATCCACCCCATTCGACGCCACACTCCTTAAAGGCGTTCACAACTTCTTCGGGCACAAAGCTCGCCCCGACAATCGTCAGCGCATCATCTTTTTTGCGCGTTTCGAATGCACGCCACGCGTCTGTAGAAAGGTCGACAAACGCCCCTCAAGTGCCATGCCAACCAAGCGGCCTTCCTCGTACAAAATAATACCCACCTTCTAAATATTGATCATATACCAAATCCAGATTTGCTTGTGATAATTCCCAAGCTGCCTCGTTCAATTGAATGGAGTGCCCGTTGGCTAAATTTACACATTCGACGAGATCTACAGCGATCTCATCTTGCTGCGCCATTGCTGTAATAGGCGCTAAGAAAAACACCGCAATCAGCAGCCGTACGAACCTACCCAATACATCACTCCAAACCTGGTACACGAGAACAAGTAAGCTCCATTCATCCCTTTGCAACCAACACTATCCATTTTGATGGGCTAGGAGCTATCGTGGTTTGATCGTATAGTTAGCTTCAAACCTGTCTGCTTTTGAATTCATCAGATGAGAATTTGTCATGAAAACGTACTATGCCGCTGCCGTACTATCCTGCCTTCCTTCTCTGTTGTTTTCCCAAACCTACCAGTTCGAAGACTATCAGGTGGTTGGCAGATTGGAGGCCGACATTTCGGGTGATGGGATTGTGGACACCGCGCTTCTGCTGGATGAGCTCGACAATGGTGGCGCGGCAGCTTTACTGATCTATTTAGGTGATGCGCGTGAGGCACCGAATAATCCCATCTATGTAAAAGAGTTCGCATGGATGGGTGCGATGTTTGGCACCAAACCGTCGCTGTCAATCAACCAGAGTGGGTCACTCGAGGTCATTTCCCAAAACATCGCTGTTGGTCGGGATCGGTGGGAACAGGTGGTTACAATCGCCTACCGCCGCAACGCCTTTCGGGTCGCCGGATTAACCTATAGCTACTATGATACGCTTGACCTTGAAAACATCGGTATGTGCGACATTAATTATCTAACTGGATCTGGCGTTGTATCCTTTGGCCAAGAGGCCAGACCCGTGCCATTTGATTTATCAGTCAACGCGGTTTCGGTTTCCGAATGGTCTGGCACTCTTCCTTCGATTTGTTTCGATCGCGATTAATCCCCAGTCAGCATGTAACCAGAGCCACGCACCGTCTGCAAATAACGTGGGCGTTTTGGATCATTCTCAATCTTGCGTCGTAGACGGGTGATTTGCACATCAACGGCACGTTCTTGGGCTTGCCCACCATCGCGCCCCAAATCTTCGACCAATTGGCCACGACTGACCGGTTCGCCAATCTGTGCAGAAAAGATTTTCATCAACTGGCTTTCAGTTGCCGTTAATCGCACGATTTCATCACCCATGCGCAGCTCGCCCCGTTCAAGATCATAGCGTACTGCACCAAGGCTTAGAAATTTCGGCCCGGCCTCAACAGACACTGGCGCAGGTGCACGCCGCAATATCGCATTGATCCGCAACAGCAGTTCTTTTGGTTCAAACGGCTTTGCGATGTAATCATCAGCACCCGCCTCGAGCCCAACGATCCTGTCTTCAGTTTCGCCCTTTGCCGTCAGCAACAGAATCGGAGTTTCCATTGTCGCGCGAAGTTCGCGTGTTAATTCAAATCCATTATCACCGGGCATCATGACGTCCATCACAATCAAGTCAAATTCCAGACCTGCCAGAATTTTACGCGCATGTGCCGCATCGCGCGCGACACTCACCCAAAAACCATGGCGAATGAGAAATTTTTGTAAAAGGCTACGAATGCGTTCATCATCATCTACAATCAGAATATGGGCTTCCACAGGTGCGATCATGATGTGCCCTCCTTATTGGGTTTGTAATGACGTCGTAGTTCAGGATCCATCATTGCCTCAAGAACCTGTCGGAAGCCCGCTACCGCCTCCGGCCCAGCTTCGCGATAAGCGGCGCGCATCCGATTGCGTTGGGCGTCTGACAATTCCGCCTCTAACGTTACACCGCTATCCGTTAAAAAAAGATGCCGTTCACGCTTATCCTTAGTGCCCACCCGACTTTCGACCAAACCGTCTTCGATCAACGTTCGCAAAACCCGGTTAAGCGACTGTTTAGTTACGCCAAGAATGGACAGTAGATTATTTACCGATGTGCCCGGTGCTTGTTTAATAAAGTGAATCGCGCGGTGATGCGCCCGTCCATAAGCATAATTTGTTAAAATGCGATCGGGATCAGCAGTAAATCCGCGATAGGCAAAGAACATCGCCTCAATCCCTTTACGCAACTGATCATCCGTGAGAAACAGCCGCGCCTCGCCTCCAACGCTGCTGGACATACCGTTTTCTGCCATGGCCCCCTCGATCACATTATATTTCGTTGATTAGATTTTATGTCAGTCTTGTTGACTTTCCAAGAATCAATTCGTAACAAATACCAGTTTCTGTGTAATTTTATGTCCGCACCGGACCTATGTTGCGCAACAAATGAAAACGAGACCGAATTTTCGGCATTTGAATAAGGAAAATACCAATGGCGGGTTACGACGACCGCGACGGCAAAATCTGGATGGACGGCAAGCTCATCGAATGGCGCGATGCAAATGTCCACATCATGACCCATGCACTGCACTACGCATCTTCCGTCTTTGAAGGTGAGCGCGCTTACAACGGTAAGATTTTTAAATCTGTGCAGCATTCAGAGCGTTTGATCAAGTCTGCTGAATTGATCGACTTTGAAATTCCTTATTCTGTCGAAGAAATCGAAGCCGCAAAATACGAAGTGCTTAAGGCCAACAATTTGACCGATGCATACGTTCGTGCGGTAGCATGGCGTGGCGCTGGCGAAGATATGGGTGTTGCCTCTGCGCGCAACCCAGTTCGTTTGGCGATTGCTGCATGGGAATGGGGTGCCTATTACGGCGACGCTAAAATGAAGGGTGCAAAGCTCGACATTTCAAAATGGAAACGCCCATCTCCGGAAACCATTCCGTCGGCTGCGAAAGCGGCTGGTCTTTACATGATTTGCACTATGTCCAAACATGCGGCTGAGGCCAAAGGTTGTTCTGACGCGATGATGTATGATTATCGCGGTTACGTTGCAGAAGCGACGGGTGCGAATATGTTCTTCGTAAAAGATGGCGAAGTACATACACCGCTTGCAGACTGTTTTCTAAACGGCCTAACCCGCCAAACTGTGATTCAGATGCTCAAAGAAAAAGGCATCACCGTTCATGAACGCCACATCATGCCCGAAGAGCTTGAAGGGTTTGAACAATGCTGGCTGACCGGCACAGCGGCAGAGGTCACGCCTGTTGGCCAAATCGGCGAATATACCTTCGAAGTCGGTGCGCTCGCACGTGATATCGCCGAAAGCTACGAACGTCTCGTTCGCGCCTAACAAAAGAAAAGCGTCGCCATTGGCGGCGCTTTACGCTTCCTTGACATGTTTAGACTACCTTGGCGATGCGCTTTGGGGGCAAACATGAAACGATCAAACATTCTATATTTGTTAGTAATTTTTCTTCTGGTCGCAGCGCCAGCCGGGATTTCCTCGCTTTATTATGCGATGTCTGATACGGCCCAGCCCCCTCTCGGCATTACGTGGGAGGCCGAAAATCACTATGACGGTGAACGCGTCACCATTGATGCGACCCTACATTGGGGGGCCAATGCGCAAATCAATATTTCCAAATACAATTACACGAACGCACTACGCGAAGCCTTTCGCACACGTGGAATGGAAATCAATTTAGAAATTCTCACGGTCCCCAACAACGACGCAATAACAATCACCTATAACATTGGAAGCACGCAACTAGGGCCAGTACCCTTGCAGCAGGCTGCCTCTCAGATCAGCCCAGCCATTGCTGCATATCGGCAATTGACCAATTGATCAGCCTTGCGGCGTCATGCCTTTACGCGCCCGGCTGCGTTCCAAGCCAAGCCGATGTTCACGAAGAATAATCAAGACACCTGCAAAGATCACCAAGGCAGCGCCGCCTAGCATCGTCAGCGTGGGCACTTCTTCAAACACAAAATACCCAATCGCTAGCGCCATAATCATCGAAGCGTAGTCAAAGGGGGCCACAACGGAAGCATCTGCAAATCGGTAGGCAGAGGTCAAAAATATCTGACCAAGCCCCCCCAATATTCCAGCACTGATCAGCAGCGCTGCTTCGGTGCCCGTTGGCCAGACCCAACCAAAGGGAATGGTCAATAACGACAGCGCAGTCGATGTCACCGAGAAATAGAACACAATCGCTGACGTTTGCTCGGTCTGCACCAGCTTACGAATATAAATCTGCGCCAAAGCGGAAAACACTGCGCCAAACAACACCAAAATCGCCCCAATTGCAGCGGCCATCTGAACGGTTTCCTGCCCCAACAGGGTCACGCGTGGGGACACCACGATCAACACACCCACCAGCCCAATTCCTACGGCAGTTAGACGAAAGGCGCGCACTTCTTCCCCCAAAAACATCGCGGCGAACACAACTGTCAGCAACGGCGCTGCGTAGCCTAGGGCTGTCACTTCTGGCAAAGGTAATAGCCCTAGACCCGCAAATCCGCACGCCATGGCCGTCGTACCTGCAAATCCGCGCCAGAAATGGCTTATCTTGCTCTTGACCTTTAATCCTGTTCGCAAATCTCCCCGCACCGCAAGCCACCCTAAAATGATGGGTAGCGCAAAAAACGAACGGAAAAACACGGCTTCCCCTGCCGGCACTCGCTCTGAGGCGGCTTTGATCAACGACGCCATGCAGATAAACAATGTCACCGCCGCAAGTTTTAGCAAAATACCTTTGATCGGGTTCATCGTTTTTCCTCTGATTTATAATCGGGCTGCGGCCCATTGGGCGGCATCACGCACCGTCGCATCGGGATCGTTCGTCAATGCCAAAGCCGTGGGCTTCAATGAAATGTCTTGCGAATTTCCAATCGCATAAAGCACGTTGCGCACAAATCGGTCGCGCCCAACACGTTTGATCGGAGAACCTGAAAATTTTTCACGAAACCCAGTATCATCAAGCGCTGCCAGTTCCGACAATTGCGGCGCGATCAATTCTTCTTTTGCCGCGTATCGCATCTCATGTGCCGTCGCTGCAAATTTGTTCCATGGACAGGCTGCCAAACAATCATCACACCCATAAATATGATTGCCCATCAAGGGGCGTAAATCTTCATCCACAGGGCCGTGATGTTCAATCGTTAGGTACGAAATGCAGCGACGTGCATCCAATTGGAACGGCGCTGGGAAAGCATCGGTCGGACAGGCATCCAGACACGCGCGGCATGAACCGCAGTTTTCGACTGATTTTACATCAGTGGGAAATTCAACAGTGGTAAAAATTGACCCCAGAAAAAACCAGCTCCCCAAATCCCGTGAGAGCAGATTTGTATGTTTACCTTGCCACCCGAGACCTGCGGCAGCGGCCAATGGTTTTTCCATCACTGGGGCGGTATCCACGAACACTTTGATCTGTGCGTCAGGAACCTGCTCAATCAACCAACGCCCCACCCGTTTCAGACGTTTTTTTACAATATCATGATAGTCACGATGCTGAGCGTACACAGAAATAGCACCACGATCTTTCATCGCAAGCACATCTCGTGGGTCGAAATCTTGCGTATAAGGTTCCGCTAGCATTATAACGGATCGCGCCTCCGGCCACAACGCATCAGGCGCCCCACGCCAATGCATGCGCTCTTTCATCCATGCCATCTGCCCGTGGCGATCCTGTTCTACGAAGGTTGATAGACGCTCTGCAATCTCCGGTATTGCGTCAGGGCGGCACACCCCAACTTTGGCAAAGCCTTCGTATTTAGCTTGCGCAATTAACCGTGATTTCAGCGTATCGGGCACGAGGCCCCCCTTCCAGAGGAATTAAAAATCAAGATCCGCATAATGCGCAGGTGGTGGGAAACCAGGAACTTGGTCAGCGAGAATCGAACGAAATGCCGGACGTGATTTAATTTTCGAATACCAGTCGCGCACGTTAGCGTTGCGGTTCCAGTCAACGTCACTGATGTAATCTAAACACGACAAATGCGACGCAGCTGCAAAATCAGCCAGGCTCATTTGATCCCCCGCCAGCCAACGACGTTGATCCAGCAACCATCCCATATAATCGAGATGATACTTAATCTTCTGCGCCCCTAGTTTCACGTTTTTTGAATCCGGATACCCCTGATTCATGATCTTTTTGTTGACCCGTTCATTCAACAGCCTAAATGACACGTCGTTGTAGAATTTATCATCAAACCAGCTCACCAAACGGCGCACTTCATACTTCCCTTCAGCATTCGTGGGCATCAGAGGCGGACTGGGGTGCTTTTCTTCGATGTATTCACAAATTGCAGCGCTTTCGGAAAAGTGCCGCCCATCCATCTTTAAAACAGGGACTTTCCCAGCAGGATTGCGCTGCAGAAAATCGCTCCCCTGTTCCCAATACCGCTCTTCCACCAGTTCAACTTCGATCTTTTTTTCCGCAAGACTCAGGCGGACTTTGCGGCAGAATGGGGAAAGCGGGACGTGAAATAGCCGGTTCATGGGCGCGGGACTCGATCTGTTTTAATTGTTTTACATCATTTGACCCGATTTGCCGCAGAATTCAACTCTCGAAACACGCAGAACGGTCATCCCGGCGAATGGTTGCAGCCCCGTCCATAATGGATGTCGCACGCGAAGATGTTGCAGATGACGGTGAACTTGCTGAGCGAACCTTAGGATTTGGGAGTAACGCAATGAGCAATGCCGCCTGCCGCGCCGACAATTCAGACGGAGAAATGCGGAAATAATGATGCGACGCGGCTTCGATACCAAAAACACCTTCATCAAATTCTGCTATGTTCAAATAAACTTCCAAAATACGTTGCTTGGACCACACCAGTTCGACCATTGGTGTTAATACAGCCTCCAACGCTTTACGTACCCAACTGCGCCCTTGCCATAGGTAAACATTTTTGACTGTTTGCTGGGTAATCGTTGACGCACCACGGCGGCTCCCCTCGGCCAAAGCTGCCCGTATTGCCGTCATATCAAAACCCCAGTGATTGCAAAAATTCACATCTTCTGATGCAATAGCAGACAGGGCTACATGAGGGGACATTTCTTCAATCGGAATCCATTGCTGATCCACTTGGCCTAATCTTTGGCCTTCGCTCCAAATCGTGTGATTGGTTGGCGGGTTTACAACGGAAAACAGCAATACAAACGTTGCAATAAAAACAACCACGCCGAGCCCTCCCCGCAACAACCACTTGCGCAACCAAAAAAGCACCCGCTGCCACCATGGGGCCCGTGTCTGTTTTTGTTTCTTTTTGCCGCTCCGGCGGTTTTTTTTCACTGTCTTTGCCACCCCTGACCATAGCCATGAAGCATGTCCTATCGTCAAGGGCGCTCAGACAAATTACTGCGCTGCAAACAGTGGAACGATGGCGTCATCGTCTTCATTTGTGACATCAACAACAGAATTTTTGGTAGCGCTCTCCGTTAAAAGCGCCACCTGACGGCCAGGTAACAATCGAAGCGTTACGGCCACCACCCCCAAACAAATCCAAAATATTTGAATGAGTGCGGAAGCTAAGTTAAAGTTCTGCACTAAACTGGTCAGCACACAACTCGCAGCGATGATATTCACGAGGAAGAACGTAATACCCCGGCTGTCAATTTTTTGAAAAGTAACGAGGGTGTAGTTTGTTAAATACAGGCCAAACCCAACCACCCCAATCACATCCAATATCCCGAGAGAGGATAAAGTAACATCCGCGAAAAACGGCGATGTCTCGGATAAAAAATCCATTTTTTTGCTCATTCATTTTTGTAAAATATAAGGTACAGAATGGCGGTGATGCGGCAGGGCGTCATACCTCAAATGTGGTATAGCGCCCTTAAACTAGGATTTTCGTTGCAAAAACGGGGTAAGGTATTCCAGCACTTCGGGCCAATATTTAAACAATAACAACTCCCCCGCGTCTGGCATGACTTTGTATTCAATCCAGGGGTATTTTTGTTGTATCTCGTCAAAAGTTTGTTGCGGCATCATAGGACCATCCAAACCGATAAAGGCTGTAACTGGAATTTGACCTTCTAGCTGAGCAAGATCATTACCCCAATTCTGCCCCGCATGAAGCGTTACTTCGCAGGCAAATGCCACGTGCGCGCTATGCCAATGCGATAAAGTCACCTCAGAGCCAAGCGCCATCGCATCGAAAACCTCTTGGTTTGCGAACACAGCTTTGTCAGCATCGCTGTTCGAAAACACGGCATTCAAAAACCCACGTTTCCCGATAGAGCGTGCCAGAAAAAAACCAGCCTTCACCATGTAAGGCAACACGCGCGGTGCAAACCGTGCATTCGCCAAGATGAAGCGATACCATTTATCCATACGTTCGAATTGTTCTCGCTTCCAAAACGGGAACGGTGGTGCGCAGGTCACAATAGCGCTCACCCGTTCGGGATGTCGGGCAGCGAATAATGTCGCAAAACAAAAATCAGACGTTTGTGCCAATATCGGACACTGCTCTATGTCAAAATGATCCAACAACGCCGCAAAATCTGCTGCGATCAAATCCTCATAATTCTCCGTCGTTTCGATTGGAGTCGAGCGGCCATAACCGGCGCGGATCGGCACAATCATTTTTATGCCCTGCACCTTTAGCAATGACTCAATCCTGGCGGGCACACGGATTAGCCCTAAATCGGACGGCAAATACAAGACAGGCGCGCCTGTCAGATCACCATAAACAATGTAATCCATCCAACGCTTGGATGGGCGCGGAATGCTCTGGAACACATTGGGGCCTAGAATATCTTTTCCATCAGATGGAACATAAGAATGTGGCTCACTTCCCCCTGTGGTTTTCACCATATCCATCAATGACAACGAAATGCGCACCAGTTCCGCCTGTGATCGGGTCTCTGTCTTTTCATAAATTGACCGGATTTGTGTGCGTACCGTTGCCTCGGAACGCCCCCGTTTTGCGGCAATAGACTTTATTGTGTGCCCTTCGACCATACAGCGTACAATTTCGACTTCGCTTTGGGAGAGATCGAAAACGCCCTTTATCGCGTCACCAAATGTCTCTTGCCAAGCGAGGATTGAGGTCACGATCAACGCATTTCGCTGCCCGTTTGGTGCGTTTAGTGCACGTATTTGAACAACAACAAATCGTTCATTATCCAATATACGAAACCGCATAAAATGCGCCGTTCCATCATGGCGCAATGCTTGTTTTATTCCATGTAGAAGCGCCGCATATGAGTCCTCATCAATCGGCAAATTTTGCGGCTTCTCGCCTTCGCAAACCCCCAACAATTCACGTGCGGCCGCATTTGCACTCTGAACAATCAAGTCCGGAGAAACAACAAGCGCAGCCAAGGTACCTGCCTCATCGGTGATATCGTTGTGATTATCCTGTGGTAATCGATCCAGTAGCAATCCCAATCGCGAAAAGTGGGTGAAGGCCTGATCGCCCGTCCCTTCCCATTCGGGGTTTAACAACCGTAACGGGCTAAAATGCTCTTCCCAGCTATCAACGAGTTCTTCTAGTCGCGCAGGGTCCACCGCAACATCGTAGATCCGGTCTAATATCTCGAGATTAAGTTCAGCATCATGCTTCACAAGAAACGGGCCTTCTGCATTTTATCGCGATGAAAACAAAGGAGTATCAAAGAATAGGTATCAGGCTAAGCCAGATTGACCATTCAGTCAAAACATAGGACGCAAAAGGCGCGGTGAAACTCACCGCGCCTTTTCAACTTTAATTAGAACTGATCACGCTGATTGGGCGGTCTCTTCAATTCCAAGCGGGGCTGGTAGATGCACCAACATTTCTGTTGGGCACACCTGAACGAAGTTAGTCTTCTCAAGATCCCAATGCTGCAATATCTCAGCAGCTTTACGGCTCCCGGTTTCGACAGCATGACGTTCAATCAAACCTTTAAGTTGGGTTTCCCAATGCTCAACCGTCACAGGGCAGGTCACCAATGTTTCCATGTTCATCAGTTTTTGCGCCTCACCCTGCGGGTCATAGAGATAGGCCATACCGCCTGTCATACCTGCGCCAAAGTTTGCACCAATTGACCCAAGGATCACAGCGACGCCGCCGGTCATATATTCACAACCGTTTGATCCACAGCCTTCGATCACAACTTTCGCGCCAGAGTTCCGCACGCCGAACCGTTCACCCGCACGACCGGCAGCAAACAGATATCCGTCTGTCGCACCATAAAGCACGGTATTGCCAATGATCGTGTTATCTGCGGCCACCAACGGGCTCGCCATAGAAGGGCGCACAACAACCGTACCCCCAGACAGACCTTTGCCCACATAATCGTTGGCGTCCCCAGACACTTCGATCTTTAGCCCCGGTGCCGCAAACGCACCCAATGCCTGACCAGCAGATCCTGTCAATTTAACCGTCAGATGATCCGGCTGCAGATCATTGCGCATGCCAAAGTTCTGTACGATGTGGCTAGAAACCCGCGTCCCCACAGTCCGATGCGTGTTCTGAACAGCATAAGACAGCTGCATCTTTTCACGATCATTCAGGAACCGTGCCGCGTCTTTGACGATCTCAGCATCCAAAGTATCTGGCACCGCATTGCGCGGCTTATCCCGGTTGTAAACGATGCTTTCGGCGCCATCAACGGTGATCAACAACGGGTTAAGGTCGAGATCATCCAAATGCGCAGACCCCCGTGAAACCTGCGTCAGCAGATCCGCACGCCCAATCACCTCATCCAGTGACCGCGCCCCGATAGAGGCCAGCAATTCACGCACTTCAGTCGCATAGAACGTAATCAGGTTCACAACCTTATCCGCATTCCCGGTGAACTTTGCACGCAGACCTTCGTCTTGGGTACAGACCCCCACTGGGCAGGTGTTGCTCTGGCACTGACGCACCATGATACATCCCATCGCGATCAGGGCCGCAGTACCGATACCATATTCTTCTGCGCCCAACATCGCCGCCATGACGACATCACGCCCAGTGCGCAAACCACCGTCTGTCCGCAATGTTACCCGCTCGCGCAGGTTGTTCATTGCCAACACCTGATGCGCCTCCGTCAGGCCCATTTCCCACGGAAGACCCGCATATTTGATCGACGTCGCTGGCGACGCTCCGGTGCCACCGTTGTGGCCAGAGACCAAGATCACGTCGGCTTTCGCCTTTGCAACACCCGCAGCGATGGTCCCCACGCCAGAGGACGCAACCAGTTTCACGGTGACTTTGCAGCGTGGGTTGATCTGTTTCAGATCATAGATCAACTGTGCAAGGTCTTCGATCGAATAGATATCGTGGTGCGGTGGCGGTGAAATCAACGTCACACCCTTGGTAGAATGACGCAGACGCGCGATCAAATCGGTGACTTTCATCCCCGGCAGCTGACCACCCTCACCCGGCTTTGCACCTTGGGCCACTTTGATTTCCAGCTCTTCACACTGGTTCAGATATTCCGCAGTTACACCAAAACGACCTGACGCAACCTGCTTAATCTTTGCCGATGGGTTGTCGCCATTTGGCTCAGGGTGGAAATGCGCCGGATCTTCGCCGCCCTCACCACTGTCAGACTTTGCACCAATCCGATTCATCGCAACATTCAGCGTTTTATGCGCCTCAGGGCTCAGCGCACCCAGGGACATCCCAGGCGTCACAAAACGCTTCCGAATTGATGTAATGCTTTCGACTTCTTCAATCGGGACAGGCGTTCCAAGTGGTTTAATATCCAGCAAATCCCGCAGGTTAATCGGTGGATTGCTTTGCATCTTTGCAGAATATTGCTTCCACATTTCGTAAGATGACCGGTTGCACGCCATCTGCATCATATGCATGGATTGCGCTTCCCACGCGTGGGTTTCACCAGATTTACGTGCTTTGTAAAATCCGCCAATCGGCAAAATATCTTGGCCACCCAGCCAACCTTTGGCGTGGATTTGTTCGACTTTGCGCTGAATGCCGGTTACACCAATCCCTGAAATACGGCTGGTCATGCCCGGGAAAAACTCCGCGCACATGGCGCGCGACAGACCCACAGCTTCAAAGTTCAGACCACCGCGATAGGATGACACAACGGAAATCCCCATCTTCGCCATGATCTTTAGCAAGCCCTGATCAATCGCATTGCGGTAGCGCGCAACCGCTTCGGTCAACGTGCAATCCAGCAGGCCACGTTCAATCCGATCCGCGAGTGAATCTTCGGCCAGATAGGCGTTCACGACCGTTGCACCACACCCAATCAACACCGCGAAATAATGCGCATCCACACATTCCGCCGCCCGGACATTCAACGAACAGAAGGTCCGCAATCCTTTGCGTGTCAGATGGCTATGCACCGCAGAGGTTGCCAAAATCATCGGCATTGCGATCTGCGCTTCGTTTTGCGCCTGATCCGTCAGCACAAGGTGCCCTGCCCCAGATTGAACCGCCTCTTCGGCTTCGGCCCGCACACGTGCAAGCGCGTCTGACAAAGTTTCGCCTTTGGCAAAGGTGCAATTGATTTCAACCACTGGATCGTGGAATTGCGAAATCAGCATATCGAACTGGCTGTTGCCGACAAATGGGCTTTCCAAAACAATGATTTCTGTTTGGCTGCCGTCTTCGTCCAGCACGTTTTTCAGGTTCCCAAAGCGGGTCTTCAGTGACATCACCCGGAATTCACGCAAACTATCGATCGGTGGGTTTGTGACCTGGCTAAAGTTCTGGCGGAAGAAATGGCTCAGTGGGCGATACTGATTCGACAAAACAGCCGACGGCGTATCATCCCCCATCGACGCAAGCGCCTCTTTCCCATCTTCAGCCATAGGCGCAAGAATTTGTTCCAGTTCCTCGATAGAATATCCCGCAGCAATCTGACGTTTGCGCAAATCCGCACCATCAAACATTGGCTCTTCCGAAACCTTTGAAAGGGTCTCTTCCAATTCATGAATACGACCGACCCAATCACCAAATGGCTGTGCTTCAGCCAGCTTGTCTTTGATTTCAGCGTCACGAAACAATGCGCCGTCCTGTAGATCAACCGCAATCATCTGACCGGGGCCAAGCGCGCCTTTTTCGACGACGGTCGCCTCATCAATCGGGATCATGCCGGCCTCAGAGCCTGAAATCAGCAGCCCATCACCAGTCACAACATAGCGCATTGGACGCAGACCGTTACGATCAAGCCCGGCACACACCCAACGCCCATCCGTCATCGCCAACGCCGCAGGGCCATCCCATGGCTCCATCACAGAGTTGCAATAGGAATACATATCCCGCCAGCTTTGTGGCAATTCCACCGCTTGTTTGGACCAGCTTTCCGGCACCATCATCGTTTTTGCCATCGGCGCAGAACGTCCAGCGCGCACCATCACCTCAAACACACTGTCAAGCGCAGCAGAATCCGACGACCCCCCCGCAACAATCGGTTTGATATCCTCAGCAAAATCCCCAAATGACGCAGACGCCATGCGGATTTCGTGGCTTTTCATCCAGTTCAGGTTGCCCTTCAGCGTGTTGATTTCGCCGTTATGCGCCAACATGCGGAAGGGCTGTGCCAACCACCACTGCGGGAAAGTATTCGTCGAATACCGCTGGTGATAAATCGCAAAGTTCGACTTAAACCGCTCGTCCATCAGGTCCGGGTAAAACACGGCAACCTGCTCTGCCAACATCATGCCTTTGTAGATCAAAGACCGGCACGACAACGACGCAATATAAAGCCCGGCCACATGCGCCGCATTGGCTGCTTTTTCAATCCGGCGGCGGATCACATACAACTCGCGCTCAAAAGTTTCTTCGTCTACACCTTTGGAATTGCTGATCAAAATCTGTTCGATTTCCGGGCGCGTTGCGTTCGCTTTTTCGCCCAGACAGCTTACATCGACCGGCACATGACGCCAGCCATAGATGTAATAGCCCATTTTCAGAACTTCGGTTTCAACGATCGTGCGACACGTTTCCTGCGCCCCAAAATCGGTCCGTGGCAAAAACACCTGCCCCACCGCAACCAGTTCATCCATACGCGGAGTATGCCCCGTACGTTCAATCTGATCGTAAAAGAACGGCACTGGGATTTGGACGTGAATACCCGCGCCATCGCCGGTTTTGCCGTCCGCATCAACAGCCCCACGGTGCCAAATCGCCTTTAGGGCGGCGATACCCGCATCAACCACCTTGCGGCTGGGTTGACCATCAATTGACGCAACGAGCCCAACGCCACAGGACGAATGTTCCTCCTGCTCATCATAGAGACCATTTTCGGCCATCCATTTGCGTTTTGCTTCTTCTGCTGCCACCCAGGTTGCGTCAAATTTGGTCATAGTCGTCTCGTCCCTTCATGTTGGGAAAGGGGCACATCCAGCCCCGATAGAATGTCACCGCAATCAAACAACGGCGAAGTCGCAAGAAAACCTTGCTCCCCCGGCTCCGAAAATTCGACAGGTGTATTGTCATACTCTTCGCGGCCTTGGCGACTTTCGATCACGCCAATACCGCCTAGAAAAATGTTGAACCGCTCGTAAACATATTCATTGCCAGTCGCGACAAAGGTTTCGCCCGTGGCGCTGAATTCAGATCGCATGTGATATTCGGTCTGGCGCAGCGTAACGCCGTCAATCTCAACCGTGTCACCCGTTAGGCGATCATAACCGCTGTAGCGTTCCGTTGTTAGAAACTCACCACGTTCGAACCAATCCTGATCAAAGGTCCAGCTGTCACTGCCTGTCTCCAAAAGCTCAGACATGGATTGTGGATCAACTTCTTGGCTCATTTGTTCACGCCGGGCTGTTTTCAGGCGAAACATTTCGAGCCAACGGTATTCACTGTCCAATTTGCTCAGCAACGACGGACCATCCGACTGGATCGTCAGCCGCCAAAACACACCTTCAGGGTCTGCTTCACAGCGCCAGTAGTGGTCCACTTCGCACATCCGCGATTGCACCGTCAAAAACCCACTGCACCCTTCAGGCACAGAATAGGTGCCCGCCTGTGCCCCCGAGGCATAGGTAAAAACGGTCAATGCGGCGGTTAATGGCTTCATCATCATTTTACAGTCTCCAGGTCACAATTACTGACATATTTCCCCAACGGGTCAAAACGATACGGAAAATCGTATGCATAAAAACCATACACTTTATGCATAGTTGCTGCATACTTTGTGTAACCCGGATTTCTCCCTATTCTGCGGCGACGCTGGTGCTTTGATTGAGATAGCTAAGAACACTCTCAGCGGCCTCGCGCCCATCCCGAATTGCCCACACAACAAGCGACGCACCGCGCACGATGTCCCCTACAGCATACACACCATCTAGGCTGGTTGCATGGGTACGGAAATCAGCTTTGACAGTGCCCCAACGGGTCACTTCCAACGCTTTTTCACCCCATAGTGTTGGCAAATCTTCTGGTTCAAAACCAAGCGCTTTTACAACTAGGTCAGCCTCTTCGACATAATCGGCATCTTCAATCACTTCAGGCGATTGACGCCCTGTGACATCTGGTTGCCCAAGACGCATTTTTTGAACTGTAACACCTGAAACTGGATCACCGCTGAACCCCTTAGGCGCAGCCAACCAAACGAATTCCACGCCCTCTTCTTCGGCGTTTTGTGTTTCGCGTTGGGACCCCGGCATATTTGCCCGGTCACGACGATAAAGACATTTCACACTGGTTGCACCTTGGCGAACAGCCGTGCGCACACAATCCATAGCGGTATCACCACCGCCAATGACCACAACCTTTTTACCAGCCGCGTTCAATTCACCTGACGTGAATTCCTCGACCTCATCGCCAAAGCTCACGCGGTTATTGGCCGTCAGATAATCAATCGCCCGCACGATACCGTCGGCATCGGCGCCGGGACCTTCCAGATCCCTTGTTTTATAGACGCCAGTAGCGATCACCACTGCATCGTGTTTGCCACGAATAGCATCAAAAGAAATGTCTTCGCCGACCGTGCAATTCAGCACGAATTCGACGCCCGCTTGCTCCAATTGATTGATCCGACGCATCACCACGTCTTTTTCCAGCTTAAAGCTCGGGATACCATATGTCAGCAAACCACCGGCCCGATCATAGCGGTCATAAACCGTGACCTGAACGCCCTGACGACGCAGAACATCAGCGGCGGCCAACCCGCCGGGACCTGCACCAATGATCGCAACACTTTCGCCACGTTCGGCATTTGGGGTGCCTGGAAGAACCCAACCTTTGTCCCATGCGGTATCGGTAATGTATTTTTCGACAGACCCGATTGTAACTGTGCCGTGGCCGGATTGCTCGATCACACAGTTGCCTTCGCACAGGCGATCCTGTGGACAGATACGGCCACAAATCTCTGGGAAGGTGTTGGTCATTTGACTCATTTGATAAGCTTCTTCCAAACGCCCTTCGGCGGTCAAACGGAGCCAATCAGGAATATTATTGTGCAACGGGCAATGGGACTGACAGTATGGCACGCCACATTGACTACACCGGCTCGCCTGCTCTTCCGCTTTGGCCGCCGCGAACTCTTGATAGATTTCATCGAAATCTTTGTTGCGTTCAATCGCATCACGTTTCTCGGGCATATCCCGATCTACGTTCACAAATTGGAGCATTCGCTGCTTCGCCATTGGCTGATCTCCATAAAATCTATCCTCCCCCCCATCTACACTGCCTTCATGCGCAATAAAAGTCAACCATGCTGACCTTATTTTACTTATTTGCATAATTTATTAGGTTTGAATGAATTTAACTTCTATTTTGCGGCAGTACAACTTACCTATTTACCCCCTTTCCCCTATTTTTCTTGACTATAGATTAGGCACACGAATCAATTGGACACCCCGCATGACATTTCTACACCTCTTTCTGATTGCCATTATCCAGGGCATTACTGAATTTTTACCAGTTTCCTCTTCTGGCCACCTTATATTGCTTCCCGCGCTGACTGGGTTTGCAGACCAAGGTCAAACCATAGATGTCGCACTGCACATCGGCACACTTTTCGCTGTAATGATCTTCTTCCACAAAGATGTTGCGCTTGGCCTATCGGGCATCCCTCGACTGCTATCAGGCAAAATCGACACGCCCGGCTCCAAGCTCGCATTTTTACTCGTGATGGCGACTATTCCAGTCATCATCGTTGGACTTATATTAAAGGTCACTGGCCTTGCTGACGCCATGCGTTCCACAGCGGTGATTGGCTGGAGCATGATGGTGTTTGGGGTTGTGCTCTATTTTGCTGACCAAAAAGGGGAAACGACCAAGTCATCCAATGACTGGTCCTTAAAGGACGCAATGATCATGGGTCTATGGCAAGTCGTCGCGTTGATCCCCGGCTCATCTCGCTCGGGCACAACAATCACAGGCGCACGCATGCTCGGATACAATCGCGAAGACGGCGCTAAGCTCTCCATGCTTATGTCCATTCCAACAATCATTGCCTCAGCGGTACTTTTGGGTGGAGAAGTCATTGCGACAGCTGACGTCGAGGCCGCAAAAAATGGGGCGATCGCTGCGGTATTCTCGTTCATCGCTGCCCTATTTGCACTGAGCCTCATGATGAAACTACTGCGCAGCGTTAGCTTCACCCCATACGTCATTTACCGCATTCTATTAGGCGGCATACTTCTCTACATTGCCTACGCATAAAAAAAGCCCCCGCGAAGGCAGGGGCTTTTCAATTCTACATCCCTAAATTCAAGACATCCGCAGATTTTTTGCTGAGTCTTTTATCGCGTCATACTGGCCCGACGGACGATACCGCCACAAATATTCAGGCAGAACTGTTTCGTAGGACGTCGGTGCGATCCCCAAATCAGCAAAACCCTTTGCCCCTTCAGACACAACATTATCTTTACGCAGGTTCTTCAATTGATCCCGCGTCAGAATTCCATTGGAAACCAAGCCCAGCGTAACAGCCTGCACGGCATCGCCAGCCAGCGCGATAATGGATCCCGCAAAGAATGGAAGGTTCAGAATAATTTTCCGACGATGGATCACGTTTAACATATCTTCCATCATCTCATTCATGGTCTTAACTTCAGGGCCGCCCAATTCATAAATGCCTGCAGCTGCATGTCCCTCAACACCAGCCACAGCCGCCTTTGCAACATCTTCCACGTGCACCGGCTGAAATTTAGTACGACCGCCTACAAGCGGTAGAAATGGCCCCATACGAGACATTGACGCAAAGCGATTGAAGAATTGATCCTCGGCCCCAAAAATAACCGATGGGCGTAAAATGACGGCTTGAGCAAAGTGCTGCAGCACCCCTTCTTCGCCAAGAGCTTTAGATTTAGAATACTCGCTTTCGCTGTCTACATCTGCGCCAAGCGCTGAGACATGCACAAGGCGTGACACACCTTCTGCCGCAGCGATACGTGCGATGCGTTCTGCGCCTTCGTGCTGCACGGCGTCAAATTTGTTGCGGCCTGATTCATTTAGAATCCCGACGCAATTCACCACCGCATCAGCGCCCTGCATAACCGCCCGGACGGATTCGTCGTTCCGAATATTGCAGAACACAGGTTCGACTTGCCCCGGCGTTCCATAAGGTTTGACGTGTATCGCTTCATTTGGGCGGCGCACAGCAACACGAACACGCCAGCCG
The DNA here is from genome assembly GCF_011326755.1 of Cochlodiniinecator piscidefendens. Taxonomy (GTDB): domain Bacteria; phylum Pseudomonadota; class Alphaproteobacteria; order Rhodobacterales; family Rhodobacteraceae; genus Cochlodiniinecator; species Cochlodiniinecator piscidefendens. The sequence goes on along the minus strand of NZ_JAAOIE010000003.1, from coordinate 236,220 downwards.
TCTTTGGCCAATTTACGTGCGATATAACGACCAACAAATCCGGCCCCGCCGTAGATGGTAACTAATTTAGACATAGGTGCCTCCGAAATTCAGTTGATACAGGAATACCCTCCGACGTCGGGCTGAACAAGCAACAAACCTGAGTGTTTTTTCTTTGATGCCTGCAAAACCCGCAAAAACCATTAATAGAAGTCAATGAGGAGCGACAACCGTATCCCAAAATGCTGCTAGACTTAGCGGCGCAATTGATTTTATCAGCTTTCGCGGCACAAACCCTGCGAATCCACTTGACCGGCCTGAAGCGGGGCGATAAGTCCCGCTCACGACACCTGCCCAGGTGGCGGAATTGGTAGACGCGCTAGCTTCAGGTGCTAGTATTCGCAAGGATGTGGAGGTTCGAGTCCTCTCCTGGGCACCAAATCCCCCTACGATAGTATGACCTCAAATCGCGTTGCGTTGTTTGATCGGTCGAAATCCGAGTATTGTCGCCAGCCACATTACAGCATTTAACCAAACTTCACCTATAAACAAAAAAACCAGCCACTTGGGCTGGTTTCGTTTTTGTTATCGGCTTCAGGTTAGGCCGTCAAACCTTCGGGTTCCTGCAGGCCATTCGCGCGGCAGCACGCTGTTAGCGTATTTGCTAGTAGGCATGCGATGGTCATTGGACCAACACCACCCGGAACAGGCGTGATAGCTCCAGCAACTTCAGAAACACTGGCAAAATCGACGTCGCCAACCAGCTTCATTTTACCATCTTCTTTTTCGATACGGTTGATGCCCACGTCGATTACGGTTGCGCCTTTTCCTATCCAGCTACCCGGCACCATTTCAGGGCGGCCAACAGCAGCCACAACAATATCAGCGCGGCGCACAACTTCTTCGAGGTCTTTGGTGCGTGAGTGCGCGATGGTCACAGTGCAGCTATCACCCAAGAGCAATTGCGCCATCGGTTTACCAACAATATTTGAACGACCAATAACAACAGCATTCAGGCCAGACAAAGAACCGTGATAATCACGCAGCATCATCAAGCAACCAAGCGGCGTGCAAGGTACCATTGATTTCTGTCCTGTACCCAACAAACCAACATTGGAAATATGGAAACCATCAACGTCTTTTGCTGGCGAGATAGAATTGATCACCAAATCTTCGTTCAGATGTTTTGGCAACGGAAGCTGAACCAAAATACCGTGGATCGTCTCATCGTTGTTCAACTGGTCGATCAGCGCCAATAAATCGGCTTCAGACGTATCAACGTCAAGCTTATGCTCAACGGATTTCATACCAGTTTCAACAGTCTGTTTGCCCTTAGAGCGCACGTAAACTTGTGACGCGGGGTCTTCGCCAACCAATACAACTGCCAGACCAGGTGTAATGTTGTTTTCTTCTTTTAGGCGCGCAACGTGTGCTGCCACTTTTTCGCGGACTGTACCAGCAAAGGCTTTGCCGTCGATAATATTTGCGGTCATTCGGACTCTCCTAAATCGGCTGGGGTGTCAGGCCCCAACGTGTTTTCTTCGCGGGCAATGGACCAATTGATCAGCGGACGCCAAAGCGTTTCGGCCAAATCCGGGTCAAGCCCTGAGGTTTGCGCAGTTTGGCGAGCGTTGGAAACGACTTCTTCGACACGATCAGGGATCCGTGCAGGCCAGCCATTTTCAGACTTCAGCTCAGCGGCGCGGTCAATGTAAGTGGAGCGTTTGACCAACAGTTGAACCAACTCTTGGTCTAACGCATCGATGGCCAAGCGAAGCTCGGCCATCGTAGAGCAATCTTTAGGGGCACGCATATCTGTCATTTGTCTCTCTGAGAGTTTGACCATGACTTAATACGTGTCCCCGAAGAATTCTACTGCTTAGAACAAACCTTCGATCTGAAGATCGTCATTTAGACAGATTGCTTCAGCAGAAGGTACGCGTGGTAGGCCAGGCATGGTCATGATGTCGCCGCAGATAGCAACGATGAAACCAGCACCTGCTGACAGACGCACTTCGCGAACAGGTACAGAATGACCTGTAGGCGCGCCGCGCAAAGATGGGTCAGTAGAGAAAGAGTACTGAGTTTTCGCCATGCAAACCGGCAAGTTGCCGTAGCCTTGGTCTTCCCATGCTTTCAACTGATCGCGGATTTTCTTGTCGGCCAAAACTTCATCAGCGCGATAGATACGTTTCGCGATGGTGTCGATTTTGTCGAACAAAGACATATCATCAGGGTAGATAGGCGCAAAATTCGCCATGTCCGCGTCAACGATTTCCGCAACACGTGTCGCCAGTTCTTCGGAACCTTTAGAACCAAATTCCCAGTGCTGGGACAGGATCGCTTCGGAACCATGTGAAGCTACGTAGTCTTTTACAGCCTGAACTTCAGCGTCGGTGTCGGTCACGAAGTGGTTGATTGCAACAACAACAGGAACACCGAATGATTTCAAGTTCTCGATGTGACGACCAAGGTTTGCGCAGCCATCGTTTACAGCCGCAACATTTTCACCACCAAGATCAGCTTTCGCTACGCCACCATTCATTTTCATCGCGCGTACAGTTGCAACAAGCACAACCGCAGACGGTGCAATGCCAGCTTTGCGGCATTTGATGTTCATGAATTTCTCAGCGCCAAGGTCAGCACCAAAGCCTGCTTCGGTCACAACGTAGTCTGCAACTTTCAGCGCAGTTTTAGTTGCGATAACGGAGTTACAGCCGTGTGCGATGTTCGCGAATGGGCCACCGTGAACGAACGCTGGGTTGTTTTCCAGTGTTTGAACGAGGTTTGGTTGCATCGCGTCTTTCAGCAATACGGTCATAGCGCCGTCTGCTTTGATGTCGCGTGCGAATACTGGTGAACGGTCACGACGGTAGGCAACGATGATGTCACCCAGACGTTTTTGCAGATCTTCAAGGTCAAGCGCCAAGCAAAGGATCGCCATAACTTCAGACGCAACAGTGATGTCAAAACCAGCTTCGCGTGGGAAACCGTTGGAAACGCCACCCAAAGACGCAGTGATCTGACGAAGTGCGCGGTCGTTCATGTCAACAACACGACGCCATGCAACACGGCGTGTGTCGATTTCTAGTGAGTTACCCCAATAGATGTGGTTGTCGATCATTGCAGACAAAAGGTTATGCGCGGATGTGATCGCGTGGAAGTCGCCTGTGAAGTGCAGGTTCATTTCTTCCATTGGAACAACCTGGGCGTAACCGCCGCCCGCTGCGCCGCCTTTCATGCCAAAGCATGGGCCGAGGGAAGCTTCGCGAATACAAACAGCTGCTTTTTTGCCAATACGGTTCAGACCGTCACCCAAACCAACAGTTGTTGTTGTTTTACCTTCACCCGCTGGTGTCGGGTTGATCGCAGTAACGAGGATCAATTTACCGTCTTCGTTGCCTTGAACAGACTGGATAAACTCTTGGCTAACCTTTGCTTTGTCGTGGCCGTAAGGCAGCAGGTGCTCTGAGTTGATGCCCAACTTTGCGCCAATCTCTTGGATTGGTTTTTTGTTGGCTTCGCGTGCGATTTCGATATCTGACTTATATGCCATGGCTTCCTCTGAATCAAATGTGCGAGTCTTCTGACATTGTGATATCTAGACTTCTGGAAAATGAGCATTGCATTTCCGACATTTCCAATACCGGAATCGTCCCGGTACGCGATTGCACACCTATTTTGGGGTTTCCTACGCAGAAGAGCCTATCTTGATTGCCACGCTCTTTGAGTTGGGACAAACAAATTGACGCGCTCCCCGAGCTCCAGCACGCCCTCGGCTTCGATCCAAGCTGTGATCCCGCGCCTACCGACCGCAGACGACTTAAAACTGCGCCCTTTGCCTTCATGGCTTTCATCAATATATTTAGCAGGTAGGTGGCAAGGGGCGTTTTCAACATCAACAACCAAAGTCACGCCGCTTTCGGTTTGCAATCGCGCGCTGGGGGGAAGATGTGTCAGATCAGGTAATCCCGACAGTATTAATGAAGCACCTAGATCTTCGGGTTGCAATTTAGGCACCCCCATAACACTAGCAACTTGCGAAAGCTCTTCGGCTGACAAAACAGAAAGCTGCCTTGTATTTCGAATTTCGGTTCCCAAAGGATAGAAATCCCGAACACGACCACAAGATGGCCGAGTTAACCCACCATGGGCTTCCCCCAAAGGGCCTGAGAACGCTACCTTTAGTCTGTCTACCGCTATAGACCTAAGTGATTGTTCCCGATCAGGGACGTAGCCCAGCCAAACAATTTCACCAATAAATTCCGTTTTTTCAAAAACTGGCATCTCAATCCCTATGCAATCGATACCAAACTGTGCGGTGGAACATGCACCTGCGCAAGCGCAATTATCGAAACAAATCCTAAACAAAAAAACACCGCGGAAATTTCCGCGGTGTTTTTTCCGTCTATATTTTACGAAGTTGGTTCCGGCTCAAGCCCACCATCCGTTTTTGGTTTTGGCTTGGTTTTCGGAATGGCCGTAACACTTGGTGCAGAACCTTGATCGGTATCGTCATTGTCATCATTTGACTGTGGCGGCTCTCCGCGAATGACTCGTTGGATTTCTTCACCCGTTAGGGTTTCATACTCCAACAAGCCTTGCGCCAAACGTTCAAACTCTTCGTTTTTATCTTCAAGAATTTGAACCGCACGATCATAGCCGGCATCGATCAAAAGCTTAACTTCTTCTTCGATCAGCTCTTTCGTCGCGGCAGATACTGAAAACCCACCAGCGCCGTTGCCCATGTAACCTTCGTGCGCCTGTTCATAGTCGATATTCCCAACTTTTTCAGACATGCCCCAACGCATAACCATCGCACGTGCAAGGTTCGAAGCCTGTTGAATATCGCCAGACGGGCCATTTGAAACGTGGCTTTCACCCCATTTACGAATTTCCGCCGCTTTACCCGCCATGGTCATCGCAATGCGTTGCTCACATTGATCTTTGTGCCAATTCAGACGATCCATCTCGGGCAGGCTCATCACCATACCTAAAGCCTGACCTCGTGGAATGATTGTCGCTTTATAGACCGGATCGCAAAGCGGCAAGGACACACCAACGATCGCATGGCCAGCCTCATGATAGGCCGTCATTTCTTTTTGCTCAGGCGTAAGGACCATAGATCGCCGTTCGGCACCCATCATGACCTTATCTTTGGCGTTTTCGAAATCTTCCATAGTAACAAACCGACGACCAACGCGTGCAGCCATCAACGCAGCCTCGTTCACGAGGTTTGCAAGGTCCGCACCAGAGAAACCGGGAGAACCACGCGCAATGATGCGCAGATCAACGTCTGGGCCCAAAGGTGTTTTGCGCGCATGCACGCCCAATATCTTCTCACGGCCTTTGATGTCTGGGTTTGGAACTGTCACCTGACGGTCAAAACGACCCGGACGCAGCAACGCAGGGTCCAGAACGTCGCGACGGTTGGTTGCCGCGAGAATGATCACCCCCTCGTTGCTTTCGAAACCGTCCATCTCAACCAGCAATTGGTTCAATGTTTGCTCACGTTCATCATTTCCGCCGCCGTAACCGGCACCACGAGAACGGCCAACGGCGTCGATCTCATCGATGAATACAATACAAGGCGCATTTTTCTTTGCTTGTTCGAACATGTCACGCACGCGAGAAGCGCCCACACCCACAAACATTTCGACGAAATCAGAGCCCGAAATGGTGAAGAACGGCACACCTGCCTCACCAGCAATCGCCCGCGCCAGCAAGGTTTTACCAGTACCCGGAGGACCAACGAGCAATGCCCCTTTTGGAATTTTACCGCCAAGACGAGAAAATTTCTGAGGGTTACGCAGAAACTCAACGATTTCTTCGAGCTCTTCTTTCGCTTCGTCAATCCCAGCAACATCATCAAATGTCACACGACCAGCGCGCTCAGTTAGCATCTTAGCTTTGGATTTTCCAAAACCCATCGCACCGCCTTTGCCGCCGCCTTGCATCCGGTTCATCATAAAGAACCAAAAGCCAATCAACAGCGCTACAGGTAACAACAAGGTAAGCAAAGAGAAGAAACCAGATTGTTCTTGCTGTTCCACTTGGACCGCAACATTTTTTTCAATCAGGCGATCGGTGAGGTTTCCATCTTCCAGAGGCCGAACAGTGGTGTAGTTCTGGCCATCGGTTCCACGTACAACAACGCGTTCCCCATCCAATGTCACACCGGCGACGTTTCCATTATCGACCGCCGTTATAAAATCAGAATAACTGATTGAACGGCTTTGCAGGCCGGACTGATTGTTGCTGAACAAGTTGAACAAAGCAACAATCAGCACCAATAGTACAACCCAAAAGGCGATGTTTCTCGCGTTTCCCACAGGGAGTCTCCTCAGATTCGTTCGGCCGGACTGTAATCAACGGGCCACCTGTTTAAAATAGAGATCAGATCAGTTTGTTCAATGCGATAAAACAGATGAATGAAAATGATCTGAAGAATAAATGAGTTCTGCACGGAATTCTGGGTTAAATCCAGCTAAAGGTGCGGCAATAAGTACATCGTTTTGCCAAACAGCTGGAGATGCGAGCAAACTTTGTCTGGAAACTCCCGTTTCGCGCCAATCTGGACAGGCACGCAATCCTGTCTCCCCAAGCGCCGCAATTTTCGCTCCATCAATTTTTGGTCCCGAAACCTTCCAGCGATGATCCCATACCTCTCCAAGCAGGCTTTCGATGTGTTTTACCCTTTGATATTCTCGAGAAACAACAATCACACCTCCCTTTTGACGTATCACACACCCATGTAAAGTGGCATCGTTGCCCGCCGACAACATCCTAACAATTTGATCAACGCTCGATTGACGTGGCGCATAAGTTGTCTTGCTCACCCAGCACATTGCATGGACCAGCAAACGTCGACGAATTTCGTCACTTAGCTCCCAGAATCCATTTTTATCAAATAAAACATCACCATCATGTACACGCGCATAAGCCCTAGCGGCGTTCTCAGTGCTACTGTTCAAAGCGCGCCGAACAGATTGCATGTTCATTGCTACAGTGCTTAAGGCATCTACTGTTAGACCCAATGCTTCAAGTTGAGGCATCGACTTTCGTAAATTCACCCGATGGTAGGCACGATCCTCATTAGACGGATCTGAAGTCCATTCACATGCGTCAGCGCGTAAATAGCCTTGCAATTCCGCGCGACGCACAGACAGAAGAGGTCGTAAAAAAACCATTTCGTAGCGGGAGATTTCCGGCTCCATGGCGCACAATCCATCCACTCCTGCTGAACGCCCAAGACGCATCAACACTGTTTCGGCCTGATCATCTTGGGTATGCCCTAACATCACGGCTTTTACATCCAAAGCCTGCGCCCACTCAGCCAAAAGCCGGTATCGTGCATCGCGTGCCGAGGATTGCAAATTCCCCGTGCCATTCCAATCCGACCAGTTCAATATTTCGTGTGGAACTCCTAATTTCGCGCAATGATCTGCAACAAATGCGGCTTCCTGTCGGGCTTCAGGGCGAAGGCCGTGGTCAACGGTCGCCGCGACCACACTGCCTGTTGGACAGCTCCGGGCTGCGAGATACAACAGCGCCAGTGAATCACTGCCTCCGGAAACCGCGACACCCAACCGGCCAGAAGGCAACCCTGCTAAGGATGCCCCCAGCTTGTTCTTTAAATCGTCACGATCGGACGTCACGAACATTCCAAGTTTTGTAGCGCTGAGCGTGCTTCGACAGCAATATCTGCGGTTGGAAACCTCACGCCGACCTGATCAAACATTTGACAGGCCTCGGCTGTTTGGCCCAAATCCGCGAGACTACGGCCAACTTGATACAGAGCGTTCGGAGCTTCAGCACCTTGCGGTGCTGAACTGAAACTATCCAAATAGGCCCGCGCGGCACTGCGAGTATCGCCCAACTGCTCTAATGCTGAGCCACGCAAAAAATGCGCGCGTGCTGACAAAGGACCACCAGGATAGGTTTCGGTATAGACCGCAAATTGCTCAGCAGCCCCACGATAATTCCCATCACTAAGCGCATCTTCCGCACGATCAAAATCTTCACGCTCAGCAACCGCCAATTGCACACCCGTATCTGATGACGGAACCGGGATAGGCGCGGTCGAGGCGACATCAACATTGCCCAACGTCGTCCCTTGCCCCAAATCGGCTAGATCACAGTTTGGCTCTAATTCGCAAAGACGGAATTCCAAATCACCAATTTGATTACCCCCCACAGTCGCGATTTGATTAACCCGAAAATCCAATTGCTCCGTATTCGCCGTTAAACGTTGAAGTTCTGCTTCAATAGCATCAATGCGCTCAAGAGGACTATTGCCGCCGACAGATGCACTTGGTGACCCGGTTGTTGATAATTCTCGCTTGAGCCGCTGAACCTCAACATAGAGCAACGACAATTCTTGGCGAATATCCGCGAGCGTTTCAGTGTCTTGCGCAACACCCATAACCGGTGTCGTCAGGGCCAAAACTGATGCTACAAAAAGGGATGAAATCCGGGTCATCTTGATTTCCTTAGCTGGTCAATGCACCGGCAGAAATCACCGTCACCGCGCGACGGTTCTGCCCGTAACAAGTTTCATCAGAACACACCTCGATCGGACGCTCTTTCCCGAAAGAAACGACGCGAAGACGGTTGGATGCAATCCCCTGCGACGATAGATATTCCTCGACCGCATTCGCTCGGCGCGCACCTAATGCAAGGTTATATTCCCGCGTTCCCTGTTCATCTGCGTGACCTTCGATCAACGCATCGAACTCAGGGTTCGCATGCAGCCAATTAGCCTGTGCCAACAATGTCGCGCGGGCGCCATCTCCGAGAGTGCTTTGGTCAACTGCGAACAATACGCGATCTCCGATTGTTTCGCGGAAATACGCTGGTGAACTTGGATCATTCACACCATTCAAATCCGCAGTACTGTTATAATCGGTGCCATTCCCGCCAGTCCCGTATTGCGATGGGTCTGTACATGCCCCTAGTCCAATCGCTGCGACAAGCAGCAGTGTCTTTGATACCAAATTCATTTTCTCTGCCCTTTGTTATAGTGTGTTCTATTCGCTTAATCTGCAGTTTCATAACATTTTACGTGCCAATTGAAAACTTATGGCAATAACGGCGACCAAGCCGGATCAGACGCCGCATTTGGCGTGTTCACCCGCCGCAAATTACGGCCGGAAATGTCTACTGAATACAACGCCGGCGCACCACCTGCCCCTGCAGTTTCACGCATAAACATGATCACGCGCCCATTTGGTGACCAACTCGGACCTTCATCAAGAAACGACGCCGTCAGTAATCTTTCCTCTGATCCGTCGGTGCGCATCACGCCAATGTGAAACCGGCCTTCGTTTTGTTTGGTAAAGGCGATCAGATCCCCACGCGGCGACCAAACCGGCGTACCGTAGCGCCCTTCCCCAAAACTAATCCGACGAGGCTCCCCTCCGGTCGCTGGCATGACATAAATCTGAGGCGAACCAGAACGATCGCTTTCAAACACGATCTGACTGCCATCCGGCGAAAAGCTAGGCGCGGTTTCAATAGAAGGCGCGCTGGTCAAGCGGCGCGTTTGGTTCGTCCGCAAATCCAATGTGTAAATGTCTGAATTGCCACCGGAAGATAGTGAATATACCACCGTTTGCCCGTCGGGGCCAAAGCGCGGCGCAAACGACATCGTGCCTTGCTGTTCTGCTAAAACGCGTCGCTGAACGCTTCCGACATCTAACAGATAAACTTGGGGAAAGCCGCTTTCGTAAGATGTATATAAAATGCGATCTCCGGTCGGTGAAAACCTAGGGTTTAAAACCAGGGCATTGCTGTCCGTCAGAAATTGCACATTCGCACCATCGTAATCCATGATAGCCAAACGTTTACGGCGATCATTTTTGGGACCAGTTTCAGATACAAAAACCACGCGGCTGTCAAAATATGGGTCTTCCCCCGTGATACGCGAATACACCGTGTCTGCAACCCGATGCGCTAAACGGCGCCAGCTGGTCGTCGTGCCGCCTAACCGCAGGCCTTCGCCCAGCTCATTGCCCGAGAATACATCATAAAGGCGAAACTTCACTGTGACCTGACCGTCTGATGTCACATTGACCGCACCCGTGATCAACGCCTGCGCATTGATCGCGCGCCAATCAGCATATTGAACAGGACTGTTAAAATCAGACGTTTGTGAAATAAATGCAGATGGGTCGATCTGCCGGAAAAGGCCTGTTGCCTGTAAGTCGGCCGCAACCACTTGCGAAATCCCCAATGCGATCTCTTCAGAGCCTGCGGCTTCGGGCATGAACGTTGGCAATGCAAATGGCAGAGGTTCAATCACCCCTTCCGTGATCTCGATGCGCAAAGGCCCATTTTGCGCAATAGCAGCAAAACTAAAGACAGATGCAGACACGACCACACCAAGGGTCAAAATGAGGGATCGCAAAAAGGTCATCGTGTTCTCATTCTTTCTGGATTGAAGGTGATTTCAATATCACGCCACTGTTCATATTTCTCAATCGGCAGATCATATCCACGCGCTCCGCAGCGGATAATCGCCCGCCGCGCTGCCTGAAAGGCTGTGTCAACTGCCCGGCCCGACCCACCTTCGCTGGACACCAAGCGAAGAGAATTGCTGACGACAGTTGCGTCGCGGTTCATCGACATGCCTACAACAACAGTTACATTCGCCGCCGTAGATCCGACATCCACATTCCAACATTGAGAAACAGCGACCCGTAGTCCCTCGCGCTCCCCACGTGTAAGTGGCGGGCCAGAAGGTCCGCGCGGCGTTTCGGCGGGCTCATTGGCCTCGTTCACAGCTTGATTGATTAAATCCGCGAGCGGATCGACCTCAGGCTCAGGTGTGGCTTCAGCAACCGGTTCAGATACTGGCTCTACAACGGGATCAGGGCGCGAAGGCCGAGCCGTAGGCCGACGAGAACGCGCAGGTGCGAGCGCCGCCAAAGTATCAACCTGTTCGGCCTCTGTGACGATTTCTGTACTCGCCTCTTCCTGTGCTGCTTCTTCACGCGGTTCAACGGGAGCCTCAGCCTCAACCGTTTCAGAAACCGCTTCAACCGGCACGTCAGCGATTTCAACCTCAGGCTCCGGTGTTTCAACAGGTTCCGGAGCCACGCGGTCTGCTGGTCGCGGTATGGGTGTTGTGTCAATTTGTGGCTGTTCTGTTGTGCCTGTCTCAGACGGGGGTGCCGGTGTCTCAGGAATGGTTTCATCAACTTCGGGCGCAATGGGCTCTGGTGGAGTTTCAGTTTCCACAGGCGTAGGCGGGGTAATTTCCTCAACTGGCTCAGGGGGCGTCTGCACGACAGCAGTGGCCGCAGCGATTGCCGCGAACTCCGCTTCTGACATGATGGACACCGAAGTTACTTGCACCTCTGACCTTTCGCTACGCCAAATCAGCCCGCCAAACAGGATCCAACAGATTAAAGCCAAATGGCCCCCACCTGAGATATAATGCCCCGTTTTCAACGACCCGCCTTATTCGCTTTGACCTGTCAACGCAGGCCCACCCGTTTCGGTCACCAGACCGATATCGTTAAATCCAGCATTGTTCAGCGCCCCCATGACCTGAACAACGGCCTCATATGGAATTGCGCCATCCGCCCGCAGAAAAACCTTGGTGCTATCGCGCTCTGTCGCCACAGCGCGCAAGCGATTAATCAAATCTTCGCGTTCAACATCCGTGGTTTGAATCAAAGTACGGCCATCAGCAGTCAATGTGACTGTCAAAGGCTCCTCTTGTTCTGCGGCCAAAGCACCTGCAGCCGTTTCAGGAAGCTCAACAGGAACGCCGACGGTCAACAAGGGAGCTGCAACCATGAAGATAATCAACAGCACCAACATTACATCGACAAAGGGCGTGACGTTAATTTCGCTCATCGCGTGGTTTTTCCCACGCCCAGAACGCCGTCTGCGTCCGCTGTCTTTTTTGATGACGCCCGCCCCCATGATTAGCTATCCAACTGACGGCTAAGAATGGTCGCAAATTCATCTGCAAATGCTTCGTAACCAGAAATGATCCGATCACTGTCAGCAGAAAGTTTGTTGTAGAATATCACCGCAGGAATAGCTGCCAAAAGCCCAAGCCCCGTCGCCAGCAATGCCTCGGCAATACCGGGGGCGACAACCGCCAAATTCGTATTCTGCTGCGCTGCAATTTCGACAAAGGCATTCATGATGCCCCAGACCGTACCGAACAACCCAACAAACGGCGCGGTGGATCCAACTGTCGCCAGAAATGATAGACCACCGTTTAGGTCTTCGCTTTCCTTGGCGATCGCGACATCCATTGAACGATCGATACGCGCCTGCGCACCCGCGATCAAACCACCGTCAGACCGATGGGACCGCCGCCATTCCGTCATCCCTGCCGCAAATACCTTCTGGGCTGATCCTGCGGGTGATGGCCCGATTTTCTCGTACAATTCATCCAGCGGTTCACCAGACCAGAAAGCGCGATCAAACTCCGCAGCTTCAGCCCGAGACTTTCGATAAGAGATCGTCTTTTGCACAATAATCGACCACGACCAAAAAGAGGCCACAATCAGCATAATCATCACAAGCTTCACACCCAGTGTCGCCCGTGCAAACAGCGCCCACAAGGAGAAGTCAATCTCCTGCGCCGCATTTAGGATTTCGGTTTCCATTAGCCTGCTCTTTTGTTTTGGCCGTCTTTTGCGACCCTATTTGGGACCAAATCTAACCCAGTTTCACGGGGAAAGCTATCAAATGCGTGTCAGCGGCGCGAAAACACCGAATTAATGCAGCATTAGGCGAATATTTGCCGGAAGACGCGAGGGTTGCCCCGTTTCGGTCAGGGCCACGAGGGTCACAGCGGCCGAAAATAGCAACGTTTCACCCCGTTTGACGTCCTGCCGCAATACAATGCGCACACCTGTCACAGCTTCGCGTGTGGTTTCAACGGTAAGTTCATTATCAAATTTTGCCGAACTTAAATAATCTGCCTCAAGATGCCGCACCGCAAAAACGATACCTTCGTCTTCCTTCAGGCGCGATTGATCAATGCCAAGCTCTCGAACGAACTCAGTGCGAGCTCGTTCAATAAACTTTAGATAATTTGCATAATATACAATCCCGGCCAGATCGGTATCTTCGTAATAAACGCGTAAAGGGAACTTATGTGTCATGTGCCTGCCAATGTTTTTTCAGAACAAAGCAGGACCAGACAATCAAAGCAACCCTTAGCTATCCGTTTGGGCAGCTTGCAGGCGCGCAAACATCCGCAAAGCATGTGACGCATCGCGTGCAGCGGCTGGCATGGTAAGATCGTAAGCCGCGCGAATAACGTCAGCGATATCCGGGCGCAAGACGACGCTCCCATCTGGCAAAGACGCCAAAGGTGAACTTTCGCGAAATACCGTGTCTGACCACAATAAAATTGCCTGCACCATTTGACCAAGCGCGATGGTTTCCGCAGGTTGATCCGCCATTTCATCGGTCATGCAAACAAAACTAAAGCAAGCCTGAATCGCACCATCATCATCAAACCGGAACGCGCGATACTGCGACGCATTTGACGCCTTCAGCCGATCAACGGTGGTCGCCAAATTCGGTATCAATTCATCCAGCTTTGGCGTCGCAGTCAATTCATCCCAATCACGGATGAAGAATACCATCAGGTTTGTACCAAGTTCAGGATCGGTTTCCGCCATTTGATGGCCCGCCAGCGTAACGACCGCCTCAATCGCGCCCTTCAGAACCTCAAGCGTCTCTTCCTCGACCCCAAACACCACAGGCACGATAGGGCGCCCCCAACGTGAAAACACATAGGAACCATCAGCGCGCGTAAACAGAGCTTCGATTTCAGTTGGGGTCATAAGGCGCTCCATCGTCTAAAAGATGCCATTGCCATAAATTGCGCCGCGCATTTGCTCAACCAAATAAATCGCTTTGCTTGCGGGAAGGTTCAGGCTTTGGCATCGGAAGACCCAGATGATCCCACGCTTTTTGCGCCAACATCCGTCCACGCGGCGTCCGCTGAATAAGCCCCTGTTGCAACAAGTAGGGCTCTATCACCTCTTCCAACGCATCCCGACTTTCCGAAAGAGCGGCTGACATTGTTTCAATCCCAACCGGGCCACCCGCGTAGTTTTCCGCAATCAAACGCAAATACCGTCGGTCAGCTCCATCCAGACCCAGATAGTCCACACCCAGACGTGTCAGGGAACTATCTGCGATCTCTTTCGTAATACGCCCATCACCTTCGACAACCGCAAAATCGACAACGCGGCGCAACAGTCGCCCTGCAATCCGTGGTGTTCCGCGCGCCCTACGGGCAATTTCGCGCGCACCGGCGGATTCCGCAGGCACCCCCATCATCCTTGCACCGCGCGTGACGATTTCGTGCAGCTCATCCTCTGTATAAAACTGTAACCGCGTCGGAATACCAAATCGATCGCGCAAAGGCGTGGTCAACAGTCCAAGCCGCGTCGTCGCCCCCACCAGCGTAAAGGGCTGCAATTCAATCCGCACTGTGCGCGCTGCCGGACCTTCGCCAATCACAAGATCAAGCTCAAAGTCCTCTAAAGCCGGATATAGAATTTCCTCAACCACTGGATTGAGGCGATGAATTTCATCGATAAACAACACATCCCGCGCCTCAAGGTTTGTCAGGATTGCCGCCAAATCGCCCGCCTTGGCCAAAACAGGCCCAGAGGTCATGCGGAAATTCACCCCCAATTCCCGTGCCATAATTTGCGCCAGCGTTGTTTTTCCCAACCCCGGTGGACCATGAAACAGGGCGTGGTCCATCGCCTCCCCCCGGCGTCGCGCGCTTTCGATAAAAACCTTTAGGTTTCCACGGGCTTCTTTCTGACCAATGAATTCATCCAGAGATTGCGGGCGTAATGCGCGGTCGGTATCTTCGGGACGCTGTTCAGGGCGCAATGTTGGATCAGGTTCAGACACGGTTTTCCCCCATCACCCTTTGGGCGCAAGAAGCTTCAGCGCCTCGCGGATTAGAACAGACGTATCAGCGTCAGAATTGTTTTCAGCCGCCTGCGCCACGGCGCTCGCGGCATCGGATGGGCCATAGCCAAGATTGGACAAAGCCGACAACGCATCAGATTGATGCACGGCCCGACTTGGCGCTTTGGGTTTGGCAGGGGCACGTTTTGCGGCGGGTTCAGGCGCCTCTATGACTTCGGCCTCTGCAAGGCCCTGCGCGTCCTCTAACGTCCCGCCAAGCGCCATGACTCCTGGCGCTTTGTCCTTCAGTTCATTCACCACACGTTGCGCAATCTTCGGGCCGACACCAGGTGCCGCCTTCACCGCACCCCAATCGCCCAAAGCAATCGCACGACTTACGCCATCAGCGCCCAATGTGCCCAATATGGCCATCGCCGCTTTAGCCCCGATCCCCTGCACCGAAAGCAACAGCCGATGCCATTCCTTTTCCAACAAGGTCGGAAACCCAAACAATTGCAGCAAATCTTCGCGCACCAACAATTCAGTATAAAGCGCGCACGCCTCCCCCACCGGGGGCAACCCCATCAATGTGCGGTCCGAGCAATAAACCAAATACCCGATACCGCGCACATCAATCATCACATGATCTGTACTTTTGTATTCAATGCGCCCTGAAATCTTACCAATCATGCTCCGGCCTTTTTGATAGCAGCATCCAAACGCCCTGCTGTTTGACAATAAAACGAATGACAAATCGCAATAGCCAGCGCGTCGGCGGCATCCGCACTGTCCAGCTTAACGCCGGGCAACTGTAAACGCACCATGTGTTCTACTTGTTTTTTATCCGCATGGCCTACACCAACCACGGCCTTCTTGACTGAATTGGGGGCATATTCACCAATCTCCAACCCCGCCCGCGCAGGCACGAGCATCGCAATGCCCCGTGCTTGACCCAATTTCAGAGTCCCAGCACCATCTTTGTTTACAAAGGTTTTTTCAACAGCGGCGGTATCAGGGGCAAATTGCGCCACAACTTCACTGAGTTGATCAAAGAGTGACAGGAGCCGAACCGACAAATCGGCCCCTTCTGAATGGCAAGTCCCGTTCGCAACGTGAGTGATTCTGCTTCCAAGCACATCAATCACACCCCAACCAAGGTTTCTCAGCCCCGGATCAATGCCCAACACCCGCATACTGCCAACTTTCTGTATTTTCTTTTTCTACGCAGTAGCACGAAACGCGAACATTTGCCAATCCGCAAACGCGCGACCTAAATTTGCAGGAATCCGACAAAACAACCACCTCGCGTACAAAATACGACCTCTTTAGGGCTGAATTCGCCGCATTTAACACGATTCAAAACACCTATTTCGCCCTTAAAAACAAGGGGAAAACGACGTTTTCCAAGCCATGCAAAAAACGCAGATGAGACATGCAAAAATCGATCTTGTTTGCAGCGGCAACCACGACTAAATGCCGCTCAGAACAAAACACACAGTGCCAACTCGTATATAAGGAATATTCACATGGCAGCTTATGAAAACGCAATCGTCTCCGCCAACACAAGCTTTGGCATCTTCGCAACCGCTAGACAGTCGATTTTCGCGACTTTGACTAAGTGGAACGAAGCCCGTTTGACACGCAATGCGTTGACGTCACTGTCTGATCGTGAATTGTCCGACATCGGCCTGTCACGCGGCGACATCGAAGATGTCGTCTCCCGTCACGTTCTCTGAAACGTAAACGGGCCCACTTGTGTTGAAAAAGCTGCGCTTAATAAGCGCAGCTTTTTTATGTTCACTAGAAATGAAACAAAAAAGGGACTGTCCTCAGCCCCTTAAGTTCGTCTTATAATGGAAAAAGATCTCGTATCTGGATCGATACCCAAGCAGATAGTGGATCTTCTTGCATGACGAATGCACCGATTTGATCAATCGCGGAGCCGCTCTGCAGCAACTCAACACGATCTGCATAAGACTCTGTGCCATAGTAAGCCAATAGTGACGCCTTAAGCACCAGCATTGCCAAAGTAATTAAACCAACGCTTTTCCAAAGCGGCGACACCGGGCGGCGGTTGGAATACACCACCACCTGTCCATCATCCAAAATCGCAGCAATATGACCACGCCCGCGTTTACGGTGTGACTTCCGGATACCACGCACCCGGTTCTCAAACTCATGAAGATTGGTGTCTGCCATAGCGTCCTCCACATCCTTACCTAATACAAATTGCGCAACAGCTGCGCGGAAAGCTTTAGATGAGAATACTTCAGACGGTATTTGAAACCAAGTTTATCAGGACTTATCGTTAATTTTCACTAGTTTTGACGTAAAGTAAGGGTGGTCCACTCAACAATTTCATCTCTTTTGATAAGATTGAAGCCATTTCGTGCATAAACGTCGATCACCTCATCAGCCTGCTCATTGAGGATTCCAGACAGAATCGCATAACCATCAGGGCGGATGTTTTCAGCCATATCTGGCGCAAGGCCAATCAATGGGCCCTTTAAAATATTGGCGAAAACCAAATCATATGGGGCAGCATCTGTCAGAACAGGATTATCAAAACCCGCCGCTTCGCAGCAAATGATGCGATCGTTCAGGTCATTTGCCTTCGCATTGGCCACCGCGACATCAACGGCCACCTCGTCAATATCGCTGGCATATACAGGGTTAGGCCAGATACGCGCCGCAGCCATCGCCAAAACAGCTGTACCGCAACCAACGTCCGCAACTTTATCCCCCACGAACCCATCCTTCGCGAGTGTATCAAGCGCCCGCAAGCAACCCAACGTCGTTCCATGATGCCCAGTACCAAACGCCATCGCCGCCTCGATCAAAAGCGGAATGCAATCGTCAGGCACTTTGTCCGCATCATGGCTACCGTATACAAAGAAACGCCCAGCCTCGACCGGCGCAAGTTCGCGACGCACATGTGCCACCCAATCTGTTTCCGGCAGCTCAGACACAGCAAACGGCTTCGTATCGAACGCTACCGCCAACAACGCCAATCCTGCCTCGTCTGGGGCTTCGATAAAATATCCCCCTACTTCATACAGACCAGAGCCATCTTCGACCTCAAACACCCCAACCCCTGTCGGTTCTGGGTTCAGACGTTCCATCGCTTCGCCGAGTTGCTCAGCAGCGGATTTTCCTGTCAAAGTGGTCAAAGCGGTAAAGGTCGGCATGGGGTATCCTTTCAGAGGTCACGCGCCGGATACCCAGCACACAGAAGCACGTCAAGCATGTGGATGTACTTGCGGCGCCCGAAACTTACTTAAAACGGTTTCATTACCGGGTTCAGGGTTACGCGGGATCAACAATGACAAAACCAACGATCCACAGGCAATCCCAGCTGCCAGCAAAAACACATATGCCGGTGACACCATCCACAACAGCCCCATCAGCACAGGCAAAAACACCGCCGCGATATGATTGATCGTAAACGCCACCGCCGCCGTTGGCGCGATATCGGCGGGATCCGCGATTTTCTGGAAATAGGTTTTGAGCGCCAAGGCCAGTGAAAACAGCATGTGATCGATGACATACAGAGCCGAGGCAATGATCCATCCCCAGTAGAACATGTAGATCCCGCCATAGGCCGCAAACACCAAGATCAACCCGACATATTCAAAGATCAGCGCGCGGCGTTCTCCAAAATACGCTACAGCTTTGCCGACAAACGGGGCAAAGATCATGTTGGCGACAAGGTTGATCAGATAGAGCGAGGTAATCTCATGCACCTCAAAGCCAAAACGCTCAACCATCATGAAACCCGCGAATACCACAAATATCTGCCGACGCGCGCCCGCGAAAAACTGCAAAAGATAATAAAGCCAATACCGCTTGCGCAGTATCAAGCTGCGATGCTGGGGCGTCTTTGCCTCAAACCGCGGATACGCAAAATAACAAAACGCAGCGATCGCCAATGTTAACCCGCCAGACACCAAATAAACAAAGTTATAAGACAGATCGAAATGTTCCCACGTCAACACCAGCAACAGATAGGCCACCAATGTCGCCCCCGCGCTGGCGGATCGTATCCACCCCAGCATTTGCGGCGCTTTGTCTTTGTCCAACCATTGGAGCTGAAGCGACTGGTTCACCGTTTCATAATAGTGAAACCCGATTGAGCTCACCATCGTGATGGTCAAAATGCCACCTAGGCTGGGAAACCACGCCGTCACAGCCGTCGCACAAGCCAAAAGCGCAAGCGACACGATCCATAAAACCTGTTCCCGCACAAACAGCAGAATGGCAATGACGCCAACCGCCAAAAACCCCGGAATTTCGCGCACAGTATGCAGAAGGCCAATATCAGCCCCCTCAAAGCTTGCCGCTTCAATAACAAAGTTATTTAACAAAGCCGACCAAGTTGAAAAGGCAATTGGCATCGCCGCTGCCATGACAAACAACAATGTAATAGGTCTGCGCCACAGGGGGAGCTGCCCAGCTTGATCAAAAGGAATGCTTTTCATTCCTCCGCCTTACGCCTCTTTTGACCAAGTGGAAAGCTATTGTTCCGTGAGTTTCAATTCGATCCGCCGATTTTGGGCGCGCCCAGCTTCGCTGTCCTCAAGACTGATCGGTTGATGCTCCCCAAACCCGGTTGCTGCCAAACGATCCGGGGGGAAATTCAATTCATCAATCATATACTGCACCACAGACAACGCGCGCCCCTGGCTAAGTTCCCAGTTGTTGCGGTAACGACCCGTCCCAGACAATGGCACATTATCAGTATGACCATCGACCCGGATCACCCAGTTGATCTCCGGCGGGATTTCCCCTGCCACGTTGCGCAGTATCTCAGCAACCTTGGTGATTTCGCCTCGCCCCGCCACTGACAGATCAAAACCACCCGGCGGGAACAGAACCTCAGACGCAAACACAAAGCGGTCGCCCTCGATGCGCACGCCTTCTTGATTGCCCAGAACCTCGCGTAAGCGTCCAAAAAACTCAGACCGGAATTGCTCAAGGTTCAGCGCCTCATCCGCCAAGCGCGCCGCCTCAGCCTCCGCACGAATACGTTCAGCCTCTTCCAACTCGCGGCGGCGACGTTCTTCTGATGCGACCTGCGCAAGGGCGGCGTTCAATTGGTTCCCCAGTGCATCAATTTGCACGTTATTGCCCGCGTCACGCGCAGCCGCTTCGTCCAGAATATTCTGTAACGCTCCGATTTGCCCACGCAGCGCCGCGACCTGTTCATTTAACAGGGCAACCTCACGCTGGCTTTCTGCGTTCTGCGCCTCAGCTTCCGACAGCGCTTGGTTTGCAGTGGACAGCAATACGGCCTGTTGTTCGCGATTGCTCAGCAATCCTGTTTCACGGGTTTCAGCGGCCAATCGCGCCGCAAGCGCCTCTGCCAACTGTGCATCCGTATCGGCCTGCCCCTCCTGCAACCTTGCCCGCTCTAGAACCAAGGCTCGCTCAACTTCTTCCAGTTGCGCCAATTCAGCACGCGCTGCGGTCAGATCCTCCTCGGTGATGCGCAAGGCCTCAAGTGCGATCATGGCCTCAGCCAAATCCAAATCCAAACTATCGCGCGTCGCATTTGCCGCCGCGAGCAGCGTTAGCGTTTCTTCCGCCTCTGCTCGCTGTTCCTCAAGCGCCAAGGTCATCGCCGTCAGTTCCGCGTCAGCGTCCTGTAAACGTGCCCGTAATGCCTCTGCTGCGGCAGCTTCAACCAATCGCGCTTGTTCCTCCGCAGTCAGCTGTACCTGCAACTGCGCCGTCTGTGCATCCAGTGCCAACCGCGCCGCTTCCTCTGCACTCAGGTCTGCACGCAAGGCTTCTGCCGCACGCGCGGCTTCGATCCGCGCGGCCTCTTCCTCCGTCAATTGAACCGTCAACGCAGCATTTTCAGAATCCAATTCCAAAATACGCGCGCTGCTCTCTTCGGCTTCGGTTGTTAAATCCACAACCAAAGCCTCAAGCGCTTCACGCCGCGCCGCCGCTAAACGCGCCTCTTCGGTTTGCAGATCCACCTCATCCCGGATTTGCGCAAGCGCCAGTTGCAGCGCCTCTTGGCTCGAAATCAATTCCGCTTGTGCGCCTTCCAAATCGGCAATCGTTGCTGTCTGTTGCGCATTCACCTCAAGCGCCCCATCGCGTTGCGCAATCAACGCTGCCACCTGCGTTTCAAACGCTGAAATCTGAGCCGCACCCTCCGCCAACGCGGCCGCTTGCTCCGCCGCCTGCCCCCGCAATTGCGCGATCAAAGCTGCTTGGGCCTCGCCCTCGGCGCGGGCCGTGGTCAAAGTTGCGCTCAACTGTGTTAGATCATCCTCAAGCCGCGCACGGTTGCTGCGCTCTAACCCCAAGGCATCCGCCAGCCCAACGATCTGCGACGTCAGTTCATCCAGCTCCGTTTCCTGCCCGGTGATCGTTTCTCGCAATACAAACTGCACGACCATAAAAATGGTCAGCACAAACATCAGCACCAGCAAAAGCGCCGTCATCGCATCAACAAAACCCGGCCAGATCGCCGCCTGAAACCGTTGCCCAGAGCGCCGTGAAAGAGCCATCAGCCGCGACTCCCCGGTTCAGTCAATCCTCGTACCGCCGCAGTCAATTGCCCAAGCTCCGCCCGCAAGTCCGCAATGCTTTCCTGCCGCCCGGCTGACATTTCCTCAAGGATACGCAGCAATTGCACATCGATCGACCGCAACCGCATCCGGCTCTCGGCATCGACAGACGCCGGGGAATTGTCCCCACCCGAATGCTGCGCAAACATCTGGCCCAGCGCCTCTTGCCCGTCCGCAATCCGGTTTAACGCCTGCAATGTCGCGTTATCACCCTGCGCCCCATACGCCAGCTTTTCCATCGCCACGGCCAGCATACCCAGCTTTTCATCCACAATTGAACGCGTAACATCAGACTGCGTGAACATCGCTTGCATGCTTTCCATTTGCTCTGACATGTGATCCAGAACCGCCGCAATTTGCCCTGTCGCGCCGCCCTCATCATCCCCAGATGCAAAACCAACCCGCGTGATTGTCGACAACCATTCTTCCAATTCGCGGTAAAATCTGTTTTGCCCGTGGCTGGCGAACAATTCCAACAATCCAACAACCAAAGACCCTGCAAGGCCCAGCAAAGACGACGCAAACGCAGTGCCCATGCCGCCCAGCTGCCGCTCTAGCCCGCTCATCAAGCGGCCAAAGACCTGCATACCGCTTTCGCCTTCCGTCGGAGCCAGCGACCGGATCGTATCCACCACCGCAGGCACCGTTGTCGCAAGACCATAAAACGTCCCCAACAACCCGAGGAAAATCAGCAAATTCACCAAATACCGGGTAATATCGCGCGCTTCATCAATCCGCGTTGCAACAGAATCCAAAATCGACCCGCTTGAAGTTGAACTGATCTGCGATTTTGCCCCGCGGGACCGCAACAGCGCCGCCAAAGGCGCAAGCAAACGCGGCGCTACAGTCACCGGCGCGCCGGAACGCTCCGCGACAAAGCTTTCGATCCAGTTCACCGAATAGATCAATTGAATGACCTGCCAGAAACAGGCAAACACCCCGATGACGAACACCAGAACAATGAACCCATTTAACAGCGGATTTGATAAAAACACCGGCGCCACCTGTGGCAACGCGAAATACGCGCCAAAGCTCACAAGCCCCAGTACCGAAAGCATCAATATGACCTGCTGCACAGGCTGAGAGAAAAACGGCTGCGCCTCTGTGTGCGTCTGCTCGGCCATTAGGCTATCCCCGATCTTTTGTTGTTACGCACACGTTAGTGCCAAGATCGAATTTCGCCAACAGGAAAGACGGGAAAAGGGAATTGCTGTTGTTCCCTACGCAGCAAAGACAACATTTCTGGATTAAAACTCGAATATAAAATCACATTGGGGAGCAAGCTGGTTGAATTTTCTCAATCCTATAAAGTTTGTTGAATTCGCAAAGGACCATTTCTAGCGTCGCTACGAAGACGGTGGAATTGAAGCTAATACCACCTTTGAGAGGTTCGTGGAGATATCGCCAATCGACAAAAGCATTGGCGTGTTGAAACAAAATAGTCTCAATTCCATAATTAATGGCAATATCTGGGTGAAAAGGAGCAACAGACCGTTTGAACTCGGAATTTAGTTTTTCTTTGCTCTCAGGTTTCAACGCTTCGAACAACTTCGAAAGGTTATGCGATCTAATAGCCTTGGATGTATCATGATCAAACACATACCAAGCCTTCAATGCCAACTCCATTGAAAGAGCCAAAAGCATAGGTTCTATTCCAATATGCGCCCTCAAATTCCAGCCTTCTTTTTCGAAGATATGCTCATCATCGAAATTCTTTACTCTTTGAAGGATAGCAGTTGAAGATTCACCTAACCGAATAGCGGTTCTCATACTTGCACACATAACACCCCTAAAACCCTGCATGGTTTCGATCTATGAAAGTAAGTGGCTCATTAGCAGGAAAGTCAAAGGCTTTAATTAGCTACATCAAATCACACAATCGTATGCATAAAAACCATATGCCTGTTTTTGCCGTTTATTTGGTTAATTCTCGCACCCGTTCCATCAGCCAATGCAGGTCGTCATCCTTTAGGCCGATCTCTTCTAAATGCTCTGCCGTGTTATATAGATATTCGGTATTGGGGCCCCGTCCACCCACGGCTTTTGCGATGATTTCTGCTTGTTTTTCAAGCGACATTCCCCCGCAATATTGCACGTGATTTGGGTCCATAATATAGGTTACCGCCTGCACTTCGCGCCCGTCTCTGAACGTCAGCGGCAGCTCTGCCTCAAGGTAGGCAGATGAAATCAGTTCTCGTTCACGCAGCGCCTGCAGCGTTTCCTCTGCATCCTCTTCCCCAACGTAAAACGCCACCCCATCACAATACCCGTCCCGCACTTTATCAAGCGCTAAAACAAGCCCTGGTTCCTCTTCGGAGCCACGGTGATGGATGGATAACATACAGAAACTACGATGAAATCCGTCAAGCCGCGCGATCTGGCGGTCCTTATAGGGAAATCCCGGATTCCACACGAGCGAGCCATATCCAAAGACCCAAAACGGCGCTGTTCCCATATCACTGGTCCTTTTTGTTTAACCGTTATAAACACCAAATAAGCCCAACAGGAAAGACCCCAAGATGCGCGTATTGATGACTTTGTTGATTGTGTTCACCGTCGGCTGGACCGGATATTGGTTTGTCGGATCAACGGCCATTGAACGTGGATTTAAACAATGGTTCGAAGACGCAGCTTCGAACGGCGTCGTGGCGGAGTATTCCGAGCTTCGCACGCAGGGCATACCCAACCGATTTGACACAACAATCGAAGACGTCCGCATTGCCAATGACCAATTCGAATGGCGCGCTCCGTTCTTCCAGATATTTGCGCTATCCTATAAGCCTAATCACATCATCGCGGTTTGGCCCAGCACACAAAGCATCATCGTCGATGGCACCGCGCTGGCTGTAAACAGTGAAGACATGCGCGCCAGCCTGATTTTGGAACCGAGCACTCATCTCGTAATTGATCGGTTCCAATGGGCCGCAGAAGGGTTGACCATCGCGTCATTAGAACAAGAACCAATCCAAGTTCAAAATGCAGCTGTGGCTTTGCGCCAAACACCCGGGCAAGCAAACGCCTATGACCTTTCTGTCCAACTGCCCAATCTCAGCCTACCAGAAAGCCTCCCCCCCCTTGGCAACAATGTAACAGCCACGCTTGGCCTAACGGCGCAGTTCAACAGCCAAATCGCCTTAGCGAATGCCTTACCGGAACTCACCGAAGTTTCCATCAATACTGCGCGCATCCAGTGGGGCCCCGCGTCCATGACTTTGACAGGTATGCTGACACGCGACATCAATGGTTATGGGGCCGGAACACTTACCGCGGAAATCGAACAGTGGCGGGCTGCCTTTGCCGGATTGGTGCATACCGGCGTCGTCCAACCCGGATGGGAAGGTGCCTTTGCTGCTCTTGAAAATGAGAACGATATTCTCGAACTGCCATTGCTCTTTCAAAATGGCCGCATTGCGTTTGGTCCGTTTGACTTAGGGAGCGCCCCGAGGTTTTAACACCTAACGACAATATGGCCCGCTACGATAAGAAGCGGTATCAAAATGGAAATGATCCTGATGATGTCGATCTGAATCGGGGCCAAGCACCGTCCCAAAAGGGCCGCAGGCTGCTGCATGCATAGCGCGCAATGCCCGACGTTGACTTCGGTCGCGCCATCCCGTGAGCACCCTAAGTGCAGAACCATCCACCAAGTTAATTGCGGCTACATCAACAGCACGCCCGCGCCCATGTTCAGAAATACGCGCCCCGGCCCGATTGTTACGTGTTCGACACGCATAATGGGCAACAATACGCAACGAACTCACGCCGCCGCCTTGCGAACCAACAGCCGGACGAACACCGTCAATAATCCAGTCGCGCAATGCCTCGGCAGTTTCGCAGTTAATCGTCGCAGCTTGACTTAGAGTCACTCCATCAATTTCCGTTACCCGGACGGGGTTACTCAACCCACACCCCTGAAGTCGCCCTGCGATTGGTGCAATTTCTTCGCCTCGGATACGCGGATCACCACACACAGAACCACTTTGAGTGTAGGATGCACGTGTACGTTCTGCTTCGCGAGATTGACGGCGTTCAAGCCGATCAGCCCGCCGCTGTGCGCGTTCAACGAGACGTCCAAAATTTCTAGGACGCGGGTTCGGTATCAAAGAACGTACAACACCTGGAACAGAAGGATTGAGAATGACAGCGCCAATATCAGACGGCGGACCTGACAGGCCAGTTCCCTCACCCGATGTGGATTGCGGACGCGGCAACGGACGCAAAGAAATTTCAGGCGCATAAGCGTACAGCGGGGTTGTGAGCATGACACTCAGGGCACCGCCAACAACTATGGACTGCATCCATTTATGCATTAGCTTTCGCCTTTGACAGGCCCAGGCGCACGACCAAAATTCGGCGCATCCGTATCTTGTCCTGCCTCAATAATGCCCCGACGGATCGCGCGTGTGTGGGTGAAATAGTCGTGCAGATGTTCCCCATCACCCGTTCGAATAGCGCGCTGGAGCGCAAAAAGCTCTTCGGTAAAACGACCGAGGATTTCCAAGGTTGCTTCTTTATTGTTCAAAAACACATCGCGCCACATCGTCGGATCAGAAGCCGCAATCCTAGTAAAGTCCCGAAAACCAGACGCCGAATACTTGATCACTTCGCTTTCAGAAACGCGACGTAAATCATCCGCAACACCGACCATGGTATAGGCGATCAAATGCGGCGTATGCGATGTAACCGCCAGAACCAAATCATGATGCTCGGCGTTCATTTCATCAACGTTGGCACCCATTCCTTCGCATAGCGCACGAAGCTTGGCCACGGCTGCAACATCGGCCCCTTCAGCGGGCACAATCAACCACCAACGGTTGTCGTATAGCTCGGCAAATCCAGAACGTGGACCAGAGTGTTCTGTACCTGCCAATGGGTGTGATGGGATAAAATGCACGTCTGCAGGAATATGCGGCGCTACAGCATCTATAACGGCCTTTTTCACAGACCCCACATCAGTCACAGTTGCGCCCGTTTTTAAATACGGCGCAATCTCTTTTGCGACAGCTTCCATTGCACCGACGGGTACGCACAACACGACCAAATCAGCATCTTTGACAGCCTCAATAGCGCTTTCACAAACACGATCGCACAAGCCAATTTCGCGTGCGGTATCACGTGTTTCGCTAGAACGCGCATAACCTGTCACTTCACCAGCAAGTCCTGCGCGTTTGATCGCCCAGTGCATCGATGACGCAATCAATCCTAGCCCGATCAGGGCAACCCGATCATAGACTATGGTCATGCTTTACCCTCTTTGAATTGGCGGACGGCATGCGCAACGCGACGGCAACTTGCTTCATCACCAACTGTAATGCGCAAACAATGCGGTAAATTATACCCAGCGACACGACGCACAATAAGACCTTGGGTCTTTAAATAGTCATCACAGGTGTTTGCCTCTTCCGGGGTCGCAAAGCGTGCCAGAATAAAGTTTGCACATGATGTATCAGACGGCACACCAATTTCGGCCAATGCTTCTGCCAACCAAGCCCGCAAACGTGTATTTTCTTCGCGACAGCGCACCGCGTGCTCTCGATCTTTAACCGCGGCCTCTGCTGTTTCCATCTGCGCTTGGCTCAGATTGAAAGGGCCGCGAATACGGTTCAACACGTCAATCACATGCTTTGGGCCGTACCCCCAACCAACACGCAACCCACCAAGCCCGTAGAGTTTGGAAAACGTGCGTGTCATGACAACGTTTTCGCGACTGTCCACCAAATTTGCACCGCCATCGAAGGCCTCTACATACTCAGCATAGGCCCCATCTAACACAAGCAATGTTTGCTTTGGCAGACCTGCGGCCAGACGCGCAATTTCACTCCCACCGATCATCGTCCCTGTTGGGTTGTTTGGGTTTGCGATAAAGACAAGTTTGGTTTTCTCATTGCAAGCGTCCAAAATCGCGTCAACGTCGGTAATACGTTCACGTTCTTTCACCTCAATGGGTGTTGCACCCGCCGCAAGCGACGAAATACGATACATCGCAAAACCATGTTCCGTATGGATAACCTCATCCCCCGGCCCGGCATAAGCCTGACAGAGGAACGCAATCACTTCGTCCGAACCAACACCACAAATGACACGATCCGCGTTTAACCCGTGAACCTTTGCAATCGCCTCACGTAGGTTTTTGTGATCTGTCGATGGATAGCGATGTAACGCGCGGCTGGATTTTGAATAGACTTCCACCGCTTTTTCCGAGGGGCCAAACGGGTTTTCATTTGAGGACAGTTTCACAACGTCCTTTACCCCATCAAGCGAGGCCGCACCGCCTTCATACAAAGCAATGTCCGTGATACCGGGCTGGGGCTGAATATCTGTCGACATAAGATCACTCCTGATTAGGTGTGTTCTATCGGCCCCCCCAGCGAAACGCCATATACAAAAACGACATCCCCCAATCCACGCAGACCTGTTGCCAAATCATATCGCCTGATATCACCCCAGAACGCAAAAAACCGCCCCAAAGGGCGGCCTTTCGATCAATTAAGACGCTTAGATTAGTTCTGAGCGTAATATTCGATGACGAGGTTTGGTTCCATAACAACAGCATATGGCACATCGGAAAGACCCGGTGTACGCACGAATGTTGCAGTCATTTTGGAATGGTCAGCCTCGACGTAGTCAGGCACATCGCGCTCAGCCAATTGGCTCGCTTCAATCACAACAGCAAGCTGCTTTGATTTTTCGCGAACTTCAATGACGTCGCCTTCTTTTACACGGTAAGAAGGAATGTTAACGCGTTGACCGTTAACAGTCACGTGACCGTGGTTTACGAATTGACGTGCAGCAAAGATGGTTGCAACGAATTTCGCACGGTACACAACAGAGTCCAAGCGACGCTCGAGCAGACCGATCAGGTTTTCACCTGTATCGCCACGTACACGTTCAGCTTCGCCAAAGATGCGGCGGAATTGCTTTTCAGTCAAATCGCCATAGTAACCTTTCAGCTTCTGCTTCGCGCGCAACTGAAGACCGAAGTCAGACAATTTGCCCTTGCGACGCTGACCGTGTTGGCCAGGGCCATATTCACGACGGTTTACTGGTGATTTTGGACGACCCCAGATGTTTTCACCCATACGGCGGTCGATTTTGTATTTGGCAGACGTGCGTTTGGTCACGACTGGATCCTTTCAAGTAAAGAAAGATGCTTTCCTTTCCCATGTCATCAGCGACAGTGGGCGACAGGTATCCTCTTACGAGGTCCACAAACACCAAATAGATGCCCCGGCCACAAGGACCGGGAACAGGCGGCTTTTAGGCCCGACTGGCATCAGAGTCAACAGCGCAACATTAGGCGACGCGATGCAGCAGAATATGGACATCTGATTGCGAAAGATTGCGACGGGCATAGTCCCCATAACTATGAGGATTGGCCTCAACGCCAGGCAGGTGGTTTAGCAATCTATCACGCTGATCTTTTTCAATTGATTGAAGCGAAGCATTCGCAGGATGGAAGCTTTCGGTTTCCACTCCGTTCGCCCATACAATTTCATGACGATCCAACAGCAAGTGGTGATACGTAACCTCGCGCACGGACCGATCCACCATGACCGTGTGATCATTGATTAAATCTTTTGCAGCAACCAATACCTCAGGCGTATTGAACAACATTTGTGCCTCAGCGCCATGTAGCAATACGCGATGTTCCGGCGATACAAGCAAATCTTCGTCTGGTTCACCATTACCCAAAGCCCCTGCACGCAAGCGAATAGGCCGCAAATGCGGCATCGCATAAAGGCGTGCACCGGTCATACGCCGATGACCCGACCAGCGGATTTCCTGCGCACCGCTATCTTTGGTGCAAAGCTTATCGCCTTCATTCAAATCTTCGACGCGCTTTGGCCCATCTGGCGTTAGCAATTTGGTGCCATGGGTAAAACAAATCACCCCGCCTGTCGCCACATCACCCGGAAATGATTTTTGATTCCCCATCGCCGCGTGCACGATCCAAAGATCCGTGTCCGTCGGGGGAAGGTCATCCATAATCATCAAAAGAGGTGCTGCACTGCCTGCAACATCAATCAACGTCACCGTATAAGTGCGCCGTCCATCCGTAACCACAAACCCACGTTCGGGTTCTAGGTCGTCTTCAAATTCCACGCGATCCGAAAGACGTGAGGTGTCAAGCGCCACCCCTACCAGTCGACGCACAGTACGCGCCGCCCGCTTTCTCAGATCTACTGCCCCTTCTGCGCCACCAAGACTGAGGATATTGTCTGGGCCGTCCACACGAACGGCTTTACCGCTCCAGCGCCAAGTGGCGCCGACGTCCAAGCAATCCAATGTTGTGGCCTTTTGACCTTCAACATCCGTCTGATGCCAGGAGATGACAAACGTGCCACGAAAGCCCGTTTCCATACCTGTATTTCCTGCCGATTTTATTTTTATTAACGGCAGGATAGCAGCAACGAATCATCCTGAAAAGGGGGGATTTGTTCGAATTTAGAAACGGAGGTTTAACTGCACCGATCCAAGCAACTGTCCTTCGTTTTGACCCACGAACTCTTCGGTCAGATAAGTCATCCCGTAAAACACAGCTGCCCTGTGA
This sequence comes from Cochlodiniinecator piscidefendens, assembly GCF_011326755.1. Lineage (GTDB taxonomy): Bacteria > Pseudomonadota > Alphaproteobacteria > Rhodobacterales > Rhodobacteraceae > Cochlodiniinecator > Cochlodiniinecator piscidefendens. The sequence goes on along the minus strand of NZ_JAAOIE010000003.1, from coordinate 206,193 downwards.
CCTTGCCAATGCATACCAAGGCGTGCGCGGCTTCGGCTGTCTGTCAGTTCATAACCACCTGCTGACGGCAAATAGACGGAATCTTCGACAAAAGCGATGTCAGCTCCAAATGCAAAACTCAGCCCAATATCGTCGCCTCGAGTACCGCGATACAATTGGCCCGTTGCCACGTCACGTAGCATCAGATCATTTTGTCCCACACGTCCAAACAGAAAGTCCCCACCGACACGCACCAGATCTTCTGGTCCGACCAATGCCTCAATGAAGGGACGAAAGGATAAGCGATCTGAAATTTCCAACTCACGCGACATCTCAAAGGTGAGCGCACCGTATATGCCATTTCCAATCTGATTGTTCGCAGCTACGGGTTCCGCAGCGCCTAAAATCTCATGAATTTCAGTTTGAAAACGGCTTAACCCGTTTTGCTCGCCTGTGACGATGATATCGCCGCCGACGCTAAAATCGACGCCACCACGGGCGAAATAGGTATGCACACCAAACGAAAGCGCCCCAGCATATTGCCGGTCCCCGGCAGCAGGTGCAGTTAGGCTTTCTGGAGCAAAAATATCGCTACGCACACGAAACTCTAAGAGTTCCCCAAACGCCTCAGGGCGTTCACCGTCCCAGGACAATCCCCGAATTTTACTTACTGAATACGACCCAGTACGCCACCGATCTTCGCCATCGCCAAGAAAGTCATTGGTAAACAGCCGACCATACCCAAGTGTTTGGCGGTCAGTGGCATGGGCGGTGGATGTTATGGCTGTCGCGCATAAGACCACCGCAGCGAGAACGGATCGAAGCATCGTAAAGTTCCTAAATTCAGCCCCCGCCAAGTAAGGCAAAAACTATGTTAATTCGTCACGAGGGGCTAGTGCTTTTTTACCACACGAAGCAGAAGATACACATTTGAATGCCTCAATTGCGCCCTATTGATCGCGCCGTACAATCAATTTTTGTGCCGATCCAGTGGAAAAATAGCTTTTACATTCCTCAACGAATTTTCGCACCGCACGCCGGGGCCCAGTTTTATTGTACCCCACAGCCAAGGTTAGCGATGTGATATCATCGTCAATTGGCACAGCGCGAAGCTCATTCCCCCCATAACAAAGGTCGGTAACGGGCCTCATATTCAGAATAGCGCACCCATACCCCGCGCCAACCAAGCTACGCACCATTTCCGTTGAATTAGCATAAGCCGCAATATTCGGCTGCGCCCCAATCGCTTCAAATAGCCGGCTGTAATATTCTTTCGCTACGGGCCGATTCAAAAGTACAAAGTTTTCATCTTTCAAATCATCCAATCGCACTGAACCATTTTGGGCAAGCCGATGAGCAGCTGGTAAAAGGCAATAAGCCGGAGCCTTAGTCAAAACATCAAATTCGATCTGCGGCAAAGCCTCATCAGCCACGAACAAAATGACATCAAAAGCGCCAGCCAAAAACCCATCCTGTGCATGATCGTTATCGCATTCTTCAAGATAGAACGTCAGTTCGCTTTGCTCCTGTTGCATCGTTCTAAAAATTTCAGGTAAAAAAGCAGGAGCCACAGGCGCGTAATATCCTATACGAATGTCCCCCTTTAAAGCATCCTTTAACTCCGCACCCTCTGACATAATCGCGTCGTACTCTTCCAGCAGAGTTTCAAATTTTCGCAGCATGACGCGCCCAGCCTTCGTTGGCGCAATACCACGTGACCTGTGCCGGGTGATAAGTGCCAACTGCAATTGAGACTCGAGTTGGTCAATCGAAGCTGAAACCGCTGATGCCGCAATCCGTAATTCTTTAGCCGCCTTTGAAATATTTCCATGCCGCACTGACGTAACGAAGTAGCGCATAGATTTTAAAGTGACCGCCAAACCTATTCCCCTAATTTTACGATGTTATATGTCACAATTTTCTGTTTTTCATATGAAAGAAAATTGCGCAAGGTTGTTCAACATTTCAATGAGGACGCGCTATGACCACTTCAAAACTAAAAGGATGGAACCACACACCCGACGTTCCACTTCAGGTTTCTCCCTTTTTTCGATGGCCTCTGCGCCCGCTTGAAATGTTAAGCTGGATTTGGAATTCTTGGTTTCTGATTTCTGAACGCCTACTAATCGTAGGTATCGCGCTCGCGTCCTATTACTGGGTACAGCCCCCTCTAGAAGAAAGCCGCACCTTCGCGATTGGGTGGGTTGCAGAAATGTATATCCGCAACCTGATTTTACTCTCAGTCGTTGCCAGCGTCCTTCACAGCTATTTCTATATCTGGAAAAAACAGGACGATGTTCTGAAATATGACCCGCGCCCACTTATGCTAAACGGTCGTCAGTTTACGTTCAGCGGGCAAGTCCGCGATAACATGTTTTGGTCTCTCGCAAGCGGAGTCACCATTTGGACAGCTTATGAGGCATTGATGTTTTGGGCCTTAGCAAACGGATATGCACCGATGCTCACTTGGGCAGCACATCCCGTGTGGTTTGTCGCCATGTTTTTACTTATCCCGCTGTGGGAAAGTTTCTATTTTTACTGGATTCACCGTCTGCTCCACGTTCCGTTTTTCTACAAACGCTTTCACGCGCTGCATCACCGCAACATTAATGTTGGTCCCTGGTCTGGAATGGCGATGCATCCGGTCGAGCACCTAATTTATTTTGGTACGGTTCTGATTCACTTTGTCGTCGCGGCACATCCGATCCATATCCTGTACCATTTACAATATTACGCTTTGACCGCGATAACGACACATACTGGCTTCGAAGGATTGGTTATTAAAGACAAAGATCGGCTAAAATTGGGCACATTTCACCATCAAATGCACCATCGGTATTTTGAATGCAATTATGGCTCTTTGGAAATTCCTTGGGACAAACTCTTTGGCTCTTTTCACGATGGCACACCAGAAATGAATGAAGTCATGAAAGAACGTAAAAAGCGCATTATGGGGAGTTAGACTCCACTGGATGTTCAGCGAAGAAACGATCTATTTCTTCGCTGGATTGCCCCCATGTCAGAGCCAGTTCCATCAACAGCTCAGAGTTATCACGTTGCCAAATATCTGCATTAACGGTTTCGACTGCTAATAACTGTTTACGTAAATGGCTAAACCCAAACACCGCAGCAGATCCCGCGAGCCTATGGGCTTCTCCTCTTACTTTTTCCGAGAGCCTTTTAGCAGATGACAGCGTTCCACACAGATTTTCGACCTCTTTTTTGAATTCCAATAAAAACTCTCGGCACTTATCCACTCCGAGATATCCAACGCATTCTATAAGCGGCGCTCCAGTCGTTTCGGTATTGTCGAGAGGTGCATCCTCGCTAAATAGTTTAGTCAAACAATTAAGCAGCTCGGATTCCGAAATAGGCTTCGTGATAATATCGTTAAAACCCGCCTCAGAAATATGTTGGTGATCATCCAGCGCGGCATGCGCTGTCACGGCCACGATGGGCACGTCGGACGAAGGCCCATTCATATTGCGAATAACCTGCGTTGCTTGAATGCCGTCCATACCCGGCATACTGATGTCCATCAAAATGACATCAAACTCATCTTCTGTCGCAGCGCGAACGCCGGCTTCTCCATCCTCTGCTTCAAAAACAACATGGCCTGCGTTTTGCAACAACTCTCGCAAAACCAGTCGGTTTATTTCATTGTCTTCAACGATCAAAATCTTCAGTACACTGATGTCTTCGGGCAAATCCAATCGTGGTGATGCTCCACTTAAATTGGTATCACCGCTGATTGCCCTTAGCGGCAATCGGAACCAAAATAGACTCCCTTCATTTGGCTCGCTTTCGGCACCAATTTCCCCACCCATCGACGCAATCAACCGCCTGGTGATCGCAAGACCAAGCCCCGTTCCCTCGGATTGACGGCTGTAAGACGCATCCAGCGTGACAAATTCATCAAATATCCGGTCCAACGCGTCTTCGGCAATGCCCGCGCCATCATCAATAACCCTGAATTCAATCTCTTGGCCAGAATTGAGCGGTTCCACTTCAACACTAATGTGCCCGTTGCTGGTAAATTTTATTGCATTCCCCAGCAAATTCAAAAGGCATTGTTGAATCCGATGCTCATCCCCGAGAACATAATCAGGGATATTTTGTGAAAGCGACAGCTCAAGCTGATTACCTCTCATTTGGGCATTCGCTTTTTGGCCTTCAATGACAGCCTCCATGAAGTCGATCAACGAAATCGCCTTGCTGGCAATTGGAATAGCCTGTGCATCTAGCCGAGAAAGTTCAAGCACATCATTTACATGCCTCAACAATACATCTCCAGAAATACGTATAGCATCGAGATAGCGAATTTGCTCTGGAGAGGGGTTTGTTTTTTTGAACAATTCAAGCGTTCCCAACACGCCATTCAGGGGCGTACGCATTTCGTGGCTCATGACAGTTAAAAGATTAGCTTTAGCAGTTTCTCCTGCTCTGGCTTCATCACGTGCTTGACGTAATTGAGTTTCGGCCTCCAGCCGCTCAGATATATCCCTGAGAAACGAAACAAAAACTTCTTTGCTTTGATTTTTTGTCACCGATATCGACAACTCAACAGGGAAAATCTCACCTGATTTGCGTAACGCTTCTAGCTGCACCTGCCCTTGGCCTATTACTTTGGGCTGTCCCGTTTCTAAATACCGCGCCATTCCCTTGGTGTGTGCCTCGCGTAGATGCTCAGGGACGATCAGATCCGCCATATTGTGCCCAATGGCCTCATCGCGTTGATAGCCGAATACGGCTTCGGCCGCGCCGTTGTATTCTAGGATACGGCCCGCTGTATCCGTCATAAGGATTGCATCCAAAGAAGATGTCACCATGGCCTCTTGGCGGGCGCGCGTTATCTCATTTTCAGTGGATGCTTTTTGGCTCGCTCGGTACAATCGGGTGAGCGACAGCAACACAACAATCAGAGCGACAACCAACGCCAGTGTAGCAAGCCCCAATTGGCCCAATGTTTGAGAAATAGCATTACGTTGTTGATCAGCAGATCGAGCAAAAAAATTGATACCTCCAAGAGCCAAGCGCCGAACGTCGGCCTGCAAGTCATTTGCGTCGTGCGCCAATTGCGGCAGATAATCCACTAAGGCGTCGTCTCGCCCATCAATGAAAGCGGCACTCTCGCTCAAGAACACATCGATCTGTGCAAGATGCATCTGAAATACAGCCACCCCACGCAAATCGACAAACAATCGGCTTTCCTTGAGCGTACTAATGCGGCTGTAAAAAACATCAAAACGACGTCTTACGTTTTCTAGCCTCTCCGAAACGCCTTCGTGCTTAGCCTGATCAACCGCAACAATCAGTTGAAGAAACTCAACTTCAACCTGAGAAATATTCCATTGCAGGTTATCGTTCTTTGCCGTGGATAAGGTCGTGAGCTTTTCGGCTACATCTCGGCCCAAAATGGAAATTTGAAACATGCACAGCAGCAACACAAGCACCAATAGGCAGGCTTTAATCTTATCACTTCTGCGCATACACTTTCGCTTTACCATCTCAAACACTTGGCCCGCAACTTAGTGCACTATTTCGATCCGATCGAGCTGCCAAATACTACGTGAATAAATTTCTTCGGAATTATACTCCGGTTTGCTGTCATAAGGGTAAATAATCCACAAAGGACCTTTATCACGTACCATCATAGGGGCTCCATTGCGCAGATAGGCAACGATGGGCCCACCTTCGACAGCATCTTCGAAGGGTATCTCAACAGCATAGTCATTGATTGCAGTGGCCCGAATTGTACCCATCTCGACATCCAACGCACCTAATAGATCATGCAGCAGAACGCCCTCAAAGACTTGCAACCCATCAGTCCAAATTGTCGTCGTTGTTATTTCTGTGGAAGAAAGTTCCTGTAGCATCGCCAGATCAAACACTGCTTCGTCACCAACATTAATCACGCCAATTTCCCCGGAAACCGTCAATACAGGTTCTCCACCCGGTATCTGTAAATTTTCGGCCTGCACCTCTTGGGGCAGAGCAAAACTGCATATAAACGCCGCAACAAATAAGCCGTTCCACATCACTTTTCTCCAAATTCCTGAGATGTCATAAGGCCACAGTGTCACAAGATTGATTATCGCGCATCTGTGCGTTGGGTCATCGAACTATCCTTTAGGTTAGTATTCCCTATCGAATGCGTGTTTTCCGCAACGCATGCGCCACTCATTATCGCTAAATTCCTCCGTTAGGATAGCTGGAGAAACATTTTGAAAGGTGATTGGCATGTCTGCGAAAATTAAAACAACCCAGAAACAGGTTGATGGAATTGCAACCTTTAAAGGTGTAGGATCAAAAGACAGACAGAGTTTTTTTCAGAGTATACAAATGCAAATTCTTCTCGCAGACGATCATGACATGGTACGAGAAACGATTTCGGCCTACCTCGAACGCGAGGGTGGCGCAGTTGTTACGTCGGTAAACGACCTCGATACCGCGCTTCATCAAATTAAAACAAATGGCCCCTTCGACTTGGTTTTGCTCGACTACAATATGCCCGGCATGAATGGGTTGGACGGACTGGGCAAGGCGCGGGCTTTAAATGAAGCGGGCGGCGTAGCAATCCTATCAGGCAGTGCACCAAACACCATTGCACAAGAAGCAATCGATGCAGGCGCTATCGGTTTCTTACCCAAAACGATGGGGGCTAAATCTTTGGTAAACGCAGTGCGCTTTATGGTTTCGGGTGAAACTTATGTGCCCGTCGCATTCATGCAGGAAGATAACTCAAAGCAAGAGCACCCACTCGCCCAAAAACTAAGTCAGCGCGAAAACGAGGTTCTCTCGGGCCTGTGCCGTGGCCTTTCTAACAAAGAAATCGCCCGAGAACTTGATTTGCAAGAGGTAACGATCAAGCTTCATGTGCGGACATTGTGCCGTAAATTGGATGCAAAGAACCGCACACAAGCTGCAATGACCGCGAAAGAAGCTGGGCTTTTTTAGTTCATGGACCACAGGCGTTGTTAAGCTGCCGTTCCCCACTCGAGCCAACGGCGCTCATCAACGCTTAATAATTCTGACATACGGTCATCATACGCCGCTAAGTCAGCTTGGGCCAGTTGCCCATGCCATTTGTTAGAAGTCGCGCTATCGAAAAAAGAAGTGTCTTCTTTCCAAAACCCTTGTTTTGCAGAAACGGCAAACCGATCAGCATTGGCTTTCATATTTGAAAAAGTCGCAGCCTGAATAAGCGATTTTTCCACGGCCTCTGAATGTTGTATTCCTACATGCATCGCAATTTTTTGAAACGCCCCGGATAAATCCTCCAACATATCTGCATAATGAAGGAGTAATAAATTCGTGTTCGTTTCAAGTTTTATCGCACTTTTGTAATGGTCAACGATGGAACTAAGGCTCGCGCCATCTTGATGCTCCCCCTCAAGAAAAATACGAAACCCTTCTGATATCGAGTCTGGAAAACACTCTCTCAGAACATCCTCTTTCATATTTACGACATGTTTACGAAATGAGAAATGCACATCAATCGGATGCCGGTAAACGGAGATGTATTTTAACTCTTTCCAAATCGGAATACCGTCCAAAGGCGTATGCGTTTTGATATGACGCCGATGCTGCTGCGCCTCTAGCCCTTGAAGCAACGCATCCCCATCAGGTACCGATATATCCAACCACGGCGATTTGCGGGCGACATCTGCATCGACCAAAGGATCGCCCGAAATAACCAGAGCCAAAATACCTTGTGTCCAAGTTGTTCCAGATTTAGGCGGGGTCGAGACAACGATATCCCCAACACGTGGCTTAAATGCCCACCAACGCGACCGATCCGCTAACTTGCCGCTGTAAGTACGAATGGGTAACCGGGGGGATGACAGCAAGCTTTGATCCTTTAACAAATATAGCAATCCACACATAAAAGAACCAAGGGCAGTTCCCCGCCCTTGGTACATCGCAATAGTTACTCCAACACCGTAAAATTGCAATTTCTATGTATCTACCTTCTACCTTCTACCTTCTACCTTCTAACTTACCAAGCAATCCCGCTGTAGGTTGCAACCGTTGGCGGCGCATCGAATAGACGCACGAGATCTACTATATTTTTGTGCGGAGCGTTCCGTACCAGACGACGGTAAGTAGCGTTTTTGTGGGCAACTATAATCACGTCAGCTTCTTTCATGACGTCCTCAGCACTGCCACGCAACATCTGAGGAAGGTCATCAACAAGATCACGTAATCCTCCGCTTGCATGTTTCACATAGCCTAATTGAGCGTCCAGAGCAGTATCCACGGTAATCGCATCATCATGAGCAACAATTTCATGACCTTCTTCTTTGAGGGCCGCCATGACCTCCAATATTGGGCTTTCACGCAAATCGTCTGTACCCGCCTTAAACGCGATTCCTAAAACACCGATACGTTTTGCCCCGGTCGCCTTAACCATATGATAGGCCTCTTCAATATGGGTTTTGTTTGAGATGTCTAAATTTGCCATCATTGGTAATTCAACCCCTGCAGATTCAGCCATGTGCTGCACAGCCCGCACTTCTTTAGGCAGGCAAGACCCTCCATACGCAAATCCTGGCTTCAGGTAATACGAGGATAGGTTCAATTTGGTGTCCTGAGTAAACACATCCATGACAACGTGACTATCAACATCAAAGGGCTTGCACAGACGGCCGACCTCATTGGCAAAACAAACCTTTGTGGCATGCCAAACGTTGTCGACGTACTTGACCATTTCTGCCGCCTCGATCCCAACCAAAATCGGCTCTGGGTCAACGGGGGCATATATCTGGCGCATTATATTTGCACTACGCAAATCTGTGGTCCCAATTACCGTTTTCGGCGGAGTATGGAAATCCGCAATTGCAACACCTTCGCGCAGGAATTCAGGGTTAAAGCAAATACCAAAATCACGCCCAACAGTTTTCCCCGAAATCTTTTCAAGAATTGGGGCCATGACCTTCATCGTGGTTCCAGGCGGAATAGAGCAACGCATAGCAAAAACGTGAAAACCTTTTTTCTGCGCTAGGCCAACTCCCATGGACCGAGCGGCCTGCTCAATATAGCTGTAATCGCATCCGCCATCAGCTGCGGTGGGTGTTCCAACTGAAATGAAAGTAACATCCGTTTCGCGCACCGCTGCGGCCAAATCATCGGTTGTCGAAATTAACCCCCGATCGACCCCTTCGCGCAAATAAAGTTCTAAGTCTTTCTCGTGAATTGGGCTTTCGCCACGCCCTACGCTTTCGACCTTATCTTGATCCATATCGACACCAATCACTTGATGCCCTAAATGCGCGAGACATGCCGTAGAAACTGCCCCTACATACCCCAACCCCACAATGCTAATTGATGCTAACTTTTCCGGAGTTGGCGCGGGAACAACGGTAGCTTCGGCAGTTTCAAACGGATGCAGTTCCATAATTATACCTTTCAATATCAGATGGATATAACATGTCATCTCCACTGCACAGAGTCTCAGCCCCCCTCGGATAGTCGACAAAGAATTAGGTTACTCAAACTATACTTTCGAACCCACAATGCGCGTGTGGTCAGTACCAATTCGGGAACGGCAGCAATCCAATATAAATTGAAACACCTGCCAAAAAGCCAGCAACCGCTGTAGCTAATTGTAGCTTAGCAAATCCATTTTTCAGCATAGGCATTACGCCCTTTTCCCCCCCGGCACTTTGATTGCCCCGGTTTGACCATTTCTGCTTGGAAAGATGGAATATCATATAGATTTTAACCGAAGCGTTGATCACTTGATTTAGGTAAAGGACAAAGGGCCAACTCATATCCACTGTGCGGCTGTAGTTAAACAAGAACAGGCACAATACAATACGCGACATGAGCACCCAAATGAGACAATTCCAAATATATCCAGGAGCAACAATAGACCCTAATAAAGCTAAAGCTGGACTCACCATCATTGTCCACATCGCAATACGTTGATCGACAATACACCACCAGATAAATGGCGAAACAACGCGCGGCCCCAACGCAATCGCGCGGCTACCATTGCGTAACATATTTCCCGACCAACGACGGAAGTTCTGAACCATCCGTCCCATACCGTTTCCTTCGATAACCTCGATGGTGTAAACGGTTGCGTCGGGCACATATGTCATTTTTGCACGGCAGGTGAGTAAGTGATACCACGTCGATTTATCGTCACCAGAAAGGAAACGAAACCGCCCCCAAAGCCAATGATCCAAATGATCTGCCTCAATTGTTCGAATAAAGCGCTCGGACAGAATATGATGAGCGCGAAAAACGCTCATGCGCCCTGTCAAGGTCAACACCTTGCCGCTGACCGCGTGGCTTTGCATGGCCAAACGTCTCTGAGCAAATCGCATATTAAGCCAACTTTCGATCCACTTCGGGCCATAGCAGATGACCTCTTCATTGGTCGTCAGCGCCTGAAGATCAGGGTCAGCCCCGAACATCGGTAAAGTCTTTTCCAAAACGTCATCGCCATATAATGCGTCGCCGTCCATAAATATGACCAAATCATCGCTATTTGGCATTGCTCGATTTATCGCCCGCAGAATGAGACCAATAGCCATGCGCTTGCCTGGTTGATTTTGACGAATAAAAACCAATTCCGCGAGGTCATCAGGTATATCATTGGCATAGACGTCAACAAATTGGCGAATAATCTGCTCATCAAAGGAACTTCCTGTGCCAATATAGATTGTCGTCGGAATTTGCTCTCTGCGGATTTGACTTAAAATCGACCCTATGACGCGTTTCGTGATTGCTGGCTCTTCAAAATACGTCGTCATTTGGATGTGCAAACGCTTTGGTCGCCACCCCTGCACCCAAACCTCATTCGCCTTTGACCGCTTCTTTGGCCAGATAAATCGTTTGTAAACAGACGCGCGTACTGCATGGGTAAACCACCAACCAAAGCGCCAAATTCCAATGCTCCCGAGCACCAGGGTGATGTGAAGCGCAGACGGTGAAATAAATCGGTTCGGCAAATAAAGCATAAGCCAAAGCAAACAAACGAAGCATGTCACCAATATGAGAACTTGTTGCGCGCCCCATTTAGCTAATCCAGCTTTTGCAGGCATCCGAAATTGACGCAACCGAACAGCCAGATCTTTATCAAACTCATATTCAGTTTGTGGAGTCTTCATGTTTCCCCCATAGACCCTCCCACCATTCCAGCGGAGCCCAACGACGGTGGATTTTGATGTTTAACGGAGCATTCGGTCGCAGAAGGCTACGAATATCCTCAGGTGAAATTTCATCCAATTCAAACGAAATAATTACGCCATACTCTTCTGCACGAAGGGGATCGCCCCCTGCTGAAATTTGAGAAATATGCGCGCCCAGACGGATCAATTCGCCCCCAGAATTCAGATTTACGTCCGCCTGTTGGCCAACAAATAATACGTCCACAGCGCTCGCGGGCATCCACCCCACCGCAACGCGTGGTTCAGCTTCCTCTAGGACTAAAGCGTCCCCACCACGGGCAATAAATTGGTTCGGATAAACAAATACCTCTTCGACGATACCATCATGCATAGCCACAATATTCAGTGCATCTGCTGCGTCCTTGCGATTTCCCAAATCTCGGCGCAAGCGCGACAGCTCTTGCAGTCGGTCCCGCACACGCAAAGCTTGTTCATCGATATCCGTCTGCAGGGGCGCCAATCGTGTTGTAATTTGGCGCTCCAGCCCAGCAATGGCAGCTTGTGCTATATAGATTGTCCGCAGGTCACGCCCGGCAAAAAAATCATAAACTGAACGAACTGCTATTAAGCGTTGGAGCCTCAATTCCAATGCATTCAAACGCGGCACAAATGACTGGTGTTCAGCGTCATACCTATTGATACGTTGTGCATACCGGCGCTCCGCGTCTTCAAGTCGGCGTTCAGCCGCATCACGTGCCACACGGATCGCTTCGATGTCACTATCCATTTCAGGAGTGCTCATCTCGATCAAGGTTTGCCCTTGCGATACAGAATCGCCGACTTCGACCAATATTTCATCTACATAAGCTGCGACCGGGCTACGGTAGTATTCAATGGGTGCAACCACATGACTGCTTTCGGCATGTAAATAGGTCAATCTATCGATGATTTGACCACCAATAAATCCCAAGACCACCCCAGCAAAAATGAGATAAAACACAATATTCCACAATAGTCGACCAACGCGTCTGCCAGCCCCAATATCCCCGGCTTTCTGTTCTGTTTCAGTTTCTCCCATTGGCACAAGATCTATTGGGGTATCGAGACTTGTAATCATGTCCTCGCTGCTGGCCATCCGCCCAGATAAAATGGAACGATAGAACAAATGCAGTGTTTCACGTTGGCGACCGCTCAGGTCTTTAAAAAGAACGCCATTTCCAGCTTCATCTCTTTCAATACGAATAGGAAAGCGTACATCAACACCTTGAAAGGGAACCGATAACGTGCCTGCTGCTGGGCATTCAGGTCCATCTACAGGCCACTCAAAGCCAGCCAAGGACCATTTTTCAATTTTCAACACCTCACCCATAGGCGTTTCAAAAAACATGCCTGCGTGTACCTGCCATGATAGATCAGGATGGGGAGTTTCGTGCCGGACTTTCATAACGCGCCCTAATTGTGAAATACAAAGATACAGTAGACTGAAAAATAGTTGAGATGTGGTCACCGCCGAATAGGACGCGCGCGCAAAAGGATAGGTCTCTTACGCCCTTTGCTTGCACTGTAATCTTAGCCCCGCTACTGATTGCGAACGCTTAACTCTTTTTACATGTGGATTTTTCATGCAATTGCCTGAACTCTTTATGCTTCGTCACGGACAAACAATTTGGAATGCCGAAGGCCGTTTTCAGGGGCAAATGAACTCCGACTTAACTGAGCAAGGTAAAAGGGACGCCGCGCGCCAAGGATCGCTCCTAAGCCCCGTCTTTAAAAAATTCCCAAACGCAAAAATCGTTGCCAGCCCGCTGGGTCGTGTACAGCAAACAGCAACTATTGCACTGACTATGCACAACCGCACACCAGAGTTTGATAAGAACCTTATGGAGATTTCAGCAGGCCAGTGGGAAGGTGTTACCCGGAGAGATATCGAAAAAGGGTGGCCAGATCTATTTAATGCATCGCAAACAACAATTGATCTATTTATGGCGGCTCCCGGCGGCGAAGGGTATGAAACGCTCTATAATCGCTGCAAAGCGTTCCTATCCAATTTGGACCAACCCAGCATCGTATTTACACATGGAACAACTATGGCAGTCTTGCGTGGAATTGCGCGAAATCTATCTTATGAACAGGTAACACAACTGGACCATAGACAGGGCTGTATTTACCATATTTCCGACGAGCACGAGACGATTTTAGATTGAAGGAGGTTTTTGTGAAAAACCCTCTTGCACTCCCTTTGGGTCTTCTCTAAATACCCGCTTACCGGGTCGTTAGCTCAGTTGGTAGAGCGCTTCGTTTACACCGAAGATGTCGGGAGTTCGAGCCTCTCACGACCCACCATTCGTTTTCAGCACATATGAAGCACCCTCTAAAGCCCTGAACGGCATGGATAATTTTGGTGTTCTAGCGTGTCACCAAAGTCGCGGTGTGGCGCGGCTTGTTTTCCCTGTTTTTCGTGCAAAATGATCTTCTGTTTTTCCATTCCATCGATCTTCTGCTCATAGGCTTTGATCACCGTGGCGTTTTCTGTTTCCACGATTCTGTCCAGCAACGCGTCGATCTGATTGTCGACCTCGGTGACTTGCTTTTGGATGGTCTGCTTATCTTGTTTATTTTGCGCACTGCGGATGTCCCACGCCGTTCGGAACATCGCCTTAGCCATGTCAAACAATGTCTGGTTTGGCTCAAGCTTGTGCAACAATTCTCCGACATCGCCTTCCAGCTTGTCACGGCGGATCGACTTGCCGTAGCTGGCGCAACTTTTGGTTTGGCACAGATAGTATGGATGGTATTTCGTCTTGCCTTTGGACCAGCTGGATCGCAGCAGCGCACCACAACCCTCACAGATGACAAAGCCACGCAAGGCGAAATCTTCGCCGATGTCTTTGCGAGCGGGGGCCAATTCTCGGTAGACGACCGCGCGTTGGCAGCCGTTTCAATTGCCGCCGATCGTGAAGCCTGCATGTCGTTGCCACCACGAGATCAAATCAACAATGCGCATACTGCATCAGGTCACGCGCTTAATTTTCTGCGACGCAATAAGTTGCCTGATAAGGGCTTGCAGGACCTCCAAAGGGCGCAACACAAGTTTGCAAAGACTAAATTGAAGAGGGTAAGAAGAACTCATTGAACTGGTTTCAGCGGCTAGTCAGACGTAATCGATAGCTGACGTTGAAATGGAATAAGCGAATAGTCTCCTTCATCCGCACACCGACGATTAAGACCCCAAAATACTGCAGGGTGCGTGAATGGTCGTTAGACGCCATGGCAAAAGCCGCTGAGAAGTATGGGGTTAGTATTAATGATCTGTCTGGGCCGATTAACACCCGCGCCAATGATATCCGGGAACTGCGGTTGGAAGTGGAGCGGCAGAAAGAGTTGGAGCTGGAAAAAGCTAACGAGCGTACGAGGGATAGGGGGATGGATTACGGATTGTGATGGCAGGCAAAAAGGGCGCGTGTTCTCCGAAGGGTCAATGGAATCTGCGAAGGTTGCCTCGAAACACAGGCCAATGCCGTTCACCACCTGACCTATAAAGATTTCTGGGCTAGGCTAAGAGGGTAGGATCCGTTTGCTGCATGATGCATCAATGTCGGCACTGCAGGATTTAGTGAACTTTCGTCGTATCCGTACAAATGTCTGCTATCATCGTTTAGACACTGTTTAGCACTGTGGCCCTCATTGTTCTAACCGCTTGCTCTTCATAGAAAGCTCTATTTTTGGCTCCTGCCTCACAGACCAGTTGCAGGAGCGTGTTTGCAAGATCGAACCAGTAGGCGATCTGCTCTTTACGGATGGGCGCGTTTGATCTGTCAGCATTGATGGCCCGTGCTATCAAGTTGATTGTGGTGTCATCATGCGCTTTGTCAATTCTTTGTATTTCCCTGTTTAATACAAATGCCTTGGTCAATTCGGATGTCAGAATGTGATCTTCTTCTGTGCATTCGGCGAGCCCTTCTGCAAAGACCTGGACAAAGTAATCCTCGACTGAAATGTCATCCGGGATAACCGAAAACACCCGTTCTACATATGCCGTGGCCTCTTTGAGATACTCTTCGTAAAGCCGCGTGATAATGTCGGACTTGTCCTTAAAGTACTTATAGACCGTACCAATGTTGCACCCAGCTTCAGTTGCAACGTGATTTGTCGAAAATTTCTCAAACCCGTCTCTGATCAGGATGCGCCGTGAAGCCTCCAGAATGCTTGTTTCTCGGGCGACAGATCGTGCCTGACGGCGGGGAGTAGAAGTTGTTGTATTCATCGGGGCCACTGAGTGAGTAGAAAATAGTGCCTGAGTAGTTAAGTAAAGCCAGATCGTCAATAAATAAGCATTTGCTTACTTTTTAGGATTGGGCTACATGGTGGCAAAGAAAAGAGGTTCTGAACCTGTTCGCGTGATCAATATCGTCGGATTTTTTTGAACCATGGAGACAAGCATGAAACGTCGCACTGTACTAAAGGGACTGGGGGCAACCGCTCTTATGTCTGGATTTCTGCCTGCACCGACGCTTGCCGGAGAACCGCGCGCGCCTTTGGGGTACCTGCGCACAAACTGGAGCCGTGATCCTTATTCATTCGGGTCCTATTCAGGCTTTCTGAAGGGGTCGACAATTGAAGATCGCGTTGCATTGGCCGAGCCGGTAGAGAACCGGATCTTCTTTGCGGGCGAAGCCGCAAACACGGAATACAATGGGACCGTTCACGCAGCTTACGAATCTGGGGTAACGGCCGCTGAGACCATCTTGGATGACACCGATGCGCGTAAACTCGCGGTGATCGGGTCAGGCATCAGCGGCCTTGCAGCAGCAGAGCTGCTGACCGAGAATGGTCGTGATGTGACCGTACTTGAGGCAAGAGATCGCAAAGGGGGGCGTCTTTGGACGGTTGATGTGCTGGGTGTCCCATTGGACTTGGGCGCAAGCTGGATTCATGGGATTGACGGCAATCCATTGGTTGAGCTGGCCATGAGCCAAGATATGGGCGCCGTACCTACAGATGATTCCACGATCATTCGGGGTCGGGATGGTCGAGGAGTCGCTTTTCGTGATGCACCGGAATGGTTGGAAGAGGTCGGCAACGTCCAACATAATGCTGGAATGGCGCTGAGCCAGATCAACGTTGAAGCCGCGATGGAGCAAGGCAACAATGATTATGATGGCGAAGAGGTGATTTTTCCAAATGGATACGCCCCCATCTTAGGTGCATTGACCGGGCAATATGATTTGCAATTGAACGCTCCAGTTACGGCGATCAGACTTACCGACGATCAGGTCAGCGTCACGTCCTCCAGGGGTACTGAAGCCTATGATGCAGTATTGGTCACGGTTCCATTGGGTGTGCTGAAGGCCGGAAGTATAGAATTCGCACCAGCGCTTCCCACCAGAAAGCAACACGCGATTGACGCGCTTGGCATGGGCACTTTGGACAAAGTCTATTTGCAATATGAAGAGGCATTCTGGGACCCGAACGTCAACTGGATCATGACCCCCGAAAACGACCTGCCCCAGGGGCAGTTCAACGGATGGCTAAACCTGTACAAATATTTTGGCATTCCAGTGATCATGGCCTTCAATGGCGGTCCCCCCGCGTTGCAGCTTGCTGGCCTTAGCGACAATGAGGTTATTGAGCGCGGTGTGAGAACACTGAATATGGCTTATCCGGTTTCATAGAAAGTTCGCCGTTGCTTCAGAACGGACGTTCAAGGTTTTTGAAGTATCGATACTAAGGACTTGTCTTATGTTTTTCCCATCGATCTGCGAAGATTGAGCCATTCCCCACCGAGCCAATTTTGGCGGGGAATGGTGGCGGTTGGATCGATTTGGGCTTGGTCGTAGTGCTGCAAATTCTTTTTCCCGATCCTCGAGTTAGAAACCGGGCGGATTCAACCACCAAAAAGGTGGACAGGTTGGAGTTAGACTTTACTATCGGGCCTTAAAGCCAAAACTGGTTAAGTATCCCAAATTTTGGCAACAGTTCTGGTGAATTGCAGTCGGCTTACGTGAAGAAAGCAGGTGTATTGCTGAGCATATGCACGATTGCCACGACAATGAATGACCTTGAAAAATGATAAACAAGCCCAAAACCTAAGCCCATGAAGATGTATGGGATACTTCCCAGCCAATCACCTGAGAAAATCACATGTACCAACCCAAACAGAGTCGCGCTAATCAGGAGTGTGACAGCAAACGGCACTTTTATTACGTTTCCAATATCAAAGATTGATTTTCGGAATACCAGTTCTTCCAAAACCGGACCAACAACAGCAATTGTTAGAAATGTCGCTATAATATTTTTCTGGGCGATGGTTTCCATAACCGCTGCCTGATTATCAGAGGTTTCGGATCCGGATATGGCAATAAATAGAGACACCCCGGAAAAAAACAATATTTGTGTAAATAAAAATCCACCAATGCAAAACATAAGAAAGCGAAGTAGCGACATCGTGCGGGTATATTGGAAATTCTCCCACAGGCTATCGCGCAACACAAACACCATTAGTGCAACCATTACAACTTCCAACAAAAAATCTGGTAGCGGCACCGAGTTCGGCGGAACAGACAGATAAGTGACGTAAATCAGAACGCAGATGAGTGGATTTCGTAGTTGAAAGAAATTTGTCATTTGTTGCGCTTTCCAGCCGAGGGTTTGGCTTCATATCGTTGATATCTGGAAATGGGGTGCAACATCACCCCACCTCCTTCATCTTCTTGCGAAGAATGTCTGATCATTGGCGTTGTTTAGCGAGTCGAGAACATGATTTCAGCGAGTGTGTTTGCGGTCTCCGCGTATCCCGGATAAAATCGGTTGACACCGTCAATAAACTGCTGGCGGGACATTTCACCAGTATAGACAGCACTACTTACCGCCAGGAATTCCTCTCGCTGCTCGCCCGTATTGATGGGTAACCGTTGGTAGTTCTCCTGAGAATCAATTGTATTGCCTACATTATCAAACCAGCTTTGGAAGCCGGGATCGTCAAGTATAGCAGGATCGAATGCCAATGCCTGCGTGGCCATAGCAAGTGTTGCAAATAGAGTAGTGAAGGATAGTGACTTCTTAAACATTGAGTTTCCTTTCAAGGATTTACCGGTAGTGGACTCAGGTCACGTCACACCGAGAGGGTGTGAATGTCGATTAGACGGAAATTGAACGTTGCCGCCTTACCGGCACCGTTTTTCTCGGTAGATTGCGTTGTATTGCTCTAAAGTACGCCCCACCAGAGCGCCGTCGATGCTGCCCAACGCCTCGTCAAGCTCGGCATCTTCGCGTTCGCGTTCTGTATCTCCCAAAACTGATCCAAAAGCCCCTGCGAGACTATCCAAATCAGCGTCAAACTGTTGTTGCTCAAGCCGTCCAATCTTTCTGGATAGTTCAGAGCAGCTTAAGTATCGCGCATCCTCCAATTCGCTTTCTGATGCGCCGCATGCCACTAACACTGATACGCCTATCAATGGAGTCAGTACGCGTATAATTCTTACCTTTTTCACTTATTTTCGTCCTCATTAGTAGAGTTGCCTTTGTTGCTCACGAGCAAATCACCTGGTTGGCAGTCAAGAAACTCACAGATTGCCTGCAGCGTAGCGAACCGTATTCCGTTCACTTTGCCCGAGCTGAGAAGGGAAAGGTTGGATTCCGTAATCCCGACGTAAGCGGCCAACTCCCGCGCAGTTTTTCGCTGTTCGGCCAGAAGTATTTTCACACGAACTTCTATTGGCATTCTCACCTCATACAATGCGTTTGTTGTCATCTTCAATTTCCTGCGCACTTCGAAGTGAAGCTGATAACGCCAGGAAAACTATCGAAAATATCAAGAGGATTAAGTCCGGCTCAAGAATCGTCCATTCAATAACTGGGAAACTTCCGTCAGAAACGTTCCACAGTAAAAGGCGAGGGACTACCCAAAACATGAAGCTGCTGCCAACCCAAAAAACAGCCAATCCAAAAGATGCTCTGCGAAGATGTTCGGCAAGATAACCAAAGCGCCGTTGGGGTTGGGGTTTAAGCAATCGGCTCATACAGAGAAAAGTCCACCCTAAAACCCCCATGACGACTGTCATCAGAACCATGCATACCAGCGCGATTCCCTGCGGCGGCCCAGCCAGATCAGCAGGTAACTCGAAAACCTCATATGCCAATCCCGGTTCGTCAAACACTGTCAGCCCCCACATCAGGCATATCGCAAACTGAAAAAACGCCCAAAATAGCAGCATGAGCAATCTAGCGAAGGTAGTCATATTCACCTCTTACATCTTTTGTGCGTCATAACATGTAATTAGTGCATGTAAAGTATTACTTTTCGTAAAACAGAAAATAGTTGCCCGATGCGCTCCCGAATATGGGCAGCAACCATCTAATCAATGCGCGAGAACTTTCTAATGATCTAATGTGGGTGGATCGATCGGATGTGTCCTATGCCCCCCCAGCCGCGCAGGAGGTCAGATAGGTGTTGCGATATCCAAGCCAAACGCTCCTGTTCGCCATCATCGGACAAGATGCGCGCCACCTGGGCCATACGCTTGGTGATCCCGGCCTTGGATCGATTTTCTGGGCTTACTTTGCCAGTTCCGAGATTGTCGCAGCCAAAAGAGCGGTAAAACCTGTTGCCAGATTTTCCGAGAGTGTCGCGGCCTCGATCTCCCCTGCATTCAGCCTTGCCAAAATGTCAGGAGCAGCATCCGCGACACGCGCCGCCCCTTTGCGTGGTGTGTTCACCATGTTTGTGCGATCTCGGTCAGTTGCGCTTTCGCGGCTGACAGGCTCTGTTCCCGATAGTCAGGACCGCCAAAATCCAAACCATCTGCATGCACGAATGTCATGTCTGTCAGCCCTATGAACCCGTAGACAGTTTGCAGCCACGGTGTTTGCATGTCGAATTCCTTGATTGGGCTGTCGTCTCCGTACACGTGCACCGCGTGCCGTGATAAAGATGGCCTTCTTCGCGCCCAATACGACTTCTCAGAAGAAAAGCTCCGCGACACCCTCGGAACCCTGCCCGAAAAAGGTCGCGTAAAATCAGTGCAAAAGCGGGAGGGTCAAAAAACAAGAAAACTCTATAAGTTCAACCAAATACCGAGATCACTGTGGGACTTCGCGTTCCTTTGTTGGGTCGAATCCAAGATTGAACTAAAGCTGTCGGGAGGAAACGATTTTGCATCGGCCTGTCGCGGCGTCGGTATCAGTGACGAAACTTACTAACATTGGCGCAGGCGGCCCTCTCGGCCGGAGACACCAACTGACTTTGTGAGCGACATCTGAATCGCGAATTGTTCGTCTTACGAACCTAGATAATTCTCAATAAAAATAGCAAAAGAAGATAACCGACAAATGAGATCGTCAATATTAGAAGAACCACAAGAAAGTAGCAAACGGCCTTTAAGTAAGACAAGTCATATGAGCCTCGAATCTGAAAAAAAAGATGCACTAGTCCAACGGCAATTATGCCTAGAAATACGGTTCCCGATGTGACTCCCAAAAGGTCCAAGACCGCTACGAACACCAAAAGCGACAACATAAATGAGAGTGAGTAGCCCGCAAAAACGGTATGCTTAAAACGAACCCTACTACGTCCGGGTAACACCAATAACATTATCGGCAAAGATATGGGGATCAGCAACCAGCTGAACTTCAGCAAGCTCCCTCGAAGACCTAATATTTTTCCCTCAGGGTCTGTTGCCCAAGACAAGCGCGCCTCTTGCAAGCGTCGGGACAGCCAGGTTTCATCAGGCTTATGTTGCTCTTCCCAGAAATCTGCAAAATCGTCAGTTGATATGATGGGAAGACCCAAGAGACGTGCGTCAACATTCCTCAATGCCAGTTGGAAACTGAAATCTTCAATTAGCGCTCTTCTGTTTTCTCCAGTCGCCTGACGAATATCGGAAATTTTCGCGCTCATGGTGGCGTCAAACCGTTCGATAGTTTGGAGTTGATTGACATTCCCACTCTGTAGATCCAACGCATCTTCAGAAGACAAACCACCAAAGAGAGGCAACATAAATAGAAGGAAAACTGCCGTCAGCAGCATCGTGATCGGAGACAAGTAGCGTGTGCGCTGTCCAGCGTAGTACCTTTTTGTCAGGGCGCCAGGATTACACCAAAGTAGCCGGTAAGTACGAAAGAAGTGTCGATCCCCACGAACCAAAGCAGGAAGTGCCTCCAACACAAAATCGCCAATAGAGTAGGACAGGACGAGTTTTTGACCACAGTTCCCGCAAAATGAGCCCTCCGACCACATCTCGCAGTCTCCACATTGAAGTCGGCTCCGATCAGAATTTGAAGCAACCATTGTCGTCAATCCATTCCCATAAATTATCATGTCTAAAACACAAACGTTCCCACGTATATGTTAGCATGTCACCGAGTTGGCGTATGTGAAAGCCGCTAGTTGACTGTAATGTGGAGATTGCGAGGAGTCAGTTTTTGGTTGACCCACCGATCACAAGCCAACGACTTAAACGACATAGGTTTGATCCAGATCGTGTCAAACCGATAACGCACTACAGCCGGTTTTTGCAAAAAAGCCACCATAGAGGAACATTGGCAAGAATGAGGAAAAAGACGAATACCGCAGTATATGACTCATCAACCTCTGCAAGTTGGCCGGAAATCGCTACAAAATCCCACTGCCAATGCATAACAATCAGCGGCCAGAGATTGTTTAGTCTGAGCGCCAAAGGCGCGGTGAACAAGCCGAAAATGAATGTAAATACCAACTGTAAGAAGGTTGCTCCGATCCCCTGGCCCCCTGCAATGTTCACCGCATGCAGAAGCGAAAACAACCCCGCACTGACCAAACACGCCACCCAGGGCTTGTGCCTTTGTAAAAAGGCACGGAGCGCAAAGCCACGAAACACCAATTCCTCAGAAAAACCCACTAGCGCGGTAGTGAATCCCACCAACAAAAATAGTTGCCACTGTGCAGAACTGAAACTTGAAAGTTGAGGAATTATTAACGACCAGCCGAACAGAATAGTCGCAAACGGAATTGCTAGCCACCACCCGTACTTTTTTTCAAGCGTTCCAAACCCCACCTGTTTCCAACTGGCATAGCGCCAAGTTGCGCCGATGGCTATCGTCGTGAGAATGATCTCGACCCACCAGAGAGTTTTCATAAGCTCTGGTGTCCCGTAATTATGCCCGGCCGAGGAAGCTAGGTACATCCCAATGCCAATCACCAGCGTATAAAGAACGACCAAACCAATAGCCACGGGCGGGGAAAAATTTCTCATGTCAACCGGGGTCCTTGCAATCTTTTGTTGGGGGAGCAGCCTTAATAGTGAAAGGGAGATAGGACCTGCGAGAAGCGGGGTCAACTTGTAGTGTCTGACGTCAGCGCCAATGGGACCACCTAACCGTCTAGAACAGACTTAGACAGTCTTTGCTTCTGATATGTTTTGGGAGACATGTGGTACGCTTTGAGAAAGACCTTTGTGAAATGCGGATGATCTGTAAACCCGGTGTCCATAGCAATCTGCGTCATACTCTTGCTTGAGTTCAGTAACATCCACCGGGCATGTTCGAGCTGCAGAGAACGCCGGAACTTTGCCGGTGTCAACTTGGTGTGGTGAACAAACAAGCGTGTAAGTTGGGAAGTGCTTATCCCAATTCCTTCAGAAATTTCTCTTAGACTCATGGGTAAGCTCAGATTTTCTCGCATGATTTCGATCGCCATGACCACACGTTTATCATTGCAATTTTCAAACTTAGTTAGGGGTGTCAAAGCCATCTCTGTTGAAGCACGAAAACGGTCAACACTCATTTCGACCAAGCCTTTTAAGGCGCGTTGACGCCCAAGTTTGCGCGAAAGTAATGTCATTGCCAGATCGATGGATGCAGTACCGCCAGGGCATGTAATCACACGATCATCTTCAACAAAAATATCACGGCTGCTGACTTGGATATTTTTGTACCGGCTGACAAAGTCACGCCGATGCCTATGATGCACTACGGCTCTGCGACCTGTAAGCAATCCTGCCTGAGCAAGGATAAAGGAGCCTGTACACAGCCCGACCACAGTACCACCGTCTGCATGGTACTTCCTCATGTATCTCAGGGTTGCAGTTGGCACCCGGTCAATATGAGGCATCAAACCGCCGATCATGACAAAGTAATCTGGTGCGGCCATTTCTCCGAAGGTCACGTCTGGGTGAATGTTTATCCCCGCACTAGACATCACCGGGTTAGCGTCAGATCCACAGATTTCCCACCTGCAATAAATTTGCCGGTTCTGATTGTCGTCATCAGCGGCATGTCGGAGCGTGTCGACAAACCCACTTAGTGCCAAGATCGGGAACGTGTGCGTTATAGCTATCCCGAAACTCACCTCCGGCGACTCTGGCAATCGATTCATGGGGTCGCCCTGATCTAAATGCAATGTGCTTACTTTGTACAATACTATGCGGGTTTTTTACAAGTTTATTCCTTCGATTTCTTCAATCGTCAGGTGAAAGCGTTGAAACAAGTTGAGGGCAGAACATGGAGCTAGGCCAGGAAATTGAATTGCTGGGTGTGCATGCAGAAGGCGAAATTGGCCGTGTAATAACAAGTGGTGCCCCAGACATTCCCGGCGACACCATGGTCGCCAAAATGAACTACATCAATGATGTTGATGACAGTCTGATGCGGGTTTGCCTGTATGAACCGCGTGGTGCGTCTCAGATGACAATCAATCTGCTCACCCAGCCTTGCCGCAAAGGTGCAGATATCGGATTTTTCCCTATGCAGGCCGACGGCGCACACGCGATGTCAGGTTCCAACACGATCTGCGTAACTACCGCCCTTCTGGAATCTGGGATCGTAGAGCCCAAGGGGCCCGAGACATTGGTAAAACTCGATACCCCAGCCGGCCTGATCGAAGCCACAGCACAGTGGAACGGGAAAAAAGTAGAAAGAGTACAGATCGACATGCCTGTCAGCTTTGTCGAACATCTGGATCACCCTCTCGAAGTTCCCGGCCTAGGTGTGATCAACGTCGATGTTGCGTTTGGCGGTTGCTACTTCGCTTTGGTTCGCGCGGAGGAACTTGGATACAACATCCAGCCGGACGAAGCGCGAGACTTGGTCGAGCTCGGCGCGAAAATCAACGCGGCAGCTCAAGAACAGATATCGGTGCAGCATCCCGAGATTCCCAGCTTTAACCGGGTTGAGTACCCAATGTTTGTAGCAGGTCGAGGCACCAGCATCCGCAATGCAACGATCATTTTTCCCGGGCGCATAGATCGATCTCCATGTGGAACCGGTACTGCCGCACGCCTTGCAGTTATGCTGGAGCGTGGAGAGATTTCGCTGAATGATGAAGTGTCTTCGCGATCGATTATCGACGGCGAATTCATCGCCAAAATCAAAGACGAGACAACTTGCGGTGATCGCAAAGCCATCCGCCCGACAGTGTCGGGCCGTGGCTGGATTTATGGACGCCACACGCTTGGCGTCCATCCAACCGACCCGTTCCCACTGGGCTACACGCTGTCGGACTGCTGGGGCGCAGAAAAGCCTCGATAACCTGAGTGCCGCTTTAGAAGCGGTTGTTCAATCAACATGGGAGGATCTTCATGACCTTTTTTTCCACTCTGAAATTCACAATGGCTACGGCTGTTATATTCGGGGCTTCAAGTGCCTTCGCTGACGAAGTACGGCTCAGGCTCGCTGGTCAGCATCCAATCGATCACAATGCAACGCGCGTGCTGATGGAAACTATTGAGCGGATCGAAAGCGCAGACGTAGGTATTGAGATCCAGCTATTTCCTGCGGGCCAACTTGGCAATGGCGAAGTGGTTTTCGAAGACACCGCTGCTGGTGTGATTGATATCGGTCACACGTTTATCTACAGCCACAACGACCCGATTTTGGAAATCAACTCGTTGCCATATCTGGTCAGCAACTACGCTGAGATGGAACAGGTCTATTCGCAGGGTTCGGCGTTCTACGAAATTTATGAAGAGCGTATCGCCGCCCAGGGTCTCAGGCTGCTGGGTGTCTATGCCGAAGGCTTCATTGGCGTTGGTTCTACAAGCGCGCCTGAGGATGCCGGCGGAGTAGGTGACAAAAATCTCAACATTCGTGTGTGGAGCGCTGAAGTCGGCCGCCTGACGGCACAGGCGATGGGCTTCAACACCACGACGATGAATTGGGGGGATGTTGTCCCCGCCATCCAGCAAGGCGTGATTGAGGGTGTTATCGGCGGAACTGCCGAATCCAACTATACGGTGTTCGGCGATGCGGTGAGCTATTTCACTCCATACAACGCCTTCGTCGAAAATACGGCCTTCTACATCAACCAAAATACTTGGGATGGGCTTTCAGAGGCGCAGCAGACCGTTCTCTCCGAAGCTTTCGCTGATGCATCCGCTGCCTCGTTCGAGCTGAGCGAAACCGTCGACAGGGAATATCTAGGTCGGTTAGGCGAAGTTGGCGTCGAATTGGTCGAAATCTCACCTGAAGAGCTTTCTTCAATTGCGGGACATGTTCGAGAGACTGTCTGGCCTGTTTTAGAAGAAAATCTCGGAAGTGAGATCCTTCAGGCAATTATGTCAGATCTGAATTGACCGTCAGATTCGACATTTGGCGAAGCCCGCACGCGGGCTTCGCCAAGAATAAAGGGGAGAAAGAATGCACATTCTAGGAAAAATAGAACGGGCAATTGCCTTTTGCTGCTGCCTGTTTCTGGCATCAGTGTTTTGTCTGGTGGTGCTCATGAGATATGTGTTTGAAACGGACCTCTTCGCCTATGAGGAATGGGTGCTGACTGTTGCCTTCCTCCTATATTTTATCGGTGGAGCACTTGCCTCACGGACAAACACGCACATTAAGGCGGACATTTTTCTGGAGTACATCCGTACCGAACGGGCAAAGAAGAGATACGAGGGCATTATTCAGCTTGTTGAGGCGGTGATTGTGGCGCTGATCGCTTGGTACGCTTCTAAGATGTTTATCAACGAATTCGCACGCTGGCCGAACATTCCGACTTCGCCCGTCTACAAAATTCCGCTGGCACTACCTCGGTTCTTTATCGTGATGGGATTCGTCCTGATGGCGCTGCATGCCTTTGTAAATGGTGTGAGAAATCTGCGCGAGGCTCGTGAAATGAAATCAGATATCGCTGCGAAGGGGAACTAATATGATTCTCGCTATTGTCTTCCTGCTTCTTTGCATTCTTTTGGTCATCGGACTTCCGGTGCCATTCGCATTTGGCGCAATTTTGCTTTATCTAGGCTGGGTTGCCGAAACTGATGTCGCCAACTTTATTTCATCCGGTCACTGGCGGATGAACAACATCGTGCTTCTCGCGATTCCACTTTTCATTCTGTCCGGTTCGATCATGAACCGGGGCAAACTGGCTGAGCCATTGGTTGAAATCGCGTCCTTGTTTTTGGGCCGCATTCGGGGCGGACTTTCCGCTGCAGCCGTTTTGGCCAGCGCTCTATTCGGATCAATCTCGGGCTCAGCAGCGGCAACACTGACCTGTATTGGCGGTGTGATGTTACCGCGTCTGCACAGGGCGAACTATCCTAAGGGATTTTCGGCAGCTTTGATCGCGCACTCAGCGCCACTCGGCCTGCTGATCCCGCCCAGTTCGATTCAAATCATCTATGCGTGGGTAACCCGTCAGTCTGTGCTGAAGTGTTTTCTGGCTACAGTTGTGCCGGGGATCATTCTGATTTGTTTGCTGTGCCTGGTGAATTTCATCATGATGCGCAACCGAAAGGAAATCGAATTAGAAGAAGCACCAGAATCATTTGTAGTCGAAGTGCGTAAGCGCACATTCTTCGCGACACCTGCCCTGCTGATGCCCGTGATTATTCTCGGTGGGATATACGGCGGCGTCATGACGCCAACAGAGGCGGCAGCTATCGGTGTTCTATACTCTATCCCCATTGGGTTTTGGGTTTATCGTGGTTTGAACTGGCATACATTCAAAGACGCCGTAGTCGAATCCGGCACCACCATCGGTGCGGTGATGGTCATGTTCTTCATGGTCATGATCGTAAGCCGCTTGCTAGTGTTCGAAGATATTCCGGGGCTGGCGCAGCAGTTCATTTTCTCGATATCGGAAAATCCGATTGTTATCCTGCTCATGATCAACGTCGTTCTCGTAATGATCGGTATGCTTATGGATGACGTGTCTGGTGTTCTATTGGCGTCCCCGCTAATGCTACCGATGGTTCGAGATCTTGGAATTGATCCCGTTCAGTTTGCCGCAATTATCGGCGTGAACCTTGGCATGGGCAACATCACTCCTCCGACCGCACCGCTCTTATATCTAGGCGCACGGGTTGGCGGCACATCCGTCAGTTCGATGATGAAACCGACACTGATCATGATCGCCTTCGCCTGGATTCCAACCCTGATCCTAACGACCTACATTCCAGAAATTTCTCTTGCACTCCCCAACTATGTGTTGGGCTACTAAGGAAACCAACCATGTCCAAAAAACTGGCTGCACAACGTTTCAAACGGGATCTCGCTGAACGCCTAGACGGTTTGAAATCCGATGGTCTCTTCAAAGTTGAACAACCTATTGCATCCGCTCAAAAAGGAGTGGTGCAACTGGAAAACGGAAAAGACTATATCAACCTCTGTGCAAACAACTATCTGGGTTTGTCAAACCACCCTGAACTGGTGACGACAGCTCAGGATGCAATCGGTGCGTTCGGGTTTGGCATGTCTTCTGTTCGCTTCATCTGCGGAACCCAGACACCGCATAAAGAACTGGAAAACCGGCTAAGCTCATTCCTTGGAATGGACGACACTATCTTGTTTCCAAGCTGCTTTGACGCAAACACCGGCCTTTTTGAGACCCTCCTCTCCCATGAGGATGCGATCATTTCGGATTCCTTGAACCACGCATCCATCATTGACGGCGTGCGGCTCTGCAAGGCGATGCGAATGCGCTATCGCAACCGTGATTTGGCTCATCTTGAAGAGCAGCTTCAGGCAAGCCAAGACTGCCGCTACCGCCTGATCGCGACAGATGGTGTGTTCTCCATGGATGGTTACATTGCGGATCTGAACGGCGTCTGTGATCTGGCGGAAAAATATGATGCAATGGTGATGGTAGATGACAGCCATGCTGTCGGTTTCATCGGTGAAAACGGTCGCGGTACGCACGAGTATTGCGATGTCATGGACCGTGTAGATATTCTGACAGGCACCCTTGGCAAAGCGCTTGGCGGCGCGTCAGGTGGCTACGTTGCCGCCAGCCAAGAGATCGTTGATTGGTTGCGGCAGCGATCCCGCCCCTACCTGTTCTCCAACACGCTTGCGCCGGTAATTACCAAAACTAGTATCAAGGTACTCGACCTGCTGAGCAACTCGTCGGAGCTGAGGGATACTCTGTGGCGCAACACCTCTCACTTCCGCACCGAAATGACAAAGCTAGGGTTTGAGCTACTTCCCGGAGAGCATCCCATTATCCCTTTGATGCTACGCGATCCAAAACTGGCTCAGGACTTTGCCGCGCTACTGCGCGAAGAAGGTGTTTACGTCGCAGCCTTCTCCTTCCCGGTTGTACCGCAGGAACAAGATCGTATTCGGACTCAAATGTCAGCAGCACACAGCATTGAAGAACTAGACCGTGCAATTGCTGCGTTTGCCAAAGTAGGTCGCGAACTCAACGTCATTAAATAGGAGAGCGGTTCATGTTCACACTCAAAGGGCACACAGCAATTGTCACAGGCGGGGCAAGTGGTATCGGATTGGCGACAGTAGAGATGTTGTCGAAGCTCGGCGCCAATATCGTGATTGCCGACTTGAATGCAGAAGCAGGAAACGCCGTAGCCAAGTCGATCAACGAAGCTGGAACAAAGGCAGTTTTCGTCGAGACAAATGTTGCAGATGCGGACAGCGTTAATGCTTTGGTCAACAAAACTCTGGAAGCGTTCGGATCTGTAGAAATCCTGATGCACTTTGCCGGAATTGGCCTGGAACAGCATGCGCTCGACACAACACGAGAAAACTGGGATCGGATTATTGGTATCAATTTGACCGGCAGCTTTCTAGTAATGCAAGCGGCGGGGCGCGAGATGGTTAAAAACGGCTATGGCCGGATCGTTGCCATGTCCTCCATCGCCGGTATCCGCGGCGGCACAGGCCGAACAGCCTATGGAGCATCAAAAGGTGGTGTTGCGGCGATGATGCGTGTGATGTCGATGGAATGGGCCAAGCGCGGAGTGACCGTAAACGCGCTTGCACCGGGCGGCATTGAGACAGCTCTAGTCAAAAAGATGCATGATGAGGAAACCCGTCGGGCGTATCTGGCGGGCATTCCCATGGATCGTTACGGGACACCCGAAGAAGTGGCCGCTGCTGCTGTCTATCTTGCCTTGCCACAATCTGGATACATTACAGGTGTAAGCCTTGCTGTTGACGGCGGCTTCGAAGCCGCTGGCGTGATCAAAGAAGACTGAATTGACAGTTCCTCCCCGCATCGCAATTGCGATGCATACGGTGCTGTCAGCCAACTTGGTTGGCAGCACCATTTTCTCAACGCACCAAGCTATCCTCGCGCAGACACCGTTATCAATTGCATGGAGTTCGGTGAATGGGTCTCCGTCTTTGGCGATGCAAAGATGCCAACCGCGCTTTTGGATCGTGTCACGCATCATTGCTCGATTATCGAAACCGGAAACACGTCCTATCGGTTCGCTCAGAGCAAAAAGACCCGGAAACAATAAACCGCAGCGCAAGCAAAGCCAGCAGACGAGCTCGCTATTTGAGGGTATCTCGCCTGCTGGCTTTGCCTCATAAAAGGTGGGTCAATTTTAAATGCACATACCGGGCCAGTTTTGAACGATCATTGACAGCCTAAGACGCCTCAAGCTCAGAGGTCTTGGGTCGCTTTGGAAATCGCATGCGCTTCATCCAACGCGCCATGCAAATCATCCGCCATGAAGCCTCGCATATCGAGCAATTCCACATGGTCATTGTCGCGCTCATTCATCAGGTGATCCGACAAATCCCGTGCACCAGCCCGTTGAGAGCCCTTGAGGATCATGATAATTTCTCCAACGCCTGCATCAACGTCACCCGCATCCAAGCGATTTCTGCAAAGGCGCGGTTCAGATCCACTTCCAATTCCGGATCAATCATCAACGTGCCCTGATTGAGATGCTTCGCGATCTGATTGAGATTGTTTGCATGTTGTGTTTGTCCCAACCGCGCCAACACCTCCGCGAGCAATTGTTGCTCGGCCACCGGAGGTCTGCGCCGCGCCCGATGTTTCGGTGCATCCTCCGCAAAAACCACTGATTTGATATAAGACGCAAGGGGCATTCCACCCGCCTGTGTTTCTAAACGCTGACGTTCGTCCTCAGTCAATCGCAGTGAAAAGGGTGCAGGACGGCTCATGGACGTGGTCCCCGCATCTTAGATGGTTGCGAAGAAAACTGGGGATCATGATCTTCATTTACCAACTTACGAAGGCAGCGCACTATCGTTTTATCGCCCGCTAACACCGCTTCCCAGCGTTCTAATTCTTCCAGTACAGACGGGCCGTCTTGTGGTTCTAGTCCTGGCGCTTCTTGTCCACCATTCAACCAAAATTTTGATATTCGATATTTGGTTAAATCAATCACCTCAAAATATAAGCTAAGCTTTAGCAAGAGCTGGTTACCTTCCCAGCTCTGCTGAATTGATTTTACTCGCGCTTACATCCGATTATGCAGCGACTTAGCTACATGGCGAACCACACCCCAACAGCGGCGGTAACACCACCCAATAAGCGTGTAATTGCCATCCCTTGATGCATCCGCGTGACTGCAAATAATCCTAGTGCAAAACATAAACCAGCAATATGCAAAAGCATCGTTGCTAAAGCGAATCCTGCTCCAAACGGAAGCACCGCAGCGGACCCAATTTCTGAACCGTGGGCATGCCCATGAAAGATTGCGATAGCAGCGACAATAAACCCAGCAGTTTCAATCGATACATTCACTGACAAAGCAACAATTCCGCCAATGGCAATGATTGAAAGCACGATAATTGGCTCTACAAAGGGTAATGGCATTCCCGCAAGCGATGTAAGAAAACCGCCGATCATTGCGACAACAAATACCGTTGGGAGCACCCAAAGTGCTTTTTGCCCCAGAATCGCAGCCCATAGTCCAACCGCTATCATCACCAACACATGATCGGGCCCGAGCAATGGATGGGTGAAACCAACCATAAACGGATTGCTGTGATCAGGGGACACATGCGCCACAGCCGGTGATGCCAAAGACATCAGTAAAACACAGAATGCAAAAAATTTCGTCATTTTCGTTCCTCACAAAGGTCAACACAGCGCCCCTAAGTGGGTCGCGCCTGTAGGCGCTTTTGCGGGAAATATTAAACCAAGGCAAGAGCCTTGGTTTGTAATATCATTAAAGGCTATTTAGGGCGTTTGATGCTTGTTGCTCAAGCCAAGCCATCATCCCGCGATAAGGAACAGGACCATAACTGATACGCGCAACACCTAACTCAGCGAGGCGCGCGTTTTCGGGCGCCCCCGGAAGCGCAATAATGTTCACCGGCAATTCGATTGCCGAACACAACCTTTCAATCATAGCTTCGTCCTTTAGGCCTGGGGCGAAGAAACCGCTTGCCCCTGCATCTTCGAATGCTTTTGCCCGAACGATTGCCTCTTCCAACATCGAACTTGTGTGGTCCTCTGGCTTTTCCTTCAAAAAAATATCGGTACGCGCATTGATAAACGCCGGAATATTTGCCGCCTCAGCCGCCCTTCGTGCGGCTTGGATACGCGTGACCTGAAGGTTAACCGGGTGTAGCCCTTCGCCACCCACGATTTGATCTTCAAAGTTAAACCCCACAACGCCTGTCGCCAAAGCCTGCGTCACGGCATCAGCAACTTTTTCGGGTTCAACGCCGTATCCCCCCTCCAAATCCATGGTGACGGGCAATTCAGTTGCATCGACGATCCGTTTCGCATTGGATAAAGCCGCAGAAAGCGGGATCTTTTCGCCATCCGTAAACCCATGGGCAAGCGCCACAGGCATGCTGCCAGTTGCCAAAGCTTTGGCACCCGCGCTTATAACCGCATTTGCACTGCCAACATCCCATATATTGTACAGAATGACCGGACTGCCTTTGACATGAAGTGCAGAAAACTGTTCAGCTTTTTGAAATTGGGTCGGCATGACATGCTCCTGTTAAATCTCTCAAAACCATAACCGAAGCAAAACGTCTTGGTAGCCCCAAAATACGCCTTGCCATCACAGGTTCGCGAGAAACCTGCTTAAAAATGAGGTGAATAACCAAAGTTTCAGAACATGCACGTTACAAGAACCCACAAGTTCGTGAGATAAGTTTGTTTGGCTTGGAAAGACTGAGGACTTAATTCAGGATCAGCACAACAAAGGAGAAAGAGATATGCGTTTTAAGCCAGACCTCACGTGGGCCGATGTCACACCGAAGGCAGATTTTTTGAATCGCCGTCAATTGATGAAGGGTGCCGCCGCCATGGGGATTGGCTCAATAGGAGGCGCGACTATGGCATCAGCCAACGCCCCTGCAAGCATATACTCAACGGATGAAGAACCCAATACGCTTGAGGAAATATCGAGCTACAACAACTTTTACGAATTCGGCACGGGAAAAGACGAACCAGCCGAACATGCATATCGGTTGACCACCTCACCGTGGACTGTTGAAATCGACGGGTTGGTTGATAATCCGGGCATGTATGACCTGAATGATATTTTATCTCAGGTGACAATCGAGGAACGTATCTACCGTTTCCGCTGCGTAGAAGCTTGGTCAATGGTCGTACCATGGAATGGGTTTGAACTGCGCCAACTTTTGGAACGTGTGGGCGTACAATCCTCAGCGAAATATGTAGCGTTTGAAACTTTGGTACGTCCGGATGAAATGCTATGGCAAAACTATGATATTTTGGAATGGCCATACCGCGAGGGACTGCGTTTAGACGAAGCGATGAACCCACTCACCATCATGGCAACGGGCCTTTATGGCGAAGAATTACCAAAACAGAACGGTGCTCCGATGCGTTTGGTTGTGCCTTGGAAATACGGATTTAAATCCATCAAATCCATTGTTAAAATTTCCCTGACTGAGGAAGAACCAGAAACCAGCTGGAACATGCAAAATGCACGTGAATATGGGTTCTACAGCAACGTAAACCCCGAAGTCAGCCACCCCCGCTGGAGCCAAGCAAGCGAGCGCCGTATTGGCGGTGGCTTTTTCGCGACCCGTCAACCAACCCAAATGTTTAACGGATACGAACAATATGTCGCCAGCATGTATGATGGCATGGACCTGTCGGAGAATTTCTAAATGCAACAAGTGAGCCAAACATGTAACGGGCTTTGCCGTGCCATACCCGTATGGGTCGTGTATTTACTGGGTTTTGCCCCGTTTGTTTGGCTTCTTATTCAATTGTTCACCTACCAATTAGGTGTCGATCCCGTCAAAGTTCTCGAACACGAGTTCGGAAAAGTTGGCCTGCAATTTATCGTAGGCGGGATCGTGATTACCCCATTGCGCAATTGGACAGGCATAAACCTTTTGAAATTCCGCCGCGCTATTGGAGTGTTAGCCTTCTTTTACGTTCTGGCACATTTATTGGTTTGGTTGGTTCTTGATATCCAATTGCTATGGGGGGAAATTTTGACCGATATTTTCAAACGCCCCTACATCACAATTGGTATGTTTGGCTTTTTAATCATGGCACCTTTGGCTTTGACATCAAACAATACATCCGTCAAAAAAATGGGCGCTATGAGTTGGCGTAAGCTACACAAGCTTACTTATCTGGCGGCTCCGGCAGCGGCAATTCACTATGTCATGGTTGTCAAAGGCTGGCAGATCGAACCGTTGATTTATTTGGCCATTGTCGGTGTCTTGTTGATCGCGCGAATAAAGCTAAAGCAGCGGAACCGTTCAGCAGCCCGCGTCTAAGTCACAAAAGGCCCGCCCAGCAATCTGGACGGGCCTTTATCTTTAATGAATGACCGCTTCTTCAGGTGGTTTGCGATCCGAGGCAGAAACGCGATCCCCTACGATCAAACCGTCGGCCCCCGCATGCACGGGGATTAGATCCCCGTCCATCACTTCGCCAGACAAGATCATTTCAGCAAGCCGATCTTGAAGAGCCCGCTGGATCACGCGCTTCAGTGGACGCGCCCCAAAAACCGGATCGTATCCTTCATCCGCGAGCCAGGTCATCGCGCTTTCATCTAGTTGCAACTCAATGTTGCGCCCCGCCAAACGTTTCGCCAAACGGTTCAACTGGATTGTCACGATGCCATCCATATCTGGACGACTGAGACGATCAAAGATAATCGTTTCATCCAAGCGGTTCAGAAACTCAGGTCTGAAATGGGCACGAACAGCATCCATAACATCGCGTTTTGCATCAGCTACATCTGCACCCTCAGGCAATTGGCTTAAGGATTGCGCCCCCAAGTTGGACGTCAGAATGATCAACGTTTGTTTAAAATCTACCGTGCGCCCCTGACCATCGGTCAACTGACCATCATCCAAGACCTGCAACAAAACATTGAACACATCAGGATGCGCTTTCTCGACTTCATCGAATAAGACAACCTGATAGGGCCGACGCCGCACGGCCTCGGTTAAAACTCCGCCTTCGTCATATCCAACGTACCCCGGAGGCGCGCCAATCAATCGCGACACTGCATGCTTTTCCATGAACTCAGACATATCGATGCGCACCATCGCGCCGTCATCATCAAACAGGAACTCCGCAACGGCTTTGGTTAGCTCCGTCTTCCCTACGCCTGTTGGCCCAAGGAATAAAAAACTACCCAAAGGACGGTTTTCGTCGTTCAGCCCAGCGCGTGCGCGTCTTACAGCATTGGATAGTGCACGCACCGGCGATTGCTGCCCTATAACACGTTTGCCCAGTTCGTCTTCCATGCGCAAGAGCTTCTCGCGTTCACCCTCCAGCATCCGAGAGGTCGGAATACCAGTCCAGCGCTCAACCACCTGAGCTATTTGCTCAGGACGCACAGCCTCAGAGACCATTTTGGCATCTTCGATCTTTTCCGCTTCGGACAGTTGTTTCTCCAGCTCAGGGATCACGCCGTAGGACAACTCCCCTGCACGTGCGAGATTACCTTCGCGTTTGGCGATATCGAGGTCGGCGCGCGCACGTTCAAGTTTTTCTTTTACATCTCGCGCATTCGCAAGCTTGTCGCGTTCTGACTGCCACTGCGCCGTCATTTCGGCCGAGCGCTCCATCAGTTCGGCTAGATCCTTTTCAAGTTTTTGCAACCGGTCTTTAGATGCATCGTCATCCTCAAGCCGCAGCGCTTCGGCCTCGATCTGCTTTTGCAAAATATCACGATCCAAAGCGTCCAGCTCTTCTGGTTTGCTGTCGACTTCCATGCGCAAACGCGACGCGGCCTCATCCATCAGGTCAATAGCCTTATCTGGCAAAAAGCGATCCGTAATATAACGATGGCTTAGCGTAGCAGCCGACACTAAGGCGGAGTCGCTGATCCGCACCCCATGGTGAAGTTCATATTTTTCTTTAATGCCACGCAAGATGGAAACCGTATCTTCGACTGTCGGCTCTTCGACCACAACCGGTTGGAAACGGCGCGCTAGAGCTGCGTCTTTTTCAACGTGCTTACGGTATTCGTCCAGCGTTGTAGCCCCAACACAATGCAATTCACCCCGCGCAAGGGCAGGCTTCAGAAGGTTTGACGCATCCATCGCGCCATCTGCTTTGCCAGCCCCGACAAGCGTATGCATTTCGTCTATAAACAGAACGATTTCACCCGCAGCAGCGGTCACTTCGTTCAGCACAGCTTTCAGGCGTTCTTCGAACTCGCCGCGATATTTTGCGCCAGCAATAAGCGCGCCCATATCAAGTGAAAGCAATTTTTTGTTATGCAAAGATTCTGGCACATCACCGTTCACAATGCGCAGCGCCAAGCCCTCAGCGATCGCTGTCTTACCCACGCCAGGTTCACCAATGAGAACAGGATTATTTTTTGTCCTGCGCGACAAGACCTGCATTGCACGGCGAATTTCTTCGTCGCGACCAATAATCGGATCAATTTTGCCTTCTTCGGCGGCCTCCGTCAGGTCGCGCGCATATTTTTTCAACGCGTCATAGCCTTCTTCCGCACTCGCGGTATCGGCGGTGCGCCCTTTACGAATATCATTAATCGCACCATTCAATTTTTGCGCACTCAGCCCTCCAGCATCCAAGGCATCTTTTGCTTTGGATTTCACCACTGCAAGGGCAGTCAACAACCGCTCAACGGGAACAAAGCTATCCCCAGCTTTTTTGGCCAGTTTTTCTGCTTCACCCAATACTTTGGAGGTTTGCCCATCCAAGTAAATCTGCGCAGAATCCCCACTCACTTGTGGTATTTTGCTCAATGCGAGATCAGTAGCCTCGACCACACGCGCAGGCTCGCCCCCTGCCCGTTTAATCAGGTTGCTCGCAAGTCCTTGCTCATCATCTAACAACGCTTTGAGCAGATGCTCAGGGCTGAGGCGTTGGTGGTTTTCACGCTGCGCAATGGTTTGGGCCGCTTGCAAAAAGCCGCGCGACCGCTCTGTGAACTTTTCCATGTCCATCATCGTTCTCCTATCAAAGCGTTCCCGTCGTCACTGCCCAATCTTAGGCACAGTGCATTGGAAACCTTACTCAATAATTTGGTGGGTTAGCGAAAGAGTTCAAGTCCTAACTGTGTGAAAATCCGCCCATGCTAAATTTCCAGTGAATTTCCCCCTGATACACAACCGAACGACACACTAAATTAGCAATAACCAAGTATGAGTAGGTTTTAGTATGCAGCATATCGTTGAAACTATCCAAATCGAAATCACACAAACGTTGCCGTCTCGGTTGCACGGGCACGTGTGTTTTTGCTTTTCGGACGGATCAAGAACCGGGTTTATGTGCAATGTTCCACTCACCAATGATCCTAAGGCCGATCATTACGCGCTGGAGGCCGAAGGTCTGCGCCAATTACAGCGCATGCCGGAATATAGATCAGGGCAAACAACACTGATTGTTACCTCAAAACTCATGGCGTCATAACGCTGCCAACTTGCCCTTTTTACAATTCATCGTTAAACCGCAGCGACCTCCACTTCAAAGGATATGCTGATGTCGCTTGCTGATGACCGCTTGATCGTCGCCATGGATGTACCCAATGCCATTGCTGGACTGAAACTCGCGCAAGAATTGGGGGATGCGGTTTCATTTTATAAAATCGGCCTCGGGATGTTGACCGGCGGCGGCTTAGCGCTCGCAAATGAGCTTAAGGCTGAACTAGGTAAGAAAATTTTCCTCGATATGAAATTGTTCGACATCGGCGCAACCGTGGAAAATGCGGTGCGTGGGTTGGCACAGTTTGATTTGGATTTTCTCACCGTGCACGGTGACCCCTATGTTGTTCGTGCCGCCCAAGAAGGCAAAGGCGATAAGGGTCTGAAAATCCTAGCCGTTACTATTTTGACATCACTCGAACGTGCGGATCTGGATGGCGCTCTTATCAAAGAAGGGGCCGTGAAAGATTTGGTTCTAGAACGCGCTGGCAACGCCTTTCACGCCGGCGCTGATGGTGTCATAGCCTCTCCGCAAGAGGCGGCTCTCATTCGTGCTCTGCCTGAAGCCGAAGGAAAATTGATC
This sequence comes from Cochlodiniinecator piscidefendens, assembly GCF_011326755.1. GTDB lineage: Bacteria > Pseudomonadota > Alphaproteobacteria > Rhodobacterales > Rhodobacteraceae > Cochlodiniinecator > Cochlodiniinecator piscidefendens. The sequence goes on along the minus strand of NZ_JAAOIE010000003.1, from coordinate 168,465 downwards.
GTCACCCCCGGTGTACGCCCGGCTGGGGCTGATCTAGGCGATCAAAAACGCGTCGCAACCCCCGCAAATGCTATCCGTGATGGCGTGGATCATATCGTGGTGGGCCGCCCTATATGGCAGGCAGAGAACCCTCGTACCGCCGCTGAGGCAATTTTGGCTGAACTGAAATCACCGCAAGCAGCACAACCCAATCACTAACAATGTAATGGCGGGGCCTTCCCCGCCATTTTCATATCAGTCGTTAATATCGGTATCCCAAACTTTGACCTGAGTTCGATTGACCCCGACAATACGCCGGACAATGATCCACGCGATCAATGAGGCTACAGCAAAAACAACCAGTGTAACCGGAAGCGTCAAAGGCACTCCGAACGCGAACAGGATCGCCACGACCCCTGCCCCAATTGCAAATCCCAATAGGATTGTTCCCGGTATCAATATTTCAAGTATTCCGAGTACGAGCGCCGCCGCCGCCCAAACCCACCAAAGAGTCCAAAGCATTATTTTCCTCCCTTCAGCATTTTGAACGCATCCCCAAATACATCAAGAGCGTTTGCCGGAAGCAATACGGTTTGTTTACCTTCACCTTGCCCAACAGCAACCAGGGCTTCGACTTGCTTAAGCGCAACCTGATACTGTGCTGCTTCGATACCATTTTCCTTAATAGCCGCCGCAACAACCTGCGTTGCATAAGCCTCAGCGTCAGCGCCGATGCGTCGCGCTTTGGCCAATTGTTCCGCTGCATACAACTCTGCTTCAGCGTTTAGCTCAACAGCGCGTTTGGTGCCTTCGGCTTCGGTGACTTGGGCGCGACGGGCACGTTCAGCGTTCAATTGCTGCAACATTGCATCGCGTGTAGCCTGATCCAGATTAACGTCCAAAATTTCAGCACGTGTAACTTCGATTCCCCAATCATCCACGGCGTCAGCAACTTGGGTTTTGATCCGAGAAATCAGATGCTGGCGGTTTGATTGAACCTCATCCAGTTCCATTTCACCGATACCTGAACGCACGATACCTGCGACAGTTGTGGCGATTGCGGCATCCACATCGCGAATTCGGTAAACTGTCTTTTCTGGCTCGATAATGCGGTAGAAAACACTGGTTTCAACCTGAACCAGAACATTGTCAGAGGTGATTGCATCCTGATGCGCTGTTGGCAGCTGGCGCTCAAGTACTGAAATTTTATGGCGTACGCGGTCCAAAAACGGGATCACAAAGTTGATCCCTGGCCCAAGAACAGAACGGAGTCGGCCAAAGCGTTCGACCACAAACTTTTCGGATTGCGGCACAATGCGCACCCCGAGAAAGATGCTGATAATAATAAAAGCAGCCAAAAGCAACAGGACGAGATTCCCGTTGAGGATGGTATCAATCAATTGTTCTAAAGTCATATTATCACTTTCTGGTTTTATACTCTTCATTTAGGCCTCATGGCTTGACCTTTAAAGGCGCACAAGTTGAAAACTGGTCTTGCTATCCCCCTGATGGATTGTCTCTTAGCACGTTGCAACGTATTTTAGCACAATGCCAAGCCTATGCCGCGATTGTCTTAAAGAAACCTTGCCTGCCGTGCGTTGCCCGCACTGCCGCAGTCCGCGTGTTTTGTCACATCCGGAACTGATGTCGCTGACTATCGCGCATATGGATTGTGACGCCTTTTATGCTTCGGTTGAAAAACGAGACAACCCTGAACTGCAAGACAAACCCCTCATTATCGGCGGTGGTAAACGTGGGGTGGTTTCAACTGCTTGCTATATTGCGCGCCTAAAAGGCGTCCGGTCAGCTATGCCTATGTTTCAAGCCCTAAAGAAATGCCCCGAAGCCGTCGTTCTTCCCCCTCGCATGAGCGCCTATGTTGAAGTGTCAAAGCAAGTTCGGGCGATGATGGATGAACTCACCCCAGATGTTGAACCCCTCTCTCTTGATGAAGCGTTTATGGATCTGGGCGGCACCCAAAAACTACACGGTGCACCGCCAGCTGTTATGTTGGCCCGGCTTGTTAAACGCATGAAAGACGAAATAGGCATCACCGGGTCAATTGGCTTGAGTCACAATAAGTTCCTCGCCAAAGTCGCATCAGATCTTGATAAACCGCGAGGTTTTTCGATTATCGGTGCACACGACACAGCCGATTTTCTAGAGAACAAACCCGTGCGATTGATTTGGGGAATTGGCCCAGCAGCCCAAGAGAGTTTGGAGAAAGCCGGCATACGCACGTTTTCCGATTTGCTACGATGGGATCAAGACGACCTGATCGCGCGATTTGGCCCGATGGGGTTTCGGCTTTGGCATTTGGCACGTGGCCAAGATAAAAGACGCGTCTCTGCAAACACGCCTGTAAAAAGCATCTCAAAAGAAACCACCTTTTCCGACGACATCACAGATCGCGCTGTTCTGGATGGGTACATCTGGCGACTGTCTGAACAGGTTTCGGATGTGGCCAAGGCCCGTGACATTGCCGGACGCGTTGTGACGTTAAAGCTAAAGCGTGCCAACTTTACCGCCTTATCCCGGCGCATTAGTCTGCGCGACGCGACGCAAATGACTGACAAAATTTATCGCACCGCCCGTGATCTCATGAAACAAGTATCCGAAGACAGTGCATTTCGTTTGATCGGCGTTGGAATAAGCGACCTTATTCCCGCCGACAATGCCGACCGCTCCGGCGATCTACTGGATCCAGATGCAGCGAAACGTGCAGACGTCGAACGCGCAGCAGATTCTATTCGGCAGAAGTTTGGCAAAGGCGCGATCAGTAAAGGAAGATCACTTCGATAGCTATTCTGCCGCCAAAGGTACGCTGGCCCCGCGGCCCATTTCAGCGATTTCTTCCGTAACACGCCGCATCAATTGACGGAAATCTCCAAAATTTTCGTTCGGTTCAATCTTTTCCTCATTCAGATACAAAGCCCGATCAATTTCGATCTGAATTGCATGCTGCCTTTTGTGAGGGCGCCCGTAATGCTGGCTAACATAAGCACCAGCGAAAGGCGTGTTTCGCGCAACCTGCAATCCGGCATGTTGAAAAATTTGTTCAACCCGGTCCATCAATTCCTCACCCGCTGCCGCACCATATCGATCACCAAGCACCACCTCAGGCGTGTAACGAACGGATTTATTGCGCATACTGATGGCCTCATGCGGCATTGAATGGCAATCAATCAAAATTGCTTTTCCAAATTGCCGCAAATTATCCTGCAACACGCCCTCTAATGCAGCGTGATAGGGTCGCCAGATTGTTTCTATTCTGTCCTTCACTTCGGACATCGACAGCTTTCCCCGGTAAATTGCGCGGCTGTTTGCAACAACTCGGGGAATCACACCAAGCCCAGAAGCGATGCGCGGGTTTATGATGTTACGAGAGGCGCCCTCGATCAATGCGGGATCAAGTTCTTCTTCAGCGCGATTCAAATCCAAATATGCCCGAGGCGCAGTCGCGGTTAAAAAAACAGCACCGCATTTGGGCGCAGAATCAAAAAGCAAATCGACAAAGGCATCTTCAGAAGAACGCAAAGCCAGCTCATTCAACACTGAACGCCTTTTGAACGTCCATGGGTAGTTGCGCCCACTATGCGGCGATGCAAACACCACTGAAGTGGTTCTTTTGGCAGGTTCCAGAATCTCATAAGCGCGCATAAACATTCACCAATTGCTTTTCTTGACTATAATCGAAAATGAAACTGTCAAAAGCCCTTGATCCCTTCTTCGACTCCTTTTATAGAACCCCTCACAGACGCGGCCCTTTCCGCGTTCCTTTTATTAGGGACTTAGGGCTAAGTAGGTCAGATTGGGCGATTAGCTCAGCGGTAGAGCACTTCGTTGACATCGAAGGGGTCACAAGTTCGATCCTTGTATCGCCCACCATCTGACTTCCCCATGAGGGGGCTATAAAGTTAACCCAGGCGCCCGCGCGCCGCGACATGAGGAGAAGGCTATGAAAGTCCGGAACTCGCTCCGTTCGCTCAAGAACCGTCATCGCGATTGCCGCGTTGTTCGCCGTAAAGGTCGTGTTTATGTGATCAACAAAACACAACCTCGCTTTAAAGCCCGTCAAGGCTAATTAGCGTCAGAGCATAATACGAAAAAGCCGCCTTTCGAGGCGGTTTTTTTGTGCCTATTAAAATATTTTGACAAAAAAATGCGCCAGCCTCGAAAGACCAGCGCATAAAGTTCGCCCACTCACTGGACTTGGGGATTAATCATAGGTGCGTTGATCGTCGATGACCTTCCCGTCATTTGGCAAACCACCCGGAGCGACAAACTCAATCTTGCCCTTCAACTTTAATAGTTGCACCACACTGGCCTCAAGCGTTTCAGTATTGGCCTCGCTCGCTTCGACCTGCACCGTCATCATATCCATTTCGCCCTCACGTCGTGCAATGACACGTGCTTTTTGAACCTGCCCATTTTGGGCAACAAAATCGGCAACCTGTTCAGGCCTCACAAACATACCTTTGATTTTGGTTGTTTGGTCGGCACGCCCCATCCACCCCTTGATACGCATGTTCGTACGTCCACAAGCGCTTTGCCCCGGTAAAACTGCGGATAAATCACCTGTCGCAAATCGGATGAGCGGATAGTCGGGATTCAGGGTCGTCACCACAACTTCGCCAACTTCACCGGGCGGGACCGGGATACCAGTACCGGGCGTTACGATTTCAACGATCACACCTTCATCAATAATCATCCCATCCATCGCCGATGTCTCATATGCGATATTTCCCAGATCAGCCGTCGCATAGCATTGAAGACATGCAATCCCGCGATCTGCATATTCCTGTCGCAGTGATGGGAATAGCGCTCCGCCCCCAACAGCAGCTTTAGTTATCTTCAATTCGGTTCCCGAGGAATCAGCATGATCCAAAATCACCTTTAGATAATCTGGCGTCCCGGCATAGGCCGTGGTTCCGATATCTTTGGCCGCGCGCACTTGTAGCTCAGTTTGCCCAGTACCCGCGGGCAATACCGAGGCACCCACAGCGCGAGCACCATTTTCAAAGATCATTCCAGCTGGCGTTAGATGGTAGCCAAAACAGTTTTGCACAATATCATCTTCGCCGATACCACAGGCATGTAAAAACCGCCCCATGCGCCACCAATCGTGACTAACACCGCCCGGCTCATAAATCGGGCCTGGGGATTGAAAAATATGGGCCGGCTTCTTTACTCCAAAGCCTCCGAAAGGTGGATTTTCTGCCTGCCATTTACTAAGGTCTGATTTCCGAAGAACCGGATACTGCGCCAAGTCAGATAGTGTCGAGAGATCCGGACCTCGAAGCTGACAAGCCCCTTCTACAGCACGAGCGTGGCGAATTTGTGTTTGCAACGCCTCCAACTGGGATGCTTCGCGTTCGTCCGCCGAACGGCATTCTAGTGTATCAAAATAGGTCATATCAGTTCCTCGACCCTTAACTCAACCACCGCTTGCGGCGGCGATAAGATCGTACATCACGAAAGCTTTTGCGCCCGTCATCTGACATACCAAGGTAAAACTCTTTTACATCTGGGTTTTCGCGTAGATCAGCAGCAAGGCCATCCATCACCACACGACCAGATTCTAAAATGTATCCGTAATGCGCAAACCGTAGGGCGACGTTGGTGTTTTGTTCAGCCAAAAGGAATGTAACGCCTTCCCCTTCGTTCACAGATTTTACAATCTCAAAAATTTGCTCAACCAACTGCGGTGCCAAACCCATTGATGGTTCATCGAGCAAAATGCACTCCGGTCGAGACATCAAAGCCCGCCCAATTGCGCACATTTGCTGCTCCCCTCCGGATGTGTATCCCGCTTGGGATTTGCGACGTTCTTTTAGACGGGGGAAATAGTTGTAAACCATCTCAAGATCGGCTTCGATCGCGCCCTTACCATCGCGCCGGGTATATGCACCTGACAGAAGGTTGTCCTCGATTGATAAGTGTTCAAAACAGTGGCGGCCTTCCATCACTTGGATGACGCCCTTGCGAACCAACTCAGCGGGATTCAAATCTTGAATCTCAGCGCCTTTGTAAGAAATCGCACCTTTGGTTACTTCACCGCGTTCTGAATGCAGAAGGTTTGAAATCGCCTTAAGTGTCGTGGTTTTACCCGCGCCGTTCCCGCCCAATAACGCGGTAATCCCGCCTTTCGGGACAGAGAGGCTCACGCCTTTGAGAACAAGGATCACGTGGTTATAGATCACCTCGATATTATTGACCTCGAGAAGCGTTTCTTCGGTCTTGGCGGCGTCGAACATGGTCATTGTCCCATAGAATTAGTCAGTAAAGGTTCCGGCAAAACACTTGCCGGAACCCATTTCGATCCGCGATTATTCGCAGGAAGCTGTGGGCCAAGGTGCATTGGCCGCCGCGTATTCAGCAGCTGCCGACACTTCAAGCGCACGAATGGTTTCGCTGTCAGGAGACAAGTGATCAGAATCAACTTCAAATGAATCACCATCCCAACGCAGCATCCAGCCACCTGAATGACCTGTGTGGTCAGAACAGGATGTAGCGAATGGCGCGACCATCCCGGACATGCCCAACTCAGCGAGACGTTCATCAGTGATATTAACGTTTTCCAAACCCCAACGCAGTTGCGCTGCGTCAATTGTAGCCGACCCAAAATGGTCCTGAGCTGCAGCAATACCTTCGGTCAGGATCATCGAAATAACCAAACCACGCTGATAGAAAACAGAGTTTAGCTCTTCTTCCGAGGCCAAGGAGTTGCCAGCTTCGAACACATGTTCACGCACAGCTGCCATCACAGGTGCATCAGGCTGAGGAGCAGACCAGCTGATTGAACGGTACCCTGTACCATCAGCGCCAACAGCAGCCAAATCAGCATCATGACCAGACCACCAAACGCCAACAAATTGATCCATTGGGTAGCCGGTTTTAACAGCTTCTGAAATCGCACCCGCGTTCATCGCGCCCCAACCCCACATCACGACGTAGTCGGGACGTTCACGGCGGATTTGCAACCACTGCGAGGCTTGGTTTTGCATTTCAGACAGGCCCACGGGGATTGGCAAAAGCTCAAACCCGTTTGCTTCGGCCATAGCTTCTAAGAACGGAAGCGGCTCTTTACCATAAGGGTGATCCAGATGCAGGAACGCAATTTTTTGACCTGCAAGTGATGACAGATCCCCACCTGAAATCTCATTCAAGATCATAGATGCGCCATCCCAGTAAGAGGAAGGCATGTTAAAGCCCCACTGGAAAACAGAGCCATCGCCCATGGCGGAAAAGCCGTACCCTGGCGCAAGGATTGGGATTTCGTCCACGTTTGTGCGTGGCAGAACCTGAAGTGTAATACCGGTTGACCAAGGCTGCGTTACGATCGCTTGGTCTTTGGTCGCCTCATAGCATTCAACGCCTTTTTCAGTGGAATAGCCGGTTTCGCATTCGTCAAATTCGAGATGCACACCATTCAACCCGCCATCACGCGCGTTCAGCATAGCAACGTAATCACGCTGACCATTCATAAGCGGAATACCGGTAGAGGCAAATGGGCCAGTACGATATGAAAGATTGGGGATATACAATCCTTCGTCCTGCGCCATAACAGCGGTTGCACCAGACATCGCTATCGCGGTTGCTGCTGCAATTTTCACAAACTTATTCATCTTTTTCCTCCCATGGAAATCGTTCTTCTTTTGGCTTTTTGTCTCTTGGGTCGGCCCCGCATTAATGCGGGAACGGCCATATAATAAGTTTCTCACGGATCAGCGCCCAAAGGCGCGCTAAGCCGTGCGGCTCAATGATTAAGAAAAAGATAATCAACGATCCGATAATCATAATATTCAGATGTTCTACAGTTGCTGAAGCGATCTCAATGCCAAACAATTCCGGCAAAATATTGAGTACGACAGGTAGAGCCACAATCAGGATCGCGCCCAAAAAATTACCCATAATTGAGCCGAGCCCACCAATGATCGCAATAAACAACACACGAAAGCTTAGCGAAATATCAAAGAGGTTCGGTTCAGCTGCCCCGCGCCAAAGGAACACAAACAGCGCCCCTGAAACTCCAACGACATAAGACGATACGGCAAAGGCTGTGAGTTTAGATTTTAGCAAGTTGATGCCGATCAACTCAGCCGCAATATCCATGTCGCGTGTTGCTTTCCAAATACGACCTTGTGTGCCTCGTGTGAGGTTGATCATTACAACCGTAACCACTGTGACAATGAACAGCACAAAGTAATATTTGGTTACGGATGATGCCAGAGGCCCCGCAACAGCCACCCCGAACATATCGATATTTGGGACCTGAATAGCGCCTGTATTGGAATAATTATAAAGCCAGCCAACCTTTTCAAACATCCAAACAAGGAAAAACTGTGCGGCTAAGGTCGCGATCGCGAGGTAGAACCCTTTGATCCGCAGTGAGGGCAAGCCAAAAGCAACACCAACTATGGAAGAGAAGAAGCCTGAGAGCAAAACCGCAACGATCAAATTCATCTCAGGAAAGATGGTGATCATCTTATAGCAGGCATAAGCCCCGACCCCCATGAATGCACCGGTTCCAAGACTAAGTTGCCCCGCAAAACCGGTCAAAATATTCAACCCAAGAGCCGCCAGCGAATAAACAAGCACTGGGATAAGTAATGTTTGAAAGGCGAATTCGCTCGCCATAAAGGGAAATACAATCCATGCCAGCCCGAGGATAAGCGCCAGCAATGTGGCATCTTGCCTAACAGGGAAAAGCGCCTGATCTTTTTTGTACGAGGTCTTGAATTGGCCTGCGGTCCGATAAAGCATTTCTTACACCCGTTCGATGATTTTTTCGCCAAAAAGGCCTTGAGGACGGAACAGCAGCACAATGAGCGCAAGGACGTAGGCAAACCACGTTTCAGTGTTACCCCCCAGCAAAGGCTGGCCCCAGTAAAGCTCAAACAGTTTTTCCAATAGGCCGATTGCGAGACCGCCGATGATAGCACCGGAAATAGACTCCAACCCGCCGAGCATCAGCACTGGCAACGCCTTATAAGCTATGATTTCAAGTGCGAATGACACGTTCGCCCGTGCGCCCCATGCGATCCCGGTTACAAGTGCGATAATGCCTGCAACGAACCACACCAACACCCAGATCGTTTGCAATGAAATCCCAACAGACAAAGCTGCTTGGTGGTCATCGCCCAAGGCGCGAATAGCGCGGCCCATACGAGTTTTGTTAAGGAAAATCAGAAGTCCAACCACCAAAGTGCCCGCTGCGGCGACTGCAGTAAGGTCTTTTTCTTCGAGCGAGATATAGCCGTCAAACACATCTAGGCGCATACGTCCGGTGGGGATGCCCAGCTGCTCAGTGATCATCACCTTGGTTTCGCCGCCAAAGATCAATTCACCAAACCCAATCAGAAACAATGTGATCCCGATCGTTGCCATAAACAGAATAATGTCTGGCTGCCCCACAAGCGGGCGCAAAACCACGCGTTCGATTGTAAAGGCGAGCCCAAACATGACGACAAGCGTCAATGCAACGGACACCCATGCCGGAACGCCCATTTCATGTAAGCCGACCAATGTCAGGGCCGCGAAAACAACCATGATACCTTGAGCGAAGTTAAAAATCCGGCTTGAGCGGAAAATGAGAACGAAGCCCAGCGCGATGAGAGAATAAAGTATCCCAGAAACCAAACCTTCCCACAAAACCTGCAAAAAGAAATCTGGATAGGCGACCATGTCCACGAAGGGATCGACGAATATCTTACTTAGGAATTCCATTTCTTTCCCCCGCTTAATGCGCTACGCCAAGGTAGGCATCAATTACATCTTGGTTGTTGCGCACCTCTTCCGGTGTGCCGTCGCCAATTTTTTTGCCGTAATCCATCACAACCACACGGTCAGAAAGATCCATGACAACGCCCATGTCGTGTTCGATCAGCGCGATGGTGGTGCCAAATTCATCATTCACATCAAGGATGAAGCGCGACATGTCTTCTTTTTCCTCGACATTCATTCCTGCCATGGGTTCATCCAACAACAAAAGCTTCGGTTCAGCCGCCAAAGCTCGTGCCAATTCAACACGTTTCTTTAGGCCATACGGCAAACGCCCTACCGGTGTTTTTCTAATGTTTTGAATTTCCAAAAAGTCGATAACCTTTTCGACTTGCTCTCGATTAACGATTTCTTCGGCTTGGGCTTTGCCCCACCACATCGCTTGGCTGAGCAGTCCGGATTTCATCTTTGTCAACCGACCCGTCATAACGTTGTCCAGTACGGTCATCCCTTCGAACAACGCGATATTCTGGAAAGTACGCGCAACGCCTTGGCGCGCGATTTCATAAGGTTTCATCATCGGGCGAGTTGCCCCTTGATACCAAACTTCGCCTTCAGACGGGGTGTAAAACCCACTGATCACATTCAGCATTGACGATTTACCTGCCCCGTTTGGGCCAATAATCGCGCGAATTTCACCTTCGCGAATATCAAAGGAAATATCTTTGATCGCTACAACACCACCAAACCGCAAAGTGATGTTTTTCATTTCCATCATCACCCCACCAATTTGGCGGCCGTCTTCGGTGACATATCCATCGTGGGTCATATCATTCATCATTCTGCTGCCATTTTAGGAGAAACTTGTTTCACCGCTGCATCGCGCAACTCAAGCGTTGCAGAAATTGCGCCTTTGCGACCATCTTCGTAGGTGACTTCGGTTTCTGTGTAGATGGTTTTTGAACCGTCATAGAGCCCTACCAATAGATCAGAGAATTTTTCCTCTACGATTTTTCGGCGCACTTTTCTTGTCCGTGTCATTTCCCCATCATCTGCATCAAGTTCTTTGTGTAAGATGAGAAACCGATGTATCTGACAGCCAGACAACATCGGATCTTCGGCAACAGATTTATTGACCTCTTCGACGTGACTTTGGATCGTTGAATAGACCTCAGGATGGCCCGCGAGTTCCTGATAAGAAGCATAAGCAATGTTGTTTCGTTCGGCCCAGTTCCCAACAGCCGTCAGATCAATATTGATAAATGCGGTACACATGTCCCGCCCATTTCCAAACACCACAGCTTCTAGAATGTTGGGGTAGAACTTTAGCTTATTCTCAACATACTTAGGGGCAAACAGACTGCCGCTTGCCATTTGGCCCACGTCTTTGGCACGATCGATTATACGTAAATGGCCAGAGTTTTCTTCGAAAAACCCAGCATCCCCTGTCGCGACCCAACCTTCTGCATCTTTGGTATCCGCGGTACTTTCTGGGTTTTTGTAATACTCAACAAATGCGCCAGGACTACGGTAGAAAATTTCGCCGTTGTCGGCGATTTTGATCTCAACCCCCGGGCTCGGTACTCCAACTGTATCAGAGCGCACTTCGCCATCCGGCTGCTGAGCAATGAACACGCCCGCTTCGGTCTGGCCATATAGTTGCTTTAGATTAATCCCAAGCGAGCGGTAAAAATCAAAAAGCTCTGGACCGATTGCTTCGCCAGCTGTGTAACCGACGCGCACTTTCGAAAATCCCATAGAGTTCTTCAATGGTCCGTAGGTACAAAGCTCACCTAACTTATATTTCAGGCGATCCAAACCAGACACGCTTTCGCCGTCTAAAATCTTTGGCCCGACGTTTCGTGCATGATCCATGAAATATTTAAACATCTTTTGTTTAAACTGGCCCGCGTCCTCCATCCGGATCATCACCTGAGTCAATTGTGTTTCAAAAATACGCGGCGGAGCGAAATAATAAGACGGCGCAATTTCTTTTAAGTCCGTCATCATCGTTTCGGGGCTTTCAGGACAGTTGACGCAGAAACCATTCCAATACGCCTGCCCAAGCGAAAAGATAAAATCACCAACCCATGCCATAGGTAGGTAGGCCAAGATTTCTTCGTCACTGCGCAAATTGTCAAAATCAGATGAGTTTTGTGCAGTGACCACAATATTGCGGTTAGACAACACCACGCCTTTGGGCCGCCCCGTTGTTCCTGAGGTGTAGAGCATGACACAAGTGTCATCCCAGCCTTGCGCAGCTTCGCGGGTGCTTAGTTCTTCTTCGAACCGATGATGTGCTGCACGTCCTTCGGCTTGGACGTCAGCCAATGCGTTCATTCGGCTGTGATCATATTTACGCATACCGCGGTTATCGTGATACATAAGGTGTTCGATGCACGAAACACGATCTTGCACTTCAATGACCTTGTCGACTTGTTCTTGATCACCGCACACCACAAAGCGCGCTCCGCAATGATCTAGGACATAAGCCATTTCATCAGCGACGGCGTCCTGATACAACGGTACAGGTATCGCACCGACCTTCTGAGCTGCAACCATCGCCCAGTAATGCGCCGGCCGGTTACGACCAATGATCGCAACGAAATCCCCCTTTTCCATTCCAAGCGCGAGAAACCCCAACGCCATGGATTGAATTTCCTCAGCGGCCTCAGACCAGCTCCAGCTTTGCCAAATACCGTATTCTTTTTCGCGATATGCAGGAGCAGACCCAAACTCGACAGCATTGCGCGCCAAGAGTTTTGGTATCGAATTTAGCTCACCGCGTGTCGATGACTTTTGTGTCACGTGTTATCCTCCCAGAAGCTGCCCACCGGCAACTAACAGCCACACAGGTCGATTCTTTTCGCCCCAAGGTTGCTTGGGAAACTCTCGCGGTCAAAGGTTTCCTGATTTTTTCCCAATCCTAACAAATTGTAACAAGTTGTCTCAGGGGCTTTTCCCTCAATGGCTTGAGTGTTAGCCGTGGGGCGAAGGAGAGAGAAATGGCGCTGGAAAACCCAAGAAAATCATCTCTTACCCAATCAGGTTTGAATCTCATTCAGCAAGCCTTATCGATTTATGACTCCGATCTACGGTTAGCGGTTTCCAATCAACGTTTCCAAGAAATGTTCGATTTACCCGCAAACCTCGGAAACGTCGGCGCACGGTTTTCCGACACAATTCGCTTTTTAGTTGAGCGCGGAGAGTATGGCGACATCGATGACACAGAAGGGTTCGTCACCGCGCGCGTGAACCAGGCATTGGCTTTCGAGCCGCATTATGTGGAACGAGAACGCCCAAACGGACGCATGATCTCCATCGAAGGAAACCCACTCCCGCAGGGTGGTTGGGTTGCCGTTTACACTGATATCACAGAATCAAAATCACAGGAAAAACTGCTACGGGCCCGCTCAGAGGAGCTTTCAGATCAGGTATTGACCCATGCAGAACGACTGTCACAAACCAATCGCGAACTGGCTGCGACGATCAACGCGTTAGAAGAAACAAAACGCCAACTCGTTGATATGGAAGCCCGCACCCGAATGACAACCGAAATGATGCCAGCCCATATCGCACATGTCGATTTAAGCGGCTATTACACATTTTCTAACAGACGCTTGAGTTCTGTCATGCCGGGTCGTCCGAGCAACATTTTAGATTTACACATTTCAGAAGCACTTGGCGATCAAGCCTACGAAAACATCACCCCCTATTTGAAAAACGCATATGTAGGCACACCAAGTGTTTTTGAATTTACTCACGATGAATCCAGTCGGCGCATTCGCGTTGCCTTCACACCTGATCGGCGTAACGGACCTATAGAAGGCGTATACATCCTTTCGATGGATGTAACCGAAGAGGCCCAAGCAAGAGCTGCATTGATCCAGACACATAAACGCGAATTGGCAGCCAAACTAACCTCGGGGCTAGCACATGATTTTGCGAACTTGCTTACAATCATCTTAGGCACGCAAAGCCGCCTGTCGCGGATGTCACTTCCGGAGGACGCCAAGGAACTAATCGACGCGACCCAGTCAGCCGCGCGACGCGGAGGCACGATATTAAATCGACTGGGGCAGATGTCGCACCACCGAGAGGCAAGGCCCACATCCGTTGAGATACCACAATTCCTAAACGAAATATCGATGCTGGCACGTTCGAACCTACCCGACACAATTGAACTGGTGACACTTCAATCTGGATTTGAAAACCCCTTGTACCTTGATACTGGGTTTCTACAAGATTCACTACTGAACCTTCTTATAAATGCGCGCGCAGCCATCGGCGAAAATTCGGGGACGATTACATTAACCGCAACCCCAATTCGCGATACTTGGCTCGACATCACTGTTACAGATACCGGTCCCGGCTTTAGTGATAAGGCCCTAAAACACGCGATGGACCCCTTTTTTACAACAAAGGGCGATGATGGTTCTGGCCTTGGGCTTTCCATGGTCTACGATATGACCAAATCTGCTGGAGGGCAGATAAAGATGACCAATACCGCAACTGGCGCTCTGGTTCGAGTTCGATTGCCCCTCAAACTGGCAGACCACAACAATACGCCTCGTATGATATTGCTGGTCGAAGATACACCAGATATCAGAACGACAGTGCGCGAAATGTTGGTTGAATTGGGACACAGCGTCATAGAAGCCGCCACCGCTGAAGAAGGCGAAACTCTGGCCGAGGTCTCTGGAATTGATTTAATCTTATCGGATATTTCCCTCGCTGGCGAAAAGACGGGGCTCGACATGTTGCATCACTTAGCAGAAAAAGGGTTAACGCCCCCGGCACGCCTCATGACATCTTACCCTCCGGGCCATCCGGAACGTGACAGCGCCGCAAAACAATATCCGCTACTCAGTAAACCCTTTACTAAAGCCGAACTTGCGGCCTTTCTATCAATGGAGCCTGCCCCATGATCGCACCTATGGTTGCCATTCTAGATGATGAACCCGAAATTCGAAAAATGCTATCTGACGCATTGGAAGAAGCAGGATTTAGAACAGCCACATTTGGGCGCGCCACCGAATTTGAGGCGGCCTTAAATTCAACCGCACCCGATGTTTGCCTGGTTGATCTCGGCCTGCCAGATAAGGATGGGCTTGCTTTGGTACATCGATTGGCATTGGAAAGCGGTGCCGCCATCATTATCATTTCTGGCCGCGCCCAAGTTCAGGACCGTGTAACCGGGTTAGAACTTGGCGCAGATGACTACATCATAAAACCATTTGATCCCGCCGAAGTAGTGGCACGAGTTCGCGTCCGACTGCGCAGCAACCGGGACACAACACAACCTGCATCAGTCGCCAACTTTGAGGGCTGGCAAGCCCATTTTGATCGATATGTTTTGATTGATACTCAGGGTTGCGAAACACCGTTTAGCCACGCTGAGGGTGAAGTGCTTCGTTTGTTTTTAGATGCGCCAAAGCGACTTATTTCGCGTGCACAGATGCAGGAAACTTTGGGGGGGGCTGCTGGCGAAAGTTTCGATAGGGCAATGGATGTTCGCATTTCTCGCTTGCGCACAAAGCTCGGCGAAGATCCTAAAAACCCCCGATTAATCAAAACGATTTACGGCGCAGGGTATATTTTCCTGGGGGACGTGAACTGGTCAACACCTCCTCAATAACCTGTTTCGAGGTTCTCTCTTGATGTGCGAATCGGTAGTCGTTAGATTCGTGTTATAAGTGTCTGTCACAGCTGCCCGTGACGCTACCTTGGGGATGATATGATCAGCTGCCTTTTGTTTTCTACACCCAAAAATGGTGCATCTCACCGGTTTTACCGTATCGAAATCTGCGCCAATCTATTTAATGAATACTCCCTCGTACGCGAATGGGGGTTTGTCGGTCGCAACGGATCCCAAAAAATTGATCTATTTGGCAACTTACGCGAGGCTGCATCGGCAGCCGATACGCTTTTGCGCCGCAACAGTCGCAAAGGGTATCGCGCAGAAAAAATGGTGTCGCAAAATTCGCGATCTGAGTTCACCTAAACAGCCGCCACTTGTGGACGTTTATTCCTGCACCTACCTGTTATTCAACTCAAGGGAAACGGATGCGGGACGACACACATTTTTCTCTAAGACACGGCTTTGTAACTGAAGATGCATCAAACGTTGCGCAATTATTTTGGGCAACCTTTGAAAACAAACTCGGCCTTATTATGAAGCCAGAGGACAAAGCTTTAAACTATTTAACCGAAGTAGCGAATCCAAATCATGCGATTTGCGCCTTTGCAGCCAATGGTGAACTCATTGGCGTAGCTGGATAAAACTGGTGCCGGTAGCCTTATCGGCGGCGGTCTAGACGAACTGTGTAACAGTTACGGCTGGTTTGGCGGGTTTTGGCCCGGCATGGTTTTGTCCGTATTAGAACGCCCACTGGACCCTGATATCCTGCTTATGGATGGAATATTCGTTTCGCCGAAAGCCAGAGATATGGGTATAGGAACCGCCCTACTATCAGCCATGAAAGAAAAAGCCGCCCAATTGCATTATAGCAGTGTCCGGCTGGATGTCATTGATATCAACCCGCGGGCACGCGGCTTATATGAGCGCCAAGGGTTTAAGGCTTCGACAACAATGGCTACCAGATTATGCAGCCAAACGATTAAAACTCTGCTTCGGCTAGCTTTCCGCCACAAAAAAGGGGCCTGTAAGGCCCCTTTTTCTCAAGCTTAAATGCAGCTTTATTCCGCCGCTATCTGGCTTTGTGCTTTTTCAACGCGTACTGCAGAAAACTTAAATTCTGGGATTTTTCCATATGGGTCTACCGCAGAGTTCGTCAAAATATTCGCAGCAGCCTCAACATACGCAAACGGAACAAACACCATATCCTCAGCAATTGCGCGATCCGCACGTGCCATGATTTCGATGCTCCCGCGGCGCGTTGTCAGGCGGATCATTTCACCCGGCTCAACGCCCATTGCACGCAATGTTTTAGGGTGAAGAGAACAGTTTGCTTCTGGTTCAACTGCATCCAACACCAGTGAACGCCGCGTCATTGAACCAGTATGCCAGTGTTCCAACTGGCGACCTGTGGTCATGATCATCGGATATTCCGCATCCGGTGCCTCATCAGGTGCAATCACGCTAGCAGGTGTAAATTTAGCGCGGCCCTCTTCGCGTGGGAATCCATCTCCAAACACAATAGCCTGACCAGGGTCAGTCGGCGTCAAAGACGGATACGTGATGGTTTCTGTTTTCAGACGATCCCATGTGATGTTGTTCAACGATTTCATGTTGAGTTTCATCTCAGCGAAAACCTGCGACACATCTGAATAATCCCAATTGAGACCAATACGCTGTGCCAGCTCAACCGTGATTTTCCAGTCTTCACGCGCATCACCCGGAGGGGTAACTGCCGGGCGAACACGTTGCACCTGACGGTTGGTGTTGGACACCGTACCGTTCTTTTCATAAAGCGCAGATGCCGGTAAAATAATATCGGCGAAATTGGCCGTTTCCGTCAGGAAGATATCCTGAACGATCATCAGGTCCAACTTAGCAAATGCATCGCGCGCGTGGTCAGCATCCGGGTCTGACATCGCAGGGTTTTCACCCTGAATGTACATCCCTTTAATGTTACCTGCGTAAACCTGATCAACGATTTCGGTAACAGTCAGGCCTTTTTCATTGCTGAAATCATCAGCATCCCAAACATCAGTAAACGTTTTGCGAATACCATCGTCGGTTACGGATTGATAATCAGGTAAGAACATTGGAATCAGGCCAGCATCAGACGCGCCCTGCACGTTGTTCTGACCACGCAATGGGTGCAGACCAGCGCCGGGTTTACCAACGTTACCTGTCATCAACGCCAGTGAAATCAGGCAGCGCGAATTGTCAGTACCGTGAATGTGCTGTGACACACCCATGCCCCAGAAAATCATACCCGCTTTGGCATTGGCAAAGGTGCGCGCAACGCGGCGCAATTGCTCAGGTTCAATACCGCAGATTTCAGACATTGCCTCAGGCGAGAACGCTTTCAGATGCTCTTTTTCCGCTTCCCAATTTTCGGTGTACTTCGTGATATACTCTTGATCGTAAAGCTCTTCTTCGACGATCACGTGCATAATCGCGTTCAGCATTGAAACGTCAGCACCAGGACGGAACTGCAACATTTCATCTGAGAACCGGCGCAGACCAACACCACGAGGGTCCATCACGATCATTTTGCCACCGCGTTTGGTGAACTGTTTGAAATATGTCGCAGCGACGGGGTGGTTTTCAACCGGGTTACACCCGATCATGATCGCCACATCTGCGTTTTCAATTTCATTGAATGTCGCAGTAACTGCACCAGACCCAACGTTTTCGATCAGTGCCGCAACAGAAGAAGCGTGGCACAGGCGTGTACAGTGGTCGACGTTATTATGTTTGAAGCCTTGGCGGATGAACTTCTGGAACAAATACGCTTCTTCGTTTGTGCATTTCGCAGAACCAAAGCCAGCAACTGAACGACCACCATGATCTTCGCGCAGTTTTTTCAAACTGGTTCCAGCAAGGTCCATCGCCTCTTCCCATGTCGCTTCGCGGAAATGCGTGGACAAATCGCCGGGATCGACATTCAAACCTTTGGCAGGCGCATCGTCGCGACGGATCAGCGGTGTCGTCAGACGGTGGGGGTGATGAATGTAATCAAAGCCAAAGCGGCCCTTCACACAGAGGCGTCCCTCATTCGCAGGACCGTTGATCCCCTCAACGTATTTCACTTTGCCATCTTTGACCTTCAGCGAAACCTTACAGCCAACACCGCAGAACGGGCAGACGCTTTCGGTTACGCTATCAAAATCAGCACTGTCACCAACCTGATCTTCATTCACCACAGTTGATGGCATCAAAGCACCAGTTGGGCATGCTTGCACGCATTCGCCACAAGCCACACAAGATGACGCTCCCATTGGGTCGGCCATATCAAATGTTGGATAAGCGTTGTGACCACGGCCAGCCATGCCGATCACATCGTTTACCTGAACTTCGCGACAGGCGCGTACACAAAGACCACACTGGATGCACGCATCAAGATTGACGCTCATTGCAACATGGCTGTCATCGAGCAGCGGAATATGACCGTCTTCCAACTTTGGAAAACGGCTTTCTTCGACGCCGCTAAGCTCGGCCATATCCCAAAGGTGGGAAGATTTGTCGTGCGCTTCTTCTTTGGCAGGCTGATCCGCAACCAACATTTCGACAACCATTTTACGCGCTGTTTTGGCCCGAACTGAATCGGTGACAACAACCATGCCTTCTGATGGGGTTCGAATACACGAAGCCGCCAGCGTCCGTTCGCCTTCGATTTCGACCATACACGCACGACAGTTTCCGTCAGGACGATACCCCGGCTGTGGCTTATGGCAGAGATGCGGAATAATCAGTCCACGCCCGTTAGCGACTTCCCAAATGGATTCGCCCTCGCGCGCTTCGACTTCTTTTCCATCAAGTGTGAAACGAATATTGGTCATAGCTGGCTCCTTAACCGGTCCAGCTTAAACCACAGCCCGAAAAACCCGAAGCCCCTATCCGCGACAGGCTCTTGTTCAAAAGCGCCAAGCAGGGCCTTGCTTTGAAAAAAATCACCTTCTGGGATCATGCCCATTGCCAACCTCCCGCTGACTTTCGTAGGGCTTTATGATCAACAGAGGTGAACTATGACAGAAATCACATTGGTGCGTCACGGGCAGGCAAATTCCGGTGCGAAAGACGAGAAATCTTATGACCGTCTCAGCGATTTAGGCCATCAGCAGGCCAATTGGCTGGGGACCTATCTTGCGGCAGAACATCAATATGATCACGTCGTATGCGGTACACTGCTACGTCAACGGCAGACCGCAGACGGAATCCCCTTTGCATCTGAAAAAACACGGAAATCCGACGATCGCCTAAATGAAATGTCCTACTTTTCTTTAGGCGAAGCGCTGGATCAACAAAAGGGAATTACCTTCCCAAACTCGGTCACCGAATTTCAACAGCACGTACCGAAAGTGTTGGACCATTGGATCAATGGCGAAATAGACGGGCCATACGAAACATACGGTGCGTTTGAGACACGAATCATTTCAGCTTTGCTAGACGCTGCACAATCGGGTTCGCGGGTGTTGTGCGTTACCTCTACTGGCGTCATCACTGCAGTCGTGCGGCATATCCTAAATCTGTCTCCCGCGCAGGCGGCCAAAGTGTTCCTCGCGACCAGCCACACTTCCCTGCATCGCATAACAATTTCCGGTGAGGACTTGCACCTAGGTCAGTTTGGCAGCACACCTCACCTAGATACGCCAGAGCGCGCACATGCTCGGACTTTTGTGTGAGGACGATACATATGAAATTACAACTGCATTACGCCCCCGGAACTATCGCATCTGCAGCGGCAATAACGTGCTTCGAGCTTGGGATTGACGTCGACTTGGTTCGGGTGGATTTCTCAGCCGCAGAACAAACCAAAGCCGCCTATCATAAAATCAATCCAAAAGGCCGGGTGCCTGCCTTGGTCACCCCAGAAGGCATACTGACGGAAACTGGTGCATTGCTTGAATACTTAGCGCAGCACACCACATCATCGTCCTTACTGCCATCTGATCCCTTCAAAGCCGCAAAAATGCGTGAAATGATGTATTATCTTGCATCGACCATGCACGTAAATCACGCGCACAAACTCCGCGGCCATCGATGGGCCGATACGCAAAGTTCACACCAGGATATGACCGCCAAGGTGCCTGAAACAATGGCTCAATCTTGCCGCTATGTAGAAGAAAACATCGCAGGACCCTTTGTTCTTGGTGAGGAAATCACCTTGGCAGATATCTATTTGTTTACCATATGCACGTGGCTTGCGGGGGATGGCGTCGACATCGCCACCTATCCCAAGCTGAACCAGCATCATGAGACCATGAAATCACGCCCCTCAGTCGTTCGCGCTGCTGAATTGGGCATAGTTTAGGATCACATCCATGACACATATCTGGGTCCGCGCCGAGCAGCGCGAAAACGAAGACCGCGTTGGCGTTACCCCCGAAGGCGTTGCCGCGTTGATGAATAAGGGGATCAAAGTCACCGTCGAGGAAAGCTCAGTCAGAGCCATACAAATGGATGGCTATCGTGCCACTGGTTGCGAAATCGCTGCTGAAAACAGCTGGCCCAACGCACCGCTCGATGCCATTATCTTTGGTCTAAAAGAGCTTCCCGAAGACGGCACCCCCCTACCCCACAAGCACATCATGTTTGGGCATGCCTACAAAGGGCAGCATTCTGGCAAAGCGCTCCTTCAAAGGTTCAAAGCTGGCGGCGGTACGTTGTACGATTTAGAATATCTTGTCGACGAAGCTGGCCGTCGTGTTGCAGCGTTTGGATATTGGGCAGGTTATGCTGGGGCCGCCGTCACCGTAAAATGCTGGGCAGCCCAACAACGCGGAGAGGTTTGCGGACCCGTTGGCGTATATTCAGGTCAGGGCGCGCTCCTAGATGAACTTGGCCTTGAGCTAGACGCTATTGACGTCGATTTCCCGACTGCCATCGTAATCGGTGCAAAAGGGCGCGTCGGCACAGGTGCTGCGGATCTTTGTGCGTCATTGGGTATTGGCGTCACCGCATGGGATATGGACGAAACCGCCAACGGTGGTCCTTTTCCAGAAATCCTAGACCACGATCTTTTCCTAAACTGTATTTTTGCCCGTCCCGGAACACCCGTATTTGTTCCAAAGTCGGCTCTAACTTCGGAACGCAAGCTTACAGTCATCGGTGATGTCGCCTGCGACCCAGACAGTGATTACAATCCTGTTCCGGTTTACGATCAGGCGACAACATGGGATGCGCCCGCGCTGCGCGTTCACGACGCGCCTGTGCTCGATGTCACCGCCATTGATAACCTACCCTCGATGCTGCCTGTTGAATCATCTCAGGATTATGCAGAACAATTGCTGCCTTCGTTGCTCACTCTAGACGACCTAACGTCTGGGGTTTGGGGCCGCGCAGAAGCTGAATTCAACACATATGTAAACCTCGTTTGAGAAGGACATAACTATGACTATCCATTGGTGTGGCACTGGCCTTTCCGCTGTTCCCGGGTTGCGTCGCCTAATCAAAGCAGGCCACGACGTTACCGTCTGGAACCGCACGACATCTAAAGCAGAAGAAGCCGTCGGAGACCTGACAAAAAACATCCACGCGTTTTCGCTTGATGCGTTAGAAGCTGAGCTAAAGGCTGGCGACATCGCCATTTCCATGTTGCCGGGGGACCTACACGTTCCGGTCGCAGAGCGTTGCATCAGCAAAGGCGCCCATTTCGTCTCTTCGAGTTATATCGCCCCGGAAATGCGTGATCTTGATGACAAAGCGCGCGCCGCAGGTGTCGCGGTGGTTAATGAAATCGGATTGGACCCCGGCATCGATCACTTGATGGCACATTGGTTGGTTGCTGATTACAAAGCCTCTACAGGCTACGATGCATCAAACGACCTTACCTTTAAATCTTACTGCGGCGGTGTGCCCAAAATTCCGAACCCGTTTCGCTATAAATTTAGCTGGTCACCAGTTGGCGTGCTGAAGGCGCTCCGCTCTCCCTCAAAATCAATCCGTGACTTTGCACCCTTAGATGTTGCGCGTCCGTGGGATGCTATTTCGAGCTACGATGCCCCCCTAGCCACAGCCGAAAGCTTTGAAGTTTATCCAAATCGCGATTCACTACCGTTTATGGATGAATATCATTTTGACAAAGCGTGGAACGTCAAAGAATTCGTACGTGGCACGTTGCGCCTAAACGGCTGGGCAGACGCATGGAAAGACGTCTTTGCAGAGATTGAAACCCTTTCAGGCCCTTCAGGTGATGCCCGCTTGCAAGAGATGTCAGACGGCTTTTGGGCCGAAAACACCTACGATGAAGGCGAACCTGATCGCGTCATTATGTGTGTTGAACTTAAGGCCGAGAAAGATGACTCAACCCCATATCACAAAACGTATGTGATGGACGCTTGGGGTGACGAAAAAGGCACGGCTATGGCCCGTTTGGTCTCTGTACCAGTTTCTCTTGCTGTCGAAAGCGTGCTTGGCGGCAAAATTGAACCAGGTGTTCATGCTGCGCCCGACAATGCGGAGCTCGTGCAGCAATATCTCGCGACGGTTGATACATTGGCGCAAGAATTGTTTGTACACGATTACAACGCATAATCATAAGGGGGCCGATCATTTGATTGGCCCTTTTTCATCAACAGGTCTGAAAAATCTCAACCGCAATCACCTGCGCGTCATTCTTCAGAACAAACTCCTCTGGGCCGTCTACCATCAGAGCATCACGTGGCCCAAGCGAATGGTTTTGACCATTATTGCCCACCACAGCCTGTCCCAAAGCACAGATAAGATTGGTATCCCCCTTTAGCGAAAACTCCTGCTGACCATGCAAAACCTCTGCTTGGTGGTGAAACGCGCGGCGTGCTGTCATGACATTGAAATCAACAGAGGGCCCAGCGAGGTTGGTTGCTGAAATCGCAATGTCACCCGAAAATCTAACCGCAGCAAGCGGTTGCGCCAAATGCGGGCACTCATCACCAATCAGGTCAAAGCCCGGCCCATCAATCACAATCAATGTCCGATCAATACCCACGAGCGACGAAAACGCACCTTCTTCGTTCACGATTGCCATCGAGATACGCCAAAGCAATCCTTCTTCGTCTTCAACCTTTATCACTTCGGTTGTTGTCCCCAGCCCGTTGGCCCAGAGCATCTTTTTGTAGTTCTGCGCGTTCAGGAGGGTACAGGTCATTTTTGCACCGTAGATTTTACAGCAGATACAAGGCTTGGTTCCGAAACGACTTCGACCTCTGGCGCGACTTCCTCAAAATCGAAGTTATCTAAACGCTTTGCTCTGCGCCCTGCTTTTTCTGCCGAAACTTTAATTTCGGCTAAGTCTTTTTGCGCCTGCCCAAAATGGCGATCCAAATTTTCAACGCGTGTACCAAGCCGCCCCACATCGCCATAAAGCAAACCCAATTCTTTGCGAATGGCACCGGCCTGTTCGCGCATACGCGCATCTTTCAAAACAGCACGCATCGTGTTCAGAGTTGCCATGCAGGTCGTGGGAGAAACGATCCAAACACGCGCAGCAAACCCGTCACGCACCACCTCGGGGAAATTTGCGTGAAGCTCTGCGTAGACGGCTTCAGAGGGCAAGAACATCAAAGCCCCGTCCGCGGTTTCACCCTCGATGATATACTTTTCTGAAATCGCCTTTATGTGTGCCTTGACGGAACTGCGCATCATCCGCGCCGCCGCTTCGAGTTCAGGTTTCGTGCTTGCATTGCGCAGGGCTTCATAGGCCTCTAGCGGGAATTTACTATCGACAACGATCGGCCCTGGCGGGTTTGGCAGATGGATCAAACAATCCGCCCGTTTCCCATTCGAAAGCGTTGCCTGCAAGGTATAGCTGTCGCTTGGCAATGCTTTGGACACAATATCATTCAACTGAATTTCACCAAACGCACCACGCGTTTGTTTGTTGGATAAAATATCCTGCAAACTCAGCACGTCACCGGACAGTTTTTCGATGTTTGCCTGCGCTTTATCAATGGTTTTCAAACGGTTTTGAAGTTCCCCCAGTGAATTTGCAGTGCGTTGGGCTGACCCATGCAGATTTTGGTTCATCTGCTGCTGAACGGCCTGAAGCCTTTGCTCCATCAATTGCAACATATTGGCCTGAGAGGCCGCTTGGGCTTCTGACACATGGGTCAAGCCGCCCGCTAATTGCTGCTGTCCGTCCGAAAGCATCTGCACACGTTGCCCCAATGCCCCCATTTGCCGCGACAAAGGCTCAGCCATCTGCGCAGAACGTCCAGCGGCCCGCACCGCCATTATCAGAAGTAAGAAAACCGCCCCAATAATCGCCGCAGGTATCAACACCAACGGATCATTCCATGCATAGCTTTGACCTGCAATTTCAATCATGTGCGTCCAAACAACCTTTCGATGTCAGCAAGCTTAAGTTCCACATAGGTCGGGCGCCCATGGTTACATTGCCCCGAATGAGGGGTGGCCTCCATTTCGCGCAGCAGCGCATTCATTTCTTCGGCCCGCATCCAGCGGCCAGACCGAATTGATCCATGGCAGGCAACCCGGCTAAGGATGGCCTCAATACGTGCCTGAAGGGTTTGACTTTCGCCCAAATCCGCAAGTTCGTCCAAAATATCCAACAACATCCCACGGGCATCAACATTCCCCAGAATGGCGGGGGTTTCACGCACCGCAATTGCGCCGCCTCCAAACGCTTCGATCACCAGAGCAAACTTCGCAAAGGCATCAGCCATTGAAAGCAAAGCTGCGCAATCGCCTTCGGATAGCTCAACAATCTCTGGAATCAGCAATGCCTGCGCAGCGACGCCGTTTTCGGCCATTTGTTTTTTTAGCTTTTCATACACCAGCCGTTCATGGGCGGCATGTTGATCTACGATCACCATACCGTCGCGCGTTTGGGCAATAATGTAGTTTTCATGCACCTGACCACGCGCCGCCCCCAGCGGCAAATCTGTTGGTGATGTTTCGACAGGCTCAGGGACGACCACCCGCCCTGATGGAACCGACACCTCAGAAAACCCCATCATAGTTTCGCTGGACGGGGCCTGCATTTGATAGCTAGCACCGCGCGCGCCCATTGACGGACGGTCCATTTGATACACACGTGGCGCAGGATTAGGCACGCGCGTTTGTTCAGGCCGCAAAGCATCAAGTGTTGCATCAGCAACGGTTGTTGATGCCCGATGCCCCGCATTGGTCAAGGCATGGCGCACTGCTGAGACGATCAAACTGCGTGCAACACCGGGTTCGCGAAACCGTACCTCTGATTTGGCGGGGTGCACGTTGACGTCAACGCGCTCCGGTTCGCATTCTAAAAACAACGCGGCCGCAGGATGGCGATCACGACTGAGAAAATCAAAGTAAGCCCCACGCAACGCCCCGATCAGCAGCTTATCTCGCACGGGTCGCCCGTTCACAAACAAAAATTGCGCAACAGCAGATCCGCGCGAATAGGTTGGCAACGCCGCATATCCAGTCAGCATAATGCCTTCGCGCTCAGCATCAATTTTCAACGCGTTTTCCGCAAATTCTGGCCCGAGAATACGACGCAAACGCCCATGCAACGCATCAAACATATCGCCGCTTTCGCCGTCAGCGCGAAAAGTCTCTCGGCCAGCCCCTCCGCCAGAGACATCTCGCAATGAAAAACTGACATAGGGTTCGGTCATTGCCAAACGTTTGATCACGTCGGTGATCGCTTGGGTCTCCGCACGATCAGTCCGCATA
This sequence comes from Cochlodiniinecator piscidefendens, assembly GCF_011326755.1. Lineage (GTDB taxonomy): Bacteria > Pseudomonadota > Alphaproteobacteria > Rhodobacterales > Rhodobacteraceae > Cochlodiniinecator > Cochlodiniinecator piscidefendens. The sequence continues at coordinate 142,472 of NZ_JAAOIE010000003.1, read as the reverse complement.
AACTTTAGTCGCGCCGGTGTCGCATAAAAGAGATCGCGCAACTCAACCACCGTGCCACTGTTTAATGCTGCTGGTTTCACCGCGCTCATCTGCCCACCCGCAACGGATATTGTCGCGGCGTCTTCACCAGTCACACGGGATGTAATCGACAACCGTCCAACCGCCCCAAGGGATGGCAGCGCTTCGCCACGAAACCCAAAACTATGGATATTCAGCAGGTCGGAGCCGTCAATTTTTGACGTAGCATGACGCGACAGCGCAAGCGGCAATTGCTCGGCTGATATCCCGCAGCCATCGTCAACAACCCGGATCAGCGTTTTACCCCCATCCGCATAAGAAACATCAATCCTACGCGCGCCAGCATCTAGGGCATTTTCAACCAGCTCTTTGACCGCACTTGCAGGTCGCTCAACCACTTCGCCCGCAGCAATACGGTTGATCGCCGCATCATCAAGCTGACGGATGACTGGTGCAGACTTAACGGCATTATCGCCTATATTGACGGGTTTTATCGACATGCCACAAGGGATAGCATGTGGCACGCCGATTCTACCATGGCCAATGTTCGCGGTTTGATCTTCTTTATTGTGCTTCAGCGATGCCCTCTGGCTGTCCTGCAATCGCAAAGAAAAGATCATCGGAATTCAAATATTGGGCAGCAACGCGGGCAATATCCTCACGAGTCACAGCCGCAACTTGATCATTTCTGGTATTGATATAATCAACATCCAAACCCACCATCTGCATACTCGCAAGCGTGCCCGCAATACGGCTGTTCCCATCGAAACGCAAAGGATACGCCCCAGTCAGATAGGTAATCGCAGCGTTTAGTTCTGCGTCGGTTACACCGCCATCTGCCATGCGCTGCCATTCATCGCGCACCACATCAATAACGTCACCAGCCGTTTCATTCGCGGTCGCCACCTGCCCCATGATCATATTGGCATGGTTCCGAAGAACCAAATACGTTGCGATCCCATAGGACAGACCGCGCTTTTCACGGACTTCTTCGGTGAGACGAGATGAAAATCCGCCACCCCCCAAAATATGGTTCATCACAAATGCGGGGAAAAAGTCCGGTGATGCACGATCGATTCCTTGCTGAGCAAATAGAGCAAGAGATTGCGATGTATCGTATGGCACGATCAGCGGCCCAACAGGCGGGTTAAACTCAATATCAGCTGGCAAGGTAGCGCCGGTTTCGGGTAAGCCTGTCAAAACTTCATCCAAAATTGCACCAAGTTCTTCTGCTGTAATATCACCAACAGCGCCAACATGGACACGTTCCCGCACCATAACAGCATCCTTTGCAGTGATAAGGTCTTCGCGCGTCAACGCCGCGACGCTCTCAACCGTTCCGTTTGAAGGATAGGCGTAAGGGTGCCCTTCAAAGGCACTTTCATAGAACGCACGCCGCGCCAAAAAGGAAGGATCCTGTTCATCCGAGCGTATAACAGACGTCAATTGCCCTCTCACGCGCTCAACTGCATCGGTATCGAACCGCGGCTCGTTCAAAGCTGCGCGTAACAGCGCGATAGCCTCATTCCGATTTTCGGTCAAAAACCGCACCGAAACAGTAACTGAATCCAGCCCCGCATCAAAACTGATGTCAGCAGCTAGTTCTTCACGAGCAGCCGCAAAGGCACGAGCATCCATTTCGCCCGCCCCCTCTTCCAGCAGCGCCATCATGAGCGAAGTCGCCCCAAGCGCATCTTCGCGATCAAGGCTTGTCCCGCCCTCAAAATAAAGTTCGAGCGCCGTAAAGGGAATTGAGTGTTCTTCAACCAGCCACGCGTCAATTCCGCCTGGCGATGTTACTTCTTCGATCTCAACGCCTGCATGGGCTAGTTTAACCATGCCTAAACAGGCAACTAGGGCTATTGCTGCTCGAACCATCATTCTGCACGCTCCTCATTCTGGGCACCGACCCAACCCGTCACGGCATTGCGCCGATCAAACACATTCTGTGCCGCAGCCATGATATCTTCTGCAGTGACCGCCTGTAATAGATCAGGCCAAGCCGCAATATCCTCAAGCGTCAGCCCAGAGGTCAGTGCAACACCATACCGCCGTGCGAGCCCCTCAACATTATCGTCATCGTAAACCTGCCCCGCGCGCAACTGACTCTTAATCCGATCCAATTGCTCCGCATCGACACCTTCGTCCATAAATTCGGCAATCGCCCGGTCCAGCGCCTGCTCTGCTTCATCGAGCGGTTGGCCCGGAGTCGGAACAATATAAACACCGAACGTTGTATCATCGTAAGATGTACCGTTATAAAAAGCCGACGCATCAATTGCTGCATCCGTTTCAAATTGCAGCTTACGCGCCAGTACAGATGTGATCCCGCTACCACCCAACACCTGCGCCAGCATTGTCAAAGCGGCGGCTTCTTCTTGCGCACCGCTATCGCGTTCAGGGGCAAGGTAGCTGCGCAATACATAAGGGGTTCCGATACGTGGGTCCGCAAACTGCAACCGACGCTCGACCAAATGTGGAGGTTCCTGAGGGCGTTGCCGTTCGGCCAAACCTTCTGTCGGATGCAGCGGCCCGTAATGCGCCTCAGCCAAAGTGCGCACTTCGTCAGGGGTCACATCACCAGCCACAATTAAAATTGCATTGTTCGGTGCGTAATATTGACGGTAAAATGCCAAAGCATCCTCAGTGTCCAACGCTTCGATCTCATGGCGCCATCCAATTATCGGAATATTATAAGGAAGGTTCAGATATTGGGCTGCACTGCGTTGTTCCCGGAAAAGGGCTGCTGGATCGCTATCCGTTCTTTGATTGCGTTCCTCTAAAACAACAGCCCGTTCAGTGACCATATCTTCATCGGAAAATTGAAGGTTCCGCATCCGGTCAGCTTCCATAGTCATCATCAGATCCAACCGATCTGCAGCAACACGCTGAAAATAAGCTGTATAATCCCAGCTGGTAAACGCGTTATCGCGGCCGCCATTCGCAGCAACGACTTCGGAGAATTCACCCGGTTCAAGATCATCCGTTCCTTTGAACATCAAGTGTTCCAAGAAATGCGCAATGCCCGATTTCCCCACAGGTTCATCCGCAGCGCCAACTCGATACCAAACCATATGCACAACGACAGGGGCGCGGTGATCTTCGATCACGACAACATCCATGCCGTTGTCGAGTGTAAAGCTGCTAACGGTTTCCGCATTTGCGGGTAGACTCATTGCGATCATGGCGGCCAAGCACCGAAAAATGGGACGCACTCTGAAATCTCCTTGTTCAACTTTGACCAAGATTAGCGACGCACGACAAAGGCGCAAGAGCACTATCAAGGAAGTGAACGTTTATGAAAAAGGTTTAATATTAGCCATAAGAGCCTGAAATAAAAAAGAGGCCTGATCAGCCCCTTTAATCTTTCTTCTTAATTTTCGTCCGCAACAGGCGGAGCTGAGGGCGTTCTTACGCCTAACCGTCGAAAGCGATTCAACTCCCGATGCTGATCAAGAGATTGATCTTCATAAGCGTCAAAATAAACATTGATGTTAAACAAACGCTCAAGGAACAAACCGTTGTTCCGACGTCGATATTCCAAATCTTCGGATGCAAGCGTTTGACGAATGGACGGTGTCACACCGTTACGGGATGCATAAGCCACAAGACCCTGATCGGCAGACGCAATACCTGCCTGCTCAAAATATCCTGCGCTTCCTCCCAACGCAACCGCAGCTTCGCGATGGGGGTTTGGATCCGCAAGATTCCCGCCACCTGGCGTCGGAGGTGGCAATGAGATAAAATCTGCGGGTGCTTGCAATGGAGCATTCGGTAGAATCGCAAATTCATCCGGTGTCCCGGTTGTAGAGCGCAGGTGCATTAACTCTGGCTCACGATTGCGGTTACCACAGGCGCTAACGGTCACCACCGCTAGCAGCGCAAATACGATCTTACGACCTGCATTTTGCATCGAACGCTCCCTCAACATATACCTGTTCTTTAACCTAAGTTTTTTACTTCGTCACGGGGTCTTATTCTTTTCGCCGGTAAACAAGACCAATCCCGCCGCTCCGGCAAACACAGCGATGTCCGCCACGTTAAATGCGTAAGGGTTAGTAAAGCCACAGCAAGACACATTCAAAAAGTCTGCAACCGCACCATAAAGAACACGATCAATCACATTTCCCAACGCACCGCCGATCAACATTCCAGCAGATATTTCAGCCAACGGATGATTTTCGCTTTTGCGAACCCAAACGAACACCCACACTGAAATGATCAATGCGACGGCAATCAACAGCCAACGCGACGTTTCAAAAAGACCAAAATTCACGCCCTCATTCCACGCCATGCGAAACGTTAGAAATGGTGGCCAAACCTCGGCCACCAATTGATTACGCAAGTCCAACCAATGCACAACGTAGTACTTGGTCGCCTGATCCAAAAGAAACACCCAAAATGCTGACCAAACGATACGCCGCATTGCTCTCTCCTTAGTGACGGAAATGGCGCATATTGGTAAAGACCATCGCCAGACCGGCTTCATCCGCAGCTGCAATTACCGCATCATCACCCATGGAACCACCCGGTTGAATAACGGCAGTTGCACCGGCTTCCGCAGCGGTCAACAAACCATCAGGGAACGGAAAGAAGGCATCGGACGCGACAGCAGACCCAACAGTCAAAGGCTGATCCAGCCCCATTTCTTCAGCCATATCCTGTGATTTACGTGCAGCGATACGGGAGCTATCAACGCGGCTCATTTGGCCTGCACCGATCCCAACGGTCGCGTCATCTTTTGCATAGATAATCGCATTTGATTTTACATGCTTGGCGACTTTCCATGCAAACAGCATATCGCGCATTTCTTGATCAGTTGGTGCACGTTTTGTAACAACCTTAAGCTCATCCATGTTCACATGACCGGCATCTTTGTCTTGTAGCAGCAATCCACCCGCAACTTGGCGCACAGTCATTGACGTCAAACGTGGATCGGGTAGCTCGCCAGTGGTCAACAAACGCAGGTTTTTCTTTTTGGCAAAGATCGCGCGAGCTGCGCCATCCGCATCCGGTGCGATCACAACTTCGGTAAATATCTTGGTGATCTCTTCGGCAGTGTCGGCATCCAATGTTTGATTAAGCGCGATAATGCCACCAAAAGCAGAGGTGCTGTCGCAGTCAAACGCACGGGAATATGCTTCTTTCAGAGTAGCCCCGCGCGCAACGCCACAAGGGTTTGCGTGCTTGACAATCACACATGCCGGGCCATCCGTTGCGGGAAATTCAGCGATCGCTTCAAACGCCGCATCAGTATCGTTGATGTTGTTATAGGACAGCTCTTTGCCCTGATGTTGAGTCGCAGTTGCGACACCTGGGCGATTGCTGCCATCCACGTAGAACGAAGCCGTTTGATGCGGATTTTCACCGTAACGTAGCGTCTGTGCCAAGGTACCGGCAACCACGCGACGGCGTGGCGCTTCCTGTTTGATCGCAGAAGCCATCCAATTGGACACAGCCGCGTCATACGCACCTGTACGCGCATAAGCGTTTTGCGCCAAACGCTGTCGAAACGCATAAGTTGTCGCGCCATCATTGGTTTCAAGCTCTGCCAACACGTCGCTGTAATCTTCGACATCGACCACAACGCTAACAAACCCATGATTTTTTGCGGCGGCGCGGATCATCGCCGGCCCGCCAATATCGATGTTCTCGATGCACGTATCGTAGTCGGCGCCTTTGGCAACGGTTTCTTCAAAAGGATACAGATTGACAACCAACAGATCGATCGCACCAATGCCATGTTCGTCCATCGCGGCAACATGATCATCATTGTCGCGCAATGCCAACAAACCGCCATGCACTTTGGGGTGCAGGGTTTTAACACGTCCATCCATCATTTCTGGAAAGCCGGTCACGTCAGCCACATCAACAACGGTCAATCCTGCGTCGCGCATTGCTTTGGCAGAGCCACCAGTTGAAAGCAATTCGATCCCGCGCGCGGACAGCGCTTTGGCGAAGTCAATAAGCCCAGTTTTATCGGAAACAGAAATCAGCGCGCGGCGGATAGGCGAAAGATCAGTCATTGGTGCATCCCATTTGGCAGTCTTTTAGAACGACGGGCTGTCCTTTGGTTCCAAGTCGCGAATGTTTGACGGAGTGTCTTGCGCCTTGGCCAAAGTCCAACATATGCGGCTCGCATACTCTAAGACGCGCCCAGATAGAACCACTTGTTTGGTCGCACGGGGCTTTAACCGGTATTTTTCGAGATAAACAGACGGTTCAAGCGACAATTTAGCAGTTCCATCGTGCCGAAACACCCAAATTTCGCCGCTCCGCAATGCCATTGAAACCGCTGTGCCCCCCATATCAACCTCCGCGTCGACTTCGGGATGCAGATGAAACCGGATTTGAAACGGCACGCCCTGCATTGCATTCCGATCCATAAAGCGATCAAACACTCGGTTGTCATCAGCTTCAATCGTCGTGAGAGTATCATCCCCTGCCAATCCTCGCCCATCAGCGCTTAGGTCTAGTTTACGTACATGCGTCAAGCCATGTGTTCGCAGATACCCGTCGTGACCTCCATGAAACGTCATGCCTTGCATATCACCCGATTGACGAATTTTCACATGCTGAGGCCCTTCGGCCAAGAGATCGCATTCTTGTCCGCCAACATATCCTTGGGCACCCAGCCGTGACGATGAATATCCCTCAACGCCCATAGTCGAATGCGACGGGGTTGCACGTCCTGCCGAACGCCAATTTGGTCCAAAACTCATCCCCGATCCACAATTGACAATCAACGGACGGCGTCCAGACGTAAGTTCGAACGCAAACGTAGATGCGTGCGCGTTAAATGAGCTCTCTCCTTGGGGCGGTTTGCTCGCGTCAATGATAACGCTGGTGCGGCCTCCATGCATCCGGGCAAACCCCATCGCCAAGCCCCGATCTGACACAGTGCGAATACCAGATGACGCCAACGCATGATCAAGCCGCCCTTCTAACCCGCGCCCCCCACCATGAAATCGAGCGAGCCCACCATCAGAATGGCGCAACGCACGCAATGTTGGGGCCATGCGTTCCACCGCTGCTAAATGTTCTTTATCGGCCACGCGCCCCGCTTCAGACAATGCGGTTGAAGCCCAAGTCAAAAGTTGAAAAATCTCAAGCAACTCTTCGGGGTTGCGTGTACTCACCCCGCCTTCTGCATCAATTTCGCGTTTGCTTTCGCGCGCTAGTGCTTTGATCGCGGGATCGACGTGTTCTTCCATCCCCGTCAGAGAAAGCCCTGCGTAAACCAGGCCCGTCAATGCTTCAAATCTTGGTAATCCCGGTGCTGTCGCTTGCCAAGTGCGACTGAGATATATGGTTTGCTGTGCCAAAGAACGAAAATACTGATCAGAGGCAGCTCGGTCTCGTCCGCTCAACAAAAACAACGCGTGATTAATCCACCGGATTAGTCGGCGACCTGTTAAGTCGGGCGTCCAGCCCATTCCTTTGCCGCGGCCATATTGAGCAATCCAATCCCATGTCCAACTTTGGGCGCGCTGACGTGCCGACGCATCCCCAACCGCCGCCAGATCATCAAGCCAAGTAAACCCATGTAGTTCTTTTTCAAACTCAGCATCCGGCATAGGCAGGTCCCACATACCGGTATTGCGCGCCTCAATGAGGAATCCCGCAAAGAGAAAGTTCCCCGCTGTGAGTTGGCGACCTTTGGCAAAAGACCCAATTGTACGGGGTTCAGGCTGCGAAACAAAACCAGTTGCCGGGCGTGCCAAAGTTGACCGCCACGCATGCCATCGGTTTTTTATGCGCGCATGACGCACATTGAATTGTCTTGGTTTGGCCACGGCCTGCCCGCCTCACCTGATACCTGTTGTGCGCATTTTGCGCGAAGAGCACAAATTGGTCTGCGCCTTTTTCCAAAGCATAGGGATTCGTTAATGACCTGTCACCGATGAATCGCGCAGGCAGCTATGACCGGCTGAGATGCGCCATATAAAATCCATCCATACCGCCAATTTCGCCCCAATAATCAGGCCGAAGGCGAAGACCACCTTCGCCAGATTTCCAGGTTTCTTCAATCCAAGGGGCATCTGGTGCGAGAATCTGCAAATCACCATGGCGTTTCATGGCATCCTCGATTTGAATTTCCCCTTCGTCCGGCAACAGCGAACAGGTACAGAAAACCAGACGCCCCCCCGGATTGAGCAAAGACAACGCGTGATCAATCATACGTTCCTGTAGTTCGAACAAATATGGAAAATCAGAACCATCCTTGGCATAGGGCAGATCAGGGTGGCGTCGTATGGTTCCCGTTGCCGTGCAAGGGGCATCAAGTAAAATCGCATCGTACCCGACACCTATATGTTCCAACGCATCCCCCACGACAAGATTTGCGGACAAGCCGGTTCGTTTCAGGTTTTCAGCAACGCGCTGCATCCGGCGCTCTGATTGGTCCAATGCGGTCACCTTGGCACCAGCAGCAGCCATTTGCATGGTTTTCCCACCGGGGGCGGCGCACATATCCAACACGGATTCGCCCTCTTTAGGTGCGAGCAACTTCACCGGCATTGCGGCCGCCGCATCCTGCACCCACCAATCACCCTCGACAAAGCCGGGCAATTTCGACACTTGGCCTGGGCTTTGTAATCGGACTGAACCGGAACTAAGCACCTCACCACCTAAACGAACAGCAAGCGCTTCAGCATTCCCGTCCTTTGGCGTCAAATCCAGCGGCGCACCGTTCATAAAGACCTGCTCCATATCCTTGATCACAGGCTTGGTGTAATCAGCAATCAACGGTTTACGCAGCCACTTCGGCAACTCGGGCACTGCTAGCGTCGGCCACAATCCCGGGCCATCCGTCGCGACTTTGCGCAAAGTCGCGTTGACCAAGCCTTTCAAATGTCCGGTCTTTTTGCCCTTATGCACCAATTCGACAGCCGAATTCACTACACCATGGCTGGCTTCGCCTTCTTGGCAAATTTCATACACGCCCAGACGCAAAATATTCATAACCGGGACTGGTGGCATTTTACGCAAATACCGCCCCAAAAGACGATCAGCACGCCCCATCCAACGCAATGTTTCCACAGCGAGCCGCTGCGCCCGAGCAGCTTCGGGTACTGACAATTTTGCTGTCGGCACCTCTGATAACAGCTTGCCCTCTTCGAGAACCGCGTTCAACATATCTACGGCTGCCTTACGCGGTGCCAATCCTGTCTGCGACATTACCGTTATCCTTACGCTCTTGCCTCTGGTCCCACACCGCCTATATCAACAAGACGTCCTGAACAAGGAAACACCGATGACTGACACCAAACCAAAAAACATTCCCGAAGCTGCAAAGCGCGCGCTTGCCGAAGCACAAGAACGTCGGCAAAAGGCGGACAAGACGCCCCTGCCAACAGAGTTAGGTGGGCGAGACGGACCAGAGCCTGTCCGTTTTGGCGACTATGAACGAAAAGGCATCGCTGTCGATTTTTGACCTCATGAGGATGCACGAGGCCCTGACAGGCGCTACAATATCAGGACGCCGCTGGGTATCTCCTGACACAATGCTGTCAGGAGGGTTATGTAATAATCCCCAAGCAAGGGGCAAAGAAACCAAATGAGACGCGCGGACCGACTATTCCAAATTGTTCAATACCTGCGCGGTGGGCGATTGCTAACGGCGCGACAGCTTGCCGAACGGCTCGAAGTATCTGAACGCACCATTTACCGTGATATTGCAGATCTCATTGGAACTGGTGTGCCCATCGACGGCGAAGCTGGTGTCGGTTATCTCATGCGAGAAGGTTATGACCTTCCACCACTTATGTTTTCGCGTGATGAAATAACGGCTCTGGTTGCAGGCGCCCGGTTGATCCGCGCTTGGGGTGGGGCCTCAATGGCGATGGCCGCTGAAGAGGCGCTGGTGAAGATCAGCGCAGTCTTACCTGAAAAGGACCGAAAGAACGCCGAAACGGTGCAAATTCACGCGCTTTCGATGAACGAAATGACACCTGCCTTACGCCAGCGGCTTGACCAGTTAGAACGCTACGTCGATTCCAAAACACGACTTAGCATTGCCTATGGAGACGCCGGTGGGCAGCACACTGATCGCATCGTCCGACCGCTTGGACTGTGGTTTTGGGGCAAGGTTTGGACATTGGTGACATGGTGTGAGTTACGCAACGATTTCAGAATGTTTCGTCTGGATCGCATGCTCGATATTACCCCTCTAGACAATTTCAAGCCGGAAAAGGGCACAACTCTTGCGGATTTCTACGCCCATCAGCGCAGCAGACATCTAGATATGTAGCCAAGATTAAGCACCTAGAATTATGCAAACGCTTCATTTCGCTGCATCTGTACAGCACCAAATTAGCCTCCTTGTCTCAGGTAACCCATTGACGGCATTTGACAGATATTTCGCTCAAAATGGGGTCATGTTTGCCAACGGAACCATTTTTGCCTCCAGCGCAGCCGAGGCGCGTGCAAAGCAAAAACCGTTTTTTGATTCCGCCTGTGAAATCCATGGTTGCATCAGTGATCTGGCCTTTGACCTCAGAAAACAGCTATGTGCGTTTCGAAACAGAACTCTTTTTGTCTCGTCCGACAGTGTATCCCACCAAATCGACGGTTTATGTTGGCAGTATTGGCAAGATGGCAAAATCGCCATCGAACGATACTACGATGGCGATTTCATGCGGGAACAAATTGAACGCGGCATTCTGACGAAGCCAGCTTTGCTTCTTTAGTGCGCCTCCGCCCAATTGGCCCCCTGCCCTGCATCCACGATCAGCGGTACATCCAAATGCACAGCCGGCATTGCGGCTGTTTGCATAACATCGCGGGCCCGGTTGATCGTTTCCTCTACTGCACTTTCGTCTACTTCAAAAATCAGTTCGTCATGGACCTGCAACAGCATTTTGGCGGGCAGGTCAGAGATAGCTTCAGGCATGCGCACCATGGCCCGCCGGATCACATCAGCGGCGGTACCCTGAATGGGCGCGTTGATCGCCGCACGTTTAGCAAAGCTGGCTTTGGGCCCCTTTGCGCCGATCTCGGACGTGTGAATTTTGCGCCCAAATAAGGTTTGCACATAGCCATGGTCAGTCGCGAATTTAACGGTGTCATCCATATAGGTACGGATGCCCGGAAACCGTTCAAAATACCGATCAATAAAGCCTTGTGCCTCTTTACGTGGAATACGCAAATTTCGTGCTAGGCCAAAACCTGAAATCCCATAGATGACACCAAAGTTGATCGCTTTTGCTTGACGTCTTACCATTGGATCCATGTTCTCAAGCGGAACATTAAACATCTCGGCAGCGGTCATTGCGTGAATATCTTGACCGTCCCGGAACGCCTCTTTGAGCGCATCGATACCGGCAATATCCGCTAAAATCCGTAGCTCGATTTGGCTATAGTCTAGGCTCAGCAAGACTTTCCCCTCGTCCGCGATAAAGGCTTCGCGAATGCGTCGCCCCTCTTCAGAACGCACAGGTATGTTTTGCAAATTTGGATCCGTTGATGCCAAACGCCCGGTGCTCGCCCCGGCAATTGAATAAGACGTGTGAACACGGCCCGTATCAGGATGAATATGTTCCTGCAGCGCATCGGTATAGGTCGATTTCAATTTAGAAAGCTGACGCCAGTCCAAAACTCGTGCCGGTAAATCATGGCCTTCAGACGCCAAGTCCTCTAGCACATCAGCACCCGTTGCATAGGCACCGGTTTTACCTTTTTTACCGCCCTCAAGTTCCAACTTATCGAACAAAATTTCCCCTAATTGCTTAGGCGATCCAATATTAAAGGACTGACCGGCAAGTTCGTGAATTTCCGCCTCTAATCCCGCCATCTTCTGCGCAAAGGAATTGGACATTCTGCTGAGGACATCACGATCAACTTTGATTCCGTGCATCTCCATTTGAGCCAAAACAGGCACGAGCGGACGCTCAAGCGTTTCGTAAACAGTCGTGACCTGTTTTTGATGCAGTTGTGGTTTGAACATTTTCCACAAACGCAGCGTAATGTCAGCATCTTCTGCCGCATATTTTATGGCATCTTCAATCGGGACGCGATCAAATGTGATCGCAGATTTTCCCGTGCCTAACAACGATTTTATCGGAATTGGTGTGTGATCCAAATACCGTGTACTCAACGCATCCATTCCGTGATTATGCATGCCGCCATGCAAAGCATAAGACAACAACATCGTATCATCTATCGGAGCCACCTGAATGCCAAGCCTAGCAAAAATCTTGGCATCGTATTTCATATTTTGCCCGATTTTGATAATTGCCGGGTCTTCTAGAACGGGCTTCAACGCGGTCAACACATCGTCCAGTGGCAACTGTCCTTCAGCCAGCTCATCCACCGCAAACAATCCATCACCCGAGCCTGCACGATGTATCAACGGGATATAACATGCCTCACCCGGCTCAACGCACAGTGATATACCAACCAGATCTGCACGCATTTCATTGAGACCTGTCGTTTCTGTATCAACAGCAACCCAGCCGCGTTCATAGATACGAGCTATCCATGCTTGCAGTGCAGCGTGATCAGACACACCTTCATATTTTTCAGGATCAATCCCCGGCATTTCAAGTGTTTCAACTGCTGTTGGAGCCTCAGGCAAGCTGGGAGCTTCCACTCCGAACTTCCCAGCCATACGCTTTGTCAGCGTACGCAATTCCATATCAGCCAAAAAGGCCATCAAATCATCGGCAATAGGATCGCGCAATTCCATATCATCCAATGAAAAATCAAGTTTCATCTCTTGGTCCAGCTCAACCAAACGCTTGGAAACACGTATTAATTCCGCATTCTCAACGAGGCTCTGTCGTCTTTTCGGCTGCTTGATTTCCTCGGCTCTCGCTAACAAGGTTTCAAGATCACCATACTCGTTGATCAACAGCGCGGCAGTTTTGATCCCGATGCCCGGTGCGCCCGGCACATTGTCAACACTATCGCCCGCAAGCGCTTGAACATCGACAACACGATCTGGCCCAACGCCAAATTTTTCCTCGACACCTTCGGTATCAATGCGCTTATTTTTCATGACGTCGAGCATCTCAACACCACCGCCAACAAGCTGCATCAAGTCCTTGTCAGAACTGATAATCGTACAGCGGCCGCCAGCTTCTCGCGCCTGACGGGCTAGGGTCGCAATAATGTCGTCGGCCTCAAATCCCTCGACCTCATAACACGCAATGTTGAACGCTCGGGTTGCGTCCCGTGTCAACGGAAACTGTGGCCGTAAATCTTCCGGTGCTGGGGGACGGTTGGCTTTGTATTTGTCGTAAATATCGTTGCGGAAGGATTTACCCGAATGATCAAAAATGACCGCAACATGGGTTGGTGCGTCGGGGCCTTTATTATCCTCGATCTGTTTCACCAACATGTTGCAAAATCCGGACACCGCCCCAATTGGAAGACCATCAGATTTACGCGTTAACGGTGGCAAAGCGTGATAGGCCCGAAAAATAAAGGCGGACCCATCAATCAGGTGCACGTGGCACCCTTTTCCAAAAGACATTTATGCTCTCCCGTTTTTAATTCGCGCACCCGCGCCAAATGGGCAAACGGGCCAAGGTGCCGATTATTCGGCTGCGTCTGTTTTTAGAACAAAACGCTTATCGCAATAACCGCATTCAGCAAAACCTTGTTCAGCTGAAATAGAAATCCACACACGCGGATGCCCAAGTGCACCCTCACCGCCATCACAGGCAACACGGTTGGTTTCAACGATTTCGGTTTCAGGGGCTTCAACAGTCATGGCTGCTCCGTTCAGATTCTCAAAAGCTGGCTTTGCGCCGCACCTGCGGGCATGATACCAGCCCATTTAGCACGAGCAAGTCAGAAGGAACAGATATGTCGGCCAACGCAATTGAAATCGACACGCTGGTGAAGACCTATGCCTCTTCTGGCAATCAACCGCCCAAAGAGGCGCTTAAAGGCGTATCTCTCAATATTCCCCAAGGTAGTATTTTTGGCCTTCTCGGCCCAAATGGCGCAGGAAAGTCCACCCTCATCAATATTCTTGCCGGTTTGGTTCTGAAATCCTCTGGCTCCGTTCGAATTTGGGGGTTTGATCAGGATAAAAACCCTAGACAGTCTCGTGCTGCGATAGGTGTGATGCCACAAGAATTGAATATGGATCCATTTTTTTCGCCTCGCGCCGCATTGGATGTTCAGGCCGGGCTTTATGGTGTGCCCAAAGCCCAACGAAAGACAGATGAGATTCTTGAGCTTATTGGCCTAACGGACAAGGCAAACGCCTACGCCCGAAATCTGTCTGGTGGCATGCGACGCCGTTTGCTATTGGGCAAAGCGCTGGTCCATCATCCCCACATCCTCGTCCTTGATGAGCCCACCGCTGGCGTCGATATCGAACTGCGTCAAATGCTATGGAAAAATATTCGCGCCTTAAACGATCAAGGCATGACCATTATCCTAACCACCCACTACCTCGAAGAAGCAGAGGAAATGTGTGATGAAATCGCTATTATCAACCACGGACAGGTCGTTACCCAAGACAAGACCAAAAACTTGATCAAGGGCATTGATCAAAAAACGCTCGTCATTACACCGACCAATCCTGAGATTCAGGTGGCGTTACCCGACGGTGTTAAAGTTGAATACCGTTCAGATGGCAGCCACGCTTTCACCTATCACACAGGGCAGATTTCAGCCGACGCTGTCTTACGTACCATCAGTGAAAGCGGATTAGGAATCAGCGATATTCGCTCCGAAGACGCTGACCTTGAAGATGCGTTTTTAGCTCTAACGAGATCAGCCGCCCGATAATACACACCAATATGAAAGCCCCTGCACGCAGGGGCTTGAAACACTCAGCGCCGCGTTAGCCGTTCACTTTTCCAACATGCGCCCCAATGGGCGCCCCGCAAGAATATGCATGTGTAAATGCGGAACTTCCTGCACTCCCGCAGCCCCTGCATTTGAGATTACGCGATACCCTTGACCATCTAGCCCCGGCGAAACACCGAGGTCATTGCATATCCGTCCAATTGTGCGCGTGTAGTCTACGATTTCCTCCTCCGTCGCAGAGTTTGCAAAGTGATCATAAGTCACATACGCCCCCTTTGGGATGACAATCACGTGCTCTGGCGCTTGCGGCGCAATATCGCGAAACGCCAATGTATGCTCAGTTTCTAACACTGTTGTATTCGGGATTTCACCGCGCAGTATCTTAGCAAAAATGTTCTGATCGTCGTATTCGTAGGCCATTTTATCTCTCTATCAGTCAGCAAACAAGTGATTGGTCGTCGCAACTTCGCGCGCTTGTTCCGCTGAAATACGCAAAAAGCTCTGCAAAGTCACAGAGTTTTCATCCTCGGACGCCGCTTCCCTCATACGCAGATGATCTGAAAAGTTTGCATCGCGAATGCGCTCACTTTCGAAAACCACATCGTATCGTATGGTTGGCAGTAACTTATCAATCGTTTCCTGAGGGGTATGATCACCCGCCAATCCAACGCGTTTCGCATGGCCGATTAAATAGTCATCGGTAAACTCACATTCAACTTCCAGCATCTTTGTACGGCTACGATCGTTAAAGAAGTCTTCAAACAGGTCGAGGTTATTGGGGTCCAAACACACGACAAGCCGATTGGTGTCATAGTAATCAAATAACATCCGGAGCAATGCGCGTCTGTGCCGTGTTCGTTTTCCGAGGTTAGATTGGATTCCGCCCAGATCTGGAAGCGCTGTGCCTTCTTCGTCAAACAGGTATTCAATGGTCGGTAGATTGGTGACTTGGCGTATCTTTTCGACCAGCCTCTTTGCCACATGCCATTTTTTGCAGACAATAATCATCAATTCGCGTTCACGCCCCAACGAACTTTCACTTTCCCAGAACCTCTGAGTAAAGCGGCGTCCAATACGGCCGCGTCCTGTTAGGAATTTAAACAGACTACGCCCTTCGTTGGAGATTTCGAATTTTTCCCCTGCACTTGCGTAAAGCGCGCCCAATCGTTGCTTTAGCTCTTTGGCCTCCGGGCTGATTTTTCGTGCAAATAAGAAATTCTGGCTGAGCAATAAATCATAGTGATCATTATAAAACGTCACCGGCATCCCGTAATCCGTGAACATCAAAAACGTCAATGTACGCGTTTCAATTTCTTGTTCGGGGATTAAATGGCGCACAATAGTCTGAAAGAAGGTTTCGTCAGGTATCCATGTCGTCCGGAAAAATCGCATGACGTCTTTTCTAGAGCGGGTAAAGTCCAAAACAGCCTCAATCGTTTGGCGACGTAGGCACCACCACTGACTCCCAATCATGATTTGTAGATCATGGGGAATATCCCGAGTGATATTAAACTTTTTCTGAAAATCGAACGATTTATAGAACAGCCATTTTCTTGTGCGTTCGTTAAAGAAGTGGCGATAAATCAATCGTTCTTCTTTAAACCCTGTCTTAATCCAATCGCTTTCAAAATAATCAAAGCTCTCGATATAATCGATGTCCCTATTATCAAGAAACGAATGTGCGTACTCGGCTGACTTGATCGCCATGCAATCGCCAGACAGCATATAAAAATGCGTCGCGCGCGGAAATGCGTTAACGGCAGCCTCTACCGCATAAAGAGTCGCCTGCACCAAAGACCATTCACCCCACCCGCATTTTATGCGCTTTTTGGCAAAGGTTACGTTGGGATTGTCGCCCAACGCGGATTTGATTTTCAAAAAATGTTCTGGATTTGCACGCGCATCAAAGTGAATCGACATGAAGTCGCCAGCCGCCGTCAGCCGCTCTGCTTGCGTGATAATCGCGTCTGGGTCTTTATGACACAAAAGGATAAAGGCAATTTTTGCCATTATGGAACCATTTCTGACTGTTATTCATTATTGTTTACATAGATAACGTGAACAGAGATTGAAACGGTACCATTTCTTTGGTTTCTTAAAAACAAATTGCTCAAAGGCAACAATGCCCAAATTCAGAGCAAATGGAGGCAAGACATATGGGGTTTCCAGGAACCTGGATGACTGAGAGCCAAAGCGTCGTCTATCGCGTTGTTCCAAAGTGCGCGTGTTCGACCATTGGTCAAGTCATGTATTATTCTGATCACGGCGAATTTTTTGATGGTGATATCCACGATTCCAAAAAAGGAATGCACAAGTGGGCGTTGGATGACAGCCAGCCATTGATTGAAAAAAATGTCACTGCACACGATTCCTATGCGTTTACATGTGTGCGCAATCCCTACACACGTATTCTATCGTCTTTCTTTGACAAAATTTGCGGCATCCAACGAAACGGTCGCCGGTATCGCGGGAACCTCGTTCCACTGTTGATCCAAAAATATGGAATCGAAGTTGGCGATCCTGAAACTGGATTCGAATTCGACCAAATCCAAAGCTTCCGCCGGTTTTTACTATTTGCGCGCGACACCATTCGTTGGCGCCGCCCAATGGATCCTGATATCCACTGGTCCGCAATGTCAGGTCATGTATCCACATTCATTTGCAATGGCGGCCGCTACGACAACATTGTCTTTACCGAAAAGTTTAATGAAGGCATGCAAAGCGTGCTGGATGCCGTCGAAACGCCGGTCGATGTTGATCTCTCCAGCATCCCGCGTTTCAATGAATCCGAAGGTCACGGACCAAAACGTGCGCATCCTGTTGAAGACTATTTCGACGATTTATCCATGCATTTGGTATACGAAATGTACCATCGAGATTTTGAAGTCTTCAAATATGATTTCGAAGACCCGTCAAACAAAATGCCTATAGCGGAAATCGATCTGAACGAAATTCATGCTAAACTCGGCAACTCATAAAAAAGGCGCGGTATAATCCGCGCCTTTTTACCCATCAGAGTAAGCCGTGCTTTTCAAAAAGAGACAACAAGTTTGTCTCAGCGCGCGCCCCAATGTGACTGATCACTTCGGACGCCGCAACACAACCCATTTTCCCGCAGGTTTCCACATCGTGTCCATTGGTCAGCCCCCACAGGAATGCGCCTGCGAAAAGATCGCCTGCCCCGGTTGCATCAACAATATCGGTCGGAACGGCCAGGGCATGATAACGTTCACCACCTGCCAAGATATGCGCGCCGTTGTCAGAATCTGTACACGCAACGATCTCGACTTCGCTCGCGGCCATAGCCAATGCCGCGTCAAAATCGTCGGTTTCGTACATCGACAGCATTTCAGCGCGATTGCAGAACAACAGATCCACATCGGATTTGATCACCGAACGGAAAGCATCCCGGTGACGCTCTACACAAAACGGATCGGACAGAGTGATTGAAACTTTGCCACCTGCGCCTTTGCAGGCTGCTATTGCCTTCGCGAATGCGGCATGGCTATCGGGGCCGTCAAAACGATACCCCTCAAGATAAATCCACTCAGCGTCCGCCATCATAGTTTCATCAATGTCTTCGGGCGTCAGAAACTCTGACACTCCCAGATAGGTGTTCATCGAACGCTCACCATCCGGGGTCACGATGATCATACAGCGCCCGGTTTCCAATGCACTTTGCGCGTCCATAAGAGGCGTTTCATACGCGGCGCCAAGTGCCCGCATATCGTGGGCGAAGATTTCACCAAGCTGATCGTCTTTTACTTTTCCGACATAGGCTGCACGCCCACCTAGACCAGCGATTCCAGCAATTGTGTTTGCACCTGATCCGCCGGAAATTTGCTGTCCGGGGCCCATATGGCTGTAAAGCTCGACCGCCCGCTCCATATCAATCAACTGCATGATGCCCTTCTCGACACCATTTTCAGCCAGAAAGGAATCTTCAGCGTGGGTTAGCACATCAACCATGGCATTACCGATGCCGACCACTTGGTACTTCTTCGTCATATGTTCTTTTCCTCAAACGGGCAGAGATCGCGGATGATGCAATTGCTGCAGGCGGGTTTGCGCGCCTTACAAACATAGCGCCCATGTAGGATCAACCAGTGATGTGCATGATGTTGAAATTCAGCGGGTATGTTGTCCTCAATAGCACGTTCAACAACATCCACATCTTTGCCTGGGCAAATACCTGTGCGGTTGCCAATACGAAAGATATGCGTGTCCACAGCCTGTGCCGGTTGTTTAAACCACATATTCAACACAACATTGGCTGTCTTACGCCCAACACCAGGCAACGATACGAGTGCCGCCCGAGAAGAGGGCACTTCGCCCCCATAGTCATCCACCAGTATCTGCGCCGTTTTCATCACGTTTTTGGCTTTTTGCCGAAATAGACCGATCGTTTTGATATGATCGGTAAGGGCATCGATCCCCAGATCAAGCATCTTTTGTGGCGTATCAGCGATTTTAAACAACTCTTTGGTTGCTTTGTTCACACCAACATCTGTGGCTTGTGCGGACAAAGCGACAGCCACAACCAACGTATAGGCATTGGTATGATCTAGTTCACCTTTTGGCTCTGGCTCTTGATCCCGGAACCGTGTGAAAATCTCCCTCAGAACGGGGTAGCTAAGCTGTTTGGCTGGCTTTTGTATCATGTCACCTATATGCCCGTGCGGTTCACACAGGTCCAGCCTTTCATCTTCGAACCGCGTTCTTCATCGGGCTACCATATTTTCGCGCAATATTCGGGTCGCAAACCCAGTGGAAATTTTTTAGCGTTACAAAGAATACGGAGAACATCATGCAACAAGAAGACAGTTATCATTTTAATCTGATCCGTCGCGCGTTAGATGAAATCGATGCAGGCGACACGCAAATTTCGCTGAGCGAACTCGCACAGAAAATGGACATGAGTTCTGCACATTTTCAGCGTGTGTTTAGTCGATGGGTTGGCGTTTCCCCTAAACGATATCAACAATACCTCACGCTGAACCACGCTAAAACACTCCTGCAGGATCGAATGACGGTTTTGGACACGGCCCATAGCGCCGGTTTGTCCGGGGGTGGACGGCTTCATGACTTATTCATCAAATGGGAGGCGATGAGCCCAGGCGAATATGCCGCCAAGGGCCATGGGCTTACGATTTCATATGGATGGTTCGATGGGCCTTTTGGTGAAATGCTCGCAATGGGAACCGAGCGCGGTTTATGTGGATTGGCATTCTCGTCAGAATGTGGACGTGATCATGCCATGCGCGATATGCAAAGCCGTTGGCCCAAAGCGCACTACAACGAAGCGCCTCAAATCCTTCAACCATGGATCGACGGTGCGTTGGCCGGCACTGAGACCCGACTATTTATGATCGGCGCGCCTTTGCAGATCAAAGTCTGGGAGGCCCTTCTACAAATCCCTTCCGGCCACGTCACAACATATTCAGAAATTGCCCAAGCAGTCGGCAACCCCAAAGCCGTCCGCGCCGTCGGAACCGCCGTTGGCCGCAACCCAGTGAGTTGGCTTATCCCTTGTCACCGCGCATTACGTAAATCCGGAGCACTTGGCGGATACCATTGGGGCATACCTGTGAAACGCGCGATGTTAGCTTGGGAAAGCGCGCGCGAAGATAGCAAAGCCGGTTGAGCAAGCGGTTTGCTGCCAGTTCAGGTGTTTTTGCAGCGTTGATATTCGATAACATTAGGGTTTTCAGTAAAGAAGACCATATGAATTACAGTATCAAACGACACGAGGCTAAAAGCATGAGAGCAAAAGCTCCCCTAATTTTTGTGACCGCTGGGGCATTGGCCCTTTCGGGTTGTATGGACACAGGTACAGGCGTTTCTCGCCCTGATGGCTCACCAAATCGCACAGCAAATGGCGCAATCATTGGTGGCCTAGCAGGCGCGTTGATTGGCGGCACACGCGAAAGCGGTAATGACCGCTTCCGCAATGCTCTTGTTGGTGGCGCAGTCGGTGCTGGTGTTGGTGCATTAATTGGCAACCACCTTGACCAACAGGCCGCAGATTTGCAGCGTGATCTCGGGAATGATCAAATCAATGTGCAGAACAATGGTGATGAACTTGTGGTGACCATGCCGCAAGACCTGCTATTTGCTACAGACAGTTCAAGCCTTCGTTCAGATCTGCGTCGCGATCTTCGCGTGTTGGCCCAGAACCTTCAGAGCTATCCGGACACCACGGTTGACGTCATCGGCCATACCGACAACACAGGTGACGCGGGTTACAATCAAAACCTGTCCACTCAGCGCGCCAACACTGTGGCATCCGTTCTCCTAAGCGAAGGTGTTTCATCTTATCGTGTACGCGCGTTTGGCCGCGGAGAGGGTCAACCAATTGCGTCGAACTTGACGCCAGATGGACGTGCACAAAATAGACGCGTAGAACTCATTATTCGACCAACAACGAACTAATAGAACAGGCCGGGCATAGCCCGGCCTTTTTGGTTGTCCCACTGCCCACTTGGTCATATGATTTTACCAATTGCGCAGAGGATACTATGCCCTTTCAAAAAATTCAGGCTGAAAAGCTCTCTCATGCCGTTGTGCGCCAAATCGAAGATTTGATCTTGCGCGGTATTTTACGACCAGGCGAACGCCTTCCCTCAGAACGGGAATTGTCCGAAAAATTTGGCGTTTCTCGCCCTTCATTGCGTGAAGCGATTTCCGACTTGCAGTCTGACGGATTGCTCACCAGCAAAGCCGGCGCTGGTATCTATGTAGCTGAGGTTTTAGGCTCAGCCTTTTCGCCTGCATTGATCAAACTGTTCAGCACGCACGATGCAGCGGTATTTGACTACATTGCATTTCGACGTGATTTAGAGGCAATGGTTGCCCGACGCGCTGCAGAGCTCGGATCAAATACCGATTTGGCCGTCATCGACACTATTTTCCGCAAGATGGAAATCGCACATACCAAGCGCAACCCTCAGGAAGAAGCCAGCTTAGACGCTGAGTTTCACTTGTCGATTATCGAAGCCAGCCACAATGTTGTCATGCAACATATGATGCGTTCAATGTTCGATCTCTTGCGAGAAGGCGTTTTCTACAATCGTCAAATCATGTTTAAGCAGCGGACGAACCGAGACAAGCTTTTGAACCAACACAGAGCAATCAACGCTGCACTTCAAGCCAGAGATCCTGACGCAGCAAGCGATGCCGTAAAAGCCCATATGGACTATGTAGAGCTCTGCATGACCAACCAACGCAAAACAGATCAAAATGAACTACAAGCGCAACGACGACTTGCGCATCAAAAATCAAAATAAAAAAACCCGGCCTAAAGCCGGGTTTTAAACTATCATCGAAAAGAGATGATTAGTGTAGCTTTGTATCAACCTCAGCGATGGCCGCGTCGATCAGCTTATTGCCTTCGGTCGCTGTCATTTGCTTAGCGATGACATCACTTGCAGCGGCAACTGCAACGGTAATCGCTGTATCGCGTACTTCTTTAACAGCGGAAACTTCTGCAGATGCGATTTGATCCACAGCAGCTTGAAGGCGGCGGGCAATAGTGCCTTTCAGCTCTTCTTTAGCGGCTACAGCGGCGGCAGCAGCTTCAGCTTTCGCATGTTCAACGATACGGTCAGCCTGCTCTTTAACTTCTTCTTGCTTACGCTCGTAAGATGCCAAAATTGTTTGCGCTTCTTCACGCAGTGCACGGGCTTCGTCTAAGTCAGATTTAATGCCTTCAGCACGTTTATCCAACACTCCACCGATCATGCTTGGAACGTTGAAATGCATCAACACCGCAACAAACAAGATAAATGCAACCAGAACCACTAGGTTCGTGTTAGAGAGCGAAAAGAACGGGCCAGATGCGGCCAGCGCAGGACTAGCAGTCAACGTAAAAAGGATAGATAGTTTTTTCATCATCTTATCCTTTCACACGTTCAGCAACAGCTGCTTCAATTGCTTTTGCATCGCCAGACATCCCGAGGGATCCAACAATCTCAGCCGCAGTTGATTTGGCTACTTCATGAACGCTTTCGACAGCACTCGCGCGAATTTCTGCAATTGCTTTTTCTGATTCAGCTGCTTTTGCGGCTATCTCAGCATCAGCTTTTGCGATTTCCGCATCAAGATCAGCCTGAATTTCAGCTTTGGTTTCAGCAACAATCCGGTGTGCTTCTGTACGTGCATCAGCAAGAGCCTGATTGTACGCCTCTTCTGCAGCAACCGCTTTTTGCTTCAGCTCTTCAGCTTGGGCAAGATCGTTTGCAATGGTGCCCTGACGCTCTGCCAAAACTGCCGCAATACGGGGCAAAGCAACGCGTGATAGGACGAGGTAGATCACGACAAGCGTGACCATCAACCAGAAAATCTGGTTTGGAAAGGTCGCAAACTCGAGCTGCGGCATACCTGCCGATGCAGCTTCTGCATGACCTGCTGCACCGTGTGCAGCGTCTACCGCACCATGTGCGGTCTCTGTGTCGGCACTATGCGTGTCGTTAGCCATGTCTTCCTCCTCGGAACCTCTGTTATACGGATGGCCAGAATATCAAGCCATCCGCACGTAAGGATGGTCCGTAAGGATTAAACGGCGAACATCAAAAGCAAAGCGACGAGGAACGAGAAGATCCCCAAAGCTTCAGCAAACGCGATGCCGATGAAGAGCGTAGCAGTTTGTGCAGCAGCAGCTGACGGGTTGCGCAATGCACCTGCCAAGAAGTTACCAGCAACGTGGCCTACACCGATAGCTGCAGCACCTGAACCGATAGCTGCTAAACCTGCACCGATGAATTGACCCATTTCTGCGATATTGCCTTCCATGTCGATTTCTCCTTACGTTGGAATTTGGCTAGATATTAGTGATGTTTCGGGATCTTGACTTAGTGTGAAGGATGCAGAGCATCTTTTAGATAAACACAAGTCAGGATGGTAAAGACGTAAGCCTGAATGAAGGCCACAAGAACTTCGAGTGCGTAAACCGCAGTGATCGCGAAGATCGGCAAGAAAGCGAACATGCCCAAGGCACCTGCAAAGCCGGCGAACACTTTGATAACTGCGTGTCCGGCCATGACGTTACCCGCAAGACGGATAGAGTGGCTAACTGGACGTACGAAGTATGAAATAAGCTCAATGATTGCGAGAACCGGGCGCAGCGCAAGCGGCGCTGATGACACCCAGAACAAACCAAGGAATGCAGTTCCGTTCTTAACAAAGCCCACAATCGTAACAGTCAGGAAAACCAGCATCGCAAGGATTGCAGTGACCGCGATATGTGACGTTGTTGTAAAGCTAAATGGCAGCAAGCCAAGGAAGTTTGCGAATACGATGAACATGAACAAAGTCATGATATATGGGAAAAAGCCAACAGCGTCTTTGCCTGCAACATCTTCGACCATTTTGTAAACGAAGCCATACGCGCTTTCAGCGATTGACTGTGTGCGTGTTGGGATAATCGCGCGGCGACGCGTTCCAACAACCAAGAGCAAGATAATACAAAGAACCGCAATCGCCATCCAAGCCGTTACATTGGTAGGTGTGTACCAGCTGATATCGCCGTGACCGAACAGCGGCGAAATTTCAAACTGATCCATCGGGTGAATGGCCAACCCAGCATGCTCTGGCTGCAAGAAAAGTGTTGCGGCTGCAACGATGACCAGTGCCAGAATTAATGCAATCTTACCCATCAGTATTTCGCTCCTTCGCCAGATGCTGTGCATCTAGTCTTTCGTCTCTTTTGCGGCTTTCGCCACTTGTTCCTCTTGGATTTCCCGAGCGGTGCGAAGCATTGTCTTCACCCCTGCTGCAAAACCCAGCAATATAAACAGCACCATCAATATCGGCGTGGTCCCAAAAAGCAGATCCAGCCCGTATCCAATGCCAAAGCCAATCGCGAGACCGACTACAAGTTCTATCACCATCCGCCAGGCCATATTGGCCGTTGAATAATGTTCATCTATGCGCGGTTCCGGTTCCTGAGCCTTTTTCAACGCACCAATCCGTTCATCCAGCGCCTTGAGCCGGTTAGGATCGGGGTTGTCAGACATCGTTTTCGCCACCCTTAGACAGTTGCCGGGAACCTAGGCAGAAGGCCTCTCAGAGTCAAGAGATTCCCAAGATAGCCAAACAACCTGTAAGCGGCTGATTTAAAATGAATAAATTTACAACCACTCGCCCGTCGCCGTGGCCTGTCATATTCAACCATTTGGTTGATCATACTTTTATTGTCGTGGCTTTCTTGCGCCCAAACAACCGACCATCGATCAACAGAAGCCCAACGAACATGATTGCCATCCCTATAAGGTGACTGTTTTCTACCTGCTCCCCCAACACGAGGGAGCCAAGCCAAATAGAAGAGACTGGCGCGATAAAGGTAACGGTGGACGTAGCCGTCGCCCCAACTCTAGGCAATAACCAGAACATGACCATGAAAGAAGCTGACGTTAAAACAAATCCTATAATGGCAAACGAAAACCACGTTTCGGCCTGTGTGATATGCGGCAGGCCTTCCAGCGTGAACGCAACAGGGCCTATGACCAATGCCCCGCCAGTCAATGACCACATTGCCAAAATGACCGGGTCGAGATCTTTGTATCGCCGCGCCATGTTGACGGCGATACCGTAACAAACCGGAGCGATGAGTGCGATGAGGATCGCCCAGATCTCCGATTGTGCGCCTTGCTCTATCGACGGCAGCGTTAATACGGCAATCCCGGCAAACCCGGCTAGAATCCCAAGTGTTTTTAAGAAAGTCGCCTTTTCGCCGCCGGGCCAAAATTGCGACACGATGACGACCATCACCGGTGTCATCGCATTGATGATGCCTGCGACGCCTCCTGCGAGGTACTGCTGACTCACGGGATAAACTGCAAATGGGATCGCGTAGTTAATCGTTCCCAACAGAACCATTCCAAGAATAATAAGGGGCGACTGAAAAACGGATTTACCAACTGCCAACGCATACACCCAACATCCCAATGCCCCGAGCCCCGTACGCCCCAGTGACATCGTGAACGGCCCGACTTCGCGCAGAAGTATTTCATTGAAAATAAAGGAAGAACCCCAGCCAATACCAAGAATAAAGATAAGAAACCAGTAGCGCGCTGTCATTTGATCAATCCAATTTTGAGCGAAAACACAGCAAAGATATTGGCGAATAACACCCCTACTCTGCACGCAAAGACAAACGCCCGCCACAACGGAAAGTCAACCATCTGGTTGACTAATTCAGCAATGCCTTGCAGATAAAACGCCATGCAAAACAAACTCGACACCATATTTGCCGCACTATCTGATGCGACCCGCCGCGAAATTCTTTCGATGCTGTTAGAGGACGATATGGCTGTTACTGACGTTGCAGAACCATTTGAAATGTCTTTGGCCGCCATTTCAAAGCATCTGGTCATATTAACCAAATCCGGGCTTATTTCCCAAGAAAAACGCGGACGCGTTAAGTGGTGTAAACTGGAACCAGATGCCCTGAAAGATGCGTCAATTTGGATGCAAGGCTTTGGACAATTCGAGGCCGTGAACCTAGACGCATTTGAAGCGTTTTTAGAGCAAGAACTCGAAAAATAGGCATATGGTTTGTATGCATAAATCGTATGGTTTTCGTATGGTTTTTATGCATACGATTTATGCACTTCCATTTCTTAGGCTTGATAGATCGTTGGGAACCAATCTTCGCGCAGAGTTTGGCCCGGTTTCATATCGTGTCCCGGAAACGGCGGTGACGTGGGACCTGCGCGTTCCACATAACGCGCATCATCCCCAACCAAACGCAGTGAAAACGCGCGACGACGCAATCCCGCATTATTGCCACGTGCGCCATGCAAAATTCCATAGTTGAACGCGACCGCATCTCCGGGTTCCATTTCCCATTCTTTGATATCCATTCCTTCGGCGTCTGGATCAGGAACCTGCATATAAGCATCGTCATCTGGATAGAAATTTTCCTCG
Organism: Cochlodiniinecator piscidefendens; assembly: GCF_011326755.1. Lineage (GTDB taxonomy): Bacteria > Pseudomonadota > Alphaproteobacteria > Rhodobacterales > Rhodobacteraceae > Cochlodiniinecator > Cochlodiniinecator piscidefendens. The sequence continues at coordinate 115,760 of NZ_JAAOIE010000003.1, read as the reverse complement.
GATAGCCAGCGTGTTGGCAATACGGGTTTTTCCCAAAGGTGCGACCCAGCAACACAGCGTAAAGAAGCTTCGCGCACGGGATCAAGTGGTGACCAGAAACTAACGTTTTGCTGACCCTCTACAAAATAGTATGGGCCATCTTGGTGCCATGGCGTTGGTTTGGATGTGCCCGGCTCTTTGACTAAAACATGATCATGAAACACCTGCACCTTTTGTGACTGCATCAAACCGGCAGCGACGGCACCTGCTTCCGAGTTGCGAATGACATCTTCAAACTCGGAAATGCGTGTCCAATTGCAATAATCATCAAAGAACCGTCCACCTTCGCCTGCTTTCAGGTTTTCCGCGGCATAAGGCCCTGGTTCGGTCATGTTTTTCTCGACACCCGCGCGAAGCGTTTCAACATGGTCTTTAAACAGACCTTTGACCACGACAACGCCATCGCGTTGATATGCGTCGATTTGCTCTTGGGTAAGAAGGGGATGAATCATTTTGCGTCTCCTGTTTCCAAGCGACCATAGTAAAACTCACTTTTAGCTTCCAATAATATATATCTAATATAGATATAGTTTTATGCTATATATTACACTTCGACAAATGGAATACATAACTGCGGTCGCGGCTGCAGATAGCTTAACAGAGGCAGCCGCGCATCTGAACATTTCACAGCCATCCTTATCTGTTGCGGTGACTCAAGTAGAACAGCATTTAGGTCAAAAGTTGTTTCTTAGAAAAAAGGGCGCGCGGATTACTGCGACCGAATTTGGGAACTCGTTTGTCGAACGTGCCGCCGATATTTTAAGCCAAGCCCAAAGTCTGGAAGACCCCCGCGCTGCAGCACGCCATATTGCCGGGCGTGTCACACTCGGTTGCTTTGAAGACATCGCTCCGCTGTACCTCGCACCAGCCTTATCGCAGTTACGCGCCGCCCTACCCGGCGTTGATGTTAAATACAAAATTGCCGGGTTCTCCGAACTTGCGAGCGACATGCTTAATAACACCGTTGATTTGGCCATTACGTACGATCTGGGGTTGGACGCCAGTTTTGACAAGCAGGTTTGGCGTGATATTGCCCCCAGTGCATTTTTCGCGAGAACTGATCCGATGGGACAACGCCCACAAGTCTCGCTTGCGGAATTGGCGGATTGTCCCTTGATCCTGTTTGAAGAGGGGTTATCGATACGCCATGTTCTCGGGCTGTTTCGGCGGATCGGAGCAAATCCACGTGTCAAACATCGCACCTCGTCAATTGAAGTAATGCGCAGTTTGGCCGCCCACGGTGAAGGCGTAGGTATCAGCTACACCACCCCACCGACCTCTCAAAGTTACGATGGACAGCAGCTGTGCAATGTGCCCATTTCAGATAGCTTTGCTGCAGAACCTATTATTTTAGCCTCCGCCCATGATATTTCTTCGGCAATTCCGCTAGAGAAGATGAGAACAGCACTTATGCAGACTAAGGCGAATAAGGTTTAACTGGTTTCCAGACAATGGCGGCGAAATGCGCGCTTAAGCATATCAAGTTCCGCCCGCAAAAGATCGACTTCTGCGCGAAAGTCATCCTCGAGCGCCTGACCAGTTACGAGTGTGTAAGACCCAAGACGTTCGCCGCTGCGTTTGTCGGTAATCAAAAAGGTTTGAACTCCATCGGTCAAAGCTTCAAGCGGAATATGAAACCGTAAGATCCATTGTCCGTTGCCCGCATCTTCGGTGAGTTCAACGTTTTCCAAAGGTTGCTCTAGGTAAGTAACCGAAAGATCAGGAATTGGGTCCGCATCTTCAGCCAGAAGCAATACGCCTTCCCAGACGCCTTCTTTGGTGCGGGTGTGGGTAAGTGTTGTGTGTTCCATCTATCCGCTCCTTAAAGTTCTGCGCGCGGCCGGCGACTGAATGTGACATCGCGTAAAATGATTTGATTCATCTCTGGACCTTCAAAGATCAAATCAACCCACATTTTTTCAACGCGCTTTTCATTCAATTTTGTATAGGCCAGATCAAATTCAACCATAACCTCATCAGTACCAACCGGAAGTTCACGTACAATTTGTTCGGTATTCGGGCCGTGCTTCACGTTCAGGCGCGCAAATATTTCGAGGGGTTTTTCCAACTCGGCGATCACATCCATGCGCACCATGTGCTTCTTACGCAGTCCCTGAGTTGCCGACGGAGGCAAATCAATGACCAGCGATAGAAAACTTCCGTCGAACCGAAACACATCCATACGAAACCCAAAGGGTGCGAGATCAGCCTCGCGGGTATTTCGCAATTGGCGACAGGTCAGTTCGGAAATTTGGCAATCGTGAAAAATGGTTGCTTCTTGCCCAATCATTGCCCGACTTTCCACCGCAGCTAGACCCGCCGGGGTGACTGGACTTGTCCATAGCTCAGGGCGGTAGGCCCAATCCGTTTTCAGGGGTGTCGGAAACGCGTTTGAACCTATCAAAGGAAGCGCCAAACGGTTGTCTGCAATATAAGATAATCGATCTAGCGACCGGCGCAGTTGACGCGCGCGACTGCGATACTTGCGCAAAGATGTCAGACTCATTTTGTCCGCATTCTTTGCAAGCCTCTCCCAACGCCGTAAAAACCGCTGGTGAACAACTTTATAAGCAACTGATTTTAAACGAAATGCCATGCTCAGACATACACCTTACGCTGACCGGTTCGACCCGGTTTTTCCAAGGTTATAATTAACTATTCCGAAAAATAGAAGAATAAGTCATGACATTTCCACGTTTTCTGTTTCCATTTCGTGAACAAATGCCTCCAAAATCTCGCGGCCTTCAGCCCTACTGATCGGCGTTACCGTACTGGAAAACACTGAAATTGACACCAAATGCCCATTTATAGGAAGCACTCCGCGCCAATAGGTTCGATCTAAGGCAGTCTCAAAATTGTCACTTTGATCTTCTATTCGCAGGAAAAGAACATCATCCTCAATTGTGTTGGCGTGAATCGTCATTGCATTTGCGTCATCCGATTGGCTGAGCGCAGTATGCCCTGTTTCGGTCGCGAAAAACCCCTGAAGGTGTTCAGAAAATACATCATTCAAATCATGTTCAATCTTTACCCCAACAGAGACAACAACAACTGCGCCATGAGGTAAAGACCCTACAAAACTTGTTTGTCTCAATGCTGCGCACGACCCAAAAAGCACAGTACCATCAGTACGAGGCGCTGCCGAAGACAGGCAATACCCAGTTGGCGCAGACACAATAACCTCATTGCGCAAAACTGCCTGTGTTTCGGTCTGGCTTTGCTCATCAGGAAACAGGTTGCTGGCCAGGCATCCGGGCAAAAACACCCCCCCAAACAGCGCCAACAAAATCTTACGTGGAAATAAAAAATTATTAAAAGGCATTATACTCTCGTTTTTTGTTCAGGCCTAGAGAACCCAAAAGCATCGCGCAAGACTGGTCATACATTATAAGCAGACATCCACTTGTCATGAACCCGAATTTAGGGGCACAACAGGGTGTGGAATTTTAGGCCAACATATCATGAACTATCCTTTCTATGAACGACTTATCGCCCCGGCCCGCCGAAGCAACGAAATTTGGCGAATATGCGTAGGCTGTGTGATGATTGCTGTGGCTTATCCTCTTTGTCTTCATCTTTATTGGGATCTACTGTCTGGCATCGCCGGGCTACCGCGTTGGGCGGTTCAGACTGCGGTGGAAACAGGGCTGCGTCCCGTGTGGACGCTCGCATTGCTGTTTAGTTTTGTTGGATTTTGGATTGCTTGCTTTTTTGTTGTGCGATTTCTACACAAACGGCCCTTTCGGAGCCTTTTTGGTTCCTTTCGTGGCGTGGCCTATGATTTCTGGCGTGTTGTTATCGCGATCGTTCTTCTCAATGTAGCTTTAGCGGTACTGCCCCCATACGGTGACGGCGAAAGCAGTGATGCACTACGAAATCCTGCACTTTCCCTATCAACTTGGATCGCGCTTCTTCCATTTTCCTTGATCGCTATCCTCATTCAAACCGGAGCAGAAGAGGTATTGTTTCGCGGATATCTCCAAAGCCAGCTGGCCGCACGGTTCAAATCGCCTTTGATTTGGATATTAGTACCCTCTTTTCTTTTTGCTGCGGGGCATTATGCGCCAAACATTCATGGGGAAAATAATACATTTATCGTCATTTGGGCCGGGCTTTTTGGCGTCTTAGCTGCGGATTTGACAGCGCGCTCTGGGACACTTGGTGCGGCGTTGGGATTCCATTTTGCAAATAATGTCTTTGCATTACTGTTGGTTGGCAGCCCAGGCGCCATGGGTGGACTTGCGCTTTATCATGATAGAGTTGCCGTTTCAGGCGAACCGTTTCCAACGACAACAATGATAATTCAATGCGGATTTTTGTTGATTGCTTGGCTTGCAGCACGGATTGCATTGCGGCGTTGATTGCAATTCCCGTCGTTGCACATTATTTCAGGGCAACCATAGATCAAAGGTGCCCTTGCGTATGAACTGGATCACGAACTACGTCCGCCCCACTATTAACTCCCTATTTTCGCGTCGGGAGGTTCCAGATAATCTTTGGACCAAGTGTCCAGAGTGCGGAACGATGTTGTTCCACCGGGAACTGGCCGACAGCCTGAATGTGTGTTCAGGGTGTGAACATCACATGGCAATTACGCCACGCAAACGGTTCGAAGCCTTATTTGACGGAGGCATCTTTACCGAAGTGGACGTGCCCGAAGTTGTGGCCGACCCGCTGGGCTTTAAGGATCAGAAAAAATACCCTGATCGAATGAAAGCCGCGCAAAAGAAAACCGGCGAACGCGATGCGATGCTGGTCGCAGAAGGCGACATTGGCCGCACCCCTATCGTTGCTGCTGCGCAGGACTTTTCCTTTATGGGTGGGTCAATGGGTATGTATGTTGGCAACGCAATTGTGGCTGGTGCCCAGCGTGCTGTTGCGATGAACAAACCCTTTGTTCTGTTTTCCGCCGCTGGTGGTGCCCGGATGCAAGAAGGTATTCTAAGCCTCATGCAAATGCCGCGCACAACGGTCGCCGTTGAAATGCTGCGCGAGGCAAACCTGCCCTATATCGTGGTTCTGACCCACCCCACCACCGGCGGCGTGACAGCATCCTACGCGATGCTGGGTGATGTTCAAATTGCTGAACCCAATGCACTTATTGGATTTGCTGGCGCGCGTGTGATTGAACAAACCATTCGCGAAAAACTACCCGAAGGTTTTCAACGGTCCGAGTATTTGCTCGACCATGGGATGCTTGACCGTGTGACGCATCGCAAAGACCTGCGCGAAGAGTTGATCACAATTACCCGTATGTTGATGGGGCAAACTCCAGCCATCAAGGGTGATCTTCCGGCACCGATTGCAGAAGAAGCTCTAGATACAACAAGGTCTGAGGAAACCAGCGCGTGACACAACAAAACTCGGACATCATCCTCGAACGGATGATGGCGCTGCACCCCAAAGTCATGGATTTGGTTTTGGATCGCGTTTGGCGTTTGCTTGGCGCATTGGACAATCCGCAGAAAAAGCTACCGCCTGTCATTCATTTGGCAGGCACCAACGGCAAAGGGTCCACCCAAGCAATGATCCGTGCAGGGCTTGAGGGGGCTGGAAAATCCGTTCACGCCTATACCTCACCGCATCTCGCACGTTTTCACGAACGTATCCGGCTTGCCGGTGATTTGATTTCTGAGGCAGATCTGACCGAGATTTTGGACGAATGCTACGGCGCCAATGGCGGTGAAAGCATCACCTATTTCGAAATTACAACTGTGGCTGGATTGCTCGCATTTTCGCGCACCGCTGCCGACTATACACTTCTCGAAGTGGGCTTGGGCGGACGTTTGGACGCAACAAACGTCATCGATCAGCCCGCATTGTCCGTCATCACGCCAATTTCCATCGATCATGAACAGTTTTTGGGCGACACACTGACCAAAATTGCGACGGAAAAGGCAGGTATCATCAAACGTGGCGTTCCCTGCATTGTTGGCCCGCAACCCGATGAGGCCATGGATGTGATTGAGGCAACCGCCGCTAAGCTAGGCGCGCCTTTGTTTGCCTATGGTCAGCAGTGGCACGTTTCAGAAGAACGTGGACGTCTGATTTATCAGGACGACAACGGATTGCTGGATTTGCCTTTGCCGGTATTGCTTGGTGAACATCAAATTCAAAATGCGGGCGCCGCAATTGCCGCGTTACGCGTTCTGGGTTTTGACAACACAGCTTGCGAAGCTGCAGTCACTCAAGCCGAATGGGCCGCACGTATGCAGCGGCTACGCCATGGCCCCCTCATTGATGCAGCAGCGGGCGCTGAGCTATGGCTGGACGGCGGGCATAACCCCGCGGCGGGCGAAGCACTTGCAAAGGTACTGAAACGTTTGCCTGAGCGACCAACGCATATTGTTTGTGGCATGTTGAACACCAAGGACATCAGTGGGTATTTACGCCCTCTGGCCACCTGCGCCCAAAGCCTGACTGCCATATCTATTCCGGGTGAGCAAAACACACTTCCTGCAGAAGATACTGCTCAAGCCGCAATAGATGAGGGAATGAACGCAACAACTGCAGAGTCTGCCGAAGCTGCGATCGCAGCCATCGTTGTAAAAGATCCAAACGCGAGGGTTTTGATCTGCGGCTCTCTTTATCTTGCTGGGGCCATCCTACGCGAGAACGGTTAAAATAAGAAGGGCGCGAAAGTCATTCGCGCCCTTCTTACAAACAAGTTAGCTTATTGCGCGCAATGCGCATCTACAACACGTTGCACCCGCTCTGCAAAATAGCCAAACGGCGGCGTATCCATATCATCGCGTTTTCCTGCCTCATCCAAATACCGCACTTGGATAATCTCTTTGAGGTTTGGATTTTTCTCCATCTCAGCGACCTCTTCAGCATTCATCGGGCCACCCTGAAGGTTCAATGAATGAATAGAGGCTTCGGATAAACGCTCAAAATACTCTGGTTTAGTCGCACAAAGATAGCGCTTTGCCGCAACATGATAGCGAACACAATCCGTCACGACTGTTGGGAAAAACTGCTCTAGCACTTCTGCGCCTGCCTCTTCGTGGTACCGATCTTCAGTATCATCCATTGAGAACATTCCGAATTCCGACGTAAAATGCCCCACGTCATGCAATAGCGCCGAAACAATGATAATGTCACTTTGACCATTTTGCTCAGCGATGGTTGCGCCCTGAAGCATATGCTCAGCCATAGTTACCGGTTCGCCTAGATATTCCTCGCCGCCCCGCCTCTCGAAGATGTCTTCGAGAAAGGCGACGATATTGTCTGGGGTGAGTGTGGTAAAGTCTGGCTTGCTCATTGTGCCGCCTCGGCGCTTTGCAATTCCATCGCCGCGAGGGTTGAGTTTAAACCGTCTTTATCCGCGTAACATCCCTGAAGCCAACGAGACCCTTCGCCAGAATAACCTTTGCGTGCATGAAGCACCCGCGTATTATCAACGATAAAGCTTTCACCTGGTGACAGTTTAAATGTGACTTCCATTGCGGGATCGTCGATGATTTCACCCAATCGACGGTAGGCAGCATAATAATCCGCCATATCATCGAAAGGTACATCAACGATGGGTGCCGATGAACGATTGTTAAAACGTACACCGATCATTTCGCCATCAGGTGCCAATTCAATCATTGGGCGGCGGGATCTTAGGCACACCCCATCGCCCCCAGCATATTCAAACCGAGCGCAATATTTGCTGAGAAGTTCAAAACCACGTGGATTTTCCGTGCGCAAGACTTCGGCACAGCGGAACCCATCCACAACCATATTTTCCCCACCTTCGGCCGAATTTTCAAGGCAGTAAAGGACTTGAACTGTTGGCACTGGGTCACGATATGGGTTGTCTGTATGGGCCTGCAGGCCCAATCCAGTGTAGGCCAGATTGGTTGGATTTACTTCGGTGCGCACCTCGAAAAACTTACCATAATTGGTTTCGCGCACATACCCAAACAGATCAACAACTTTGGTCAGCGCCCCTTCCTCGATCGGGCCATTCACCAGTTTGCCAAAACCATAGCGACGCACACCAAACAGCCAATCCTTCAACGCATCGCGATCTTTGCTAACGGCGCTAAAGTCACCAACAGGAATCCCGGTCATGAGATCTGAATCCCATGTTTCAACGGTATCTGCGGTCCAACCAGACTGTGTCTTCCCCCCTACGTCGTACCGGTGGCCAAGCAACCAAGCTGCATCAAAGGTCACAGTTTTGTTTTCCGGGGCAAAAGTGATCGACAATTGCGCACCCTCTGCGGATACATCGCTAACCGTTGTATCGACAGGAATGTCGCGCAGCGCAATCAAGCGCTGCCCGTTGCCCGGGTCACGTGTTTCTGCGTCTTGGGCATTATCGCGCAACCAAATTGCGTGGAAACGCGCCGTTTCCCCTGTCGCCCAACCTAAAGTTACTGTGCTGCCGTCTTCGGCCCGAGTGGCTGATGTAAATTGGAGCATTTCCAAATCCTTTGCTTCGCTGGCGTAAGTGTTGACGAGTTAAGGCATAAGTACAATAAAGCATTTTACCCCCTGAGAGGTCGAAACTGTTATGCCTTCTAAGCACGATGAAAAACCACTTCCGCCATTGGAATGGCTCCGCGTGTTTGAAGCGGCTGCGCGATTAGGAAACTTTACTGCGGCGGCGCATGAGTTATCGTTGACCCAAGCCGCTGTAAGTCAGCGCATCCGCAATCTAGAAGGAACGCTTGGTGTAATCCTATTTCACAGACAAGCGCGCGGCGTTGAACTAACATTAGATGGAGAGGCTTACGCACCACATGTTTCCGCTGCGCTTACCTCTCTTCGCCGCAGCACTGCTGATCTGTTTGGCGCAACACGCCGAAAACTCCGCATTACCGCATCGGCAACGATCATTGATCTCTGGCTAACACCTCGACTTCCTTTGTTGCATGCAGAGTTTCCTAACGTGCAAATCATTCTCTCGACCATGCAGCTTAGTGCAGATTTTACACCCAAAAAGGGTGATTTCGAAATTAGGTTTGGTGATGGAGAATGGAGTGGGCGAAAGGCGCGCAAGCTATTTTCAGAAGTATTAATGCCCGTTGCCACACCGCAGCTGTTGCAAACTTCGCCAAGCTGGCGAGAGCTACCGCTTATCGCAACAAAAGGGCCTAGATTTGGCTGGCTTGATTGGGCTAATGCCGCAGGGGTGCAACCACCGCAGCCGCCTAATTTTCGTTATGACTCTTTCACCCATGCCCTTAGTGCAGCGACGCAAGGCATTGGTGTCTTACTGGGTTCGCGTGGAATTCTCTCCCCATATTTGCATAAAGGGACCTTGGTCCCGCTTCAGGAACCCAAAGTGCAAATGACAGAGGGGTATTGGCTGACTTGGGACACTGCCGACGGCCACACCAAAGACCACTCTGCCTTTGTTGATTTACTTTGCAGCGCAGATCCTATGCGGCGACCTTAATTTCGGACCCAACACTGTTGCGGTAATAATCTTGTGCTGCGGCAACCCCTGAGCCAAGCGGAACATTAATCCCCATATCAGCCATGCACATTTCTGCGGTCGCAATACCTGAAAGGGCCATAACATCTGTCATACAGCCCAGATGGCCTATGCGGAATACTTTTCCGGCGACATCCCCCATACCAATACCAAAGGCAACGCCATATTTATCCGCAGCGTGCGTGACCAATGCAGTAGAGTCAAATCCCTCCGGCACGTAAATTGCACTTACGGTATCCGAGTAGGCATCAGGTGAGGACGCACACAGATCAAGCCCCCAAGCAGACACAGCAGCGCGTACACCGCTTGCTATACGATTGTGACGTGCAAAGACATTCGAAAGCCCCTCAGAAAGCAGCATGTCTGTGGATGCCTTTAGACCATTCAACAAACCAACTGGTGGCGTATAAGGATATCCGTTAGCCGCATATCCGGCACGCATGTCCCGAATATCAAAAAATGTCCGAGGCAATTTTGCCTGTTCAACAACCGCTATTGCCTTTGGGCTAAATCCAACAATTGCCAAACCAAGAGGAAGCATGAAACCCTTTTGTGAACCCGTAACTGCGATATCCACACCCCAATCGGACATGCGGAAATCCATAGAGCCGATTGAACTTACACCATCTACAAGCAACAATGCCGGGTGGTTTTCCCCATCCATTGCTCCGCGCAATGCTGCGATATCTGAACGGACGCCCGTTGCCGTTTCGTTATGCGTGGCGAGAACCGCTTTGATCTTATGGCCTGTATCTGCTGCTAATGCAGCCCGATATCGATCAACAGGCAAAGCATCCCCCCATGCGGTTTCGATCACTTCGACATCAAGTCCATGGCGGTTGCACATGTCGATCCAGCGATGGCTAAACATCCCATTACGACCCACCAAAACTTTGTCACCAGGTGACAGTGTATTAGACAACGCAACTTCCCATCCACCAGTGCCAGTTGACGGAAAAACAAACACCTCTGCGGACGGGCTCTGAAGCACTTGCTTCACCCCTTCCAACGCTGGGTGCAAGATATCGCCAAACAAACTCGAACGGTGATCAAGTGTAGACATATCCACAGCCTTGCGCAGCGCTTCGGGCATATTGGTTGGACCGGGGATAAATACAGGGTTTTGAAAGCTCATGGGTCTTCTCCATCGTTGGGTTACAACAAACCTATGTGTGCGCCCCATGTTGCGCAATTTTTTTGAAACTGTTTTTCATTTTTACAAATTCCATATATTTTTGTTATTTTACAAACATTTAAATTTTTTTGTTGTATGAAATCATTTTTCATACAATTGTATACCGAGCAAAAAACTCAAGGCGACTCATCAGATGTCAACATCAAACCGCAACCGTGGCCGGCCAAAAGGCTTTTCGACGAACGCATCGCAAAACACGATTCAATCCTTAGATCGCGCGATTGATGTGCTCGAAACTCTCGCTGAGACCAATGGACTGACTTTAACCGAGATTGCCAAAAGCTTAGATCAATCAGCTGCCACGATGTACCGCGTATTATCAACGTTTCAGGCCCGCGAATTCGTGGAGTTCGACACCGCTGAGCAAACTTGGCACATCGGGCCTAACGCCTTTCGCATTGGCTCCTCTTTCCTACGCAGCGCCGGCATATTAGAACGCAGCCGTCCTATTATGCGCACCCTTATGGAAACGACGGGTGAAACAGCGAACCTTGGCATCGAACGTAATTCAAAGGTGATGTTCATCGGTCAGGTCGAAACCCAAGAAACAATCCGAGCATTCTTTGCACCAGGGACGCGTACAGATATGCATTCCTCTGGGATTGGGAAGGTTCTGCTTAGCCTCTACAACGAAGATCAGCTCGCTCGGTATTTACGCGATACGACTCTCACGCAATATACCCGCAAAACAATCACAAGCCCCGATGTTTTACGCTCCGAATTAATACGCATCCGCGCCCACGGTGTTTCTTTCGATGACGAAGAAAAAACTGACGGCATGCGCTGCATCGCAGCCCCAATCGTTAATAACTTTGGCGAAGCCGTTGCGGGAATTTCAGTGTCCGGTCCCTCTAGCCGCATGACACCCGCAAAGATTAAACTCATCCGTACGCAGGTTCGCGACGCAGCTTTTGAAATTTTCCGCAGATTGGGCTCTCATCCCGAAACCTGAGCGCGCGCCTGCATAGGCGTCATCCCAGTCCATCCATGGAAGGCACGATAAAACGAATTTGGATCCCTAAAGGCCAGAAGATAGGAAATTTCCTCGATCCTCAGATCGTCATGCTTGAGATAGTGTAACGAAAGATCAGAGCGCGTCGTATCCAGAATACGTTGGAAAGTGAACCCTTCTGCTTTTAGATGACGCTGCAAACTCCGACGGCTTACATTAAGCCGCCCACAAACCGCATCGACCGAAGACTTCCCGCTTGGCAATAATTCAAGCAAGACCTCACGAACCTTAGTTGCAATTGAAACACCAGCTTCGCGTTCAAGCAATTGGCGGTGTAGATCGGATTCAAATCCACGCCAAAGCTCTGCGTTTTCTGAAATGAGAGGCCGTTGAGCGTCCTCCAGCGACAATGTTATTTTGGGAACAGGCCCTTCGTGCACATCGGCCCCCAAGAAAGGTCGCAAAGAAGGCGTATGCGTCGCACTTTCAGGGGCTTCTAATGCCAAAGGCACCATGGGATGCGCAGTAAAACTTCGACAACATTCAAGAAAGAACACCAATTCAAAAGCCGCCATCGAACCAGGAATCGGATCATTAGGAAGCAATGAGCACAAGCTAAATTCAATCGCGGCTTCCAGCCGCTCCACCTCCAGCTTTATCGGGCAAATCAGCGGTTTAAACAACGCCAATCGGGTCAATCCAATTTCCACATTAGGGCTACATGAAAAAGCAAACAAAGACGGCGTAAATGGACCACGAGCAAAGGCCTGCCCTAGAAACAGGATAAAATCTGGGCGGTTTGTCTCGGCTTCAATTGCGCGCCACAAATCAAAAAACTGAGGTCCAGTTACCCCCTTCCCCTCTTGAAAATGTACATCTGTGTTCAAACCAGCACGTCGGATCACCTGATCCTGATCAATATTCAAAACAGCGCATATTTGCGGCAGGGATTTTCCGTAAGGGTAGCGTTCTTGGCGTTGCATAGATGTTTCCAGTTTTCTGTTTCCAAGATTGCCCAAAGAAACACTCAATATCCAGACGCGAACTTCAGTTGGCACGAAATGTTACTTCATTGGCGCAATTAGCAAGTTCGAAAAACAATCCACCGTGACTATACTATATGGGCACACCTAAGGAGAGACAGCCAATGCAGCTATCGATAAACAGGCTAACACATGAAGTCGATGTCGAAGAAGACATGCCACTCCTTTGGGTATTACGCGATGAGTTAGGTATTACCGGGCCGAAGTACGGTTGTGGTATCGCCCAGTGTGGCGCATGCACCGTGCACATTGATGGGCTGGCAGTACGCTCTTGCTCTATCGCGGCAAGCGATGTTCAGGGGAACGTCACAACCATCGAAGGGCTCGGCACTCCAGAAAGCCTACATGCTGTACAAACCGCGTGGATCGAACATCAGGTTGCCCAATGCGGATATTGCCAATCAGGGCAAATCATGGCCGCCGCTTCGTTTTTAGATTTCAACTCGAATCCGACGGATGACGATATCGACTACGCGATGTCTGCAAACCTGTGTCGCTGCGGCACGTATCCTCGTATACGCGAAGCCGTCAAATCCGCCGCTGCGAAACTGAATGGAGCGTAAAATGGGAAAGCTAAAAACCTATACGCGTCGCGCATTTCTGATCAGCTCAGCCGCTATCGCGGGTGGCGTCGCCTTTGGATATTACGCCTACAAAAAACCGGTAGAAAACCCTTTACTCAACAATCTGGCCGAGGGCGAAGCGGCACTCACACCATATGTTTTGATTACCACAGATGGCATCACGCTCATCACCCCCCGCGCGGATAAGGGCCAAGGGGCCTACTCTGTTCAAGCCGCATTGATTGCAGAAGAGCTGGACGTAGATCTTAACACCGTAGCCGTTTCGCCAGGTGTACCGAGTGCTGCCTATTTCAATGCTGCCGTCGCTGGCGAAGGCTTTCCCTTTATGGCAACCGACGAAAGTTTTGCTGCCCGTCAGGCACGCGGGTTTGGTGGGGTTTTGGCCAAGCTAATTGGTATGCAAATTACGGGCGGCTCTTCCACAGTTCCCGACGCCTATGAAAAGCTGCGCGTTGCTGGGGCTGTCGCCCGCGAAACACTTAAGGAGGCGGCATCCCAAGAATCCGGCGTACCAGCGGGACAACTCCGCACCGAGAATGGCGCAGTGTATCTACCGGATGGAACCTCCCTGACCTACACAGCGCTAGCGACAACAGCTGCTTCGATTGAACCTGTAGCCGAAGTAGTGCTTAAGCAGCCAAGTGAGTGGCGATACTTGGGCAAAGATATGCAACGCATAGACATCGTTGCGAAATCGACCGGCACCCTGAAATACGGCATTGATCAAACCGTTGACGGGATGCTGCATGCAACGGTTCGCACCAATCCACGTATAGGCGGCCCCATGATCGGCTATGATGCTTCGATTGCTGAAACGATGCGCGGCGTCGAAAAGATTGTACCGATCAATGGCGGCGTCGGAGTCATAGCCGATAACACGTGGCGAGCGTTTCAAGCCGCCAATTCGATCCAGTTCGATTGGGGCCCCGCCCCCTATCCCGCTACAACAGAAGAAATGTGGGCACAAACTTCAGCAGCATTTTCGCCCGAATTTCAAGATAGTCAGTTTCGTGCAGATGGCGATGTAGATGCTGCCATCGGCGAAACCACTATAGAGGCAGAATACCGCGTTCCACATTTGGCCCATGCCGCGCTCGAACCGATGAACGCAATTGTTTTGGTCACAGCCACACGCGTAGACATCTGGACCGGCACGCAAATCCCACGGTTCATGCAAGCAAATGTTGCGAAGCAAACTGGGGTTGATCATGACGATATTCATATCCACGTCGAGATGATGGGCGGCAGCTTTGGGCGACGGCTGGAAGATGTTTATGTTGCACAGGCTGTTGAATTAGCGATGACAGTGCCCGGTACCCCAATCAAAATGACTTGGAGTCGCGAAGAGGACATGACGCATGATTTCCCGCGCCCAATGATGATGGCGCGCGGGCGCGGGTCCATCAATGACGGCAAAATCGAAGGGATCGATTTAGGAATTGCAGCACCCTCAATTATAGAAAATCAATTAGGACGACAAGGGCAATGGCTGCCTGGTCCAGACACCTCCATCGTTGCAGGCGCTTGGGATCAACCTTTTGCCATCCCCAATTACCGTGTCACCGGATACAGGGTGCCGGCGATGGTCCCGATCAGTTCTTGGCGCTCCGTCGGGGCCTCTGGCAACGGCTTTTTCCACGATTGTTTTTTAGATGAGTTAATCCATGCCGCAGGTGCCGATCCTGTAGAAGAACGATTAAGACTTTGCAATGATCCAACCTCACGCAAGGTCATTGAAGCCGCAGCTGAGATGTCGAACTGGGGAAGCCCTTTGGCACAAGATCAAGGGCGCGGTATTGCGTTTTGCCTGTCATTTGGTGTGCCAGTCGCGGAGGTGATCGAGGTCGTGCACACAGATCAAGGAATCCGCATCGATAAAGCCTATGTCGCCGCAAACGTGGGTAAAATCATCGACCCCATAAACTTCGACAATCTGATGAAAGGCGGGGTTATATTCGGCTTAGGCCACGCGATGAATTGCGAACTTACCTATTCAGATGGCATGGCCGAACAGGATAATTTTCACGCCTTTGAAGCGATGCGCCTATATCAATGCCCCAAGATCGAAGTGCGTGGGCTAGAACTCGGGGATAAAGTGCGCGGTATTGGCGAACCACCCGTGCCGCCGGCTGCCCCGGCCCTCGCAAATGCGATTTTTTCAGCGACAGGTCAGCGCATTCGCGAATTGCCGTTGAACAAACACATCAATTTCGTTTGAGGCCGCTATGAAACAGTTTTTTGTATCTCTTGCCATGCTAACCTGCCTCAACCTTCCGCTTCATGCAGAAGGTGAGAATATCATCATTGATCCCCCCGAATACGGAAGCATCGACACCGCGCTAGGGCTTGAACATTGGTCGCGCGCTTACGAAGTTTTCTCCCATCCGAGGTGCTCCAATTGCCACGTGGGGGCCGACAATCGCCCTATGTGGTCAGGCCCGAGTTACGGCTCTGCGCGGCCGCACGGCATGAACATCAACGCTGGCGAAAGCAGAATTGGCGCAGAGCATATCCTGTGCAGCACGTGTCACTCACCAAACAATATTGATCTGCCTCATGCTCCACCCGGTGTCACCGCTGATTGGCGATTAGCGCCGGTGGAAGCCGAATGGTTTGGAAAATCATCACGTGAGGTCTGCGAACAATTGCGCGACCCAGAACGAAACGGCGGGCGCAACGTACTCGAAATTGCCGAACATTTAGATCACGATGTCATTTTACACTGGGCATGGAACCCCGGAGTCGGGCGCGAAAGTGCGCCCTATTCCTTACAAGATCATGTCAACGATGTGCTGGCATGGGGGGCAGCAGGAACACCCTGCCCATCCTAAAAAATACCCCGCATCAAAACAATGCGGGGTACTATGCTTTACGCGTTGTCGTTGATTTCCTTGATCACAGTCAAGAACTGCGCAACTTCGTGTTCAGTGTTATAGTGGCACAGCGACACGCGAATACAATCATCCAGACCAAGTGGATTCAGGATATTGCCTGAATAGTGGTCCGCTTTGCGCGTATGTGTACGGATACCTTGCTCGTTCAGTTTCGTCACAACCTCAGGCGATGGAACGCCCTTCACAACAATTGAAACCAAACCTTCACGCGCAGGGTTATCTTCGCCGCCTAGGATGGTGATATTTTCCATCTCGGCCAGACCTTTTATGTTGCCGGTCCCTTTGATCATCGCATCTGTGAGGTGCTTTTCATAAGCATGAATAGCGCGGCCTGCTGCTTCGATCCGGGCGCGAGGTTCAGTTTCGTCTGATACTTCGCCACCGAGCCAATCAAAATACCCAACAACATCACTCAATGTCGCATAGGCACCGGTATCGCGGGTTCCGAATTCCCACCCAGTGGCCGGTGCATCGATCAACATATCGTGCGGCATTGCGCTAAAACGATCAGAAATCCAGCCAATGCCATAACCGTGACGTGAAAACACCTTGTAAGGTGAAATCGCGTAGCCATCGACATTATATGCATCTAGATCAAGTTGGCCGTGTGCCGCGTGCTGGATACCATCAACGATGATGTAGCAATTGGGAGCCACCGCACGAATAGCCTTAGACACAGCTTCTACATCGACACCCATACCCGTCACCGGAGAGGTATGAAGGATCGTAGCGACGCTTGTGTCAGCTGTTATATAACGCGCATAGTCCTCAGCCGTAACAGTGCCTGTTTCGTCATCGTGTTGCACATTCACATACTCAAGACCCGCTATTTCTGCCCAGCGGCGCGCCGCAGAGCGGGACGCAGGATGCTCAAGTGAGCTCCCTAATACTTTGCTTCCTTTAGGCGCATTTACACAAGCTGTACGGATCATACGAAATAAAAGTTCAGTTCCGCTTTCTCCTGCAAAAAACTGGCCTGATGACGCGTTCATAAACAGCGCCATATCCTCTTTTGCTTTGGTAATTGTCGCGACGAGAGCGTGTGCCGCAGGGTTATCGCGACCCTGGTTATCTGGAATACCAGCAAACTTGTTTGACGTTTCGACAACGGATTTCAGCGTCAGCGCGCCACCGGCGTTTTCAAAAAATACGCGTGGCCCCTGAAATGGGCAGTTATCGACATGAGCAAAGCGGTCGCGAATGGCCGCAATCAATTCGGGGCGTGTATGAAGCATAGTTTTTCCTATTTTCGGTCGAGGCATTGGTTGCGTAAAAAAGTTACCGTTTCAACTTCATTATCAGGCCGATAACCAACGTAAATTTCAGGCTAAAAGGCGACATAAAACGTCGCAGATGTAAAACTACATTGGTTTACACATCTTAGGAGAAAATACTTGGACCATATTACGCACAAAACCCTTTAGCTGCCTCAAGTGAGACATGCTAAGGTTTTTGTGCATTAAACAGGGGAAAACTGGTCGGGCTGAGAGGATTCGAACCTCTGACCCCCTGTACCCAAAACAGGTGCGCTACCAGGCTGCGCTACAGCCCGACCGTGAGGCGGAAGTACCCCCACCCAACTGATTTGGCAAGAGCTATCTTGAGCTTTTTTTCGACTTTTTGAGTTGCGTCCCTACACGCAGTCCCGAAGACAACCCAATTCGGGTTCTGGTTCTCAAAACCGGGGTGTTTTCAGAGTTTGTACCAGTTGATTCTCGTTTTAAAATATAGAGCCCACTCAAAATAATAATGCCAACACCAACCAAAGTTGTTTGATCGGGGAATTCGTCAAAAAAGATAGCACCAAACATAATTGCCCAGATAATTTGCGAGTATTGAGTCGGGGCAACCATAACCGCATCCCCCAATTGATAGGCATTGACCAAACATATCATCGCAAGAAGCACCATCAAGGCGACCAGCACAAAGGCACCCAAATCCCCAATTGGCATAGGCTGATAGACAAATGGCAACGCAATCCCCATTGCAATGAAGTTCGTCATCACCGGATAAAGCACCATAACAACACTGCGCTCTTCAGGGCCAATTTTACGCGCCACAATTGAATTAAGCGCACCTGAAACCGCCGCAGCCATTGCGGCCACATGCCCTAAAGAAAACTCCGTACCTCCGGGTCTCAAAACAACCAGCACACCGACCAACCCAAAAGCCACAGCCAAACCACGACGCAACCGCACCGTTTCGCCCAAAATTGGAATAGCAAGAATTGTGATTAACAGAGGTGCCGCAAATAGAATGGCATAAACTTCCGCAAGCGGCAGAACACCAAAGGCAAAAAATGCCCCAACAGCCGAAACCAACGCGGACCCACATCGCAGCGAAAGCCACCAAGGATGCTTTGGGCGTAGCGTGCCCGGCACCTGATCCTTAATCAGCATAATAGTGATAAATGGAAACCCAAAAAGAGCACTAAAAAACACAAGCTGAAAGGAAGAATAACTATTACCCAGCACTTTGATAATGACATCATGAGATGAAAAAATACCAAACGCCATCAACCCATAAAGGCTCGCACGTAAATTTTGTTTGTCGTTGTGTTGATCGCTCATACGACATCCAATGGCTTGTTAAAAAGAACTCCTTTGTTTGATACTCCTCTGTCCCCTCGAAACAAGCCCCTTCCAAAAATAAAAAAGGGGCCAAAGCCCCTCTGATTTACTTTAGATCGTGTCTCTTATTCAAAGAGAGGACGACAATTCTGCGAGAATTGCATCACCCATTTGGCTGGTTGAAACCGGAGTTCCGCCGTCAGATTGCATCAAATCTCCGGTACGCACGCCGCTGGCCAGAACTTTTTCAACAGCCGTTTCCAGGCGGGTCGCCTCTTCGCCTTGATCGAAGGAATAGCGTAGCGCCATGGCAAAGCTAAGGATACACGCACAAGGGTTGGCTTTGCCTTGCCCCATGATATCTGGCGCGGATCCATGTACGGGTTCGTACATTGCCTTAGGACGGCCATTTTCCATAGGCGCACCCAAAGATGCAGATGGAAGCATCCCAAGAGAACCCGTCAACATTGCAGCACAATCAGACAGAATATCGCCAAACAAGTTATCCGTTAGAATGACATCAAACTGTTTTGGTGCGCGCACCAACTGCATAGCACCGTTGTCTGCATACATATGCGATAGCTCGACATCGGAATATTCCGCTTTGTGGATTTCCTCAACGACGTCACGCCATAGGATACCAGATTCCATCACGTTTGCTTTTTCCATTGAACAAACGCGATTGTTGCGACGACGGGCCAATTCAAATGCAGAACGTGCAACACGCGCAATTTCAGCTTCGGTATAACGCTGGGTGTTAATACCAACGCGCTGACCATTTTCTTCGAAAATGCCACGTGGTTCACCGAAATACGATCCCGAGGTCAGCTCGCGTACGATCATGATATCAAGGCCAGAAACGATGTCTTTTTTCAGCGATGAAAAATCTGCGAGCGCATCAAAGCACTGGGCAGGACGCAGGTTCGCAAACAAATCCATTTCTTTGCGTAAACGCAGTAGTCCGCGCTCTGGCTTCACAGAGAAATCAAGGACGTCATATTTAGGGCCGCCAACAGCGCCCAACAAAACAGCATCGACTTCTTGCGCTTTTGCCATTGTTTCGTCTGCCAATGGCACACCATGCTTGTCGTAAGCCGCCCCACCAACGAGATCCTCGGACACGTCAAAATTCAAGCCGCGGTTTTCGCCATACCAATCGATGATTTTACGGACTTCGACCATAACTTCTTGGCCAATGCCGTCACCTGGGAGAATAAGAAGTGAAGGGTTGCTCATTTGGAATCTTCCTTGAATTGCAGGGTTGCCTTGGCCTAGCGGTTTGGGCCCCGAGGGTCAAGAAACACTCGCTTAAAGAGTAAGATCAACCCACACCAACCGGTGCCGTGATGCAGTTGCTACGGTGTCATCGTCAATAGGCCAATAGACCCCTGAACCCGCAACATTCAAATCCACCGATGGCAGAATATAATCCACACGCAAATTGCCCGGACCCTCCGGCCCATCCGGCCAGTTTGCGGTATCCAAAGCGGGGTTGCCCACATGCGATAAGTTTACCCCCCCGTCTGCGCGTGCATAATGTGTTCCGCCATCACTTTGGGGGGATACATCTTGCAGCAACGGGTGGCTCAGCAAAGCCCTAAGTGCCGCCGGACGGCCTTCGCCGTCATAGACATCTAAATTCGCACCCCCGACTAATACAAATGAATGTTCTGGGGGAGACCATTCAAATACCCCCTCGAGATACCTGAGCCAAAAGGCGCTTTCGTCATGATTTCGTTTACCATTTCGGTCTTCAACGCCATCGAATACCGGCGGCGTCGCATACCAAGTCAGCATATCCAGTGTCAAATCCGCTCGTATAGAAACCGGCACGAACCAATGCCCTGTTGAAGACAACCGTTGTACCATTTGCGCCTGCTCTGAGGGAAAAGGACGACCATCAATGTTGGGAAGTTGGGCGTTTGGAACGTCGCGCCAAAGCAAACCGCTCATATCAAGCACATCGTGGGCTACGAAAGGGAACCGGGATAATATCGCCATTCCGCCTTGGCCGGAAAAGCTACCATAGCCCTGTGCATCGCGTGGCCCCCCATAGCGCCCGTCGCCGTCCATATCCAAGCCTGTCGGCATTCCAGTATTGGGTCGTAGAGAAAATAAGTGCGGATAGGTGACGTTAGCAGCACCAAATCGAGAGGCGAGCGCCGCCAATGCGGCATTTTCGTAATCGTAATCGAAATTTTGAAGCACCAAAATATCTGGCTGAACCGTCGCTATCACTGAAACAATCGCGTCGATCTGTTCGTCTTCGCCGCGCACAATGTCACGCAATAATAGCCCCGGCCCTCGACGCCACAGTTCTACATTAAAAGTTGCAATCCGAATAGTCTCAGCCTGCGCAGCACACGCAAGAACAGTTCCAATCAGGCAGGCACATATCCATGCGCAACAGCTTTTTCGTAAGAAACGCGCCGTTTGTCCTGAATCATCTGAGCAATACGATTCATCGCCATCCCACGCATAAACAGGCTTGCCGGAAGAAATGCCCACGCCGCAACCATCCAAATCAAAGATTGCTCCGACGCGATAGAAATAGACCCAAACAGTTCCACGCCTGACGCCAAAGCGATTGGCGTTAAGAATGGCAGCAAGAACCCTAACAAGATATTAACACGTGCGTCTCTTGTTAACCGTGTCACAACATCTTTGCCTGCGGTCGGATCAAATGTGGGCAAATTCACCCAAACATTGAAACTCCGATTGGCAGAAGGCCAACTGATCAAGCGCATATATATTGCAAAAACTGCCAACGTGAGCAGCGAAATCAGGTAAGCCAACCCAGACAATGCCCGAAACGTTGCAATATCCGAGGATGATGCCGTTTCTGGTAAGACATCCAACAGCAACCGAACCGGACTGAAAGGGAAATCAATCGCTTGCCCAACGAGCGTGCCAATAGCCGCAACCAATTTGGCAAGAGCGCTGCCATCAACGTGGCTTCGGCAAATGACACTTAACAAGAATACTGTCGCAAGAAGCGATACAAAACGAATGCGATTGAAAGGTGGTGCTTCGCGAAACTCGATCAAGCTTGGGTAAGACGACGCATATTCGAAAAGAACCAAGGCCCCGCAGAACAATCCTGCCAAAATAACGACTTGTGCGGTGTCAGCAGAGGTATTTGGCAATACTAGGGACGGCGTTGCAATCAACACCGCGACGAGAACTGCGCGCACAACTGCGCCTATCAGTTTCGATAACACTACCCTTGCCCTCAGTTTGGTCGAACACGATACTTTGCCGCGTCCTATTCCATCTGGTACCGATCATTATGTCGGCTTGCCTCATTCTTGCCCAATTTTTGCCTTGTTTCAGGACGTGCTTCAACCCTTTGCTTAAAAAGACAAAATTTTTTACAGGGAATTGAAGATACTGGTGCGAGTTTGCATCAACTGCACTCAGGGTATTGTGGGCAGATCGCGTCCGCCCACAAAATATTGTTTTTTACTAAAACCCAAAAAGGATTAGACCCAAGGACGCGATTGTGACGCTGCCGCCTCAAACGTGTCGATAGATTTGGCTTTTTCCATAGTTAGGCCAATATCATCCAAGCCCTCGAGCAAGCAGTGTTTTTTGAATGCATCAACCTCAAACGCAATAACATCACCATCAGAAGTAGTGATTTCTTGGGCTTCCAGATCAACCGTCATCCGAGCATTTTCGCCCTTTTCAGCGTCGCTCATCAGGATGTCGATTTGTTCCTGCGGCAAGACAATTGGCAAAATACCGTTTTTAAAACAGTTGTTGAAGAAGATGTCAGCGAATGACGTGGAGATAACGCATTTGATGCCAAAATCAGCGATGGCCCACGGCGCATGTTCGCGCGAAGATCCACATCCGAAGTTGTCGCCAGCAACCAAAATATCCGCATTGCGGTATTGTGGTTTGTTCAACACGAAGTCTTCGATTTCGGAACCGTCTCGGTTATAGCGCATCTCATCAAACAGGTTCACACCAAAGCCGGTGCGTTTGATTGATTTCAAGAACACCTTGGGAATGATCATGTCAGTGTCGATATTCACCAACGGCATTGGGGCTGCGACGCCTTGGAGTTTTTCAAACTTTTCCATTGATTTGGTTCCTTAGATCAATTCACGCACATCGGTCAAACGACCGGTCAACGCGGCAGCAGCTGCCATTGCGGGGCTCACGAGGTGTGTACGACCTTTGTAGCCCTGACGACCTTCAAAGTTACGGTTGGACGTTGACGCGCAACGCTCATGTTCCGCAAGCTGATCAGGGTTCATCGCGAGGCACATAGAACACCCAGCCAGGCGCCATTCAAAACCAGCAGCCTCAAAGATTTCAGAAAGACCTTCTTCGTCCGCTTGTGCACGCACCAGACCAGAGCCCGGCACGATCATCGCACGCATACCGTCTTTGATCTTTTTGCCTTTTACGACCTCAGCAACAGCGCGCAAATCCTCGATCCGCCCATTGGTGCAAGACCCAATGAATACAGTGTCGATTTCGATGTCGGTCAATTTTTGGCCTGCTTCCAAGCCCATGTACTCAAGCGCGCGCGCCGCGGCATCAACTTTGCCGCCTTCAAAGCTTTCGGGTGCCGGAACAACCGCAGAAATCGGCAAAACATCCTCAGGTGAAGTGCCCCAAGTTACACAAGGTGCGATATCTTCGCCTTTCAAGGTCACAACTTTATCGAAGTGTGCACCATCGTCGGTGTAAAGCGTTTTCCACCAATCAAGCGCCGCTTCCCATTGTGCACCTTTTGGGGCGTGCGGACGACCGTTTACGTAGTCATATGTGGTTTGGTCAGGCGCGATCAGGCCAGCGCGCGCGCCGCCTTCAATTGCCATATTGCAGACCGTCATCCGGCCTTCCATCGTCAAATCACGGATCGCTTCACCACAATATTCGATGACATAACCGGTACCGCCAGCGGTTCCGGTTTCGCCGATAACGGCCATAGTAATGTCTTTGGCTGTTACACCCGGCATCAATTTGCCAGTGATCTCAACCTTCATGTTTTTGGATTTTTTCTGGATCAGCGTTTGCGTCGCCAGAACATGTTCGACCTCTGATGTGCCGATACCGTGGGCCAGCGCGCCGAATGCGCCGTGTGTCGCAGTGTGACTATCGCCACAAACGACAGTCATACCGGGCAAAGTCCAGCCTTGTTCTGGGCCAACAATATGCACGATCCCCTGACGAATGTCGTGCACAGGGTAATAATGGATGCCGAATTCTTTGGCATTTGTGTCAAGCGCGTCAACCTGAATGCGGCTTTCTTCGTTCTCGATCCCTTTGGCGCGGTCAAGGGTCGTTGGGACGTTGTGATCAGGCACAGCGATGGTTTTTTCCGGTGCGCGCACGGTGCGACCAGTCATACGCAGACCTTCAAAGGCTTGCGCACTGGTCACTTCGTGCACCAAATGGCGGTCAATATACAGCAGGGTTGTGCCGTCTTCGGCCTCATGCGCAACATGCGCATCCCAGATTTTATCATAAAGCGTTTTGGGGGACATAGTCCTCTCCCATTCTTGATTTCAGATGTGGCGAAAGCTGCAAAAGGGCGTGCGAAAGCGCACGCCAACCGTCATAGGGCGGCGATGATAGAAAGCGACTGACCATAAAAGCGCCAAGGCAAAAAGGCGCGATCGTCGATATCGTAAATGCGTTTCATATGTCGGCCTTACACCCCTACGCAGATTCCATCAAGCCATGAGCCGCCCGAAAAACACAAACGCCATCCCAAAACCCATCAAAATAACAAATCCGCGCACAAATATTGTTGGTAAAACCTTCGCCAACCGTGCGCCGGCAAATCCGCCCGCAATCGCGGCGAGCGCCATGATCAAGGCCTCTGGCCAATGAACGATCCCTGCAATTGCAAATGTTGCAACAGAAATCGCGGAAATCACAAACGACATCGCATTTTTCAAGCCGTTCATTTGGTTGAGGTCTTTCATCCCCCACAATGCATAGAGTGCAAGCAGGACGATGCCGAGACCACCATTGAAATATCCACCATAGATCGACACCGCCATCAATCCGATCCAACCGTAAGAAGCTATTCGAACACCGCTTTGGCTCAGAGCTTTTTGAATAAAATTCTGAAAGGCAAATGCAAGCGTCGCGATCAAAAGCAGAAAAGGCACAAGAAGTGCAAAAATTTCGTTGGATGAAACCAAAAGTAACAGGCCGCCAACCAATCCCCCCAGCAAACTGGCTAAACACGCCCGCAGAAGATCAGAGCGCGGGATTGCAGAAATTTCTTCGCGAAACCCAAGCGCAGCAGCGAGATAGCCAGGAAAAACCGCAACCGCGCTTGTTGCATTAGCTGCAACAGGGGGAATTCCGATAAACACCAATGCCGGAAACGTCAAAAATGTTCCGCCACCCGCAAGGGCATTCACAATGCCCGCCCCGAAACCCGCAATGATCAATAGAAAAATGTCACTCATGTCAGAGGCATATCTAGGACTCGAATAAACAGCAAGTGAGTTGCCGAACCCAAACCCACATGCCATTGTGAGGTCAATGGAACAAGAAACAACACCTGACACCGCCCTTTCTGCCTTTGGCACATTGATTTCCGAGATTGAAACCTTTGGGTTTTCACTTTTATTGCCATCGCGTCTTACACAGCTGGTCGTAATCGTTGGCGTGTTCCTTGTTGCACATCTTGCGATGCTCTTTTTCGCTCCGCGGTTTCACAATTGGATGCGCGGCCTAGAAGGGCGTCCCAAATGGCAACTGCGTTGGCTTTTGGTTGTTCATCGTCGTATCCGGTTAATCTTTTTCGTTGTTCTAACCTGGTCCGTCATTTTTTTCATGCGCGAGGTTCTGCATACTTTTCCGTCGCGCACTTATCTGCTGTCCCTCATTGGAACGATGTCGGTTGCCTGGCTCTTTATTGCCTTTGTCGGACGCCTTATCCACAACACTTTGATCAGGCGAACGGTGGTTTGGGGCGGGTGGATTTACGCCGCTCTCTATTATTTTGGTTTTTTAGAAACGACATCGTCATTGTTAGAAAATCTCGCCATTGAATTTGGTGATTTTCGTCTGTCCGTTTTTGCAATTCTCAAAGCATTGTTTGTCACAGGCATTTTGTTTTTCATTGCCCGTGTGTTGTCCAGCACCACCGCCCGGAAAATCGGAGAAAACGAAGATATCTCGCCGTCAATGCGTGTATTGGCCGTTAAATTCATTCAAATGGCGCTCTTCAGCGCGGCGTTTTTCTTAGGGTTAAAAGCTGTCGGATTTGATCTTACGGGTTTAGCGGTCCTATCCGGTGCGGTTGGTGTCGGCCTTGGTTTTGGTTTACAGAAAGTAGTATCCAACCTCGTGTCTGGTGTGATCATTCTGCTGGATAAATCAATCAAACCCGGCGACGTGATCAGCCTTGGCGAAACATTTGGCTGGATTGACAGTTTAGGCGCACGCTACGTTTCTGTTGTCACGCGAAATGGCAAAGAATACCTGATCCCGAATGAGGATCTGATCACTGGTCAAGTGGTTAACTGGTCCCATTCCAATGACTTTGTAAGGCTCGATATATTCTTTGGCACCTCTTATGGATGCGACCCGCACAATGTGCGCAAAGTCGCGATTGATGCTGCCAAAGGGGTGAGCCGTGTTCTAAGTTCCAAGGCCCCCGTTTGCCACATTGTTGGCTTTGGGGACAGCTCGGTCGATTACATCCTTAGGTTTTGGATCAAAGACCCAACTGGCGGCCTGACTAATATCCGCGGCAATGTCTATCTCGCCCTTTGGGATGCATTTCAAGAACATGGCATTAGTATTCCATTTCCTCAGCGCGAAGTACGTGTTTTGGGCAACGAAACAATGTCTCTTCCGGACGATTAGACCCAATATTTACCCCAACAACCCTTTTCAGAACACTTGTAATGACGCATTGAGATTCCTTTGCGGCAGTGTTACCCTACAGATATAGCCCGGCGTCGGGGCCTTGCGACGCGCCGAAAGGAGGACATGGTCCTGAGTACCCCTGCAAACGCGTCTGATAAATCAGGCGCACCGGAGCAAACCCAAACGGGCGCATCCGATAGTGTTACAAGCGAAGTGTTGCTTGCACGCATTTTGACTTCACTCGACGAAAACAAAGCTGAAGATGTCGTGCAGATCGACCTGCGCGGAAAATCTGTGATTGGCGACTATATGGTCGTTTGCTCTGGCCGTTCTTCGCGTCAGGTGGCTGCGCTTGCGGAACGTGTAACAGACGACATTAAACAAGATTTTGGGCGGTTTTCCAAGATCGAAGGCAAAGAACAGGGCGATTGGGTTCTGATCGACACCGGCGACGTTGTTGTACATGTCTTCCGCCCAGAGGTCCGCGAATTCTACCAGCTTGAAGATATGTGGCTGGCGGCGGGTGGCCCAGGAACCACGACTGACTGATGCGCGTACACATTTGTGCTGTGGGCCGGCTGCGCGCTGGCCCTGAACGCACACTTCTCGATGATTACCTCCAACGATTTGACCGCAGCGGGCGGGCGTTAGGTCTCGGCCCTGTAACCGTGCATGAAGTTGAAGACAAAAAAGGCGGCGGCTCAGACGCCGAAGCGATTCTATTGGAACGCGTTATTCCCAAAGGTTCGATCATTTGCTGCATGGATGAGCGCGGCAAAATTATGCCCTCACCCGATTTTGCCAACCAGATCGGCCGGTGGCGTGATGACGGGCGTGGTGATCTGGCTTTCGTGATAGGAGGCGCAGACGGCATCGCAAAATCCCTGCGGGCTAAGGCGGATTTCAAACTTAGTTTTGGCGCCATGGTTTGGCCGCATATGTTGGCGCGCGTCATGCTAAGTGAACAACTTTACCGTGCAGCCTCTATCCTTGCAGGTGCGCCTTATCATCGCGTGTAGCTTGCCCTTTTGGCTGCCACTGAATAGATACTAAGGCGAGCAGCCATCAGGACTTTAGAATGACACCACCCAAACCCGTCGTACTGTGTATTTTAGACGGCTGGGGGCTGCGCGAAGATAGCGCAAACAATGCCCCTGCCCTTGCGCATACTCCGAACTTTGATCGTTTGATGGCCACCTGCCCCCACAGCACCTTGATCACACATGGGCCGGATGTGGGACTGCCAAGCGGTCAAATGGGTAATTCTGAAGTTGGGCACACAAATATCGGCGCTGGCCGGGTTGTTGCTATGGATCTGGGCCAAATTGACTTGGCTATCGAAAACGGATCGTTTTACGACAATGCCGCGTTGAAAGCCTTTTGCGCTCGTCTCATCGAAACGAAGGGCACTGCCCACGTAATGGGATTGGTCTCAAACGGCGGCGTACATGGCCATATCACCCACATCATTGCAGCGATCAAAGCCATTACAGATGCGGGCGTGCCTGTTGCCTTGCACATGATCACAGATGGCCGCGATGTTGCACCTAAGTCGGCCTACGGGTATTTGGAAACACTGAATGAAGTGCTTCCATCCAACGCGACGATCGCCACTGTAATTGGTCGCTATTTCGCTATGGATCGGGATAATCGCTGGGAACGTGTCAACGAAGCTTACAGCGCAATTGTTTCCGGTATCGGTCCCAAATCACCTGATGCCCATTCTGCTATCACCACTGCTTACAATCGCAGCGAAACCGATGAATTCATCAGTGCCACCGTTTTGAATGACTATGCGGGTGCCAAGGATGGTGACGGGTTCTATTGCCTCAATTTCCGGGCCGATCGCGCGCGTGAAATATTGCGTGCAGTTGGTGAACCCGACTTCAATGAATTTGACGTCGGCGAACGCCCAAAGTGGGCAGCATTGCTGGGCATGGTTGATTATTCTCGTTCCCACAATGCGTACATGACCACATGTTATCCCAAACAAACGATCAAAAATACGTTAGGCGAATGGGTTGCTAAACATGAAAAACGCCAGTTCCGTCTAGCTGAAACTGAAAAATATCCACATGTAACTTTCTTTTTGAATGGCGGAGTTGAACAGCCTGAAAACGGAGAAGACCGTTTTATGCCATTGTCACCCAAAGTCGCGACCTACGATCTGCAACCTGAGATGTCTGCGCCAGAAGTGTCCGACCAGTTTGTCCACGCTATTGAAGAAGGCTATGATTTAATCGTCACCAACTTTGCCAATCCGGACATGGTGGGGCACACTGGGGATGTAGATGCAGCAGTCGCCGCATGTGAGGCAGTAGACCATGGCCTAGGTCGCGTGATCGACGCGTTGGAAAAATCCGGTGGCGCAATGATTGTCACGGCAGATCATGGTAATTGCGAAACTATGGTTGATCCAACGACGGGCGGACCGCATACGGCACACACGACCAACCCCGTGCCTGTCGTCATGATGGGTGGGCCAAAAGGCGCGAGCCTAAGAGATGGTGGTCGCTTGGCCGATCTCGCGCCTTCGTTGTTAAGCTTGATGGGTTTACCGCAACCGCCCGAAATGACCGGCGAAAGCCTGATTCAAACATGAAAATTTTGCGCGCAATAACCTGTGCAGCGGCACTTACGTTTCCCGCAACCTTGATTGCGCAAGTAAACCCTGCCGACATTGCGGCGCGTGCCGCGCAACAGCTAGAAACTGCATCAATTGCGCTACAAGAGGCAAACCAAGCCCGCGATCGCGTGGCCGCATTGACCCAAACGATCCAAGCCTACGAAGAGGGCTTAGGCGCCCTGCGCGAAGGATTACGTCAGGCTGCTGTACGCGAAGCTGCAATCGCCATTGTATTTGATGCCAAGCGCGAACAAATAGCGCAGCTTCTTGGTGTTCTTCAATCAATGCAAAACGCACCTGCACCTGTCTTACTGCTACACCCATCTGGTCCGATGGGGACCGCACGATCTGGAATGATCCTTTCTGAAATCACACCCGCTCTGCAAGCCCAAGCGGATGAGCTACGCTTTCAGCTTGAGGAAGTATCGCTGCTCCGTGCGCTTCAAGAAGGAGCCGCAGCGACCTTGCTGGAAGGGTTGAAAGGCGTACAAGACGCACGAACCGCTCTTTCGCAAGCCATTTCAGACCGCACAGAGTTGCCTATTCGCTTTACCGAAGATCCCGCCCAGTTACAGGCATTGCTGCAAAGTAGCGAAACATTGTCCGGATTTGCAGACGGCCTAGCCGACTTACCGGAAACAGATTTAGAAATCGACACACCTGATTTCGCATCCGCCCAAGGGGAATTAACCCTCCCCGTTTCAGGGACAGTATTGCGACGCTTTGGTGAAACTGACGCCGCAGGAGTCGTACGCCCGGGGCTGCTTATCGCAACGCGCCCTTCATCCCTTGTAACCGCTCCTTGGCCAGCAACGCTACGATATCGTGGACCGCTGCTGGATTACGGGAACGTGATGATCCTTGAACCCGAAGAAGATACTCTCTTGGTGCTCGCTGGATTAGGTATTGTGTATGGCGAAGTGGGCGAAGTCGTCAGCGCAGGCGCTGCACTTGGCTTAATGCCCCAAAAACCCGGCCAAGAGGACGGGATATTGCTAAATGTGACAGATGGCTCTGGCAATGATCGTACGGAAACGCTTTATATAGAGCTGAGACAGGGTAATGACCCGGTAGACCCAGCAATCTGGTTTGCTATCAACGAGGAATAAAATGCGATGAAAAAGTTTGTGATGGCCGCCGCCGGTGGCACCTTGGCTGGGATTATTGCCACAACACAGATAGCAGGACCATTGCTGGCCCAGGAAACGTCAGCAAATACCAACGTGTACCAACAGCTTGATTTATTCGGTGATATTTTCGAACGCATCCGGTCTGAATATGTCGAAGAAGTAGAAGAGTCTGACCTGATCGAAGCTGCGATCAATGGCATGCTGACCTCGCTTGACCCACATTCAAGCTACCTTCCTCCAGCAGATTTCACGGATATGCAGGAACAAACGCGTGGTGAGTTTGGCGGTCTCGGTATTGAGGTCACCCAAGAAGAGGGCTTTGTCAAAGTCGTGTCCCCAATGGATGGCACACCAGCGGATCAGGCTGGTGTTGAATCTGGCGATTTCATCACCCACGTTGACGGGGAAAGCCTGCTTGGTTTGACCTTGAATGACGCCGTTGAAATGATGCGTGGGCCAGTTGGATCCGAAATTATCATCACTATCGCTCGCCCCGGCGAAGACGAACCATTTGATGTATCCATCATCCGCGACACTATTCGGTTAACCGCAGTTCGCGCACGACTTGAGGGTGATACAGCCGTTCTACGGATTACAACATTTAACGACCAAACCTTCCCAAATTTACGGGATGGATTGGCCGAAGTCGTTGAAGAAGCCGGCGGAATTGACAACATCAACGGTGTTGTTCTGGATCTGCGCAATAATCCTGGAGGCCTGCTGAACCAAGCTATCGCGGTGTCTGATGCATTCCTAAATGCGGGCGAAATCGTATCGACACGCGGGCGCAACCCTGAAGATGGTGAACGCTGGAACGCACAGCCCGGCGACTTGGCCGAGGGCAAACCAATCGTTGTTTTGATCAATGGCGGCTCTGCGTCTGCTTCAGAAATTGTTGCGGGCGCGTTGCAAGACCACCGTCGCGCGATCACTGTTGGTGAGAAAAGCTTTGGCAAAGGGTCCGTTCAGACCATCATGCCATTACGCGGCAACGGCGCTATGCGATTAACAACAGCACGTTACTACACGCCATCAGGTCGCTCTATTCAGGCACTTGGCGTATCTCCCGACATTCTGGTGGAACAACCACGTCGCCGCCCAGATAGCGAAGAAGAGGCCGCGGCGGACGAACGTCGTATTCGCTCCGAGGCAGACTTGCGTGGTAGCCTGAACAACGATTCCGTTACCGAAGATGAACGTCAGATGCTGGAAGAAGAACAGGCCCGTGCTGAACAAGCCGCAGCCCTTCGCGAAGAGGACTATCAACTGGCCTATGCCATTGATTTGCTGACAGGTTTATCCGCATTGGCCCCTGCTGATCAATAAGGGAACTGGCCGGGGCAACCCGGCCTTTCTACACATGACACCAGAAAAAATTGAACAACTCCCCTATCGCCCCTGCGTTGGCGTGATGCTGATAAACGCTGAAGGGTTGATCTTTGCGGGGCAGCGGATTGATAGTGATGTTCCGGCTTGGCAGATGCCGCAGGGGGGGGTTGATAAAGGCGAAGAACCTTCTGATGCGGCTGTGAGGGAGCTTTGGGAAGAGACGGGCGTGACGGCGGATCAGGTCGAAATATTGGGTCAGACCGAAGATTGGCTGACCTATGATTTGCCCCACGACATCGTTCCAAAAATCTGGAAAGGTCGCTATCGGGGGCAAAAACAGCTTTGGTTTTGCTTTAAATTCAACGGTGTAGATGGCGACATCCGCATTGACGGCGATCCACCCGAATTTTCCAAATGGCGCTGGATTTCGGCCCGTGAGATGGTGGACAGCATCGTGCCCTTCAAACGCGATATCTATGAAAACGTGACAAAAGCCTTCGCTCAATTTCTGTAACTTCGCACGCTACCTAACGCGACATACGCCTGTTTTTACATAGAAATCAGCGTATGACATCTGTGCACAAAGTTGTATGACAAACGTATGCCTCTTGTGCATACGATCATATTACAATTTACATTATTTGCCCAAAAAAAGAAGGTTAGGTTTGGAAATTTTTAGTAATTCTACCGAAAACTTTGATAAGCTGAGCCTTATTAGGATCGTATTACTTATTCCCCTCATGCCAACGGTTGTTGGGCTTGGATATCTGTCCAAAATTCCCAAAGAACTATGGTGGGCCGTTGAGTTTACTACTCTTTTATTTCAACTGTCTTTCTTCGTACCGTACACAATTATTTTTTTTAGTATCTCGTACACTCTTTTGAGAGCACTGAATATTTTCTTCAAAGACACGTTTCGATCAAACCGGCTGTCAGTTTCCCAATATCGGCAAGTTTCCAATATACAGCGTCCTATACTAACCTTATGTTCAGTCGCTCTAGTAGACCAGGTATTTTTTCGTACTATTGGGCAGGACGTATTTGAATACCGCCTTGATTCCACTGTTTTTCTACTGTCAGGCTTATTGCTTTTTTTCACATTATATAGGAAATTTTCCCATGTAAAAGTTGGCATTACAGAACTCTCAATTGCATTCACAAACCCTTTCTTTGTAGTCGTGCTCATTTTATTGTCTTATAAACTTGGAAGCCATCTCTTTGAGCGAAGGTTAGATTTAATCCAAAATCTGGTTATAGATGGGTCAACGATCCGCGCATCAGTCGTTAATCACTCATCTGACTATATAGTTTTAGCGCAAAGAAATAGAGGCGAAGTTTCATTTGCAGCACTTCAAAAAGAGAGGCTTAATTTTTCTTACCCATCAGTTTGCAGCTCGGCCTTTCAGCTGTCATTTGGAGAACTTACTTGCTCCGAAAGCACTTTTCTAAATTTCGATTAGTTTTCTTACCGCCCCCTTAACCGATTCAAGACATCGACGGAGGCAAAGCCATCGGGGGTGACGCCGATGGAGGCTTGGTAGGCGCGGATGGCGGCGATGGTGTTGGGGCCGATGATACCGTCGGTGCCTTCGGTGTCAAAACCTGCGCGGGTCAGGCGGCGTTGGAGTTCGCGTTTTTGACGGAAGGACAAAGGCGCATAGCCGCGCGGCCAAGAGGCTTGGATACGGTCCCCCCCGCGCAGCAGATCAGACAAATGCCCAACGCCAATCACATAGGCATCGGCGGCATTGTAGCGTTCGATCACGTGGAAATTGTTAAAGATCATAAACGCCGCGCCCTGCGCCCCGGCGGGCAGAAGGATGGAGGCTTCGCCATGATTGGGAATGGTTTGGCCGTTCATATCGCGCACCCCGGCGTTCATCCAATGGGACACGGAGCGCTTTACCCGTTCGCCGGATTGGCTGTAGTCAAAGCCGCTGGGTAGACGGACTTCGACCCCCCATGGCTGCCCGAGGGTCCAGCCAAAGCGCGACAGGTAAGCGGCGGTCGAGGCGAGCGCATCAGCGGGGTTATCAGACCAGATATCGCGGCGCCCATCACCTGTGAAATCCTGCGCATAGGCAAGGTAGCTAGTCGGGATAAACTGGGTGTGGCCCATCGCCCCGGCCCAACTGCCGATCATATTGGCGGGCGTTGTATCGCCGGATTCTAGGATTTGCAGAGCAGCGATCAATTGCTGTTCAAAGAAACGACCGCGCCGCCCGTCATAGGCGAGGGTTGCGAGGGCTTCGATGATCGGGGTGTCGCCACGGTAGTTTCCATAAGCGCTTTCTAATCCCCAGACGGCGGCGACGACTTCGGCCTCAACGCCGTAGCGGGCTTCGATCTGTTCTAAGACGCGGCGGTTTTGGCGCAGGGCGCGTTGGCCATTGCGTACGCGGGTGTCAGAGGCGGCATTGTCTAGATAATCCCAGATTTGCTGGGTGAATTCAGATTGGTTGCGGTCACGTTCGATAACGCCGGAATTATAGCTGACATTGCGAAAAGCACGGTCAAAGGTGCGGGCCGAAATGCCGTTTGATAAAGCGCGCGAGCGAAACCCCGCGATCCAGCGTTGAAGGGCAGCGTTGGAGGCCTGAGCTTGGACTTGCACGATCTGGTCACTTTCGTCGGGGATATAAATGGCGGATTGCGGCTGTGGCGCCTCGGACACGGGTTGCGGAGCCGCCAATACGATATGTGGCGCGCATACGGCCAAGGCCGTTGCCAGAAGTGTTTCTTTGATCAATCGCACAATATTCACCTGTATATCTTTGCCTGTTTTATCAAAGCTTAGCGGCTTCGTCCGAAATGAAAAGGACGAAGCGCGCCGTGTGTGGCCAGTGGGCAGAGATCAGCCGCGTCGTTTGCGTATAACCTTTTTCTTGGTCTTGGCGGTTTTTGTGCTGGACTTGTTGATGGCGCGGCCTTTGTGTTTTTTGCCAGAGCCTGACCCTTTGCGGGGGCCGCGGTTAAATCCGCGTCCTTGGGGGATCGGTTTTCCGTCTGCTTCTAGCAATTCAACGCGCAGACCGCCGGTATCGACGACGGCTTCGGCGAGGCGGACCAGAACACGGGTGCCAAGGCCCAGTTTAAGGCCAGAGTGTTCACCGGTTAGGGTTTGTTCATCGGCGTCAAAGTGGAAAAATTCGCGGCCTAAGGTCGATACAGGCACCAAACCATCCGCCCCGGTTTCGTCTAGGCGCACAAAGGCCCCGAATTTGGCAATGCCGGAAATGCGCCCGGCAAATTCATTGCCAACACGTTCTGACAGATACGCCGCAAGGTAGCGGTCTGTCGTGTCACGCTCTGCCATCATGGAACGGCGTTCGGTGTCAGAGATGTGTTGGCCGGTTTCGGCAAGCCCCTTCACATCCTCAGGCGTGAGACCATCATCCCCCCAACCATGGGCGGCGACCAATGCGCGGTGCACGATCAAATCCGCATAACGACGGATCGGAGAGGTGAAATGCCCATAGGATCGCAGTGCAAGGCCGAAGTGGCCAAAGTTTTGCGGGGCATAATAGGCTTGGGTCATCGACCGCAGGGTTGAGATATTGATCAACTCAGCCTGTTCGGTGCCTTCGGCCTGTTTCAAAAGGCTGTTTAGGTGGCGGGTTTGCAGCACTTGACCTTTGGCGAGCACAAGACCGGAGGCCAGAGCAACTTCGCGTAGGTTTTCGAGTTTATCGGCGCTGGGTTCTTCGTGAACACGGAACAAGAGCGGCTGTTTTTTCTCGATCAGTGCTTCAGCCGCTGCGACATTGGCAAGGATCATGAACTCTTCGATCAGGCGGTGCGCATCCAACCGATCCCTGAAGTTGACAGAGGCGACTTGGCCATCATCATCGAGGGTGATTTTGCGTTCAGGCAGATCAAGATCAAGCGGCTGGCGTTCAGCGCGCGCGATTTTGGTGGCATCATACGCAGCGTAAAGCGGTTTTAGGATGCTGTCGAGCAACGGTTCGGTGCGCGCAGTCGGCTGGCCGTCAATCGCTGCTTGCACTTCTTCATAATGAAGCGAAGCAACAGAACGCATAAGACCACGGGTAAAACGGTGGCTGATTTTCTGCCCTTCGGCATTGAGCACCATGCGCACGGCCATACAGGCGCGGTCCACCCCTTCGTGCAGGGAACACAAATCGCCGGACAACACATCCGGCAACATCGGCACAACACGATCCGGGAAATAGCTAGAGTTGCCACGCAGGCGGGCCTCTCGGTCCAATTCAGAACCGGGGGTGACGTAATGCGCAACATCGGCAATCGCCACCCAGACAACGTGACCACCGGGGTTTTTGGGGTCATTGTCGGCATGGGCGTAACAGGCGTCATCGTGATCACGCGCATCAGCCGGATCAATTGTCAAAAGCGGCAGATCACGCAGATCTTCGCGTTTGCCAAGTGGGGCGGGTTTTGCAGCGTCAGCCTCCGCCACCACTTCGTCCGGGAAGGCATCAGGAATGCCGTGCTGATGGATGGCAATGAGTGAAATCGCTTTGGGCTGGGTCGGATCACCCAAACGCGCCACAATACGGGCCGCTGGCAGGCCCATACGGATTTTTGGCCCGGCGCGCTCTGCCTCGACCAATTCACCATCTTTGGCCTCTAGCGTTGCACCGGAGGCGACGCGCCATTCTTTGTCGCTGCCCTTGTCGATAGGCAGAATGCGCCCGCCTTCGGCCCCGACACGAAAAATCCCGAGAATACGCTGGGGATTGGTGCCGATGCGGCGAATGAGGCGGCCCTCATATTGGTGGTCTTCGCCTTTGATTTCGGTCAGGCGGGCCAAAATGCGATCCCCTTCGCCCAGCGCGGGATCGGATGATTTCGCCACAAACAACACGCGGGGTTCATCTGTGGTGCCCTGCCATTCCAGCGGGCGCGCAAAGAGATCGCCATCACGGGTGGGTTTCATCACCTGAAGCACAGACACCGGCGGCAGCTTATCTGGGTCAGTGTAGGATTTTGACCGCTTTTGCAGATTGCCTTCGGCCTCTAGCTCTCGCAAGAGGCGTTTCAGGTCGATCCGGGCAGCCCCTTTGATGCCAAATGCTTTGGCAATATCACGTTTAGAGGTCTGGGTCGGGTTATCGGAAATCCATTGTAGGATTTCCTCTTTTGTTGGAATACGCTTCATTTGGCTGCCCTAACACGGTTCTGGCAGCAGGTCACGCGCTAGTCGGCAAAGTAGTCGCGCAGGATACGGCTATATATCGCCTTGAGTTGCGGAATCTGGGCCACTTCGACGCGTTCATCCACCTGATGCATTGTTTTGCCAACGAGGCCAAATTCAACCACCGGGCAATGGTTTTTGACAAAGCGGGCGTCAGAGGTGCCGCCAGAGGTGGACATTTCGGGTGTCATGCCCAGCTCAGCCTCAACCGCGGCGGAAATCATCGCTGACAATGGGCCAGGAGCTGTGACAAAGCTTTCGCCAGAAACGGAAACATCCATATCAATCTGCACGCCGGTTTCTTGGGTCACGATCGCCGCCTCATTGCGGAGCCAATCGGTTAGGTCAGCTGAGGTGTGCGCATCGTTAAAACGGATGTTCACAGTGGATTTGGTTTGGGCCGGGATCACGTTGTTTGCGGTGTTGCCGGTGTCAATTGTGGTCACAGCCAGTGTAGAGGCATCAAAGTGATCGGTGCCTTCGTCCAATGTGTGAGACGCCAGTCGGCTAACAAGGTTCGCAATCGCCGGAAGCGGGTTTTTCGCGCGGTGTGGATAGGCGGAATGGCCTTGCACACCTGTTGCTGTGAAGTAGGCAGTCATCGACCCGCGCCGCCCGATTTTCATCATTTCACCCATAGTGTTGGGGCATGTTGGTTCGCCAACGAGGCAGGCAGTCATCGCTTCGCCTTTGGCGTCCATCCAATCCAGCAGCGCGACGGTGCCGTCTTTGGCGTCGCCTTCTTCGTCGCCGGTAATGGCAAGGATCACCGCACCGTCAGGTGGTGTTTGCGTAACAAAATCAATCGCCGCCGCCGCAAAGGCCGCAACGCCAGATTTCATGTCGGTCGCACCGCGCCCCCATAGAAAACCGTCTTTGATTTCACCGCCAAAGGGATCAACGGTCCAAGCATCAATGTCACCAAGCGGAACAACATCTGTATGCCCGTTGAAGCCAAAGCTCTTGGCGTGGGCTTTGTCCCCCCAGCGTGCATAAAGGTTGGCGATACCACCACGATCGACCCGCGTGCAGTCAAACCCCGCCCCTGAAAGGAGAGTTTCTAGAAGCACTAAAGCGCCGCCTTCGTCCGGGGTTACAGACGCGCATTGAATCAATTTAGCTGTCAGATCAACGGCATCCACTGGGGCATTGGTCATGGTGGGTCTCCTCATTTAGGGTATGAGTAAAGCCCCCGCCGCCCCATCGCAACGCCAGATATTACCCTTTTCGTTGCAGGGAAGACACAACACGCCCTATGCAAAAGATCAATGCGTTCAAATTCTGTTAACACTTTGGCGAATTTACGCTTAACCTACTGCTAATGAATAGACCCGAGGCAGGGCAAACTGGATCGCAAAGATCCAAACAGAGCAGTAAACGGTATCTAAGTTTCACATAAACCCGAGGAAAATCGGGTCACAAGTTTGCTTTGTCTCCCGTTGGGGCGGGGACAAAAATGGTAGCGGCATCGGAACTTCCGATTGATAACAGTGCGACGGCCACGGAAATGGCCAACGCGATTTTTGGGGATGGTGTCACAGTTGTAGGCGCCACCTATAATGGCGACTATTGGTCCTCAGGAACTTACTCTGATGGCGATGCGACCTCTCCCGGTGTAACGCCCGGAGACACTGGTGTTATCCTCTCGACAGGATACACGAGCCGCTTTACCAATGGATTTGGTTCTTCCAACCACAACACCAACACCTCATCTAATACCTTTAATGGTATCGATGGCGATTCCGATTTTAATGCATTGGCTGGCACGCGTACTTACGACGCTTCCATCCTAAACGTTGATTTCATCCCCACTGGGGATTTAATGACGATGCAATTCACATTTTCGTCTGAAGAATTCCCTGAATACGTCTCGTCCGCCTATAACGATGTGATCGGTGTTTGGATCAATGGCACGCACGTACCAATCAGTTTCGGCGATGGTGATGTGAACGTCACCAATGTTTCACAACAGACCAATCTGTACCAAGATAACACCAACGACGCGTTGAACACAGAAATGGACGGCGTCACGCTTACGCTATCTTTGACGATCCCTGTAAACTCTGGCGTCGTCAATTCGATCCGTATCGGTGTCGCCGATGTTTCCGATTCCAGCTATGATTCAACATTGCTTATCGGTGGCGACAGCGTTCAGACATTGTTGGTTGCTGATGATGATTCAACAACGATGTATGTTGGCGGCACACATACAACTGATCTGCTCGCCAATGATATCAATAACACCGGCGGCACGCTTACCATTACGCATATCAATGGTGTAGCGGTTTCTGCAGGCGACACGGTAACGTTGAACACCGGGCAAACCGTAACACTAAACGCCGATGGCACAGTGACCATCGTTGCGGATGCTGACGTCGAAGAGGTGAATTTCACCTACACCACAGAAAGCAGCACCGGGCATTCCGACATTGGGATCGTCACCGTCGATACGATCCCTTGTTTTGTTGCCGGCACGTTGATTTTGACCCCTGACGGCGAGTTTCCCGTCGAAACATTGCAACCCGGCGACATGATCGAAACACATGACCACGGGGCGCAGCCTTTGCGTTGGATTGGGCGCCGCACTGTTCCGGCAATTGGCAATTTTGCACCGATCCGTATTCGGGCCAAAACGTTTGGCGATCACGAAACTTTGCTTGTGTCCCCACAGCACCGGGTTTTGATCCGCGACAGTCTTGCTGAGTTACTGTTTGGTGAAACCGAAGTTCTGGTCGCGGCGAAAGATTTGGTCAACGACCATTCGGTACGCGCCATGGAAGGTGGCGATGTGGAGTATGTGCATTTACTGTTTGATCAACATCAGGTCATCTACTCAGAAGGGTTGGCGACCGAAAGTTTCCTCCCAGGACCGCAAACAAGCCATTGCTTTGAGCGCGACATTGTAGAGGAAATTTGCACAATCTTTCCTGAACTCGACCCCCATACCGGTGAAGGATATAGCCCGGCAGCACGCCGTACTTTGAAATCATATGAAGCGCAGGTGTTGTTTGCCCAATCCGCAGCTTAAAAAACACCTTAGCATCAGCTATACAGAAGCAACTGAAAGTATGGAGTCGCGTCCATGACTTGGGTTTCACTGTGTTCCTTTGAAAATGCCAATTGGCATACGAAGTCTGCAGCGCAGTGGTTTCCTGTTGATACAACACAAACTTCAAA
Organism: Cochlodiniinecator piscidefendens; assembly: GCF_011326755.1. GTDB lineage: Bacteria > Pseudomonadota > Alphaproteobacteria > Rhodobacterales > Rhodobacteraceae > Cochlodiniinecator > Cochlodiniinecator piscidefendens. Next base: position 75,758 of record NZ_JAAOIE010000003.1, on the reverse strand, counting down.
CACTGTTTTGCGCGATGGCAGTATGGTATTTGAAGTCGCTCCAGTTGATTTTATCGCCGACGCCATAGTCTTGTTCAATTTTCGTTCGGAAGATCAACGTTTTCGGATGGGTGCACGTTTAACATCTGACCTCACCTTGACGTTTCGACATGAATTTGACGGTCAAAAGAAACACTGCACTGTCACCTTACCTGAAAAAGCATTACGTAGCGGGTTTCGGGTGGTTTATCATTGGTCTGAAGGATTGCAGATCGGAGGGCTTAGCGTCGAATGCATCGCTTCTGGTCAAATCGATATGTTTGATTTTGACGCTCCTCTTCCGGTGCACCGCCGCAACTTAGAGGATATGACGCGGCTAAGGCATTTGGCGAAAGCCCATCCAAAGTTGCTTTTCTATAGCTTTTCGAACGAGGTTGAACCCGTTAGCCTTGGATCCGCAATTGCGGCGCCTGCGCGCGTCCTAACCCCTTCAGGGTACTGCCCAATCGAAGACCTCAAGATCGGGCAATTGGTCCTAACCGAAGATTTAGGTCCGCTTCCCATTCGATGGATCGGTGTTCGTAATATTCCGGCAGCCGGGCAATTTCGCCCTTTACGACTGCGCGCGCCGTATCATGATCTCAATGGTCGCGACCTTTTGATTGCTCCGCGTCAAAACCTGTTTCTTGAGGAAAGCATGCTCGAATATCTCTTTGGCGTGGAAGAAGCGCTGGTAGAGGCCAGACATCTTGTAAACGAACAATCAATTCTAAAAGAAACACGCCTGCGCATGGTTCGGTATTATCAAATTCTGCTTGATGAACATGCCATTTTAAATGTTGGTGGTGCGCGCTTAGAAAGCAGTTTGCACACAAAAGACGTCCCGATCAAAGGACCACCTGCTTCGGCCCCGATCCACGCCAGCACGCGTTATCCGAAGCTGCGTTCGCACGAGGCGCACACACTACGCGCTATGCGACGCAACATGGCATTGTGATCCCCTAACATATAGGTTAAATTTTCCTTTCGATGACATTCTACATTGTCTCGGCTGGGGGAAAAATATGAAGAGCATTAAATCGCTTTTGAGCGCAATATTACTGATGCTTATTACGCAGGAAGCACTTGCTCAGGATTTTACGATAGCCACTGTAACACGCCCTCCGTTTTCGATGGTGGAAAATGGGGTGGAAACGGGGTTTTCCATCGATTTAATCACTGCCCTAATGGCGGAAAGTGGACAAAGTTTCGAGATTATACGTACAGACAGCTTTGCTGAAATGCTTTCACTGGTGGAAACCGGCGAAGCCGACGCGGCAGCCGCAAACATATCCATCACCGCGGAACGTGAAGCCATTATGGATTTCACTCAACCGATTTTTGGATCTGGCCTGCAAATCATGACGCATTCAACGAATAGCAGTGGTTGGGGATCTGTATTTGCTGTGTTTGCTTCAGGCGAAGTCCTGTTCGCGATTTTGTTCGCCTTCGGCTTGTTGTTAGGCGGTGGTATGTTGATGTGGTTACTGGAACGTAAGCATCAACCCTATTTCGATCTTGCCCCTGGCGAGGCCACTTTCCCTGCGTTTTGGTGGGCCCTTAATCTTATTGTAAATGGTGGATTTGAAGAACGTGTGCCGCGTTCGCCCTTAGGTCGAATACTGGGAATTTTTATGGTCCTGTCTTCATTGTTTTTTGTATCGGTTTTCGTTGCAAAGATCACTGCGGCCTTAACCATCAATGCAATTCAGAGCACGGTTACTTCGGTAAATGACTTATATGACCAGCAAGTCGGTACAATCGAAGGCTCTACCGCGAGCGCTTTCCTGAGCTCACGAGATATAGCCCATATCAGATATAGCGACTTAGATAGTATGCTCGAAGCATTCGAGGCAAATTCACTCAACGCCGTTGTGTTTGACGCCCCAATATTAGCCTATTACATCGCGCAACAGAACGATCAAAAAGCTGGATTAACAGGACGCGTATTCATGCCAGAAAACTACGGCATAGCGCTTCCTGCAGGGAGCACTCAGGCTGAGCAGCTAAATAGAGGCCTGCTACGCTTACGCGAAAACGGGACTTATGAAGAAATCCGTGAGAAATGGTTCGGGATTGCGTCTTAGATCTCAAACCCATCATAAAACGGCGTCATTTGCGCGACAACAACGGAGTTCTCCGCCAAAGCACGTTCCATCAATTCGCGCTCTTCGTCGCTGATATCGTGACCTTCGGCTAAACGTTCGTCGAGCGTGCCATAGCCAGACACATCCAGCGGCGCGAGGTCCGCCTGCTTAAGAATCGCAACCGTTTCGCGAACAGCTTCGGCTTCATCCACGCCCGAAGCGTAAATCATAAGTGCGCCCCCGGTTGCATTTTTAGGCAAGCCATCGCCATCCTTACGGCCCACCTGAACCAAAAGGGTGTAAACTTGCTGGCGAGAATTCTGCGATTTCTTTTGTGTCATGGCCCGGGCTTAGCGCGCTTCCGCCGAACTGGCAACATTCGATCTTCCACATTTAAGCCATTATTATTACATATTGGAGAACATAACGAGTAAATTATTAGAGGTGATTCTATGCCTGTAGCTTCAGAGCTTCCTATCGACACGTCTGCCACAGCGGATGATATGGCCAATGCAATGTTTGGGTCTGGAATAGATATTCAGTCCGCGTCATATACGGGTGCAACGGGCGCTTCTGGTATATACAGTGATGGCGATGCCACCGCGCCTGGCGTTACCCCCTCGGATACCGGCGTCATTCTCTCGACAGGGAATGCAACCAGCATCACAAACAGCAGCGGTGATGTAAACAGTAGCGCAAGCACCAGTACCAACCATGGATTGGGCGGAGATTCTGATCTAACTGGAATTGCTGGAGCCGCAACGTATGACGCCGCAGTCTTCGAGGCTGATTTTATACCTCAAGGCAGCGTTTTGACCATGCAGGTCACCTTTTCCTCTGAAGAGTATTTAGAATATGTCGACAGCGGATTTAACGACGCAGTGGGCGTTTGGGTCAACGGGGTCCAAGCAACGCTAACCGTCGGTGATGGCGATATTTCAATCGACAATATCAACGATACCAGCAATCAGAATCTGTACATTGATAATCCCTCAGATGACGAAGTTGCCAACACAGAGATGGACGGCTTTACCGTCACTATGACATTGAAAGCACCTGTTACTCCGGGTGAGGTAAATCACATAAAAATCGGCATCGCTGACTCTGGTGATGGGGTGTATGACAGTAACCTCATGATTGCTGGCGACAGTGTTCAAACTGCGCTTATTGCAACCGATGACGATATTGAAGTGAATGGGGAAACCCCAGGGACCTTTGATATTCTTGATAATGATGCCTCGAGCGTTGCTGGTGCGTTAACAATCACAATGATCAACGGGCAGCCTGTCACCGCAGGTGACACCGTCACGCTTTCAACTGGCGAAATGATCACACTGAATGCAGACGGCACTATTACAGCAGTGTCCGACGGCGACGATGAGACCAACACCTTCTCATACACGGTTACCGACGCAGACGGGAACACAGACGTCGGCTTTGTTAATTTGACAACAATTCCCTGTTTTGTTGCGGGCACTTACATAAAAACCCGCCACGGGCCACGACTGATCGAAGACCTATGCGCTGGCGACAAGATCGTCACTCAAGATCACGGACAACAAACATTGCGCTGGATTGGCCAAAGCACACGTAAGGCCTGCGGCGATGACGCCCCTATTGTGATTAATGCGAACACCTTCGGCACACATGACGAAATTGAAATTTCTGCAAACCACCGTGTACTGCTAAATTCTGCAACAGCAGAATTGCTATTCGGATCTCGGGAAGTGTTGGTGAAAGCAAAAGACTTAATCAATGACACGGCAGTTCGTCGCCGTGCAGATGGGAAAGAAGTACGCTATTTCCATCTATTGTTTGATCAGCACGAAATCATCACGGCGAACGGCTTACTAAGCGAAAGCTACCACCCCGGTCAGCAAACACTGGATAGTTTTGATTCTGAAACCCGCGACGAAATTTTACGTCTGATGCCGCAAGTTGATGCGCTGACGGGCGATGGGTATGGCCCGACAGCGCGTGTCACATTGCGCAGCTTTGAAAGCCGCGCATTGCTAAAACATTAATCGCGGAGCAATTCGTTGATAGAGGTTTTTGAACGCGTCTTTGCGTCGACCTTTTTCACGATCACAGCGCAGTAAAGGTTGATGCCATTTTTAGATGGCATTGACCCGGCAACCACAACCGAACCAGCGGGCACTTCGCCATACATGACTTCGCCTGTTTCACGGTCTACGATTTTTGTGGACTGGCCGATGAACACACCCATCCCCAAAACAGCGCCTTCGCGCACGATGCATCCTTCGACAACTTCAGAGCGCGCGCCGATGAAACAGTTGTCTTCAATAATTGTCGGGCCAGCCTGCATAGGTTCAAGAACCCCGCCGATACCAACACCGCCTGATAGGTGCACGTTTTTACCGATTTGTGCACATGACCCAACAGTCGCCCATGTATCAACCATGGTGCCTTCGCCGACATAAGCGCCGATATTCACGAACGACGGCATCAAAACCGCGCCGGGTGCGATGAAGGCGGATTTGCGAACAACGCAATTTGGAACCGCACGGAAGCCAGCAGCGGTCCATTCCGCGTCACCCCAGCCTTTGAATTTGCTGTCGACTTTATCCCACCAACCAGCGCCTTGCGGGCCGCCTTCTTGGTGTTCCATATCCTTAATGCGGAACCCGAGAAGAACAGCTTTTTTCGCCCATTGATTGACGTGCCAATTGCCGTCTGGGCGTGGTTCTGCAACCCGGAGCTTACCGCTATCAAGCGCGTTCAGAGTGTCTTCGATCGCGTCGCGCATTTCGCCTGTGGTCGCGGATGTGATGGTATCACGGGCGTCCCAAGCGGCTTCGATTGCGGTCTCTAGTTGGGCGTTTGACATGGGGTCCCTCCAAAACGTGTCTGGCCTCGGTTGGACGAAGGCTATAAACCAGAAACAATGCATCGCGCAATGCAGGACATGTCAGGAGTATGTAAATGAACGACGAAACCCGTAAACACCCTATGCGCTACGCGCGTCAGGACATGGAAACGGCACAAACCATCCCAGATACGCCACAGACGCGGGCGCCCGCCTATCGCTTGGCCTTTGCCGATGATGATTTTATGTGCCGGGCAGAACTGCGTCCCGTTCGTTTACAGCTGGAATTGCTCAAACCTGAGATGATTTTGGAAGAGCGCGGGATAGAATCAACTATTGTTTTATTTGGCGGCGCACGGATTCCCGAACCGAGCAAAAAGGACTCTGCACGCACCGAAACTCTGGCTGATTTGTCTAAATATTACGATGAAGCACGCGAATTTTCCCGTCTGATGACCGTAAAATCGATGGAGTCATACGGCAAAGAAAACGTGATCATCACCGGCGGTGGCCCCGGCGTCATGGAGGCCGGAAACAGAGGCGCCATTGATGCGGGTGGTACATCAATTGGGCTGAATATTGTGCTTCCGCATGAGCAGGCCCCAAATGAATATGTCACGCCTGAGCTGTGTTTCAATTTCCACTATTTTGCGATCCGCAAAATGCATTTCCTTATGCGCGCCAAAGCAATTTGCGCATTTCCGGGCGGATTCGGGACTTTGGACGAGTTGTTCGAGGCCCTGACGCTGATCCAGACGGGCCGCATGCAGCGCGTTCCGGTTCTATTGTTCGGCGAAGCGTTTTGGCGCAAAATCGTCAACTGGGATGCGCTTTCGGATGCCGGAACCATTTCAGCGGATGATCTGGAGCTGTTCAAATTCGTTGAGACAGCCCAAGAAGCGATGGACGTCATCGAAAATTGGGACGCCTAAACACTCTACCAGAGCGCCCCCAAGGGGGCGTTCATTTCAGGAAAGCCCAGCTTCGCGTTCGATCATACGTTTAGATTTGCGAACGCGTTCTGTTTCAGATTTCAACTGACCACAGGCCGCCATGATATCTTCGCCACGGGGTTTGCGCACAGGCGATGCGTAGCCCGCGTTGAAAATGATGTCAGAGAACGCCCGAATACGGTTGTTAGAAGAGCGTTCATAAGGTGAGCCAGGCCATTCATTGAACGGGATCAAATTCACCTTGGCTGGAATACCTTTGATCAATTCAATCAGGCGATGCGCGTCTTCGTCACTGTCATTCACGCCTTTTAGCATCACGTATTCAAAGGTGATCCGTTCAGAGTTTGACGCCTTTGGATAGGCCCGCAAAGCGTCCAAAAGAGTTTCGATATTCCAGCGTTTGTTGATTGGAACAAGTTTATCGCGGACCTCATCCGTGGTGGCGTGAAACGACACAGCCAAGAGGCATCCAATTTCCTGCGCGGTGCGTGCGATTTCCGGAACAACGCCTGATGTCGATAGGGTAATCCGGCGACGCGACAGTGAAATGCCTTCGGGGTCCATCGCGATATTCATCGCATCACGCACGTTTTCGAAATTATAGAGCGGCTCCCCCATTCCCATTAAAACAATGTTGGACAGCAAACGCGCTTCGGGCGGGTTTGGGACGCCAAGTTCGGGCCATTCGCCCAGATCATCACGCGCCATCATGATCTGGCCCACAATTTCGCCAGCGGTTAGGTTGCGCACCAGTTTTTGCGTCCCCGTATGGCAGAACGAACAGGTCAATGTGCAACCAACTTGCGATGATACACAAAGTGTGCCGCGCCCCTCTTCGGGGATATAAACGACTTCGACCTCGTGACCGCCTGCAATGCGCACCAGGTATTTACGCGTGCCATCTTCGGAAACCTGTTTGGTCACCAGTTCGGGGATTTCAATGACGAAATGTTCCTCAAGCAATGCGCGATAGCTTTTGCTGAGGTTGGTCATCAAATCAAAGTCGCGCACGCCCTTTTCATAAAGCCATTGCCAGACCTGACCGCTGCGCATTTTTAATTGCTTTTCCGGAGTACCTGCCGCTTGTAATGCCTCTTTCATCCCATCGCGCGTCAGCCCGATCAGGTTCTGTTTGCCGCCCTCAGGCTGCTTACGGGGGATGGTCATCACGTCTTGGGTAATTGGTGCAGAAGCAGACATCGGCGCGTCCTCATATCATCGAAGCGCGTTCCATATAGCACAGATCGTCAAAAGGGAACCACCCTAAGCACGAACCGATACGGCAACGCAGTTTTGAAGATGCGTCGCCCGAAGTGATTTACAAACTGGCACTTAGTTGGTGCAGCGGCTTTCAGCCTCTTCTAACGCGGCTGTAAAGCCAAACAGCGAAAATGTATCGCGCGTGGTTGTCCCGCGCGAAGAACGGCCTGTAATCACGGCCTCGGTGCCGCGTTTCATTGCGGTTGCGATAGAACGATCATCAGCTGTGGTAGCAGCCCAAGCATTTTCGCCGGTTGTGAACAAATCAAACGAGCTGTCACCAATGGCCAGCTGCACGGTTGAGTTTTCAGCAAACGGATAGCCACCAGTGAAAGAAACCTCGCCCGCGACGTTTGACGCAGGACGGTAGGATACAAACATTTGGATTTCGCTGCGGTTCACGGCAACCTGACGCCCGCCTCGCGTGTTCACAGTTTCGGTTGGTACAGACACAACCCAGCATTCGGTCGGATCATTATCAACAAAAACGCTCCAGGCGCGCTCGGACGCGACCCTATTTTCAGATGTCGATTGCGCTTGTGCTGCAACAGCAGATATCGCAAGAATTGCGCCACCAAGACCGCAAAGAAGTGAGTTTGCCATAGTTGAACAGCCTCCAGCTGTATTTACCTCAAATGCACCGGACCGTCCTGACATTCTATTGGTCAATTTGTAACGGTTCCGGCTTTCATACCAGATGCGAACATAATAACGTATTCTGGTCGGCTTTTGAAAGCCCCGTTAGCGGAAAATTGCGCAGACAGCGCAGGAGGATCATCAATGACACAACCAATTCCCATGGCAGAGGTCTGGCGCGGCCCGTTTTTAGAGTCCGTCCACACAGGACATGCCGTAGTTTGCGACGCAAATGGGCATATCATTGAGGCTTGGGGCAACCCGGATCAGGTGATTTTACCGCGTTCGTCGTGCAAAATGCTGCAAGCGCTTCCGTTGGTCGAAAGTGGCGCCGCAGATGCATTTGGATTGAGCCAAGAACAATTGGCGTTGTCTTGTGCATCGCATCAAGGCGCAAAAATTCATACAGACCGTGTTTCGGCGTGGCTATCAGAGCTTGAACTTGGCAATGATAATTTGATTTGCGGACCTCAAGACCCATCAGACAAGGGCGATTTTCGCGAAATGATCCGTTCGGGTGAAAGCCCGTGTCGTATTCACAACAACTGTTCAGGGAAACATTCAGGTTTTCTGACGTTTAACAAACACATTGCTGGCGCGGCCAATTATGTTGATCCCAAACACCCTTTGCAGGTCGCGGTAAAAGACGCGTTTGAAGATGTCACAGGGCAGGACACGCCGGGGTTTGGCGTTGACGGCTGCTCAGCCCCAAATTTTGCCACCACAGTCCATGGTTTGGCCAAAGCGATGGCGTTTTTTGCCTCCGCGTCAGTTGACGCCAGTTTCGCCCGTGAACGCGCCGCCGCGCGATTGACCCAAGCCATGGCCGCATTCCCGGAACTGGTGGCTGGCGAAGGGCGCGCTTGCACAGAATTGATGCGGGCCATGGATGGCCGTGTTTCAATTAAAACCGGCGCCGAGGCCGTTTTCATTGCGATCATTCCTGAAAAGAAACTTGGCGTTGCGCTGAAAATTACGGATGGCACCACACGTGGATCTGAATGTGCGATTGCTGCAATCTTGGTCAAACTTGGTGTGCTTGACCCGAACCACCCTGCCGCGCAAAAACGACTAAACCCGCCTATAAAAAATTGGGATGGGTTGGTGACAGGTCAAATCAAACCAGCCGAAGGGTTCTGTTAATACGAAGGGCGGCCTATGAGCCGCCCTTTCGCTTACATTTCATGAATTTCCGCAACCTCAACCGAGCCGCTGCCATTAACAACCATTGGGCAGTTTTTGGCATGCGCCGTTGCATCATCAATGCTGGTCGCTTCGATAACCGTGTAGCCTGATGCCGGGTTTGATCCACCGTCATTCGCGACACCTGTGGCGGACACCGTTTGCGACATCCCCACGGGTGCGCCCGGCACTACCACGGCACTTCCCATTCCTTCAAACCATGCGCCCCAAGCAGCCATAACTTCAGCTGTTTCGGCTTCGTCTTTTGGCGTTGCTCCGCCATGATAAACAAATAGAAATTGTGCCATTTTCAGTTCTCCTTTGGTCTTAATGTGTAAGGCGTTCCAATTTAATAAGGCTCGAACTCCACCCCTGATTATGATTATCGCGCGCCTCGTCGTTGGGTAGATCGCGGTGCTCAATCACCAGATGCGCGCCATTGTCTCGTTGTGACACGGTTAAAGTGACATGGCTTTCTACACCACGTAGGTCCGTCTCATCATGCCAGCCCCAAGTGAACCCGACCGACATCGGCGCGTTTACACTGGTGACTTGCCCCGACACCTTGTAGCGCTGGCCCTCAGGGTTCACCATAACAGAAAACCATGGCCCCGTTTTGGAAAAGTCCAGATCGTGTTCTGGAACGTGCAATCCTTCGGGCCCCCACCATTCTAACAGATGATTTGTCTGCGTAATAAATGCAAAAAGTGTTTCTGGCGGCACGTCGAAAGAACGCTCTATGCGAAGTTCAGTCATCTTTGGTCTCCTGAAATTCCGAAAGCGCCATTTCCAGGCGATTCATGCTGCTTTCCCAAAACTCTCTATGTGACATCGTCCAAGCCGTGATCATTTGAAGAGCCTCAGGCCGCACAGAATAAATCCTATGCGTGCCTTTGACCTCTTGCTGAATAACGCCAGCAGCACGCAGAGTTTTAAGGTGGCGTGAAATGGCGGGCGCAGAGATCTCGACCCCAGCCGAAAGCGCGCCTGCGGGCAACGCCCCCTCAGCCATCAAACGTTCCACCATTGCAAAACGCGTTGGATCAGAAAGGGCGGCAAATGTGGTTGGTAAATTTGTCATGAGTTAAACATGACAAATGCTAGTAATTAAATCAACAGTTAATTAACAATTTAGTTAATCAATGAAATCTGCCCGCGTATAACCCTGTATATATAACAGCGCCGTCAGGTCCCCGTGATTGATCCGAATATCACACTCAGCCGCAACTGTCGGCTTAGCGTGCAACGCAACGCCTGCCCCCGCGCGCCCCAACATTCCGAGATCATTTGCACCGTCCCCCACGGCCATAACTTCAGAAAGCGCCAGCCCTAAGCGCACAGAAATATCCTCTAATGCTTCGACCTTTGCGGCGCGCCCCAAGATCGGCAACCCAACTTCCCCGGTCAGTTTTCCATCATCGATTTTCAACGTATTGGCACGGTTTTCATCAAACCCAAGCTTTGTCGCAACGCTTTGAGTAAAGGCTGTAAATCCTCCTGAAACCAGCGCAGCATAGGCTCCGTTTTTTTTCATTGTAGCCACCAAATGGGCGCCACCTGGCATAAGCGAAATACGCCGTGCCAAAACGTCGTCGATCACTGTTTCTGGCAGGCCACGCAATAGACCAACACGTTCCTTTAACGCCGCCTCGAAATCCAGTTCGCCGTTCATCGCGCGGGCGGTAATACCCGCCACATGATCCCCCACTCCGGCTTCCGCCGCGAGTTCATCGATGCATTCTTGCTCGATCATTGTGCTGTCCATATCTGCGATCAACATTTTCTTTTTGCGGCCTTCGGCAGGCTGCACAATAAGATCAACACTGTGCTTCTGAAGATCTGCCCAAACATCCCAGCGGTTTGATGGAATTTCAGAAATGGAAAACTCTGCGGCGACATCAGGACAAAGCCACTGAACATCCCCACCACCCCACGCGTTGCGTAATGCGTCAACTACTGAAGCGGTTAGTAATGGTTGATTAGGGTTTGTTAGCAGTGTGACGATAAACATGGATTTGGTTTCCGATAGTGGAGATTTTGGTCGTTTTTATTCACTTAAGCGACGTATTAATGTCTTTTTCCGGGTTGTACTAGCCCGAAAGCCCCCTTAGCTCTGTCTGTGGGACACCCCTCCCCAACGAGGGGCTTATATCTGAGAGGGTATCATGATTGATATGACTACACCGGCCGCGCGGCCGAATGATCCGCGTTTTTCTTCTGGTCCTTGCGCCAAACCCCCCACATGGACAATTGATGCCTTGGCCGAAGCACCATTGGGCCGTTCGCATCGTGCGGCCATAGGTAAAACACGCCTGAAGGACGCGATCGAAACAACGCGCGATGTTTTGCAAATTCCCGCTGACTACAAAATTGGCATTGTACCAGCTTCTGACACAGGTGCTGTTGAAATGGCGCTTTGGTCGCTTTTGGGCGCACGCGGTATTGATATGGCTGCTTGGGAAAGTTTTGGCAAAGGTTGGGTAACCGATGTGCTGAAACAGCTGAAACTTGAAGCCAACATTCATGAAGCTGACTATGGCCATCTGCCGGATCTGGGCAAGATCAATTTCGACAATGATGTCGTTTTCACGTGGAATGGAACCACCTCAGGTGTCCGTGTACCTAATGGTGACTTTATCCCAGCCGACCGCGCGGGCCTAACCATTTGCGACGCAACCTCCGCAGCTTTTGCCCAAAACCTGCCTTGGGAAAAACTCGACGTTACAACCTTTAGCTGGCAGAAAGTTCTGGGTGGAGAAGGCGCGCACGGCGTTATTGTTCTCTCCCCTTGCGCGGTAGAGCGCTTGGAAACATATGCGCCTGCATGGCCACTACCCAAGATTTTCCGCATGACCAAAGGCAGCAAATTGATCGACGGAATTTTCACGGGTGCAACGATAAACACGCCATCGATGTTATGTGTTGAAGATTATTTATTTGCACTCAACTGGGCAAAATCACTTGGCGGGTTAACAGCTCTTATCGCTCGTGCAGACGCCAGTTTGAACGCAATTCAAGAGTTTGTTCAATCCCATGATTGGGTCGAATTTCTGACTGCCGATCCTGCAACGCAGTCCAATACATCGGTTTGCCTCAAGTTCACGGATGATCGGATCAAAGATGGGCCGTCTTTTGCCAAAGCCGTTGCAAAACGGTTGGAAAACGAAGGCGTCGCCTACGACATTGGTGCCTACCGTGATGCCCCAGCGGGTTTGCGTATCTGGTGCGGCGCGACAGTCGAACCCACAAATGTAGAAGCACTTCTGCCATGGATCGAATGGGCGTTTAACGCCGAACTTAACGCACAGCTTACTGCCGCTTGATCCACTGAATGCACGCTCTGCGCCGGAATTTCTGCGCGCAGAGTCGACACAAATGATAGACTAAGGTAAATTCCCATGGCTCCCAAAGTACTTGTATCAGACAAACTGAGCGAAACCGCTGTCCAAATTTTCCGTGATCGCGGTATCGACGTGGATTTCGAACCCAATCTCGGCAAAGACAAAGATCGTCTGGCTGAAGTGATCAGTCAATATGACGGGCTGGCTATTCGCTCAGCAACCAAAGTAACCGAAAAAATTCTAGCAAATGCCGAAAACCTAAAGGTGATCGCGCGCGCCGGGATCGGCGTTGACAACGTGGATATTCCCGCCGCGTCTAAAAAGGGTGTGATCGTCATGAACACGCCTTTTGGCAACATGATCACGACGGCGGAACATGCGATTGCAATGATGTTTGCTGTAGCACGCCAAATTCCTGAAGCCAGTGCCAGCACGCATGCTGGTAAATGGGAAAAATCCCGTTTTATGGGGGTTGAGTTAACAAATAAAACCCTTGGCGTTATTGGCGCTGGAAACATTGGCGGTATCGTTTGTGATCGCGCCCGCGGTTTGAAAATGCGCGTCACCGCATATGATCCGTTTCTGTCCGAAGAACGCGCAGATAAGTTAGGCGTTCGCAAAGTTGAATTAGATGAGTTGCTTGAAAAATCTGATTTTATCACGCTGCACGTCCCACTTACCGACCAAACACGCAAAATCATCGACGCAGATGCAATTGCAAAAATGAAGCCCGGCGTACGGATCATTAATTGTGCGCGTGGCGGCTTGGTAGATGAAGCTGCATTGGCTGACGCCCTAAAATCCGGCCAAGTCGCTGGTGCTGCATTCGATGTTTTCGAAGTAGAGCCTGCGACCGACAGCCCATTGTTCAACTTGCCGAATGTTGTGTGCACTCCGCATCTTGGCGCAGCAACGACTGAGGCGCAGGAAAATGTCGCACTTCAAGTAGCGGAACAAATGTCTGATTTTCTGTTAACCGGGGCTGTCACTAATTCACTCAATATGCCTTCTGTTTCTGCCGAAGAAGCCAAAGTCATGGGGCCTTGGGTCAAACTGTCTGAGCATTTGGGCGCGTTTGTCGGACAAATGACCGACGAACCGATCAAAGCCATCAATATCACCTATGACGGCGCTGTCGCGGAAATGAACCTCGCAGCTCTGAATTGCGCTGCAATTGCAGGCGTAATGAAGGCATCTAACCCCGTCGTAAATATGGTGTCTGCCCCTGTGATCGCTAAAGAACGCGGAATTCAAATCAGTAAAACCACACAAGAAAAATCCGGCGTTTTCGACGCTTACATCAAACTGACGGTGGTGACGGATAAGCGCGAGAAATCCATTGCCGGGACTGTATTTACCGACGGAAAACCTCGCTTTATCCAGATCAAAGGGATTAATATAGACGCCGAAATTGGCGGCAACATGCTGTACACTACAAATAAGGATGTCCCAGGCATTATCGGCACGCTGGGCCAAACAATGGGTGCAAGCGGCGTCAATATCGCGAACTTCACCTTAGGGCGTTCTAATGTCGGTGGCGAAGCGATCGCGCTGCTATATGTCGATAATCCCATCGCGCCCGATGTATTGGCCCATTTAAAAGAAACGGGCCTATTTGAATCCATCCAACCGTTGCGATTTGATGTAGCTTAAACTTTCGGGAAACCACCACACTTACACCTGTGGTGGTTTCTTGTTATCTGATCAATATGACAAACCGCATTTACGCTATTGGCGATATTCACGGGCATTTAGACAAGCTAAAGCTGGCGCATGATCTAATTGCCAAAGATAAATCTATTACCAACTCTCCCGATGCACTAATCGTGCATATTGGTGATCTGGTGGATCGCGGCCCAGAAAGTGCAGGCGTCATATCACACCTTTCACAGGGGCAAAGCCAAGGGGCACCTTGGATCGTCCTCAAAGGCAATCACGATCGGATGTTTGAAGGTTTTTTGAAAGACCCAAGCTACCAAGACCCAGTTTTACGCACTGATCTTACATGGCTGCACGAACGTTTAGGTGGAATAACAACATTAAAGTCTTATGGCGTCCTGGCACCGGCCCAATATGACCTTCAGGAACTTCACGCTGAAGCGCTAGTTAAAGTGCCGCAAGAACACCTTACATATCTTGAAAACCTACCTACGTCTTTTCAGATAGATGGTCTATTTTTTGCGCATGCAGGCGTGAAACCTGGGCGTATGTTTTCAGAACAAACAGAAGATGACCTATTGTGGATCCGCAAAGAATTTCTAGAGGATATGCGCGATCATGGCGCATTAATCGTCCACGGCCACACACCGATTGATGCCGCAACCAATTACGGCAACAGAGTAAACATTGATGGCGGCGCTGCTTTTGGCCGCGCGCTGTATCCAATTGTGATTGAGGGGCAAGAGATTTCTCTTCTTACCCCGGATGGCAGGAACTCTCTACCGCCTCAAAAATAGCTGCGGACAAGTGCGCTTGAAATCAATGCCCAACCGTCTGCAACTACAAAAAACGCCAATTTGAACGGCAGTGAAACAATTGCGGGCGGAACCATCATCATCCCCATCGACATCAAAATAGCCGCAACAACGAGGTCGATGATCAAAAATGGCAAAAACACCAAAAACCCTATTTGGAAGGCACGCTCAATTTCGCTCAATAAAAAGGATGGGATCATGAGTGAAAGTGGCGTTGCCTCGGTCAAGCCCTCACCAGCAGCATCGGGACGCAGGGCCGCCAGAGTTTCAAATGTGTCGGGATCGATCCGCCCAGTCATGAACGCCCTAAAAGGTTCAAGCGTCAACGTAAACGCACGCTCAACCGTAATTTGCTCAGCAATAAGTGGTTCAATCCCCCCCTCCCATGCGGCCATGAAAACGGGTTCCATCACAAAGTAGGTCAGAAACATCGCCAAACTAATAATGAGCATATTTGGTGGCGCTTGCTGCAGCCCGATCCCTTGACGTAAAATTGACAGAACAGTCACCACGAATGGGAAACACGTCACCATAATTGCAAGCCCCGGCACAATGCTAAGCAATGTGATCAGCACAAACAACTGTACAGAACGCGTGGTCAAAGACCCCTGATCGCCAAAGGAAAGCGAAACATCCTGAGCCTGTGCCATGCCTGTCAGGGCAAAGATGATTAGGGTGACAGCAACAACAATACGCATAAATTATAAACCGTTTTGCAAGTCGGCAACTTCGGTCAATCTCACCGCGAGTTGGCCTTGTTGATCGCCTTCGAGTTCCTGCAGTTCACCACGGGCAATCAATTTATCGCCGATAAAAAGCTCTACCGGGTCATCGACGCGCCGGTCTAAAACCAAAACCGCATCTGGACCTAGATTTAACAAATCTTTGACGACGGGGCGAGCTTTGCCAACGGAAATTGTGATTTCAATTGGAACCTGAGTAAAAGGGTTATGTGCTGTATCATTCATAGCGTTCATCCTGCTTTACGTTCAAAAAAGCCATCAACAGACGACAACAGTTGCGTTTGGATTTGGGACAAGTCAATTTTTTGCTCTGATGTGCCAAAGCGCAGATAAACCTGCCCTTCACCCAAGGAACTCTCTTCAACAATTTCGATTGGAAGGGTTGGTTCAGGTGACAACATTGCTTCGATGGCCTCACGATTTTCTGAACACAGAACCACTTCAATCGGCGTGTTCACTTGCTCTTCAGCAATCTTCTTTATTGCGGCGACAACCGTTTCAGCGAACTGAGCTTGCCCTAGGGCTGGTAATACCTTTGAAACCATTTCGCGAAGCAGTGGCTCGAATCCTTGCAACACTCCATTGCGCGCCTCGTGATAGGTAAATGAGAGCTCTTGCAAATTACGTTCAAAGGCAGCAGAAACCCTTTCCTTATCCGTTGATTGCGCCTTTACTGCGTCTTCCCAGCCGGCGGTATATCCGCTTTCGTAGGCCTGCAGGCGGATCTCCTCGACATTGACATCACCCAACCCAGGAGCCCCTAAAGAGGTCAAAGAAACGTCATCAAAGTCTTCTAAAACGAATACAGCCATTATGTTCTCTCCTCTGTTTCTTCCATCCAACTGCGCAAGATTTCGACGGCTTCTTGTTGTCTATCTTCGATGAGCCCGCGCAAGCGATCCACGGGGTCAGCAGGTGTATCTTGTCCCATGACAAAATTTGGCTGCGCTTGATCGGCACCACCCCCAACAAGAGACATATTTCCAGGAATAAAATCGCCATCGTCAATTTCACCCGTTAAAGCGCCCAAATTCTGGTTTTGCTGCGCAACAGAAGGCTGCAACGCGTTTTCAGAAACGAGGTCGCGGTCAGTATTGGCCAAAGGCAATGGGAGTGGCGCGGAGGCGCCGGATGTTAAGACTGGTTTGACAACAAATAAGCCTAACAACAGTGCGACAATTCCCAAAACCGCAATTTGAATAAGAGACATCACATCGAGATTGAGGCTTCCGATCCCTGCGGGAATCGCGGATGTTCCGAGTTCCTCAATTGGCTGGAACTCCATAGATTTAATTGTGATGACATCGCCCCGCGCCTCATCGAATCCAACGGTAGATGAAACCAATTCTTGCAACGCCAAGAGTTCTTCTTCTCCACGCGGTTCAGTTATGATCTGGCCAGTGTCATTTACTGCTTCGACATTATTAACCAACACCGCAACTGTAATACGGCGTACCGCACCTGGCGCACGTTCTATTTCTCTTTGGGTTTCAGAAACCTCAAAGTTCACTCGCGAACGTGTTTCGCTGTCTTGGCTATTTGATGTCTGACCTTCGTTTGTGCCCTGCCCATCTGGTAGATTGCTGGCAACTGTCACCGCATTACTGCCCGAATTTTGACTGTTGGTAGTACGTTCCTCTGTATCCGTGCTGATCGCGACACGTGTTTCCGGATCGAAACGGCGCTCGACAATTGTTTCGCGTTCTGAATTCGTTTCAACACTGACTTCTACAACCGCATTCCCCGCACCCACGCGTGCTGCCAAAATACGTTCAACAGAGAGTTTCAACTCCTGGGCGCGATCATCACCCGTTGAATTGTTTGCGTCATCCACACCAATGATTTGGCCGCTTTGCCCATCTATCACGGATACGTTTTCAACTGATAACCCTGAAACTGCAGATGCGACCAAAAACCTAAACGAACGGGCCTGTCCGGGGCTAACCGTATTAGATGCAGGTGTTACAAATACGGATGCAGACGCTGCCAATTCCCTTCGAAAAGGCTGAGAAGACGGATTAGAAATATGAACGCGTGCGCTACGCACTGCTGGGCTCGACACGATTGTGCGCGCCAATTCGCCCTCTTTTGCCCGCCAGTACGCTGCGTCGAACATTTGGGAAGTTGTCCCAAACCCTGAAAGGGAATCAAGTAACTCATACCCAGCGCCTCCATTTGCAGGCAGCCCTTCGCTTGCCAATGTCATACGCAATTCATCACGTTGCGCTGCAGGCACAAAAATTGAACCACCTCGCACATCATAAGGCACGCCACGTTGTTCTAGGGATCGCACGACATCGCCCGCAGCCCCTGTTTCCAAACCCGAATACAGTAGCGATAGATTGGGTTGCATTGCCATACGGGACATTGTGATTATTGACGCAAAGACCGCGACAACGGCGAGCAAAACAATTGCTCTTTTTCTTCCATCTAGTGCGGTCCAGGCCGACGAGAGTTGCTGCACACGGATTCTCCTTCTGCTCACAGACTTCTGCCTGTTAGATTCGGACTTTCCGCTATCAGCCTTAACAATCGGTTAGCTCTTGGCAGGCTATAGAAGATTCGTAGTCAAAAAATTTGGTGCAAAAAATGGCGGAAGAAGAACTCCCTGCTGAAGACGGCGAAGTCGTCCCTAAGAAAAAATCAAAACTCCCATTAATATTGGGTCTCGTCCTAGCAATTGCTGGTGGCGGTGGCGGGTTTTATGCTGTGAGTAGCGGCATGATTCTTGGTGATGGAACGGAACACGCAGAAGAAGAGTCCGAAGATCTAGAAGAGATCGACGCCTTACCTGCGATTGCTTTCATCCCAGTTGATCCACTCATTGTTAGCCTGCGCCCAGGCAGCACAAGTAGCTATCTTAGATTCACTGCTCAACTCGAAGTGGCTGATGGATATAGCGAAGATGTAACAACATTAATGCCCCGGATTTTGGATGTCTTAAATGGATATCTACGGGCCGTGAATATCGAAGAACTCGAAGATCCAAGTGCATTGATCAAACTACGCGCACAAATGCTGCGCCGGGTTCAAACCGTTGTAGGGGAAGGCCGCGTTCGCGATCTTCTCATTATGGAATTTGTACTTAGCTAGGAGGCGGAAATGGGACTGATCGCTGATATTTTTCTACTGGCCGGCGCGCTTGGTGCGACATTCTATTGTTTCATCTTATCAAGGCGTTTGTCGAAATTTAATGATCTGGAAAAAGGTGTGGGAGGAGCCGTCGCCATTTTGTCGGCTCAGGTCGATGACATGACCAAGACGCTGGAGAAAGCACAAGTTGCGGCTCAATCGTCTACGATGTCCCTTGATGGTCTAACGGATCGCGCAGAGGGAGTTGCCCAGCGCTTAGAACTGCTTGTTGCATCTATGCATGATCTGCCAGAAGCTGCTGCGCCCGTTGAGGAGATCAAGACACCAAAGCCTGAAAGTAATCCGGACACGACGCCACCAGCTGGTGAAAGCGCACTCATGTTTATGCGTCATAGAACGGACGAGGCATCCTAATGGCAAAAAAATCCTCTGGAAAAAAACAAAGGTCCGCCGGTCGTGGCGTACTCGTAATCATCTCAGGACTTTTCTTAGCGTCAGGTTTACTAAGGCTCAGTGACGGAGCGGGAATCGCAATCGCACGTGAGGTGGAAGCGCTCGCCAATAACGCAGAAGATACACCGCCTCCGCTTGCCCCCGCGCTTTGCGAAGGCGGGCAGGATAGCGCAGAACTGCTCGCAACTTTGCTACGCCGCGAAGGTGAACTCCAAAACCGGGAAGCAGAGTTACAGGAAAGAATTCAAGCGCTGGCGGTATCAGAGACTCTGCTGGATCAGAATTTGAGTAATTTAATCTCTGCAGAAGAAGCTTTGGCACAAACGATGGCACAGTCCAGTACGGCTGCGGAAGATGATATATCCCGGCTGACAATGGTTTATGAGAATATGAAACCGGCCGATGCTGCTGCGTTATTCCAAGAAATGGACGCTGAATTTGCATCCGGTTTTGTGGGTCGTATGAACCCAGAAGCAGCCGCTAACATCATGGCCGATCTCGAACCACAGACTGCTTATTTGATCAGTATTATTTTGGCCGGGCGCAACGCCTTAGCTCCGACAGAATAAATCGAAACGTCGGCAGTTTATTAACTCTCTTCTGCAATTGTGAGTCACAAGAAACTTACTTTATGGAGCAGCACCAATGATTGGAATCGTCGGAATCGTCATTATCTTTGTGATGGTATTTGGTGGCTATCTAGCTGCGGGCGGCAAAATGGGAATCATTCTCAAGGCCCTCCCCTTCGAAGCAACCATGATCTGCGGCGCTGCCGTTGGCGCATTTATCGTTTCTAACGATATGGCCGCAATCAAACACACCGTCAAAGATCTGGGGAAGATATTTAAAGGCCGCAAATGGATGGCTGAAGACTACAAAGATCTTCTTTGTCTATTATTTGAGTTAGTACGATTGGCCAAACAAAACCCCGTCGCTCTTGAAGAACATATTGAAGCCCCAGAAGAATCTTCGATCTTCAGTAAGTATGAAAAAATTCTTACCGATAAAGAAGCCATAAATCTGATCTGCGACACCCTACGATCCGCATCTATGAATTATGATGACCCACATCAGGTCGAAGAGGTCCTTGAAAAGCGTATGGACGCCAACCTGCATCATGCTCTTCATTCAAGTCACGCGTTACAAACCATTGCA
Source organism: Cochlodiniinecator piscidefendens (assembly GCF_011326755.1). Taxonomy (GTDB): domain Bacteria; phylum Pseudomonadota; class Alphaproteobacteria; order Rhodobacterales; family Rhodobacteraceae; genus Cochlodiniinecator; species Cochlodiniinecator piscidefendens. The sequence goes on along the minus strand of NZ_JAAOIE010000003.1, from coordinate 55,536 downwards.
GACGGCCTACCGGCGCTTGGAATTGTTGCGGCTGTTTTGGGTATTATTAAAACTATGGGATCTATTGATCAGCCACCAGAGGTGCTTGGTAAATTGATTGGTGGTGCGCTTGTGGGTACTTTCCTTGGGGTGTTCTTGGCTTACGGTCTCGTTGGTCCATTCTCTGTTAAGGTTAAATCAGTGATTGAGGAAGACGCACATTTTTACCAGCTAATTCGCGAAGTCCTCGTCGCAAACCTACATAATCACGCCACAAATATCTGCATAGAGGTGGGACGCCAAAACACACCTGGCCACAATCGTCCCAGCTATACCGAACTCGAAGAAGCCCTAAAAGAACTCAAACAGAGCGCAGCATGAAATATCTTCGTATCCTTCTTTTTTGCACAGTTCCACTTTCTGCTCAGGCGGAGGATCTCGTTGTACAAGCAGGAGAGCATGCCTCGTTTACGAGGCTCGCGCTCAATTTCAACTCTGTTCCTACGTGGGAAATGGGCCGTTCAAACGGTGGGTACGAATTCCGATTAACCAGTGGCGCGCACGACCTCGACCTCACCAACGTATTTGAACGCGTGCCCCGGGAACGGATTTCGGGCCTCGACTTTGATCCAGAGACCAATACTCTCAATATAGCGAGTAGCTGCGATTGCTTTGCGAATGCCTTTGAAATGAGCGGCGGCCTGATCGTCATTGATATTCGAGATGGCACCCCACCTCAAACGGCTCTTTTTGAACAATCGTTACCCCCCTTGCCTGCGCCACGCCCTGCGAGAGCCCCTATGCAGGCAACTTTAAACTCTATTCTACCACTCTTTCCCGATGACGCTGACCTCATTCCACAGTATCAGCACATACAATCAGAACTGAGCGCCGAGCCTGCAGAACTTCTAGCTAACTCTATAGACTTGTCAGAAACGCGCACAGCTTTACTTCATGAACTGTCCGAAGCCGCAGCAAGTAACCTGTTAACGCCAAATATTGACTTGCCCGAGCTTCCCGCCAGCCAGCCCGAGCTTCTAACGCCCACTCCCGAAATTGAGGAAGTTCTAATTACTGAACCTCCTGTTGCAATGGCGCACATCAATTTTCAGGCATTAAATAGCATCGAGCGTGAAGTATTATCTTCAATGCCTGGGGTGCCTGCTGAAATGGAAGGTGTTGTCAGCTGCATCAGTGATAACTTCCTCAGTTACGAAACCTGGGGGGATCCGGGTGCGCTAATGGACAATATCACCTTAGCGCGTACGTCGTTAACAAATGAAATTGATGAAACGAATGAAAGCTCCGTGCAAAATTTGGCCAAAGCATATCTTTTGGCCGGTTTTGGCGCCGAAGCTCGTGCGGTTTTAGATAGTTTTGAAAACACCTCATGGGAGGCCAACCTGTTGCGAACGTTGGCTGATATCATGGAAACCGGATATGCCGAAGATCACTCTATTTTTGAAGCGCAGCACAATTGCCCAGGCGCTGTTTCCATGTGGTCCGTTTTGGCGCAGCCCACGTTGGACTCATCTCAAGCTGTTGATGTTTCCGCTTTAACAAATACGTTTTCGGGGCTTCCGTTGCATTTACGTCGCCTACTAGGGCCACCATTGTCCCTTCGGTTTATCGGCGCTGGCGACACCGACACGGCCTATGCCATTCAAACGGCAGTCTCACGTGCCGATGGCGAACATGGAGATCTTTTCCGTTTGGCCGAAGCTGAGTTAGATCTCACGGAAGATTTATCCGACGCTTCAATGGTCGAAGCTGAGCAAGAATTATCAGACATTGCAAGCAACGGCAGCGATTATGCGCCAGAAGCACTCATCTCATTAATGAACCTCAAGAACAGTCAGGGCCTCGCGGTTGAAGAAGATGTCTTAGAGATTGCCCAAGCTTTCGCATTTGAACTGCAGGGTGATGAACTTGGCCATGCAATGAATCAGGCACTCGTTGAAACGCTTACCAATTCTCTGCGATTTGAGGATGCTTTCGAACTTCTATCAGCGATAGAACCCGAAATATCTGACGACACGCAAACAGCTTTGCTCTGGGCCCACGTCTTTGACAAACTGACCGCTTCCGCTGTTGATATTGCCTTCTTGGATTTTGTATTCCAACGCTCTTCGGACATTGACAATCTCGACCTAGCGCAAGAAACTCGCAGAGCTATGTCTAGCCGTTTAGTACATTTGGGATTCCCACAAAAGGCCCGTGATGTATTAAAACCAAGCTCTCCTCCTACAGAGGTAGAATTGCTCATCCTAGCGCGAGCGGCTTTATCCGAACATAATCCGACTCAAGCCTTGGCCGAAATAGCCTCACTGGTTTCAGCTGAAGCCACCGTTTTACGCGCCGAAGCGTACCTTCGGTTGGGAGAATTCGACAGAGCCAGCGCATTAAATCAGGACGCACTACCAGATACGGTACAAAATCACATTGCTTGGATATCAAACGATCTAGAGCAAATTACAAATGTCGGGACACCCCAACAAATATGGGCAGCAACACAGCTGTCAGAAGCACCTTCGACACCTCTTCCGGTAACCCAGAGCCCAACTGAAGATGGCCTAAGACAGGCCCAAACTTTAATAGCAGGAAGCCAAGAGGTTCGTTCGGGGATACAAGCCCTTTTGCAAGAAAATACAATCGACTAATGGCAATCGGTCACACTTTGTAAACCTTAACTTTATAGGGTTTCTAAGAACACTATTGCTAGAAGAGCGATCAATGACGAGAATCGTCCCCAAATTCATGACCCGCTATGGCAAACAGCTAATATTTGTTTGCTGTGTTTTCATCCATACGACCGTCAGCGCCGCAGTCATAAACCCATCAGTTTCAGCCATATGCAATCAAGCAGCCATACAAGTCTCTCGAGAATCTGGTGTGCCCCTATCGGTCTTGCGCGCCATATCGCTGACGGAAACAGGCCGCCGTTCCCAAGGAGAAATGCACCCATGGCCCTGGACGGTGAACATGGAAGGCACCGGACGATGGTTCCAATCACCCGATGAGGCGCTATCATATGTCATGGAAAACTACGGGCGGGGCGCGCGCAGTTTTGATGTCGGGTGTTTTCAGATCAACTACCGCTGGCATGGCGAAAATTTTGCCTCAATAGAAGAAATGTTCGACCCCATTGCGAACACGCGCTACGCCGCACAGTTTCTAACCAGCCTATACAATGAAATGGGTGATTGGAGTATTGCTGCTGGTGCCTACCACTCGCGAACACCTCAATATGCGCAACGGTATCGTGCACGCTTTGATCAGCTTCGGGCCCAGCTAACCGAAGATGCTCCCGAAATTCCGGACATAGTTACATCAAGTTATAACGCAACCACACCCCAAACGCCGCCCCCAAACATCCCACAACCAGTTAGGCAAAACGGGTTTCGTCTATTGCAGGGCGAAGCAAATTCCGGGCGCGGCTCTCTTGTCCCAACAACAGCGATGCGTACCGTGACCCCATTTATTGGAAATTGACCCATGAAATTTTCCCTCTCCGTTTCTGATCTTTTCCAACCAACCATCCTGCTTGCGTTAGCGCTGATGGCTGTGATCGTAATGATGATTTTGCCTGTTCCCGCTTGGATGTTGGATATTGGCCTCGCAACATCCTTTGCTCTGGCAATTTTGATGTTCACCGTAACCCTGTTTATCCAAAGACCTTTGGATTTCTCTGCTTTTCCAACAGTGTTGCTGGCATCACTCATGCTGCGCCTGTCGTTAAACGTTTCCTCGACTAAACTTATCATAGGCGAGGGTCATACCGGCACGTCTGCCGCAGGTAACGTGATTGAAGGTTTTGCCAATTTCATCATGGGCGGCAGCGTGTTCATGGGTCTTGTCGTATTTGGCGTGCTGATGATCGTGAATTTTATTGTGATCACCAAGGGCGCAGGCCGCATGGCAGAGGTTGGTGCGCGATTTGCACTTGATGCAATGCCCGGCAAACAGCTCGCCATTGATGCAGATATGTCAGCCGGAGCGATTGATCATGACGAGGCCAAAAAGCGACGCGAAACAGAGCAAGCCGAAACAACCTTTTTCGGTTCTTTAGACGGTGCCTCCAAGTTTGTAAAAGGGGACGCCACCGCGGGTCTTTTGATCACACTGCTCAATCTAGTGATGGGTCTGATAATGGGCGTCGTCATTCACGACATGCCGATATCCCAGGCATTTGAAACCTACGCCATTTTGACAATCGGCGACGGGCTAGTCACACAAATTCCAGCAGTTATCATTTCTATCGCTGCTGCTCTATTGCTTGCTCGTGGTGGCTCAACTGGGGCCACAGATACGGCCATTTTAGAACAAATTGGCCGTTACCCGAGCGCCATTGCTACGGTCGCCGTCCTCATGGCACTCTTTGCATTGGTGCCCGGGCTTCCCTTCCTCCCATTCATGCTAGGGGCCCTGACCCTAGGGGCCGCCGCTTGGTATTTAGGAGAAAAGAAAATCGCAGCTGAGGCGTTAGCCCAAAATGCGTTACATGAAACTCCGGTTGAGACCAAAGAACCCTCAATTGGTGATATGTTAGATTTGGATGATATTCACGTCGAATTCGCGCCAGACTTAGTAAGCATGATTTTAGATCCAGCAACCGGGCTAGATTCTCGTATCTCCAATATGCGTAATCATGTTGCGACTTCGTTCGGGTTGATCCTCCCTGAAATCCGCCTGACGGACGATGCCTCGCTGCGGCCCGGTAGCTACGTAATTCGTATCCAAGGCGTTGAACAGGTGCGCGATGTTCTATTCCCTGAAAAAGTGCTCGCGCTTGTTGCTGAATCAGCTGATTTGCTACCTCCGGGCCAAGACGTCAGAGAGCCCGTATATGGTGCACCTGCCCGTTGGATCGACCAACATCGTCAAGAAGACGCGGCACTAACCGGCACAACAATCGTCTCTTCGGCTGAGGTCATGGCGACCCATCTGCTAGAGGTAATAAAACGCAACTTTCCACGCTTACTTACGCTCAAAGCACTGCGTAGATTGCTCGATGAATTTACCAATCTCAGCGACCCAGTTCGTGCCGATGCAAATCAAAAAATGCTTGATGAATTGGTTCCGGATAAAGTTCCAGTTGATTTATTGCTCAGCGTCATGCGCCTATTGCTGGAGGAACGTGTTTCAATTCGAAACCTTTCTCTCATTTTAGAAGCAACGGCCGAGGCCCGCATCGGCGGAGCCCCCCCAGAGGCCATCTGTGAACATGTTCGCCAACGCCTCGGCTTTCAATTGGTTGCGGAAATGAAACGCGATGACGGGACAATCCCGCTCGTCCAGTTGGCCCAAGAATGGGAAGACACATTCGCAGCCTATCAAGTCGAAGGCCCGCTGGGGCAATCTGACGTTGCTTTGCCACCGGATGACTTTAATAAACTTGCCAACGGTGTCGCAGAACGTGTCGCGAAATCAGGTGAAATGGGGGTGTATCCTGCCATTATCACGTCGCGCCGACGTCGACGTTTTCTAAAAACGCTTTTGGCCGCAAAAGGCATCCACAATCCTGTTTTATCCTACGAAGAAATCGGAACCGAAGCGCGTCCCTCTCTCGTTGGTCTGGTCCCCGCATGATGGACGCGGCGGCAGAAATGCTCTCGCTGACCCATGCCTCTATGTTGGCTGGGTTTGCAGTGTTTCTACGTGTCAGCGCTGCGATGGCTTTCCTGCCTGTATTTGGGGAACAAAGCATCCCAAATCGCGTAAAACTGGGGCTTTCCCTGTGCTTTACCATCATCGTAGCCCCAGCGATCATTCCTGTATTACCCGCTGGTTTTGACCAATCGGACGTGATTTCAATAGCCCTGGCAACCGAAGTTCTGGCAGGGCTAGCCCTTGGTTTTGGCCTGCGATTGTTTGTCATGGCACTGCAAGTTGCGGGGGCTATTGCGGCTCAGGTCACCTCACTTTCGCAAATCTTTGGCGGTGGATCGATCGAAGCTGCGCCGGCTATGGGACATATCCTATTGTTTAGTGGCTTAGCGCTTGCAACCTTGCTCGGGTTACATGTGCGTATTGCTGAGGCCATCATTTATTCTTATTCTGTCCTGCCCTATGGAGTTTTTCCACATCCCGGTGTCATTTCTGAATGGGGTATTCAGCAAGTATCCAAAAGCTTTGCCATGGCTTTTAGCTTGGCCGCGCCCTTTGTTGTTGCTTCCGTTATTTACAATATTGCTTTGGGCGTCATCAATAAAGCCATGCCCCAGCTCATGGTCGCGATGGTTGGTGCGCCCGCAATTACCGCCGGAGGATTGTTGCTTCTGTTCATGATCTCCCCAATTTTACTTACAATCTGGGTCGAAGCGTTTTCTGAGTATTTGGCCAATCCGTTCGGAGTACGTTAATGTCAGAAAACTCCGAAGACGAAGACAAGCAATACGAACCCACCCAAAAAAAACTGGATGACGCCCGTAAAAAAGGCGAATTCGCCAAGTCGGCCGATTTAAATACTGCCGCGGTCTACGCTGGTTTTTTGCTCGCCCTGTCTGTCGTTGGTTTTTATGTTTTACAAAGCGTTGGAACAGCCATGGCGATTTTGATCGGCCAACCTGATCAACTTGCACCTATGTTTTTTGAAGGAAATGCAACCCCTGTCACCGCACGATTGCTTGGCACGCTAGCCCCTTCGCTATCCGCACTGTTTGGCATCCCGATCGCGGCCCTAGTTCTCATGCTAATTTTGCAGAAGAACTATGTCTTTGCACCAGATAAGCTAATACCCAAGCTGTCCCGTATCTCTCTGATCTCAAATGCAAAAAACAAGTTCGGGCGCAGTGGGTTATTCGAATTTGCGAAAAGCGCTTCAAAGCTCATTATTTATGCGATCGTTTTGTGGGTGTTTTTATTTGGGAAAATCGATCTTTTGATGGGGGTCGTCCACCTTCCGCCGACTTTAATTGGCGCTGCCATTGGCGATCTGATCATTCAATTTTTGTCCATCGTACTCTTCATTGCCCTGGGCATCGGGGGCATTGATTATCTCTTTCAACAAAATGAACATGAGCGAAAAAATAGAATGTCGCGAAAGGAAATAACGGACGAAACCAAACAGCAAGATGGCGATCCCCACATGAAACAGCAACGCAGGCAGCGTGGGTACGATATCGCAATGAACCAGATGTTGGCTGATGTTCCAAATGCGGATGTCATCATAGTTAACCCCACTCATTACGCCGTTGCACTAAAGTGGAATCGCGCTGAAGGCCGCGCTCCAACTTGCGTCGCCAAAGGCGTTGACGAAGTGGCTGCCCGCATCCGCGAAACGGCTCACGAAGCGGGCGTACCAATTCACAGTGACCCCCCTACGGCGCGCGCGATTTACGCGACTGTGGACATTGGGAATGACATTCCACCAGACAACTACGCCGCAGTCGCCGCAGCTATTCGCTTTGCAGAAGCGATGCGTGAAAAAGCCAAATCGATCCGGAGCAAAGCCAATGCCAAATAAACTGAATGCGCTGGAAGAGTTAACACAACTCGCGTTAGATACGGACCTACAGGCCGTCAAAGCACTAAACAGCAAAGAGAGCGCCCTCAACGCGGATATCGCAGCTCTGCGTGAAAAATCCCGCACCGGCCTAAAATTTCCTACGGAACACACTATGGAGGATTTAGGGTTTGCAGCCACACAAGGGGACGCAGTCGCCCGTTGGTGCAACATGCGTATTCGAGAGAAGCTTGCAGAGCTCGCCAAGATTCGAGTCGAAAAAGAAACCTTAACCGCAAAGGCTAAGATTTCTTTTGGTCGAAATATGGCTATTCAAAAACTAGCGGAAGCCGCGCAATTAGAAATGCTGCGCAAAGACCGAAACAAAACGCTCTGAGTTAAGCATCTTGCCGGTTAATATCATGGATCAAAACACTCAACGCCATTGGCCCTAATTCTCTGCGTGCGACTTCGGATAGCGCATTTCTAAGCAACAACATCTTTGATGCGCCTGTAAATGCACCTTCGAAACCGCCTGCATTTGCGTGGTCAAACAAAACCTGTAAAAACGCGTCTCTCAATTTTGGTTCGTGAGAAAACACCGTTTCGCTGTTGCCCGGCTCAATTTCCAAGCTAAGAGCCATAACGACCAACGCCGCAACATGCCCTTCTTCGATAACCGGCACAACAAACTGATTGCTCAAGCGAATATATTCGACTGTTGCGTTGTCCACATTTTCGGATTCGGGTTCTTCGTGAGCCACCACGTGACCTTCGTCGCCTGGACCACATGGATTGATTTGCACAACCTCTTCAGATTCAGGTTTCAAAAAAATACCGGCACCGACACCTGCCCCAGTTCCGATAAGGGCCAATAGTATTGGAAATATTTTACCCAAAACAGCTTCCTTTCTTAGAACGGCACCACAATGTCCAGAATTTGCTGGCCATAGCGTGGTTGCTGAACATCTGTAATTTGTCCGCGCCCACCATAAGAAATGCGTGCAGATGCGATCTTGTCGTACGTGATTTCATTTTGCCGCGAGATATCTTCTGGCCGCACAAAACCTGTTACCAAGAGTTCCCGCAGCTCAAAATTCACCCGGACTTCTTGACTGCCCTGAAGCGACAAAACACCATTCGGTAAAACATCGACGATGGTAGCTGCAACGCGAAGCTCCAGCTTTTCATTCCGTCTAACGTTACCTGTTCCAGCCGACGCACTGGTAGACGTGGTATTAATAGCATCGGCCATACTGGCCCCCGCAGGCAGACGTTCATCCAATCGCTGTGGGATTCCAAACAACCCATTTATGCCTAGATTTTCCGACCCGCTTCTATTGCGCGCCGTCGAGTTTGAAATTTCAGCGCTATCATCAATTTCGATAACAACCGTTAGAATATCCCCACGCTGCATTGCACGACGATCCCCCAACAAAGAACCACGAGATCCGGTCCAAAGGGACGCCTGATCCGCAGGGCGCGTAGGAGTAATTTCCGCAGGTAATCCGGGAACCAGCATCGCGTGTTGTTCCTGATTTCCTTCCAAAGGTGTAAAGCTCGGCGCGCGTCCGACCTCTTCTAGTCGTCCGCAAGCCGTTGCAGCGATCAATAATGTCAAAGTTGCTACTTTTTTCATCCGATATTCCATCATTGGCCTACGTAAACCGTTCCGTCCTCTGCGACTTGCCCAGTAACAGTGCTGCGTGAAGACAAGTTCATGACGCGCAACCGTTCGCCTGGTGCCGCACGTCCCATCGCACGACCTTCGGTAGCGATCATCAGGCCACCGCCATTATAGACAAGCGTAATAATTTGATTTCTTTCGATAATTGCTGCCGGCCCAACTTCACCTGATCGTATAGGTCGCCCCGCATACAAAACCACACGGGATTCTTGCCCAATCAATTGTTCTATCGCAGTGTAAGTACCGGGAACCTCACCAACGTTAAGCAGCAAATCCTGCTCTGTTAACATCGTATGGCTGCGTATGGTTCGCGATGCTACGACCACTTCGGCACACACACTGGTTGCCATCATAGCAAAACATATACTGGCAAGAACTCGTTTCATCAGCGCACCTGTGCCGCAGCTGCCATCATTTGATCTGCCGCAGTAATAACTTTGGCATTCAATTCATATCCGCGCTGTGCTTCAATCAGCTCTGTAATTTCTCGCACGGCATCTACGGATGAGTTTTCCAAGTAACCTTGGCGCAACGTCCCCAACCCATCTTCGCCTGGAGCACCGGAAATTGCAGGACCGGACGCCGAGGTTTCAACGAATAGATTTCCACCAATAGCCTCAAGCCCTTTGGCGTTGGTAAAGTTAGACAATGTAAATTGCCCCAATAATTGCGGTGCGACTTGATCGGTAAAGTGAGCGTAAACTTCGCCATTTCCGTTGATCGAAACGCTTCGTGTATCGGACGGAATCGTAATATCTGGGGCTACGGGATACCCATCAGAGTTCACCAACTGCCCGTCAGCAGAACGTTTCAATCCGCCATCACGGGTGTAGGCTGCACTTCCAGATGGAAGCGTAATTTCAATAAAACCGCTGCCTTCAATAGCAACATCCAAATCACCGCCAGTTTGGCTCAGCGATCCTTGAGCAAGTTCCATCGTAACCGAAGCCGGGCGCACCCCCAAACCAAGCTGAACGCCCGTGGGCATCACTGTGCCATCAGCAGAACTGATGGAACCAGCTCTTGAATGTTGTTGATAGTGCAAATCCGCAAATTCAGCCCGTCGCGCATTATACCCAGTGGTGTTCATATTCGCGAGATTGTTGGAAATGGTTTCCACCCGCATCTGTTGGGCGCTCATACCCGTGGCTGCAATTGTTAAAGCACGCATTGTGAAATCCTTTCTCTAACGACCTAAAGTTTGGAGGACGCCACGAATACGTTCATCCTCTTTGTCCATAAGGCCCTTCCCTTGTTCATAGGCGCGTTGCACTTCGATCATCCGTGCGATTTCCATCACCGGGTTCACATTTGAATCTTCTAAAAAGCCCTGAAGTATCGGTGAGCCTTCAATTGGCTCCACGCCATTTTCGACAGCAAACCGTACGCCGTTTCGTCGGCTGAGTTCAGACATATCAATCGGGTTGAATAGGCCGATTTGCGCTAATGGCTGACCGCCAGCAGACAATGTTCCATCAGATGCACTCGCAATTGGGCCAGCATCTGGTGGGATAAAAATCGGCGCACCACCAAGATCTAAAACACGGTACCCGTCATGCGTGACAAGTTCACCATTAGCATCCGGGGTAAAAGACCCGTTGCGGGTCAATTGCTCCCCTTCTGGGGTTTCAATCAGGAAAAACCCTTCGCCTTCGACTGCGAAATCAAATGTACCACCGGTATGTGACAGCGGTCCCTGCGCATGTTCATTGAATTGAACATTTGCAGTCGCCATCGAGATAGATCGGCTTTGGCCTTCAATTTCGCTGATGTATTCAGAAAACACCAATCCTTCGCGCCGAAAACCGGTGGTCGAAATATTGGCTATGTTATTTGCCACGACTTGCATCTCACGGCGTAAACCGGATTGACGGGTGAGCGTGGTATAGGTTGCTGCTTCCATGAATTAAGTTCCTGCAATGAGAGGTATAAGCCGTTCAGTAAAGAAGCTTACGAGAGTCTGTGTCATAAACCCCATTGAGGCCCAAAACACAGCCACGATCGCAATCAACTTTGGCACGAAGGTCAGGGTCATCTCTTGGATTGAGGTCAACGCCTGAAAAAGGCCAATCGCCAAACCGGCAAGCAAAGCGACCACCAAAATTGGCACCGAGATTGTTACCGCGATCCAGAGCGCCTGACGCATCGTGTCAAAGAAAATTGCCTCGTCCATGGATCACACAGGCATCCGCAGGATTTCTTGATAGGCTTCGACAACTTTGTCGCGAACCGTCACTGCGACCTCAACGGCGAGTTCGGTTTGCGCCAAAGCCTGAACCAAAGCGGCAGGGTCAGCCTGCCCGGCCATAGTCGCCATTGCCGTTTCTTCGCCCTGTTGCAAAACTTGGGCAAATTCGGAAGCGGCCTGACCCAGTACATTACTGCCTTCGGCCTCGGGGTCAGGTGCTGTTAGGGGTCGTGTTGCCGCGTAATTCTGCGCGGCCATTGAGGAACGGATGTCCATTCTGTACTCCATTATTTTCTAAGTAGTTCGAGCAACCCTTGCGACATTTGCCGCGCTTGATCGAACATTTTGAGGTTCGCCTCATAGCTGCGTTGCGCTTCGCGCGAGTCAGCAATTTCGACCACCAGATCGACATTCGATCCATCAAAGTAGCCGTTCTCATTCGCAAGCGGATGACCCGGTTCGTAAATTTGGGTTAATTCGCTGCGATCCAGTTGCACAGGTCCAGCCTGCACCTCGCCGTTGCGGTTCCCACCTTCCATAACCTGTTCAAAGGCTATGGTTTTTCTGTGGTAACCCGGCGTGTCCACGTTTGCGATATTTTCAGACAAATGACGCAAACGAATGGCCTGAGCGCGCATTCCGCTCGCGGAAAGTGCAAGTGTGTCAGAAAGAACTGTCATAAATTTATCCTCCGCTTAGCGACGCCCAAGGCTGCTGCGTAAAATTCCCAGTGATGTTTTGTAGATCGACAACGCCATGTCGTGTTGAAACCGGTTTTCAGTGCTGCGCATCATTTCGGTTTCAAGAGAAACGGTATTGCCGTTCGGGTTTGAATCCTCATGGGTCAAATAGGTGCCATATTCAGCACCAACGCCGCCGCCAACGAAATCCATATGCCCTGACCGCGTAGAACGTAATGCCGCCCCGCCCGTATCACTGCGTTCATAGGTGTCAGAAAAAGAAACAAGATCGCGCGCCTGATACCCTGGGGTATCAGCATTTGCGATATTACGAGCGATCATCTGATGACGTTCGCTCGAATGTTCGGTCATGGCTCCAGCCATGCGGAAGAGTTCTATCTTATTAAGCATCGGGGCTTCTCCCTCGATTGGTTTCAACCAATGCTTAACTGTGATTCCTTTAGAAAAGGTTGTCAGCTCACGCAGGAGAATCCCGATGACACATTTAAAGCTAGAATCCTTACTTGCAGAAATTTCGACAATCGACACTGTACAATCCATAGGCCGTGTCGCCGAAATTTCTCATGGTACGCTAGTCGTTAAAGGGCTTTCAGATATTGCCAGCATTGGTGATCGCATTTCTATACATGCAAAATCAGGCGCGCTCATCGGTGGCGAAATTCTTCAGATTACCGAAGACAGGGCCATTGCACTGCTTGATGGGCAAGTCAGCGGAATCGTTATCGGTGACCGTGTTTTTCACGAAGGGCCAATGACCATATCCCCTGACCCGAGTTGGATCGGTCGTGTCATAGATGCCGCTGGCCAACCGATGGATGGTCGTCCACTGCGCCGTGGCCCCGATGCCCGTTCACTCCACAATGCGCCCCCCAAGGCAACAATTCGCAAAACACTAGGAGCACGTTTAGAAACCGGGCTTTCTGCCTTCAACACACTGCTTCCTTTGGTTCGAGGTCAACGTATCGGGCTTTTCGCGGGTTCAGGTGTTGGAAAATCTACCCTTCTGTCAAAGTTTGCCCAAGGCGTCGAAGCTGACGTTGTGGTCATTGCGCTTGTCGGCGAACGAGGGCGCGAAGTACGCGAATTTATCGAGAATACTTTGGGCCCTGAAGGCATGGCCCGCGCGATTGTTGTCGCTGCCACCTCGGACCAATCCCCCATTCAGCGCCGACAATGTCCTTTAACAGCCATGACCATTGCCGAGTATTTCCGTGATCTCGGCGCGCACGTATTGTTGTTGACGGATTCTGTCACCCGTCTTGCCGAAGCACACCGTGAAATCGCATTGGTTACCGGTGAACCACCGTCGCTTCGCGGGTTCCCCCCGTCAACCACACATTTAATCACCTCCCTTTGTGAACGATCCGGCCCTGGATTGGATGATAGCGGTGACATTACGGCTGTGTTTAGCGTTCTTGTTGCAGGCTCAGATATGGATGAACCCGTAGCCGACATTTTGCGGGGTGTTTTAGACGGGCATATTGTTATGGATCGCAAAATCGCAGAACGAGGCCGTTTCCCCGCAATCGATTTGTTGCGCTCTGTTTCCAGAAGCCTGCCCCACGCGGCGAGTGACGATGAAAACATATTGATCAAAGAAGCCCGCCGACTGTTAGGGGCCTATGATCAGGCAGAGTTGATGATCCAGGCGGGCCTTTATACCACCGGGTCAGATCGCGCGGTTGATGATGCCGTAAAGGTTTGGCCACGACTGGATGCCTTTTTGGCTGAAGAAGTCCAAGACGGCACAAGCGAAAGTTTCGAAAACCTACGGCGCATTTTATCCGTTGTCCCCAACCCACATGCGAAAACAACTTCTGTCACGAGCAATGCTTTGGTCAAATAGGGCTGTGTTCAGCGTTGGCGCATTTAAGGTTCTATTGGTTCAAAAACGGATAGCAGATATAATGAACCCGAATGAACGTAGGTGATAGTTTCATGAACAGGCGGCGATTGATAAAAGGCGGGGCAGCATTGGCTGCGGTTGGATTTCATAGCAAACTCAGTGCGCAAGAGGCCGGTTCTTATCGTGTTCCCGCTGAGGAAGCGCCGCATCAGTTTACATTCATGCAATGGCCTGCCAGCCGTCAGGTTTATTCTGATTCAGAATTTCTGGATCTGACGCAACAAACAATAGCAGACATCGCCAATACCATTTCGGAATTTGAGCCCGTGAAAATGCTTGCTGATGCAAGCCTTCATAGGTCGGCGCGGCAGAAACTTTCTGCGTCGGTTGAACTATGGGACATACCAACCGAGGATTTGTGGTGCCGAGATGCAGGTCCAATTTTCGCGATCAACAATGATCGACAACTGGCCATCAAACATATCCAATTTAATGGATGGGGTGAAAAGCAAACACATCAACACGATTCACAAATTGCCCGCAGAGTTGCCGATCATCTAGAATTACCCCTCATCCCAACCGAGCTATTCGGAGAAGCGGGCGGTGTGGAACAAGATGGTCATGGCCTCCTCATCGCGCATGAAAGTTCTTGGGTGAATAGAAACCGTAATCCGGGAATGTCGCGCGCAGACATCGAACGTCACTTACTGCAAGCCTACGGAGCTGAGCGCCTCATTTGGTCAAATGGTGTTTGGGGGGAAGATATAACCGATTACCATATTGATAGCCTTGCGCGCTTTACCGGGCCCGGTCGCGTATTAGTCAATCTTCCAGAACAGATCGACGATGAGGACCCATTTCACCGAGCGGCGCTTGAAACGCACGAACGGCTTATCACCGCAGGTTTGGATGTTGAAACAATTCCAGAACCCAATATCCGCCGTATCACGGGTCCCGAATTTGTCGCCTCTTACGCCAATTATTATGCCTGCAACAGCGCAATAATAGCTGCACAATTCGGAGATGCTGAGACAGATCAAATCGCAGAAACCAAACTTAAACAGCATTACCCAGACAGAGAGATCGTGATGCTAAACGTAGATCCACTTGGTGAACTTGGAGGTGGCATTCACTGCGCGACACAGCAAATGCCAGCTGTTTAACGAAGAGCGCCGTTCCTTACATCAGCAACCCGTCGGAAAGCGTATCGAGGAATGTATCCCCTAGATTGAGGTGATCATTCAAAATGATAGCGCCATTCCCGATATCGATTGTAAAAGTTCCATCATTATTATTGGTGATATTTTCTGCAATCCACTCGCTCTGAGATAGACCACCATCTAGCAAATCAAGCCCCCGCAGATCAATCCGGTCCGATTGACCACCTCCACGGGTAAAGTCTGTGATTTGATCTGTACTGCCGTCTAAATCACCACTGCGAAATACGAAAGTATCGCTATCGTCACCGCCTGTAATAACATCAGCTCCACTACCACCGTAAATTTTGTCTTTGCCTGCGCCACCGTCGATGACGTCATCGCCTGTATGCCCGTTGATGTAATCATTGCCGTCTCCTCCTGAAACTGTATCGTTGCCGCTGCCTGACTTAATACGATCATTGCCATATCCACCTTGCACGTCGTCATCGCCAGCGCCGGAATCGATTACATCGTTGCCTTTACCTCCGAGAACGTCGTCGTCACCTGACCCTCCGTAGAGTGAGTCATTCCCATTCCCCCCATCCAGAGAGTCAGCACCCGATCCACCTTTTAAGACATCATTTCCTTCGCCGCCCAATATGACATCATCACCAGATCCCGAGGACATACTATCGTCGCCGCTGCCGCCGCTCAGATTGTCTGAACCTGACCCCCCGGTTAGTGTATCGTCGCCGCTGCCGCCGTTCAGCGTATCATGCCCGGCTGAGCCGCTCATAAGATCATTTCCCGCGCCGCCATATAAAACGTCATCGTCTTCGGGCAAGGGATTCCCAAACTGATCAAACCGATTGCCGTCATCGTCATAAACTGAGATCAATCCGTTGGGCGGGCTGTCTGGGCCTGCACCTCCGTAAATCGCATCGTCATCGTCATCACCAGACAGTGTGTCCCCCAAAGATGCCCCAATCACAATGTCTTCGCCCAGACCGCCAGCAATGGTATCTTGGCCTCCATTCCCATTTACGGTGTCGTCATAGGTCTGATCTGCTCCCGTCGTTGGAACCATTTCAGGTGATCGGATCAAAACACCTGCAGATACGTCAACTTCGGTAAATGGATCCATTGAACGCGGATCAATAGCACCGTCATTAGAATAAGCTTTGGGCGCATCTGCGACCAATGTTAAAAAATACGCACCTGTATTTGGGTCTAAATCGATACGATAAATGCCGCCAGAGGTACCTGTGCTATCGTCCATATCATGGTCGCCACCATTGCCGCCGGCATATAGGTTGCCATCCCCATCAATAATCAATGCCCCAAATGTGATTGCGGGCATTCCAGAATGCATCACGCCATCAATCATCGTCCCGTCAATTGTAATAGAGGAAAAAATCGGCTCCCCCCCATTGGCGACCTCAGAAATATCGATGGAGTATAGTTTGCCCGGCCCCCCCTCAGAATTGGGCCGGACTAGCCCGTAAAAAGTTTGTGTTGCCGCATCAAAAGCCACATCCCACATTTTGTCGGTAATCATGTCCTTTGGAAATTTAAAGGTGGTCGCAACCGGGTTGCCATCTGCATCAAACTGGTCAACGTCAATCATCGTGACGCGGTCCATGCTCGATTGGAAAGCCCATAGATTGCCAGAATCATCAAAATCCGCAGTCCACGACGCATATGGCGAAGGTCCTATGCGATAGGCATCTCCTGTCGCATCGATCATGACTAAGTCACTGCGCGACACCGCATTGCCAAGCGCATCTACCCCGTTGCCCACAGCAATACCATAAATCAAATCATCCTCTTGGTTAAACCCAATGGCATTTATACCGACAGTCGCGCTTGCGCCCGCTGGTGAATAGGTTTCGGTTTCAACATCAAAGACATTTAGCTGACCATTCATCACCTGATAAATATTGGTTTGTCCCTCGGCAAAAGCCTGAACGGTCACCGCTTCGCCATCTATCATGATAGATTTTTCGTAGTAGAATACTGGCCCGTCCGTATTGATCACAGGGGCTGAGCTGTCATCATCGCTTTCGACCGAACGAAATGTCAGCTCACCTGCGCCGCCAGTACCGGAAAAGTTAATTTCATGCGCCTCAAAGACCGCACTATTGGTATCGAAACTATCAATAACAACGCCGTTCCATAACACTTCGACAGCACCGCTGACTGTCCCCGCACCATAGTTTGCCGCCAAATCAAAGCTCACTGAATAAGTGGCATCTTGAATGGTTTCGACAGTTTGGGACATAGAACTATGCCCATCAGCGTCGGTTGTAACGGTCCACGCAGCATCCTCACTGTATTGCGCAAAGCTCGTTGCACCTTCCGTGCCATTTAGCAAATTTTCAGAAACAAAATCCCCGTAAATTGTATCAGCACCTGAAGAACCCGTAATCTGATCATCGCCCGCCAAACCTACAATTTGATCTTCGTCCGTCGTCCCCATCAGGGTTTCTGTTTGGTTGGTTCCAATGACAGCTGGCATTTTGTAGACCCCTTGTAAAAGCATTCTATCCTGAGATAGCGACGCCGAATCTGGCGACTCTCGAGGAAATTGAGATATCTATTCAGGGACTCACAGTAGGAAATTCGTTTAGAATAATCCTGTGCCAAAGGGGATAGAACAACGTGCAATAGGTTCTGGAGATCTATCTTTTGGATAGTATTCTTGCTTGGGAAAATAACGCCCAAGCAAGGAAGTTTATTCAAAGCAATGCGCCTATTATGCTATCGCTCTATCAAGGTAATCTTGAATGAGATCGCCAAAACTTTGCTCAACAGCAAATTCAAAGCCGCCCTCCTGTCGCAATACCAGTGCCTTTAGACCGAACACCTCAGTGTACGTCACAGCGTCTGCCCCAAAGACAGACGAATGCAAATCCAAAGGGCAGGCAATTGACATCACTTGTGCAGCATCGGCCCCTACAACCGAAAAGAACGTAAGGGTATCGGATACCTGCACAATACTCACATCTGACGGCGCTTGATCAGGTTTTAGTGTCGAAATCAGGGTGTCTTCAGCGGAAATATCCCCGCGCAAGATCCAATGGTTCCGACCGATGTGAAACAGGGTGCTTCCGGCAGACTGCGTGTAGGTATTATGCTGGTCAGGAAATACAGGCAGTATGCCACCTGCATGGTCGCTCATTGCGCCCTTTTTCCCCTTAAGGTCAAAAAGCGCTGACAGGCCTTGGCGATTTATTGTTACATTATACCCCATGATTAAGACCTCAACAGTTCGCCAGCCGGGTCATGAAACACCGGGGCAGTAATTTTTGCAGGAATTGTCCCGTCTTTTAATCGCACATGTGCAATTTCGCCGTGTCGTGCATGACCATTTTCCAATAACGCAAGACCAACCCACCGGTTTTGAACAACACTCCAAACACAAGCCGTTGTTAGACCTTCAGTGGCTTCTTTGCGTCCTCCTGGGGTAAGTGGCGCCCCCTCTGGAATTGCACGGTTTGGATCCTCTGGCAGCAACCCAACCAATTCACGGCGGGTTTTTCCTGAAGAACGACGCAAAGCCACAGACCGTTTCCCAAGGTAGTCTGGTTTCTTCTTAGACATGACCCAACCCATATTCAGATCATAAGCGTCTGCTGTTCCGTCAACTTCGTGCCCTAACGAAAGGAATCCTTTTTCGACACGCAGAACATGGTTGGCCTCTGATCCAATCGCTTCAATTCCAAACTGCGCCCCGGCTTCCATCACCTTTTGCCACAGTTCGCGCATGTGCCGCGGCGCGACATTCACCTCAAATGACAATTCTCCAGTAAAGCTAACCCGCACGACGCGTGCAGGAATTCCACCAACCGTACCGTCACGCAACGACATGAATTTGAAATTCTCTGGTGACAGATCAATATCCGTACCAAGTGCTTCCATCACATCCCGGGCTTTGGGTCCACAAATCGTGGCGTTGTTCCATTGCGATGTCACCGTAGTGATCATGACTTCCCAATCTGGAAACTCAGTCTGAAGCAATTCTTCCATATGCATATTCATCGCATCCGCATGGCCGGTAGACGTCGAAACCATCCACCGATTTTCATCCAAACGGAACGTCACCCCATCATCCAGAATAAGCCCATCTTCCGAAAGCATCAGCCCGTACCGGCCGTTCCCCGGTTTTAAGTTGGACATTACATTCGTATAAATGAAATCAAGAAACTTCCCGACGTCACGCCCCTTAAGCTCAAATGTGCCCAAAGGTGATCCGTCATAAACCCCCACTTTTTCACGAACAGTGCTGGCTTCGCGATTTACCGTTTCTTGAAAGCTTTCACCTTTGCGGGGGAAATAACCTGGACGACGCCACCGCGCACCCGCTTCGTACATGAATGCGCCATTGGCATGGTTCCATTCAGTGATAGGTGTATGGCGATAGGGAAATAGAACGCTTTCTTCGCGCAGACCGCCTATCGCACCAAATGACACAGGCGTATATGGGGACCTAAAAGTAGTGGTTCCAACATCCTGAAGATCGACACCTTTTTGTAATGCCACCGTGCCAATAATATTGATATTGCCAGTTTTCCCCTGATCAATTCCCATGCCACCCGTTGTATAGCGTTTCACATGTTCAACGTTTGTATATCCTTCGCGCAGGGCAAGGTGTACGTCGTCAACAGATACATCGTTTTGAATATCTAGAAACGCTTTGCCCTTGGGGCCTTTGGCTTCTACGCGCCACAACGGTTCAATCGCATAGGGTGCATCATTGGTTTTTGGCGTTTCAGTCGACGCCCCCCCAGAAACCTGCGCCCCGGCTTCAGCACCTGATGACAACGCTTGCGCTAATGTCATCTCGCCATTTGCAGCCCCAACACTTAGAGTAGGCTGCGCCGGAACATCCGGAACAAAACTCGCAATGTCTTCATCAAATTTCAACGTACCACGCGACTGAGAAAACAAGTGCACCGCTGGGTTCCAGCCGCCAGATTGCGCAATAAGATCGCATTTTATCGTCTGTGATCCGTTGCCCGAGATCGAAGAAACAACCACGGATTTGACCCGTTTATGCCCCTTGGCCGCAGTAACAACGTGGCCTTTCAGAACTTTCATGCCCGTAACCAAGCCTGTAACATCGCTGGGAACATTTTTTCGACTGTCAACGATTGCTTCAATGCTGATGCCAGCCGCTGCCATATCTGCCGCAACCGCATATGCGCTATTGTTGTTGGTAAAAATCACAGCCTTTTTGCCCGGCAAAGCGGCGTAACGATTTACATAGGATTGCACCGCAGATGCCATCATCGAACCCGGGCGATCATTGTTGGTAAACACCATAGCGCGCTCAATAGCACCTGTTGCGCAGATGACCTGATCAGCACGAACACGCCAACTACGTTCAAGCACAGATTTACCGTTAGGTTGACGTTCATTGACGATCATCAGGTTATGTTCGCGATAGGCCCAAACTGTGGCATTCTGAATGTGCGTGACATTTTCCATAGCCGTCAACTCTGCAACAGTGTCAGCGACCCACCTCATCGCAGGCAACCCATCTATCGTCAGATTACGACTGAGCAGACTACCACCTGCTTCAGTTCCCTCATCCGCAAGAAACACGCGTTTTCCAGACCGACCAGCGATCAACGCAGCCATCAGACCCGCCGGGCCTGCCCCCGCAATAAGAACCTCCGCGTGAGCATGCCGCGCCTCGAAATGGCCTTCTGCCGGAGGCATGGCAGGTGCGCCAGCCAATCCAGCCGCCCGCCGAATTGAAGGCTCAAACATATGCCAGTTCGGCCATTTGAATGTTTTGTAGTAAAATCCAGCCGGCAGAAACTTGGTAAACAGTTGATTTATACCACCCAGATCAAACTCTGGAGACGGCCAGCAATTGACCGATTTGGCCCCTAAACCCTCATGAATTTTAACGGTTGTTATAGGGCAGTTTCCTGAAGCATCGGAACCTTCCAACTCAACAAGTGACGCAGGCTCTTCGACCCCCTGACCAACAATCCCCCGCGGACGGTGGTATTTGAAACTGCGCGCAGTCACACTAACACCGTTGGCAATCAAGGCAGAGGCCAGCGTATCGCCCTCAAAACCTTTGTAAGGTTTACCATTGAAGCGAAAATTAACTGTTCGATTACGGTTGATGCGCCCACCGGATGTGAGGCGATTATTCTGTGTCATTTGGAGCCTCTACAATATCGTGTGTCCGTGTATCCCGCCAGATTGTCAGCCATTCGCCGCACCCGCGTGCGTGCCACCAACGTTCCTGAACCGGTCCCAACGGATTTGGTTTCACGGTGAGGTATTCAATCCAATCTGCATCGGATGTTGTATTGGGGTCTGGGCGCTCTGTGCCAACAGGACCACCAAATAAAAATTCGCTTTCGTTACGGCTGCCGCAATATGGGCAGGTTATTCTAAGCATGTTTCCTGTCCTTTTATCGGGCTGTCGTAGTGCCGGCTTCCATAATGAAATCCAGATGTTTGAAACGATCGAGCGTAAATGATGACATTAAGGGATGCGGTGTTCCCTTCGCTACGAGATGCGCAAGCGCAAGCCCGCCAGCAGGAATAGCCTTATAGCCCCCCCACCAACCTGCCGTTACAAACAAGCCGCCCACTTCCGTTTTCGACATGATTGGAGACGCATCATGGGCAATGTCCAAATGCCCGCCCCACTGACGCATGAGCTTTAGCTTTTTGAACGCCGGGAACAGTGACAACATTGATGTCACTGTATCCTCAAATACATTTTGCTTAATATCACGCCTGAAACTTTGCCCCATGTCAGGGGCGCCGCCAATGACCATTTCGCCTTTGTCAGATTGACTGAAGTAGAACCCGCTATCTGGGCAATTCACAATCACATCCACCAGTGGCTTTACTGGTTCGGATACAAATGCAGTGAGGTTCATCGTGCGCAACGGCAATTTCAACCCGGCCGTTTCCGTGATGGTTGTGGTATGGCCAGAAACAGCAACAACAACTTTTTTGGCGCGAACCGTTCCCCGGTTGGTTTCCACACCTGTAATGGCTCCATCGGAACCTCTGATCAGGGATTGAACTGCGGTTTGTTGGTGGATTTCAACCCCAAGCTCATCAGCCCCCCGGGCATATCCCCAAGCCACAGCATCATGGCGATTTACGCCTGCGTCGGTATGAACCATTCCACCGATAATTGGCAGTCTCGCGTCAGGACCACCACCTGTCAGCGCCGGTATCCTGCGGCGCACTTCATCAGTGCTAATCTGCTCATAGGTTGAACCATAAATGTCCATCGTCAATTGACGGCGGCGCAGTTCGCGCATTTTTGGGTAGGTTTGAACCACATCAACCATGGTGCGCTTTGAATGCATCATGTTGAAGTTCAGCTCCTTGGTCAGCCCCTCGTACATGGCAACTGACTTTACATAAAATGGGATAGATTCATCCCGCATGTAATTTGAGCGTATAGTGATGGTGTTCCGGGCGATATTTCCGCCCCCCAACCATCCACGTTCCAACACCGCCACATTGGCGGTGCCGAATTCTTTGGCCAAGTAATAAGCAGTGGCCAATCCATGACCACCTGCCCCAATGACAATGACATCGTACTGATCCCGTAGCGGCGGGCTGCGCCAGGCTTGCTGCCAATTACGGTGACCAGAAAGTGCGTTTTTCGCGAGTGAGAATAAAGAATATTTTTGCATGACAAGGTCAAGTTTCATCAAACAAGATGATAAGTCAAGATAAATAAGTTGCACAGCAGTAAACAAAATTAAATCACGCACATTGCCGACACACACGGTATCAGCGAACACATCACAGGCTCTATGTTACGCTAAGCTACTAAAATCATGTGAAAAATCTGGAAATTTTAAATTCGCACTAAACAGGCTGGCGCGCCTTTGTATCGTAGGCTAGCCTGTGCTAACTCTTTTCTTCACGCCACAAACACGACGGATATAAACCTTGGACGATTCCATCTCATCAGACTCGACGGGCGACCAATCAGATTTATCAACCGTTGTTGGGCGCGCTGTGAAACGTCAAAGGCAAATCGCGGATATCACAGTGCGCAAGCTCGCAGATATGTCTGGTATTTCCTCAGCCATGGTTTCGCGTATTGAAAACGGTCAGGTGTCGCCATCCCTCACAACGCTGGAAGCCTTAGCCGATGCACTTTCGCTTTCGGTCATTGCTTTTTTTGCGGACAGCGTACGTACGGCTGACGTGAATTACGTCAAAGCCGGGCAAGGCATACCTGCAACCCGAACCTTTGCCGATCACCAACACGAATTTCGCATACTAAGCCGCCACCGAAAAAACCCTTTGGAATTTGAGGCCTCGTCAGTCACCATCGGCCAACATCGCGATGTCGCCCACCCCAAATACATCAATCGTGGATATGTTTTCATCACGATCACAGAGGGGGAATGTACCTATCAGTGTGGTGATAAAATATACCAAATGAAGCTCGGAGATTCCTTAAGCTTCGATGCTGAATTGCTGCATGGAGTGAATGAGGTGGTTTCAAAATCCGTTACATTTACCACCATCGAAGCAAAGATCACATAACCTGCCCTGCGCATGCGAACACGCCGGGCGACCTTTTAAGCGCGCTGATTGATCGCCATTTGATCTAACTGCTTTTCGAAGGCTCGTTGATCCATTCCTTCATTCAAGGCCCGAATGAACAAAGCTTGTTGCGTTTCGGGGGCAAGCCCACCTTTTGGTGGATCGCGATCAAGGTTCGTTGGGAAAGAATAGCCTTCTGCAGCTGCTGCAATTGATGACAGTAACTCCGATTGTGTCAGTTTCGTTTGGCTCAGGGCCTTCGTTGCCGCGGGATACAAAAGCTTACACATTTTGACTCGGTCTATCGTTTCCATCGCTCGACCAAATGCCGACGAAACCTGCAACAAATTTGCCATGCGGTGAATATCTTCACTCGTGTTGGCACCGGCAGCGTGAAACAATGCAGGGTTAAAGAATACGGCGTCTCCTTTGGCCAATGGCAATTGAATATAGCGATCTTCAAAAAGACCACGAAAATCATCACGACGCCAGGCAGCATATCCCGGACGATAAGCTTGTGAAAATGGCAGGAGTTTTGTTGGCCCGCTTTCAACAGGCATATCACAATGGGCCACCGCGCCCTGCAACGTCAGCGCAGGTGAAAGGTCGTGCACATGCGCCGGATAGGACCCGCTGATTTCGGCTGTTTGAAACCCTAAATGATAGTCGCGATGCGCCTGTTGCGCGGCCCCACCCGGATGCACCAAATTGATCTGGGCCGTCATTTGGTAATTAGGACCGAGCCAAGCCTCGCATACAGCCGCAATTGAGGTATTCGCAAAGTAATTCAGAAACACCTCAGGAGAGGCCTCACATAGCTTTTGCAATGAATTCCAGATACGGTCATTTGCGCCGGATGCTGCAAAATGGTCTTCACTGGCACCATTTTCAGCCTTCTCTGATGTGATTATATCCTCATATAGCGCTGTTGCACGATCAAGCACCTCAGTGTTCGCATACGCCCCCTTTAATACAACAACGCCAGCCCCCGCCATCAACACCTGCGCCCATTCCTGCAGTAGGCTTCGACGGGTTTCGGCCTCTTCTAATGTACCACGCAACCGGGCCATGTCATAAATTGGGACATTTAATTGAACATCGTCAGCCAAAGGAACCGTAGCCCCGTCAGTGGTTTGGTTTATCAGTGTAGTGAATTCTTCCAAGTCACATGCCGTAGCCTCAAAATATCCGAGTTTTCTTTGCATCTTTGCCTCCTGTTGTCGCGCCCTTAGTTTGGCCAATTCCTGCCTTGCCGGCGACCAAAAACACATCAATAATACATCAAATGACACATCGTTTTCCTCTAAAAGAAATTGCACGGCAATCGGGCCTCAGTACCGCAACCATTGATCGCGCCCTGAACAACCGGCTTCATGTGAGTCCACAGACCAAATCACGTGTTGCTGCAGCCATTAAAGAACTCGAAAATCAAGAGGTACATTTCGCCGCCAAAGGCCGCAGGTTGTTCTTTGACTTCGTCATAGAAGCACCAAAGCGTTTCAGTCGCGAAGTGCAACGCGCCGCTGAGGATACAATCGGTCAGCTCGCAGGCGCTGTCTGTCGACCACGATTTACCTGCCAAGACATTATGAGTGAAGAAGATGTAATTCAGATTTTGGAAAGAATTGCCAAACGTGGAAGTCACGGAGTTTGCCTGAAAGTCCGAGATGTTTCATCTATTCGAAATGCCGTCGAAAAACTGGCCGCTACCGGCATTCCGGTCGTAACCTTGGTAACAGATATTCAATCCCCAAGCCGCCTCGCCTATGTTGGGCTAGACAATTTCAGTGCAGGACGCACAGCCGCCTATCTGATCGCTAAAAGCCTAGGTGACACTGGTGGAACCATTTTGGCCACACGCAGCAGTGACCTATTCTTAGGGGAAGAAGAACGCGAAGCGGCATTCGTGCAATCGATGCAGCACCTGTGCCCAAACCTAAACATTGTCCCCATGAGCGGCGGCGCAGGTGTCCATTATGAAACCACATATGTCATGGAACGCGTTGTCCCACAGCTTTCGAAATTGCGCGCAGTCTATTCAATGGGCGGCGGGAACAGAACGATATTAGACATATTGCAGCACAACAGATTGCAACCTGATTTGTTCATTGCTCACGACCTAGACCAAGACAATCGGGCATTGATACAATCCGGAAAAATCGATTTTGTTTTACACCATGATCTTAGTGTAGATTTGAAAAACATCTTTCAGGTCTTTCTGCACCACCACAAATTAGCCCAACAGATCCCGCCTAACTGTATTTCTAACATTCAAATTATCTCACCTGAAAACATTCCGCATTTAATTTAGGTTGTCGAACGGCATTCAGGCCCGCACTGATGTCGTAAGTTGCAACGATCCTTCGGATGCGTGCATGTGCACCACACACCACGTTGCCATCATATTTGAAACTGATGGAGATACGTAGATGACTGATACAGACACACCTGCTCGCTCTCGTACTGGTGGTCGGTCCGCCCGTCGCGCTTTGCGCTCGGCCCCAAATTTTGAAATGTTGCCCGGTCTGAAGCGCAACATCCCTGAATGCGAAGTTATGAACGGCTCGCAAGTCGAACGGATCGACGCGGCCTCAATGGATATTCTCGAAAACGTCGGCGTAGTTTTTAGAGATGACATCGCCCTTGCAGATTGGAAAAAAGCCGGGGCGAAAGTCGTAGGAGACACAGTTTTTCTGGACCGAGGATTGGTCCGTGGCTTGATAGCAACAATACCTTCAGATTTCACCTATCACGCGCGAAACCCAAAAAACAACGTGCGTTTAGGCGGGAAAAACTCTGTTTTTGTTCCTATGACAGGTGCGCCATTTTTACGGGACCTCAACGATGTGCGTCGCAACCCGTTGCTCGAAGATTTGGCAATGTTTCACAAACTCAGCCATATGATGCCAGCATTGCATAGCTCTGCACACCACATCGTTGAACCCTATGATCACCCCATCAGCCAACGCCATTTACGCATCACATATTCTTCGATGAAGTATTCCGACAAAATGTTCATGGGGATGACCACCAGCCCAAAAAATGCCGAAGACGTAATGGATATGTGCGCCATTCTTTTCGGGGATGAGTTCATCGACAACAACCCAGTGACCACAGGAAATTGTAACGGCAATTCGCCTTTGGTCTGGGATGAAACCATGCTTGGGGCAATGCGGTCATTTTGCAAACGTAATCAACCGGTGCTGTGTTCGCCGTTTGTATTGGGCGGAGCAAATACACCAGCATCGGTCGCAGCCTCTGTCGCGCAACTAAATGCCGAAGCGCTGTCAGCGCTTGCGTATACTCAAGTCATTCGCAAAGGCGCGCCCGCGATTTACGGTCACTATCTGTCAACCGTTTCCATGAAATCAGGCGCACCGATGGCAGGCACACCCGAAATTAGCTTGATGAACTTCATGATTGGTCAGATGGCCCGATTTTATGACATCCCTTGGCGCACATCCAATACATTAGGTGGCGCAAAAACCTTCGATGCGCAGGCCGGATACGAAAGCGCCACGACTTTATCCAGTGTGGTGCACGCCGGGGCAAATTACATTTGGCATTCTGCTGGTTGGAACGAAGCAGGCATGCACTGTTCGGTGGCGAAATTTGTTGTTGATGCAGAGCAATGCGCGATGGCCTACCGCATGGCCCAAGGGCCAAATTGGGACGGCTTTGATGATGCTGTTTCGGCGGTTAGTGATATTGGCCCCGGTGGTCACTACCTAGGGCATCCACACACTTTGGAAAACTTCCAAACCGCGTTCTTCATGCCAGAGCTTTTTGACAACAACTCAATCGAGCAATGGGTTGCTGAAGGCAGCGTAGAAGTTACAGAGCGCGCCCTGAGCTACGCCAAAAAACTCCTGAGTGAGTACCAGGAGCCACATCTGGACCCAGCCAAAAACGAAGAACTTCTTGACTACATCGCTCGCCGCGAACGCGAAATCCCCGCATCAGATGAACTGAACCAATCATACTAATACCTCCCCCGACCTGCCCCGCCGTTCTTTGGCGGGGCTTTTTTACGACAGAAAACTTCGCTACGCGTCGCAGATAAACTTTCACATGTACAACGATCGTTCTACCATTAGAAAAATGGATGACACAAAAACACGCATCGCCCGAAACCTAGACACGCAGTTTGCCTCTATGGGGTTTGCTGCGCCTGGCGTGGATTCATTACGTGACGGTGCCGATGTATCCTTGCGAACGTTATACAAATACTACCCGTCCAGAGACGCGATGGTCGTTGGGGCGCTGGAACACAGAAACACCGCGTACCTCGACTGGATTTCAGGTGGGCCGGAAACCGGAATTGAACATGTATTGCACATTTTCAATCAGCTTGGTGCATGGCTCGAAAATGTGGCAAACACCGGATGTCTATTCATCAATGCTCTTGCGGCTTATCCAAACGATCCAGAAATCCGTGCAGTAGCTGAACGCCATAAAGACGCGGTGCGTCAAGTTTTTGCTGATCGAGTGGAAAAAATTTCTCCCGCATCTGACATCACTATGCTCGCCGAGGCCCTTTTGTCCATTCACGAAGGCCAAACCAACATGGCTATGATCCGTGGCGCAGAAGCCGCCCAAATAACCGCGCTACATTTAGCCCAGACATTACTACAAAATGAGGGAATTCAATGAATACACCCAAAACAATGCACGCCGTATTGCTCACCGGACACGGGGGAATAGACAAACTTACCTATAGTAGCGAAGTCACCGTTCCCTCCCCCAAAGCAGGTGAAGTTCTCATTCAGGTAAGGGCGGCGGGTGTAAATAACACCGATATCAATACGCGTATTGGCTGGTATTCCAAAGCTGTCGAAGCCGACACCGACACGGGCGGTGCGAAGGGTTTTGAAACGGTAGACGACGACGATGCCAGCTGGTCTGGCACACCTCTAACCTTTCCGCGCATTCAGGGTGCCGACGTGTGCGGACACATCGTTGCAATTGGGGCTGGCGTTTCGAAGGAGCGGATTGGCGAACGCGCACTCGTTCGGAATATGTTGCGAACATATGTCGATTACCGCCCCTATGAATGCTGGACAATAGGCAGTGAATGCGACGGTGGCTTTGCGCAATTTACGGTGGCGCCAGCGGCTGAAACACATGCCGTTTCTTGCGATTGGTCAGATGCAGAGCTGGCTTCAATTCCATGTGCGTATTCCACCGCTGAAAACATGCTACATCGCGCGGGTGTTGGCGCAGAGCGCGTTTTGATTTCTGGTGCCTCAGGTGGAGTTGGTTCAGCGGCGGTCCAACTGGCAAAACGGCGCGGTGCCTATGTCATCGCACTGTCTTCACCGTCCAAATTTGACGAAGTCCGCGCAGTCGGAGCCGATCAAGTTATTGATCGCAATGCTGACCTCGTCAAAGAGTTGGGCGAAGGCAGTATAGATGTCCTGATTGATCTGGTCGCAGGCGATCAATGGCCTGACTTTCTAAATGTTCTACGTCGGGGTGGTCGTTACGCCGTAGCAGGGGCAATCGCAGGTCCAATGTCAGAAATCGACGTACGAACGTTGTACCTCAAAGACCTCACCCTATTTGGATGCACCTTCCAAGAAGATATCGTTTTCGAAAATCTGATTGCATATATCGAGGCCGGTGAAATTCGCCCTCTTGTGGCAAAGACCTACCCGCTAAGCGACATTCATTCCGCCCAAGAAGATTTCTTGGCGAAAAAACACACTGGTAAACTGGTTCTTGTTCCACCGCAGGCTGCATCATGAAAATCGCAAAAATCGACCTTTACCAAGTTGATCTCCCCTATTCTGGTGGCACGTATCTGTTGTCAGGTGGTCGAGAGTTCACCTCTTTTGACGCTTCCATCGTCTGCATAACCACAGATGATGGAACAGAGGGATGGGGCGAAAGCACGCCATTCGGTTCTACCTATATTGCATCCCACGCCACAGGCGCCCGAGCTGGCATTGCAGAAATTGCACCGCATTTGTTGGGACGCGATCCTCGCCAATTGGACCGGATTAACGATGCGATGGATCAGGTACTCTTGGGGCACAATCACGCAAAATCGGCAATTGACCTAGCGTGTTGGGACGTATTTGGAAAATCTGTTGGTTTACCAGTTTGTGAATTACTTGGCGGAAGCACAAATATCCCAATGCCAACAATTTCCTCTATCTATGCTGGCGATCCAGATGACATGCGCAAACGTGTAGCGGACCATCGGGCTATGGGATACCGGGGGCATTCTGTCAAAATTGGCGCACTCGATAGCGAAGGCGGCCCCGCCCTTGACGCAGAACGTATCACCGCAGCGTTAGCCGATCGCAAACCTGGAGAATACTTCATCGTCGACGCAAACGGTGGCATGTTGCCAGAAACAGCTTTGAGAATGCTCAACATGCTTCCGCCCAGACTTGACTTTGTACTGGAGGCCCCCTGTGCAACCTGGCGTGAAACCTTATCCCTCAGGCAGCATTGCAGCGTTCCTATCATTATGGATGAATTGGCACAGCAAGACAGCGACATCGCACAAATTTTGGCTCAAGATATCGCAGACGGCATCGGCTTAAAAATATCCAAGGCAGGTGGCCTGACCCATGGCCGCCGTCATCGCGACATAAGCCGCGCGGCTGGGTTAACCATGTCTGTTCAGGATACTGTTGGATCGACAATTGCCTTCGCGGCCATCGCGCATTTAGGTGCGACAGTGCCAGAACAATATCTGCGCTGCATTCTCGATTGCCGCGACATGGTGACTTTGCAAACAGCCGAATTTGACGCACCCGTGCGTGATGGTGGGGTACTGGTCCCCAATGCACCCGGCTTGGGCATAAACGTAAATCGCGAAACACTTGGGAACCCTGTAGGGCACTGGAGCCTGTGATGAAAATCAAAGAAATCCATATTTACCAGCACGATCTGCCCGTAAAGAATGGCCCCTACACCATGGCAAATTCCAAGGTCTGGGCATTAGATACGACTTTGGTAAAAATTGTAACGGATACCGGCGTTGTTGGATGGGGCGAAACGTGCCCACTTGGCCCAACGTATGCTGAAGCTCACGCTGCTGGTGCACGTGCTGCGTTATTCGAAATGGCGCCGGGTCTAATTGGAACTGACGTTCTACCGCTCACAGTACAGCGTACCATGTCCACCCTTCTAAATGGGCACAATTACGCCAAAGCTGCGATCGACATTGCAGTTCATGATGCGCTTGGCAAAGCCATCGGCCTTAGCGTCAGCACTCTACTGGGCGGCGCTGTTACCGATCGGGTGCCGTCGTACTATGCCACGGGGGTTGGTGCGCCGGATGACATTGCCCGGCTCGCCGCAACCAAACAGGCCGAAGGCTATCCAAGATTGCAGATCAAAGTCGGCGGGCGCCCCGTCGAAATCGACATCGAAACCATACGCAAGGTATGGGAACAAATCGGCCATACCGGCATGCGACTGGCAATTGATTGCAACAGAGGTTGGACCACACGCGACGCCCTTAGGGTAAGCCGCGAATTGCCAGATATCCCTTTCATTATGGAACAGCCCTGCAACACTCTTGATGATCTTCGTAAAATTCGCCCGCTGCTTCAGCACGCACTTTACATGGATGAAAACTCTGTTGATCTACCCACAGTCATAAACGCAGTTGGTACGGAACTCGTTGATGGATTTGGGATGAAACTTACCCGAATTGGCGGACTGCAACCGATGCAAACTGTCCGTGATATTTGCGAAGCTCGCTCTCTTCACCATACCTGCGATGACAGTTGGGGCGGTGATATTATCGCCGCTGCCTGCACGCATTTAGGCGCAACGGCTCACCCTAGATTGCTCGAAGGGGTTTGGCTCGCTCAGCCCTATATTGACGGGCACTATGACCAGAAGAATCCGGTAAAAATTGAAAACGGCCATATCGCAGTTCCCACAGGTCCTGGTCTGGGCGTTACGCCTGACGAAGCATTATTTGGCACATCAGTCGCATCATTTTAGGGAGAGAGAAAGATGAACTTTGAAGGCAAATGTGCTTTGGTCACAGGCGCTGCTGGCGGCATCGGGGGGGCAATTGTCAAAATGCTGCGTACAGCTGGCGCGCGTGTTGCTGTTGCAGACCGTGATACATCTGGGCTTGAGGCAGACGCACACCTGCCCGGTGATTTGATCGATACAACATATGCCGATGGCCTGCCCGCTGCAGCGATGCAGTCTTTGGGTGGCTTGGACATCCTAATCAATAACGCAGGCATCATGCGACGTGGCCCTGTCACAAGCAGCACCGATGAAGATTTTGATATCTCTATTGCCGTGAATGTCAAAGCCCCCTTTCAGCTGTGCCGTGCAGCTATACCCATCATGGCGCAAAATGGCGGCGGGGCAATCGTGAACACCGCATCCTGTTGGGGCGTACATCCCGGCCCGGATCACGCTGTTTATTGTATGACCAAAGCTGCGATTGCTTCGCTCACGCAATGCATGGGGCGCGACCATGCCCATCAGGGCATTCGCATTAACGCCGTTTGCCCCAACGAAGTGGACACTCCGATGTTGCGCACCGGTTTTGAACTGCGCGGCTATGACCCTTCGACAGCGATTTCTGAACTCGACAAAACCGTCCCAATTGGCCGAATTGCTCAGCCTGAAGACATTGCAGAGGTGGTTCTGTTTCTTGCATCAAACCACGCACGCTACATGTGCGGCGAACTGGTTGAAATTAATGGGGGGAAACCCGTCGGATGAAACGTTTTGAAGGTAAAGTTGCCCTCGTTACTGGCGGGCGGAGTGGTATTGGACAAGCGATTGCACGTAGACTGCGCGACGAAGGCGCGCGGGTATTAACGGCTCAACGTGGTCACGACACTGAATTTGAAAGTATCTCGGTTGATTTTTCTGACCCGCAAAGCCCGCGTGCTTGTATCGAAGAAGTCATCGCAAAAACCGGACAGTTGGATGTGCTGATCAATAATGCTGGCATGATGCAAGAGGCCCGCATTGAGGAGATGTCATATGAGGATTGGCACAAAAACCTGACAGTAAATTTAACAGCACCTTTCTTAATGATACAGGCAGCCTTACCACATTTACGTTTGCAACGGGGTAATATCGTCAATATCGGATCAATCGAAGGACTAGGCGCAAATCCAGGTCACGCTGCCTATTGCGCATCTAAGGCAGGGCTACATGGGTTGACCCGAGCCGTGGCAATTGATCACGGAAACGAAGGTATTCGTTGTAACGCCATTGCCCCTGGCTGGATTGACACTGATCTTAATTTAGATTTCATCGAAGGTATGGAAGACCCCGATGCGTTCAGGCGCGATATAGGCGGTATCCACCCCGTCGGGCGCACCGGCAAGCCTGATGAGGTTGCAGCCCTTGCAGCGTTCCTTGCTGCATCCGAAAGCGGATTTATAACAGGGCAGATTTATACGGTAGACGGCGGGCGCATGGCAAAGCTTAGCCTTCCCTAGTTTTTGGACTTTACTCGTTTCCGGCGCGCCATTCTTTCCAGCGCAATACGGCATTTGCGCCGATTTCAGCAATCGGCGCAGACGGGAGTCTCTTGGGTCGCGCTTCTTGAGTGAAATAATCTGTTATGTCTGATTGTTCACCACAAGCAAGTTCCGCTGCACCTATCCCTGTAAGCGTACCTCTGGCAGTGCCAAGACCGTTTTGCACACATCCCGCAAAAACACCGTCTTCAACTTCGCGCAATACGGACACGCCGTTCAAAGCCAAACACAAATGCCCGGCCCATTTATACTCCATCTCCATGCCCGCCAACTGAGGAAAGCGCTGATTGAATTTTCGCTGCTGGACTTTGGCTGCGCGCGCGACTCCTGCTTGCGTCGGTTTCATGTTGAGCTTCATCGTTGCGCAGGTGCGCGTGATGATCCGGTTACCCCCTTGCCCCACATCTATTCGTCGCATGGTGGTCCCCATTGGATCGCTCGGCGTCACCCCCCACCGAGGCTGCCCTCCGAGCTTTCTCAATGTATCGCTGTCTAGCTCTGACGTCATTGACGCATAGAGAAACAGCTGCATCAACCGCCCCTTCTCAAACCCAAAGCTTTCAAGGTGGCCATTGTTTGTCAGCAATATACGACCTGTCGTGATGGAACCCTTTGGTGTAATGACCTGCCAATCTGGCCCAATGCGTCGGAACTCTGTTGCTGGAGTGTTTTCGTACAGAGACACACGATCAGAAAGCCCCGATACAAGACCCCGAATATACCCTGCGGGCTGCAACATCACAGTGCCTGGCGTATACAACCCAGAATGATAGTGTCGGCTCCCGGTCAATTCGTGCATTTGCTGCCCGTCGAGCATCTCAGATTGCTCACCCAAACTTCTGAGGTGCTTAGCGTAACTGAGATTATGATTGTGACCCGTTTGGGATGCCGCGCCGTTCACCTTACCCACTTCGTCAAAGTAGTTTGGGTCAATCTCGTATTCGTCCACGGCCTGTCGTGCAAATGCGATTGCATTGCGGTTTAATTCAATCAGAACGCGATCACTATTTGGCCCCTGCCCAGCATAATCATCCGATGCCAGGTCATGGGGCAGGTCAATCATAAACCCAGAGTTTCGCCCAGATGCGGCTTCGGCAAAACGGCCAGCTTCTAATACCGCGATCTTTGCCTTTGGTTGAAGTTGGAGCAACCGGCGCGCTGCTGACAACCCTGCGAATCCTCCGCCAACAATGACAAAGTCTGCAGTTTCATCCCTGTCTAAGCTCTGGGCGGGAGGCTGAGCGCCTAGAATGGCATTCCATGCAGCCGGACCGGCATGGGTCGGCAAACGATGAGCTTTCAGTGATTGCGTCATGGCGGGACTCGGTTAAGAAATGTGAGCGTTGAGGCATACGTTGCACACCCCAACAGAGAGATTAGTCAATCGCCTCATCTTCATCATCAGACAAATCAATCCAGATTGTTTTCAACTGGGTATACTGATCATGTGCGTGAACTGAATTATCCCGCCCACCAAAGCCAGACTGTTTATACCCACCAAATGGGGTAGATATATCCCCCTCACCAAAGCTGTTTATGGTTACCGTCCCGACGCGCAATGCACGTGCCCCGCGAATGGCCCGTTTAGCATTGGATGTGAATATCGATGCACATAGGCCATAATCGGTATCATTGGCGATACTGATGGCTTCGTCAAAACCGGATACAGGAATAACCGTCAGGACCGGGCCAAAAATCTCTTCTCGGGCGAGTGGGTGCGTGTTGTCAGCGACTTCGACAATCGTTGCCTCAACAAATGCCCCATCATGGGAATTGCCACCCAAGCGAATATTTTCCGCACCTTTGATATAGCCACACACTTTGTCAAAATGCGTTTTCGACACCAGCGCACCAATCCGCGTTTCAGGATGTAAGGGCGCTCCGACGTTCCAATGACGTGCATGCACTTCGATCCGATTCAAAAGCTCATCTTTGATGTCTTTGTGAACAATTAATCGAGAACTCGCTGAACAGTTTTCACCCATGTTCCAGAACGCGCCATTCACGACATGCTGTGCAACCATATCCAAGTTCTCAGCGTCATTCAGAACGATACAAGGGTTTTTACCACCCATTTCCAAAACGACTTCTTTGGCGTTACTTTCGGCCGAATAGGACAAAAAACGCTTTCCTGTAGCGGTCGATCCGGTGAAAGACACCATATCGATGTCCATATGGCGGCCAATCGGTTCGCCGACATCCGCACCGCCGCCCGGAACAACATTCAATACACCTTTTGGTAGCCCCGCTTCCTGAGCGAGCTCGGCAACCCGTATGGTGGTAAGCGATGTTTCAGCAGCCGGTTTCACAATCACTGAACAGCCCGCGGCCAAAGCCGGGCCTATTTTCCATGCAAGCATTAACAATGGAAAATTCCACGGCAATACGAGGCCAACAACCCCGATAGGTTCTCGCACGACCATTGCAATATGATCGTCAGATGCTGGGGCGACTTGATCGTAAATTTTATCGATTGCTTCGGCATGCCACTTTAGGCAATGGATGGTTTCAGGAATATCAACCGTTTCACAATCGAAAATGGTTTTACCACTATCAATGCTTTCCATTACGGCCAGTTCGCAGGCATTACGTGTTAGCAACTTGCAAAAACGAATTAAAACATCTTTGCGTTCTGACGGATGCATTTTGCTCCAACGTCCATCTTCAAACGCTTCACGCGCTTTTTGCACTGCAAAATCAACATCTGAGCTATCGCAGGCCGCAATTTCAGCGATCTTTTCCCCCGTCGCCGGGTTTGTCGTTGCAAATGTCTTCCCTGACATTGCAGGGCGGTATGCCCCATCGATAAACGCAGTGGTTGGCAAAGTCAGATTGTCGGCAATGGCTTGGTATTCTTCTTGTGTCAACAGGTCCATGGATCAGCCCTTTGCCTTTGGTTGTTCATTTTGGATCTCGGCAATCGTCGTTTTCACGACACGGACCACCTGCTCCAACGCGCGTTTATCATCTTTGTTTAGTCCCTTCAGCGGTGGTCGCATTGGGCCAGTATTGATCCCATTCATTGTCACGCCATGCTTTACGCATTGAATGAATTTTCCGCCCTGTTCCAAAATACGCATCAAGGGCATCATGGCTGACATAATCCGTCGCCCTTTGTCAAAGTCACCTTCAACCGCGCAAGCCTGATAGAGAGCGATGTGCTCTTCGGGTAAAAAGTTTGATCCCGCACAGACCCAACTGCGCGCGCCCCAAGCAAAGAACTCCAAGGCCTGATCGTCCATGCCGCACGACATCTGAATATGCGGGTAATCGCGCGCCAGCAAATGCACACGATTGATATCACCTGAGCTTTCCTTGATCCCGCAGATGTTCCGGCTACGACCAACGCGATCCAGAAACTCTTCGCCCATATGGACGCCCATGCGTCCCGGATAATTATAAAGCATAACTGGCAAGTCAGCAGCCTTGTCGATCGCCAAGGCATTCAGCGCATTTTCACGTTCTGTCGGCACTGAATATGGCGGAGTGGCGAGCAGAATAGCATCCGCACCCAATGCCCGTGCCCCTGTCGCAAGCGCGATACTATCAGGTGTCATCATCGCCCCTGTGCCAACAATCAAAGCAGTGCGCCCGTTCACGACATCTTTGGTAAACTGCGCAACAGCGAGGCGTTCCTCAACAGTTTGGGCGTAGTTTTCACCTGTCGAACCACCAGAAACGAGACCATGAATACCCTTATCAACAAGGTTTTCGATCACTTCAGCGAGCGCATCCCAATTCACGCCATAATCGGCAGTCATAGGGGTCACCACAGGGGTATAAATCCCCTCAAAACGAAAAAGCGGTGTCATTCATATCCTCATGCTGATGTTGAAAACCCGAATTGGCCAAATGGTATATCCAGCCCTTGCGGCATTACAAAATTTTCAATTTGCCCACGGGACAAATTCCAATGATCCGTAGCCAATTGTGCTGCGGTGACTTCATCGCCCTCTTCGATGCATTGAATAATCGCATCATGCTGATCAGCAGCCGTTTCTAAGTTGTCGGCCATATCCTGACAGTTAGGGCGATAAAATGTCATCCCAATGCGCGCATGATCAATCAGCAACCTGTTAAAGCTGGGCAATAGGTAGGCGTTATGTGCCATCTGACCGGTAATTTGATGAAAGCTGTTATTCAACAGTGCGCGATCCTTAGCCGTGCCAGAGCGCAAGGCCTTACGAAACTCGGATTGCACAGCCTTAAGTGCAACTATCTGATCAGGCAGTGCATTTTGAGCAGCCAACTGCATGATTGCTCCATAAATCATAGGCGCCGCCAGAAAAAATTCCCGCATGTTCGTATGGGTCATCTCACTGACACGTGCACCGCGATTGCGGCGCAGGGTTAGATATCCCTCTCCAGCCAACTGCCGCAGAACCTCACGCAATGGCGTGCGCGACATGCCTGAGCTGTCGCTGAGCTGAGCTTCATCAATGTCCGCACCCGGGCGCAATTCAAGCGTTAGAATTGCTTCCTTTAGAACCT
Organism: Cochlodiniinecator piscidefendens; assembly: GCF_011326755.1. Classification (GTDB taxonomy): domain Bacteria; phylum Pseudomonadota; class Alphaproteobacteria; order Rhodobacterales; family Rhodobacteraceae; genus Cochlodiniinecator; species Cochlodiniinecator piscidefendens. The sequence goes on along the minus strand of NZ_JAAOIE010000003.1, from coordinate 18,017 downwards.
CATAAAGTTCAATTTTCTTTTGATTTGCAGCTTCGCTCATAGGAATCCCGACACTATCATTGCTTTTTTGTATACATAAAAAATAATCTATGTATACAAAAATACGTCAAATATGAGCACTACACATAGCCTCAGCAACGGATTGCCCCTAATGGACAAGACCAAGCATTTCGTCTTTATTTTAGTGGATGAGTTTTCTCACATCGCCTTTTCGTGCGCTGTGGAACCTTTGCGCATAGCCAATTTGGTTAGCGGCAAAGACCTTTATCAATGGTCTTATATTTCGGACGATGGCATCTCAGCGACCTGTTCAAACGGGTCTGTTACGCTTGTGCATCATGGGTATAATGACATTCCCAAGAACGAGCAATTGTTTGTCTTATCGGGCATTCACGTCAAAGAAAAAGTTACCTCAAATCTCTTGAATACTCTGAGAAGGGAACGCGCTCAGGGCGCCAAGATCGGCGCTCTGTGTTCTGGCGCATATATACTTGCGAAAGCTGGATTTCTTAACGAAAAGCAGGCTGCGATCCATTGGGAATTTCATGATAGTTTTATGGAAGAGTTTCCTGAGGTTAACTTGGTGCGCAATGTGTTTGTCGCAGATGAAAAAGTTATAACCGCATCAGGTGGTACAGCGACCGCCGACCTCATGCTACATTTGATCGAGAATGCGCATGGCCAAGACCTTGCCATCGCTGTGTCAGACCAAATGGTTTATAATGCCGTCCGCGATGCAACGGCTGAACAACGCGTGTCCCTTCAATCACGCCATGGCATGCGCAACCCTCATATGGCTAAGGCGATTCAAGAAATGAATGATACGCTCGAAACACCTGTCTCTTCGACAGTGATTGCAAACAACATTGGGATTTCAGTACGACAACTTGAACGCCTTTTTGGGAAATACCTGAATTGCTCCCCCAAAAAATACTACGTGGAAATGCGATTAGAAAAAGCACGCCATTTACTCATTCAAACTGACAATTCAATCACCGAAATTGCCCATGCCTGTGGGTTTGAAAGCTCCGGCCACTTTACACGTGTTTACCGGGCTACTTTTGGTGTTACACCATCGTTGCAACGTGGAAAGATGACCTGAGAAACGTATAGATCAACGTTATAAATTGAAAATTCCTCCCTCATTAGGACCGCAATAATCCACAAACTTAGCGGCCTTTTTCCCCCTTTGAGAGGGCCTTATGTATGAAGGGTAGGGATAGGATGTATATGATATCTAAGACGACGAGGCATGGCCATGTAAAGACCGTTAGGCAGACCAGTAGACCGGCGATTCCGACCAATGCGAAAGGCAAATGGATAGGGCTCACTGAAAAGGTCTGTATAGATGGCGTGCGCAATCGGCTCACACCAAGTAATCCGACACCCAAAATGTAAACGGACGCCAAAACATGGTGATCCGTCGCCACGTTGCTTCCCATCAATGTTAGGATTGCTGGAAGTAAGACAAGGCAACACATTGCAGGTGCAGGCACCCCGGTGAACCACACTGATCCGTTTGACTTTTGTTTGTCATCCGCAGCTGTGAAACGGGCCAATCTTAAGACGCAGCATAAACAATAGAACGCAAGGGCGCTCCAGGCAAAACTCTCATACGCGGAGTTAAGGAAAAGGCTATGATACAGCAATATTATAGGCACCACGCCAAAATTAAAAAAATCGCTCAGCGTATCAAGAGCCGCCCCAAAAGGGCTGGCGGATTTTAGAAAGCGTGCGGCTTTTCCATCCGCTGCGTCAGCCAATGATGCAAACAAAAGCAACATTATTGCAGCCTCTATCTGCCCAAGCATGGCCAACCGAACAGAGGCCAACCCCAAACATAACCCAAATAATGTGATTAAATTTGGAATATAACACCTCAGCGGCACCCGCTTGCCTGTGGTCAAATTCTTGCTCCTGACCAAACTGTGGCTGGGTCTTCTAGATTGGCCAATATCGTTTCACCGGCCACCGTTGTCTGGCCCAAAACCACCTGCGGCTCGACGCCTGGCGGCAAATAGATGTCCAAACGGCTCCCAAAACGGATCAGACCAAAACGTTCGCCGCGTTCAAGGTTTTCACCTTCTTGCGTAAAACAAACGATCCGGCGCGCAACCAGCCCCGCAATCTGCACAACACCAATTTCAGTTCCATTGTCTGAACGAATGGTCAGCGCATTCCGCTCATTGTGTTCGCTGGCTTTGTCCAAAGACGCATTCAAGAATTTACCGTGATGGTAGCTTATCTTTTTAATTGTGCCTTGCATCGGCATACGATTCACATGACAATTAAAGACATTCATAAAAACCGAAACGCGCACACGCTCTTCGGCATCCAAGGCAAGCTCTGCAGGCGGCACCATCCGTGTGATCAATGACACAACGCCGTCAGCAGGTGACACAAGCCTTCCTTCGACTTGCGGAACGGACCGGACCGGGTCGCGAAAGAAATAATAACACCAAACGGTAAGCCCTGCCCCAATCCAGAACAGCGGCATCCAAAGCGACCCCAAAACAATTGAAACAGCCGCGAAAATGGCCACAAATTTTCGCCCTTCGGGATGCATGGGAACGGCGATGATTTTTAATGGGTTGGACATGTCGACCTCAGATCAAAAGCTGCCAGAAGGCATATGTGTAAAACCCGCCATTGGCCACAAAAAGACAAAAGACTGCAAATGACCCCAAATCCTTTGCGTCCCGTGCGAATTCACTAAAGCCAGGCGAAATACGGTAAACTATACATTCAACCGCCGCGTTAAGCGCTTCAATCGTTAAAACAATTAAAACAACAGTAAGGAGGCCAGTAGATACAGCGGAGATACGCCCCTGACAAGTTACGAATCCTTCTTTCTCATGTGAGACATATTTCGGGGCGCTATGAGATACCACTCTAGTCACCAGAACCCGCATACCAGCCTGATATCTCATCCAAAATTCACAATTCACAAAACATGGGCAACGCAGTTCTACACCATCTCTCCGTTCCTGTAGGATGACAAAACACTTTTCCAGCCTTCTTATGACAAACAATTTAGGGTAGCGTAAAAGATATGGCGCGTGTATCGGCAGTGGTCGATATGAATACGGCGGCGCTGTGTATAATGATATGAACGGTTCAGCATGAAGATTACTTTTCGTCAACTTGACGCGTTTCGCACGGTCGTCTCAACTGGCACAGTAACCGAAGCAGCAAATGTGTTGGGCATTTCTCAGCCCGCAGCCAGCAGATTGATCGCCGATTTCGAAAGCGAAGTTGGTTTTCCCTTATTCCGTCGCTCAGGTCGTATGCTTGAACCCACGGAAGAAGCACGATTGCTCGTCGGAGAGATACGGCAAGCGATCAGCGGGATGGAGCATATCAAAGATGCTGCAAATGCGATTAGCCAATATAGTCATGCGCGCCTTCGCCTCATCACGACCCCAACGTATTCAACATTGATCGCCCCAAAATTAATCAGAGATTTTGCACATCATCACGCGAATGCCCAAATCCAACTAGAAGTTGAAACCGCTGACGATACGGTCGAGTGGATGGTTTCTAATGGATATGATTTTGGCATTATTTCCGGAAAAACAACGAACCCCAGCCTTAATAGCCTAAAAATCTGGGACGAAGCAGCAGTCTGCATCATGAAACCTGATCATCCGCTCGCGTCGTCCAAAGAAATATCCGCGCAGGATTTAGCGAACGAAGCCTATGTTTCTTATCGCTCCAGTTCTCGGTTTCGGATGGCCATTGACGCAGTATTTAAAACCGAAGGCATTCATCGCAAAACCCAATACGAAGCACGCACAACAGATGCCATCTGTCAAATGGTTGCCAACGGCTTAGGCGTCGCCATTGTGGGATCTACACAAGTGGAACCAAATTCTATGCAACAATGTGCTGCCGTTCCGTTTACACCTACTATTCCATTTACCGCATCTCTAATTTGGTCCCAGCGAAAACCTCTCTCGGCTGTCGCTGAGACTTTTCTCAAAATTGCACAAAACGCTGTTAGCGATTAAGAGCATCTGCAAATGTTTTTCGCGCCTCGGCGCTATGGATATATGCGTAATCTCGCGGATAAGCCTCTCCTGCTACGATTTCCAAGGCTGCCATTTGTGGCCCGTCACCAGATAGAAACGCAGGCAAATCTTCGGTAAAACTGTCCAAATCTGAATACCGGAACGCATCTTTATACCCTGCGGCCAACGCCATCCAACTGAAATCCACTCGTTCAGCCGAAGGAAGCGGATGTGAGCCATTCACCTCATACACCCGGTTCGCAAAAACAAAGTGGTAAAGGTTGGTCACTTGTGCCCCTGCAATCGTAACCATCGATCCAAGGTTCATCAGCAAACTACCATCACCGTCTAGAACAATCACACGACGGTCAGGGTTCGCTATTGCAAGCCCAAGCCCGTGCGATGAGGCTTGCCCCATAGCGCCCACAGCAACATAATTTAGATCTCGAGGGTTTAGAGCCATCCAGTCAAAGTTTGTTTGATACACCGCGACAACAATGTCGTCCTCACGGATATGTGGAATAAGCGCGCGCAGCGCATCATCTCGGCGAAGTGTCATGGGGCCTCCGGTTCGCGACCAATTAATACGATATGAGGACGCGACAGCGCATAAGCGCGCTCTATCGCATCCGTGATATGTGCTTCATCTCCCGGTTCCTCAATCAGACTGTGCGATAGCTCCATCGCATCCAAAACCGGCTGCATAATCCGCACACCATACGACTGAGATTCCTGCGGTCTCAGATGTGGTTCTTTCCCCTGAAGGCCAACCAAAATAACAATCGGTCGTTCATAATCAACACCAATTGCACGCAATGCATTCAGCGAATCCATCAACCCCGTTTGCTGCATCATCAGGACAGCGCGGGTTCCATTGTAGGACATTGCTCCGCAAATCGAGACGCCTTCATCTTCTTTGCAAATGCGCGTTAGACGAAAATCCGGATCTTTGGACATTGGCCATAGCAGGCCATCGCTGGTGACAATATCAGGCAACGCAACGATGTGCTGAACATTTGCAGCCTTGATTGCATTGATAATCTTTGCGCCGCTTGGATACAGAACATCAGGAGAAGCGTCATTTAAAGCAGGTGCTGCTACCATCACTCCGCTCCCTTCAGAATACTGTTCATCGCGTCCATCAGTTTTCTAAGCTCATGGGGAAAACCCAGCGTGATACGGATATAATCTCGGTAAGCTGGAGCAGCAAAGCGACGAATCGCGATGCCATGCGCCTGAAGCGCAAGATCAACTGATTCTGCTGTGTGTTCTGCATGCTCAACCCGCACCAAAAGAAAGTTTGTCTGACTTGGCACCACTTCTAGCCCAAGTTTTTCAAGCTCCTCAGTCAACCATTTCCGGTTCTTTAGGTTTTCGGTGTACACGTTACGGATATGTTCTTGGTCGAGCAGCGCCGACCGAACAGCAGCAGCAGACGTCGAGGCAATCGGAAACGTAAGCGCGATGCGTTTAACCGTATCGATCACATCGAGTGGCCCATACGCCCAACCGACACGTGCCCCCGCCAAGCCATAAATTTTTGAAAACGTGCGGCACATCACAACATTATCGGCTTCGCCAACCAAAATTTCACCAGGCTCATAATCTAGTGCATCGACATATTCTTCATAGGCGCAATCAAGAACCAACAACGCATTTTCCGGGGTTGCAGCATGAATTCTGCGCACCTCTTCACCGGTCAAATAAGTGCCTGCCGGATTTTCGGGATTTGCCAAATACACGATACGCGTCTTTTCACTGATCGCCGCGATAATACCATCCACCGAAGGTTTGAAACCTTCGTCTGGGACAGAAATAACCTCTGCATCGTTGGCATACGCGTAATTGGGCACCTTCAAGTATCCATTCGCAGTTCGAACCAACTCTGTGCCGGGCCCAAGATATCCACGGGCCAAGCGCGCCAACAAATCGTCTGATCCCTGACCAATGGTAATTTGTGCGGGGTTCAGTCCAAATTGCTGCCCAATCAAAGGCGCTAAATGATCATCAGCGAATTCAAAATATCGCTCTAATCCGCTTGCGGCGGAACGAACCGCCTCTAATGCAGATGGGCTGGCCCCGTATGCGCTTTCGTTAGAATTCAAGAAAACTCCAACTGGTTTTCCCGCCTTCGCACTCCCCCCGACCATATGGGGTTTTATACGCTGAATGCCGCTCTTTGCTGGTGTTATGGACATGCGTGCTCCTTTTGCGTCTCGCCTCATTCAAAACATAAAAACATAATTTAAGCAATTCACATTCTTTTTTATTATGATATACAAATATCGAGCCTTGATGAATTTGGAAGGGGAATACCATGCACCTCACACTTGATCTGGATGCCATCGGCACGCATCACGGCGATGCAATGCTGCGTTGGTCAGACAATTCGAACCCTTTGGGGTATCACCCAATTCCGGTGATAAGCATCAAAGGCCGGGCTGGCCCAACACTCCTAATCACAGCGGGAACTCATGGCGATGAATTTGAAGGCCCCTCAGCAGCAATGCGCATTGCGCGTTCAATTGATCCAGAACACCTGAACGGCCAACTCATCATACTACCCGCCCTCAACGCCCCAGCGGTGCGCGCGTCCTCCCGAGTCACCCCCCTTGATGGGGCGAACTTAAACCGTGCGTTCCCGGGACATCCCCAGGGTGGCCCGACGGCGATGATCGCAGATTTCATCGAAGCACAAATTATGCCACGTGTAGATGCAGCAATCGATTTACACTCCGGGGGCAAAGCATCGTTTTTCCAACCGTGCACACTTCCCACGCGCACGAAAGATCCTGAGCTTTATGAAAAGAATCTCGATTTAGCAGTCGCATTTGGACTGCCTTTGATCTGGCGGTTGGGTGCCAACAACGATGCCCGTTCTGTCAATTCGGCTGCAGAGCGCACCGGCGTGCCAATGGTCGCGACAGAATTGGGCGGAGGCGGCGGCGTTGATCCAGAAATCACCAATCAAACCGAAACTGGATTGCGGCGCTTGATGGTTCACCTCGGGATGATTGATGGTGAAGCCCCTTCAAAACAAACCAAAAAAATGGTTGAGGTTACCGACCCACTCAATTCCCTTTATGCCCCAGCCGAAGGTCTCTTTGATCGCGCAGTAAAAGCCGGTCAAACCGTGAAAGCAGGGGATTTCGCAGGTTGGTTTCACTTTCCGCTTGAATCGGAACGTCCGCCCCTCCGTCTTACTTGCCCTACTGACGGCTTCATCTTAGCCCACACTAATCGGGGCTATGTACAACGCGGCGAAATGCTTGCGTTGGTAACCTCAGATATAAGTGATGACCTCAATTGAAACACTACGGACATTTTATCGGCGGCGAATGGATTTCTTCGACGGACACAATCGATAGTATAAATCCCGCATCCGCGAAAACTTGGGCCACTTTCGCCGCAGGTGACGCGCAAACTGCAGACCATGCGATCAAAACCGCGCACGCCGCATTCACAAACGAATGGCGTGAATTCAACCCGGAGCAGCGCGCTGATGTAATAGACAGGCTTGCTACAGCACTGGAAACCCATTGGGAAAGTCTCGTCGCTGCCGAAGTTAGCGACAACGGGAAACGCATTGCAGAAGTACGCGGTCAATTCGCGGGCCTACACACGTGGTTCCGCCATTTTGCCAACGAAGCAAGAAACATGACCCCCGAGGCCCAGACCAACGGCGTTCCCGGCGTAGAAAGCACACTTCATCACCTGCCTTACGGAGTTGTTGTTGCAATCACGCCTTGGAACTCTCCGTTAATGATCCTCGCTTGGAAACTGGCACCAGCCTTGGCAGCAGGAAACACCGTTGTCGTCAAACCTTCAGAGATGGCCTCTGCCTCAACCTTAGAATTCGCAAAACTTGCGTTTGAAGCTGGGGTGCCTGCAGGGGTTTTGAATGTCGTCACGGGATATGGGCATACTGTAGGTGAGGCGCTTGTTCGCCACCCTTTAACGCGCAAAGTTACATTTACGGGTTCCGATTTTGGTGGCCGAAAAGTTGCAGAAGCCGCGGCAAATGGGGTGGTGCCCTGCGTCTTAGAACTAGGCGGGAAATCTGCTCAGGTGGTTTTTGCCGACGCCGATTTAGATAACACTGTAAATGGCATTTTATCGGGCATCTTTTTATCCAACGGACAGACTTGCGTTGCCGGCTCACGCCTGATTGTCGAGAAGACGATAAAAAATGCGCTCACGCAGCGTCTTCTTGATGTTGCCGGTGGCTTACGCCTTGGCGACCCCATGGATGCTGAAACACAGATTGGCCCGCTCGCAAACGAAGCCCATTTGCGCAAAGTCACTGAAATGGTCGCCACCGCCCAATCAGAAGGGGCGCGCTGCCTTCTGGATGGCCGTGAGACCGCTCAGGGGCATGAAGGTTATTACTTTGGTCCCACCATCTTTGACGGTGTCACCCAGAATATGCAGCTTTGGCGCGAAGAGGTTTTTGGCCCTGTTCTCGCAATAACTAGCTTTGAGACAGAAGCTGAAGCCGTTTCTCTTGCCAATGACAGCGACTACGGGCTTGCAGGTGGTGTCTGGACCCAAGACCCGCGAAAAGGCGCACGTGTAGCTGCACAAATTGATGCAGGCACTGTCTATGTCAATCACTACCGCAGCGTTGATCCGAATGTTCCGATAGGCGGTATTAAATTATCGGGATATGGGCGCGAACTAGGCCCCAACGCCATCAAAGATTTTCTACAAACCAAATCGATCTGGATAGGGTCGGCTCCTGTAGCCGTTCCGTTTCCCTAGCACCCAACCGGAGGATAAAATGACAACCCCTTTTGACATCCCCGCAGGCAACTTCCGTGGCCATGATCAGCAATCCGTATGGTCCAAGCAACCCGACCCAGAGTTGACCGAAGTCGGACCCGGTACGGCATGTGGCGAATACATGCGGCGTTTTTGGATGCCCGTCGCAATGACCGATCAAATCGGTGATCTGCCCTATCGTCTTCGTATTCTTGGCGAAGATCTAGTAATGTTCCGTGAACCGGGCGAAGGCAAACTCGGCCTCACACACTTGCACTGCGCGCACCGCAACATGAGCCTTGAATTTGGGATCATTGAACCGGGCGGCATTCGTTGTTCTTATCACGGTTGGAAATACGGCCTTGATGGCACCGTCAAAGAAACACCATGCGAACCCCCAGCATCACAGGTAAAGAAGAAAGCCTGCCTTGGGGCCTATCCTGTCATCGAATACAAAGGCCTTGCTTTTGCTTATATGGGCCCAAAAGATACGATGCCTCCTTTCCCGGTGATGGATACATTTGACGAAGACGGCGATGAAATGCTGCCTTCTCTCATTAAATCCCCGTGCAACTGGCTTCAGGTGATGGAAAACGCATGGGACCCTTTCCATGTTGTGTATCTGCACACATTGGCCGCGCGCGTGCAGTTCCACGAAGGTTTTGCTGAAATGCCGATGATCGAATTCCACGAGGCAAAGTTTGGTGAATTCTACACCAACGTCCGCCGCGTCGAAGACATCGTTTGGCTGCGTATCCACGACCACATGATGCCAAGCTTTACCCAAAACGGCGCTCATTTCCCGGTGCCTGACACAACGCGGTATTTTGGCCGTTGTGGCCTGACTCGCTGGGTGGTGCCAATTGATGATACGCACACACAAGTCGTTACATGGCGACACTTCCGTGATGGAGATGACCCACGCGGCATGACCGACAAAAGCCAAGTGGGTTTTGGCACCACTGATTTCTATGGCCAAGGCCCTGATCGCGATTACGAAACCCGCCAACGTGACCCCGGTGACTACGATGCATGGGTTTCTCAAGGTCCGAAAAACATTCACGCCCGCGAAAACCTGAGCTTCACCGATCGCGGCGTTGCCAAAGTGCGTCGCTTGTTGCGCAATGAAATCAGGTCTGTTGCTGCTGGCAATCCGGTTAAACACCCCACCGACGGGTATGATGGTGTTCTCCCCACTTACGCGGGTGACACGATGCTACGCATCCCTGTTCAAGACGGTCGCGACGACGGTGCCGTGCTTAAGGAAATTTCATTTAAAGTCGCTGAAATATTCCGCGCTGCTGATGAAATCGAAGGGCCAGCACGCAAAACATATATCATCGACGAACTCAAAGCATATGAGGCCAGCTGGGCATGACACGTACTTCTATTAGCACTGGCCGGGTTGACTGGTCAGGCGAAAATCCGGGTATTTACCTTAAGACAGACCCAAACGGCGACTACACCACATTGGCGTTGTTTTTTCGCGTAGCACTATCCCCTTATGGTCGCGGCCATGCCGCTATCGTTCTAGGTGCCCCCGACAGCGACAAAGGTTGGCCAGATGTTCCGAACTTTATCATGACCGACAATCAGCGCATGATGCGTTGGATTATCGACGGCTGGGTCAGAAAAATGCCAACCTTTATTGGCAAAGCTGGGTTGGACGCCATGACGTGGCTCGATTGTGATTCAGTTAGCAAAACTCCCGGCGACCTAAAAACACGATACAGCGAAACTCTGCGAGGCTCTGGTGTGACGTTGGATATGGTGTGGCGCGACATGGGTGCGCCGATCCCGGTTGAGGTCACCAAAGAAAACTCGGCCACCAAAGAACATGAAATGTATTCAGTGTTTCTTGAGGCCGCCGAAGCAGATATTTTTGTCAACGGCACTGCCCTTCCAGGGGCTGTAGCAGAACGCCAATTCTTTGGACGCACCATGAGCACCGCCTTTTTGGCCTTTTCCGAAACTTGGGTCACACCAGAGGGGGACGCGTAATGCCACTTTCAGAACCTATCACCCCCGGCGTTGTTGACTGGACCGGCGAAAACCCCGGTATCTTGCTAAAGAATGCTGATGGCAGCTTTGCTGCAATGGCGCTGTTTTTCCGTGTGGCATGGTCGCCCGTTGGTCAAGGCCAAGTGTTTTTACTGTACGGTACACCAGATGCTGTTGAGGGCACCAAAACCGCGCCAAACGTCATGATGACTGACAATGTTGCTCTGGCGGAATATCTCAAGGTGAATTTCATCGGCAAACTGGGCGCATTTGCCAATGCCCCTGCTTTTGCTGATCTCCCGATTAAATCTGTTCAAACTGTGCGTACAAGCGGTGATCCGATGTCGCATCGCTACACTGAAACAATCACCGGCGAAGGTCTGTGTATTGAATTGGTGTGGGAAGATTTAGAGCCGCCCAAGGCTTTGGAACTCACCCCCGATCAGGTTGGAACGGGCGAACATACAATGTTTACCCTATTAGTGCCTGCCAAATCTGCGCAGATTGTCGTGAACGGTCATAGCTTACCCGGTGAAGTTGGCGAACGCGTGCAAGCAGGCTTTGAAACCACTACTGCTTTCTTATACTTCTCTGAAACATGGGTTATTCCACCGGAGGTATCATGACACTGCACCCTGCTGATCAACTGGCCTTTGACAAAGCGATGGTCACACAACCGGTCTGGAACCGGTTCAACACCGCCAATGATGCCTTTGGGTTGGAGCGGAATGTATTGCTACATGCTGGCCCGGCCTTTGGCAGTCCTGATTTGGTTACAAAACCAATCTTAAACTCGGCCTGTGTTGCAGCGGTTTATGAAGGCATTGCTAAAGATTTTGACCAAGCAGAAGCAATGATCATGGCAGGCGAAATCATTCTCAAGCCCGCCCAAGACCATGATGTTGTTACCCCACTGGCCGCTGTGGTTAGTGCGTCTATGCCTCTGCACACGGTCTATGATGCATGGCGCGGAGCACAACGGGTTTACGCCCCTGTGAACGGTGGCAACCGTCCGGCAATGCGTCTTGGCTTGCGTTCCGAAGCGGTGCTTGAACACATCCGCTGGCTGAACACGCGGTTTGTTGACGTTTTGCAATCGGGCATCGCCGAAGGCATTGCGCTTGTGCCTTTGGCAGCGGTTGGTTTGGCGGGTGGCGATGATTGTCACGGTCGCACTCCCGTTGCTGGCGCAGCGCTTGCGGCGGAACTCATTGATCGTACACCCGGCGGGATCACCGACGAAGATGCATTGCAGTTCATGCATGGTTCTCCCAGTTTGTTTTTGAACCTTTGGATGGCTGCCACCAAATGCATGATGAAACTGGCCGAAGGGATCAACGGATCAAGCTTTATCACCGCAGCAGGGGGTAATGGCGCTGAAACAGCGATCCAAGTCTCTGGCCTTCCTGGTCAATGGTTCACAGTAACTGCGGACGCTCCCAAAGGGGATTTTGATGTTGATTTACCAACTGATCGTGCCCTCGGGGCCATCGGGGATAGCGCCGTCGTAGATGCCTTTGGCCTTGGGGCTATGTCGATTGAGTTGAACCCTGAGCAAAAGGCAATGATCGCAGGCAACCTTCCCGATGATGCGACGGCAAGGGCTTCTGGTCTGTCAGTGGGTGCGCATCCCTACTTCCGCGCACTTGATCTGAAATTGGGCTCCACCGCACGTGCGGCGGTGACGCTTGGCAACGGGCCGATGATCAGTCTGGGTATTTTGGATCGATTGGGCGAGGCTGGCCGATTGGGCGGCGGTATTTATGATATGCCCGTTAGCCCCTTTAGAGAAGCGCTCGGAGCGTTAGAGAATGGCTGAACTAAACACGCTGTCAGCGGTTGAAATAGTAGCGCAAATCCGAAAAGGCATCGTAACGCCGTCAGAGGTAATGGCGGCGTGCCTGAACCGTATTAAAACACGGGAACCGGAAATCGGGGCATTTATCCATCTAGAAGCTGATCGCGCAATGGAACGCGCGAAAGCATTGGATGACCTTCCTCCAAAGGGCGCGCTGTTTGGCGTGCCCTTTGCCGTTAAGGACATTATTGATACCGACGACATGCCGACACGCTGGGGCAGCCCAATTTACGAAAACCGCAAGCCAGAACGCAATGCATCCTGCGTTGAAGCCTTTATTGCTGCGGGGGCCATCCCCATTGGAAAAACAGTCACTACAGAGTTCGCTTATTTCCAGCCGGGGAAGACCGCCAATCCTCATAACACCGGGCACACTCCCGGCGGCTCATCCAGTGGCTCTGCTGCGGCAGTTGCTGATCATATGGTACCACTGGCCTTTGGGTCGCAAACAGCCGCCTCTCTGATCCGCCCAGCTGCGTATTGCGGCATATCAGCATTCCGCCCAACAACGGGTGGGTTTAACCTTCAAGGTGTGATGGGCCTGTCGCACAGCCTAGATACCCTAGGCGTTTTGGCTCGCACCGTGCCTGACCTTAGCCTGTGCCGAGAGGTGTTAATGGGAGATTTAGCTACTTCTCTCCCTGAAATCGACGAAGACTCCTTACCATGTGTCGGCTTAATGCGCGGCCCAAATTGGTGGGATGGCAGTATCGAAATGCGCAACGTTTGCACAACGGCAATGGGGGCCATAACGGCGACAGGCGCCAACACGGGCGACGTAAGCACGCCACCCAGTTTCACAAATCTCACCCAAGCACAGATCACGGTCATGGCATATGAAACTGCGCGCACACGCATATGCGAGTACAGCGCCCAGCAGGATCAGCTGAGCCCCCAATTTGCCGCACTGATCGAAGACGGACGAAACGTCAGTGATACCGAATACCAAAGAGCGCTTAGTCAACGCGAACGCAGCTATGCAATGCTTGAGGCTGTTATGGGGGACTGTGATGTGCTCCTCGCACCCTCGGCCCCAGGCGAAGCACCTGCGGGGTTAGGCGCAACAGGTGATCCGCTATACAGCCGAATGTGGAATTTATTACAGGTTCCAACTGTTGCTCTCCCCTTTTTAACCGGCCCAAACGGGCTACCGACAGGTATCCAACTTATCGCCAAGCGCGGGCATGATGCCAAACTATTGGCAGTTGCCGAGTGGCTCCAAAATATTTTTCAATCTCAGAATAAAAGGAAACTCACATGAGCCGTACACACATCCATAAATACCAAACGCGCTATCATGCGCAGGCAACCTACTCCAAAGCCATCCGCGCAAAAGGCGATTTCGTCTTTATGCAAGGTCAGGTCGGGACATTGTTAGATGGGACGCTCATTGGTGAAGGCGATCCCGGCGCGCAAGCTGATCAAGCCTGCAAAAACATCAAGCGCTGGATGGAAGAAGCCGGTGGAAGCTTGCAAGATGTCTGTAAATTGACGGTGTACGTCACGGATATGTCCTATCGCGGTCCGGTATACGAAGCGATTAACCAATGGTTTGAAGGCGTCAATCACTGCTCCACTGGGGTCGTCGTCCAAGGTCTTGCTGATCCAAGTTTGCTGGTCGAAATTGACGCAATGGCGATCATCGATACCGAATAAGAACAAACAGGGTGATACGTCTAGTGTTACCCTGTTTTCCGCCGCAAAACGAATATATTTCGCAGCCACATTCAACACGTGCAAACCCTGCACCTCATATAAACGGATCATATGACCATTGTAGAAGCGCCTGCCTTTGGCGTGGGCGACAGAATACATCGCCCGGATCGCAATTCGCGCGAATTTGCCCCGCATGGCGTGCAAAAGCCCGCCATCGTTTTATCTGTATTGCATCGATATCGGGTATCCGGCGGCCTAAAAAATACCTGCAATACCATTGAAACCAGCCACGCGGATCAGGGCCGAATATCCAACCTTTTTCGCACCAAGTTTGTAACGGCTGCCTGCTTTTTACACCAAAATAATTGGCGGAAGCATCGGCTTCATCGCTCATCTTTGCAGTGTCAAACCAGTTGTCGGGAAACTCATCTCTGCAATCGTTACAGTATTTTCCTTCAAACACGCCAAGCTCTAGCATTTTTGCCGGAGGATAAAACGGTGTAAAACCCTCTGCAAAGTCGGCGCCCTCAGGCGCCTCCAGATGATATTGATACTCCGTCTGCATTTTGTCATTAACAACGATGATCTGATCAGATGCCATGAATACGGATCTTTCTTAAAGGGGGTTATACATTTGCTAGACTTACTCCGTCAGTTTACCTGGAGAGGCAAATTTAGGAATCTCAACATACCCGCCCTGATCAGCACAGCATTCGTCCTGCAAAAAGCCTATGACGTCCCATAATCTTTGATATTGAGGGACACAGCGTAAAACGCGCCCTTCTCTCTCTTGCACAATAAGCCCCGCCTTCAACAAGCTTGCAACGTGATGGGTCATTGACGAGTTTGGAATATCCAAATCTTCCCGCAGGACCCCGACTGGCAACCCGTCAAACCCAGATCGCACCAATCTTTTAAAAATTTGCAAACGGTGCACGTGGCCCAACTCCTTCAGGACTTTTGCAGCATCTTCTATTTCCATGAAAAACCTCCCGTGAATTGAGGGTATCCTTTCAACAAAGCTCTGCACAAGCACGATCGAAACCACTGTGCGGGATATGTTCAAAGCTCAAACACCGTTCCAGAAAAAGTCCACGTTATTTTAATAAAAGCGCGCCATTTCAGAATAACACCACAGATTGGAGCCAGAATGGAACCTCAAGTTAGAATAGGCCTAGCAAACTTAACAAAAATGGCATTCGAGGGGACTGATTTAAATCCCTTGCGATCCCAACTTCTTAGTCAATGCAATCAGAACAAAGATATTGAAGGTGCATTTATGGACCTTTCCGTTATCGATCAACTAAGTGGCCATGGCGAAAGGGGATTAGCCTGGCAAGCCAAAGCCCTTGAAAAGCGCCGTGCATTTAGCACCAATCGCCGAAAGGTCGCTCAGCCTAAATTGCTCGTGTTTGCCGACGCTGGCCCGATGGGCGATAACACACCAATAGAGTTTCTCCTTCAAAACTCTGACTTCGAAATCATTACGTACTATCCTAACTTTCAAGTCAAAGACCCTTATCCGCTCCCACCTCATGATATCGCATTTTGCGCGGCATCGTTGGATTCATCGAACGCGGATGTGTTTTTTGAAAATCTCAGAAACCTTACAGAAACAACTGGGACCAAGACAGTTAACTTTCCCGATACACCTGTTGCGCTGGAGCGAGACAAGCTACCTGTCGCTTTTTCCAATATTGGTGGATTACGCTTCCCCCAAACATGTCGCGTACCCCGACTGCAGCTAGAAGAGACCTTGGATGTCAGCACAGATATCGACAGCATAGACACTATAGGTGGCTATCCTTGCCTTATTCGGCCCTGCGGATCGCACGCAGGCAGGGGCCTTAAGAAACTCAACACACGCGATTGTCTAAAGTCCTACCTTCTTGAGCGAGAAGAAAGCGAATTCTTTATTTCTGAATTCATAAATTATGCCTCTCCCCAAGACGGAAATTTTAGAAAATACCGGATCATTTTCATCGATGGGCACGCGTTCCCATGCCATATGGCAATCTCGGACCAATGGGATCTTTGGTACTTAAACGCAAATATGCATGCCTCCGAGTCAAAACGAAAAAACGAAGCTGACTTTATGGATACCTTTGACCTGCATTTTGCGAAACGCCACCATCATGCATTTGACGCCCTCTCAACAAAAATCGGATTGGACTATTTTGGCATCGACTGCGCTGAAGATGCCGAAGGAAACCTAATCATCTTTGAAGCAGATAATGCGTTAATTGTTCACGACATGGATTGTGAGATACTATTCCCGTACAAAAAGCGCCACATGCAAAACATCTTTGAAGCTTTCGAAAACATGCTGCTTGGGCATTGTCCCCGGCCTGTCAGGCAACCACAGCTATCAACAGATGGCGGCCTAAATGTTCGCCTCCATCGGTCACATGCTTAAGTTTAGCTAGACAACTTGTGAATGGGCCAGGAACCGCAATATCTATGGCCCATTTGCCTCTCATAGTGGCGGGTGAACGAATCCAGTTTAATACAAAACACCGCCAGATAAACCGTATGAGCCCGGATGCCGCTCTGGACACTCGAAAAAAACACGCTCACGGATCGAACACAATTTATTCATAAGGCATACTATTTTCAAACTTTGCAATCTTCACCATTATCACGAACTATTTTACTTCTTGCGCTAGCAAATCCGTGATCCACACCCTCCCACTTAATCTTTTAAATTCAGCACCTTGAAATGAAATATTTCAGGGTCATTCAGTGCATTTCACAGACAGATCACAGGTCGGCGGTGTCAACTGACGTATAGGTGAAAATCTGTGAGATTTTTCGTGTTTTTACCTAGGTCAATCAGCACGCCAAGGTGTCGGTGTTGGATCAAAATCCAGCATCCGAAAGTTTAAACTTTAAAAAGGAAAAACTATGAAACGCACTTTGACCGCTATCGCAACTGTTGCAACTTTGTCTCTTGGCGTAACTGCGCCTGCTGCTTCAGCAATGCAAATGGAACACAACATGCTGACCGGTGCTATCTTTAATGCGCTCCACCAGATGAACCTGCCAACAGATCACATCCAAGACCTTTCTCTTGGCGAAATCGCGCAAATTCACTTCATCCTGTCAGGTGACGGCGAAGACGGCGGCATGAAGCAAGCGATCCAAGTTATCCTTGATCGCCACATGTAAGTTATCGCTGTACTACGCTTAGAAAAGCTGCGCCTGGTGCGCAGCTTTTTTCGTTAACATAAACAATTTGTCGAAGTCTTTGCATTTGGGTTTCAAAACTCCATATTTATCTTAACGTACTCGATAGGAGAAACTTAATGAAACAGCTTATACTTACCTTAGGTCTATCCCTTACCCTAAGCGCCCACACGGCAGGTGCTACAACAGCAACACAGCTAGACGCTAACGTAACCCACGCTCTGCGGGCTTTTAACGTCGACGCCAACGTCAACGACCTCACCACTGCACAAAAAGTTGAAATCACCCTGATCGCTCATCTTTCAGGCCCAGACGGGGGAAAACGTCAACAGATAAGAGCAGTTCTCGGAC
Source organism: Cochlodiniinecator piscidefendens (assembly GCF_011326755.1). GTDB lineage: Bacteria > Pseudomonadota > Alphaproteobacteria > Rhodobacterales > Rhodobacteraceae > Cochlodiniinecator > Cochlodiniinecator piscidefendens. The sequence goes on along the minus strand of NZ_JAAOIE010000003.1, from coordinate 194 downwards.
ATACTGTTTGGCAGCTATTCGAATAACACAGCACCTTTACACTTTGAAGGTAAGCATCATTTTCCCACGCAAAAGGCCCGCTTTTATGAGCGGGCCTTTGTTTAGGTCGTTGTATTGGGCGTTACCGCCCAAGGGAACGATCTTATTCTACGATTTTGGAAACAACGCCAGAACCGACTGTGCGGCCACCTTCG
>NZ_JAAOIE010000021.1 GCF_011326755.1 Cochlodiniinecator piscidefendens | reverse complement strand
AAAGGCCCGCTTTTATGAGCGGGCCTTTGTTTAGGTCGTTGTATTGGGCGTTACCGCCCAAGGGAACGATCTTATTCTACGATTTTGGAAACAACGCCAGAACCGACTGTGCGGCCACCTTCGCGGATCGCGAAGCGGAGTTTTTCTTCCATCGCGATTGGTGCGATCAGCTCAACGTTGAACTTCAGGTTGTCGCCAGGCATTACCATTTCGGTACCTTCTGGAAGAACAACTGTGCCCGTTACGTCAGTTGTACGGAAGTAAAACTGTGGACGGTAGTTCGCGAAGAATGGTGTGTGACGACCACCCTCATCTTTGGTCAAGATGTAGGCTTCTGCTTCGAACTTGGTGTGTGGCTTTACTGAGCCTGGTTTACACAGGATCTGACCACGCTCAACGCCGTCACGGTCAACGCCGCGCAACAATGCGCCGATGTTGTCGCCTGCTTCACCGCGATCAAGCAGCTTGCGGAACATTTCAACACCAGTACAGGTGGTTGTAGATGTGTCGCGAATACCAACGATTTCAATGCTGTCGCCAACGTTGATCACGCCACGCTCAACACGACCGGTTACAACTGTACCACGGCCTGAGATTGAGAACACGTCCTCGATTGGCATCAGGAATGGCTCATCAACAGCGCGTGGTGGCTGTGGGATGTATGCGTCAACAGCAGCCATCAACTCAGAGATTTTCTCAGAACCAATTGCATCGTCACGACCCTCAAGCGCTGCCAAAGCAGAACCTGCGATCACTGGGATGTCGTCGCCTGGGTAATCGTAATCTGACAACAGTTCACGGATTTCCATTTCAACGAGTTCAAGAAGCTCTTCGTCGTCAACTTGGTCCACTTTGTTCATGAAAACAACCATGGAAGGGATACCAACCTGGCGACCCAAAAGGATGTGCTCACGTGTTTGTGGCATTGGGCCGTCAGCTGCGTTCACAACCAAGATAGCGCCGTCCATCTGTGCCGCACCAGTGATCATGTTTTTCACATAGTCAGCGTGGCCTGGGCAGTCAACGTGCGCATAGTGGCGGTTGTCTGTTTCATACTCAACGTGCGCTGTTGAGATGGTGATGCCGCGTGCTTTTTCTTCTGGTGCGCCGTCGATTTCGTCGTACGCTTTGAAATCGCCAAACTGCTTTGTGATCGCAGCTGTCAATGTGGTCTTACCGTGGTCAACGTGACCGATAGTACCAATGTTACAATGCGGCTTCGACCGCTCAAACTTTTCCTTAGCCATG
>NZ_JAAOIE010000020.1 GCF_011326755.1 Cochlodiniinecator piscidefendens | reverse complement strand
GATATAGCTAAAAGTTGGTGATGGCCCCTGAGGGGCGGCATATCATGGCGTTGTTCACGCGCCGCAATTCTCGAAGAGAAAAGGATATGCCACATGACGAAGAGTACCATCACGACGTTGCCCGATCCACATGGATTTTCAGCTGATCCGTTGACAGATATTTTGCGCACCGGGGCGCGTGACTTGATCCAGCAGGCTGTCGAAGCGGAGTTATCAGCTCTTTTGGATGCGCATTCTGGAGACCTCATCGGGGATGGCCGCGCCCGGTTGGTACGCCATGGTCACTTGCCTGAACGCGAGGTCATGACCGGGATTGGTGCGGTGCCGGTTAAAGTACCGCGCGTGCGGGACCGAAGCGACGGCGTAGAGAAAGTTCGTTTCACTTCGACGATCCTGCCACCCTATTTGCGCAAAGCCAAATCCATCGAAGAGCTTTTGCCTTGGCTCTATCTCAAGGGCATTTTCACGGGCGACTTCCAAGAGGCTCTGGCAGCTTTGCTTGGTCCAAATGCTGCGGGTCTGTCATCCACGACGATCTCACGGCTCAAGGCTAACTGGTGGGATGAATACGACCGCTGGCAACGCCGTGATCTCAGCACCCGCCGGTTCGTCTGTATCTGGGCTGATGGTGTCTACTTCCGCCCGCGAATGGCTGAGGAAAAACAATGTGTTCTGGTGCTGATTGGTGCGGGCGAATGGGGCCGCAAGGAGATCATCGGCCTTGCCGATGGCTACCGTGAAAGCACCCAAAGTTGGCCGGAGTTGCTGCTTGATCTGCAGCGGCGCGGACTGACCCATGCGCCTGATCTTGCCATTGGTGATGGTGCTTTGGGCTTTTGGAACGCGCTACGCGAGGTCTTTGGTGCCACGAAAGAACAGCGCTGCTGGTTCCACAAAACTGGCAATATTCTGAATGCGATGCCGAAGTCGGTCCAGGCCAAAGCGAAGGGCCATTTACATGACACCTGGCAGGCAGAGACGCGCGTGGATGCAGAAGTCGCTTTTGACTTCTTCGTCGCAAGCTACGGCGTGAAATACGACAAGGCGGTGGGTAAACTGACCAAAGATCGCAACGTGTTGCTGGCATTTTATGACTTCCCTGCCGAGCATTGGAAACACATCCGCACGACCAATCCGATTGAGAGCACATTCGCCACTGTCCGGCACCGCACAGGCAAAACCAAGGGATGCCTCAGCCGAAAAATGGGCCTCGCTATGGCGTTCAAACTGATGATGTCAGCGCAGCTCAAATGGCGCAAACTCGATGGTGCCAACCGCATGCCTGAGATCATCCAGGGGATTGCAATCAAAGACGGGATCAAACAACTTAACCAAGCCGCCTGATCACACCGTCACCAACTTTCGGGCATACCTC